>JAJEHN010000002.1 GCA_022823665.1 Thermoanaerobaculia bacterium | reverse complement strand
CGCTGGACGGCACCCGGAAGTTGGAAACGGACGGCGCCGCAAGCGGCGGTGAATCCGCCTCGCACCGGTTCGTGGCATGGTTGAAGGTGTATCCCTCGTTGCAGAAGTAGAGAGGGCCGGGAGTAACGCCCGTGGGACCATTCGGGTTGTCGTCATCGTCGCCCTCGTCCTCGTCGTCGTCCGAAGGCGACGGCGAAACCGGGTCGGGTTCCGGAATCGACACGCACCTGCTGTGCGCGGGGTTCGGCTGCGTTCCTTCCCCGCAGTAGATGGCGTCGCGCCACAGGACCTGAATGCCAAAGCTCAAGTACTTGCAGCGGGTGCCGACCATCTCCCATCCCGGAGCGCACATGAGGGTGGTCGAGCTGCTCTGCGCTTCCACCGACGAGTGCCCGCCGAAGAACAGCGCCGCCAAGCCGAGCGCCAGCAGTACGAACAGCGGAACGGCAGCGACCCCAGCCCTCAGCGGCGGGCCGCTGTCTTCCGGCTCATGCCAGCGATCGGAAGCGCCGACGGATTGACGAGGCGCCGAGCACCGTCTCATTCCGGGGACCCCTTGCATTCCGGGGACCCCTTGCATTCCGGGGTTCTCGCGAACCCCGCCAATCAAACTGTGAGCGGAACCTAACCCCGATCCCTGGAGATGTCAAATGGTCGCCCGTACACGCCACCGTACACGCCCGGTCGCGGCTTTCCGGAAGTCGGACGGCTGCTATCGGACTCCGTCCGCCAGTGCCCAAGTCAGCGGCTACCAATCAGCACGACCGTCTGATCGTCGCCCTGGGGAAGGCCGGCCCCGAAGCGCCTCACGTCGGCGTCGATCGCGTCCACGACCTCGGACAGCGGCCGCTCGCGGCGAGAGCGAAGGAAGTCCTCGAGCCGCTCCTGGCCGTACTCTTCGCCGTCCGGGGACTCGCACTCCGTGATCCCGTCGCTGTACAGGCAGAGGAGATCGCCCGGCCCCATCTCGAGCGGCTCCACCTGGTAGCTCGCGGTGGGAAGCAGGCCCAGCGGCAGGCCGCTGGCCGGAAGCGGCGTCACTTCGCCGTCCCCGCGCACCAGGAGCCCCGGGTTGTGTCCCGCATTGAGGTAGCGGACGGCGCGGTTTCGCGGATCGATCTCCGCGAGGATCAGGGTGATGAAGCAATTGCTGGCGCTGCTCTCGAGGATGTGCTTGTTCAGGCGGTCGAAGAGGTCCGGCGAGAGTTCCGCCCCCACGCCTTCTCCGCCCAGCCGGCAGTCGTCGACGAGCAACCGCAACGCCGAGTCCAGGGTAGAGACCAGGAGCGCGGCCGGCATGCCCTTGCCCGTGACGTCCGCGACCACCAGACCACGGCGCGACCCGGCCAACCGGAGCGAGCCGTAGTAGTCGCCGCCGACCTGGCGCGAGGGACGGCTCCAGCCAACCGTCTCGAAGCAGCCCGCGCTCGGCATCTCCGCGGGCAGGATGTTGCGCTGGATCTCGGCGGCGAGCTCCACCTCGCGCTCGAGGCGCTCCTTCTCGAGCGCCTGCCGATGGAGCTTCGCGTTGGTCAACGCGATCGCGGCCTGGTTGGCGAACAGCGAGAGCGCCCGATGATCGGCCGCGGCGAACGGGCCGACTCCGGTCCGGCTCTCCTTGTCCGCGACCACGAGCAGGCCGACGCTGCCGCTGCCCCCGTCGCCTTCGATGGGGACCGCGAGCGAGTGTTCCGCGGCCGGCATCACGCCCGCCGCTACCGCTTCGATGCCGGCTTCGTCGAAACCGGCCGGCGGCGCTTCGATCGCCTCGCGGGCGCCGCCGCCGATCGTGCCGGCGAGCGCGAGGCGGCCTTCGTCGTCCAGCAGGTAGAAGGCGCCGCGCCGGGCGTCCAGGAGCGAAACCGCGCGCAGCAGGATCTCCTCGGTCAGTTCATCCAGGTTCAGCGTCGAAGCGATCGCCAGCCCCACGTCGTAGACCGCCTCCAGCGTGACGACGTTGTAGTTGTCCTGGAACTTCCGGTCCTTCAGCTCGTCGGCCAGTTCCCGCAGCCTGAGGCCGATGGCCAGCACTCCGGCGAGGTCGTGCTCCTCCGGCGTTCTTTCCTGTCCGCCGCCGGCGCCGTCATCGCGAGTCGCATCGTCCACGGCCGCGTAGTAGAGGATCAGGCCGTGCTCCAGGCTCCGTTCGCGAGTGCCGAGCACGCCCCACGACGCCACGGGACCCCCGTCGCGGCGGTAGATCTGGGCGCCGGCCAGCCCCTGCGTCCGGCACCAGTGCCCGACCAGCCGGGTCTGCGCCGCGCCGCTCTCCCACTCCGCGGTTTCCGCCGCCGCCGCCAGCCGCCAGAGTTCGGCTCCGAGACCCGCTCCAGCCGCCGAGGTCGACTCCGACGCCTGAGCGGCACCGGCGGCCGGCGAAGTCACGAGGCCCCGGCCTGAAGTCCGGTCACCGCCGCCTGTTCGTCCGGAAAGATGCTGGCGTACTGCGCCAGGCCCATGATGTGGAAGGTCTTCTCGATCGTCGGCGTGAGATCGCAGAAGGAAAGCCGGCCCTCCACTTCGATCATCTTCTCGATGATCTCGATCAGGATGGAGATGCCGATCGAGTTGACGATCTTCGTCCCGGCGAGGTTCAGCAGCAGCGTCCTGAAGCCCTCGTCCAGCAGGCCGTACGCCGCCTCCGCGATCTCCTCGCCGCCCTGATTGTTGATGTAGCCGTCCGTGTAGATCACCGCCAGACCGTCGCGGCGCTCCACCTTCAACTTCAGACCCTCGGTCATGGAACCAACCAGACTTCCTCGCTCAGCAAGAGCGTCAGAGTACCTTCAACATCACGACGGAGGTGCCGCCCTCGCCCGAGAGCACGTTCACCTCGTCCATCAGTCCTTCAATGATCTTCAACCCCCAGCCACGCTTCCGGATCGACTTCAGGTTGTCCTCGATCCGGGGCGGCACGAGCTTCGAACAGTCGAAGCCGACTCCCTGATCCTGAATCGTGATCCGGAGCACCTGCGGCTCGTCCGCCTCGGCCGAACCCAGTACCGCAAGCCCGAGATGAAGCTGGCCGTCGGCGGCCCGGCTGTGTTCGATCGCGTTGATGCACGCCTCTACCACCGCCATGCCCACTTCCTCGACCTTGTCCGTGCTCATCCGGATGGACTTCGCCATCTCGCAGGCGCAGGCCCGCACCTCCAGTTCCATTTCAGGCGCGAGCCTGAAAGTCAGGTGGGTTTCTTCAAGAACTCCGAGCTCAGACATCGGGGGTAGGCGATCGGCGTCCCAGCGGCCGGGATCCTAGGCGACAAGAAAGAGCTTGAGACAGTAGATCACCACGGGCTGGATCCGGTCGTTCAGCAGAAACCAGAGAAAGCTGGCGACCACCACGGACGACCAGAACACACCGGCGGAGAGACTCCCCGCCCACGAAACCGGCGCGGTGACGCCCCCACGGTCCAAAAAACTGAACGGCGACCCTACCATCATGTTCGACCTCCCCGTTGGTGACCCTGGTAGAGAGCAAGTCCTCTGCCAGCCGGGGAGATACGAGGGCAAACCGTCCGTAAACCCAGCTTTCACGCGGGTTTGACGACGAGCGGCACCGTCGCGACCGGATGGTCGATTCGGGGCAATTTGTCCCGACCGAGTCGCGCCACTCGGGCTTGGGCCGGCTCTGGTGAGACGTTACGCCCGCCTCACATGCACTAGGGACAATATGTCCTATGATGGGCCAAAATGACCCATTGCCATCGCGGGATGCCGCACCGACAGCGGATCGATCAGTACCCTCCGCGCGTCAGGGTGCGCCTGTTGACGCCGAGAAGCCTCGCGGCGGCGCTCTTGTTGCCCCCCGTCATTCCGATGACCCGGCGTACGTGACGCCGCTTGACCGTCTCGAGGTCGAGCGGCTCCGGGCTCTGAAGGCCGACCGCGCCGCCCATCAGCGACTGGATCAGGGCCACGTCGACGACGCCGTCGGCCAGGGAGACCGCGCCCTCCACGATGTTCTGCAGTTCCCGCACATTGCCGGGATAGTCGTGCGCCAGCAGGAAGTTCAGCGCCGTCCGGTCGAACTGCGGCAACTCGACCGATTCCCGCTCGCAGAACCGTTCGGCGAAGTGGCGGATCAGGTGCGGGATGTCCCGCCGTCGCTCCCGCAACGGCGGCAGCTCGACGCTGATTCCCTTGAGGCGGTAGTACAGATCCTCGCGGAACCGGCCCTCCTCGACCAGCCGTTCCAGCGGCTGGTGGGTCGCGGCAACGACCCGGGCGTCGACGGCGATCGCCCGCTGACCCCCGACCCGCACGATCTCGCGCTCCTGGAGCGCGCGCAGCAGCTTGACCTGCAGCGCGACATCGAGATCGGCGACCTCGTCGAGGAAGAGGGTGCCCCCCTCGGCCAGTTCGAAGCGGCCGAGGCGCGCCCTCACGCCGGTGGCCACGCCGCCCTCGATGCCGAACAGTTCGCTCTCCAGCAGGCTCTCCGGAAGCGCGGCGCAGTTCACCGCCACCAGCGGGCCGGTCCGCTCGGATCGCTGGTGGAGAAAGGCCGCCATGAGTTCCTTGCCCGTGCCGCTCTCGCCGCGAAGCAGGACGCCAACGCTCCGCGGCGCGACCCGGTCGATCACCTCCAGGATGCGGCGCATCGCCGGCGCATGGGCCACGATCCGCCTGCCGCCGACCTCCGCCAGGTCGTCGAGGCGCTCCTTGAGCAGCTTGTTCTCCTCCGCCAGCCGTTCCCGCGAGACGACCAGCCGCTCCACCTGGCGCAGACCGTCCAGGGCCACTCCGGCCAGCGCCGCGACGGACCGGAGAAACCTCCGGTCGCCGTCACTGAAGCCCGGTTGGCCCTTGCCCCGGACCTCCTTGTCGAGGACGGCGACGAAGCCCAGCACGGCATCACGGGACTTGAGCGGCGCCGCCAGCAGGGACTGGAACTCTCGACCGGCCAGCGAGCCGCCGCTGCGCGCCAGGAGGTCGTCCCGGGCCAGGAGATCGTCCCACAAGGGTCCGGCAAGCAATGCCTCGGCTGCCGGGGAATCGCTGCCGAAGCCGACCGTGGACGCCGACCGCGCGACCCCGAACCGGTCGCGGGTGACGGTCGCGGCAGCCGCCGGGTCGACGATCGTGCAGAGACGCTGCAGGAGGTCGTCCAGCAGTCCCTGCTCGGATTCGTGGGAGTGGAGCGCCACGACCAGGTCGTAGAGCGTCTCGAGCTGCAGCCGTTGGCGGCGGCCGGCAAAGTCCGTTGACGCCTTCCGGGAGGGGGAGGATCCGCGGTCGGCCACGCTCAGCTCGCCTTTCTTACCTGGGTGGCGCGCACCGCTGCCGGGGTCGCCAGCACCTTGCTCAGGAACTCCCCGGTGTGGCTCTCCGGCGAGGCCGCCACGTGCTCCGGCGTGCCGGCCACCACCAGCCTGCCGCCACCGACGCCGCCCTCCGGGCCCAGGTCGATGATCCAGTCCGCGTTCTTGATCACGTCGAGGTTGTGCTCGACGACCAGCACCGTGTTGCCCCGGTCCACCAGACGCTGCAGAAGGCCGACCAGGCGCCGCACGTCGTCGAAGTGGAGACCGGTCGTCGGCTCGTCCAGCAGGTAGAGACTCCGGCCCGTCGCCCGTTTGGACAGCTCGGTGGCCAGCTTGACCCGCTGCGCCTCGCCGCCCGACAGCGTGGTCGCGGGCTGGCCGAGGCGGATGTAGCCGAGGCCCACTTCGTCCAGCGTCGACAGGATGCGGTCGATGGCCGGGACGTTGGCGAAGAACTCGCAGGCGTTCTCGACGCTCATGGCGAGGATGTCGGCGATGTTCTTCCCCTTGTACCGGACCTGCAGGGTCTCGCGGTCGTAGCGCAGGCCGCCGCAGATGTCGCAGGTGACGTAGACGTCGGGCAGGAAGTGCATCTCGATCTTGTTCTGGCCGTCGCCGGCGCAGGCTTCGCAGCGGCCTCCCTTGACGTTGAAGCTGAACCGGCCGGGCTTGTAGCCGCGGGCCCGCGCTTCCGGCGTCTTCGCCATCAGGGTGCGGATCGGCGTGAAGACGTTGGTGTACGTCGCCGGGTTGGAGCGGGGAGTGCGGCCGATCGGACTCTGATCGATCGCGATCACCTTGTCGAGATGCTCGAGGCCCTCGATCCGGTCGTGATCGCCGGCCGGATCGACGGCGCGGTAGAAGTGGCGCGCCAGGGCCTTGTACAGCACCTCGTTGACCAGGCTGCTCTTGCCCGAACCGGAGACACCGGTGACCAGGACGAAGCAGCCGAGCGGCACGTCCACGTCGAGTTCGGCCAGGTTGTTCTGGCGGGCGCCCCGAATGCCCAGCCAGGCGCCGTTCCCCGGCCGCCGCGCCGCGGGCACGGGCACCTCCGCCTCGCCGCGGAGGTAGGCGGCGGTCAACGACCCCTTCGCCTTCTCCACTTTCTCGAGCGATCCTTCGGCGACCACTTCGCCGCCGTGCTCGCCCGCCCTGGGACCCAGATCGACGATCCAGTCGGCCTCGCGGATCGTCTCCTCGTCGTGCTCGACCAGGAGGACGGAGTTGCCGAGGTCACGCATGCCCTTGAGCGTCCGCAGCAGCTTCGCGTTGTCCCGCTGGTGCAGGCCGATCGAGGGCTCGTCCAGCACGTAGAGCACGCCCTGGAGCTTGCTTCCGATCTGCGTCGCGAGCCGGATGCGCTGGCTCTCGCCTCCCGAGAGGGATCCCGAGGCCCGGTCCAGGTGCAGGTAGCCGAGACCGACGTCATCGAGGAACGTCAGCCGGTCCTCCACCTCCTGCAGGATCTTGCCGGCGATCTGCCGTTCCTTCGTGCTCAGCCCCAACGCTCCGACCGCCCGCCGGAGGTCGCCGATCGGCATCGAGGTCAGATCGTCGATCGAACGGTCGCCGACCGTGACCGCCAGCGCTTCGGGACGAAGCCGGCGGCCCGAGCACGAGCCGCAGGTGCGCACCGACATGTACTTTTCGATCTCCGCGCGAACGCCCGGGGACTCGGTGTCCGCGTGGCGGCGAGTGAGCATCGGCACCACGCCCTCGTACCGCCCCCGCCACTGGTAGGACGAGCGCCGACCCTTGATCTCGAAGGCGATCTCGCGGCTGCCCGAACCGTAGAGCACGACCTGCCGCACCTCCTCGGACAGCTCGCACCACGGCGTCGAGAGGTCGAAGCCCATTTCCGCGGCGACCGTCCTGAGCATCCTGAGCCGCCAGGAGGATGAACTCGTCGGAAAGGGCCGGAGCACGCCGGCCTGGATCGACCGCCGCGGATCGTCCAGGATCCTCTCCTCGTCGACCGCCATCGAGGACCCCAGGCCGCCGCACTCGGGACAGGCCCCGTAGGGGCTGTTGAACGAGAACAGTCGAGGCGAGATCTCGGCCAGGCTGGTGCCGCAGTCGGCGCAGGCGAAGTGCTGGGACATCGTCTCCTCGGGCAAACCCTGGGGGGCCACGACGAGCAGGCCGCGCCCGACCTCGAGGGCCGTCTCGAACGATGCGGCCAGCCGCTGCTCGATGCCCGGCCGCACGACGAGCCGGTCGATCACGATCTCTATGTCGTGCTTCCTGTTCTTGTCGAGAGCGGGGAGGTCGCCGGAGAGCTCGCAGAGTTCACCATCGATGCGCGCCCGCAGGAAGCCCTCGCGGACCATCTGCTCGAGCTGGCGGCGGTACTCGCCCTTCTTGCCCCGCACGTAGGGCGCGAGCAGCAGCAGGCGGGTGCCCTCCGGCATCCCGGCCACCCGGTCGACCATCTGCTGCACGGTCTGCGGCCGGATCACCTTGCCGCACTCGGGGCAGTGCGGCACGCCCACCGAGGCGTAGAGCAGCCGCAGGTAGTCCTGGATCTCGGTCACCGTCCCCACGGTCGACCGCGGGTTGCGGGACACCGACTTCTGCTCGATCGAAATCGCGGGCGAGAGTCCCTCGATCGAGTCGACGTCCGGCTTCTCGACCTGGTGCAGGAACTGGCGCGCGTAGGCCGACAGGGACTCGACGTAGCGACGCTGTCCCTCCGCGAACAGCGTGTCGAAGGCGAGCGAGGACTTGCCCGAGCCCGAAACGCCGGTGACGACGACCAGCCGATCCCGCGGGATCTCGACCGTCAGGTTCTTCAGGTTGTGTTCGCGGGCGCCGCGAACGACGATCCTCTTCCCGCTCACCGCGCTTCCCCTGGCGCGTCCGCCCGCAGGCGCCGCCGGCCGCGAAACACTTCGCCGGCCTCGCGGTCGAGGGTCCGCTCCCGTTCCCGCTCCCGCTTGTCGTGCAACTTCCTGCCCTGGGCCAGGGCCAGTTCGACCTTGATCCGGTTGCCCTTCAGATAGACCGACAGCGGCACCACCGTCAGGCCCCGGTCGCGGGTACGGCCGAACAGGCGGTCGATCTCACGCCGATTCAGCAGCAGCCGCCGGGGCCGCTCGAGATCGTGGTTCTCCCGGTTGCCGTGGCTGTACGCGGAGATGTGAGCGTCCACCAGCCAGGCCTCGTGGTCACGAAAGGCGACGTAGCTGTCGCGCAACTGGATCTTGCCGCTCCGGATCGACTTGACCTCGGTGCCCAGGAGCTCAATGCCGGCCTCGAGCCGCTCCAGGACGTGAAACTCCCGCCGCGCCTTCCGGTTGACCGCCAGGGCGTTCCCGCCCGCGAGCGACCGCTGCTTCTGTTTGCTGCGCCTGGCCATCGGTGTTCGTTTCCGGCGTTGGGTGCATCTTCCCGAGTGAGTCTACTCGCCGCGGACGCCCCGACGCAGGCAGCCGCGATGCGGCCGAAGCGCCACAGAGGTGTGGCTAAAACGCCACAGACCGGATCGTCGACGGACCCTTGTGGCGAACGTAAATGACTGAAAAACAAGGAACTTGCAAGAGACGCACGGCCGTCGCCGGGCTGGCACGATCCGTGCTGAAACACCTATCCCGATGGCAAAGCGCGCCAACGGATCGGGCCGGAGTCCCCGGCGACGGTCCAACGACACGCGTGAGCGCCTGTTCCGCCAGCAGACGATCCGGCGTCCGACGGCGATCTCCGGCGTGGGCATTCACACAGGCCGGGAGACGAATCTGCGCATCCTGCCGGCGCCGCCCGATGCGGGCATCCGTTTCCGCCGCGCGGATGCCGGCAACGTGGAGGTTCCCGCCGACCTCACGAGCGTCAGTTCCCTCGAACTCGCCACCACCCTCGGCCGAGACGACGTGACTGTCTCGACCGTCGAGCACCTCCTCGCCGCCGTCTACATCCTCGGGATCGACAACCTGGTCGTCGAGATGGACGGCCCCGAGGTGCCGATCCTCGACGGCTCGGCGATGCCCTACCTGCTGCTGCTGCAAGCGGCGGGGGTGAGGTCCCAGAACGCGAACCGGCGGATCCTCGCGATCACTTCGGTGATCGAGATCGACCGCGGCGACAAGTGGCTGCGTGCATCGCCCTACCCCGGCCTGCGCCTGGACTACACGATCGAGTTCGAAGGCTGCGCCGTGGGACGCCAGCGGCTGCAGATCGATGTCGACACGCGCAGCTTCGAGCGCGGCCTGGCGCCGGCGCGGACCTTCTGCCGGCAGATGGACGTCGAGCAGATGCAGCGGGCCGGACTGGGTCTGGGCGGATCGGTCGACAACTGCATCGTCTTCGACGAACACGGCGCGGTGAACACGGACCTCCGCTTCGCGGACGAGCCGGTCCGCCACAAGGCGCTCGACGCCGTCGGCGACTTCACCCTGCTCGGAGCGCCGATCTGGGGCCACTTCGAGGTTCTGCGGGGCGGGCATCAACTCCACTACGAGTTGCTTAGGGAACTGGTTGCCAACCCCAGGTACTGGACCTGGATGCGGGGCGACGAACTGCCGCCACAGACGGACCGCCCCCTCGAGGGAGATCAGCCGGCGACCTGGCACCCTGGTTTCGCCGCGCCGTCCGCGTAGCGCGGCCTGCGTAGCCCTACGCGGGGCGAACGCTGGTAGTGTCACGCCATGGGAGTCCCGCGGGCGGGACGGCTGATCTGCGCGCTCAGCCTGTCGAGCGTTCTGGGCGGCGACGCACTCGCGGCCCAGCCGCCGCGAGAGGCTTCCGTCCGGTCTGGCGGAGCGGCCATCGCCGGACTCTCCGCCGTGCGCGAGGGTCCAGTGCTCCTGGTCAGCTTCCGCCTGGACCGGGCGCTCGACGAGCGCACCTGGGAGAAGATCGAGAGCGGGCTGCCCACCGGCTTCACCTACGACATTCAGCTCCGGCGGATCCGGCGGCGCTGGTTCGACAAGGCCGTGGTCGCCACCCGGCTGCAGGTCGTGGCGATGTACAACGCCCTTACCCGCGAGTACCTCGTCAACTTCAAGCGCGACGGCGAGCTCTACGCCAGCCGTGTCGTCACCTCGCAGGAGGACCTCGAACGGGCGCTGACGACCTTTGAGGGGCTGCCGTCGGTCGAGCTGGCCGACGAAGCGCCGGGGCGCCTGGTCTTGCGGGTACGAGCCGAAGTCCGGACCCGAACCCGGCTCGGCCTGATTCCGGACCGGGTCCATACCGCCTGGGCCCAGACGACGCCCTTCCGGTCCGCCCAGCGCCGGATCGGCAGCGGGGAGGCCGAGTGATCCGGCGCCTGACCGCGACCCGCCCGCCCCTGCGGGAACTCATCAAGACCAACCGCTTCCTGGTCTGGCTCCTGGCGCTCTCCCTCGCCGTGCCGACGGCGGGCTACTACGCGCTCCAGCGCGGTCGCGAGATCGACCCCACGGTGCTGAACAACAGCATCCTGCTGTTCGCGCTGCGCAATCTGAATGTCGTGCTGATCCTGGTCGTCGTCTTCGTGCTCGTCCGCAACCTGACCAAGCTGTGGATCGAGCGCCGGCGCCAGCGTCTGGGCGCCAAGTTCCGCACCAAGCTGATCCTCACCTACATCGGCCTGTCGCTGATCCCCGGACTCGTCCTCTTCGCCTACGCCACGGAACTGCTCCAGGGCTCGATCGACCGCATGTTCCGGACCGACATCGACGATCTGCTGGAGCCGGCGAACCAGGTCTCCCAGGCCCTGACCTCGACGCAGCAGGACGAGCTGCTTCGCGACGCCGAGCGCTTTCTCGCCGACACCGGGAGCCTGGACCTCGACAGCCCGCGCGGCCGCGGCAGGTTGCTGGGGGCGCTCGGCGACGCCCGTTCCGAGGCCGACCTCGACTACCTGGCGGTCTACCGGGACACCACCTTTCTCCAGGCCACGGTCAACCCGCAGGCTCTTTCCGAGGTACCCGAGCCGACCCGCGGCATGCTGCTCGAAGCCGTCCGCACCGGCGCCGCCCGGGCCATCGGCGAAGTGGCGGGCAGCGAGGAGCGACTGATCCTGGCAGCGGCGGCGCGGGAAGGCGGCGCCGAGACCACGGTGGCCGTCGCCGGCAGGCTGCTCGATGCCGAACTCGCGGGCAACACGGAGATCCTGATCGCCGCCTACCAGTCCCGGCGGCAACTGCACGCGCAACGCGACGAGATCCGGGCCGCGTACTGGCTTCTGTTTCTCACCGTGACCCTGTGCATCCTGCTCGTCTCGTGCTGGGTCGGTCTCTATCTGGCCGGACGGGTCACCGGTCCGATCGAAGCGCTGGCGGACGGCACCCGGCGCATCGCCGGCGGCGACCTGGAACACCGGGTCGAGGCGGCCGCCGACGACGAGGTCCAGGTCCTGGTCGACTCCTTCAACCGGATGACCGACGCTCTGCAGGAATCGAACCGCGACCTGGTGGCGACGAACCGACGCCTGGACGCCGAGCGCGCCCGCATCGAAGCGGTGCTCGAGAGCGGGCCGGCCGGCGTGCTCTCGCTCGACCGGGACGGCCGCATCCTGACCTGCAACCGCGCCGCGATGGAGATGCTCGGACTGCCGGAACACGTCTCGCTCGCCGGCGCGCCGCCCGAAGCGCTGAGCGAACTGCTCCCCGACAAGGGCGTCGAGGCCGTGTTCGCCGACCTGCCGGATTCGACGGACCGGAAGACGACCAGGCCGCGCCGCTCCCGGGCGGCCCCGGCCCGTCGCGAGGTCAGCCTCGGCGGCAGGGACGACTGGAAGACGCTGGAGGTCAAGACCAGCCCGCTGCGCGCCCCGGACGGCAGCGGCGGCTTCGAGTTGCTCGGCCACGTCCTCGTGATCGAGGATCTGACCGCGCTCCTCGACGCCCAGAAGGCCGCTACCTGGACGGAGGCCGCGCGCCGGATCGCGCACGAGATCAAGAACCCGCTGACTCCGATCAAGCTCGCCGCGGAGCGACTGCTGCGCAAGGCGCAGAGCAACGACGCGAGTCTCGGCGTCGCGGTCGAGGAGGGAGCGCAGATCGTCGTCCGCGAGGTCGGCAACATGCAGAACCTCGTGGACCAGTTCGCGCGCTACGCCCGCATGCGGCGCCCTCAGCCCCGCGATGTCGACATAGCGAAGCTGATCAGCGAAACGGTCGACCTGTACCGCGAGCTCAAACCCGGAGTCGAGGTCGAGGCGCGCATCGAGGCCGGCGAAGAGGGTCTCCACGCCAAGCTCGACGCCGACCAGATGCGCTCCGCCCTGGTCAACCTGCTGGACAACGCCATCGCCGCCACCAACCCGCCCGGTCAGGTGACGGTCCGGGCCGGCCGCAGCAACGGGACCTTCGACCTCTCCGTCAGGGACACCGGCAGCGGCGTGCCGAAGGGGGCCCGCGAGAAGCTCTTCCTGCCGTACTTTTCGACCAAGGGACGGGGTTCGGGGCTGGGCCTCGCCATCGTCCAGCGCATCGTCAGCGACCACAACGGTTCGATCCGGGTCGAGGACAACGAGCCCCACGGCACGACCTTCACCATTGAATTGCCCCAGTCCGGGTTGCCCCAGTCCGAGCTGCCGCGGTAGAACCGCGCTCACCGGCATCCAACGATGAGCAAGGCGCGCATTCTGATCGTCGACGACGAGGCCGGGATCCGCCAGACGCTTCGGGACATCCTCGAGGACGAGGGCCACTCGGTGACGGCGGCGGCGGACGCGGTGAGCGGCCAGGCGCTGATGGCGAGCGACGAGTTCGATCTCGTCCTGCTCGACGTCTGGCTGCCCGACCGCGACGGTCTGGAGATCCTGGAGGAGCTCCGGGAGGGCGACTTCCAGACGCCCGTCATCGTCATCTCCGGCCACGGGAACATCGATACGGCGGTCAAGGCGATGCGTGTCGGCGCGCACGACTTCCTGGAGAAGCCGCTGGCGCTCAACCGGGTCGTCGTGTCGGTCGAGAACGCCCTGGAGCGGAACCGACTCGAACGCCAGGTGCGGGAACTGTCGAACCGGCTCGACCCCGAGCGGCAGCTCATCGGCGACTCACCGTCGATGCGGCAACTGAAGGACGAGTTGAAGCTCGCGGCTCGCGCCGAGAGCCGGATCCTGATCACCGGCGAGAACGGCACGGGCAAGGAGCTCGTCGCGCGGCGCGTCCACGGCCTCTCCCAGCGCAGGAGCCGCGCCTTCGTCGAAGTGAACTGCGCCGCGATCCCGGAGGAACTGATCGAGAGCGAACTCTTCGGGCACATCAAGGGCGCCTTCACCGGAGCCTCGGAAAACCGCCGCGGACGGTTCGAACAGGCCGACGGAGGCACCCTGTTCCTGGACGAGATCGCCGACATGTCGCTGAACACCCAGGCCAAGGTGCTGCGCGTGCTGGAGGAGCAGCGGTTCGAGCGGGTGGGAGGCTCCGAGCCGATCGAGGTCGACGTGCGGGTGCTGGCGGCGACGAACAAGAACCTGGAAGAGGGTGAACTCCCCGCCGGCCGGTTCCGCGAGGACCTCTACTTCCGGCTCGCCGTCATTCCGCTCCACGTGCCGGCCCTTCGCGACCGGCGCGAGGACATCCCGGCCCTGATCGACCACTTCCTCGAACGCTTCGCCGCCGAGGCCGGCCGCCGCCCGAAGACGGTCGACCCCCAGGCGCTCGAACGGCTGGTCGCCTACTCGTGGCCGGGAAACGTGCGGGAACTCCGCAACCTGAGCGAACGCCTGATGATCATGGCGCCCGGCGACGTGGTCATGGAAGCGGACCTGCCGCCGCGGGTACGCGGCGCGGACGCGATCGCCCAGGTGGGCAACGACTACGCCTCGCTCAAGGAGGCCCGCGAGACCTTCGAGCGGCTGTACATCGAGCGCCGGCTCGGCGCCGCCGGCGGCAACGTCTCCCAGGCCGCCAGGGACCTCGGAATCGACCGCCGCCACCTGTATCGCAAGCTCCAGGCCTACGGCATCGACCCCGAACGCGGTTCGTGAACGGGGTGGTCGCCAACCGGTTCGTCGTCGGCACCGCGGGTCACGTCGATCACGGCAAGACGCGGCTCGTCCAGGCCCTGACCGGGGTCGACTGCGACCGCTGGGAAGAGGAGAAGCAGCGCGGCATCACGATCGACCTCGGCTTCGCCTCGATGGTCGAGGACGGCTGGCAGATCGGCTTCGTCGACGTGCCCGGCCACGAACGGTTCGTCCACAACGCCCTCGCAGGGCTCGGCGGCATTCAGATGATGGTGCTGGTCGTGGCCGCCGACGAGGGAGTCATGCCGCAGACCCTCGAGCACCTCGCGATCTGTTCGCTGCTCCGGATCCCCGCCGGCCTGGCGGTGCTCTCCAAGACGGACCTCGTGTCGGCCGACCTCGTGGAGCTTGCCGAGCTGGAGCTCGAGGAGGCGCTTGCCGAAACCCCGTTCGCCGGCGCGCCGATCCTGCCGGTGTCGGCCCAGACCGGCGAGGGTCTGGAACAGCTTCGTGCGGCCCTGGTGGAACTCGCCAGGTCGGCGGCCCCGATCGACCGTTATCGCCGCCTTCCCGCCCGGCTGCCGATCGACCGGGCCTTTCACCTGCGGGGACTCGGCGTGCTGGTCACCGGCACCCTCGCCCGGGGCACCGTGAGCGTCGGCGACGAGCTGGATATCCTGCCCGCCGCCGGCCGTGCCCGCGTGCGCAGCATCGAGGTCCACGGCGACCCCCGCCGACAGGCGGAGGCCGGCGAGCGCACGTCGCTCCAGCTCGTCGGCGTCGACCTCGAGCAGGTCGCCCGCGGCCACGAACTGACCGCGCCCGGCGTCTACCGCGCCACGACTTCCCTGCTCGTGCGGTGCCGGCTGCTCGCCACGGCGCCCGAACCGCTCGACGGCAGCAGCCCGGTGCGGCTTCACGTGAACGCCGCGCAGCGGATCGGCAAGCTGCGGCCGCTCGACGCCGCCCGGCTCATGCCCGGCCAGGAAGCGGTGGCCGAGATCCGGCTCGACGAGCCTCTGGTGGCGGTTCGCGGCGACCGCTTCGTCATCCGCAGGCCCTCGCCCCAGACGACGCTCGGCGGCGGCGACGTGCTCGACCCGGCCTGGAGGCGTCCTCGAGGCAAGGCTCTCGGACCGACGATCGACGCGCTCGGCTCCGGCGACCGGCAGGCCGCCGCCGTGCAGTGGGCCGCCCGCAGCCGCGAGGCCGGTCTGGCTGTGACCGAACTCGCCCTGCGTCTGGGCGTCGTCCCCGCCGACGCCCGGGAGGTGCTCAACGGCGCCGCGCAGGCGGGCCTGCTGCTCGAGGCGGGCGCCGGCGGCCGCTTCGTCACCGCGACCACGGTTCGTCGCGTGACCCGGCGTGCCCGGCGTCTGGTCGAGGCCCACTTCGCCGCCGACCGCCTGTCGCGCGGCATGCCGAAGGCCGAACTGGTCCGCCGGCTGCTGGGCGCGCGCGCCGCCGACCTCGCCCCGGCCTACCTGGACTGGTCGAGCCGCGGCGGCAAGGATGAAGCGATCGTCACGGACGGCGAACTCGTGACTCTCCCGGGCCGCGCCAGCGAACTCACCGGCGCCGAGTCCAGGCTCGCCCAGGACATCGTCCAGGGGTTCGAGGCGCAGGGGCTCACCCCCGGCTCGCCCGAGGAACTCTGCCGCACCGTCGGCGCCAAGCCCCAGGTCTTCGACGGCGTTCTCCGCTACCTGGTCGAGCGCGGCAAGCTGGCCCGGCTTCCGAACGGCCTCGTGCTGGCAGCGAGTTCCCTGGAGCGCTTCCAGGCCGACCTGCTCGCCACCGGCTGGGACACCTTCACCGTCGCCGAGTTCAAGGACCGCTTCGGCCTCACCCGGAAGTGGGCGATTCCCCTGCTGGAGCACCTGGACCGCCAGAGGTTGACGCGCCGGGAGGGGGATCGGCGGCGGGTGCTGCGGCCCCGGCATAGGATGGAGGCCTGAGATGCGGGTCGGCGTTCCCACCGAGATCAAGACGGACGAGCACCGGGTCGCGATCACGCCCGCAGGCGTCGCCGCGTTCACGGCCCGCGGCCACGAGGTGGCGATCGAGTCCGGCGCCGGCGTCGGCAGCGCGATTCCGGACGACGCGTACCGAGCGGCCGGGGCCGCTATCGTCGACGGCGCGGACGCCGTGTGGGACCGTGCCGACCTCGTCCTCAAGGTCAAGGAGCCCCTCGAACCGGAGTTCGAGCGCATGCGGCCGGGGCAGGTCCTCTTCACCTATCTCCACCTGGCGGCGTCGGAGCAGCTCACGGCGGGCCTGCTGGAGCGGCGGATCGTCGGCATCGGCTACGAAACGGTGCAGCTCGCCGACGGCACCCTGCCGCTGCTGGTGCCGATGTCGGAAGTCGCCGGCCGGCTCTCGATTCAGGCCGGCGCCGCGTGCCTCGAGCGGCGGGCCGGCGGCAAGGGCATCCTGCTGCCCGGCGTCTCCGGCGTGCGGCGCGGCCTCATCACGATCATCGGCGCCGGCGTCGTCGGGATGAACGCCTGCGTGGTCGGCGTCGGCCTCGGCGCGGAGGTCACGATCCTCGACATCAACCCGCTGCGCCTCGGCTACGTGCGGGACGTGGTCCAGGGCCACGTCACGACGCTGATGTCGAACGCGGCCAACATCGAGGGCGCGGTGGCTTCGGCCGACCTCGTCGTCTGCTCCGTGCTGATCCCCGGCGCCCGCGCGCCGCGTCTCGTCACCCGGGCCCACCTGGCGCAGATGGAGCCGGGGTCCGCGCTCGTCGATGTCGCCGTCGACCAGGGCGGCTGCGCCGAAACCAGCCGCCCCACCACCCACCGCGACCCCCGGTACGTCGAGGAAGGCGTGGTCCACTATTGCGTCTCGAACATGCCGGGCGCCGTGCCGCACACCTCGACCTACGCCCTGACCAACGCGACGATGACCTACGCGCTGGAGATCGCCGACCGCGGCTGGCGCGAGGCCGCGGGCCGCGACACCGCCCTCGCCTCAGGCGTCAATGTCGTTGACGGGCACGTGACCCACGAGGCGGTGGCCGGCGCGCACGGGTTCGAGTACATGCCGTTGGCCGAAGCGGCCGGCTGACCGGCGAGCCGGGACCGCTGGTACGCTCCCTCGATGGGCGCACACGGCGGTTCGATGTCCTTCGGCGTGGTCCTTCAGCCCGACCCGCCGATCTCGCGGGTCGTCGAACTCGCGGTCATGGCCGAACGCCACGGCTTCGACCAGAGCTGGCTCTTCGACTCCCACGTCCTCTGGCCCGAGCCGTTCGTCATCTTCTCGCAGATCCTGGCGAGGACGGAGCGAATGGGCGTGGGTCCCATGGTGACGAACCCGGGCACCCGGGACGTCACGGTCCTGGGTTCGCTGTTCGCGACCCTGGACTCCATGTATCCGGGACGCACGCTCTGCGCGATGGGCCGGGGCGACTCGGCGCTGCGCTACATCGGCCGCCGGCCGGAATCGCTTGCGGCCTCGGTGAACGCGATGAACGTCATCCGGGCGCTGTTCGCGGGCCGCGAAGCGGACCTGGGCGGCACTTCCGTGTCGATTCCCTGGCGCGAGGGGGCGGACGCCGAGTTGCCGGTGTGGTTCGCGGCTTACGGCCCGAAGGCGCTTGATGTGGTGGGCCGCCACGCCGACGGTTTCGTGCTCCAACTGGCCGACCCGAAGATCCTGGAGTGGACGCTCCAGGCGGTCCGCGACGCGGCCGAAGACGAGGGCCGCGACCCGGACGCGATCACCGTCTGCGTGGTGGCGCCGGCCTATGTCGGCGACGACATCGAGCACCAGCGGGACCAGTTGCGCTGGTTCGGCGGCATGGTCGGCAACCACATCCACGACCTCGTCATGCGCTACGGCGAGGACGACTCGAAGGTGCCCCAGGTGCTCGCCGAGTACATCCGCCAGCGGCAGGGCTACGACTACTCCCACCACGGCCGCAGCGGCAACCCGGACACCGAGTTCGTGCCGGACGGCATCGTCGACCGGTTGTGCGTCCTGGGCACGGCGGAGGACCACATCGCGAAGCTGCGGGAACTGAAGGCCCTGGGCGTGGACCACTTCGCCGTGTACCTGATGCACGACGACAAGGAGGGCACTCTCGCCGCGTACGGGGACCGTGTGATTCCGGCGCTCTAGGCCTTCGCTTCGTACCAGTCGGGGCCGGTGTCCATGTCGACGACGAGGGGCACGCTGAGGTCGGCGACTCCCTCCATCTCTTCGCGCACCACGGACGTGAGCGCGTCCATGTCCGCGGAGGGCGCTTCGAGCACCAGTTCGTCGTGGACGGTCAGGAGCAGCCGGGCCGCCTCGAGTTCGGCCCGCAGCCTCTGGTCGACGGCGATCATCGCCAGCTTCAGAAGATCGGCGGCGGTGCCCTGGATGCGGGCGTTGACGGCCATCCGGCGGGCGTTCTCGCGCACCGCCCGGTTGCGGCTCCTGATGTCCGGGATGTAGCGGACGCGGCCGTAGAGGGTCTCTACCTGGAGTGTCTCTTCCGCACTGGCCAGGGTCTGCTCGGTGTAGGCGCGCACCCCGGGGAAGCGCTCGAAGTAGGCGTCGATGAACGCCTGCGCCTCGCCGCGGGCGATGCCCAGCGCCCGGGCCAGGCCGAAGGCGCTCATGCCGTAGATGATCCCGAAGTTGATCGTCTTCGAGGCGCGGCGCTGCTCGTCGGTGACCAGGGCCGGGGCCACGCCGAATACCGTGGCGGCGGTCGACCGATGGATGTCGCCGCCGTGCTGGAAGATGTCGATCAACGCCTCGTCGCCCGAGATGTGCGCGAGCACCCGCAGCTCGATCTGGCTGTAGTCCGCGACCAGGAGCAGGTAGCCGTCGCGGGCCCGGAAGGCGCGGCGCACCTGGCGGCCGATGTCGGTGCGGATCGGAATGTTCTGGAGGTTCGGATCGTGCGAGGACAGCCGGCCGGTGGCCGCCACCGCCTGATGGTAGCGCGTGTGCAAGCGGCCGTCGGCGGCGACGAGGCTCGGCAGCGCGTCGACGTAGGTCGACTTGAGCTTGGTCAGTTCCCGGTAGTGCAGGACCTTCGCCGGCACCCGGTGGCCCTGCTGCGCCAGGTGCTCCAGGACGTCGGCGCCGGTCTTGTACTTCTTCGTCTTGCGGGTGCGGCCGGGCGAAGGCAGACCCAGGTTGTCGAACAGGACGACGCCGAGCTGTTGTGGCGACAGAATGTTGAAGCGTTCTCCGGCCTCGTCGAAGATCTCCTCCGCCAGATCACCGGCGTCGAGCTCGAGGCGCCTCGACATGTCGGCCAGCACGCCCGAATTGAGCTCGATGCCCTCCTCCTCCATCGCCGCGAGGACCGGCAGCAGGGGCGCCTCGATCCGCTCGTAGACCTCGCGGGCGCCCACTGACTCCCGCCACTGCTCGCCGAGCGCCTCGAGGATCAGCGCGGGCAGAACCGCCTGCTCGGCGGCGTAGAGGCCGAGCCCGGCGTCGTCGCCCAGCGTCGCGGTACCCGCGTCCAGCCCCGCGTCCGCCGGCGTCGTCGCCTGGTAGAAGAGGCGGTCAAGCGCGACGGTCGCCAGTCCGAAACTGCGCACCGCGGAGTGGACCAGGTAGGCCATCAGCATCGTGTCCACCAGGCGAGCGGCGACCGCCGGCCGGCCCTCGTGATGCGGACACAGGCGAACGACCTCCTTCAGGTCGTGGCCGATCAGCTCCCGATCCGGGTCGGCAAACCACGCCCGCAGGGTCGCCGCCACGGCTTCCCGCATGCCGGGAAGCCCGAAGTCCGCGAAGGCGGCACGACCGACCGTCACCTCTTCGTCCCCGTCCACCGCGCCCCCGACCGCCGCGAACGACAGTCCGACCGGTTCGCCGCCGCGCCGGAACACGACGCCGACGGCAACCCGGGGTCCCGTCTCCAGGACCGCGGCCTTGAACGCCTCGACGGAGTCCAGGACGACGGCGGGCTCGATCTCCGGACCGCCGCTCTCGCTCTCGAGTTCCTTGAGCAGGCTCCAGAACTCGAACTCGCGGCAGAGGTCGGCCAGCGCCTCGTAGTCCGGGGCTTCCATCTCCAGGGCCTCGGGCTCGAACGGAACATCGAGGTCCGTGTGGATCGTGACCAGCTCCCGGGACAGCAGGGCCTGGTCGCCGTGTTCCTGCAGCCCCTCGCGGTAGGCCTTGCGCTTGAGTCCGGACGCGGCTTCCAGCAGCGCCTGGAGGTTGCCGTGCTCCCTGATCAGGGTCTGGGCGCCCTTCTGACCGATGCCGGGGACGCCGGGCACGTTGTCCACCTTGTCCCCGACCAGGGCGAGCACGTCGACGACCTGCTCCGGCGGCACCCCGAAGTCCTGCTCGACCAGGGCCGGGTCGTAGGTCTTCTCGCGGCCGGTATGGAGCAGCGACACGCGATCGCTCACGAGCTGGAACAGGTCCTTGTCCGCGCTGACGATCGTGACCTCGTAGCCCGCGTCCTGCGCCTTGCGCCCCAGCGTGCCGATGACGTCGTCCGCCTCGTAGCGCTCGAGCTCGAGGATCGGGATGCGGAAGGCCTCGATCGCCCGCCGGACCGCCGGCATCTGCGCCTTCAGATCCTCCGGCATCGGCGCCCGGTTCGCCTTGTACTCGGCGTACGCCTCGGTGCGAACCGTTGCCCGTCCGACATCGAGGGCGATGCCGAGCAACGGCGGCTCTTCCTCCCGCAGGAGCTTCCGCAGCATGTTGATGAAGCCGTAGATCGCGTTCGTCGGCTCTCCCGCCGACGTCGACAGACCCCGGATCGCGTAGAAGGCGCGGAAGATCGTCGAGTAGCCGTCGATCAGGTACAGGCGCTTCGCGGTCACGGCGGGCACTACTCTAGTGTCGAGTCGTAGGATTACGGTGCCCTGCAGCGATCTGCCGGCGCAAGCCATGCCTCGAACCCTCCCCGCCCTTCTTCTCCTCGCCGCGCTCACTCCGGCCGCGGCGTCCGCGCAGCCGACCGAGGAGCAGGTGCGGCTCCACGGCATCGGCTACGCGCAACTCGAGAACGAGCGCGAGGTCGAGGCCGAGAGCACCTACCGGGAGCTGATCGACCTCGTGCCCGACGAGCCCCTCGGTCACGCCAACCTGGCCGTCGCGCTGCTGCGGCAGGACCGGAAGGACGAGGCGCTCGCCGCCATCGACCGCGCGCTGGAACTGGGCGGCGACAGGGGCGACCTGCTGATGATCCGCGCCGCCATTCTCAGCGCGGGCGCCGGCAGTAACGAAGAGGCGCTGGCCGACTACCGCCGCGCCGCCCGGGCCGAACCCGACGACCCCGAGATGCAGTACGCCCTCTTCCAGCACGCCGAGATCATGGACGGCGCCGAGGCCGAAGCCGATCGCCGAACCGCGGTCGAACGGCTCCGGGGCCTGCGGCCCGACAACCTGGTCGTCCTGCTGTTGAGCGGGGCCGCCGCCCTCGAAGACGGCGACCGCGGTCGCGCCAGCGACGACTACCTCCGTGTACGGGAACTCATCTGGCAGGCCCACCCGACCGCGGAACGGCTGGTCGAGGGGGTCCTCGACGCCCTGGAAGCCGACGACCTCGAAAGCGCCCGCCGGAGCTCCGCTCCCCGGCTCCGGAACGTCCTCCTGGCCACGGCCGGATGGCGCAGCAGCCTGGCCGAGGTCTACACGAACATCCCGGGCATTCCGGTCGAGCGTTTCGTTGACGAGTCGCCGATCGAGGACTTCGGACCGGCGCTCCCGGTCCGTCTCCGCGCGACGCGCATCGACAACGCGGCCGCCGCCGGCCGCGCGCTCGAAGTCGCGGACTTCGACGGCGACGACCGGCCCGACATCGCGTGGGCGGCCGCCGGGACGGGCTCGGAGACGGGACTCCCGCGGCTTCAGTTGCGGCGCGCCTCCGCCGGCCTCGCGGCCGCCGGCACGGCCCCGGAAACGGACGCCCGGTTGCTGGTTGTCGGTGACGCCGACAACGACCGGCGGCTCGACCTGGTCGCCGCCGGCGATCCTCTCGCCGTCTGGCAGGTGGACGCCTCGGGCGACACGCCCCGCTTCGCCGACACGAGCGACCGCTTCCTGGCGCAACCCTTCGCCGTCGACGCCGCCGACCTGATCGACTTCGACAGCGACGGCGATCTCGATCTCGCGGTGATACGGACCGGCGACGGGCCCGATCTGCTGCGGAACGTGTCCGGCGAGGGGGCTTTCGAGGGTCCGCTCGAGGCCCTGGGAGCCCGAGCGCTGCCGGAGGTCGAACCGCGACGCTTCCATCACCTTCAGGCCACCGACGCCGACCGCGACGGCGACACGGATCTGCTGCTGGCCCACGACGCCGGCGTCCTCTGGCTGGACAACCTCCGCCAGGGACGGTTCGCCGAGAGAACGCCTCCCGCACCCGAAGGAAACCTCCTGGGAAGGCTCGTCGGCCGGCTGCTGGGCGACGACTCCGAGCCCGCGCTCGCGACCGGGACCCCGGTACGCGTCGTTCGCACGGCCGACCTCGACCGCGACGGCGTTGCGGAGTTCGTGCTCGCCGGCGCTTCCACGGCCATCCTGAGGGCCGGCGAGAACGGCGCGCTCGCCCCTTTCCCGTTGACCCCGGAATCGGTCGGCCTGCCCGCGGGCGCCACCGACCTGGCCCTGCTCGACGCCGACAACGACGGCCGCCGCGACCTCGCCCTGGTCGCCGACGGCGAGCTGCGGGTGCTGACCCAGACATCGGACTCGGGACCCGAAGCGCTCGAGTTCCAGCTCGCCCAGGTCACCGGTCTGCCCCGTGAAGCCGGCTTCACCGCCGTGCAAGCCTCTGACCTCGACGGCGACGGCGACCAGGATCTGATCGCCGCGGGCGCCTCCGGCCTCTACCGGATCGAGAACCTGAACGGCTCCGAGAACAACTGGCTCCGGGTTCGCCTGGTCGGTCTCGACATCGGCAATCAGAAGAACAACGTCTTCGGCCGCGGCACCACGATCGAAGTCAAGTCGGAGCGCGCCTACCAGTACATCGAGGTCGACCGGCCGGTCACCCACATCGGCCTCGGCAACCGCCGCCGGCCCGACCTGATCCGCGTCGTCTGGGCCAACGGGGTGCCGCAGAACCGCCTCGATCCGGGCGAGAACATGACGATCGTCGAGGAGCAGGTGCTCAAGGGCAGTTGTCCCTTCCTCTACACCTGGGACGGCGAGAAGGTCACCTTCGTCACCGACCTGCTGTGGGGCGCGCCGCTCGGCATGCCGCTCGCCGACGGCGTCTGGAACGGCTACGACCCGGACGAGCTCGTGCGGGTCGACGGCGCCCGGACCCGCGACGGCTTCTACGACATGCGGATCACCGAAGAGCTCTGGGAGGCCGCCTACATCGACCGGCTGCGGCTCTGGGTGGTCGACCATCGCGAAGGCGTGGAAGTGGCGAGCAACCTCCGGATCGTCCCGGGCCGGGGCCACGTCGGCCGTCCGCCCGACGAGGTGGTCGCGAGCACCGGCGTCCGGCCGGTGGTCCAGGCGACGGACGGCCGCGGCCGCGACGTGACGGAGCGCGTCCGGGTCCGCGACGAGGTCTACGCCGACGGCTACCGACGCTCGCGCTTCCAGGGCCACGCCGCCGAGCCCTGGACCTTCACCTTCGACCTCGGCGAAGCGCCCGGCAAGCCGGTCCGGCTGTGGCTCGACGGCTGGGTGTTTCCCGCCGACGCGAGCCTGAATCTCGCCATCGCCCAGGCGGTGGAGCACGGCGGCCTGGAGATGGTGATGACCCGGCTCGAGGTCCAGACCGCGGACGGCTGGCGGACCCTGCTCGATCCGATGGGCTTCCCTCCCGGCAAGACGAAGACGATGGTCGTCGACACCCCGCCGCTGCCGGCGGGCGCGCGGAAGCTCCGGATCGTGACCACCCGCTGGCTGCATTGGGACCGGGTCGCCTGGAGCACCGAACCGGACGGCATCGACGGCGACGATGTCGTCGTCCAGGCCCGTCTGAACGCGGCGAGCGCCGACCTCTCGTACCGCGGCTTCTCGGCGCCGACCCGGCCCGCGCCCAACGGCCCGCACCTGTTCGACTACCAGCGCACCAGCGCCGAGTCTCCCTGGCTGCCCTTCCCGGGCCGCTACACCCGCTTCGGCGACGTCGGCGAACTGCTCGACGACGTCGACGACCGCCAGGTGGTGATCGGCCCCGGCGACGAGATTCGGGTCCTCTTCGATGCCCGGGAGCTGCCGCCGCCCGCGCCGGGCTACACCCGCACCGTGTTCCTGGAGAGCTTCGGCTGGGACAAGGACGCCGACCGCAACACCTGGAAAGCGGACAGCAACCTGCCGCTGCCCTTCCAGGCGATGTCCGGCTACCCGTTCGCGCCGGGCGAGAGCTATCCACGGACACCGGAACTCGACGCCTACCGCGAACAGTGGCTGACGAGGATCGTCGGCCCGGAGACGCCCTTCAGCCCGGCTTCCTCGAGCCGCTAGCGCCGACTCCGCTACGCTACCGCCGGCCGCCGCCAACACCGCGGCCGCCATCCAGGAACACACCGGGAGGGAACAAACGTGGCAAACGGCTCCGGCGGACGCGGCAGGTTCGGTCAACTCGGATTCATCTTCGCCGCCGTCGGCTCCGCCATCGGCCTCGGCAACATCTGGAAGTTCCCGTACATCACCTACGCGAACGACGGCGGTTCCTTCGTCCTCGTCTACCTGGCCGCGATCGTGCTGATCGGCCTGCCGATCATGATGGCCGAACTCGTCATCGGACGGAGTACCCGGCAGAGCCCCGTCGGCGCCTTCGTCGAGGCGGCAAAAGGGGCAGTCGGAGGCAAAGCCTGGGGCGCGGTCGGCGCCCTGGGAACGCTCGGCAGCTTCATCCTCCTGTCGTACTACGCGCTGATCGCCGGCTGGACGGTCTACTACTTCGGCCAGTGCCTGAGCTGGTCGTTCGGCGGCTTCGACACCGGCGGACAGACCCTCGGCGACTCCTTCGGCGCCTTCCTCGGCAACGGACCGCTCCAGATCGGCTTCCACGCCCTGTTCATGGCCGTGACGGTCGGCGTCGTCGCCCTGGGCGTGCACGACGGCATCGAACGGGTGGCCAAGACGCTCATGCCGGTGCTCGGGGCCATCCTCATCCTGCTCGTCATCAACTCGTTCTGGAGCCCGGGCTTCGGCGAAGCGGTCCGCTTCCTGTTCCATGTCGGTCCGGTCACCGCCGACGGCCTGCTGGAGGCGGTCGGCCACGCCTTCTTCACGCTCTCCGTCGGCATGGGCGCGATGATCACCTACGGCTCCTACATGAGATCGAGGCAGTCGATCCCGAGGAGCGCCGCCGCCATCACCCTGCTCGACACCCTGGTGGCCCTGATGGCCTGCATCGTCATGTTCTCCATCATCTTCAGCGTCGATACGGCGGAACGGGCCGGGACCTTCGGCAAGAGCGCCACGATCCTGTTCACGACGCTGCCGCAGATGTTCTACGAGATGCCCCTCGGCGTCGTCCTGGCGCCGTTGTTCTACCTGCTGGTCGGCTTCGCGGCGCTCACCTCCACCATCTCGCTGCTCGAAGTCGTCGCCGCCTACCTGATCGACCGCCGAGGCCTGAGCCGGCGAAAGGCCAGCCTGCTCTCCGGCGGCGCCGTCTTCCTCTTCGGCATCCCCTCGGCGCTATCCCTGGGCGCCGTCACCGGCTTCTCCTCCTGGGCGCCGCTGGGCGAGCGCACCGCCGGATTCTTCGACACGATGGACTACACCGTCTCGAACTGGATCCTGCCCCTCGGCGGCCTGACCCTGGCGATCTTCGTCGGCTGGTTCCTGAGCCGCCGCAAGTCCCGCGAGGCACTCGCCGACGGCCATGGCGACGTGAGCCGCTGGTACTTCCTCTGGCGCGACGTGCTGCTGCGCTTCGTCTGCCCGGTCGCGATCCTGTGGATCATCTGGGCCGTGATCGGGGGACGGTCGTTCGCGTAGAGATCGCTGTCGCCAGCGGCCACGGCGGCAGCGCTCAGCCAGCCGCTTCGCGAAAGCGCTCGAACCGCCAATCGAGGAACTCCCGATCGGGGCGATCCTCGGGCCGGAGCGGGAGGCGCAGACGGGCGCCGTCCAGCCCCTGGAGGCTCCGAAGCAGTGGACCGTCCCGACCGTCCCTGACGGACCTCGCCACGTGTACGCGGCAGTCCGTATCGACACCGATCAGGTGGGCGTCGAACGCGGTGTGGTGCAGCGTCGACATGCAGATGCCGTTCGTCACGGTCGCCGGGCCGTCTTCGGCATCGGGGAGGATGTGTGCCCCCACCAGCAGGCGGGACAGCGTCAGGCCGCTGAAGGCGCAACGATGGCCGTACGCCGACTTCGTGCGGCTGCTGAACCATGCTTGGTGATTTCGCCGCTTGGAGGCGACGAGCGAGTAGGACCTCTCCCGCAGTTCGTTCGCCGCGACACCCGCCTGTGCAGCCTGGGTCGAGCTCATCGTCGGCTCGAGAGCATCGGCGGCGGCGATGAGCACGCGACCCGCGCCAAAGTCCGGAGGCTCCGCCCACACGGGCCAAAGCGGCTCGTAGACGGCCGGCGCGACGCCAACGAAGTAGATCAGGCGCGCACCCAGGCGGCTGGCTTCGTCAAGCGCCCGGTTGGTGGAATCGTCCCTGCCGCCGTGGGCGAGGTCGTAGGCAAGCAGTCCGGTGCTGTAGTCCGGTTCACCCACCTGATCGCGATACCAGATCCGGCGGCCCGCGCGCGGCGCCACCGTCCTGATGCTCAGCGCCGCGCTCATCTGTCTCGGCTTGAAGATGCCGGTTGCGCGCCCGGCGAAGTGGACCTTCTCACCACGGAAGCGGAAGCCCTCGTCGATCAACTTCCACGGCAGTCTGGGTCCATGCGCCAGTACGAGCCTCTCCAGTTCAGCGAAGGCAGCCGCTCGAATCGCGGCGTCTGGGTCGGCAGGCACTGGACCTGGAATCACCGGCTGTATCCGCCCGGGTTCAGTGTGCATCTACTGTTCGAGTAACTCGAACAGTCTCTCGCGGGTCCATCCGGCGGTGCGCATGTTGGAAGTCAAGACCCTGCGACTAAGCGCGCGCCGCCCTCGGGGGATCACGATCGGCCGTGTGAAGCCGGGCTTGGTCCAGGTCTCATGAGGTCCCGAGTCGCCCCGCTTCGTCCATCCGTCGAGTCCGCAGATTCGCCGAAACTCCTTCCGGCTAACCTGGGGCAGCTTCCGCGACACGGTGGACCACCAGGTCGATCGGCACGGAGATCGCGCTCTCTGCCGGCTCCGCGTGCAGCTTGAGCGGCACTAGGCCGCAGTCCACCAGCACTTCGTTCAGCGTGCCCATCTCGTGGCATGTGGCCAGGAACAGAGAGACCGCGTCGTTCAGCATCTCCAGCGCGTCGGCTTCGTCCGACCCCTGGCTCGCGACGTCAAGCTCGGGGCACCATGCCACGCACACATCCCCCTCCTGCTCGAACTTCGCCGACAAGACCAACTGCCAAGAGGCCATAACCAGAACTCCCTTCAGTTTCCGCGCACGGCACGCGCGTCCCGGACAGTATAGGCAAGCGTTCCAGTTCGCGGCGCCCTCCGGCGGAAGCCGCAAACCTCGTTCAGCCTCGTAGCCGATCGGCGAGCCAGGGCAGGAAGTCCGGGTCGATCTCCGCTTCGACCCTGAGTTCCAGTAGCGGCGGCGAGGCCGCAGGTAGCCGGCCGCGGAGCTTGACGGCGTCCTTGGATGTCGTGACGACGGCGTCGCAGCGATGGCGGGTGCATGCGGATTCGATCGCGCGGAGGGAGCGCGGCGGGTAGCCGTGGTGGTCGGGGAAGCGGAGGTGGTCCACGCACTCCAGGCCCGCGGCCGCCGCGGTGCGGGCTACGCGATCCGGGCCGGCGACGCCGGTCACCAGCAGCGCTCGCTCCGGTGACGGGCCGCCCAGGAGTTCGGACCGAAGCGTCGAGGTGAACACCGGGCCTTTGAAGCCGTGGCGGCGCAGGGTCGGTTCGAAATCGGACGGCGGTTCGGAGCCTCTCTCGAGGCCGGTGATCACCGCGGCGTCGGCCAGGCGCACCATGCCCAGAGGCTCGCGCAGGCGGCCTCCGGGCAGCAGCAGGCCGCCGGCGAACGGGTCGGTGGCCGGGAAGGTCAGGATCTCCACGTCGCGGCGCACCCGGAGGTGGGAGAAGCCGTCGTCGAGCAAGAAGACGTCGACGTCGGGCGCCCGCTCGAGGGCCAGGGCAGCGGCCGCGCGGCGGTCGGCGCCGACCGCCACCACCACGCCCGGCGCCTGCTCCGCGATCATCACCGGCTCGTCGCCGGCCTGTTCCCCCGACACGAGCGGCCCCTCGCCGAGGCTCACGATCAGAGGTTCCCGGCCCTTGCGACGGTAGCCGCGCGACAGCACGGCCACTCGCTGGCCGCCACCCACCAGGCCGAGCGCCACGGCGATCACAGCCGGCGTCTTGCCGCTGCCGCCCCAGTGCAGGTTGCCGATGCTGACGGTGGGCCGGCCCAGGCTCGCGGCCCGAGTCGACCAGTGGCGGCGACGGCGGCGGTGTCCCCACTCGTAGAACCGTTGCCAGGGGCTCCCGGCCATGTCAGTCGCCGTCCGGAGTGCAGGTGGAGACGCCGGCGCGCCCAGTGGGACCGGCGGCGGCTGGCGGAACGGACAGGTCAACGACCTGGCGGAGCAACTCCACGGAGCGCTCGACGGCGCCGCGGGTGCGGTCGACGAGCTTCAGGCCGCGGGCGCCCAGCTCTGCCGCCTCGTTCGGCCGGTCCAGAACCTGCCGCCAGGCACGGGTCAACGCCTGTCCGTCCCGCACCACCGTGAGGGCGCCGGCGGCCTCGAAGTCGCGCGCGATGCGCCGGAAGTTCTCCATCGACGGACCGACGATTACGGGCACGCCGAAACGCGCCGCCTCGATCGGGTTGTGGCCGCCGGTCGGCACGAGCGTGCCGCCGATGAAGGCGGCGGACGCGAGCCGGTAGATCGAGGCCAGCTCGCCCAGGGAATCGAGCAGGACGATCCCGGGCGGCGAGGCCGGCCGCGGCGCAGTGCCCCCGGCAGCGTCCATCCGGCTCCGCCGGATTGCCGACAGGGGCCGATCCTCCATCTCTCGCCATACCTCGTCGAAGCGTTCCGGATGGCGGGGCGCCAGGACCAGCAACGCCTCGCGATCCACTCGTTCGAAGGCGTCGAGGACGATCAGCTCTTCGCCGGGCATCGTCGAGCCCGCGATCAGGATCGGCCGATTCCCTGCGAGGTCCCGCAGGGCCTGCTCCAGGCCGGCCACCGGAGCCGGTTCCGGCGTGTCGAACTTCAGGTTCCCCGTCATCGACGTGCGGGCCGACCCGGCGCCGAGGCTCAGCAGACGCTCCTCGTCCTGCGGGCTCTGCGCGCCCAGCCTCCCCAGCGGGTCGAGCAGGAACCGCCGGTAGAGACGGCCGGCCCGCTTCATCCGCCCGTAGCTGCGGTCGCTGATCCGGGCGTTGAGAACCGCCACGGGAATCGACCGGCGGCGGCAGTCCCGAAGGAGCAGGGGCCAGAGCTCGCTCTCGAAGAGGACCAGCGCCCGCGGCGCGTACCGGTCCAGGAAACGGCCGACCAGCAACCCCAGGTCGAACGGCAGGTAGGTGACGACCACGCTCCGGCCGTTCGCGGCCAGCGGCTCGAACAGCCTCTTCGCCGCCGCCTGGCCGGTGGGCGTCACCGTCGTCACGACGAGGTCGAGGTCCGGCGGCAGGGCCCGCGCCAGGGTCGCCGCCACGCCGGCCTCGCCCACCGACGCGGCGTGCAGCCACAGCGGTCTGGTCCCCCCAGCCTCCGGCAAGCGCCCCAGCCGGGCAGGAAGGGTCGACAGGTAGTGCCGGCCGCGCCGCGCCAGCAGGACGGGCGCCGCCACGCCCAACCCTGCCGCCATCGCGAGCTGGTAGAGGAACCACATAAGGTGACGGCCAGGCGCCCAACCGCTTCCGGTGCGACGCGCAGTGAACTCATGGGGCTGCCGAAGCCCCGTATTGACGGACGAGTATAATTCCGCCGCCTGCTGGCGGAGGGCTCTCCAGTCTCCCGACGCGCGGCCTCTTGGACGCTTTGCCCCGGGCCTCCGTATCAACAGCGAGGCATGAGATCCGCGCAAGCCATCCGCATGGAACCGCCACGCGAAGATCCTCCCCGGAGCGGTCTCACGATCGCGTACTCCCGCCACCAGCGTCAGGTGGCGTGGGCCGACGCGTCCGACCTCGAACTCCTGCAGGGCCTGGGCCGCGACGACGACCTGGCGCTCGACGAACTGATGCGCCGCAAGACGACGCCTCTGGTTCAACTGGCGACCCGGCTGGTGGGCGACCGGGAAGACGCCCGCGACATCGTCCAGATCGCCTTCCTGCGGATCTGGAACTCGCGGCATCGTTTCGACCGCCGCTACAGCCCGAACACGTGGATCTACCGGATCGTCTCGAACCTCGCGATCGACCACCTGCGCTCCCGCGCCTCCCGCCTCCGCTCGCTGCAGGGTTTCCAGTTGCACGACGAGCATCAACGGGGCGAAGTCTCCGCGCGACAGCTCGATTCGCTGTCCGCCGGCGAGGTCCGGTCCGTGTTCCATGAACTCGCGTCCACTCTGAGCGACAAGCAACGGGCGGTGTTCGTGCTGCGCGAGATGGAGGGGTTGGCCGGCAAGGAGATCGCCGCCATCCTCGGCATCCGTCCCTCGACCGTCCGCAACCACCTGTTCAACAGCCGCAAGCTGCTCCGCGAGGAGTTGCTCAAGCGGTACCCCGAGTACGCGCAGCCAGCCGCAACCCGTGCCGGGAGAAAGGAGCGCCCATGACCTCTCCCTGCCCCGACTGGGCCGCCCTCCTGCGCGAACGCGAGCAGGCCGAACGGAGTCCGGAGATCGGCGACGCGGCGGTGGACGCCGCCTGGGAAGACGCGCTCCGCCACCGCGAGGACTGCGAACGCTGTCGCGCCGCCTCGCTCGACGCCGATCCACTGCTGCTGTTCAGCGGCAACCTCGCCCGCGACGACGACGAGGTCAGCGCGGCCGACGTCGACGCGATCCGCCAGCGCGTGCGGCTCGAGCTCGACGGACGGGCGACCGAGAGGCGCCTGAACGAGGCGCGGAGCGCCCGGCGGCGCCTGCCCATGGCTTCGGTACTGGCCGCCGGGGTCGCGGCCGCGGCGATCGGTCTGAGTTTCCTGCTGTGGCCCGAGAGCGCGCCGCCGGCGGACGAGATCGCGGGCGACCCGCCCGTGCTGCCCGACCACATCGCGATGGCGCCGCTCGTGGAGCCGCTCGGCGACGAACCGATGCAGGTCTACCAGCTTCCCGGCAGCGGCCACGGCTCCGGTCTCGACGTGGTCCTGGTGGTGGCGCCATGAGAGCCGCCGTCGCCATTCGCCGGGCCCTCGCCGCCCTGGCCCTCCTGACTGCCGCCGGCGCACTGCAGCCGGCCCTCGCTCAGCCTGGTCGCGCGCAACCGGGAGACGCGCAGCAGGAGGCCGAAACCCAGATCCGCCACGCCTTCACGCTCCAGCATCAACGGGCGGACGACGCCCTGGAGTGGATGCAGAACGAGATGTCGCCCCAGGGAACGATCGAACTGCAGCGGGCGACGAACACTCTGGTGCTGAGGGACCGGAGCAGCGTGCTCGAGCACCTGCTCGCCCTGCTGCGCGACTTCGATCACCCCCGCCAGCAGATCGAGTTCGAGATCTTCATCCTCGAGGCGTCGCGCCGCGGCAGCGGCGACCCGCGGTCCGAGCTGCCCGCGCAGCTCACCGACGAGCTGGGCAACTGGCTGGCCTTCACGAGTTACCGACTGCTCGGCGAGGGCCAGTTCGAAGCGACGGAGGGCGAGAACGTCCGCTACGAGATCGGCACCGAGTTCCGGCTCGGTTTCCGCGTCGGCACCGTGCTGCTCGACCGCCGCCTCAAGCTGTACGGGGTAGAGATCGAGCGCAGCCGCAGCGCCGTCCTCGACGAACGCGTCTTCAACGGCCACCTGAACGTCTGGGTCGGCAAGCCGCTGGTCCTGGCCCTCCCCTACCGCGGATCCGACGCCAGCGGCCTGGTGGTCGCCGTGACCGTCCGGTCTCCCCGCGAAGACGGCCTGGGCGCCGGCGACTAGGAGCGGGTCGGTCATGCAGTTCGTCTGCCGGCTTGGCACCGCCGACGGTCGCATCGTGGAGCAGATCCACGAGGCGCCGGATCTGCGCACCGCGCGGCGCGAGATCGAGCGTCGCGGGCTGTACGTCTTCGAGATCAGGCGCCGCGGACTGCAGCACCTCTTCGGGTCGCTTCTCGGCACGGGTTCGGCCGCCGCCGAGAGCAGCCGCAAGGCGGTCCCGGGACAGGACTTCCTGATCTTCAACCAGCAGTTGGCGGGCCTGCTCAGCGCGGGACTGCCCCTGCTCCAGTGCCTGGACCTGCTCTTCGAGCGCCAGCGCCACGCCGCCTTCAAGGAGTCGCTGGGGGAGATCCGGGACCGCGTCGAGAGTGGCGAGGAACTCTCCGAGGCCTTTGCCGCGGCGGGCAACTCCTTCCCGCCGATCTACAGCTCGATGCTCAAGGCTGGCGAGCAGAGCGGCGGCCTGGAACGCGTCATTCGCCGGTACGTCCGCCAGCTCAAGCTCGTCACGACTTCCCGCAAGCGGGTGGTCAGCGCGTTCTTCTACCCGGCGCTCCTGATCTGCCTGTCCATCGGCATCGTGGCGGTGATGATGTTCTTCGTCATGCCGCGCTTCGAGGAGTTCTACGTGGCGCTCGACCTCGATCTGCCCTGGCTCACGCAGCTCCTCCTCGCCTTGTCCCAGGTGCTGCGCAACCCGACCACCCTCGTGCTGATGGCCGCGGTCGCCGTGGCCGCCTGGGCGAGCTGGAGGATCGGCAGGAGCGGCCGGATCGGCGCCCTGGTCGACCGCCTGAAACTGCGGCTTCCGTTCATCGGGCCGATCTTCCATCGCTTCGCCCTGTCCGAGTTCTGCCGTTCCCTGGCCACCCTGCTGCACGGCGGCCTGCCGCTCGCTTCGGCGCTCGAAACCGCGGCGTCGGCTGTCACGAACCGCTTCCTGCACGAACGGGCGGTGGCGCTCGGACCGCGTATCCGCGAGGGCGAAGCGTTTCACGTGGCCCTCGAGGAATCGGAGGTCTTCACCGACCTCGCGATCGACATGGTCAAGGTCGGCGAGGCGACCGGCGCCCTGGACGAGATGGTGAACAGCGTCTCCGACTTCCTCGACGAGGATGTCGAGACCCGAACCGAGCGGCTCCTCTCGCTGGTGGAGCCCGTGATGCTGGTCGTCATGGGCTGCACCATCGCATTGCTCGTGCTCTCGATGTATCTGCCGCTCTTCAGCGTGCTGGGACAGGTGCAGGGTTGATGGTCGTCCACGAAGAGAGCGCCGCGGCCCGCAACCGTCGCCTGATCGCGGAAGGCGTGTCGGATCTGGAGAGCCTGCGGGTGGCAGGCGACGAGGAGGATCGGCTCGACAGGGAACGAGCCGAGGCCGCCCGGCTGGCGGCGCAGTTCGGGCTCGAGGTCGCGGATCTCGAGAACTTCCGTATCGACAACGACCTCTTCCGGCACATCCCGTTCGACCTGATGCTTCGCTACAGCTTCATCCCGGAGCGCCAGTTGGAAGGTCGCCTGGCGGTCGTCATGGCCGATCCGACGGACGTGGTCCGCGTCGATGAACTGGAACTGCAACTCGGGCAACCCCTCGAGGCACGCATCGGCGTCCGGTCCGAGATCGAGGATCTCCTGCAGAAGTCCGAGAGCGCGCAGCGGGTCCTCGACGAGGCGACCGAGGACTTCAAGATCCAGCTCGTCCAGGAAGACGAGGACAGCGGCGAGGTGCTCTCGATCGACCGGATATCTGCCGACCAGAGCCCCATCATCAAACTCGTCGACTCGACGCTGTTCAACGCGATCCAGCGCCGGGCTTCGGATGTCCACATCGAGACGCGCGAGCAGGAAGTCGTCATCAAGTACCGGATCGACGGCGTGCTCTACCAGGCGATGGAGCCGATCGACAAGCGCCACCACCAGACCATCGTCAGCCGGATCAAGGTCATGTCCGAGCTCGACATCGCCGAGAAGCGGATTCCCCAGGACGGCCGCTTCAAGGTCCGGGTCAGCGGCCGCACGATCGACTTCCGCGTATCCGTCATGCCTTCCGTCCACGGCGAAGACTGCGTCATCCGCATCCTGGACAAGGAGTCGATGAACCAGGAGTTCAGGAACCTGAGGCTTGACGTCCTCGGCCTCGACGACGGGACGATCGCGAAGCTGCGCAAGTTCATCCGCGAGCCGTACGGCATGGTCCTGGTCACCGGTCCGACCGGCTCCGGCAAGACGACCACGCTCTACGCCTGCCTGTCCGAGATCCAGTCCAGCGAGGACAAGATCGTCACGATCGAGGATCCGGTCGAGTACCAGCTCGACGGCATCACCCAGATTCCGGTCAACGAAAAGAAGGGGCTGACGTTCGCCCGCGGGCTCCGTTCCATCCTCCGGCACGACCCGGACAAGATCATGGTCGGCGAGATCCGGGACGAGGAGACGGCGCAGATCGCCATCCAGTCCGCGCTGACCGGCCACCTCGTGTTCACCACGGTCCACGCGAACAACGTGGTCGACGTCCTCGGCCGGTTCCTGAACATGAACGTCGACCTCTACAACTTCGTGGCGGCGTTGAACTGCGTGCTGGCCCAGCGGCTGGTCCGCCGCATCTGCAGCCACTGCCGGGAGCCGGTACAGGCCAGCGGCACCCTGCTCGAGGAGAGCGGGCTGACGCGGGAGGACATCGCCGCCTGGGAGCTCTTCGAGGGCCGCGGCTGCATGGAGTGCAACGGCACCGGCTTCTTCGGAAGGATGGCGGTATCGGAGTTGCTCGATCTGTCCGACCCGATCCGCGAGATGATCCTCGACCGGCGCCCGGCATCGGAGATCCGCCGCGCCGCCGGCGAGGAAGGAATGCGTTTCCTGCGCCACAGCGCGCTTCGGAAAGTCCGCGAAGGAGTGACCACTCTCCGTGAGATCAACAAGGTTACCTTCGTGGATTGAGCGCCTCGCCGGCCTCGACGACCCTCGGGGACCGGCATCGGTGTTCCTGCTCGACGAGCGCGAACTCGTCCTGGCGCACTTCGTGCGCCAGACCGGCCCCACGCCCGAGCTGCAGGCGGTCAGGCGCCGGGAACTGCCCGCGGACACGTTCCAGGATGGAACGCTGGGCGGTCCGTTGCGCGAGCCCGCCCAGTTCCACGATGTCGTAGCGGAACTCCAGCAGGCCGCCGATACCGCCACCGGGGCTCAGGTGAGGGCCGCCGCACTCGTCCTCCCGGACCGCTGGCTGCGACTGACCTTCGCGGAACTCGAGGACGTGCCCCGGAGTCCGCAGCATCGCGAGGAGGCCCTTCGCTTCAAGCTGCGCAAGCAGGTCCCCTTTCGGGTGGAGGAGTTGCGCGTTCGCGGCGCCCGGACCGCCAATGGCGCCGGCGAGTCCACGCGCTTCCTGATCGCCTTCGGCGTCGAGCGTGTGCTGGCCCAGATCGAGGACTCGTTCCGCCGTGCCGGCATCCACATCGGCATGGTGACGAACGCGAGCCTCGGCGCGGCGCTCGGCATCCGGCAGATGCACGGCGCTGGCGGCGCGTTTCTCCTTCTGCTGGCCCACCGAGACGGTTACTCCCTCCTGGCGCAAACGGAGGACGGCCCCGCTCTCTACCGCTACAAGACATTCGACCCGGCCCTTTCTCCCTCGGACGCTTCCCGACTGGCGGTGCGCGAACTGCGGTTGACCAGAGGCTTCATCGAGGAGCGCGGCCTGTTCGGCGCCGGGGCCGACCTGCCCGAGCACGTCCTGCTGCTGGCGACCGAGGCCGACCGCCCGGCCTGGCGCGAGCGGCTCGAAGACGGCCTGGGACTACCGGCCCGCGTTCTCGACCAGAGCACGACCTCCGGCGACGGACCCGAGGCCGGGACGCTTGAACTCGACCGCGCCCTGCCGATGCTCGGCGCCTCGCTCTCGGTGAGGACATGAGCAGGTCCCTGAACCTGGCGGCCCGACCGTTCGTCAACCGCCGCCCCTGGCGCCGGCTGACCGCTCTGCTGTGGGCGCTCGGCGTCTCCCTGCTGACCCTGAACGCGGTGCTGTACTGGGGCTACCTCACCGGCTCCGCCGACGCCCGCGCCGAACTCTCCGGACTGCGGGAGGAACTCGCTGGCGACCAGACGCTACTCGACCGCCTGAGCGCGGAACTGGCGCGCCTCGACCTGGAGGCGCAGAACCGCGAAGTCGCCTTCCTGAACGAGCGCATCGCGGACCGGCGCTTCCCCTGGGGGCAACTCTTCAACGACATCGAGCAGGTGCTGCCGTGGAACACGCGCCTGCGAAGTCTCGCGCCGGAGCGCGGCGACCGGACCCGTCGGCGGCGCGCGGAACTCGGAACCGGCGACCAGTCCCGGGTGTCTCTCGACCTGACCGGCGAAACCCAGGACGACCAGGGCCTGCTCGATCTGATCGACGCCCTGTTCGAGCACCCCGCCTTCGACGATCCCAAGCTGCTCCACGAGAGCCGGCAGGACGCCGGCCCGCTGGACTTCACCATCGCGGTCGTCTACCTGCCCGGCGGCGCCGGCGACGCCGCGGAGGATCAGCCGTGAGACGGCGGCGGCGCGTCTGGCGCCTGCGCGTCTGGTTCTGGGTCGGCGCGGGCCTGTGCGTCCTCAACGCCGCCCTGCTGTCCACCTACCGCGGCGTCTACGCCGGCCGCTTTCAGGCGCTCGAGGACGAGATCGCCCAGGTCCAGAACCTGCGCACACGCGCCACCCAGGAGGTGGCCCGCCGCGAGGGCCAGGTCACGACGGTCGAGGCGACCCGCGGCCACGTGCGAACCCTGTACCGTGAGGGATTCGCGACCGAACGCGAACGGTTGACCGACCTGATCGGCGAGGTCAAGGAACTGGCCGACCGCTCGGGACTCCGTCCCGGCTCGATCTCCTACCCGGAGGCGACCCTGGAGCAGTACGGCCTGGTCGAGAAGTCGATCGTGTTCACGGTCGAGGGGAACTACCGCCAGTTGCGGGGCCTGGTCAACCTGCTCGAGGTCACGGACACCTTCGTGGCCCTCGAGTCGATCAGCCTGAGCGAAGCGACGCCGAACCTGCGCATCGACCTCCGGCTCTCGACCCTGTTCTCCGGCAACGACTCCCGGACCGGCCAGCAGGAGGCGGGAGCATGAGCGCCGCCCAGGCCGGCTCCGGCCGGCCGAACCCGCTGCTGCTGGGCCTGCTCGGCATCGTCCTGGTGGTCGCCGCGTGGCGCTACCTGCCGTCGTTCGGCGGCGGTCCCGGCTTCACCAGCACGACTGCCGGTGACCTGCGTTCGACCTCGATCGACGTCGTCGAACTCGCCGCCTACACCCTCGACCAGCCGCCGCCGCCCAGCAGCCCGACGCGGGACCCATGGTCGTTCGGCAGCCGGCCGGCGCCCGAGACGGCCCTCCCCGAGCTGGAGACGGCCCCGCCCCCCGAACCCGAGCGGCCCGCGATTCCGGAGACGCCGGCGCCACTCACCATCCCGGAGACGCCGGCGCCGGAACCGATCGGCCCCGCGCCGCCGCCGATCGACGTCTTCTACATCGGCTCCTTCGGGCGCAGCGACAATCCGATCGCGGTGTTCATCGACACCGACAAGTCCATCTTCAACGCACTCGAGGGCGACCTCGTCAAGGACAAGTTCGAAGTGCAGAACATCGGCTACGAGTCGGTCGATCTGCTCTTCGTGGGTTTCCCGGACGAACAGCCGGTGCGGCTCGCCATCGGCGGCCGGCCGAGCGGAAGCTAAGGATCCGAACCACATGAACGAACACGATTCACAGCCAAGACAACGACGACGGCACGCTCTCTCGCTGGGGCTGGCGCTGCTCCTGATCCTCGCCTCCTGCAGCGGCTACCGGGGCTTCCGGGAGGCGCAGCACGCGGAGCTCACGGGCGACTGGGACACCGCCGTTCTGCGCTACATGGAACTCGTCACCGGCGACCCGGCCGATCTCCGTTACCGGGCCGGCCTGCTGCGGGCCAAGACCCAGGCCGCCCACGCCCACTTTGAAGAGGGCAGGAAACTGCAGGAGGCCGGCCGCGACCGGGACGCGATGCTCGAAATGCAGCGGGCCGTGCAGCTCGATCCGACCAACCAGTACGCCCTGACCGAACTCGAGAAGCTCCGCACGGAGATCGAAACCAGCGGTCTCGAGCCCAGAACCATCTCCCAGATGAAGGACGACGCCCGCGCCGCCGAGCCGATGCCGCCGACGCTGAGTCCGCTGTCCAACGCGCCGGTCAGCTTCGACTTTCCGAACGCGACGTTCATGGAGGTCTATCGGGCGATCGGGCAGGCGTTCGGAATCAACATCGTCTTCGACACTAGGCTGCGCGACGCAGCGGTCGGGCCCGAGGGCATCGAGTTGCGCGACGTGACGGCAATCGAGGGTCTGGAGATCCTGATGCACAGCCTCGGCCACTTCTACCGCGTGCTCGACGAACAGACGATCATGATCCTCCAGGACACGCAGCAGAACCGGCAGCGCTTCGAGGACCGCATCATCCAGACGTTCTTCCTCTCGAACTCGGACGTGAGCGACGTGATGACCATCCTGCGCAGCCTGCTGAACACGCGGTTCATCGCGACCAACGAACGGCTGAACGCGATCGCCATGCTCGACAGCGTTGAGAAGGTCAAGATCGCGCAACGGTTGATCGAACAGAACGACAAGGCGAAGGCCGAAGTCGTCGTCGACGTCGAACTGCTGCAGATCAACACGTCGAAACTGCAGGAACTCGGTTTGTCGCTCGACGCGAACCGTCTCGGCATCAGCCTGGACATCGGCGGCGAGGAGGTGCCGCTTCGCATGTCGGATGTCGAGTCCCTGAATCAGAACAACTGGGTGCTGGCCGTGCCCGGCTTCCTGTTCGAGTTCGTGAAGAACGCGACGGACGCGCAGACCCTGGCCAAACCGCAGGTGCGGATCACGGAAGGCGAAGAAGGATCGTTCTCGATCGGCGACCGGGTGCCGATCCCGGTCACCAGCTTCAACACGGCCAACACGGCCGGCAGCAACATCGTGCCGATCACCTCCTACCAGTACCAGAACGTCGGCATCGAGGTGGACATCACGCCGCGGGTGCATCACAACGAAGAGGTCTCGCTCGACCTCAGCATCGAGGTCAGCAACATCAGCGGCCAGATCGAGAGCCAGCCGATCATCGGCAGCCGAAACATCAACACGAGCATCCGGCTGCGCGATGGCGAGACGAACTTCCTGGCCGGGCTGATCCGCACGTCCGAGACGAACAGCCAGGGCGGCATTCCAGGGCTGTCCGAGATCCCGGTCCTGGGGCGCCTCTTCTCCCGGCGCTCGACCGATAACACGCGCACCGACATCGTGCTGACCCTGACCCCCCACATCATCCGGCGCGCCGACATCCGGGAAGAGGACCTCGCTCCGATCTGGGTCGGCACGGAAAGCAACGTGGTCTATCGGGGCTCGAGCCCCCGGGTCGACTCCGGAGTCGACGGACCCTTCGACGAACCGGGCGCGGAGGGCGACGCCCTCGACGAACTCCAGGAGCGGCTGCCGCCGGGCCTGCGGGACGCGGCGCCGGAAGGCGAGCAGCCACCGGGGGAGGAAGACGAAGGCCCGCCGCTGGGCGTCGAGCTCGTGCCGCCGCCGCCCGGCAATCCGCCGCGCAACGCCGGTCTGCTGGATTCCGGGCCGGCCCCCGGTTCCCCACGGGTCTCCAGTTCACCGCGGGTCATCCTCCCGGCGGTACTCCAGGAACGCGCGGCAAGCTCCACCGGAGGAATCGAGCTCACGTTCGCCCCCGAAGCGCTGCGTGCAAGCGTCGGCGACAGTGTCGAGGTGCGGCTGGACGTCCGGTCCACGACGCCGCTTTCCCACTTGCCGTTGCGGCTGCGCTTCGACCCGTCCCTGATCGAGGTCACGGCCGTGCGGGCAGGTTCCTTCCTGGGCGGCGAGGAGGAGGTCTCGCTGATGACCGACGACTCGACCCCGGGCACGGTCGTCGTGGGCCTGAGCCGGCTGGGCGAGCGGCCCGGCGTGGCCGGCAGGGGACGTCTGCTGGCGCTCGAGGTCCGGGCCAAGGGTCCCGGCACGGCAACGATCGCCGTCGAACGGGCCAACCCCAGGGGCCCGGCTCTCGAGGAGCTGGCCTCGCCCGACGTACAGCCGCTCGAGATCGAGATCCGGGACGGCGAGGAGCCGGATCCCGGACGGCCGGAGAGGGTCGCATGAGGACGGCCGGGCGGCGGCGCGCTGGCTACACGCTGGTCGAGCTCGTCACGGTCTGCGCCGTGATGCTCGTCCTCGCCGCCGTTGCCCTGCCCACCGCGACCTTCACGAACAAGCGAATCAAGGAGGCCGAACTGCGCTCCCACCTCCGCCAGATGCGGAACGCGATCGACGAGCACAAGCGCTACAGCGACGTGGGACTCATCCCGATCGAGATCGGCACCGACGGCTATCCGAGTGAACTCGAAAACCTGGTGGAGCCGATCCAGCTCATCGGGCAGGTCGAGGGCGAGATCCGTTTTCTCCGACGCATCCCCGTCGACCCGATGACGGGCGAAGCGGAGTGGGGAATGCTGAGCTACCAGGACGATCCGGACGACCGGTCCTGGGGAGGCGAGAACGTCTACGACGTCTACTCCCTGAGCGACGGCCTCGGTCTGAACCGGGTCCCTTACCGGGAGTGGTGAAATGAACGAGAGCATCCGGGCCCGGCGCCCCAGGTCCCAGGGTGGCATGTCGCTGCTGGAACTCATCATCGTCATGGCGATCATCGGCATCCTGGCCGCGGTCGCCGTGCCACTGCTCAAGAACGCGCCCCGACGGGCCCAGGAGGCGGCCCTCAAGCAGAACCTCCGCGTCATGCGCGACGCGATCGAGCAGCACTACGCCGACAAGGGCCACTACCCGCCGAGCCTCCAGGCGCTCGTCGAGCAGGAGTACCTGCGCGCGATACCGCCCGACCCGATCACCCGCAGCACCGAGACCTGGGTCGAGGTTCTCGCCGAGTTCCCTTCCTCGGCCGACGAAGACCCCTGGGCCGAGACCGACCTCTCGCCGTTCGGGGATCCGGGAATCGAGGACGTCCACTCCGGTGCGGAGGACAGCTCGCTGAACGGGGATGCCTATGCCGACTGGTGACAGCGGGATCCGCCCCAGGCCGAGGCGGGCCAGCCACTCCGAGGCCGGCTACAACATGGTGGCCCTGGCCATCCTGATCACGGTAATGAACATCGCGGTCGCGGCCGCACTGCCCTACTGGAGCAGCTGGGCGCAGCGCCAGAAGGAAGCGGAACTCATCTTCCGCGGCCTGCAGTACGCCGAGGCGATCCGCATCTTTCGTGTGCGCCAGGGACGCCTGCCGACCGCGCTCGAGGAGCTCGTCGAAGTAGAGCCCCGTACGATTCGCCAACTGTGGCCCAACCCGATGGCCGAGGACGGTCGCTGGGGTCTGCTCATGCAAGGAGGGCCAAACAACGCCGGCCAGCGCGGCAACCAGACCGGCGGCGCGCAGCCTGCGACCAACGCGGGGGCCGTCGCGGCCGCCGGCGGAGGTTCCATGACGGCCGTGCCGCCGCCGAACGAGGACGAAGGCGAAGGCCCCGTCGTCGGGCCGATCCTGGGGGTCTACAGCGCCACGCCCGGTCCCTCGAAGCGCACCTTCAACGGCCAGCAGGATGTCGGAGAGTGGTACTTCACCAGCGAACTGATCCAGCTCAGGCCCGGCAACGCCGGCGACGGACGGCCGCCGCCGCGGCTGACCAGCGAGTGGATCGGCAAGCCGTTCCCGCCCGGAGTGCTCGACGGTCCCAAGGTCCAGGACGGCACGGCGCCCGGCAGAGAGGCCCGTTGAGCGGGGAACCCGCCGTCGCCGTCAGGATCCGGCGGCTGCCGCACGCCGCCGGCCTGCCGGAGCGGGCTTCGACCGGCAGCGCCGGCTACGACCTGCGCGCCGCCACTTCCGGGCCGGTCCGGATCGCCCCCGAGGAGCGCACCCTGATCCCGACCGGCCTCATCCTCGGCCTGCCGCCTGGCTACGAGGCCCAGATCCGGCCCCGTAGCGGACTCGCGTTCCGCCAGGGCCTGACGGTCCTGAACGCCCCCGGCACGATCGACAGCGACTATCGGGGCGAAGTCAAGCTGCTGCTGGTCAACCTGGGCGACGAGCCCGTCGATGTCGAACGCGGCGAGCGGCTGGCGCAGATAGTGGTGGCCGCCGTTCCCGAAGTCACGTTCCGGGAGGACGACGCCCTCGGCCGGCAGCCGACGGAGGGCGACCGCAACGACGGCGGCTTCGGTTCCACCGGCACGTCGTAGGTTCCCCGACCAGCTTCAGACATCGAACCGGGAGACGACGTCCTCGAGGTTTGTTGGCCGTTGTCCAGTACTCGCCATCAGGGAGGAACGACCGTCGCCGTGAAGGTCACCGAGTCCGAGGCGCCGGCGCTGTCGGTCGCGGTGTAGGTGACCCGGTACGTCGTGTCGCTCGCCACGGTCGGCAGCGTTCCGCTCGCTCTCCTGGTCGACGGGAAGAACGTGACCCCCGGCGGCAGCCCCGACAACCCGTAACGGTAAGGCGGCGTGCCTCCGGACGCCGCCGGAAACACCGTGTTCACCACTCCCGCCGAAGGCAACCGGAAGTTCGGGATCGCCGGAACCGACAGCGGTGTGACCGGCGGGGGCGGTGAAGGCGCGGACGGCGTCGTCAACGTGACGACGTTCGACCACGCCCCGTCGCCATGCGAACTCGTGGCGCGCAACCGGTACTGGCGGACCACGTCCGCCGCGGTCGTCACGCTCCAGGACCGCGCGCTCGCGCCGATGCTCGACGACGGCGAAGGACTGCCCGCCGTCGTGAAGCGCCACGAGTAAGCCGCCGACGCCCTGGTCTCCAACTGATAGCGCGTGATCGCCGAGGCGCTTGACGGCGGCTGCCAACTCAACGTTTGCGTCCGGCCAGCGACCGCGCCAGTCAGTCGCGGCGCCGCTGGCGGTTCCGCGGGCGGCGGAGGAGGGGGCGGCGATGTCGTGGTTCCACCCGCGGCCGCTGCCTTCAGCGTGTAGCTGCCCGAACCGCCGCCGTACGGATACACCGTCACGGTATGCGTACCGGCGGCAAGCGTGCCGTTCCACGAATCGTCCTGCGTGCCGCCCCGGTTCGTGCAATCGCTCGCACCGACCCGGCAGTCCATGTCGCGGCTCATCCCCGTCACGGACACCGCCACCTTCGTTTCGGACGAGAGGACGAAGGCGTAAGCCTGCTCGCCCACTACTTCCGTCTCGGACACCGTGAACGGCAACGTCCGCGTCGCCGACGCCGACGTGAGTTCCACAACGTTCGACCACGCCCCTTCGCCGCCAGCGTTCGTCGCCCGGACACGGTAACGAAGGACCATCCCGGCACGGGTCGTCACGCTCCATGACGTCACCTTCGGGTCGATGCTCGACGACGGCGAAGGCGAACCCGAACTCGTGAAGTACCAGTCCTGGCTCTCCCGAAGCTGGAGCTGATAGCGCGTCAGCGGACTCCCCGACGCCGGCGCCGTCCAGTTCAGCGCCTGCTTCCGTCCCGAGACCTCGCCCGAAAGCACCGGCGCCGCGGGTGGAGGCGTCGAGGCGCCTTCCCCCGCGACACTCAGCTTGTAGGCCCCCGTGCCTCCGCCATACGGATAAACGGTCACCGCGTGAACGCCCGCTTCCAGCGTACCGTTCCAGGAATCGTCCTCCGTGCCGCCACGGTTGCTGCACCGGGCGCCGTTCACCCGGCAGTCCATGTCGCGGTCCATGCCGGTCAAGGACAGCTTCACCTTGCTCTTCGACTTCAGAGCGAAACGGAAGACGCGGTCGCCGCCGACGCCCGTCTCCGAAACCGTGAACGGCAGGCTGCGGACGGGGCTCGCCCTCACCGACAACGTGTAGTCGCCGGTCACGCCCCCGCTCGGGTAAACCGTCAGCTTGTGCGCGCCGGCCGGCAACAGGCCGCTCCATGCGTCGCTCGTCGTGCCGCTTCTGTTCGTGCAGTTCTCTGAACTCTCCCCTCCGGACACGGCCGCGGGAGGCGGAGTGCCCCCGAGCGGCTCGCCCGCCGCGAGGCGACAGTTGAAGTCCTCGCTCATGCCGGTCAGCGACGCCGTCACCATGGCGCGGGAGTCCAGGTGAATCCGGTAGTCGATGGAGGCCGACACGCTCGTCTGGGTCACCGTGCCCGACCGGTCGCCGGGAACGCCGCCCGGCGGCGGCGCCATCGGAATGCAGACCCAGCCCAGACCGGGAACCGGCCACCAGACGCAGCCCGACGTCGTCACGTTCTCGCACTTCGGCTGGTTCGGATTCAGGATGCAACTGTCGCAATCCGGGTGGCTCGGATTGATCGCGCAGTTCGCCGGACACCGCGAGTCGTTCGGGTTCAGGTCGCAGTTCGGGCCTCCGAGAGGATCGTCGCCGGGGCCGGGGTTCGGGCCGTCCGGGTCGGGACCGCCGCCTCCGCA
>JAJEHN010000027.1 GCA_022823665.1 Thermoanaerobaculia bacterium | reverse complement strand
AACGGCACGAAGTCCGCGCCGCCCTTCTTCGCCAGTATGTTCGTGATCGCTGCCGTCAGCGTCGTCTTGCCGTGATCCACGTGACCGATCGTCCCCACGTTCACGTGCGGCTTCGTACGCTCGAACTTCTCCTTCGCCATGACGCTCGTTGCCTCTCCCGCCTCAGCGGATCAACTGTCCGTGTTTGTGTTCTGCCTGGATAAGCCTGTCTGGAGCCCACGACCGGATTTGAACCGGTGACCCCTTCCTTACCAAGGAAGTGCTCTACCCCTGAGCCACGTGGGCAGCCGTCTCAGGTTTCCCCGCCTTCAAGTCTCTGGTGTGTTCGGGACCCCCGTTTCCGCTCCCCAGGTCGACCCTCGACACGCAATGCGACCCGCACCTCGGAGCTGACTCCTGCGGTGCTTCGCGGGGAAGGGGCGGAGTCTAGCCGCTTCTGCGGCAGCCGTAAACCCCCCCTACGGCGCCTGGTGGCGCACGACCTCGCCGTCGACCAGGAAGACGACATCCTCGGCGATGTTCGTCGCCAGATCGGCCATCCGCTCCAGGTAGCGCGAGATCGACAGGAACTGGATGCAGACCGCCGCGGACCCGGGTTCTTCCTCGATCATCGCCGCCACCACGCCGTACATGGCCTCGTGGCTTCGATCGACGACCTCGTCCTCGGCAATGACCGAGCGGGCGAGCTCCGTGTCGCCGCCCACGACGGCGTCCAGCGCCGCCCGCAACATCTTCGGGATGCGCTCGGCCATGGTCCAGATCTCCCGCGGCACCTCGACCGACTCCGCCACGGCCAGACTCTCGGCCCGCTCCGCGAGGTTGCGGGCCAGATCGCCCGCGCGTTCGAGGTCGTTGTTCACCTTGAGGAAGGTCACGACCTGCCTCAGATCCGCCGCCACCGGCGAGTGCAGCGCCAGGATCTTGAGGCACTCCTCCTCGACTTCGATCTCGCGGGCGTCGATCACCCGGTCCTGGCGCTGGACTTCATGCGCGAGATCGACGCTGCGCTCCCTGAGCGCCTGCAGCGACTTCGCGATCATGTCCTCGACCATCGACGCGACAGCGAGAAGCGCCCGCGTCACATCGTCGAGATCCCGTTGTAGGTGAATCCGCAAGAGAAGATCCTAACCGGCCACAATCGAGGCCGCGCTGGAATCTCGCGCAGCCGTGTAAAGAGTGCGTGAAGCGGAGTCAGGACTGGCGCGCGGTCGGCAGCCAGAAACGGAACGTCGAGCCGCGATCCCGTTCGCTCTCCACCTCGACACCCCCGCCGTGCCTCTGAACGACGTTCTTGACGATCGAGAGCCCGAGACCGGTGCCACCGAGCTCCCGTGAGCGGGCCCGGTCGACGCGGTAGAAGCGCTCGAAGATCCGATCCAGATGTTCGGGGGCAATTCCCGGCCCCTCGTCCTCGACCTCGAGAACCGCCCGCCCGTTCAGCGCGTGGAGGCGAACGACGACCCTTCCGCCCTCCGCCGAGTACTTCACCGCGTTGTCGACCAGATTGGACAGCGCCTGCCGGAGCGCTTCCTCCTCGCCGCGGACGTTGACCGGCGCGCCGGGGCAGTCGGCCACCAGTTCCAGGCCCCGCGCGTCGCCCGACGGCCGGAGCAGACCCAGCACTTCCTCCACCTGCGCCCGCAGGTCGACGAGGTTCTCCAGCCGCTCCGCCGAGGATTCGATCCGCGACAGGGTCAGCAGATCGGAGACGAGGGCGCCCAGACGGCTGCTCTGCTTGCGGATCTTGCGGAGGAAACGGCGCCGGGTTCCGGCGTCCACGTCCTCCCGCTCGAGCAATGTCTCGACGTAGCCGTGGATCGCGGTAAGCGGCGTCTTCAGCTCGTGCGAGACGTTCGACACGAAGTCGCGGCGCATGCCCTCCAGCCTCTCCAGCTCGGAGGTCTCGTGAATCACCGCGACAGCGCCCTCGACCAGCTCGCCGCTGTCGCTCGCCGTGAGCAGGGGCGACGCGTTCAGTTCGAACTTCCGCTGGTCGACCTCCGAGCTGTCGGAACTCGCGAGCCCGAAGGACCGGCTCACCTGCGTTCGCTTCTCCATCGCCTCGATCAGGGCCCCCGAGAGTTCAGGCTGCCGCGAGAGCTCGTAGACGGGACGGCCGACCGCCGTCTCGGGAGACGACCGTCCGAACCACTCCGCGGCGACCGCGTTCAGGTGGAGCACCTGCCGGTCGAGGTCGATCGCCACCACTCCTTCGACCATGCCGCCAAGCACTGCCGTCAACTGGTTCCGGTCGGCCCTCAGTTGATCAAGCTGTTCGGCGAACCGCGTCCGGCCCGCCTCGAGACCCGATTCAAGCCGCGCCAACTCGTCTCCAACGCCGGACTCAGGCTCGGTTCCGACGAGCTCGGCCGCCTTTTCCGCCAGACGCCCGGCGCGCTCCGCCAGCCGACGGGCGCCAACCCCGGCCGCGGCAACCGCCAGGATGGCCACGGGCGCAGCCACGGCGGCGCCGAGGAGGCCGGAGGCCATGGCGCTGCCTGTCAGGAATCCCGCCGCGAGCAGAACGGCCCCGCTCAGGGTCAGTCTCCAGTACAGCGGTGAGCGAGTCATCGGTTCCGTGTTGGCAACGCTAGCCCCGGTCTTCGTCCTCCCGGAAACGGTACCCGATCCCGCGCACCGTCTCGATCAGGTCACGGTGCGGACCGAGCTTCTTGCGCACCGCCCGGATGTGGACGTCGATGTTCCTGTCGATCACCACCGCGCGGTCGCCGATCGCCCGGTCCAGGAGCTGGCCTCGCGTGAACACGCGGCCGGGATGAGAAGCCAGAAAGTGCAGCAGCCGGAACTCGGTCGGCGTGAACTCCAGGCGCCGGCCCTCGACCTTGACCCGGTGCTTCACCGGGTTGATCGCCAGCGGGCCCCGAACCACTTTCCGCTCCGGGTCGCGCTCCCGTGTACCGCCTCGCCGAAGCACGGCGCGAACGCGCGCGATCAGTTCCCGGGGACTGAACGGCTTGTGGATGTAGTCGTCCGCGCCGACGCCGAGACCGAGAACCACGTCGCTTTCCTCGCCGCGCGCCGTGACCATGATGATGGGCAGGTCACGGGTCGAGTCGACCGAACGAAGGCGGCGGCAGACATCCAGCCCGTCCAGGCCCGGCAGCAGCAGGTCCAGCAGCACGATGTCCGGCTTCTCACGGCCGATCACCGACAGTCCGCTCCGACCGCTGGTCGCGGTGGCAACCTCGAAGCCCTCACGCCGGAGGTTGTACTCGATCAGTTCGAGAATGTCCGGTTCGTCCTCGATGACGACGACCTTCGTGGCGCTCATGCCTGAACCAAGGCTAGCCACTCTTTCGTGAACGGGCGATAAAGCCGGGGCTCTCGTCTCCGGCCCTGACACGAACGACCGGGTCACGCCTTCTTCACGTTCTCTTCACCCTTTCTTCAAAGGGTAGCCGGGCGAGCGGCCGCCGGGCCGGCTGCTCCCGGCAACGCCACCGAGACCCACACCGACCCAGCGAGGACTGTGAATGTTCCGTTCCCCTGCTCTTGCCGCGCTGCTTCTGGTCAGCGCGGCCACCACGACACAGGCGCAGGAAGACGGAGCCTTCGACATCTCCGTCGGCGGGCGAGTTCACGTCGAGGCCAGTTCCTCCTCGCCCGACCCGGCGCTCGAAGAGCGGTTCGAGTTCGAGGACGGCGTCGATTGGAGACGCGCCCGCCTGGTGCTGAACGGCGACTTCCTCGAACGGTTCACGTTCAAGATCGAGCACGACATCGCGAGCGGCGACGTCGTGCCCACGGACGTTTTCCTCGAGGCAACGCCTAACGACGGCGCGGCCACCTTCCGCGCGGGCCACTTCAAGGAGCCGTTCAGCATTTCGATCCAGCAATCGTCCAACTACCACTCCTTCATCGCCCGCCCTGCCGCGGTCACCGCCCTGGCGCCGGGCCGGAACCTCGGCTTCATGGTCCACGACCGGCTGGCCGGCGACCGCGTCGCCTGGGCCGTCGGCGCCTTCCGCGACAGCGACGGCTACGACATGCGGCCCGGATCGGACTGGAGCCTGACCGGCCGCCTCAGCGGTCTCGCCCTGGATGGAGACGAGGAAAGCGATCCCCTGCTCCACCTCGGCGTGGCCCTCTCCCACCGCCAGCCGACCGCGGACGCCGTCCGCCTGCGCGGCCGCACCGGCGTCCGGCTCGCGCCGCGCAAGGTCGACACGGGCTGGCTGCCGGCCGACGGCATGCGGCTGCTGGGCGCCGAGTTCCTGCTCGCGCGGAGTTCCTTCTGGCTGCAGGGCGAGGTGCTGTCGGCCCAGGTCGATCTCCTTCCGGCCGGCTCCCCGGTAAGCAAGAGCGCCCGCTTCGACGCCCAGTACGTCGAAGCGGGCTGGTTCCTCACCGGCGAGAGAAAGGCCTACAGCCGAAGCGGCCGCTCCTTCACCAGGGTGAGGCCGAAGGCGCCCGTGCCCGAAGGCAGGGGCGCGTGGGAACTCGCGGCGCGCTGGGACCACATCGATCTGACCGGCGGCTCCACTCTCGGCGGCAGCCAGCAGAGTGTGTCCCTGGCCCTCAACTGGACCCTCCGCGGCAACCTGCGGGTGCTCATGAACTACGTGTCGACCGACCCGGACGGCGCCGGATCGGTCGAGCACGCGGGCGTGTTGCTGCACTTCGACTTCTAGTTCGAGCGGGCGCCGCTAGAACGAGTAGCCGACGCCCACGCTGATCGCCCTGCCCGGATCGTAGAGGCGGAACGTCTCTCCACCCTGGCTCCAGTTGCGCTCCTCACCCAGGGCGTTCACGACCGCCAGCTTGAGGTCCAGGCCGCCGACGATGCCCTGGCGCCACACGATGTCCACGCTGCTGCGCGCCTCCTCGATCACGTCCGGCAGACCGAACACGCCGCCGAGGTGGACCTTGTCGTCCACCATGCCGCAGAGGACGCGAAGCGTGGTGTCGTAGCTGTCCGGCGCCCACTCGAGCCCGAGATTGACCAGGTTCTCGGGCTGACCGGTCAGCGGCCGGACGGGATTCGTCAGCACCGTCGTGCCGGCGTCGATCCGGATCTCGGAGTCGATGAACGTGTAGTTCAGGATGGCCGTCCAGTTTTGGGCGGCGGAACCGACGAAGCCGAGGTTGCGGCGGAACTCGAGCTCCACGCCCAGGTTGCGGGCGCCCTCCGCGTTGCGGAAGGTCTCCGTCGGCTCGACCGCCGAGATGACGACGCTTTCGATCGGATCGGTGAAGTCCTTGTAGAAGACGCTCGCGGCCACCACGTCGCCGGCGGACGGGAACCACTCCCAGCGGGCGTCGAAGCTGTCGATCAGGGCGCGCTCGACGTCGGGGTTGCCGACCACCACGAAACCGCCGACGATGTGCTTGAACCGGAACGGCGCGATCTCACGGAACTCCGGCCGGTTGACCGTCCGCGAGACGCTGAAGCGCAGATTCTGCGTGGCGCCCAGGCTGCGGATGACGCTCAGTGAACCGGCGATGTCGCTGTGGGACTTGTTCGTCACCGTCTCCGCGCCGCCCAGGGCGGTCCGGTCGATCGTGCGGACGTTCTGGTCCGACTCCTCCAATCGCAGACCGCCGACGACCCTCCAGTTCCGCCGGCCGTAGTCGACCTGCGCATAGGCCGCGTCGACGCCCCAGTCCGCACCGTAGCTGTCCGTCGCGTTCGTCACCTCGGTCAACTGGAAGCCGAAGAAGTCGATGTTCTCCGGCGTGTAGATCTGCTCCGGCGTGCCGGTGAGGTCGATGCCCTCCGTGTTCCTGGGGAACATGCGGAGACGCCGGCCGCCGAAGGCCCGGTCGTTCGTCCAGCGGCGCACGCCGACCTTGAAACTGCCGAAGCGGTCGCCGCCGGCGAAGAAGGTCTCCCAGTCGGCACGGTAGTCGTCGATCTCGTCCTCGAGGTCGTTGAAGTACATGAAGCCGCTCTGGCCGTTGTTCGTCAGGCGGAAGCCGTCGTCGAACAGTTCGTAGATCGTCTGGCGCAGATCCTCGTGCGTCGTGGCCACAGAGGACGAGCCGCGCCAGCTCAGCGTGCTGCCGTTCGAGCCGACGCCCGAGACGTAGTGATCGCCGCCGACCTGCAGGTTGAAGACCTCCTGGTCCTCATGCTGTAGCCGGTGATCCTCGATGTCGTTGTTGATGTCGGAGAAGAACCCCTCCTGGAAGCGCGCCTCGGACATGCTGAGATTCGTCTGCAGCGACCGGATCTCGATCTGGCCGCCATCGCCCGCCCGGATCGAGAAGTTGCCCATCCAGGAGCTCTTCACCTGCTCCACGCCGTAGTCGAAGTCGTAGGCGTGCAGCGGCACGATCGCGCCGCCCTGGCCGACCGAGTAGAACGTTCGCTGCTCGGCACGCGACTCGAAGCTGTTGTCCCAGTTGCCGGCCAGCATCACCCCGAGGTCGCCGAAGGTGTTGCCGTAGGCGATCTTCCCCCCGCGGCCGAACGGGGCGTCCTCGCTGCTGGTCGGAGTCCAGCGGCCGACGATCTGCTCTCCCATCCGTTCGAGATCTGCGCTGCCGAAGCCGATGCCGAGGAAACGGCTCTGGCGCACGACCGCCCGATCCGGAAAGTCGGCAGGCAGCGGCTGGCCGCCGGCGCCGGAGGAACTGAGGCCCATCGGGTCCTGGAGCAGCGCGTTGCCCGTGGTCTCCGAGTTGTGACCGCTCGAGAGGCCGACGGAAAGCACCTGGCGCGCCGGGAAACTCCGGGTCACCAGTTCGATCGCCCCGGCGGCGAAGTCGCCCGGCTGTTCCGGCGAGTACGACTTTCTGACCGTGATGTTGTCCAGCAGGTCGGCGTCGAACAGGTCGAGCGGTACGACCTTGCGCTCGAACTCGGTCGAGGGAATCCGCGACCCGTCGAGGGTCGTGTTGCCGTAGCGGTCGCCAAGACCGCGGACATAGGCGAACTTGCTGTCCTGAAGCGAGATGCCGGTCACCCGGCGCAGGGCGTCGGCGGCGTCCGAACCGCTGTTCTTCGAGATCTCCTCCGAGCCGATGTTGTCGATGATCTCGGCCGATGCCTTGCGTTCGGCGAGCAGCGCGGAGGCGGAAGCGTCGATCGCCGCCGCCTCGACCGTGATCGTCTCCGAGAGCGCCGCCTCCTGATCGGCGCCCTCTGCGGCCGGCATGAGGACCGCGCTGAACTGCGCCAGGCCGTCCGCCTCGACGACGACATCGAGGATGCGCTGGGATGCGTAGCCCTCCGCCGAGACGACGACCGCATGCGTTCCCGCCGGCAGCGCCAGTTGGAAGACCCCGTCGACGGACGTCGTGGCCGACGCCGAGCCGCCCTCGACGGTGACCGTGGCGCCGCGCACCGGCGTGCCGCTGCGGCCGTCGAGGATCATGCCGGTGGCGGAGCCGTCCTCGGCGACCGCCGCGCCGGCGGCAACGAAGAAGACCGCGAGAACCGCGGCCGCGAGGCCGGTCAGCCGCCGCGTGGTGGATCCCGCGTCCCCGCGGGTGCCCGAGTTCTTCATGGTGGTATCTGCTCCTGTGTGCTCTGTGAAGTTCATTGCCCTTAGTTGTCCGAGAAGGTGGTCCAGCCGTCGTCGACCCACGGGTCTTCCGGCGACACGCCGCCGATGTGGGTCACGGCGTCGAAGAAGCCGTCTCCCGAGGACGCGGCAACGGCCGCGGGGATCGGCGCCCCGCCCGAACGGGCCGGCGAACCCGCCAGGGGCGCCAGGTCCGGCTGCACCCGGCTCCGGGAGTTAGGAAGCAGCGGGTCGGAGGCCAGGATGTTCGTCGCCTGGAGATCGACGTTCGCGAAGCCGTCCCGGTTGTTGAAGAAGATGCTGTTGTCGATCGTCAGCAGATTCCCCACCAGGCTCTCGGTGACCGCGCCGTCGACGTCCACCGCGTAGTCCTTGGCGTTCATGACGATCGCGTTCCGCAACGTGATCGCGGTGCCGCGACGCAGCAGGATCCCCGGATCGCCCGAGTCCCGCCACATCGAGATGGTCAGGTTGTAGATCGTCGGATGGGAGCGCGGCTCGAGGTTGTTGTTCGACTTCTCGTTGTCCGCCTCGATCCCCTTGTCGTGGTCGTCGAAACGCTGCAGGACGACCGCGTGCTGCATCCGGCCCCGCCAGCCGAAGGTCCAGTCGATGCTGTCGTCCTGGGAGTCGGTGATCAGCACGTACTTCGCGTCGACCGTGCCGCCGAAGAACTCGACGCCGTCGTCCGCGTTGTGGTGGACCTGGACGTGGTCGATCACGGTGCCGCTGCCGACGCCCTGCAGAGCGATGCCGTTCAGCTCGTTCTCGTCGGTGAACCGGATGCCGGCGAACTCGACCCGCACGTAGGAGAGCCGGCCGCTCGAGTCCGCCGCGTCGTTGCCGCCGAACAGGCCCGAGTCGCCCTCGCCCTCGCGAGGACAGACGTTGCAGGGTGCGTTGCCGCTGATCACCAGGCCGCCCCAGTCGCCCGGTTCCCGCTCGCCGACATCGAACTCGGAAGTCAGGACGATCGGCATCCTGGCCGTGCCCGCGGCCATGATCTTCGACCCGGGCTTCACCACCAGGACGCCCTGGTTCACGTTGCCTCCGAAGACGAAGGTTCCGGGCTCGATCGTCAGCGTGGCCCCGCCGTCGATGAAGGTCGGTCCGTTCAGGTAGTAGGCGTTGTTCGCGGTCCAGGTCTCGCTCGACGTGATGTTGCCCACCTTGTGATCACGGCATCCACGTGGCTGTACATCGCGTTGGCCCGGGCGATGACCTTGTCCCCGGCCGAATCGCGAATCTCGAGCACGAACTGGTAGCGGCCGGTCGCCCGCGGCACCGAAGCCGGCAGCGAGCCCAGGGCGCCGCCGCTGCCGAACAGCCGGAAGGTGTTCGAGGACGCTCCGAGCCGGCTCCCCAGCCCGGTCACGTCGATCGCCTGCGGCGCGCCGGCGGAACCGAACACGTCGACCTCCCCGGAGCCGAAGGAGTTCGCGGCCTGGTTGTAGTAGCTCTTCGCCTGAGTGCTCCGGTTCTCCCAGTACAGGTAGACCGTCGCCGGCGTCGTGTACCCCCGGGCGTCCAGGGTCAGGTCCAGGTCCGGCTCGGTCAGCTCAAGCGCGGAAGTGAAGACGTAGAAGTCGGTCTCCAGCAGGATGGCCGGGCGATTCGGAATGCCCGGTTCAACCGGCGGGAAGAAGGCCGCGGCCGGCAGAGCCGAGGCCGCCGTCAACAGCAGACCCGCCAGGAACGTGCAGCCCGGGCGGGAAAACGAGAAACGCCGATGCAGAGTCAAGTGGTCCTCCTCCATGGTTGAGGAGGATTCTTGGGCTCTGTTGTGAAGAGACGCCGCGAAAACCGTCAAGAGACGGTGAAAAGACGGGTCACCAAACTGTGAAGACCGGCATCGCCAGGTGCGACGCCAGCTCCCGCCTGACCTACGGGCTCATGTGTTCCGCCAGGAACGCCGCGTAGCGCTCAGACGCCTCGATCCGGTTCACGCGGTTGCGGAAGCCGTGCCCCTCGTCGGGGAACAGCACGTACTCCACCGGAACGCCGTTCGCCCGCACCGCCTCGACCAGTTCGTCGCTCTCCACCTGGAGAACCCGCGGGTCGTTCGCACCCTGCACGACGAGCAGCGGCTTGACGACGTTCGAGGCGTGGAAGAGCGGCGAGATGCGCTCGAGGCGCTCGCGCTCGGTCGCCGGATCGCCCAGCTCGCCAAGCAGGGCGACCTTCTGCGCCTGCCACCACGGGGGCGTGCTCTCCAGCGTCCGGATCCAGTTCGTCACCCCGAAGATGTTGATGCCGACGTCGAACACCTCGGGCTCGAACGCCAGCGCGGCGGCCACCATATAGCCGCCGTAACTGCCGCCGATGATGCCGACGCGGGACCCGTCCACCCAGTCCTGGGACTCGAGCCAGGTGCGCGCCCACACGCAGTCCTGCAGGTCGACCTCCCCGTGCTTCTTGTCGTCCATGTGAAAGAAGGTCTTGCCGTAGCCGGACGAACCCCGGTTGTTCACGCCGAGGACGACGTATCCCTGGTTCACCAGGTGCTGGATGTCGGCGCGGTAGGTGCGCCGCGTCTGGCCGCCCGGCCCGCCGTGCACCCAGACCATCGCCGGCGCCGGGTTGTCGGCCGAGGCCCCGTGCGGCCGCCAGAGGATGGCCGGAATCTCCAGGCCGTCGAAGCTCGGATAACGGATCACTTCGGTGGTGACCAGCTCGTCCGGGTCGATCTCCGGGTTCAGGCTCTCGGTCAGGCGAAGCGCCTCCCCGCCCTGCTCCAGGTCGACGACGTAGAGATCGGACGGCGACCGGTCGCTGGTCAGGTAGAAGGCCATCAGCCGGTCGCTGGCGGAGAAACGAACCGCGCCGATGTCGCCGGCCGGCAGGTCGGGCAGTTCGACCGGAGCACCGGTCTCGGTGTCGAGCACCTCGACCGTGGTCGACGCGTCCTCGTTGACCGCCGAGACGCGGTACCGGCCGGTCTCGGAGAAGGACACGCCGAAGACGTCCCAGTCGGCCGCGAGCACCAGCTCGCGGGAACCGCCGGCGAGGTCGTAGGACCAAATCTGGTTGAACTCGCCGTGCTCGGTCGTGCCGTAGTAGAGCTGTGCGCTGTCCGGCGTGAAGCCGCCGGAGGAGTGCTCGACCTCGCCTTCGTGCTCCGTCACGTGGACCAGGTGACCCGCCATCAGGTCGTAGGCGTAGACGTCGCTGTCGTAGTTGCTGGTCAGCTTGTCGAGCGCCAGCCAGCGGCCGTCGTCGCTGACGTCGCCCAGGTTGAACGTGCCGTCGTTCTCGAAGACGAGTTCGCGTTCGAAGTCCCACGTTCCCGGCGGCGGCACGTGGTAGCGGTAGAGATCCATCGCGAACGGCGTGCGCTCGTTCGTCCGCACGAAGAACGCTTCGCCGTCACTCCGCCAGCCGGCGAAGGACGCCCGGACGTTGTCTCCCGGCGTCAGGTCCACCGCGCCCTCGGGAACGTCCCCGGCGCCGTCGGACCCCACGTACAGGTGGTTCAGCTCGTTGCCGCCCTGGTCGCCCGTGTAGAGAAAGCGGTCGTCGTTCGGGAACCAGCTCTGAGCGAACACCGGTCCCGCGCTGTCGGTCAGTTGGTCGGGCTCGCCGCCGGTGACCGGCATGCTGTAGACGGCCCACACGCCCGTCATGTCGCTCGAGATCAGCAGGCGGCTCTCGTCGGCCGAGAACGAGGCCCCGCTGTACGACGTCGTGTTGTGGAAAGCGGCCGCGCCGTAGACGGCCGGCTGGCGCGTTTCCAACTTCTCGCCGCCGGCGCAGCCCAGGGCCAACGCGGCCAGCACCGCCACGGTTGCGGCGAACGAGACAGCCAGCCGCGAGCCGGCTCCACCAGAACGGGAGAAAGTCGAGACAGGGCTGTTCATCATGCGTGAATCTCCGGTGAATTGAGTCGCTGCTTGCGCCGTGAGCAGGAAGCGGCGCCGCAAAGGCTGGTCGATCGGTGACCTCGCGACGTCAGGCGGCGCTGCGTGAGCCTCAGAGTACGCCAGACCGGAAGAGCGCCATCAGCAGACCGCGCTTCGGGTTGCTACTCTCCGAGCGTCCATGTCGACCCGGCCCGTCTCAACCGACTTGCCGCTGCCGCCAGGTCCCAGGGGCCGTCAACTGCGCCACGCGACGAAGCGAGCGCGGGACTTCAAGGGCCTGCTTGACGAACTTCACCGCGAGCACGGCGACATCGTCCGCTTCGAAATGCCGACCTCCCCGTGGTGCGCCGTGTTCACCGGCGACCTGGCGCGAGAGGTCCTGACCACCCAGGAGCAGTGGTTCAGGCCGTTCTACCCGCCATCGAACTACGACCTGCTGACTCACTACTTCCTGCAGACGTCTCACGGCGACGACCACCGGCGGCGACGCGAGATCATGCTGGCCGGATACGCCGAAGAACGCATGCAAGCCTGCGCGAACCTCATCCTCGACAACGTGGACGAACTGATCGGGAGGTGCACGCCGAACCGCGAGGTCGACATGATCGACGAGCTGGAGCGCTTCTCGTGGCGCTGCATGCTCGACCTGGTCCTGGGCCGCGAACCGAAGCTCGATCCGGAGTTGGGCCGCAACGTCCTCTCCGCGATGAAGCAGGACCTTCTGCTGGGGGTCGTCCCGTTCAAGGAAGTCGTCGTCAAGCTGCCGCTGCCCTTCAACCGCCGGGTCCGCGACACCCTGAAGGCCCTGGACGAGGTCACGTACCCCGCGATCGAACGAGCCAAGGATCCCGCCCACGACGGCCACGACCTGATCTCGCACCTCGTCCGGACGGCCGCCGACGGGAGCGCCCACGGCCTCTACGAGACGGACCTGGAGGTGCGCGACGAGGCCTACGGTCATCTCTGCGCCGCCATCGACGCCCCGGTGGGCACGCTGACCTGGGGCATTCACCTCGTTGCGCGCCACCCCGACGTTGGCGGCCGCGTAGAGCACGAACTCGACGACGTCCTTGGAGACCGGCCGATCGAGGCCGGCGACCTGCGGCGCCTCCCTTACCTGCGCGCCATCTTCCGCGAAATCCTGCGTTTCGAGCCGCCGGCCTACGCCATGCCGGCCCGGGAAGCACTGGAGGACCGCGTTCTGGGCGGCTACCTGATCCCGAAGGGCACGATGACAATCGTCGGCGCCCATGTCATTCAGCGGCGGCCGGAACACTGGGAAGACGCCGACGAGTTCCGGCCGGAGCGCTGGCTCGGAGTTGAAGCCGGTGACGGCATGCGTCCCGAGGAGGGCTACATGCCTTTCGGCGTCGAACCGCGCGGTTGCCGGGGGGCCGGCTTCGCCGCCATGATGTTCACGTTCGCCCTGGCGTCGCTGTTCAGGGACCGCAGGCTCGAGCCTTTGTCCAGGCGCCCGCCGTCGAGAACGAACATCGGCATCGGCGTGCGAGGCGAGTACAAAGTGAGGATCGAAACCCGATGACGAAGCCGCCGCTGCCCCCCGGTCCCGCCCTTGGAAAGCTCGCGACCCTCCGAAAGATGGCGGAGGACGTGCTGGGCTTCCTCCACTGGCTCCATGAGAACCACGGCGACATCGTCCGCTTCGAACTTCCCGGCCGCCGCCGTTGCGCCGTCTTCAGCCGTGAGCTGGCGCACGAGGTGCTCGTCGAGAAGACGGATGTCCTCCGGATCCTGCACCCCAGAACCGCCTGCGACGTGGTTCCGAGCTCCGGCCTCGTCCGTATGCCCGCCGGAGAAGAACACGGTCGCTTGCGCGAACTCATCGTGTCCGCGGCGACTCCCGAGCGGGTCGCGTTCCAGAAGCACGTCGCCGCCGCCGAAGCCAATCGACTGGTCGACGAACTCCCGGATGGGACCGTCGACCTGCCGCGGACGATGGAGCGCTTTACCTGGAACGGCGTCACGACGAGCCTCCTGGGCCGCGGCCCCGAACTCGATCCGGCCATCGTCCGGCCCTCCCTGAAGGCGGTGAAACTGACCTTCATGCTGAGCGTGCTGCCGGGATTCCAGTTACTGCGGAGACTTCCCCTGCCGCACGACCTGAAGGCCCGCAGGGCCATCCGGCCGCTCGACCATGCGACCCGGGAAGCCATCGGGGCGGCTAGAGCGTCGGCGGAAGCCAGGCCCGAGCTCATCTGCCACCTCGTGCAGGCAACGGAACGCGAGGAGTCCGGCTGGCGCTTCGCAAACGACAGGGAGATCCGCGACGAGGTGTACACCATGCTGTTCGCCGCCCTGGACGGCCCAGTGCAGATTCTCACGCTGGCGCAGTTCTACCTGCGCGACCGCCCGGAGGTTCGCGAACGGATGGAAGCCGAGGTGGACCAGGTGGTCGGCGACCGCCCGCTTCAGGGAGACGACCTCGGACGGCTCCCGTTCACGCACGCCGTCGCCATGGAGGTCCTGCGGCTTCACCCTCCGGCCCCGTTGCTCGTGGCGCGGCGGGCGGAGGAGGACTGTACGCTCGGCGGCTATCTCGTCCCGAAGGGAACCAGCGTCGACGTCGTTCTCCACGTGATGCAGCGAGACCCCGAGAGTTGGGGGGACGGCGCTGCCTTCCGGCCCGAGCGATGGCTGGATGGTCCGGGATGCCCGGTCGACCGGTTCATCCCGTTCAGCTTCGGTCCGAAGGAATGCCGCGGGGCGGACCTGGCCACCAACCTGATCGTCGCGGCGCTGGCCGCGGTGGCCGGACGGCGCCGGCTGGAGCCGGTCGAGCAGGACCTGCCGACCAAGCCCGGCCTGGGAGTCGGCGGATTCAGAGGCGCCATTCCAGCCACCGTGACCCCACGGTAGGGGCCGCGGCCCGCCTCCTACGGCGGCGCGTCGTGCAGCCAGCCGGCCTGTTCTAGAATCGAGATCGCCGCCAGATCGACCAGCTTCTCGCCGGCGCCGACCTCGACGATCGTAGCTTCCCTGCCGCCGTAGCCGCCCTGGGCGGCCGCGGCGATCGTCGGGAAGTAGGCGAGTTCGCCGTTCGTGTAGCCGGCGAAGAAGACGTGGGGCACCTGAGTCGCGGCCCGCAGGCGGAGCTGGTGCTCGACGAAGAACTCGCCCGGGAAGGTGGCGAGAGCGAACTGGCCTTCGCCGACCTCGCCGAGGACCAGGGTGTTCACTTCGGCCTCCCGTTCACGCGGGAAGCGCGCGCGGTACCTTTGAAGCGACGCCTCCAGTCCGTGGCGGCGGAAGCCCTCCTCGACCACCGGCGAGTCCAGGTCCCATCGCGGATCGAGCGTCACCAGGTGACGCTTCACGGACAGGATCGCCGGATCGTGGAACGCCTCCGCGGCGGCCAGGTCGGCGCGGACGCGAAGCACCTCCTGACCCAGCCGTTCCCCCGCCATCCGGACCTGCTCGAACGCGCCTTCCTCCGGCGCCGTCTTGTCCCAGAACGGGTTGATGTCGCCGGCGGCGCCCTGCAGGAACATCGCCACGCCGCCGCCGCGCTCGGCGACCAGGGCCGCCATCGCGCCCGGAAAGTCGGCGGAAACGAGCAGGTTGCCGGGACCGAGGATGACCGGGTGCACGGCGAAGTTCACCACCGTGGCGATCGGCTCGCCGTCTCTGCCATCGACCGCCAGCACGCCGACGGAGTCGTCGAGCGGCGCGGTCGGCAGCCGCTCGCGGTTGCGCCAGAACATCTCGACGCTGCCGTCCGGCAGCACCCGGCGCCGGTTGTGCCCCTCGCTCGCCCAGCCCCAGCCCACGGCGACGCGGGCCGGGCGGAGCGCGGCATGCGCCTCCAGGATCACGCCGGCGATCTTCCGCTCCAGCTCCTCGACCCACGGGCGCTCGGCGCTCGGGAAGTCCGCCTCGAACAGGGGCGCGGAGTGCGTGTGGGAGGCGTTCAGCAGCACATGGTCGAAGCCAGCAACCTCCTGGACCATCTGCCGGATCGGCAGGGTGTTCTCCTTGCGGATGGAGCCGAGATCGAGGGTGACCAGCGCCGCGGTCTCGCCGCTCGCTTCGAGCACCAGGGCCCGCGCATAGAGCGGGTCGTGGACTCCCCGGGACCGGTTCGTTCCGCGCGCGCCGTAGCCGTAGAGCAGGGAGCCGGCAGGCGGAGTGATCTCGACGGCGACTGCCGCGGCGCGGAGTTGGGCGGTCGCGGCCGGCGGCGTCATGCAGCTTGCTCCGAGAACCATGGCGAGCGCGGCAAGAGGCACGGCAGCAAGGTCGCCGCTTCGCGGCGCGGCTCTTCCCAGAAGCCGGCGAGGGTGCCGGCGCATCCAGTTTCCGTGGCGCGGACTCCTAGTTCTCGCCACTGCCCAACGTGCCCCACGGCACTCTGCCCAGCGGGTCGCGCAGGATGCGCCGCGCCACGACCATCCGGTGAACCTCGTCCGGGCCGTCGTAGAGACGCGCGTACCGCGCCTCCCGGTACATCTTTTCGAGCGGCGTGTCCCCTGTCACGCCAAGCGCGCCATGGACCTGGATCGCCCGGTCGATCACGTTGTGGAGCATCCGCGCGCCCCAGAACTTGATCAGCGAGATCTCGACCCGCGCCTGTTCGCCGCGGTCCATCGCCTCCGCGGCGTCCAGCGTCATCAGCCGGGCGGCCTGAATCTCGGCGGCCGACTCGGCGACATAGCGCTGGATCTCGCCCTTCTCCGACAGGTAGGAACCATGCGCCCAGCGCGACTTGGCGCGGTCGCACATCAGTTCGAAGGCGCGCTGGGCCTGGCCCAGCCACCTCATGCAGTGGAAGATTCGCCCCGGACCGAGCCGCCGCTGCGCGATGACGAAGCCCTCGCCGCGGCCGCCGAGCAGGTTGTCCTTCGGCACGCGGACGTCGTTGTAGCGCACCTCGCAGTGCTGGCCGGACGTGGTGCCCATCGTCGGCACGGCGCGCACGATCTCGTAGCCCGGCGTGTCCGTCGGCACGATGATCGAGGAGAACTTGCGGTGGCCCTGCGCCTCCGGCTCGGTCAGCGCGAAGCAGGTCGTGAACGCGGCCCGGCTGGCGCCGCTCGTGAACCACTTGTGACCGTTGATCACCCAGTCGTCGCCGTCGAGCACCGCTCGCGTCTGCATCAGGGTCGGATCGGAGCCGGCGACCTCCGGCTCGGTGAGGCCCACCGAGGGGTAGATGTCGCCCGCCACCAGGGGCTTCAGCCAGCGCTCCCTCTGCTCCTCGCTGGCGTAGAGGTGGAGCATGATCGAGTCCTGCATCGACGCGGAACCGACGGCGATCTGGCCGTAGTGCGAACGGCCGATGATCTCGTTCAGGTAGACGAAGGGCATGAGCGGCAGGCCGCCGCCGCCAATCTCCGCCGGATGCCCCAGGGCCCACAGTCCGCGCTGCTTGGCCAGGGCCTTGAGTTCGGCCAGCCGGCCCCGAGTGCGGTCCTCCCCGGACTCCGAGTCCAGCTCCGGCTCGGCCGGGATTACTTCGCCGTCGATGAACTCCCGCATCCGTTCACGGAGTTCGATCACCTCGTCCGTCAGACCGTACCTGCCCATTCACGCCTCCCTGTCCATTCCAGTAGCGAAACAGCCGCCGATGATGACACAGCTACCAGTCCCGCGAATCCTCGTCGTGAAGCGTGGTCGGCAGCGCATACGAGTGCTCGATCTCGCCGAGATCGGACGCGTCCAGCAGCGCATTGAACCGCTTTCTCAACCGATTCGCCAGCAGACGGGGGAACAGTCTCAGGGCCGCCTTCTCCGCTCGGTTCCGCAGGAACAGCAGGGGTACCTGCCTGACGAACCTGGACTTCGGGAATTTGAAGGAGTCGGCCAGGTCATTGCCGATCAGCTCCCGCGATACCTGGTAGATGAACGCCGCCATCTCACGGCGTTCCTTCGTTTCCGTGAATCCGAGCAGGATCGGTGCGCTGTTGATGATGCTGTTGGCCATGATGATCGCGTCGTCGTCGGGCGGCGGTTCGCACATGGCCGCGATCCGGAAGATGCGACACGCCGAGGCGTGGTCATGGAACATGATGGTCTCGGGTATCCCCATGACCAGGCCCGTGTATCTCCAGACGTGGACGTAGGCCTCCTTCTCCTCCTTGCTGAAGTCGCCCCCCAAACGCGAAACGTGTTCCATCAGACGACCCGAGAAGGCGGCCGCACCCAGCAGCATGTGCGCCGCGCTGAGGGGCAGCCCGTGTTCCGGCTCGTCCCATTCTTCCGACTGCTTGAGCAGCATCCTCGATTGCGCATGCACGAGGCGGATGCGGAGGCTCAGCTTCCAGGCGTCGCCGCCGGGCTCCTGTCCACCCGGCATGAACTGCTCCGTCAACTGCAGGGTGTTCTGCTTGAGCCTGCGGACGCCGTTCAGGATGATCCGGCCGCGGATACGGAACGACTTGCTGATCAGAGTCGAAAAGCCCTCGACGATGGCGCCGCCCACGAGCGCTCCAAGGACCATGTCCGAGTTGCGGAGGAAGGCCCTGGTGGCCTTCATGGCGACCTCGGAGTCGAACCAGTCGGGGACGACGGCTGAGGACTCGATCAGCTCCCGAAGAGCCTCCGGCGTGTCCTTTGGCGGATCGTAGTAGCGGTCGACGGTCCTGGCGATCGTGCCGTGAACGTGCCGGGGTTCCACGATCGCCGCCAGTTGTTCGACGGCACGGTCGGCCAGCGGATCGCCCAGGGTCGTGTAGCGGATGTAGCGCTTCGCCAGGTCCGGATCCAGCGCCCGGGCCGCGTTGTAGCCGTCGACGTAGCAGGCCGGGATGCCCGGGTCAGGTCGCGAGGCGGTGGTGGGCACGGTGCGTACTTTAGAAGCGTGACGGCGGAGAGTCGCGCGGCACGGGCCGGAAGCGAGCCAAGAAGAGGTTCAGCGCTCCGTGCGAACTGTCGCTTTCCGGTACGACGATGTCCTTTCCCGTCGTTGGAAGTGGTACTTCAGCAGCACGCTCACCGTGGTCACGTCCGTGCGCGGCAGCGTCGACCACGCGGACACCGGCTCGCTGCCATCCAGACGCAGGTTGGGAACGTGGCCGCGCAGGGTGTCGCCGACGTACGGGCCGGCTTCCAGCGACGGGTACTGAAGGCGCCGGGCGCGAAGCCCGATGCCGAATCGATCGTTGACCGCAAGGTCGACGCCGACGACGTACACCAGCACGTGCGCATCTTCCTCGAACACGACGGAACCCGTACTGGCGGTGCCGGCGAGGTTCGTCCGAATCTCCTCGAAGTTCGGCTGGTCCCGCCCGGTGGTGATGGCGAGCGGGTCTGCGTTGCGGCGCCAGTTCCACCCGAAGTCGGCACGCAGTCTGGCGTATCCGACCCCAGCTCCGCCGTAGGGCCGAAGCCGAGTTTTCCGCAGCGGATACAGCATGAGGACGCCGTGCACGCCGCGCGTCGCCAGTGTGCCGAGCCGCTCCCGGCCGGCCACTACTTCACTCGACAGCTTCTCGAAATCCGCGCCCTGGCCATCCGTGGATGCGACGGTCTGGTTGAAGACGGCCCGAGCCTGGCTGTAGTCGAAAGCCAGTTTCCAGGGCCCGGCGATGTCGAACTCGATGCCGATCCCGGCCAGCAGGCCGCGGCCTTCCGAAAAGGGCGCCGACCACCCGTCGCCGGCGCCTCGCTCCGGTGTCGTGCACCCGGGCGCCCGCAGTGCGTTCGGATTGATGTACTCGTCACAGACGCTTGAGCGGTCGTTGCTACGGCTGACGACCACATAGTCGCCGATGCCGCCCCATCCCACGTCCGCGACGATCGTCTGGGCGCCGGCGGGGACGCCGCCAGCAGCCGCGGCGGCCAGTAGCCAGCCCGCCACGCGCGCGATGGACGAAAGCGCACTGCTCACGGCCAAAGCGCTTCCTCCGCCAATGTCCGGTGGAGTTCTTCGAAAGTCCAGACATCGATGCCGTCTTCCGTGCGGAACGATCGCCTGCCTCCGTACACGAGAATCCTCCGCGTCATGCCGGCCACTTCCGCCACGGCCCGCAAGCCGCGGAGCAGACCGGTCTGGTACCTGGTCTGAGACTTGACCTCGATCGCAAGCAGCTCGTGGCCGCGCCGCAGCAGGAAGTCCACTTCGGTGCGAGCCGCGGAGTGCGGGCTCCAGTAGTGGAGCGCCTCGTACAGGTCGGTCTCCTCGCCGTGCGCCCGGAGCAGGTGCAACACCCAACCCTCCAGGAGCGTCCCGCGTTCCTCGGGCGCCGGCGGGCCGAAGAGCCGCTTCGTCGCCCGCACCAGTCCCGGGTCGACCCAGTAGAGCTTCGGGTGACGACGCTCTCGCACGCGCAGCTTCGCCTCGTACGCGGGCAGCCTGTACGCCAGCAGCGTGTCCTCCAGGATGTCCAGATAGCCCTGCACCGTGGTTCGGGCGACGCCGCATTCACGCGCGAGCCCCGAGACGTTGACGGTTGCGGCATGACAGAGAGCGGCAACCGGCAGGAATCGGGCGAAGCCGGCCAGATTCCGCACCAGCGCCTCGGAGCGGATCTCCTCGCGCAGGTAGAGCTGGACGTAGCTCTCCAGCGCCGCACGCCGGTCTTCCGCCGTCCACACGAGCGGGATCGTCCCCGATCGGAGCGCAGTCTCCAGGTCGAAGTCCCGGCCGAGCTCCGCGGGCGTCAGCGGGTGCATCGTCCGGCGCAGCGCCCGCCCCGCCAGCAGGTTCACGCCAGCCGCCTTCAGCTTGCGCGCGCTCGACCCCAGGAGCGCGAAGCGGAGCCGGCGCTCCTCGATGAAGCGGTGAACCTCGTTCAGCAGGTTCGGCAAGCGCTGGATCTCGTCGACCACGACCCAGCCTCCCGGAGGAACCGACCGCAGTTCCGCCGCGAACAGCGAGGGATCGACAAGGTAGTCCTGGTAGCGGGCCTCGTCGAGGAGATCGATCCGATGAGCGTCGGCGAGATTCCGGCGCGCCCAGGTACTCTTGCCGACTCCCCGGACGCCGAGAAGGAAGAAGCTCTGGCCCGGAATGCGGGAGAGTCGGGGATAGGGTTCGCTGTACATGATGTCGTCATTTTTCCGCGAAAAGTGACGACATCATCGCACAGATCGGTCGCCTAACCAGCAGTCCCGCGCATACCTCCCGTGCGTTCGCGCGGCTCGCGGCAGCCTGCGGGCCTTCTCGGGACTGCCGGGAGTCACCTTTCCCGCCAGCAGCTGCTTGCATTCCAGCGCGCTGCTGGCTCGCCCATTCCCGGAGGCGTAGGATTCCGGCCCAAGTCGTGCCCCGCATCGTCGAAACGGCGTTCAACAACGCTCTGTCCACCGTTCTGAGCCGGAAGCTCCCGGGCTCTTGGACCGTCACGGCCGAAGAGACCGGAGTGCTCCGGGAACACGCGAGTGCCCAGCCGGACATCATCGTTCGGCCGCCTGCCGGAATGCCGATCGTTCTGGAAACCGAGTACGACCCGGCCCGTACCGTCGAGGACGACGCCAGAAACCGCCTCGGCCGCACGCTGAGGGACACGGGCGACATCCTGGAGGCCGTACTCGCCGTACGCATCCCGGGCCATATGGGCGAGGGCGGAGGTGACCTCAGCCCAGGCATCCTCTCCGGGCAGTTTCGCTGGTGCGCATTCTCAGGCTCACCGCTGGAGAGCCGGGCCGTCAGCCGCTGGCCTGAACGCGACTGGCTCGGCGGCGGCATCGACTAGGCGAGCGCTCCGGCCGCGACGGGGGACAGTGCTCCGATGAAAACAACTCGCTACTTCGACGAACAGGTCACCCGCAAGCGCCCCTACGTCGACGCGAATCTGTGTCGCGCTGTCATCGCCTCACCCCTACGGAGCGAACGCCAGGACGACGGCCGCATCCGCTTCTGGGGCAGAATCACTTGTCCGGCGAGACCACCGACCGAGTCCTTCGCGTCGTCACCCTCGAGGACGGTGAGACCATCCACAACGCGTTTCTGGATCGCAGCTACCGAGAGGACGAACCATGAAGATGCACTACTACCCAGAAACCGACAGCCTCTACGTCGAGTTCAAGAGCGAACCGAGCGTCGAAACGAGGGAGATTACTGAGGGTCTCAACGTTGATTTCGACGCACTCGGAGAGGTCGTCGGCTTCGACATCGACCACGCCGCCGAGCGGCTGGAACTCGCTACCCTGGAGACGGAAGCGCTGCCCGTGAGGGCCTACAAGGCCGGTTGACTTGACCTCCGATCCAGTCCCGCTGACCACCACGTTGTCCACAAAGGGGCGGGTCACCTTGCCCAAGCCCATCCGCCGCGCGCTGCGCTGGAGCGCGGGAACCCGCCTCCTCGTAGAGAGCACACCCGATGGTGTGCTGCTAAAGCCCGAGCCCGTGTCTGCCGAAACTCGGCCGGAGGATGTGTTCGGCAGCCTGACCTACGCCGGTCCGCCGAAGACGGTTCAAGAGATGAATGCCGGCGTGCTGGCCGAAGCCAAGCTTCGTTCGTAGCGCCAAGGGCGCGTCGCCCGAGGTTACGGACGGCTGACGTCCGGCGCAGCGCCCGCGTCGCCGGTATGTTCACGCCAGCCGCCGGCCTCCATGGCGAGCACGATCCTCGCACAGGCGAGTGCATCCGAACCCGCGTCATGGTGCCGGAGAGGAATGTCCAGACGACGGCAGACATCCGGCAGCTTGGCGCTCGCCCAGGGCCACCGCCGGTGCGCCAGTTCCACGGTACAGACGAAGCGCTTGCGCGGCGAACGAAGACGGTAGCGAGCGCAGCAGGCGTTGAGCACCCGCCGGTCGAACTTGGCGTTGTGAGCGGCAATGAACCTTGCCGGGGCGAGCCACTCCCGCAACGTCGGCCAGAGTTCGCCGAAAGTGGAAGCCTCGCGCACATCCTCCCAACTCAGACCATGCACCCTCGTGAACGTGAACCGCCTTCCGGGAGGACGGATCAAGTAGCTCCGCGACTGCGCCACATGGCCACCGCTGCAGACCGCGAGTCCGACCGCGCAGGCACTGTCGTGGCGGACGTTGGCGATCTCGAAGTCGATGGCCACGAAGGAGTCGTTCGGGTCGATTACCATGCGCGGATGGTAGCGGCGATGGGAGAAGCCGCTGAGGCCGAAGAAGCGAGGGTTCGCGCGTGGACGCATGGGGCAAGTTCGACCGGGAAACGGGACGCTTCCACCGGCTGGAGCACCATTGCGCCGATGTAGCAGCGTGCTTCGAAGCGCTGCTCCGGGAGCCCGTGTTGCGGACCAGGTTCGCCCGCGCAATCGGAGCGGCGAGTCTCGACGACGGAACTGCCGCCCGGCTCACATATCTCTGCTTTCTGCATGACTTCGGCAAGCTCAACACTGGCTTCCAGTTCAAGGTGTCGCCGCCGGATAGCGGTGCCGCGGGCCGGCCGCCGTCAGCCGGACACATCGGCGAAGCACTGCTCTGCGCGGCGCAGGAAGAGATCTGCGAACCGCTGGGGCTCTACCGCACCCTTGAGGACTGGGGCGATGGAGCAGGCACTCTTCTCTACGCGGCGCTTGCCCACCACGGGCGCCCGGCGCAGCGACCATCGCGCACCGGCCAGGGGCCGGCGGGGCTCTGGGAGCCCTTCGCAGGCTACGAACCGAGGGCCACGGCGAAGTTGCTGTACGAGAGAGGACGCTCCTGGTTTCCTGAAGCCTTCGAGGCTGGACCTCAACTGAAAGACACACCTGCTCTGGCGCACCTGTTCGCCGGGGTCGTCGCCCTCGCCGACCAACTCGGCTCCGACGAAAGGGCCTTCGAGTTCGAACCGAATCCGGACCCCCACTACATCGAGCGTGCCCGAGCCGTTGCTGCGGAAACCGTTGCCGCCAAGGGGTTCGTACGGGCCGCCTGGACCAGAAAGGCGCCGACCGCCGATGTACGGACCCTGTTCGACCACGCGAAGCCACGCCCGTTGCAACAGGCTGCGGCTTCGGCACCGCTCGACAGCCCCCTGTTGATCCTGGAGAGCGAAACCGGCTCGGGAAAGACGGAGGCGGCCGTTCTCCGCTTCGCCGCCCTGTGGCGAGCCGGCCTCGTCGATGGGCTCTACTTCGCGGTTCCGACCCGGGCCGCGGCAAAGCAACTGCACGGGCGCGTCCATCGAGCGCTGGAACGGCTGTTTCCTGCGACGGCCAACACCGAAACGGTTCTGGCGGTGCCCGGCTACCTCGTGGCAGGCGGTTCCGAAGGAAGGCGTGCAGAGAGGTTCGAGGTCTTCTGGGAAGACCAACCTGACGAGGCGACGCGGCTTGCACGCTGGTCGGCCGAAAGCGCCAGGAAGTTCCTGACGGCGCCGGCGGCAGTTGGGACGATCGACCAGGCGCTCCTTGCCGGCCTGCGCGTCAAGTGGGCTCACTTCCGCGCTGCCGCCCTCTCCCGCAGCCTGCTGGTCGTGGACGAAGTCCACGCGAGCGACGGCTACATGACAGAGTTGCTGCACGGAGTCCTACATGGGCATCTCAAGGTCGGCGGCCACGCTCTCCTCATGTCGGCGACTCTGGGTTCCGAAGCGAGCTCGAAGCTCCTTTACCAGTCCCGCCGGCAGGCCACCCCATCGCCAGACGCTGCCGAAGCCGCCCCCTACCCGGCCCTCACGCTCTCGGACGGCGCAGGCGAGTCCGAGGTGTCCGCGATCCCGACCGCCGGAGCGCCGAAGTCCGTCGCGATGACCACCGCGGCAATCCTCGGCGAACCGAGCGTGATTTCCCGCTCCGCGATTCGCGCGGCGCAGGACGGCGCCAAGGTTCTCGTGATCCGGAACACTGTTGCCAGCGCGCAAGCCGCCTTCGCCGCGTTGGTGGCCCAAGGCGGCAGCGAACTGGCCCTCGCGGTCGCGGGAGGACCAGCCCTGCACCACAGCCGATTCGCCGCCGAGGACCGCGAACGGCTGGACGCCGCTGTCGAACAGGCACTTGGCAAGGAGGATCGCTCGCCAGGCGGCAGAGTCGTCATCGGCACCCAGACGCTGGAGCAGTCGCTCGACATCGATGCCGACTACCTGATCACGGACATCTGTCCGGTAGACGTCCTGTTGCAGCGTCTCGGACGACTTCATCGTCACGCCGCAACGAAGCGCACGGCGGCGTTCCAGGAAGCGCAATGCATCGTTCTTACGCCCGAGTCAGGGTTGGAGGCAGGCCTCGACGGCTCGCTCCTTCAGCACGGGCTTGGGGTGTCGAAGCAGGGCGGGATCTACACGAACTTGGTCGGACTCGAGAAGACGCGGAGACTCGTCGAAGATCACCCGACGTGGACCGTCCCGGCCATGAACAGGATGCTCGTCGAGCGGGGGACGCACCGGCAGGTACTACGGGAACTGACCGGCACGCTCGGTGAAGATTGGCTCTCGCACCTGAGCGAGGTGCTCGGCAGAGGTGCCGCAGAAGCCGGCGTAGCGCGGCACCACGCACTCACGCGGGAAGAGGACTTCGACGAGAATCTCGTCTTCCCCGACCTGGACAGCAAGGTGCGTACCCGGCTGGGCGAGGACGGCCCACGCATTGAGCTCCCATCGCCCGTACGCGGCCCGTTCGGAAGCGGCGTGAGCACGTTCAACCTGCCGGCCCACCTGTTTCGCCAAGGCATGCCCGGGCAGGAGGAGATCGAAGCCGCCCACGCCGAACCGGCCGGACCCGGCACCGTCATCCTGACGGTTGGCGACCACAGGCTGCACTACGACAGAACGGGGATCCGCTCTCAAGCGCCCTGACGCTGTCCACGGGCAGCTTGACAGCAGCGGTTTGATTCTCCATAGTGTGTGAGGTGCAGCGGATGTACTACAAGTTAGCGGACACTATCGAGCTGGTAAGCAGAACTCGGCGAGAGAGTTCACGATGGACAAGACACAGAGGCTCCTTGAGACGCAGAAATCCCTTGCGCCACCTGCCGATGAAGCACTCCGCCCGCGCCGGGGCACTCACTCATTCGGCGCGGTGCGCCAACCCAAGAACGGGAACGCCCGCCGAGGGTCTACCCCGGCGGGCGGAACGGCAGCGACCCTTTCGTCTAAGGTCAAGACGCGCCAAGGAACCAAGGCGGGATGCCGGTTTCAAATCCGGCCGGGTCGCTGCCCACATCACCACTGTGGTTGCTCATCGACGATCCTCGGCATCGTACCAGCCAGCAAGCACTCGCCCTCCGATCCCATCGGAGATAGACCTGTGTGCGGCGCAGCGGATGTCGCGACCCCGCCCTAGCGGGGAAAGCGCGAGAGACTCTCCATGCACAACTTCCTCATAGACCCACTCGTTCGAGTCCGCCTGCTCGACGGCAAGTCCGCCGCAATGTCTCTGCCCGACATCTACGAGGCCGCATCCACCGACGCAATCGCAGCGTTCCCCGCCTTGCGCCCCCACCAGAGACACGCCTGGCACGCTTTCCTGGCCCAGCTTGGCGCGCTCGCGCTCCAACGGGCGGACTTGGCGGCACCCGTCCAGACCGCCACCGAGTGGCGCACACTGCTGCGTGGTCTGACTTCCGAGTTTGCCAACGACGAACCGTGGCTCTTGGTCGTCGAGGACCCGACGCAGCCCGCCTTCATGCAGTGCCCGGCGGGGAACACGCGCAGCCAGTATCGGCGGCGAGTCACTACGCCCGACGACCTCGACCTCCTTGTCACGTCGAAGAACCACGACGTCAAGCAGGCCATCGCCGCAGCGAGCGCGCCGGACGACTGGGTGTTGGCTCTGATCGACCTCCAGACGATGGCCGGATTCCTGGGCGCCGGCAACTACGGGATCGCCCGCATGAACGGCGGTTTCTCGGCCCGGCCGTGCCTTGGACTGGCGCCTGCCGACGGAGGCTTCGGCGCCCACCTCTTCCATGACATGCGACGAATGCTGGAGGAACGAGACCACCTGCTGGAGAGCTATCCGGACTACTACCGCCCTGAAGACGGCGCGGCTCTTCTTTGGACCGTCCCCTGGGATGGCACGGCATCGCTTGACCTGGGCGACCTGGATCCGTACTTCATCGAAGTCTGCCGGCGCGTTCGGCTTGGCCTGGAGGATCGGAGAATCACGGCAAGAACGGCCGGGTCGAAGAAGAGCCGGATCGCCGCCAAGGCCGCGAACGGCAACATTGGCGACTTCTGGACCCCGGTCAGCACCGGCGATGCCAAGGCGCTGTCGTTGTCCAGCGCCGGATTCCGCTACGACCGCCTCGCCAAGCTCCTGTTCGATGGAGGCGCCTACGCGCTTCCGCGGGCGATGACCGTCGACCCGGCGGCAACGAAGCGATGGCGGGTCGTGGCTCGCGGCATGGCAGGCGGCCAAGGCAAGACGGACGGCTACCACGAGCGAAACGACATCGTCTTCGCCCCGAGAGTCGTAAAGGCGTTCAGCAGGCGGAAGGAGCGCGACGATCTGGCGGCCGTGTGCGATGCGCTTCTCGAGGAAATCGCAGAGGTCTCAAGGGCATTGAGGCTCGGAGTAGCCGTGGCCGCCAGCGGCGGAAAGCTGATGAGCGACCTGACCAGGACGGATCGCATGAAGGCAGCCCCTTACGCCCGCCGCTTCGACGCGGCCATCGATCCGCTGTTCTTCGGAGCGGTCGAGAGCCGGTTCGTGGCGGAGGACGAAGCTGCTAAGAGAGCTGAGCGGAAGCGTTTCGCCAAGAGGCTGGTGGCGACAGCGGACTCGCTCCTTGAGGAGGCGGTTGAAGCCGTGCCTTGCCCGGTCATCCAACGGCATCGAGCCCGGGCAACGGCGTTCAGTACGTTCCACGGACAGCTGCGGCGACCTAGGAGCGTCTTCGCAGACCAACCCCGGATCTTCGCTCCATGGGAGGCAGGTCATGCCAAGCGACAAACATGAGAAGCCAGGAACGTCAACGGCGACCAAGGGCCCCAGGGACGTGCTCCCGAAGCTGGCGACGGAGATTCTGCATCTTGACCCGGGCTCCGCCGCCGCCCTCCGCCGTGGCCCCCTTGAGGGCGCCGGAGCGGCGGCCTTCTGGAGGCTGCTCGCCAAGCACGATCCCCCGGGTGCTGAACGAAAATGGGCCGCGCTGGTTCAGGCGATCGCGATTCTGACCCCGAAGGGACGGGAGTCATCCAGGCGCCCTGCCCACGACAGTTCGCTCCGCATGGGCGAAGCCCTCCAGAAGGCCGGCGTGTCCGAACTGCGCCTCGCTCGCCTGCTCGGTGCACCGCCCGACTTGCGGCCGGAACTCGCTGTCCGCACCTGTCGGCGCCTGGCAGCAACCGAGTTCAACCGCTTCAACCTGGTCACACTCGGCCAGTTCTTGCTGTTCGGCGACGACAAGCGACCAGCCCGCTGGATTGCCCGCGACTACTACCGTGCTGCCTTCGCAGCCATGCGCACGTCCAAAGACAAGGAGCCATCGACCGATGCCTGACGCACGTTTTCTCCAGTTACACACTCTGCACGGCTACGCAGCCGTGCTGCTCAACCGCGACGATTCCGGGTTCGCCAAGAGGATTCTCTACGGCGACGCGATGCGCACCCGCGTTTCGTCACAGTGCCTCAAGCGTCACTGGCGAGTAGCGGATAGCCCACACGCGCTGCAGGAGATCGACGGCGCCGTTGCCAGCGTTCGATCCCGCAAGACCGTGAGCCGTCGAGTCATCGAGCCGCTTGAGAACGACTACGACTCGGACGTTGTCAAGGTCATTTCGGACGCCTTCCAGACGGCCGTCTACGGCGACAAGGGGGCCGACCCTGGGAGCCGGCAGCCGCTGCTCCTGGGAGAGCCTGAAATCGAGTATCTCGCAGCCGAGGCCCTGAAGATCGCTCAGGAGCATAGGGATGACGCCAAGTCCGCCAAGGAGGCTGCCGCAGGCTGGGCGAAGGAATCGAGAGCGAACATGAAGGCCCTTCGTGAGCAGTGCTCGCTCCCCGGTGGGATCGCTGCCGCTCTGTTCGGACGCATGGTCACCGCCGATGTGGAAGCGAACATCGACGCAGCGGTCCACGTTGCGCACGCCTTCACCGTGCACGCTGAAGAAAGCGAGAGCGACTACTTCACCGTGGTAGACGATCTCCAGCGACAAGAGGACGATGCCGGCGCGGACCACATCGGCGAGACCGAACTGACCTCGGGGCTCTTCTATGGCTACGTGGTCCTGGACAGGAACGCACTGGTGGCTAATCTGGGCGGAGACACAGATATGGCCGGCGAGGTCGCGCGGCGTCTGGTCCACCTGATCGCCACGGTCACGCCCGGCGCCAAGCTGGGACCGACGGCACCCTACGGCTACGCGAGCTGGATTCTGGCTGAAGCCGGCGACCGGCAACCGAGAAGTCTTGCGGAGGCGTACCGCAAGCCCTGCACACCGGACAGGTCGGCCGCGGCCCAGAGGGCTGGCGACTTCCTCGGGAAAATCGACGCGCTGTACGAGACCGGCGAGGCGCGCCGGTTCATCAGCCTGGAGGAAGCCGAAGTTCCAGGCGCCGAACGGTCGGAATCGCTTCAGGAACTGGCGTCCTGGGCCGGCACCGTCGTGAAGGCGGGCAGCGCCTGATGCGGTGGATGCATCTGCGCCTGCGCGCCCCGATGGCAGCGTTCGGCAGAGAGATCGTCGACGCGCACGGCGTGATTCGGAACGTCCCGGCTCAGTCGATGCTGACCGGCCTGCTCGCGAACGCGCTGGGATGGGACCGATCGATGCGCGCGGAGCACCAGGCGTTGCAGGACCGGATCGTCTTCGGCGCCGTCTGGGAGCGGAACATCGGCTTGAGCCGCATGGTGGACTACCAGACCGCGCAACTCGGCAAGAGCGACCGGGCCTGGACGACTCGGGGCGTTCCCGCTGGGCGCGACGGGGGCCCCAAGACCTACGAAGGGGCGCACCAGCGCTGGCGCGAGTACCACGCGGACCTGCGACTGAGCGTCGTGCTGAGGCTGGAATCCGCGGAGGCCTTTCCTACGATGGAAGAGCTGCAGGCCGCCCTCGACCGGCCGGCAAGGCCGTTGTTCATCGGCCGCAAATGCTGCCTGCCGTCGGCCCCGATCTTCAAGGACTGGGTGGAGGCGCCCTCGGCACGCGAGGCGATCGAGACCGTCGCGCCGACCGGTTCAGAAAGTCTGTTCGCTTCCTGGCCGGTAGCGGAGGGGACCGACGGAAGCAACCGAACCACGACCGTGACGGACGAGCGAAACTGGGTCAGCGGCCTCCACGGCGGCGGGAGGGAGGTCTGCGAGGGCCTGATCGCGGCCCCACGGGCCGAAGCATGAAGCTGCACCTGATCCATGTACCGCTCGACATGCGCAGGTTCAACCGTTGGGCCGGCGAACGCGGCTTGATCCGGCGGCGCACCTTCGACGCGGGCTACGCTTTCCACATTCTCCTGTCCTCCCTGTTCGGCAAAGCCGTGCTTCAGCCCTTCCGCCTGTTCGCCTCGGAACGTCGCCGCGAAGCGGCACTCTACGGCTATTCCGGTGTCGATCACACCGATTTGCGGAAGCTGGCAGCCGCCGTCGCTCCGCCGGACTGCGAAGCTGTAGTCGATCCTCTACGTCTGCGGTCAAAGCCGATGCCCGCGCACTTCGATCAAGGGAAGCGTCTCGGTTTCGATCTGCGGCTTCGGCCCGTGCGCCGGGTGAGAAGCGACGTACACGACCCGCAGCTCGGCTCGTCGCTCAAGAGAGGCAGCGAGGTGGACGCGTACCGTTTGGAGTTGATCCGGAGTTTCCCGGCGGAGTCGGGGACGTCTCCCACGTCGGCCGCCGCCAACGCCGGCGTCACCCGCCAGTCGGTCTACACGGAGTGGTTGTCCGAACGCCTGGGCGGCGCAGCCTCCATCGAACATTGCGAACTGGCCGCATTTCAACGCACCCGCGCGATTCGTGGTGACAGCGGCGGGCCGGAGGGACCCGATGCAGTCCTCCACGGCACGATGACGGTCGCCAGCGAAGACGAGTTCATCCGGCTACTCCACAAGGGCGTGGGGCGGCACCGAGCCTACGGCTACGGCATGCTGCTGCTTCGACCACCGGGCCGGCGCGCACCCAATCGCTGAATGCTCAAGGGACGCCTTGGGCTCGAAACGGCCCGGATTCCGCATGCTGACCGGGCTGGTCTCCTGTGGCTTTGCCGCGGCGCGTTGACGGCCCGGGACGGCACGCTGTCCTTCGAACGCGGAGCGAAGAAGAAGGAGAACGATCCGCTCGACCCGGGTCACTACGGCATCCCGCTGCAGGGCGTCTCGATGATCCTCATCGGCCCCGGTTCCACCGTGAGCCACGACGCGCTCCGACTACTGGCGAGGCACGGTACGGCTCTCGCGGCGGTCGGTGAGGACGGCGTGCGTTGCTACACGGCGCCGCCGCTCATCGCCAACCGCTCGGGCCTCGCGCGACGGCAAGCTCGGGCATGGGCGGACCCGAGCACCCGCCTTCACGTCGCTCGGCGCATGTACGCCTGGCGGATGGGAGAAGTTCTGTCAAACGAGAAAATCTCTGTCCTGCGCGGCATCGAAGGCGCTCGGATGAAAGAGACCTACCGTCTGGCTGCGATCCGGGCCGGAATCGACTGGCGAGGGCGCCGCTACGACAGAGCGCGACCGGGCACCAGCGACCTGCCCAACCAAGCGCTGAACCACGCCGTGAGCGCGGTTGAGGCAGCAGCCGCGATCGCCGTGTCCGCCACGGCCACCCTGCCGCAACTCGGCTTCATCCACGAGGATCCCGGACAGTCGTTCGTGCTAGACATCGCCGACCTGTTTCGCGACTCCGTCACGATACCGGTGGCGTTCTGCTCTGCTCGCAAAGTGAAGGAGAGCGCCGGCCGCCGGAACATCGAGCGGGTTACCCGCCGAGAATGCGGGCGAACCCTGCAACGGGAACGGACCATCCCGAAGATGATCGACCGCATCAAGGCTCTCTTCGAGGAAGCGGAGACTCCCCTGCTCGGGAGTCCATAAGACCATGCCTATGACCGTGGTCGTCACTCGGGACGTCGAAGCCAGATACCGGGGGTTTCTGGCGTCCGCGATGCTCGAAGTGGCCCCCGGCGTGTATGTGTCCCCCGACCTCTCGGCCGGCGTGCGGGAGCGAGTGTGGGCCGTGGTTGAAGACTGGTTTACCACCTTGGGCAACGGAGCTGTGGCCATGATCTGGCGGGACGGCACAGCCGCAGGAGGCTTGGCGCTTCGTCATCTTGGCGACCCCCCGAAGAACATCTGGGACGCCGACGGCGTTCTGCTCGTCAAGAGATCGTGAACGCGCGGTGATGCTCGTTCTTTGACATCTGAAACGAAACACCAAGCTGCGGCCTCTAAGGGGCGTGGCAGGGCCTCGACTCTTCCCGGGGAATCGGCCAAAATGGCCAGAGGTTCCCCCGCACCTGCGGGGATAGACCCCGGTCCGTCACGTCGAGCTCGACGGAACCGTCGGTTCCCCCGCACCTGCGGGGATAGACCCGGGCCAGCGCATCGCGCAGCCGGTCCAGGTGAGGTTCCCCCGCACCTGCGGGGATAGACCCGTGGACCTGCTCGGGGAAGGCGACGAGGACGTGGTTCCCCCGCACCTGCGGGGATAGACCCGACGCAATCGACGTGTCGATCGGGATCCGGACGGTTCCCCCGCACCTGCGGGGATAGACCCAACGCGGCCCCCGGGCCGAGGAGGAGGAACCCGGTTCCCCCGCACCTGCGGGGATAGACCCAAGATCGACAAGGAGATCCCGTCCGGGACGCGGGTTCCCCCGCACCTGCGGGGATAGACCCAGCAGCCCAGGAGACCGAGCAATGAATAAGAGGGTTCCCCCGCACCTGCGGGGATAGACCCGCGACCGTGCCCGAGGACGCGCCCACGGAGCCGGTTCCCCCGCACCTGCGGGGATAGACCCAGGATGGCCGCGCCTTCGCCGGCGCGAGCCTGGGTTCCCCCGCACCTGCGGGGATAGACCCATCGGTAACCAGGTCATGAAGGGCGACGACCCGGTTCCCCCGCACCTGCGGGGGACGACCCGGTTCCCCCGCACCTGCGGGGATAGACCCGTCGTCGACGCCGTGGGCGCGGCACAGGCGCGGTTCCCCCGCACCTGCGGGGATAGACCCCAGTTGCCGCTGAACTCCTGGGGCTTCGATCAGGTTCCCCCGCACCTGCGGGGATAGACCCCTGCCGGACGGCGTCAGCTTCGACCCGGACACGGTTCCCCCGCACCTGCGGGGATAGACCCGAACGCGACTGGACGATGCCGAGCGCGACGGCGGTTCCCCCGCACCTGCGGGGATAGACCCAAGACGATGTCGAAGGACTTCAAGGCCGACGGGGTTCCCCCGCACCTGCGGGGATAGACCTCCGCCGCTGCCGACGCTGGTCGCGTCCTTGGAGGTTCCCCCGCACCTGCGGGGATAGACCCTAGACGATGGGCAGAACCATTCTTTGGGTCAAGGGTTCCCCCGCACCTGCGGGGATAGACCCACTACGCCTACCTGATCGAAGACATTCGTCTCGGTTCCCCCGCACCTGCGGGGATAGACCCCCGGGCTGTAGAAGGGTCGACGCGATCACCGCGGTTCCCCCGCACCTGCGGGGATAGACCCAAGGGGACGTGTCGGTCAGATCGCCGCATCGAGGTTCCCCCGCACCTGCGGGGATAGACCCACGAAGCTGTGTGTGAACCCCGGGCACCTTCGGGTTCCCCCGCACCTGCGGGGATAGACCGTCCCGTACTATTCAGGGGTCAGGCAGCAACCGGGTTCCCCCGCACCTGCGGGGATAGACCCATGCCGCGAGTCATGCGCACCCCTCTTTTCGCGGTTCCCCCGCACCTGCGGGGATAGACCCCATACCCGACCGGCTTCAGCGGGCCGCCCGGAGGTTCCCCCGCACCTGCGGGGATAGACCCAAGTGGATGAATCCGTCGGTGCGGAACGGACTGGTTCCCCCGCACCTGCGGGGATAGACCGTTGCCAAGTTGGCACATTGTCAATGGCAGCCGAAAATGTCCCACTTGTGGCAACTGAAAACTGCACACTTCTTCGGGGGCGGCAGGGTCCTGAGCAGGCGTCCGGAGTAGCGGCCCAGGGCTCCGGTGTCGGCCTCCGGTCGCTCCGCTCCCTCCGGCCGACACCGGAGGCGTGCCGAGGCCGGGGGTTGGGGGCTGATCGCGAGGCGGTTTCCTGGCGTCGCTCGTCGTGGGCGGGGCGGAGCAGGTCCTGGTGGGCCCTCATCCGGTAGCTGTTGCCCCGGATGTTGACGATGCTCAGCCGAAAGCTGAAGTCGAACCGATCGAGGGTCTTGACCGCCGGCAGGCGCGAGGAGCGCATCGCCGTCTGCAGGCGGTGCTCGTTGCGCAGCACGATCTGGGCGGAAAGCAGATCCTCGATCAGTTCGCCCGCGGTCACCGCTCCGCTGTCGGCCTGGGCCAGGATGCCGTGCGCAAGCTCGTAGCCTTCAGGCGGGAGGAAGTCGGCTGACGGCGGTGTTACATTCCAACGCCCCGGGAGGGTACCGATGAAACCAGCGATGCTCGGCCTGTTGGCCGAGACACCGATCCACCGCGGCGCCGGGCACGGCATGGGGGTCGTGGATCTTGAGGAGGCGGAGTAGGCGTGCCTCCATCCAGGCGCAAGCTGCCCATCGGCATTCAGACCTTCCGCAAGATCCGGGAGGGCGACAGCTACTACTACGTCGACAAGACGCCCTGGATCCAGGCGCTGCTCGAAGAAGGTTCGCACTTCTTCCTGTCGCGCCCGCGCCGTTTCGGCAAGAGCCTGTTTCTGGACACGCTGAAGGAGCTGTTCGAGGGCGCCGAGCCGCTGTTTCGGGGTCTGTACATCCATGACCGGTGGGACTGGTCCGTGCGTTACCCCGTCGTGCGGCTCAGTTTCGGCGGCGGCAACTTCACGGAAGAGGGCGTCCTGCACGCCAACCTGATGGCGCAGCTCGACGCCGTGGAGGCCCGGACCGGCGTCGCGTCGGGTTACGCGACGGCGCCCGAGCGGTTCGGCGATCTTCTGAAACGGATCCACGACCGGACACGCCGGCCGGTCGTTGTGCTCGTCGACGAGTACGACAAGCCGATTCTGGATGCGCTAGCGGTTCCCGAGGTCGCCCGCGCGAACCGGGAGTACCTGCGCGGCGTCTACTCGGTGATCAAGGACCGGGACGCGCACGTTCGCTTCGCCTTTCTTGCCGGCGTGAGCAAGTTCTCCAAGGTCAGCCTCTTCTCGGGACTGAACAACCTGAAGGACATCACCCTCGACGCGCGCCACTCCGCGCTCTGCGGATACACGGACGACGACCTGGACACGGTGTTCGCGCCCGAACTCGAGGGTCTCGACCGGGAGCGGATCCGGGAGTGGTACAACGGCTACAACTGGTTGGGCGAGCGGAAGGTCTACAACCCCTACGACATCCTGCTGCTGTTCGACCGGCGGGAGTTCGACGCCTGGTGGTTCGAGACGGGCACGCCGACGTTCCTGGTCGAGACCCTGTTCGAGCGGCGCGTCGGGTCGCCGGACCTGGCGAGGATGCTCGCCAGCAGCGATCTGCTTTCGGCCTTCGACGTCGACGACATGGCGACCGAGGCGTTGCTGTTTCAGACGGGATACCTGACGGTCGTCGGCGAAGAGGAGCTTGCCGGCGGCGCCGTCTACCGTCTCGGTTATCCGAATCGGGAAGTCAGGCAGAGTCTGAACCGCAGTCTGCTTCGCCGCCTGGTGCGGGATGGCTCGGGCCAGATGAGGAACAGCGTCCGGCTGGAGGACCTGGCTGTCCCGGAACGATATCGAGGGACTCGGGGACGTTTTCCACTCGTTCTTCGCGAGCATCCCCTACCACTGGTACACGAACAACGACATTGCGCACTACGAGGGCTTCTACGCGAGCGTCGTCTACTCCTACTTCGCGTCGCTAGGGCTCGACGTGACGGTCGAGGACGCGACCAGCCACGGGCGGCTGGACATGGCGGTGCGGTTCGGCGGCAACGTGTACCTCTTCGAGTTCAAGGTCGTCGAGATGGCTTCCGAGGGCGCCGCGCTGGCGTAATTGAAGGACAGGAACTACGCGGACAAGTACCGCGGCCTCGGCCAGCCCATCCATCTTGTCGCCGTGGAGTTCAGCCGTGAAACGAGAAGCGTCGTGTCGTTCGTGGTGGATCGTGGGTGAACGCAGGCGCGAATTGGAACAGCATCCTCCAAAAGGCTGGCCTCAAAGGAGTCAAGAACCCGTGAAGTACACCATCGTCATCGAGAAAGCTCCCAACAACTACGCGGCATACGCTCCTGACCTCCCTGGCTGCATTGCAACCGGCGCTACGCGCGATGAAGTCATCGAGCAAATGCGCGAAGCGATCGAGTTCCATCTTGAGGGCCTGCGACGCGACGGCGACCCGGTCCCGCCACCCCAGACCACCGCCGCCCAGGTCGACGTCGCCGCCTGAATCGATATCGAGACTCCCGGTGTGAACATCCAGGCGCCCATCGAGATCCCGCGCGCCTTCGGCGTTCCGGAGCGCGGCCCCGACTCGGCCGAAGCGGACAGAACGCGCGAGTCACCGTCCCACAGGCCAGACAACTCCTCGACTCCCTCGACACCACTCAACCTGGGCGGCCTGCGCGAGAGAGAAAGTCATGAGCGATCGAGAAAACGACCGCGTCGGCACTCCACCGAGCTCACCACACTCGATCCACGACATAGTCGTCGAACGCCCTGTCCACGGAGACGATTCGCAGATCGTGAGCCAACGCCTGAGCGATCAACATTCGATCGAACGGATCCCGGTGGGGGCCGGCCAACCGACCAGCGCGCTCCGCGTCGGCCACGCTGATCCCAAGTTCCAGGAATCCCTGCGAAGCGATGCAGGCGACAACGTCCGCCGCAACGTGCTCGCCACCCGGCAACTTGCCCAACCGGTACTTGGTGGCGAGTTCCCAGGCCGACGCCGCGCTGACGAAGATGTCGTTCGAGTCGTCAGCGATCACGGCACGGGCCGTCCCGGAGAGGCGGGCGCTGTCGGCCACCCACCAGAGCAGCGCGTGGGTGTCGATCAGGGCCCGCAATCAGCCGCCTTCCCAGGCGGCAAGCTCGTCCTCCGGCAGCGGGTCGAAAAAACTGTCGGGAACCGCGATCTTGCCCTTCAGGACATCCGGCTGGCGCCGGGCCGCGGGCTTGCAGGGAACGAGCCGCGCCACCGGCTCGCCGTCGCGGGCAATCACGACGTCCTCGCCCGCCTCCATTTGCGCGAGTAGCCGCGAGAGATGGGTCTTGGCTTGATGAACGTTGACGATGGACATGGCGCCTCCTGGCCAGCCTCTTGGCTAATCGTATGACTACGCTCGCAGACGGTCAACCGCGACGCCGCCCTACCCGTACCGCCCCTCGATGTACGCCGCCGTCTGCTCGTTCGCGGGATTCAGGAACATCGACGCCGTGTCGCTGTGCTCGATCATCTCGCCGAGCAGCATGAAGACGCACTCCTCGCTGGCGCGGCGGGCCTGGGCCATGTTGTGGGTCACGATCAGGATCGTGTAGTCGCCGCGGAGCTTCCAGATCAGTTCCTCGACGGCTTCCGTGCCGGCCGGATCGAGCGCCGAGCACGGTTCGTCCATGAGCAGCAACCTCGGCTTGACCGGGAGCAGGCGGGCGATGCAGAGCTTCTGCTGCTGTTCGAGCGAAAGCTCCGTGCCGCGGCGGTCGAGCGAGTCCTTCAGTTCGTCCCAGAGCAGGACCTCCCGCAGCGCCTCCTCGACGATCCGCTCGGCCTCCGCCCTCGTCGGCGACTTCCCGCCGGGCAGGTGGACGCGGGTGCCGAACAGGACGTTGTCGCGCACGGAAAGCGGCAGCGGATTGGGGCGCTGGAAGACCATCCCGACCTGCTTGCGGAGCTGCGCCAGCTCGACGGAGGGGTCGAGCACGTCGAGGCCCCAGAGCCGGATGCTGCCGGTGGTGCGCACGTAACCGAGACGCTCGTTGATCCGGTTGACCGAGCGCAGCAGCGTCGTCTTGCCGCAGCCGGAAGGGCCGATCAGCGAGGTGATCGCGCCGGCGCGCACCCGCAGGTCGACGTCGAAGAGGGCCTGGAAGTCGCCATACCAGAGGTTCAGCTTCTCGACCAGGATGGCCGCCGATGCGCCGGCGGCGCCCGGAGTCACAGGCTCCGCGACGCTCATCCGAACTTCCCTTCGACGTAGGCGGTCGTGCGCGGGTCCTGGGCGCCGCCCTCGAACATCGTCTCCGTCTCCGTGACCTCGACCAGCTCGCCGGTCAGGAAGAAGGCGGTCCGCGCGGCGAGTCTCCGCGCCTGCTGGACGAGGTTCGTCACCAGCACGATCGTCATCTCGGACCTGAGTTCCGCCAGCACCTCCTCGATCCTCATCGTGGTCACCGGGTCGACCGCGATCGAGAACTCGTCGAGCAGCAGGATGGACGGATCCTGCGACAGGGCGCGGGCGATCGTCAGCCGCTGCTGCTGGCCGCCGGAGAGCAGGCTGCCCAGGGAATCGAGCCGGTCCTTCACTTCGTCCCAGAGCGCCGCGCGGCGGAGGCAGCGTTCGACGATGACGTCCAGATCCGCCTTCCTCCGCGTGCCCCGCAGCCGGGACGAGAGCGCGACGTTGTCGTAGATAGTCAGCGGCAGGCCGACGGGCAGTGGAAAGACAACGCCGATCCGCTGCCGCAGTGCGTAGGGGTTGCGCCAACTGCGCACGTCCCGGCCCTCGACGCGGACGCTGCCGGAAACCTCCATGCCCGCGGTCATCAGGTCCATCCGGTTGATCGCGCGCAGGAACGACGTCTTGCCGCTGTTCGCGGGTCCGATGATCCCGAAGATCTCGTTTCTTCGTACCTGGAACGTGACGCCCGAAAGCGCCGGCTTGCCGTGGTACCGGATCGCCAGATCCTCGACCTCGACCGCGTAGTCGCCGGCGGCTCTCCCCGGGGCAGGCGATGTCACCACTTCTTGCGGCCCCGCAGGTAGACGCGGAAGGCGATCGAGATCCCGTTCATCGCCAGCACCATCGAGATCAGGACCAGGGCGACGCCGAAGGGCATGTGCTCCGGCACGTCCGGCACCTGGGTCGAGATGACGAACAGGTGCAGCGACATCGCCATCGTCTGGTCGAGCACGCCCTGCGGCAGGAAGGGCAGGAAGAACGCGGCGCCGGTGAACATGATCGGCGCGGTTTCGCCCGACGTGCGGGAAACCTCCAGGATGACGCCGGTGAGGATGCCGCTGATCGAGTTCGGCAGCACGATCTTGCGGATCGTCTGCCAGCGCGTGGCGCCCATGTTCCAGCACGCCTCGCGGAACGCGAGCGGCACGGTCTGCAGCGACTCCCTGGTGGCGACGATCACCACCGGCAGCGTCATGACCGCCAGGGTCAGGCTGGCGGCCAGGATGCTGGTGCCGAAGCGGAAGAAGATGACGAAGGCGCCGACCCCGAAGAGGGCGTGGACGATGGACGGCACGCCCGCCAGGTTGATGATCGCCAGATTGATCGCCCGGGTCAGGCGGTTGTCCGGCGCGTACTCGCTCAGGTAGAGCGCAGCCGCCACGCCGACCGGCACGGAAGCGATCAGGGCGACGACCACCAGCCACACGGTGCCCACCAGGGCCGGCAGGATGCCGCCGGCCGTCATTCCGTTGGTCGGCGGCGAGAACAGGAACTCCCACGAGATCGCCGGCCCGCCCCGGACGATGAGCACGCCGAGGACCAGGGCGACCGGCAGGATGAGCATGCACGTCATCCACAGGAAGAGCAGCCGGAACAGGCCCTCGACCTTCCGGTTGCGGCGGTTCTGTGCGGTCGCTTCGAACATGGCGCCTCGCTACGGGTTCGCGGAAGCGGCCGGCCGGCGGCCGCGGCGGCGGTGCTTGCGCTGGCCGCCCCGCACGAACACGTCGGCCGCGAAGTTGATCGCGAAGGTGACCAGAAACAGGAAGATGCCGAGCGTGAAGAGCGCCTGGTAGTGGTCGGAGCCGGCCGCCGTCTCACCGAGTTCGGCGGCGATCGTCGCGGTCAGCGCCCGCACCGAGTCGAAGGGGCTCGTCGGCAGGTTGATCGAGTGGCCGCTCGCCATCAGCACCGCCATCGTCTCGCCGAAACCGCGGCCGACGCCCAGCAGCGTAGCCGCGACGAGGCCGTTGCGGGCCGCCGGAAGCACGACCTTGAAGGTCACCTGCCAGCGGGTCGCCCCCATCGCCTCGGCGGCCTCGCGGTAGGTGTCGGGGACCGCCTTCAGCGCGTCCTCGGCGATCGTCGTCATGATCGGCGCCGCCATCAGCCCCAGGATGATCCCCGAGTTCAGCACGTTCAGCCCGATCGGAACGTCGAAGATCTGGATGATCAGCGGATTCATGATGGAGAGACCGATGAACCCCCAGACCACGGACGGGATCGCCGCCAGGAGTTCCACCAGCACCTTCAGCGTCTCGCGTACGCGGCCGGTGGCGAACTCGCCGATGTAGACCGCGGCGCCGAGCGAAAACGGCACGGACACGACCATGGCGAGTCCGGTCACGGAGGCCGTGCCCGCGATCAGGGCCAGGGCGCCGTACGTCGGGTTGTGGCTCGACGTGGGCGTCCAGCGCGGCGAGAAGAAGAACTCCCGGAAATCGAAGCGGTCGAACACGAAGCCGGCGCCTTCACGGGTGATGAAGACGAAGATGCCGGCGATGAAGACGATCGCCGACAGCCCGCCGGCAAGCACCAGGATCTGGACCGCGCGGTCGACCCACCAGGCGAGATCCCGCCGGTCCGCGGCGTGCGCTACGTCAGTCAAACCGGCCGCCGGGGAACCAGAGACGCCGCGTCATTCCCGGGAGCCTGCTCCCGTTCAGGAGCAGTCCACGTCCGTTCGCGGCGCGTAGCCCTTCTCGTAGATGATGCACTGGCCTTCGTCGCTCAGGACCCAGTCGATGTACTCGCGAATGGCGCCCTGCGGCTCGCCCGCGGTGTACATGAACAGCGGCCGCGCGATGGGATAGGACCCGTCGATCGCCGTATCGACCGAGGGAGACACGCAGTCGCCGTCCTCGCCCTTCCTGACGCAGGGCATCTTCACGTGGTCCGTCGCGTAGGCGAGGCCGCTGTAGCCGATCGCGCAGGGCGTGTTCTCCACCAGGTCGACCACGTCCTTGGAGCCGTGCATGTCGCGCGAGCCGAGCCGGAAGTCGCGCTGGTCGCCGAGCACCGCTTCGCGGAAGTAGACGTAGGTGCCCGAGTTGTTCTGGCGGCTGACCCGAACGATCTCGTCGCTGCCGCAACCCGGAACCTCGACTCCCCACTGGCTCCAGGTGTCGACATCGCCGCCCTCGCCATAGAGCGTGGCCAACTGTTCCAGCGAAACCTCGTCGAGCGGGTTGTCGGGATGGACGAAGACCGCCAGGGCGTCGAAGCCGACGACGAACTCGATCGGCTCGTTGCCGTTGCCGCGCGCCAGCTCGATCTCCGAGTCCTTCATCTTGCGGCTCGAGTTCGCGATGTCGACCGTGCCGTTGATCATCGCGGAGATGCCGGTGCCCGATCCACCGCCGGTCACCGCGACCGCCGTCTCCGGCGCCACCGCGGCGTAGTTCTCGGCCCAGGCCTGGGCCACGTTGACCAGGGTGTCGGAGCCCTTGTTCTGGATCACGCTCCGCGAGCTGCCCCCGCCGCAGGCGGCAATCAGGGCGACCGCGAGAGCCAGAGTGCTCCAGGTGCGGATGGGGCTTGCAGTCTTCATATGGCTTGAGATTCCGTGCAATTCGAGGTTCTCCACGCCTGCGGAGCGTAGCCGACGGTTCGTGAACAACCGGTAAAGACGCGCGACTACTGGAGACTAGAAGTACGCGGTCAGCGACGACCACGCCACGACCGGCACGGCGCCGTACTCGCTGCCGAGGACGCCGTCCCGAACGCCCCGGCCGGTCGAGGCGATGAGGCCCGCGGTCCACGTCACGCTGTCGGACACCGACCAGGCGATGCCCGGCTGGAACAGGGCCGAACCGTCGTCCCCGTTCGCCAGCACCGCGCCCGTCACGGTCAGCAGCGGATGCGCCTGCCAGGCCAGCGAGAGGCCCGCGTACCGGCGGCCGAGGGAGACGGCTTCACCGCGCCGCACGCGGTCGGCCTCCGCCAGCCGCGTGTAGTCCGCGGGGTCGCCGGCGCCGAAGCCGTTCCAGCTCGCCTCGCCGATCAGGGTCAGCCTGGGCGTCAGCAGGCGGTCGACACCCACCGTCAGGCGCCAGAAATCGCCGCAGCCGAAGACCGGGTGGGCGCTCTCCGGATCGCAGCCGGGACTCGTCCACGACACCTCGCCGCGCAGGCCGGTGCCGCGGACGTCGGCGGAGAAGAAGCCGCCGAGGACGAAGTCGCGATGGAAGCCGCCGACCATGTAGCCGAAGTCGACCGTCGAAGCGCCCTCGCCGAGGTCCGCGTGGAAGCGGCCCATCGAGGCGAGACTCAGGTCGTCGGGGGTGCGGGCGCCCTGGCCCGCGGCGATGATCTCGATCTCGGAGAAGTCGTCCACCGGAAGGGTGAAGCGAAGCGCGTCGACGCCCGGTTTGTAGTCCCGGTCGATCCGCTGCGGCGCGAAGGGAGCGAAAAGGTCGAGCACGGGCCAGAAGTAGTTCACGCCCCAGGTGATCGCCTGGCGGCCCGCGACCATTCGGAATCCGGGACGGTCCCAGCGCAGGTTGAAGCGGTCGATCTCCGTCGTCCCCGCGACGTCGCCACCGCCGAACGAGTCCTTCGTCAGGTCGAAGAAACGCCGCGTGTCTCCCGTAGCGACCGACGTCACGGCGCCGCTGCCGGGCGGCGACACGGCATGGGCCGTACCGTGCATCTCGAAGCGGAACCGGTCCCGGTCGCCCGACCTCCAGCGCGAGTCGAGCTTGAGCCGCAGGATCCCGAGTTCGACGCCGCCGGCCCCGGCCGCCGCGCCGTCCTCTTCAGCCGGCTCCCCGTCGCCGGCCAGGTCCGTCTCCTCCAGGATCCGGAACGCGAAGAGGCGCACGTCGCCACCCAGCTCCGTCTGCGCCGCCACCGGCGACACGGCGAGCAGCAAGAGCAGCCCGGCGACGCCGGCGGCCGGCAGCGAGTCAGCGGCGCTCGTCGCTCGCGACGTTCCCATCGACGAGGCGCACCACCCGGCGGGCCCGTTCCATGACCTGCGGATCGTGCGTCGAGAACAGGAAGGTCACGCCCTGCTCCCGGTTCAGCTCTTCCATCAGGCCGAGCAGGGTCTCCGCGGTCTCCGAGTCGACGTTCGCGGTCGGCTCGTCCGCGAGCACGACGGCCGGGTTGCTGGCGATCGCGCGGGCGATCGCGACCCGCTGCTGCTGCCCGCCGGAGAGTTCCGAAGGCCGCCGGTCTTCCATCCCCTTGAGCCCTACCTGCTCGAGCAACCCCATGACCCGTTCGCGCCGGGTCCTTCCGTCGACGCCCTGGACCCAGAGCACCATCTCGGCGTTCTCGTACGCGGTCAGGACGGGCATCAGGTTGTAGGCCTGAAACACGAAGCCGATCCGGTCGCGGCGCAGTTCGGAAAGCTCCTTCCTGTTCAGGCTGCCCAGTTCACGCCCCTCGAGCACTACGTGACCGGAAGTCGCTGAATCGAGCGCCCCGATCAGGTTCAGCATGGTCGTCTTGCCGGAGCCCGAGGGGCCGCAGATCACGGTGAACTCACCCGGCTCGACATCCATCGAGAGATCGCGCAGCGCGTGGATGTCGACGCTGCCCTGGCGGTAGACCTTGCTCACGTCACGGAGCGAAATGACCGGACCTTCGCCCATTTCACACCACCTTGATCGTTTCGACCGGCTGCACCCGGCCCGCGCGCCAGGCCGGGTAGATCCCCGAGGCGAGGGTCGCCACCACCGCGAACAGCCCGATCAGCACGGCGTTGCGCGGGAAGATGCCGACCTTGAGCACCGGATCCAGGCCGACGCCCGCGACCTCCACCGTGCCGCCGTAGACCGCGGTCAGGTCGAGGCCGGTAGATGACAGGTAAACGTACGGCCCCAGAGTGATCAGAAAGGCGCCGGCCAGACCGAGGACGGCCAGCCAGGCGCTCTCCATCATGATCAGCCGGAACAGCCGTCGCGGGCTCCAGCCGATCGCCAGCATGATGCCGAACTCCCGCAGCCGCTCCATCACGCTGACGAACATCGTGTTGAAGATTCCCGCCGCGACCAGCACCGCGATCAGGATCTCCATGACCACCGCCCCGCCGACCTTGAGCGCGATGAACGCCGCCAGTTGCGGTTGACTCGTGTTCCAGGGCAGAGCCGCAACCGTCTCGCCGAGTGCCCGGTCGAGCCGGCCGGCGACTCCGCCGCTCCTCCGCTGGTCCTCGAGGAACACGGCGACCATCGTCGCCTCGTCCTCGCCGTAGCCGAGCAGGTCGCGCACCGTGCCGATGGGCAGCAGGCAGAAGCCGCCGTCGACCGTGGGCGCGTTCGTCCTGAGCGTCCCCCGCAACCTCGCGAGGCCGCTCACGATCTCGCCGTTCCTGTCGGTCAGGGTGTAGACGACCTTGTCGCCCAGCTCCATCCCCAGGTTACTGGCCAGCCGGTGGCCGAGGATCACCCCGTCGCGGTCCCCGGGTTCAAGGGCCGAGCCTTCATCCAGCGCCTCCAGGATGGAGAGCGTCGTCTCGTCCTCGGCCTCCGGGTCGAAGGCAATGAAGGCGGCACTGAAGTTCTCGCCCGCCGTGGCCAGCATCGTCGGCCCGACGATACGGTCGACGGCACGAGCGATCCGGCGGCCCTCGCCGTCGAGCGCCGCTTCGATCTCCTCGCCGCGGACGACGGTACGGGTCAGGGTCGGCGTGTCGAGGTACTCGGGATGCTGGAGGCTCACGTGGCCGCCGCCGAGGCGCGCGGCCAGATCGATCATGTCCTTCCAGTTGCGGTCCTGCATCGCCGTGAATACGACCGCCAGGAACACGCCGAAGACGATCGAGCCCAGCGTCAACAGGGTCCGCCGACGGTTCCGCCACAGGTTGCGCCAGGCCAGGGTTGCCACGTTGGGTCCACTCATGTTTTCTTCCCTTCTTCCCTGAGCCTCTGCCGCTACTGGTGGTGGATCGCCTCGACCGGGCTGATGCGCGCGGCCTTGACCGCCGGGAACAGGACCGCCAGCCCGACGATGAAGAGCAGGATGAAGACCGGCCCGGCAATCGTCACCGGGCTCACAGCGCCGGTCCAGATCCGGTCCATGGAGACGCCCATGATGGCGGTGCCGCCCAGTTGACCGACGTCGATCCCACGCGACACGACGAACCAGAGCGTCGGCAGGCTGGCCAGCAGCCCGACGGCGATCGCCAGCGCCGCCTGCAGCGCGCCCTCGGTCAGGATGAGCGCCAGCACCCGCCGGGGCGAAACGCCGATCGCCTTCAGTACGCCGAACTCCCGGATCCGCTCGAAGACCGCCATCAGCATCGCGTTCAGGATCATGATCGCGATCACGACGTAGACGATGAAGGCCACGACCTGGACGGCCGCCTGGGCGGAGTCGAGCACGTTCGCGATGCCCGGCAGGAGATCCCGCCAGGTCCTCACTTCCACCCCGGAGACGCTCGCCGCCGCGGCCTCTTCCACGACCCCCGTCGCCGCCAGGAGCTCCTGCCCTTCGCCACTGCGAACGATGACCTGGTGGGCGCCGTCCTCCAGGGCGAAGAAGCTCCGGAACGCGTCCTCCACCAGGAACACGGTCCCGCGGTCCGTGTCCTCGCTCAGGCTCTGCAGCACGCCCCGCACCTGAAACAGGTCGTTCGCCATGCTGCCGTCGGTCGCCTGGCTGAGCGCGACCAGCTCGTCCCCGACGTCCACGCCCAGCGTGCGCGCGAGCCGGTAGCCGAGCACCACGCCGGAACCGTCGGCCGGGTCGAGCCACTCGCCCCGGTCGAGCCGCTCATGGACGTCGCTGACCCGGGCGTCCCGCTCCGGCCTCAGCCCCTTGAGCAGGGCCCCGGTCGAGGCCTCCCCCGAAGCGACCAGCGCGCCGCCGAGCAGGCGCGCGCTCGAGCGCAGCCCGGTCTCGTCAAGTGCTTCGAGCAGAGCCTCCGGATCCTCGATCCGTTCCCAGATCGAGGGCCGCTCCCGGTAGCCGTCGGCGTGGATCTGGATCTCGCCCAGTTCGACGTCGAGGAGCGTGCTCTCCATGCTGCCCAGCATCCCCTGCATGAGCGACGTGTAGAGCACCATCGCCCACAGGGCCAGGGTCATCGCGCCGACCGTGACCAGGGTGCGGCGGCCGTTCCGCCACAGGTTGCGCCAGGCCATGCGGAGGAGCTTCATCCGGCAGCGCTCCTGCTACTGGCGTAGCGACTGCAATGAGAACGTACCGGGCGGCAGTTCGACGTTGAACGCGTGTTCCTCGTAGACGATCTCGGTGAACTCGTCGGCGTCGTCCGCCGGTATCACCCGCATCCGCCGCGGCAGCGTCCGGCCGCCGAGCGGGCCGAAGTCCTCGTACATGATCGTCCGTACCAGCCGATCGCGTTCGTCGAAGTACTCGGCCTGGTCGAGCAGCATGTCCCGGGCCCGGAAACGCGCGTCGATCGCGCCCCAGACGACGGGCGCATCCGGCAACGGAACGCAGCGCACCAGCCAGTGGCCCGACCCGTCCGCCGGCCGCTCCCGGTAGGCGCACTCGAAGTCCTCGCTGTAGCGGGACTCGTGGACCAGGTCGTCATTCGTGAAGTGGCTGCCCATCCACGCCGCCTGCATCATCGACCCGGGCACCTTGATCGTCCGGTCGACCTTCGGCAGGTAGTTCCAGATGTTCTGCTCGACCTTGAGCGTCGCCGTGCCGCGTTCCTTCGCCGGCGCTTCGATCCGGATCAGCGCCGTCTCGGTGCCCTCGGAGACGACATGGAGCCGCAACTCTCGCTGCCAGCGCTCCGTCTTGATCCGCATCGTGATCCGGCTCTCGCTGGAGTCGCCCCGCATCGCGTCGTCGGTGGCGCGCATCAGGACGTCGAGCGGCGGGTCGGCCGGCTGAGCCGCCGCGGCGGCGGCCCAGAAAAGAGAAGCAACCGCCAGCGCGGCGCCGGTGCGGCCGAAGAACTCGTTCACGCGAGCGAGGACTATAGCAACGGGGACGCCGCTACTCGATGTAGCCGAGGGCCTCGAGCCGTCGCCTGGTGTCCTCGTCCAGCTCGACTTCCGGCGCCGGCGCCGCGCCCTGTCCCGAAAGTTCCACCTGTTCCCGCAGCAGCCGCGCCAGGCGGCCGGCCAGGATCGGCCGCTCGGCGGCCAGATCGCGCCGCTCTTCGGGGTCGTCCACCCAGTCGAACAGTTGCCGGGTCGGAGCCTGTCCGGGCCGGCGCAGCTCGATCAGTTTGTGGCGGCCGCGGACCAGGGACGCCGCGGGGCGCCGGAACGTGTCCATTGTCGACAGCAGCAGCCGGTCGGCGAGCGTCTGCGGGGCGCCGTCCGCTCCGCCGCCGAGCAGCGGCGCCAGACTGTCGCCTTCGATCCCCGGCCCGGGCTCGCCGCCCGCGATCTCGATCAGGGTCGGCAGGAGGTCCGCCTGCTGAACCGGCAGGCCCACGCGGCGACCCTCGGTCTGGCCCGGCAGGTGGATGAGGAAGGGAATGTCCAGCACCTCGCGGTGAAGGTCCCAGGCGTGGCCGAAGACGCCGCGCTCCTCGAACGCTTCGCCGTGGTCGGCGACGAAGGCGATGAGGGGGTCCCGGCCCCGCCGGTGCAGCTCACGCCGGAACTCGCCGAAGACATGATCGCTCCAGGCGATCTCCCCGTCGTAGAGCAGGAAGAGCTTCTCCACGATGTCCGGCGTCGAGGTCGCCTCCTTGTCGCTCAGCGCCCTCAGGTGGGCCGCGGAGCCCAGTTCGGGATCGTCGACATCGACCGCGCCGTTCTCGAAACGGTCGAACCCCTGCGCGAAGCCGGTATCGGCGGTCACGTTCGCGTTCGCCGAAAAGCCCGCCGTGGCATAGCCGAGCTCCTTCAATCGCTCCTGCAAGGTGGCGAAGGACCCCTCCAGGCCGTGGCTCAGTTCCCGGATGCCGTGTCGCTCGGGCCCCACCCCCGTGAGCAGCGTGGCGACGGTGGGACGGGTCCACGAGGACTGCGCGATCGCCCGCTCGAACACGGTCGAGCGTTCCGCCAGGGCGTCGAAGTTCGGCGACACGGGCCGGTCGTGGCCATGGAAGCCGAGTCGGTCGACGCGCAACGTGTCCACGATCCAGAGCAGGATGGACTCGGGCTGGCGTTCACCGTCCGGCGAAGGCGGCCCCGAGACTCCGGCCCCATCGAAGGACAGCTCTTCAGCAGGCCGATCCGGCAGTCGCAAGTCGCGCTCGTCGGCGGTCAGCCGGGGCCTGCGCAGAACGACGCCCGCCTCCTCACCGGATGCCGCCGCTCCGCCAGCCGCGCGGAGCGTCAGCCGGGCCGGTCGGACGGACGCGAGCCAATCGTCAACGGGTGCCTGCGCCTGGCGATTCCCCACCAGCAGCAAGGGCATTCGGAGGGGCGGAGCGGACTCCCGGGTGATGGAAGTAGTCAGCGGCGCCGCGCCCTCGACCTCCCACACCACGTCGAGGCTGGTGACGCCCCGCGGAGCGACGTCCTCCCACTGCAACTCGAGATCCTGCTCGGGCTCCAGGAAGAAGGAGACTTCATTGGACGCTGGAATCCACAGCGTGTCTCCCTCGCCGCGGGCCTCGCCCGGCGCCGGCCCGCCGCCGAACTCGATCCGGTCGCAGGCGAAGGAGAGCTTCCTCGGATGCCGGGGCGCCGGGGCGCCGCCCGCGGCCACGTCCGCCGGACGGCCGAAGTACGTCGGCACGAGTTCCACGCGGTGATCCCCGGCCACGGCCATCCCGGCGGGCACCGTGAAGCGGTGCTCGGCCAGGCGCCCGCCCAGTTCGACTTCGGCGACCTCGCTGCCGTCCCAGCGCACGGCAAGGCGCTGAGCCGGCGCACCCGGATAGCGGTACGCCCGGCAGGTCATCCGCACCTCCAGCTCGCGAGCCGAGGCGAGGTAGACGTCGATCCCCGAACGCGGGCCGACCGCCCAGACGAACGTGTTGCCGGCGGAGTCCTTCTCGTTCCAGGACCAGCCTCCGACCAGGGCAGCCGCCGCCGAGGGGGTCCCCAGGTCGAGCACCGGCCGTTCCCGTTCGACTTCGGCGTACCGAAACTCCGATACGAGATCGACCACCTCGACCGGCACCGGATCCGGACCGCAGGCGAAGAACCAGAAGCCCGCGACCGTCACGAGAACCGCGCACAAAGGCCGCTTCCGCTGGAACGTGCTGTTCAAGCCATCGACTCTGACGCGGCTTCCCGAGGCTGTCCAGCCAGCCCGGCGACGATGCCGGCTCTGTTGCTAGCCTTCGTCCTCCGCGATGCCGTTGCCGAAACCGAAGCCGACCGCCGCGGCCCTCGCCGGCGGATTCGCCCTGCTGGCGGCGGCGGCCGCCGGTTTGCAGGATCCGGCGCCGGAAACCGAGCGCCCAACGATGGCCGCAACCCGGGTCGAGCAGGGTCCCACCGTCGACGGCGAACTGAGCGATGCCGTGTGGGCCGAGTCGAACGTCGGCGCCGACTTCGTGCAGCACGAGCCGCTCGACGGCGTGCCGGCGACCGAGCAGACGGAAGTTCGCGTCGTCTTCACCGACTCGACGATCTACTTCGGCATCACCGCGTTCGACGCGAACCCCGACGCGATCATCGCCAAGGAGATGGAGCGCGACAGCCGCATCTTCCAGGACGACTCGATCATCCTGCTGCTCGACACGTTCCATGACCGGCGCAACGGCTACGCCTTCGAGACGAACCTGAACGCCGCCCGGGCCGACACGCTGGTCACCGACGAAGGCCGCGACCTGAACCTCGAGTGGGACGGCATCTGGTCCGTGGCGGCACGGCGAACCGCCTTCGGCTGGGCGGCCGAGATCGCGATTCCCATCTCGACCCTGCGATTCGACCCGGCCGCTCCGGCCTGGGGGTTCAACGTCCAGCGGTACATCGCCCACAAGCGCGAGATGACGCACTGGTCCGGCCTGCCGCGCGAGGTCAGCATGCTGGGGCAGGTCGGCTCCCTGGTCCAGCCCGTCCACCGCATCTCGATGGCGGGCGAACTGACGGGCCTGACCGGTCTGGCGCAGTCGGCGCAGGTTCAGATCAAACCCTTCGTGATCGGCGACGTCAGCGAGGATCCACGGCTGGACGCCGATCCGATCACGGACGGCGACGGCGGCCTGGACATCAAGTGGGGCGTGACCCGATCCCTGGCGCTCGACCTGACCTACAACACGGACTTCGCCGAGGTCGAGGTCGACGAACTGCAGACGAACCTCACCCGGTTCTCGCTCTACTTCCCCGAGAAGCGCGACTTCTTCCTCGAGAACGCGGGCATCTTCGACTTCGGGCCGCCCCATCGCCGCTTCTTCGAGCCGCCGGTGCTCAAGGCGTTCTTCTCGCGCCGGGTCGGCCTCGACGAGGGCCGGCAGGTGCCGATCGACTGGGGAGCGCGGCTAACCGGCCGAATGGGCGGCTGGGACGTCGGCGTGCTGCGGGTTGCCACAGCCGGACTCCAGCAAGACAGCGGAACGGTGCCCGGGAACGCCTTCACGGTGGCCCGGCTGAAGCGAAACGTCGGCCAGCGGTCGTCGATCGGCGCCGTGCTCACCGAGGCGGCGCCGGACGCCGAGGACGCCAACCGCGTCGCCGGCGTCGACTTCGTCTACAAGCCGACGTCGAAGATGATCTTCGGAGGCTTCTGGAGCAGCAGCGGCATCAGCGAGGAAGCCTCCGGCGACGGCGGCACCTCCGACGCCGGCGAGTCCGCCTACGGCTTCAACTTCGACTACCAGGGCCCCGAGTGGACCGTCTACCTCGACGCCCAGGAGATCGAGGAGGACTACAGCCCGAAGGCCGGCTTTCTCCTGCGCAACAACGTCCGCCACCTTGCCCCGTACATCCAGTGGCTGCCACGGATCGAGCGCGGTTTCGTCCGCACCTGGTTCACCGAGCTGAACGTCGACTACTACGAGACGCTCGACGACGGCGAACTGGAAACCCGGCGGATCGAGTTCTCGCCGATCGGCATGAGGACCACGGGCGAGGACCGCTGGCGGCTGGGATACGTCTGGGAGACGGAGAACCTGGTCGCGCCGTTCGAGGTGTCGCCCGGGATCGTGATTCCGCCCGGCCGCTACGACTTCGACACCGTCGTCCTCGCCGCCTTCTCGAACCAGAGCCGGCTCGTCGGATTTCGCGGGCGCGTCTTCGCCGGCGACTTCTACGGCGGAACCCAGACCTCCGGCCGGGCCACCGTCAATCTTCGGCTCTCGAGGCTCGTGCAGACGGAAACCCGCTGGGTCTTCAACTCCGTCGAGCTGCCGCAGGGCGCCTTCGATGTCGGCCTCTACAGCCAACTGGTCAACTTCACGTTCAGCCCGAACCTGCGGCTGAACACGATCGTCCAGTACAACGACCTGTCCGGCGACCTCGGGACGAACATCCGGCTGCACTGGATCTACAGGCCCGGCTCCGACCTGTTCGTCGTCTACAACGAGAACTGGATGGCCGAAGACCTCCGTTACCGGCAGAGCACGCACCGGCAGATCGCGGTCAAGTTCACTTACATGATCCAGCCGTAGCGATCAGCCTCAACGCGGCGGACACCCAGTCGTCAGACTCTGGCGCCGCCTGCCGGGCGGCTCGCCTACCCTTGACCGGGGACGCGACCGGGACGATAATCTCCTGATCGATCCGACAGTCAACCGAGCGCAGCAGCAACGCCCAACGGCCACGTTGTTCTCAAAGCCCCTTCAAACAAGGAGAATCAACTCGATGTCAGACATTGACACCCGCATCACGGCGATCGTGAACGAACAGCTCGATCTCGGCCACGACCCCGACTTCAACAGTGGATTGGGCAACTCCGGCGTGACCTCCGTGCAGATGGTGGCCTTCTTCAAGAAGGTCGGCGAGGACTTCAACGTCGAGATTCCGCCGCTGCAGATCGCGGAGTTCAAGAACCTTCGCGATCTCAGCAACTGGCTCGCCTCGAACGCGAGCTGAACAGTCGCCGCGCGACCGACTCGCGTCAGCGGGCGCCAGCGTGGCGCCCGTTCCATGAATCGGACGACGCGGCAGTCGTTCACGTCGACCTCAGGCCCGGCGCGAATCCGGAGGCGGACGCCCTGGGTTGGCTGGACGAGGCGGAGCGCGCTCGCCGGCGCCGCTTTACGAGAGCCGCGCCCCGGCGCGAGTTCACGCTCTGTCGCGCCGCCCTTCGGGCCCTGCTCTGCCGCCGCCTCGGCTGCGCCAACGCGGAGCTCTCCTTCGAGACTCTGGACCGTGGCAAGCCCTTCGCGGTGGTCGGCGGGGTTCCGTCGCCGGCGGGGTTCAGCGTCAGTCACAGCGGCGGCCACGGACTGATTGCCCTCGTTCCGCACGGGCGGATCGGGGTGGACGTCGAGGAACGGACCCCGCGCCGGAATCTGAATGACGACATCCGGCTGCTGTTCGCACCCGGCGAACGGGCCGAACTCGAGGCCGCGGACCCAGACCGAAGAACCGACCTCTTCTATCGACTCTGGACCCTGAAGGAAGCGGTTCTCAAGGCGGCCGGCCTGGGCCTCGGGCTGGATACCGCCGGGTTCGAGATCCCTCGCGCCCTGTATCGCGGGCCCGCCGGGGGCGAGGTCGCACCGCGGCTTCGGGAGCGCTGCCCCGACTTTCGGCTTCCGGGCGCGCCGGACGTCGCCTGGAGGCTGGAGACCCTCGAGGACGTTCGCTTCGCGGCAGCCCTGGCGCGGGAACTGCCGGAGACCGTTCCGAACGGCGCTCTGCCCACGAACCCGCAAAGGGAGAGGCGTGCCGGCTGAGACGATCTGGAAAGTCCCCGAACCGCTCGCGGCGCGCGAGGTTCGCCTCGACGACGACACGGTCACCGTCGTTCGGCGGCACGGCAACCCGGACGCCGATCTGCGGCTCATCCTGAGCCACGGCAACGGTCTCGCGATCGATCTCTACTACCCCTTCTGGTCGCTGCTCGCCGACGACTTCGACCTGGTGATGTTCGATCTCCGGAACCATGGCTGGAACGGCGTCGGACGCCGGCAGGATCACAACATCCCGGTGCTGATGCACGACCATGACCTCGTGTTCGACGCCATCGAACGCGAGTACGGCGCCAAGCCGTCCGTCGGCGTCTTTCACTCCCTCTCGACACTGGTCGCCATCCTCGCGTTCAGAAGCGCGTACTCGGGTCTGGTGCTGTTCGATCCGCCGCTGTGCAAGCCGATCGGAGCCCTCCAGGAACTCGACGAGGCCGCCGAACGCGCAGCCGCGATGACCCGCCGGCGGGGCTACCGCTTCCGCACGGAGGCCGAGTTCGCCGAACTCCTCAGCTACCTGCCGGCCTTTGCGCGGGTGCTGCCCGGCGTGCGCGAACTGATGGCGGCGACGACGCTGCGCAGAACGGCCGATGGAGACGCCTACGAGCTTCGCTGTCCGCGGGAGTACGAAGCCCAGATCATGGACTACGTTCGGAGTTTCGCGCCCCTGCTGGATCTGACGCTGCTCTCATGCCCGACCAAGGTTCTCGGCGCCGACCCCACCCTCGAGTACGCCTACCTGCCGACCTTCGACCTCAGTCACATGATGACCGTGGACTACGACTTCCTGCCCGAGGCCACTCACTTCCTGCAACTGGAAAAGCCGGCGGAGTGCGTCGCGATGCTCAGGGATTTCCTGAAGACGAACGGGCTGGCTTAGCCGCCGATCCAGAAGCGGCGCCGCTGGAACGGATAGCCGGGCAGCGCGACCCGCCGCCGCGCCTCGCCGGCGAACAGCCCGGCCAGCGAAACCGGGCCCCCGGCCTCATAGGCTGCCGCCGCCGCCTCGACGGAACCGCCGTCCGCCACAGCAGGTTCCCGCTTGCCGTCCGCGGCGGCCACCGTGCGCAACCCTTCGCGCAGCGAGGCCGCGTCGTCGAACACGACGGAGGCGCGCTGCTCGAAGTGGCTCCGCCCGACGCATGCGGTCCAGGCCATGTCCGACAGCAACTGTTCCGCCTCCCCTTCACCCGACAGCGAATCGGCGTGTTCGTCCAGCCAGCCGAGATACCGTTTCGCCAGATCCCGGAGCGCGTCCCCGGACTTGGCCGAGAGCGGCAGCAACCGCGCCCGACGGGCCGGGTCCCCGTTCGTCGCGGCCGGATCGGACTCCGTGTCCGGCGCGGTTGCCGCAACCGGCCGCGGCTCGCCTGCCGGCGCGAAGGGCAGGCCGTTGCCGGCGGCCACCCCGTTCGACTCGCCGTACGCCTCGACGACGACGTGGGCATTCGCTCCGGACAGCCCGAAAGAGCTGATCCCGGCACGGGGCGGCCGGTCCGGGTCGTGCGGCCAGGCGGTCGCCTCTCCCGTCACCCGAACCGGCAGGCGCTCCCAGTCGATGGCCGGGTTCGGCGTCCGGAAATGGAGCTGCTTCGGGATCTCGCCCTGGCGCATCGCGAGCACGACCTTGATCAGGCCGGCGATGCCTGCCGCCGCTTCCAGATGGCCGATGCCGGTCTTGACGGTCCCCATCAGCAGGGGACGTTCCGGTTCCCGTCCCCGGCCGTAGACCGCCGCGGCCGCCTGCACCTCGATCGGATCGCCCAGCGCGGATCCCGTGCCGTGCGCTTCGAGGTAGTCGATCTCCGCCGGCGCGATGCCGGCGCGGTCGAGCGCGGCCTCGATCACCTGCTCCTGGGCCGGACCGTACGGCACCGTCAGGCCGGCGCTCGCCCCGTTCTGGTTGACCGCCGATCCCCGGATCACCGCCCAGATCCGGTCGCCGTCGGCCTGCGCCTCCGCGAGCCGCTTGAGCACGACGATGCCGCAGCCCTCGCCCCGGACATGACCGTCGGCGGAGGCATCGAACGTCCTGCACTCGCCGGTCAACGACAGCATCCCGATCTCGACCATGAAGTCCGTCACCGCCCGCGACAGGATCGCCTTGACGCCGCCGGCCAGGGCGAGATCGATCTCGCCGCTCTGCAAGGCCATCGCCGCTTCGTGGATCGCGGCCAGCGAGGAGGCGCAGGTCATGTCCAGCGGCATCGCCGGCCCCATCAGGCCGAGCGCGAAGGCGATGCGCCCGACGGCGACACTGCCGGCGGTACCCAGATAGTCGACGCCGGATCCGCCCGCGCCCGCCAGATCCCGGTACTCGCAGCCGCTGAACCCGGCATACACGCCGGTGCGGCTGCCTCTCAGCCCGTCCGGATCGATCCCGGCGTCCTCGAGCGCCTGCCAGGTCGTCTCCAGCAACATCCGCTGCTGGGGATCCATCGTGTGCGCTTCGATCGGCCTGATCCCGAAGAAGCGGGCGTCGAACTGGTCGATCCCCGTAACGAAGCCGCCGCGACGATGGGTGACATCGCCGGCCGCGGGATCGCCGCAGACCCCGTCCCAGGGCCCGGGATCCGGCCGTCCGTCGGTCACCGCTCCGCCCCCCGACTCGAGCTGCCGCCAGTAGGCCGCGAGGTCCGGAGCGCCGGGGAGCCGGCAGGCCATGCCGACGATCGCGATCCTGTCGTCGTCGTCCTCCCGCACCGTCGCGGGAACGGCCGGCGCGGGCGCACCCCGCGGCGGCGTCGCGGCGCCGGCATCGCCCAGCTCCCCGCCAAGGTGACCTGCCAGGGCGGCGATGTCCGGATAGTCGAACACCAGCGTGTTCGGCGCCGTGTAGGCGCCGGCGAACGCGCGGTTCAGCCGATTCCGCAACTCCACCGCCATCAGCGAGTCCATGCCCAGGTCGAAGAAGCCGACCGCCGGCGCCGGCGCCGAGGGCAGCCGCAGCACGGCCTGCACCTCGCTCTGCAGGTATGCAACCAGGAGGCTCTCGCGCTCTTCCGGCGGCGAATCCCGCAGGCGCGCCAGCAGATCCTCCGTCGAAGCCGCATCGTCGCCCTCGTCGGCCGCGTCGGACAGCAGCGCCTCGAGCAGAGGCGGACGGTCTTCGAGGGACTCGCCGAACACCGGCCAGTCGACCGCCGTCACCACGCTGGCCGTCAGGTCATGACGCACGAGCCAGTCGAGCACCTTGAGGCCCTGGTCCGGTGCGATCCAGCGGACGCCGCGGGCCGCGAAGTGGCCGGCGATCCGTTCGCGCTGCTCCTCCGCCTCGCCGATGCCCGACCAGGCGCCCCAGGCGATCGCCTGGCCCGGCAGCCCCCGGGCGCGGCGGTGCGCCGCGAGCTGATCCAGGAACGCGTTCGCCGCCGCGTGGTTGGCCTGGCCCGGATTGCCCATCACGCCGGCAACGCTCGAGAAGAGGACGAACAGGTCGAGATCCCGATCCAGCGTCGCCCGGTGCAAGTGCCAGGCCCCGAGCATCTTCGGCCACAGCACCGTCTCGAAGCTCTCCCAGCTCTGGTTGCCGAGGGCGGCGTCGGCCAGTACGCCGACGCTGTGGATCACGCCGCCGAGCGGCGGCAGCTCGCGATCCACGCGCTCGAGCATCGCGTCGACCGCGGACGCGTCCGTCACATCCGCGAGTTCGACCTGCACCGTGACCCCGCGCTCCCGCAGCGCCTCGATCGCCGCCTCGGCTTCGGGGTCCGGCGGCCGCCTGCCGTTCAGCACGATCGTGCCGGCGCCGCGGTCCGCCAGCCAGCCCGCTACCGCGCAGCCGATGCCGCCGAGGCCGCCGGTCACGAGAACCGTACGATCTTCCCGCAGCCGGCCCCCGGCAAGGGGCGAGTTCGTGAACACGATCTTGCCGATATGCCGGGCCGCACGCATCGATTCCATGGCGGGCCCGGCCTCGAGCAACGGCCATCGGGCGTGGACGAGGGGCCTGAGCACGCCCTCCGACAACTGCTTCACGATCCGCCTCAGGATCTCTCCCGCCCGGGGCGGGTCTTCTTCCTTGAGGACATCGATCATGAGGATGGAATAGGCCACGTCCGGCCGTACGGCCGCCATCTCCTCCTCGCTCAGGATGTCCACCCTGGCCATCTCGACGAAGCGGCCGCCCCGGGTCAGGCAGGACAGGCTCGCTTCGATGAAACCTTCGCTGGTCAGGCTGTTCAGGACGACGTCGACGCCCGCCCCGTCCGTCGCGTCGAGGATCTCCTGCCCGAAGGCCGTCGTGCGGCTGTCGAAGACGTGCTCGACGCCGAGCGACCGGAGGTAGGCCCGCTTGCGCGCGCTCGCGGTCGCAAACACTTCCGCGCCGGCGGCCTGGGCGAGCTGGATCGCGGCCAGCCCCACGCCGCCGGCCCCGGCGTGAATCAGGACCCGCTCGCCAGCTTCCAGGCTCGACATGTCGAACGAAAGCGCCGCCGACACGAACGCCGTCGGCAACGTCGCCAGTTCCGAGACGGAGAATCCCGGCGGCGCCGGCACGATCAGGGCTTCCGGGATCACGGTCTCGGTTCCGAACGCGCGGAACGCCATGCCCACGACACGGTCGCCCGGCACGACGCTCGATACGTCGGCGCCCGTTTCCAGCACGCGGCCGCAGAACTCTCCGCCCAGGGAATCCTCGACGAGGCCGATCGAGATGAACACGTCCCGGAAGTTCAGCCCGACGGCCTCGATCGCGACGCGGACCTCCCCCGGTTCAAGCGGCGCCGCCGGCAAGGGCTCGACCTGAATCGCGTCGAGCGAGCCCCCCGGGTCGGACGCGAGCGCCCAGGCCGTGTCGTCCGGCGGCGCCAGACGCGCCATGCCCTCGCCGGCCCGGATCAGCCGGGCGGCCTGACGGCGGCCGAACCGGTACGCGATGTGGTTCTCCGGATCGGGATACAGCAGTTCGTTGGCGAGATCGGCCAGCGGCGCAGCACCACCGGGGTCGAGGTCGATCATCCGCGGCTGCAGATGGGCAGCCTCCCGCACCATCACCTTGCCCAGACCCCAGAGCGTGGCGCCCGCCAGTTCGCCGCCGGTCTCCTTCTCCAGCACCTGCGCCCCACGGGTTACGAACCACACGCCGTGGGTCGGCGTCGCGCCGGCATCGCCGATGCCCTGCGCCAGCGCCAGGGCGCTCGCAGCCGTGCGCCGGGCGTCGCCGGCCATTTCGGGGGTTGAAGCTTCGGCGCCGTGACCGTCGAGCCCAGCCAGGTGAACGATGCCGGCGAGCGGAACTTCTTCCGGCAGGTCTTCGAGCAACGCCTGCCACGCTTCGCGCCGCTCCATCGCGACTTCCTCGCCCGCCAGGACGACCGTCTGGTTGTGCGCGGACAGTTCCGTGGCGAGTTCAGCGGCAATGCCGCCCCTGTCGGCCGCCAGCACCCAGAGGCCGGGCGCCTCGTCGACGTCTGCGGGACCCTGCGCCAGGATCACGCCGCGGTCCGGCTTCGCCGCCGGATCCGATTCGTCGACGCCCAGGATCGCGACGTCGCCGAAGCCCGCGTCCGCGAGCGCCCGCCGCCAGATGCCGGGGTCGGCCAGCGCGTGGCTCGGCCGGTAGTCGTCGGCAAAGCGCCACCAGCCGTCGAGCTGACCGAAGGTCAGGTCGAGCCAGCCCTGACCGCGGAGGTTCTCCAGCGCCAGCAACTGGCCCGACGGCGCCAGGAGTTCGCGGCAGTGGGCCAGCGTCTCGTCCAGGTAGCGCGTGGCGTGCAGCACGTTGGAGGCGATGACGATGTCGTAGCCGTGGCGATCGAACCCCTGCTCGACCGGATCGACCTCGATGTCCAGCACCCGGTAGTCGATCGCCGCTTCGCTGCCGCCGAACAGCGACTCGGCCTCCGCGAAGAAGCCGGCGGAGATGTCCGTGTAGGTGAAGTCGTAGCGGCCTTCAGGGAGTTCCGGCAGCACGACCGCGGTAGCCGATCCGGTCCCGGCGCCGACCTCGATGACGCGCAGCCTTCGTTCCGCCGGCATCCGGCGCAGCAGCGCCGCGGTCGCGTCCGCCAGCATCCGGTTCGCCGCCCGGGCCACCGGCGCTTTCTTGTACAGGTCGGCCGCGGTCGGCTCGCCGCTGCTGAACAGCAGGGTGAGGGGGTCCATCTCGCCGATCAACACGTCGGGCAGGGCGTCCGCGCTGCGCCGGAACAGGCCGATCTCGGTGGAACCGTGCGAGTAGCGCGCCGCCATCCGGCTCGCGAAGGCGTCCGGGTCCTCCGGAAGGCCTTCCGGCAACGGGTCCCCGGTCCCGACCTGGACGATGTGGCCGCCGTCCACGGCGCTCAGCACACCGCATCGGGCCAGCATCTCGAGCATGCGCCCGAACAGGCGCTGGTGTTCAGGGCCGACCTTCAGTTGTTGCCGCAACGCGTCTGCGTCGACGGCTTCGCCGGCCGTGCGCCGCCAGCCCAGCCTGTCCAGCGTGGCGAGCGCGTACGCGTGCGACAGCAGCTCGAGGTCCGCGAGCAGCGCGGCCCTGTCCTCCGCGCCAACGCCTTCCGCCGCCAAGTAGTCGGTGAACGGCCCATGCTCCGCCTGGACTGCCGCCGGCGCGGCCAGGAAGTCCGCGGACGGCATGCCGGGCGGCAGCGCGCGGTCCCGCCACACGACCTCGTACAGAAGCTCGTTCACGCCTTCCACCGCGGAAAGCAGCGCCGACCGCGTGGCTCGCTTCACGGTATAACCGGTCAGTTCCCCGACCTGAACGCCGGCGTCGTCGTAGAACGACAGGTCTCCGGCCACGACTTCGGGCGGCTGTCCGTTCTCCGCCTCCGGTTCCGCGCCGCGCGGACTCTCCCTCAGGCGCACGTGACAGAGAATCCGGTCGGGCAGCCGGCCCCGCAGCCGCAGTTGCTCCCAGCCGAACGGCAGATAGGTGATGCCGTCATCGGCTCCGTCCGGATTCCGCGCCGCGCCCATGACCTGGAAACAGCCGTCGAGCAGCAGCGGATGGACGTCGAGCCCGTTCGCGCCGAGCCCGGCGGGGAACGACACCTCGCCCAGCGCCTCGCCGGGCCGGCTCCAGACCGCGTCCAGGGTGCGGAACGACGTGCCGAGATCGATCCCGACCTCGGCCTTGGCCCGATAGAAGCCCTCCACGTCGACCGCCGACATGCCGGCTTTCAGCTTCTTCAGGTTGACGCACAGCGCCGGTCCGAGGCTCGGCGGCGCGGCCGGCGCCTGGGCCTCGGCGTGCAGCGTCCATTCCTCGTCGCCGGCGCCCCGGCTGAGAATCTGGACGCGTTTCGACGGTTCGTCTTCTGGCGGATCCAGCAGGACCTGGACCATGCGTCCAGCCCCCTCACCGCCTTCATCCTCCGGGTCCTCTTCGGCGAAGACCAGCGGATTGTGCAACTGCACGTCGTCCAGGGTCGCCGGCCCGCCGTCCTCGCCGCTCGATGCCGCGGCCGCCATGGCGCCGAAGAGCGCGCCCGGCGCGATCAGCCGGCCGAAGACGCGGTGATCGTTCAACCAGGCGGGTTCCGAAGGAAACACCTCGGTTTCGAACATGACTTCGCCGCGCGCCGATTCGTGGCGGTCGCCGAGCAGCGGATGGCCGGCGGTGGTTCGCCGACGCTTCGAGCCCTCGACCCAGTGGCGTTCGCGCTGGAACGGATAGCCGGGCAGCGCGATACGGCGCCGCGCCTCGCCTTCGTACAGTCCTTCGAACCGGACGGGCAGCCCTGCTTCCCAGGCGGCCGCGACCGCGGCGACAAAGGCGGTTTCCGCCTCGGCCTCCGGAACCTTCGACCCGGGACGCAGGAGACTCGGGATCGTGACCGGCGCGGCGGCCTCCGCCGATGCGGGCCAGGACATGGCGGCTATCTGGCTGAGCACCGCGTGCGGACCGATCTCCACCACGGCGTCGACGCCCAGTTCTGCCAGGGTCTCGATGCAGGCGCGGAACGCGACCTGCTCGCGCGCCTGCCGCTTCCAGTAGGCGGCGTCCAGGGCTTCATCCGCTTCCACGATCCGTCCGGTCAGGTTGCTGACGAACGGAACGGAAGACGGCGCGAACGTCGTTCCGCCAAGCGCCGCTTCCAGGTCATCCAGCGCCGGTTCGATCATGGCGCTGTGGTAGGCGGGACTCTTCCGGAGTCGCACCGCACGGACGCCGTCCGCCTCGAAGCGCCGTTCAAGCGCCTCGAGCGCTTCCAGCGGACCGCTCACCACCTGGTGCGCCCCGTTATCGGCCGCGACGCTCACGTCGACCCCGCCGTACTCCGCATTGTGCTCTTCGACCGTCGCCGTCACCCGCGACGGGGGCGCGAAGACCGCGGCCATCGCCCCGTCGCCCGGAACCGCCCCGATCAGCGCCCCCCGCGCGGCGGCGAAGCGCAACCCCTCCTCCAGACTGAACACACCCGCCGCATGGGCGGCCGCGATCTCCCCGAGGCTGTGTCCGAGCACGACATCGGGCCGGATGCCGAGGCTCGACCAGAGAGCGGTGAGCGCGCATTCGAGCGCATAGATGGCCGGCTGTTTCCACTGCGGATCGTCCAGGTCGCCGGCGTCGCCGGAACGCCCGAACATCACGTCGAGCAGCGAGCCGCCCCTGTCTTCCCGGAGCAGGGCATCGCAGCGGTCGAGCACCGCCCGGACCGCCGGCTCGCTCTCGTAGAGGGTCCCGCCCATGCCGACCCACTGGCTGGCCTGTCCGGTGTAGGCGAACGCCACCTTCGACGCGGCCTGCGACGCGGCCTCCCGTTCGCCTCCAGCAAGCGCCTTCAACTCGTGGCGCAACGAAGCGGCGTCGCGAAACACGACGCCCGCGCGCCGCTCGAAGTGGCTTCGACCGATGCTCGCCGTCCATGCCATGTCCGCCAGCAGCGCGACATCGGCATCGCCTTCGGCCGCGTCGCCGGTCCGCCTCTCCACCCACGACAGAACCTCGCCGGCCAGTTCGCGAAGCGCGTTGTCCGACTTGCCCGACAGCGGCAGCAGGCGGGTCCCCCGCACCGGGAGAGCCACTTCAGCCGGTGTCAGGTCCGCGACCGATTCCGGCAGCGAAACGGCGATCGGAAGAGCCGCGCCGGCAGGCAGGTGCTCCGCCTCCGCGGCGGCGCCCGGCTTGCCGTATCCCTCGAGCACGACATGGGCGTTCGTGCCCGACCAGCCGAATCCGCTCACGCCCGCCCTCGGCGGCCGGCCCTCCGCGTCCGGCCATGCCGTGGGCTCCGCCGTCACCTTGAGCGGCAGCCGCTCCCACGGGATCTCCGGGTTCGGCGTGCTGAAGTGGAGGTGCCTGGGAATGACGCCCTTGTTCATCGCCAGCAGCACCTTGATGACCCCGGCCACCCCCGCGGCCGATTCCAGGTGGCCGATGTTCGTCTTCACCGAGCCGATCAAGAGCGGCCGGTCCGGATCGCGGCCACGGCCATAGGCCGTTCCTACCGCCTCTGCCTCGACCGGGTCGCCCACTTCGGTGCCCGTGCCGTGCGCTTCGACATAGTCCACATCGGTGGGCGCGATCCCGGCCTCGCGCAGCGCGGCCTCGATCACCTTCTCCTGCGCCGGACGGCTCGGCACGGTCAGCCCCTGGCTCGCCCCGTCCTGGTTCAGGGCCGAGCCGCGGACGACGCCCCAGATGCGGTCGCCGTCGGCTTCCGCCTCGGCGAGCCGCTTGAGCACGACGATGCCACAGCCTTCGCCCCGGACGTAGCCGTTCCTTGCGGCGTCGAAGGTGGCGCACCGCCCGTCCGGCGACAGCATCCCGGCGTTGGCGCGAAGCTCCAGCAATCGGCCGGAGAGGATCGTGTGCACCCCTCCGGCCAGCGCGAGATCGGCCTCGCCGCGCTGCAGGCTGGACACGGCCTGGTGGATGGAGACGAGGGAGGACGAGCAGGCGGTATCCAGCGCCAGGGCCGGCCCTTCCAGACCGAGCGCGAAGGCGACCCGCCCGATGGCGGTGTTGAACGACGTGCCGGTGACGGCGTAGAGGCTGGCGGCCGGCTCGTCCGTTTCGCTGACGTCGAGGATCAGACCGCGGTACTCGTTGTTGCTGATGCCGGCATAGACCCCGGTCCGGCTGCCCCTCAGGCCGTCCGGATCGATTCCCGCGTCTTCGAGCGCTCGCCAGCAGGTCTCGAGCATCAACCGCTGCTGGGGATCGAGCATCTGCGCCTCGACCGGCGAGATGCGGAAGAACGCGGCGTCGAACTGGTCGAGGCCGTCGAGATAGGCGCCGAAACGGCAGGCACGGCGGAGCTCCGCGCCTTCCGGGAAGAGTTCGCCGATCCGGCCGATCCCGGAACCCGGGACCCCCTCGCTGACGGCATTCACACCGCCATCCAACTGATCCCAGAAGGCCGCGAGGCTGTCCGCGCCGGGGAATCGGCAGGCCATGCCGACGATCGCGACCGGCTCGTTGCCCGGCGCGCTCGCCCGCGCTGCTCCGTGTGTTGCGTCCGACGGTGGCGGCACCGACTCTTGGGGCATGTCCCGTCCATCGTAGCAATGCCCTTTGCTACCCTGACCGGACCGTCATGAGCGGGAACGAACCGGCCCGCAGCCAGGGGCTTCGCTACCAGGCCGACGACCACCCGCCCGCGCCGCTTGCCGCAGGTCTCGGCCTGCAGCTTGGCCTGATCACGGTCACGGTCCCGATCCTGCTTCCGACCGCGGTCATGCGGATCGCCGGCGCGGCCGAGTCCCATCTGGCCTGGGCGGTCTTCGCCGCGGTCGCGATCAGCGGCCTGACCACGGCGCTGCAAGCGGTTCGCTTCGGCCGAATCGGCGGCGGCCACATGCTCGTCATGGGCAGTTCCAGCGCCTTCGTCGGGATCAGCGTCACGGCCGTGGCGGAGGGCGGTCCGGCGATGCTCGCCACGCTCGTCGTGATCTCGGCCCTGTTGCAACTCCTGGTCTCGGCGCGGCTTCCACTGTTCCGGCGGCTGCTGACGCCGGCGGTCTCCGGCACCGTGATCATGCTGCTGCCCGTGACCGTCATGCCGATCGCGTTCGACATGCTGGACGACGTACCCGACGGCACCCCGGTCCAGGCGGCGCCCGTGATCGCCCTGGTCACGATTCTGACCGTTCTGGGCATCTCGCTGAAGGGGGCGGCCGGACTGCGCCTCTGGGCGCCGGTCGCCGGCGTGGTCGTCGGTACGGCGGTCGCGGCCCTCTTCGGGCTCTACGATGGCGAACGCGTCGCCGCGGCGGCCTGGATCGGGATTCCATCGATCGAGGCGCCCGGCTTCGATCTCGCTTTCGGGCCGGCGTTCTGGACCCTTCTCCCGGCCTTCCTGCTGACGGCGCTGATCTGCTCGATCCGCGCCATCAGCAGTTGCGTCGCGCTCCAGCGCGTCTCGTGGCGCAATCCGGACGTCGTCGACTTCCGGGCGGTCCAGGGCACGGTGACGGTCGACGGGATCGGCAACGTGCTGTGCGGTCTTGCCGGAACGATGCCCAACACGACCTACTCGCTGGCCGCGCCGCTGGTCGAGATCACCGGGGTCGGGGCCCGGGTCGTTGGTATCGCGACGGGAGCCTTCTTCTTCATCGTCGCCTTCCTGCCGAAGGTTCTGGCGCTCGTACTCGCGATTCCCGGTTCGGTCGTGGGCGCCTACCTGATCGTCCTGACCGCCATGCTGTTCCTCATCGGCATCGGACTGGTCATGCAGGGGGGCATGGATTACCGCAAGGGCACGATCGTCGGCGTCTCCTTCTGGCTCGGACTCGGCTTCCACAACGACGCGATCTTCCCGGAGCTCGTCGCCGACTTCGCGGGCGGGATCTTCAGCAACGGGATCACGACCGGCGGCCTCACGGCCATTCTCCTGACACTCGTCCTGGACTTCGCGCGCCGGGGCCCCAGCCGGATGGAGGCGGCGTTCAATCCGGCCGCGCTGCCCCGGATCCGCGAGTTCCTGGCGGCGTTCGCCGAGCGCAGCGGCTGGGACCAGGCGATGGCGGAACGCCTCGACGCCGTCGGCGAGGAGGCCCTGCTCACCCTCCTTGGAGAGGATGGGGACGCGGATGCCGGCGGCCGGCCCCGGCGCCTGCGGCTGGCGGCGTCACGGGATCAGAACGGCGCGACGCTGGAGTTCGTCGTCGCGCCGCTCGAAGGGAACCTGCAGGAGCGCCTCGCCCTGCTCGGCGACCAGGCCGAAGCGGCGCCGCTCGAGCAGGAGATCTCCCTCCGGCTGCTGCGCCATCTCGCGTCCTCGGTGCGCCATCAGCAGTACCACGACCTGGACATCGTCACGGTCGAGGTGAAGCGTGTAACGAGCGGTTAGCTACTCGATCGCTCCGGCCTGGCGCGCCCGGTCGAGCAGACGCTCGGCACGGTGCAGGTGCGGGGCGTCGACCATCTGGCCTTCGTGGCGGAAGGCCATCCGGCCCGCGGCCTGGTTCTCGGCGAACGCGGCAACCAGGGCGGCGGCGGAAGCGACCTCCGCCTCGCTCGGCGTGAAGACCTCGTTGACGATCGGGATCTGGTTCGGGTGGATCGTCATCTTGCCCTCGAAGCCCATCCAGGCCGCCCGCTGGCATTCGAGACGCAGGGCGTCCAGGTCGCCGATGTCGGTGAACACGCTGTCGATCGGCTGGGCGCCTCCGGCGCGGGCGGCCAGCAGGGTCATCGACCGGCAGTAGCGGAAGACGTCCAGGTACTCGCCGCGCTCGTCCCGGCGCCGGCTGGCGCCGATTGACACGGACAGGTCCTCGGCGCCCCAGGTGAGCGCCGAGACCCGCGTCGTCGCGGTCAGGTGGGCGAGATTGAGCGCCCCGCCGGCGGTTTCCGTCGCGATCAGGATGAGGACGATGCCGCCCAGGTCGTGACCATGGGCCAACTCCAGTTGCGCCACGAGGCGGTCCATCCGCAGCACGTCGTCGACGCCGCTGACCTTGGGCACGACGTAGGCGTCGGGCGGGTGCTCCATCGTGGCCTCGACGTCCTTTCGGCCCCAACGGCTCATCAGGTCGTTGATCCGCACGGCGCGCTCCTTGCGGCCGAAGTCCGTCTCCTTCAGCCAGCCGGCGACTTCGCCGCGAACCTCCTCCTTCCGGTCCGGCGTCACCGCGTCCTCGAGATCGAGGATCAACGTGTCCGCCTCGAGACCTAGGGACTTGGCGAGCATCCGCTCGTTGCCGCCGGGGACGAAGTGGGCGGCGCGCCGAAGACGGGTGCTGCTCAACGACCGACTCCTGATCCCCAAGCACCCGCAACATGGCGGCGGCAGTGTCGCACAGGAAACCGCATGTGCCCTAAGGAGGAACGACGGTCGCAGTGAACGTCACCGAGTCCGAGGCGCCGGCGCTGTCGGTCGCGGTGTAGGTGACCCGGTACGTCGTGTTTCTCCGCACGGTCGGCAGCGTTCCGCTCGCTCTCCTGGTCGACGGGAAGAACGTGATCCCCGGCGGCAGCCCCGACAACCCGTAACGGTAAGGCGGCGTGCCTCCGGACGCCGCCGGAAACACCGTGTTCACCACT
>JAJEHN010000017.1:47500-201654 GCA_022823665.1 Thermoanaerobaculia bacterium | reverse complement strand
CCCGTCATCGTGGCCCGCACCTTCTCGAAGGCGTACGGCATGGCCGGCCTCCGCGTCGGCTACGTGATCGGGTCGGGTCCGATGTTCGAGAAGGCGACCGGCGTCTGGTGGGGCGACTTCGGGCTCAACACCGCGGCGGCGATCGCCTGCGGGCCGGCGCTCGCCGACCGCGAGCACGTCGAGAGTTACGTGCAGACGGTGGACGACGGCCTCGCCGAGCTGCGCGCCGGACTCACCGAGCTCGGCTGCCGGCCGTGGCCGTACCGGGCGCCCTTCCTGATGGCGGACACCGGAAGCGAGGCCCTCCCGGTGGTCTGGGATCTCTTCCGCCGTGGGATCTACGTCCAGGACGGCGCCGGTTGGGGCCTTCCGACCTTCCTCCGCATCTCGGTGGGCCTCTCCGGGCACCACCAGGCCCTGCTCGGCGCGCTCCGGGAGATCCGCAGCGCCTGAGGGGCGTCGCTGCGGCTCAGACCCGCCAGGTCTCGCTGACCGGAACCGCCAGCATTCTCGGATCACCCAGCGGCAGGATGTCCTGGCCGGTGTGGAAGAGGATTCCTCCGGCGAAGTCCTTCCCGCACCGCTCCGCGAGGCGGGCGAGGCCGCGGCCGTCGCCGGGCGACGGTGACGATCCGGCCTTGATCTCGAAACCCCAGGTGCGGGCGCCGCGGGTCATCACCAGGTCCACTTCCACCTGGTCCTTGTCCCGGTAGTGCCAGAACTCGAGATCGGGATCGGTCCAGGCCGCCTGGGCGATCAACTGCTGGACGACGAGGGACTCCAGCAGGTGCCCCAGCAGGTCCCGGTTTCCGGCGAGGTCCGGGGCGGTGAGCGCGGCAAGCGTCGCGGCCAGGCCGCTGTCCACGAGGTGCACCTTCGGCGAACGGATGAGGCGCCGGCCCGGGCTGCGGTGCCAGGCCGGCAGGCGGCGAACCAGGAAGAGCCGTTCCAGAGCGCTCAGGTAGTGCTCCACCGTGCTGCGGTGAAGATCCACGTCGCCCGCCAGGCTGGCGGCGCGGAAGAGCCGGCCCTTCCGATTCGCAAGGAGCGCCAGCAACCGTCCGAGTTCGCCTGCGTCCCGGATTCGGGCCACGTCCCGGACGTCGCGTTCGATGACGGTCCGCAGGTACTGGCGATGCCACGCCCGGGTCGTGGCGGGAGTCAGTGGGAGCACGGAGGGGTAGCCCCCCGCCACGAGACGTTCTTCAAGGCTGGGGCCCGCGTCGGCCGGGCCGCCGCCGACCCGAGGGCGGATCGCGCCATCGAGCAGCAGCCGGAGGAACTTGCCCGGACGGCCCTCCTTCTCGGCCTCCGTGAGCGGCTGCAGGTCCGCGATCGCCATTCGCCCGGCGAGCGATTCGGTGACCCGTGGCAGGAGCAGGAGGTTCGCCGACCCGGTCAGCAGAAAACGCCCTGGCTCGCGGTCGCGATCGACGGAACCCTTGATCGCGGGAAGGAGTTGCGGAACCCGCTGGATCTCGTCCAGCGTCACCCGGCGGGGCAGGGCCGCCACGAAGCGCCCCGGATCCATGGCGGCCGCGCGGACCGTCGGGTCGTCATCGAAGCTGATGTACGCGCGGTCACTCGCCAGGCGGCGGGCCAGCGTGGTCTTGCCGCTCTGCCGGGGGCCGATGACAGCAACCACCGGCATGTAGGAAAGATCCCTCTCGATCGCGGTGGACAGGAGTCGGGGGACGAAGGAAGGGTGAGCGGCCATCTGCCGGTCATTCTAGCGTCCAAGTGTCGATTAATAGAGCGTCCAAGTGTCGGTTATTGTCGGACGGTGCCTATAAAGATTCCGATTATTCAATGACTTGTCTCCCGGACAAAGTGTCTGTCAGAATCGCGTCCAAGTGTCGGTTACACCGGCTGGCTCTGTATGTTCGCCGTTCTCCACATCTTGATCGGATGCTCCGATAAGCCCCTCTTGGCCAGAATTAGCCATCGATGGCTAAATTAGCCAGACATGGCTAAAACTGGCTAACTCACCAGGATTCTTGGCCTTTCCCGGGACGGCCGGAAGCGAACCAGGCCCCCGGCCACCCCCTCACCGCACGAACAGGAAGTAGTCGTGCGCGGCGCGCGCCGCCTCCGCGATCGCCCGCTCGCGGTCGGGCACCGGGTCGTCCGACTCCTTCACGAAGGCGGCCATCACCACGTGGCCGGCGTCGGACGGCAGGTAGATGATCCCCACGTCGTTCGTGGTGCGGCCGATGGTGCCCGTCTTGTGGGCGACCACGGTGCCCGCCGGGAGCCGTCCCTTCAGCCGGCCCGCGCCGGTCTCGCAGCGCTCCATGATGTCGATCAGGAGGTCGCGGCTCGACTGCGACAGTCCCTCGCCGTTCCAGATCTTGACCAGCAGGTCGGCCATTCCGCGCGGGGTCGCGGTGTCGCGGGGGTCTTCCTCGAACCCGTCCCGGGCCGCCGCGCGGTCCTCGTCCGAAACCTTCCCGTAGTACTCGGTGTACGTCGCGCGGGTGCGCTCGTCGCGCGGCGGGAGTCCCTCGGCGCCCACGTAGTCGGTGATCAGGTCCGCCGTGGAGCGGGCGACCACGACGCCCTCGACGCCGAGCTCCTTCATCCGCTCCGTCACCCGTTCCCCGCCGCCGGCGGCCCGAAGGCAGAGATCGGTCGCCGAGTTGTCGCTGATCAGGAGCATCAGCTCCATCAGGTTCAGGATGGAGAGCGACACGCCGGGATCGTCGAAGAGCCGGCTGAGGGTGCCGCTGCCCGGCGAGAGGTCGGACAGCTCGAGGTCGATCATGTGGTCGAGGCCGAACTCGCCCTCGTCCACGCGCCGGAGGACTTCCACGGCGATGGGGACCTTGTAGGTGCTGGCCATCGGGAAGGGATCGTCGGGATGGAGGTAGGCGGTCCGCCCGGTCTCGAGGTGCACCGCCGCCAGCCCCAACACGCCTCCGGACAGCGGCTCGAGACGCGCCCACTCCGCTTCGAGGGCGGTCTCGGTCCCGCCCTGGGCGAACGCGAGCGGCGCCGCCAGCAGCGCGGCCAGGGCTACGGTGGTGATCCGGCTGGCGTAGGGAACGGGAACGCGGTTGGGCATGATGCGGGTGCCTCCAGGGAGCGTCGAGGGGAGCCCAAGAGTACCAAGGGGCACGGGCCCGTTCCGCAAAGCGTGCGGTGTCCGGATCGCGTTGGCAACGCGGGGTGGTGCGGGTGTAGCATCGAGCAGTCATGGTCTGGTTGCTGGCGAAGACCGACCGCTACGCCCAGAGGGGAGGGGACCGGTTCGACCTGCTGGCGCAACTCGCCAGGGCGTTCCGGTGGGTGCTGGTCGTCGGGTTGGGGTTCTTCGGTTGCGGTCCGGGCCGGGATGGGCTGACTCCGACGACGCCGGGACCGGTTGCTCCTGTGGAGCAGAGTGGCGCCGAAGCGGTCCCGCCGACCAGTATCCGTAGCAACGCTCCGGTGGAGACCGCCACCACGCCGGGCGGCGGCGACGGGGACGGGGACGGCGATGGCGATGGTGACGGCGATGGCGACGGTGACGACGACGACGATGACGACGACCGCAGCGGTGATCCCGACGTCGATCCGTCGTCTCCTCCGTGGCAGTTCGTGGCGTTTGCCCCCGCGGCGGTTGGCATCAGGAGGCTTGTTGCTGCGCCTGGAGACGTGAAGTCACGCTTCACGAGGATCGCGGGGGACATCGACGTGGCGCCGTTCCTGGCCGAGCTGGCCGCTTTGGCGGAGGGGTGGCTCGTCGACACCAGCCGCCAGCGCAAGGTCCGCTGCCAGCGGGACACGCAGAACATCTTCCTGCGCGTGGCGAAGAAGCCACTGCCTCCGGGCGCCAGGAACGCGAACGACGTGCACGAGAGCTGCCCGGGCAGATACGCGGCGGACTTCCCCCGGACCCTGGCCTTCTGCGAGCAGGTCGCCGCCCTGCAGAAGGGTGAGCTGGGGCGGGCCACGCTCGTGGCGCTGCAGCCCGGCGGCTGGGTGCGGCCGCACGTCGACGCGGGCGAGTACTACCGAATCCGCGATCGTTTCCACCTCGTGCTGAGAAGCCCCGGCGGCAGCCCGCTGATGGCGGGGGGCGAAACCGTCGTGATGCGGGAGGGCGAGCTATGGGCCTTCGACAACAAGGCTGAGCACGATGCGAGGAATCCCACCGGCGAGCCGCGCGTGCACCTGATCTTCGACGTGCTGCCGGGTCCGGGACGCGGCTACTACGTCCAGCCGCCGACGGGCTGAGTCCCCCTCTGCCGCAGGAGTTTCTCTGCGGCGGCCAGCGCATGCGCGGCCGAGTCCACCCGCACGGCGTTGTCGTAGGCCTCGGTCCGCAGCGCTCCCAGGACACGCTTCTTCTTCGAGATGTAGAAGGTGTCGTGCGGTCCCCGGAACTGCAACTGGCGTAGTGACCGCAGTCCGCGCTCGATGACGCGTTCGTAGGCGACTGCGCGCGCTTCGTCTCCCAGTGAGCGCGCCAGGGCGAGAGCGTCCGCCAGGCCCTCCAGGTACGCGCCGGTGGAAGCCGCGTGAGGGGGGCCGTACTCGGGGTGGAGCGGATCGTGGAAGCGCCCGCGCAGGTCCGGGTCCAGCCCGTTCCATTGCTGCATCGGCAGCAGCCAGTCGGACATTTCGAACACGTAGTCGGCGACTTCGCGCCTTCCCGTCTGCGCGAACAGGGACGCTCCGGCCTGCGCATGCCACGGCACGAAGGCGGGGTTCCGGGCCTGCCGGTGCCGCTCGCCGCAGCGCTCCAGGGTCGCCGCGCAACGCTCCAGGCTCGGAGCGCCTTCGATTCCCCGCCGCGCCGCCTCGGCCCAGAACAGCAACGCTTCCCCGGAGTAGAAGTTCCAGTTCTCGCCGTCACGTTCGGCCGGGAAGAAGAAGGTGCGGAATCCCAGTTCTTCGTGCGCGAGCGAGTTCACCCCCGCTGTCAGGAGCTTGAGCTCGGTGGCGAACTCGCGGCGGGCGGGACTCTCCAGGATGCAGAGGGCCGCCAGCGCGGCCGCGCCGAGCTTGGCCCCGGTAGGTTCGACGATGGCGCCTCGCCCGCCGCCGATGTTCTGGAAGTAGCGCCTCAGATTGAAATGGAGGTTGCGCCGCGCAGCCTCAGCCATCTCGGCGTCGCCCCGGAGCTTCGCGAATCGCGCCAGGGACAGTGTCGCCAGGAACCGGCGGATGGCGTTGTCCGACGGCGCGACGTCGCCCCGGCTGGGCCAGTACTTGTAGGGCAGCCCGCCTTCCGGCGACAGGTTGCCGAGCATCCATCGCGCGATGCCCTCCGCGAGGTCGGCCGCGCGATCCTCGTCGTCCGACGGCAAGGGAGCGACCAGGGTCGAACCCCGGTACAGCTCCGTTGCGCGAGCCCAACCGCGATGGTCAAGCAGAAACTGGCGGGCGGCGAACGCGCCAAGCCGGCGATGGGCCTTGAACTCGGACGCGCTCAAGTTCCTCTCCCCGCGGAACCGCTCGAAGGCTCGGCCGAAGCGGAGGTTCGAAGCGACCATCCGGGTTGGCGTCAGCCTGACCGTCTCGCCTCGATACGCGATCTCCAGGCCGATCACGCCGCGAGCGCGGTTGCAGAACACGCGGGACACCTTGTCCGGAGGGACCGGTCGAGACCGTTCCGTGATGCAGACCTCGACCGTGCTTTCGCCGTCGGCCCCGAGCCGGGCAGGCAAGTCGTACAGGTCGGGGTAATCGATCCACCCGGCTCGCTTCGCGATGCCGCGCTGCCGGATGCAGAACCAGACCGGGCTGGTAGCGGGTTGACCGACGGTTCCCACTTCTCCTTGGCTCCGTTGTCGAGAACGGCCTATGCTATTCGGGGCAGGGTCCGCCGGCGGTTGAGCGTCGAGCCACGTCCCGCCGGCTGCCAGTCCCTCACGTATAGTCCTCCCGATGTCACTGCTCGCCATCCTCGTCATGGTCCTGATCGGCGGCTTCGTTTGGGGCGGCTTCACGTTCTTCCTGGTGCGGGCGCTGAGGAGCGAGCGGGCGCACCGGCACGGCGACTGAACGTCTCCGCACCGCCATGCGCGTCTTCCTCGTCGGCTTCATGGCGGCCGGCAAGAGCCGGATCGGCCGGCGAATGGCCCGGGACCTGGGCTGGACGTTCCTGGACCTCGACTCGGACATCGCCGAGCGCGAGGGGAAGCCGGTAGCCGACCTGATCCTCGAACGCGGCGAGACGTACTTCCGCGAACGCGAAACGGCGGCCCTCGAACGCTGCGCCGCGATCGACCAGGCGGTGATCGCCACCGGCGGCGGCGTGTTCACCCTGGAACGGAACCGCCGGCTGATCGCGGAGCTGGGCACCAGCGTCTGGCTCGACCCGCCGTGGGAGGCCCTCAGCCGCCGCGCGCAGCAGTCTCACAAACGCCGGCCTCTGTTCGAGACCCCGGAACAGGCGCGGGCGCTGTACGAGAGCCGCCTGGAGTCCTACCGCCAGGCGGATGTACGGGTACGAACGCGGGGGACGGAGCGCAAACGTGACGTCGCCGCCGGGATCATCCGGCGGCTGGGGTTGGCGGGTGCGCGGGTCTTCTGACCCGCTGCCGCCGGAGGCGGCCGGGAGAACGCGCCGGCCGCAGGCCGGCTCCGCTGTCAGAGCGGGGTGTTGACGATCTCGTCGAAGGTCCGGCCTTCGCGGGCCATGGCGGTGACTTCCTCGAGGCGTGGGCTGGTGCGGGCGGCGTTGGCGCGCTCCCAGGTCGCGATGGCGCCGTCGCGGTCGCCGAGTTGCAGCAGGAGGAGACCCCGCATCAGGGCTGCCTGCTCGTGGCCGGGGTCGCTTCGGAGCGACCGGTCCAGCGAGTCGAGGGCGACCTGGGTCTGGCCCATCTGGAGGCGCACGATGCCGGAGACGAAGTGCGCGTCCGGGTCTTCGGGGGCGATCTCCAGCAGTTGCTGGGCGATCTGGAAGGCGTCGAAGGCGCGGCCGTTGGCGAGCATCAGTTGCATCAGGGCGCGCATGGCGTCGAGGTCCGAGGGATCGGCGTCGATCTGCCGCTGCAGCTCCTCGGCTCGTGGCACGAGCTCGGGCGGCAGCGGCCTCTGGCCCCGGAAGTCCGTCTCGCCTCCGCCTTGCGCCATCTGCTGCTCGGCCTGCGGATCGGGCCGGGCGTCGGTCTGCGCCCAGATGACCAGCGCGGCGACCAGGCCGACCACGCCGCCGCCGAGCAGGACGCCGGAGAGCAGAGGGTGAGCCTGGACGAAGGCGCGGCCGGCCGGCGCGCCGGCTTTCGCCCTGCCGCCGCGTTCCGGCGCGATGCCGGCGATCGCCTCCTCGACCTCGTCGAGTTCCTTCAGCACGCGCGCCGTCGAGACCTGGAGCCGCTGGCGGTCGGCCGCTTCGAGGCCGGCCTGCTTCAGCCGGGCGACGAGGTCCTCGCGGCGGTTCACGAGGTCGGCGCGCTGCAACTCGAGCGCGGCGGCGCGCGCCGCGGCTTCCCGGGGCAGGAAGGCGAAGCCGACTCCCAGGCCGGCGAGGACGGCGGCGACGAGGGCGATCGTCGCGACGAGAGTCAGGTCGCCGTCTCCCGCTCCACCTGCCGCAGGTAGCTGTCCAGGCCCTCGTCGGCGCTTCGCCGGCGTTGCCGGAGGCGCAGGGCGACGAGCAGTCCCCCGACGAGGACGATCCCGGCGGGGGCGGCCCAGACGATCAGGTTGAGTCCGCGCGCTCGCGGCTCGAGCAGCACGAACTCGCCGTAGCGCTGCTCGAAGTAGCCGACGACCTGCTCGCGGGTATAGCCCTGGGAGAGCAGGGACCGCGCCTCCGCCCGCATCGCCTGGGCCGACGCGGCGCCGGAATCGGCGATCGACAGGGCCTGGCACTTGGGGCAGCGGATGTCGGCCGCGACCTCGGCGACGGCGCGGTCGAGTTCCTCGCCGGAGAGGGGATGGCCGAGGGGGTCGCCCAGCTCGTGGGACGTCTCGACGCCCAGCCCGGGCCGGTACTCGCCCTCGGCCGGGGGCAGGTCGATTCTCGGCGGCGTGTCGGTCTCCTGGGCCGCAGCGGGCGCGGCGAAGGGCAACGCGGCCAGTAGCCCCAGCAGGGCGGTCGCGCGCCGCATGTCAGCCGGTCGCCGCGGCGGGCTGCGCGAGCATGCGGTTGGCGACGTCCAGGAGCTGGTCCGGCCATACCTGGCCGATCGCCTTCTCGACGATCACGCCGTCGCGGTCGATGAAGAAGGTCTCCGGGGGTCCGTAGACTCCGTAGGCGATCGCGACCCGGCCGCCCTCGTCGACCAGCGACGGACCCCAGCTTCCATAGTCGGCGTTGAACTGCGCGATCGTCTCGGGGTCGTCCTGGAAGATGACGCCGAGGAAGTGGATCTCGCCCTGCCAGCGCCGCGCGCCTTCCATCAGCAGCGGGTGCTCGTACAGGCAGGGCACGCAGTAGGTGGCCCAGAAGTTGACGATGACCGGCCGGCCGCGCAGCTCCGCGAGGTCGACGATGTTGCCGTCGAGGTCGGCGAGCCGGAAGTTGGGCGCCGGCTTGCCGACGAGCGGCGACTCGACGATCTGCGGGTCGTGCCGGAAGGCGAAGCCGAGGAACGCGAGCAGCGGCAGCGAGATGCCGAGACCCACGAGCAGGACCCTGCGGTTCATCGACCTCCCCCTGCCGGCGAGGCGGCCAGGTCGGGAACCGCCCGCGGCGTCGTCGCCCGCCGTTCGGCGGCGGTCGGGATCAGGCAGAGGGCGGTGCCGAGGACCATGACGACGACGCCGATCCAGATCCACAGAACCAGCGGCGTCGTGATCGCCCGCAGGCCGATCGAACCGTCGCCGCCGACGTTCATCAGGGTCAGGTAGAGGTCGTGGCCCGCGCTGGTGCGGACCGCGGGAGTGCCGATCGGTTCCCGCTGGTTCGGGTAGATGTTGAGCGACGGGTAGAGCACGCCGCGGCTCCGGCCGTTGGTTACGACCTCGACTTCGGCCTGGTGGCGGATCAGGTGCGGCTCCTGGACCCGCTCGGCGCCGTGGAAGGTCATCTCGTACCCGCCCAGCCTGAGGGTGTCGCCGGCGCGAAGGGTCGACTCGGCCTCCCGCTGGAAGGTCGAAGACACGGCGACCGCGACGAAGGTGATCAGGACGCCCAGGTGGACGACGTAGGCGCCGAGCTTGTCCGGCGCCACCAGAACGGCCGCCAGCGGACTCCTGCCGCCCTGGCGCCGGGGCCGGACGCGCACCGGCCGCAGGCCCTGGTCGGCGGTCACCCAGAGCGCGAAGCCGGCGAAGGCGGAGACGATGAGGACCGGCGCGGAGCGGGCGCCGAGCAGGAGCGCCACGACGAGCCCGACGGCGGCCGCGGGCAGCGGACGCACCAGGGCGCGGCGGACCAGCTTGGGGTCGCTGCCGCCCCAGGGGAGCGCCGGGCCCACTCCCATCAGCAGAAGCAGCCCCGCGAACAGCGGCACCGCCATGCGGTTGAAGTAGGGCTCGCCGACGCTGACCTTCACCCCGCGCAGCGACTCGGCGACGATCGGGTAGAGGGTGCCGACGAGCACGGTGAACATCAGGCTGACGAAGAGCAGGTTGTTCAGCAGGAAGGCGCCTTCGCGGCTGACCAGGCGCTCGTTCGACGGCTCGGACACAAGGGTGTCGATCCGGAGCGCGAGCAGCACGACGACGGCGGCGGCGCAGAGGCCGAGGAACCCCAGGAACACCGGGCCGATCGGACTCTGGGTGAACGAGTGGACCGAGTTCACGACCCCCGAGCGGGTGAGGAAGGTGCCCAGGATGGTCAGCAGGAAGGTGATCATGATGAGGATCACGGTCCATGCCTTCAGCGTCCCGCGCCGCTGCTGGACGATTCCCGAGTGGAGCGCCGCGATGCCGGTCAGCCAGGGCAGGAAGGAGGCGTTCTCGACGGGGTCCCAGGCCCAGTAGCCGCCCCAGCCGAGGACCTCGTACGACCACCAGCCGCCGAGCATGATGCCGGCGGTGAGGAAGGAGGTCGGCACCAGCAGCCAGCGGCGCATGGGGCGCAGCCAGGTGGCGCCCAACTGGCCACGGAGCAGCGCCGCCACCGCCATGGCGAAGGGGACCGACATGCCGACGTAGCCGAGGTAGAGCATCGGCGGGTGGATCGCCATCAGCAGGTGGTTCTGGAGCAGCGGGTTCGGCCCCGGGCCATCGACCGGCACGGGCGGCGGGGTCGGCGCGAAGGGGTCGGCGACGCTGGCGATCAGGAAGGTGAAGAAGGTGCCGATGCCGAGCAGGGTGGCCAGGGTGTAGGCGAGGTAGTCCTCGTGGCCGCGGCGCTGGAAGACGGCCGCGGCGGCGATGTAGAGGCCCAGGATGAGCCCCCAGAAGAGGATCGATCCCTCGAGCGACGACCACAGGGAGAAGATCGTGATGTGCAGCGGCGTCGCCGTGGACCCGACCTGGGCGACGTAGGAGACGGAGAAGTCGTGGCTGAGCAGCGCGTACCACATGACCGCGCAGGCTCCGACCATGGCGACGGCGAACAGCAGCGCCAGACGCCTGGTGAGGCGGAGGCCGGCGGCCGAACGCCTGACGCCGGCGATGTAGCCGAAGGCCGTGCCGAAGCCGGCAGCGATCAGGCCCAGGAGGACGAACCCCTGGCCCAGGGCCGAGGTCACGTGTCGAACTGCATGGACTCGATCAACTCCTCCATGCTGCGCTGGTCTTCGACGTCGGGCGCCTGGTACTCGTTGTCGTGCTTGACCATGAGCCGCGCGGTCGTGAACTGGCCGCTCTCGCTCATCGTCCCCTCGAGGACGACGCCGATGCCCTCCCGGAACATGGCCGGAGGCACCGCGGTGGTCCTGACGTCGACCTGGGCCGCGCCGTCGGTGACGGTGAACTCGAGGGTCAGGCCGTCGTCGCTGCGGCTGACGGAGCCCTCCTTCACCAGCCCGCCGAGGCGGATGCTGGCGCCGACGGCTTCCGGGCCCGCTTCGTGGAGTTCCGACGGACTCCAGTAGTAGACGAGGTTCTCGCCGACGTCGCCGAAGGCCAGCACGGAGAGCGCCACGGCCACGGCCCCGCCCGCGGCCAGCAGGAGAAGCCGCCGGGTCCGGGGAGCGGGTCCGGCGTCAGGCGTCGGCGTCGTGGGTTCCGTGCTCATGACTCTGGTCCTGTGGGCTCTGGTCCTGTGAGGAAGCGTTGGCCTCGATCCGCCGCCGGCGGACGAACAGGCTGTAGACGTAGAGGAGGAGAGCAACGACCGCCGAACCATAGGCGGCGATGACCCATCCCCAACCACCGACTATAACGCCGTCCACGCTCGTTTGGCTCCCTCTCCGGCCCCGGCGCGAAGGCCCTACTCCTCCATCGCGACCTTCGCCAGCACGCCTCCCAGCGCCCAGTAGATTACATCGAAGGCGGCCAGCAACAGGAGCCAGCTCGGCGCCTGGTCCATCGGATCCCCGTGGAGCAGCAGCTCCGCGCTCTTGACCGACGCGATCAGGACGGGGATGACCAGGGGAAAGAGCAGCAGGGGCAGCAGGACGTCCTGGCTCGCGGCCCGGCTGGTCATCGCCGCGTACAGCGTGCCCGGAGCGGCGAGAGCCGCGGCGGCGAGCAGCCAGACGGCGATCACGCCGAGGAACCCGGCGGAATCCGTGTCGACGCTGTAGAGGATGATCGCGGAGGGCACGAGCACCGGCGCCAGCATCGCGAGGAACACGAAGTTGCCCAGCGCCTTGGCGTAGAACAGGACCGCCGGCTCGACCGGCAGCAGGAGCAGCCCCTCGAGAGAGCGGTTCTCGCGCTCAACGCGGAAGGACTCGGACAGGCCCAGGGTCGAGCTGAGCAGCAGCGCCAGAGTGAGGAATCCGGGCGCCAGCGACGCCGCCATGTCGCCCTCGGTGTCGATCGCGAAGGAGAACAGGACCAGGGTGATGCCGCCGAACAGGACGATCGAGAGGAAGCGGACCCGTCCTCGCCACTCGACCCGCAGGTCCTTCAGCAGCAGCACCAGCACGGGGCGCACGAGCTTCACTGTCCGAGCCTCCGCCGCCAGGCGGCGTCGAGCCCGGCGGCTTCGCCGTGCCAGGCGGCCTGGCCCTGCTCGAGCAGAAGCGCCTGCCGGCAGAGCCGGGAGGCCCGCTCGATCGCGTGGGAGGCGACGATCAGGGAGCCGCCGCCCTCCGCGAAGCGTTCGATCCAGCGCTCGACCAGGGTCTGGCCCTCCGGATCGAGCGCCGCGAACGGTTCGTCGAGAAGCAGCAGCCGCGGGTTCTCGAGACGGCAGCGGGCGAGGATCAGCCGCTTTCTCATGCCGGCGGAGAAGCCGCCCACGTGGCGGTCGGCCGCGGCTTCGAGCCCGACCTCCTCGAGCAGGTCGGCGAGCCGCCCGCGGTCCGGGTCGGCTTCGCAGAGTTCGCTCCAGAGCCGCAGTGTCTCCATCGCGGTCAGCCGGTCGTAGAGATAGTCGTGATGGGAGACGAGGGACAGTTCGCGGCGGGCGCCGGCGCGGTTCTCGAAGGGCCGCCTGCCGCCGACGGTCAGTTGGCCCTCCGTCGGCCGGCGGAGCCCCGCGATCAGTCGGAGCAGGGTCGTCTTGCCGGAACCGTTGGCGCCGGCGAGCAGCAGCCGCCCTCCGGCCTCGAAGTCGAGGTCGAGGTGGGCCAGCGCCCAGTGAAGTCCGAACCGGATGCCCAGCCCGCGTGCGTGGATCAGGTTTGCCAAGGGTGACCCGGTTACTCTCTGCGACGCGGTGGAGCGCGGCGGCGGTCCGTGCCGCGGGCGGAAAGGCTACAGCAGCCGTGGCAGCGGTGGCGGCCGGCCGGTTCGTCTCCCTTTCGCGCCGCCGCGCAACAAACGGACGCTGGCGACGTAGGTGAAGGCTGTGGAGGCAACTCGGGCGACCGACGAAGAGTTGGTGGCTGCGATTCTGGAGGGCGAGGCCGCCCTGTACACCGACCTCGTGGAGAGGTACCGGGGACGGCTGATCAACTACCTGAATCGCTTCCTCGGCAACGCACAGGAGTCCGAAGAGCTTTCGCAGGAAGTGTTTCTGAGGGTCTACCGGGCCCTCGACCGTTACAACCCCCAGTACCGATTTTCGACATGGCTGTTTCGGGTGGCGAGGAATGCCGCGATCGACCTGATCCGGAAGCGGCGTCTGAAGCTGGTTCCGATTCAGCGGGTCGGCGCGGACGGGCAGGTGCAGGAGCGGGAGTTTGAGAGCGAGGAAAGGGACCCCTACCGGACGCTGCGGAACCTGGAACGGCGCCACGCCATCGGCGCCGCGATCGACGGACTCAGAGAGGAGTACCGCGAGTTGATCCAGTTGAGACACTTCGCCGAGATGACCTACGAAGAGATCGCGGAGTTCAAGGGCATGCCCCTGGGCACCGTCAAGAACAAGTTGTTTCGCGGCCGCCGGATGCTGAAGGCCCGGCTGGCCGACTACCTCACCGACTGACGGACGGCGGGAGTAACGGCGATGACGAGTTCAGACAGGTCGGACGGGATGGCTTCCTGTGCCCACGCCGAGTTGATCGACGCCTGGGTCGACGGCGCCGTCAGCGAGGCCGAGCGGCGGTCGGCGGAGCAGCACATGGCCGAATGCCCGGCGTGCCGGGACGAGGCGCGGGATCTGTCGGCGCTTCACGAGCTCCTGGCGGCGGAACGGCTCTCGCCCGAGCCGCTGGCCGTCGACGTCCACGCGCCACTCCGCGCCGGCCGCCGCCGCGCCGCCGTGGCCGCCGCGGCCCTGGTCGCTCTGTTCGGCGGCGCGCTGGCGCTGCTCGCGACCCTCGCGCCGGCGGCCGGGTCGGCGGCTTCCGCGGCGGCGACCCTGTTCGACTTCGGGGCAACCCTCGGCATGCTCGGCGCCGGCCTGCTCGACGCTTCCTGGCGCGGTCTCAACGTGGCGATGTCCTCGGCCCTGGAGCCGGCGACGCCGACGCTGCTCGTCGGCGCCGCGGCGGTCGTGGGTCTTGCCGGCCTCCTGTTCTCGCTGCTCCGGCGGGGTTCGAAAGCGTCGGTGCGGCAAGACTCCCGACGCTAGGTGCGCGGCGGCTACGATGGTCGCCGTCCCGTGCTGAAGCAACGCCTCAAGCCGGCCGCCCATGGCCTCGTCGTGTGCGCGTTCGCCGCGGCGTCGCTGAGCTGCGCGGCGCCGGAGTCCTCGGCGGGATCCGGGGCGCCGGCCGTGGTGGTCGCCCCGGACGCCGTTGCCCGGGACCAGGTCGTCGCCATCGGAAGAGACCTGGAGCTTCGTGGCGAGGCGCGTTCGGACGCGGTCGTGCTGAACGGCGACGCCCGCATCGACGGCGTCGTCCACGGCGATGTGATCGTGCTGGGCGGCGATGTCGAACTGGGTCCGCTGGCGCGGCTCTTCGGCGACGTCTTCGTGCTGGGTGGCCGGGTGGACGCGGAGTCGGGGGCTGCCGTCGAGGGCCGTACCGTGGCGTACCCGCGGGCGCCGTCTTCGCTGCTTGTCCTGGCGGAAGGGCCGGTCCTCGGCCAGGCCGCGCTGTCCCCGGCGGTGGCGCTGCTGAACCTGGCCCTGCTGCTCGCCTGGCTGCTGGTGACGCTGGTGCTGGTGGCCGGTTTCGATCCGGCGTTGACGTCGACGGCGCAGAGCGTGCTCGAACGGCCGTTCCGCAACTTCTTCACCGGCCTGGTGGCGGTGCTCGCCGTGGCCGTGACCTTCGCCGTGCTGACCGCGGCGGCGCCGGCGCTGGTCGGCGCGCCCCTGCTCGCCGTCTGTGGAGTGGCGATCCTCGTCTGCAAGCTGTGGGGCACGGTGGCGGTCTTCCTGGCGGTTGGCGCCCGCCTCTTGCCCGATCGCCTGGGCCTGGCCGGCCGCCCGCTGGCCGCCGCCCTGTGCGGCCTTCTGGCCTTGGGCCTGGTCAAGATGGCGCCGTACGCCGGCGGCTGGGCGTGGACCGTCGTCACCTGCGTCGGCATCGGCGCCGCGCTGGACAGCAGGCTCGGCCGCCGCGATCGCTGGTTCGTTGGCCTGCGCTAGCCGCGCACGCGCTCGATGATGCGCGCGGAGTCCTTCATGAACTCCATCATCTTCTCCTCGATCGCGCCGCCGCGCTCGTCGAGTCGACGGGCCTGGGCCAGGGCGCCGCGCGCCCCGTCCTCGTCGCCCGATGCGAGGAGCGCCATGCCCAGGCGGGTGAGCGCCGCGGTCGACGGTCCGAGTTCGGTCGACTGGGACAGGAAGTCGATCGCCTCGTCCAGCTCGCGGCGCTTGTAGTGGACCCAGCCCAGGGCCGCCAGGGGGAACTGGCGCAGTTCCTCCGGGGCGTGCTCGAGGGAACGGCGCGCGAAGTCGAGCGCCTGGTCGAGTTCCTCGTCCATCTCCGCCAGGTTGTACGCCATCTCGTAGTAGGCGATGCTCTTCGAGAAGTTGGAGCCGGCCTCGTCGAGCAGCCGCCGTCCCGCGTCGTTCGCGTCCCTGTACTTGCCCTCGCTGCGCAGCGCCTCGATCAGGGTCGCGTAGGCCGTCGCCCGCAGCATCTCGCCCGGGTTCGATGCAAGGACCCGCTCGGTCAGCGGGCGGATCTCCTGGATGCGGTCGAGGCGGAGGCAGGCCAGGGCGTAGGACATCAGCAGAGCCGGGTTCTCCGGGTCGAGCGCGAGCGCCTCGCGGTAGCAGCGGAGCGCTTCCGGCGCGTCGCCGGAGCGGATCGCCTGCTCGCCGCGGCTGACCCAGTCCGCCGCGGCGGGGCTGGTGCGGGGCAGGTCGGCGCCGGAGCGCCCGGAGAGGTAGGCCACCATGTCGCGGTAGCGCATGCGCCTGGGGTTCAGTTGCTGGGCCGTGCGGAACGCGGCGAGAGCCTTGCGGTTCCAGCCCCGGTCCAGGTAGCAGAGACCGAGGAGGTGATGGCACTCCTCGAAAGCGGGATCGGCCTGAACCGCCCGGCTCAGTGAGTCGATCGCGCCCTTCAGGCGGCCCATCTCGTAGTGGCAGCGGCCGAGCAGGTAGAGCGCCTGCGGCACGACGTCGATCTCGACCGCGCGCTCCAGGAACGCGGCGGCGGACTTCAACTGCCCGCGGCCGGCGAGCGACGCTCCCAGGCAGAAGTGCGGCAGGAACGCGTCCGGATGCTGGATCACGGCCCGCTCCAGCAGCTCCTGGCCGCGCTGCCCGTCGCCCTGCTGGAGCTGGATGACGCCGGTGTAGACGAGACCCTGGACGTGATCCGGCCTGGTCTCCAGCAGACGGTCGAAGTGTTCCAGCGCGCGTTCCAGTTGACCTTCCTGGAAGTGCGATTCGCCCAGGAACCTGGCCAGTTCGTGGTTGCGGCGGTCGAGGCCGGCCGCCGCCTCCAGCGCTTTCATCGCGCGGGCCAGATCCAGCCCGTTCAGCGCGTGTTCCGCTTCCTCCAGGAGCTGCGTGAAGGCGGGGCGCCGGCCGCCCTCGTAGAGCCCCAGTACGCTGTCCTTGACCGCCGCGAAACGCTCGCGCTTCTCCAGCACCAGGAACTGGTAGTCCATCTTGGACTCCCAGAGGTCGCTCCATTCGGCGGCGTTGATCACGTCCTGCCGTTCCAGGATGTCGCGCAGGGCCAGCATGCCGGCGTGATGGACGAGGATGCTCTCCTCCTGCCGCTCCATGGCGCTCAGGACCTTCTGCACCGTCTCGCCGGTGCGCTTGAGAACCTCCTCGAGGATCGAGATTCGTTCCAGCAGGTGCTCGTCGAGGGAGAACTCCTCGTCGCCGGCGTCGAGCGTCTCCTCGCCCGAGACGGCGGAGCCGGAGAGCACCATCAGCTTCTGCCGGCAGCGCTGGCAGTACTCCGCGTCGTCCTCGTTCCGCGCGCCGCAGACCTGACAGTACATCGCGGCGGTGAGCCTAGCGGGTGCGCGGGTCTTCTGACCCGCTGCCGCCGCAGGCGGCGGACAGCGCGCGCCGGCCGCCAGGCCGGCTCGTTCTTGTAATCTCCGCGGCCGGAGAGCGACGATGCGCTGGAGCAACTACTACCTGATGACCGCCCGCGAGGCGCCGCGGGACGCCGAGGTGATCAGTCACCAGTTGATGGCGCGCGCCGGACTCGTGCGGCGGCTCGCCGCGGGGATCTACACGATGCAGCCGGCCGGCTGGAGGACCGCGCGCAAGCTGATGGCGATCGTCCGCCGCGAGATGGAGCGGGCGGGCGCGGTCGAGCTCTCGATGCCGGCGATCCAGCCCGCCGAGCTCTGGGAGGAGTCGGAGCGCTGGTTCAAGTACGGCCCCGAGCTGCTGCGGATGGAGGACCGTCACGGCCGGCGGTTCTGTTTCGGTCCGACCCACGAGGAGGTCATCACCGACCTCGTCCGGCGCGACGTGAAGAGCTACCGGCAGATGCCGCTCAACCTGTTCCAGATCCAGACCAAGTTCCGGGACGAGATCCGTCCCCGGTTCGGGCTCATGCGCGGCCGGGAGTTCATCATGAAGGACGCCTACTCCTTCGACGCGACGGAGGAGGGGCTCGACCGGAGCTACCAGGCGATGTACTCCGCGTACTCGCGCATCTTCGAGGCCTGCGGGCTCGAGTACTCCGTGGTCGAGGCGGACCAGGGCACGATCGGCGGTTCCTCGTCGCACGAGTTCATGGTGCTCGCCGACACCGGCGAGAGCGCGGTGGCGAGTTGCGCGGCCTGCGGCTACGGCGCGAACGTCGAGCGGGCGGAGATCGGCGCGCTGCCGCCCCCGGAGCCGGGCGGTGGCAGCGGCAACGGCGAGGCCCGCCGGGTTTCGACCCCGGGGGCGACGACGGTGGCCGAGGTCGCCGGGATGCTCGAGGTCGACCGGGCCCTCGTGGTCAAGACGCTGATCTACGAGACGGACGACGGGCTGGCGGCGGTCGCGATCCGCGGGGACCGCGAGGTGAACGAGGTCAAGCTGCTGAACGTGCTGGGCGGCCTCGGGCTGCGGCTCGCTTCGGCCGAGCAGGTGGCGGCGGCGACGGGCGGTCCGCTCGGCTTCTCGGGTCCGGTCGGCCTTTCGCCCGAGGTGCGACTCGTGGTCGACGAGTCGGCGCGTGCGCTCGCCGGTTTCGTCTGCGGCGCCAACGCCGGCGACGAGCACCTCGTCTCCGTGCGCTGGGACCGGGACGTGGCGAGCGCGCGTCCGCTCGAACGGGTCGACGTGATGACCGCCGAGGCCGCCGACCCCTGCCCGCGCTGCGGCGCCGGCGTACTCCGCATCTCGCGGGGCATCGAGGTCGGCCACATCTTCAAGCTGGGTACCGCCTACTCCGAGAAGATGAACTGCACCTTCACCGACGAGCAGGGGAAACTCCGGCCGGCGGAGATGGGCTGCTACGGCCTCGGTGTCGGCCGCACGGCGGCGGCGGCGATCGAGCAGGGGCACGACGACGACGGCATCGTCTGGCCCGCGCCGCTTGCGCCATTCACGGTCGTGCTCAGCTCGCTCGACCCCGGCGACGATGCCGTGAGTTCGGCGGCGGACGGTCTCTACGAGGAACTCGAGGCGGCGCTCGCCCCGGGCGGCTTCGATGTTCTCTACGACGACCGCCGCGAGCGGCCGGGCGTCAAGTTCAAGGACGCCGACCTGGTCGGTTTCCCGGTGCGGGTCGTGGTCGGCGCCCGCTCGCTTCGGGCCGGCGGCGCCGAGGTCTCGAACCGGCTGGACGGCGAGCGCGAGGTCGTGCCACTCGACGGCGTGACGAAGACCGTCCTCGGCCGGCTGATGGGTGCGCGGGTCTTCTGACCCGCTGCCGCCGAAGGCGGCTGGGAAGCGCGCCGCGAAGCGGCGACCTTAGTCCTCCTCCTCCTCCGGCTCGGGCAGCACCCACAGCCGCAGGGACACGATCCGGTTCCCCTCGACCTCCACCACCTCCAGCCTCAGCCGGCCGACCTCGACGGTGTCCCCGCTCTCGGCGGTCCGGCCGAGTTCGGACAGGGCGATGCCGGCGACGGTGTCTTCCTCCCGCTCATCGGAGATGTCCATGCCGAGTTCGTCCTCGAGGTCGTCGAGCAGCATGCCGCCCAGGACCTTGTAGCCGCCGTCGTCGAGGCGGACGAACTCCGGCGCCTCGGCATCGAACTCGTCCTGGATCTCGCCGACGATCTCCTCCAGCACGTTCTCGAGGGTGACGATGCCGGCCACGCCGCCGAACTCGTCGACCACCGCGGCCATGTGGATCTGCTCGCGGCGCATGCGGGCCATCAACTGGTCGAGCGGCAGGGTTTCGGGCACCGCGAACGTCTCGCGGGCGATGTCGCGGAGCGACTCCGGCGGTTCCTCGGCGATGAAGAGGTCCTTGATGTGGACCAGACCGACGAGCTGGTCCAGATCGCCCTCGCAGAGCGGGAAGCGGGTGTGGCCGCTCTGGCGGGCGCGGTCGAGGTTGGCGTCCATCGGCGCCGCGGCGTCGAGGTAGACGACCTCGGTGCGGGGAACCATCACCTGGCGGGCGTTGCGGTCGGAGAGCTCGAACACGTTGTCGAGCAGCTCGCGCTTGGGCTCTGAGAGTTCGGTCTCCTGCTCGGAGGCGAGGAGACTCCGGATCTCCTCCTCGCTGTGGGCGAGTTCGCCGTGCCGGAGAGGTTCGATGCCGAACAGGCGCAGGAAGGCGTTCGCCATCTGGTTCAGGATCCAGATGCCGGGGTAGGTCACCTGGTAGAAGAACCACAGCGGCGCCGCCACCCACAGGCTGGTCGGTTCGGGCCGGCGGATGGCGAGCGACTTGGGCGCCAGTTCGCCGAGCACGATGTGGAACATGCTGATGATGGCGAAGGAGACCATCAGGCTGATCGAGTGGGCGGCCTCGGCCGGCAGGCTGGGCACCAGGTCGAAGAGCGGCTGCAGCAGGCGGTTGACCGCGGGTTCGCCGACGATGCCGAGGCCGATGCTGGCGAGGGTGATGCCGAGCTGAGTCGCCGACAGGTAGGCGTCGAGCTGATCGATCATGCGCTGCGCCAGACGGCCCCGCAGCGTGTCCTGGTGGGGCGCCACCTGGGTCGGCCGGACCTTGACCAGGGCGAACTCCGCGGCGACGAAGAAGCCGTTCAGGCCGACCAGGAACAGGGCCAGGGCCAGGCTCCAGCCCAGCGGCAGGTCGAGATTCACGGGCGGCCCGGTGGCCGCGACGAGCGGCGGGATCACTTGCAGGCCGGGAGGGGCGTCGTCGTCAGCGGGAGACGGGACCCGCGGTCACAGGCGCGCTGGTCGGGGTCCGGGTCGGGGTCGTCCAGACTGGAGTCGGATGGCGAAGGATCCGGAGCTTCGTCGTTCACGCCGGCTTAGCGTAGCAGGGAAGGGTGGGTTCTAGTGTTCGTGCCAGGGCTCGGGCTCGGTCTGGCGCCGGACGTGGACGCCGGCGCCGGTGATCGTCTCGATCAGCTCCTCGACGTGCTCGACACCGCGGGTTTCGAGCCGCAACTCGATGTGCACCTCGTTCAGCCCGAGGGCGGTGAAGGCGCGCTCGTGATGGGTCTCCAGGACGTTGGCGCCCGCTTCGCCGACCAGGTTGAGCAGCGCGGCCAGTGCGCCCGGACGGTCCTTGACGCAGACGTCGAGCCTGACCAGGCGGCCGTCCTTCGTCAGGCCGCGGTCGATGATGCGGCTGAGCAGGGTGACGTCGATGTTGCCGCCGGTCAGCACCATCGCGGTGCGGCGGCCTTTCGCGTGGGGTATGTGGTCGTTGACGACCGCGGCCAGGACGGAGGCCCCGGCGCCTTCGACCACCGCCTTCTCCCGCTCGAGCAGCAGGAGGACGGCGTTCGCGATCTCTTCCTCGTCCACCGTCACGATGTCGTCGACCAGGTCCCGCACGAGTCCCATCGTCAGCTCCCCGGGTCGCTTGACCGCGATGCCTTCGGCGATCGTGTGGCGGCGCTCCACCGTCACCGGGTGGCCGGCGGCGAGGCTCGCCCGCATCGACGGGACGGCCTCCGCCTGCACGCCGACGATGCGGGTCTGCGGCCGGTGCGCCTTGTAGGCGGCGGCGATCCCCGCGATCACCCCGCCGCCGCCGATCGGCACGACGACGACTTCGAGGTCGGGTTCCTGGGTCATCAGCTCGAAACCGATCGTGCCCTGGCCGGCGACGATCTGGGGGTCGTCGAACGGATGGACGTAGGTCCACCCGTGCTCGGCCTCGAGCTCCCGGGCGTGGGCGGTCGCGTCGTCGAAGGTCTCGCCGGCGAGCCGGACGTCGGCGCCGAAGTTGCGCGTGTTGGCCACCTTGATCAGGGGCGTTGGCAGCGGCATGACGACGGTCGCCTCGAGCCCGAGGCGCTTCGCGTGGTAGGCCACCGCCTGGCCGTGGTTGCCGGCCGAGGCCGTGATCAGACCGCGGCTCCGCTCCTCCTCCGACAGGGTGAGGATGCGGTTGAGCGCCCCGCGCTCCTTGAAGGAGCCGGTCATCTGGAGGTTCTCGAGCTTGAAGTAGGCGCCGATGCCGCAGAGCCGGGAGAAGTACTCCGAGCGGGCGCAGGGACTCTCGTAGACAGCGCCGGCGATCCGCCGCCGCGCCTGCTCGATCAGCTCGGCCATGTGCAGTGCGTCGGTCACGACACGATTCTGCAACAGCATCCGGCTGCGCCGTCTTCCCGCGGCTGGGCCGCGCCGGCGCGGTTCACGCTCGCGCGCCTCGCGTTGACAGGGCAAGTCCCCCCTTTGTACCGTTGCGCCTTCTCGCGGCTGGCCTTGCCGGCACTTTCGGCTTCGAGATACAGGCCCGTAGCTCAGTTGGTTAGAGCGCTACGTTGACATCGTAGAGGTCAGCGGTTCGAGTCCGCTCGGGCCTACCAGACATGGGCCGTTCGGTCTGTGGCTCAGGCGCTTAGCTCAGTTGGTTAGAGCGCTACCTTCACACGGTAGAGGTCAGCGGTTCGAGTCCGCTAGCGCCTACCATCGCGGTGTCTTCCAAAGACCGTTCTCGACCGATGCTCGACCTGACGTTGCCTGACGGATCGGTGCGCAGCGTCCCGCCCGGGACGACGGCGCTGGAGGTGGCGCGCTCGATCGGGCCCGGTCTGGCGAAGGCGGCGGTGGGCGCCGAACTCGACGGCCGCCTCGTCGACCTGCGCACGCCGATCGAGGCGTCCGGCCCTTTCCGCCTGTTCACGTCGAGGGACGAGGAGGCCGGGATCTTCCTGCGCCACACGGCGGAGCACGTGCTGGCGGACGCGGTGCAAAGGCTCTGGCCGGGCACTCAGATCGACGTCGGCCGGCGGGATCACTCCGAGAAGTACCAGTACGACTTCCGCTTCCCGCGGGCCTTCGTGCCGGAGGATCTCGAGGCGATCGAGGCGAAGATGCGGGAGATCCTCGCCGAGAAGCACGACGTGGAGCGGGTCGAGATCGATCGCGAGGAGGCGCGGGAGCTGTTCGCCGGCATGGGCGAGGAGCTGAAGCTGGAGCGCCTGGACGACATCCCGGAGGGCGAGCCGATCACCCTGTTCAGGCACGGCGAGTTCGTCGACCTCTGCCGTGGTCCCCACGCGCAGCGCGTGGACCAGGTCGGCGCGGTCAGGCTGCTCGAGAGTTCGGGCGTGTTCCACCGCGGCGACGAGAGCCGGGAGCAGTTGCAGCGCATCTACGGGACCGCGTTCACGAGCCGGGAAGCGCTCGACGGCTACCTCGCCGACCTCGAACTCCGCCGGGCCCGCGACCACCGCCGCCTGGGCCCGGAACTCGACCTGTTCAGCTTCAACCAGAGCGCGCCCGGCAGTCCGTTCTTCCACCCCCGCGGGACGGTGATCTACAACCTGCTGGTCGACTACGTGCAGGGACTCAACCGCCGCGACGGCTTCGAGGAGGTGCGCACGCCGCAGATTCTCGACGTCGACCTCTGGCATCGCTCCGGGCACTGGGACAACTACCGGGAACACATGTTCCTCACCGAGGTCGACGAGCGGCAGTACGCGGTGAAGCCGATGAACTGCCCCACTCACTGCCTGATCTACCGGACCGGTCTCCGCTCCTACCGGGATCTGCCGATCCGCTACGCCGACTTCGGCCGGCTCCACCGCTACGAGCGGTCCGGCGTGATCACCGGCCTCACCAGGGTGCGCACGTTCTGCCAGGACGACGCCCACACCTTCTGCACCGACGAGCAGGTCGAAGCGGAGGTGCTGCTGCCGGTGTCGACGATCCTGGAGATTTACCGGACGTTCGGCTTCGAGGGCATCCAGATCGAGGTCTCCACGCGGCCGGAGAAGTCGATCGGCAGCGCCGAACTCTGGGAGCGCGCCGAGAACGCGTTGATGGGGGCGCTCCGGAGCCGCGGCCTCGAGTTCGAGGTCAACGAGGGCGACGGCGCCTTCTACGGCCCGAAGATCGACTTCCAGATCCTCGACGCGCTCGGCCGGAGCTGGCAACTGGGGACCGTCCAACTGGACTACCAGATGCCCGAGCGGCTGGACCTGGAGTACACCGCCAGCGACGGCGGAACCCGGCGGCCGGTCATGCTGCACCGGGCCATGCTGGGCTCGGTCGAACGCTTCCTCGGCATCCTGATCGAACACACCGGCGGCGCCTTCCCGGTCTGGCTCGCCCCGGTGCAGGCGGTCGTCCTGCCTGTCTCGGACCGCTTCATGGACTACGGCCGCGAGGTCGCCAGCCGGCTCTCCGACGCCGGCGTCCGGGTCGAACTCGACGAACGCAGCGAGAAGCTCGGCTACAAGATCCGCGACGCCCAGACGAAGAAGGTCCCCTACATGCTCGTCATCGGCGGCCGCGAACAAGAAGCCGGCACCGTCTCGCTGCGGCTCCGCGAAGCCCCCGAGGGCGGTTCGGCGGATCAGGGTGCGGTCACGATCGACGACCTCGCGGCCCGGGTCTCCGACCGTGTCGCGTCGAAATCACTCGATCTGTAATCCTCCGCGAAGGGAAGTCGCGCCGGCGCTGCGTTTCAGGGCTCGAACTGCTACTATCCGCCGTTCGGCGGCTCCTCCGAGCCCCACAGGAGGCTCTGGAATGCCCAAGCAGAAAACGCACCGTGGAGCGGCCAAGCGCTTCAAGCTCACCGCCAAGGGCAAGGTGAAGCGCAGGCACTCGATGATGAACCATATGCAGACGAAGAAGGCGCAGGGCCGGAAGCGGAAGCTGCGGAAGCAGACCGACGTTGAGGGAGCTTTCGCCAGGGCGATCAGGGGGATGATCGACTAGGGGCTTGCGCTGGAGCTTCCGGCGGGGCGGGGCCGACCCGTCCGTCCGGGACCCAAGGGGGGCATGGACGATGGCACGAGTGAAACGGGGCAGCCGGCGAGCCCGGCGCCGGAAGAAGATTCTCAAGCAGGCGAAGGGCTACTACGGCGTCAAGTCGAAGGGCCACCGGATAGCCAAGCAGGCGGTCGACCGGTCGCTCGCCTACTCCTATCGCGACCGGCGGCAGCGGAAGCGCCAGTTCCGGAGCCTCTGGATCGTCCGGATCAACGCCGCCGCGCGTCTGAACGGACTGTCCTACAGCCGGTTGATGTCGGGGCTCAAGCTTGCCGGCATCGAGCTGAACCGGAAGATGCTCGCGGACCTGGCGGTGCGGGATGCCGAAGGGTTCGCCGCCGTCGCCACGGCCGCGCGGGGAGCGCTTGACGCCGGCGCCGCTTCGACCTCGCCGTCCTGATGCCTGAAGGGGCGATCGACGCGGTCGCGCGGCTCGAGGCGGCGATTCAGCGCGCCACGGAGGCGCTCGCCGCCGAGCGCGAGCGGACGCGGGAGTTGACCGCCGAACTCGAAGCGGTTGAGAAGCGTGCCGCGGCGGAGCGTGCCGAGGTCGGTCAACGGGTGGAGGCACTGGCCGAGGGGCTCGAGGAGCTGCTGGCGGACGGCGATTCCTGACGCTCCGGGCTGCTATAGTGCTTGCCCACGAGAGGTGTCGAGAAATGGCCGAAGGTGAACGCCAGAAAGAGGTTGCGGCTACTGTCGCGGTCGAGATTTTCGGCGTTCCCTACTCCCTCCGCGAGGATGGAGCGGTGAATGCGGACCGCCTTCGCGAACTCGCGGAGAAGGTCGATCGCAAGATGCGGGAGGTCGCTGACCAGGTGCCGAATCTGGAGCCGGGTCAGATCGCCGTCCTCGCCGCGTTGAATCTCGCCAACGAGGCCAACGGTGGAGCAGAAGGAGACGGCGGGCGCTACCAGGAACTGGTGGAGCGCGTCTCGATCCTGACCTCCGACCTGGAGGCCGCCCTCGACGCCTGACTGTTGCCGAAAGGAACTTTGACCTTGCATCCCCTGCGCGGTTCGTGATGAAAGCCGTGGTTGGAACCATCGCTCTTGTTAAGGGAGTCCTTCACCTGCTCGCCCGTGCCAGCCCCGCTCGAACGGGGACGCTGACGGCGGGTGGCGCGGACACCCACCTGGTCCCGCTCTGGTTCTGTGTCGGGGCGCGTTCACACGGCCCCGCGGGGGATGCCTTTCTGCCCGGATCGAGGGCTGATGACCGAAACCACACTCATTGCCGCGGGCGCCGCACTGGCGACGCTGGCGGCTGCCTGGCTGTTTTGGAGCCTTGCCGGACGGCGTAGCGCGGCGAAGCTGATCGAAGAGGCGAGGCGCCAGGCCAGGGGCCTCGTCGAAGAGACCGAGCGCGACTGCGCGGCCAAGCGTCGCGAACAGGAGCTGGCGGCGAAGGAGGAGTTGCTGACGCTCCGCTCGGAGTTCGAGCGGTCGACGGTCGAGCAGCGCCGGGCGATGGAGGAGCAGGAGCGCAAGCTCGGCGAACGGAGCGTCCGCTCGCGTGAGAAGGCGGCCGCGCTCGAGACGCTCGAGCAGGAACTGAACGGACGGCAGCGGACGCTGGGGGAGGCGGAGAGCCGGCTCGAGGTCGAGCGCGGCGAGGTCGGAGAACGGCTGGCGGAGGTTCGCCGGCAACTGGAACGCGTGTCCGGCCTGACCGTGCAGCAGGCGCGCGAGGAGTTGAGCCACAGCCTCGAACACGAGGTGCGCATGGAGTCGGCGCACATGGCCAAGCGGATCGAGGACGAGGCGCGGGAGTCGGCCCAGCGCGAGGCCCAGCGGATCATCAGCCTCGCCGTCGAACGTTCGGCGTCCGACTACGTCTCGGAGACGACGGTCTCGGTCGTCATGCTGCCGAACGACGAGATGAAGGGGCGGATCATCGGCCGCGAGGGGAGGAACATCCGGGCCCTGGAACTGACCACCGGCGTCGACCTGATCGTGGACGACACGCCGGAGGCGGTCATTCTCTCCGGCTTCGACCCGTTCCGGCGGGAGATCGCGCGCGTCACCCTGGAACGGCTGATCGCCGACGGCCGCATCCACCCGGCCCGCATCGAGGAGGTGGCGGCGAAGGTCAAGTCGGAGTTCGAGGATCGGGTGCAGCGCGAGGGCAGCGAGGCCCTGCTGGAGCTGAACCTCTCCGGTCTTCACCCCGAGCTGATCACGCTGCTGGGCCGGCTCCGTTTCCGCACGTCCTACGGCCAGAACGTCCTGCAGCACAGCAAGGAAGTCGCGTTTCTGGCGGGAACGATGGCGGGTGAGCTGAAGGCCGACGTCCACGTCGCCAAGCGCGCCGGCCTGGTCCACGACATCGGCAAGGCGGTGGACCGGGAAATGGACGGCACGCACCTGGAGATCGGCATCGACCTGCTCCGTCGCTACGGCGAGAGCGAGGAGGTGGTGCACGCCATGGCCTGTCACCACGGCGACTACGACCCGGAGACGGTCGAGGCGGTTCTCGTCACCGCCGCCGACGCGGTCTCCGCCGCCCGTCCCGGCGCCCGCCGGGAGGTCCTCGAGAACTACATGAAGCGCCTCAAGAAGCTCGAGGACCTGGCATCGAAGTTCAAGGGCGTGCAGAAGAGCTACGCGATCCAGGCGGGCCGCGAAGTGCGGGTCATCGTCGACTGCAAGGAGATCAGCGACGAGCAGGCGGTGTGGCTGAGCCGGGATGTGGCGCGGAAGATCGAGAGCGAACTCACGTACCCGGGCCAGATCAAGGTCACCGTGATCCGGGAGTCGCGGTCGATCGAGTACGCGCGCTGAGGAGGTCCGGATGGCCCGTTTCCTCTTCGTCGGCGATGTGGTCGGCAAGCCCGGACGGCGAGCGCTGTCGCGGCTGCTGACGGAGTTGATCGACCGCCACCGGGTCGACGCGACCGTCGTCAACGTGGAGAACGCGGCCGGCGGCAGCGGCGTGACGCCCGGCGTGCTGAAGGAACTCTCGGCACTTCCGATCGACTGCATGACGACGGGCAATCACGCCTGGGCGAAGAAGGAAGGCGTGCCGTTCTACGACCGGATGCCGAACCTGCTGCGGCCCGCGAACTACCCTGAGGGGAATCCCGGGGGCGGCGTCTTCGTCGGCGAGCTGCCGATCGGTACCCCGTACGCGGTGGTCAACCTGGAAGGCCAGACCTTCATGAAGCCGCTGCCCTCGCCGTTCGCCACCGCCGACGCCATCCTGGCCGGCCTGGACCCGGCGATCCGGATCGTCCTGGTCGACTTCCACGCCGAGGCGACGAGCGAGAAGCAGGCGTTCGCCTACCACCTGGACGGCAGGGTGACGGCGGTGCTCGGCACCCACACCCATGTGCCGACCGCCGACGCCCGCGTCCTGCCGCAGGGCACGGCGCTGGTGACGGACGTCGGCATGACCGGCCCCTACGACTCGGTGATCGGCGTGCGCGCCGACCGGGCTCTCAAGCGCTTTCTCCTGAACACGCCGTCCGGCTTCGAGGTCGCCAAACGGGATGTCCGGCTGGCGGCCGCCCTGGTCGACGCGGACGAGGCGACGGGCCGGGCCACGAGGATCGAGTCCCTCCTGCTCCCGGTCGACTGAGGCGGCGGCGACCCGCTACTTGGCGGTCCCGGGCTCGAGTTCGGTCAGGCCCCGCCAGGTGCTCTTGCTGTCGTCGAAGGACGGCAGCGGCGGCTCGATGCCGCGCTTCTGATTCACCTGCCAGGACCAGACGTAGGACCACTTGAGGTAGGTGCCGTAGGCCTGGAGCAGGCAGAACACGAGGCCGCGCATGCCGTCGAGCACGCCGAACTGCAGCCCGTACGTGCGCAGGAAGCGCCACAGGGAGCGCCCCAGGACCTCGGCGGCGCCGGACCGGCGGCCATCGCGCCAGAGCTGGGCGGCTCCCCACCAGCTGTAGCGCTGAATCCTCAGGGAGTAGGAGAGCAGATCGTCGACCATGAAGTGGTCCATGGGGCGCCGGAGCACCGGCGCCGGCGTCCGCGTCAGCATGTCCGCGTGGACGCGGCGGTTCGGGTACCGGCCCGCGTCGCGGCGCAGCAGCCGGACGACGCGGTCGTGCTGCCAGCCCGAGAAACGGATCACCTTGCCCAGGAAGAACACGCGGCGCTTGATCGTGTAGGCGTCGTGGGCCGGCTCTCCGTCGCGGAACAGCGCCGTGATCTCCGCCCGGAGTTCGGCGGTGCAGCGTTCGTCGGCGTCGAGAATCAGCACCCACTCGTTCTGGGTCTGGTCCATGGCCCAGTTCTTCTGCGACGCGGAACCGTAGTAGGTGCGCTGGACGAAGCGGGCGCGCTCGCAGCCGCGCACGATCTCGGGGGTGCGGTCGGTGGAGAAGGAGTCGACGACCAGCACTTCGTCGCACCAGTCGAGGGACGCGAGGCAGTCGGCGATGTGCCGTTCCTCGTTGTAGGTGGTCACCAGGGCCGAAATCGGCGGCCGCCCTCCGTCTTCCGGCGTTCCGTCCACGCGCGCATTGTATGCGGAGGGTAGGCTACGCGGCCGTGCGCTACCCCGGTCCCCGCAACGTAGCGCCTGGTCTGCCGTTCGCCTGGCTGCCGTTGCTGGCGTTGCTGGGGAGCCTGGCCGGCCCGCCCGCCTTCGCCTGCAACGCGGAGGGGGAGCACGCCGGGCCCAGCCGCGCGGACGAGGCCGGTCTGAGAGTCAGTACCGGAGTGACCGACTTCGGCAGGGGCCACGAGACCGTCGAGGTCGGCCTCGAGCACCGCTTCGCCACCGACTGGTGCCTGGGGCTGGGTCCCCATGTGGGCGCTTTCGTGACCCTCGACGAGTCGTTCTTCCTCTACGCGGGCACCGACCAGCGGATCAACCTCGGACGTTTCTGGTTCATCGACACCGGCACCTCGGTAGGTTTCTACGAGAAGGGCGACGGCAAGGACATCGGCGGCGAGTTCGAGTTTCGCACCGGGATCGCGGTCGGACGGCGGTTGCGGGACGGGTCGCGCCTGAGCTTCGGCTTCTTCCATATGTCCAACTCGTCCTACTATCGTCGCAACCCGGGAATGAACTCCCTCCTTCTTCGCTGGTCGAGGTAGCGCGCAAAGTGGCCGTGGATCCGGAACTGCTCGAACTTCTGGTGTGCCCCAGGTCGAAGGGGGCGCTTCAGGTCGTCCCGCTGCCGGCCGCCGTGTGCGGGCGGCTCGTCGCCCGCTACCGGGAGCACTTCGGCGAGGAAGAACCCGAGGTCTCCGAGGGGCTCTGGTGCCGGGAATCCGGTCTCGTCTATCCGATCGTGAGCGACGTGCCCGTGATGCTGGTGGCGGAGGCGCTGCCCGCGCCCGAGGTTCTCCCGGAAGCGGCCGAAGAGGGCGGGCAGGCGCCCGGCGCGTGAACGACTTCCCCTCCTTCCTCGCCGCGCTCAGACCGGAGGTCGACGAGGCGCTGGACCGCCTGTTGCCTGATGCGGGAAGCGAGCCGGCGGAAATCCACGAGGCGATGCGGTACAGCGTGTTCGCGGGCGGGAAGCGGGTCCGGCCGGCCCTGGTCGTCCTGGCCGGCGAAGCCTGGGGAGGCTCCCGCGAGGAACTGCTCGTGGGCGGAGCGGCCCTCGAGATGGTCCACACCTTCAGCCTGATCCACGACGATCTGCCGGCCCTGGACGACGACGACCTGCGGCGCGGGAGGCCGACCCTGCACCGGGCGCGGGGAGAGGCGATGGCGGTGCTCGCCGGCGACGCGCTGCTGAACCGGGCCTACGAGGTCCTTGGCCGCGAACCGGCCTCGGCGCCGCCCGAACAGCGGCTGGAGGCGGTGGGGGTGGTCGCCGACGCGGTCGGCACGGCGGGGATGATCGGCGGCCAGGTCTTCGATCTCCGGCACGAGGGTGACCTGGACGGCGACGCCGCGGAACGACCCGCGCACCCGGCGGTGCGCTCGCTGGAACGGATTCACCGTCTGAAGACGGGGGCCCTGATCGAGGCGAGTACGCGGCTCGGCGGCGTCTACGCGGGCGCGGGACCCGAAGGGACCGAGCAGCTCGGGGGGATCGGCGCCGAGCTGGGCCTCCTGTTTCAGATCGGCGACGACATCCTGGACGAGGTCGGCAGCTCCGAAGAACTCGGCAAGACGCCCGGCAAGGACCGGCAGGCCGGGAAGCTGACGTATCCGGGGCTGTTCGGCCTGGAAGGCAGCCGGAAGAAGGCGCTGCAGGCGGCGGACCGCTGCCTGGCGCTGATCGAGGGTCTGCCTTCCGGTCGCGAATCGTTCAGGGCCCTGGTCGCCTTCCTGGTCCACCGCGGTTCGTGAAGCGGCGGCTCGATCAACTGCTGGTCGAGCGCGGGCTGTTCGCCAGCCGGGAGCAGGCGAAGCGAGCCGTGATGGCTGGCTGGGTCCGGGTCGACGGGGAGCGCCGGGACAAGCCGGGGACGGCGGTGTCCGGCGCCGCCGCCATCGAAGTGCGAGGCCGCGCTGAACCCTACGTATCACGGGGCGGCCGCAAGCTCGAGCAGGCGCTGGACGCGTTCGACGTGGACCCGGCGGGCGCCGTCTGTCTCGATGTCGGCGCCTCGACCGGGGGCTTCACGGACTGCCTGCTGGCGCATGGAGCGGCACGGGTCTACGCCGTGGACGTCGGCTACGGCCAGCTCGACGCGGGTCTGCGAAACGACCCCCGGGTGGTCGTCATGGAGCGGGTCAATGCCCGCCACCTGCCACCGGACGCCCTGCCCGAGACCTGCCGGATCGCCACCGTCGACGTCTCCTTCATCTCGGTCGTCAAGGTGGCGCCGGCGCTGCTTCCGCACCTCGCCGCGGGGGCCGACCTGCTGGTGCTGATCAAGCCCCAGTTCGAGGTGGGCAGGGATCAGGTCGGCAAGGGCGGCGTCGTGCGGGACGACGAACTGCGGCGGGACGTCGCCGCCCGGCGGATCGCCGAACTGAGCGCACTGGGGCTCGAGTTCAGAGCCTCGGTAGACTGCGACCTCCGGGGACCGGCAGGCAACCGCGAGATCTTCGCCCACTTCAGGACATGAGATCGTGACCAGGATCCAGGAAGTCGCGGTCGTTGCCAAGCCGGACAGCGGGCGGGCGGCCGCCACCGCCGCCGATGTGGAGAGCTGGCTTCGCGAGCGCGGCGTGACGCCGGGCGACGTCGACGCAAAGGATCTGGGGCTGATCGTCGTCCTCGGCGGCGACGGCACGCTCCTCTCGGTGGCGCGCAGCCGGCCCGGCGTGCCGATCGTGGGGGTCAACCTCGGCAGCCTCGGCTACCTGGCCGAGATCGGTCTCGACCGGCTGTACGCGAACCTGGGGGCGATCCTCGAGGGACGGTTCGAGGTCGAAGAGAGACTGCTCCTGGACGTCGAGTTGCGTCACGCGGCGGGCGGCACGGAGCGCTACCGCGCGCTCAACGACGCGGTCGTGCACAAGAGCGCCCTGGCGCGGATGATCGACCTGGCGGTGGAGATCGACGGCGAGCCGGTGGCCCGCTACCGGGCGGACGGCCTGATCGTCTCGACGCCGACCGGATCGACGGCGTACAGCCTGTCGGCCGGCGGGCCGATCCTCTACCCGACGCTGCCGGTCGCGCTGCTGACGCCGATTTCTCCCCACACCCTGTCGATGCGGCCGATCGTGGTGCCGGAGCGGAGCACGATCGCAATGACCCTGGGCAGCCTGGACGAGGAGGTCTACCTCACGCTGGACGGCCAGGAGGGGGCCCGGCTCCATGGCGGCGACCGGGTGGTCGTGACCGCCTCGGAGTCGAAGGCCCTGCTCGCCAGGGTCGACGGCCAGACCCACTACGACGCCCTGCGCAGCAAGCTCCGCTGGGGCGAATAGAATCGGGACATGACGAAACACAGCCGGGAACGGGAGCCGTCCCTCTTCGCGCCGATCGAGGAAGCGGTCGAGGTCTTCCGCGACGGCGGGCAGGTGATCATCGTCGACGACGAGGATCGGGAGAACGAGGGCGATCTGGCGATCGCGGCCGAGAAGGTGACCGCCGACGCGATCAACTTCATGGCGACTCACGGCCGTGGCCTGATCTGCCTGGCGATGACCGAGGACCGCTGCGACGAACTCGACCTGCCGCTGATGGTCCGGGACAACACGGCGCCCTTCGAGACCGCGTTCACGGTGTCCATCGAGGCCCGCGGCAAGGTCACGACCGGCATCTCCGCGGCCGACCGGGCGGCGACGATCGCCACCGCGATCGACCCCGCCACCCAGCCGCGGGATCTGTTGCGGCCGGGTCATGTCTTCCCGCTTCGCGCCAAGCGCGGCGGCGTGCTGAAGCGAGCGGGGCAGACGGAGGCTTCGGTCGACCTGGCTTCGCTGGCGGGGCTGGCGCCGGCGGGCGTGATCTGCGAGATCATGAACGAGGACGGGACGATGGCCCGCGTGCCGGACCTCGTCGAGTACAGCCGCCTGCACAAGCTGCCGATGATCACGGTGTCGGACCTGATCCGTTACCGGCTGAAGCACGAGAGCCTGGTCAGGCTGATCGCCTCTCCGACCATGCCGACGGTCTACGGTCCGATGAAGGCTTTCGCCTACCACGCCGAACTCACCGGCGAGGAGCATGTCGCTCTGGTGATGGGCGAGCCGAAGCCGGACAAGGACATCCTGGTGCGCGTCCACAGCCAGTGCCTGACGGGCGACGTCTTCCACTCCGAGCGCTGCGACTGCGGCCTCCAGTTGCACCATGCCCTCGCCACGATCGCCGAGGAAGGAGAGGGCGTCGTGCTCTACCTGCTGCAGGAGGGCCGGGGCATCGGCCTGTTCAACAAGCTGCGCGCCTACGATCTGCAGGACGAGGGGCACGACACCGTCGAGGCCAACCACAAGCTCGGGTTCAAGGCCGACCTCCGCAACTACGGCATCGGAGCGCAGATTCTCCGCGACATCGGCGTTCGCCGGATGCGGCTGATGACGAACAACCCGCACAAGTACATCGCCCTCTCCGGCTACGGCCTGGAGATCGTCGAACGCGTGCCGATCGAGATCGAGGCGACCGAATCGAACCGCGACTATCTCCGGGTCAAGCGGGACAAGATGGGCCACCTGCTGAAGCTGGTTTGAGCGGGGACACCGCCGCGCGGCGGGCTCTCATCACCGGCGTGACCGGCCAGGACGGTTCGTATCTCGCAGAGCAGTTGCTCGAGGAGGGCTCGGACGTCTGGGGGCTGGTGCGGCCGGTGGCGCGGAGCGGCGGCACCGGGCGGATCGACCACCTGCTGGACGGCCGCGGCGGCTCGGGACGGCGGCTCCGCCTGATCGCCGGCGATCTCACCGACGCCTCGTCCCTGCACCGCGCCGTCGCCGAGGTGCGGCCCCACGAGATCTACAACCTCGGCGCGCAGTCCCACGTCCAGGTCTCGTTCGAGTTGCCGGGGGCCACCAGCGAGGTCACCGGCCTGGGCGTTCTGCACCTGCTCGAAGCGGCCCGTCGGCAGGCGCCGGAGGCGCGCTTCTACCAGGCGTCCTCATCCGAGATCTACGGCCTGGTGGAGGAGTCGCCGCAGCGCGAGACGACGCGCTTCTACCCGCGCAGCCCGTACGCGGCGGCGAAGGCCTACGGCTTCCACATCACCCGGAACTACCGCGAGGCCTATGGCCTGTTCGCCGTGAACGGAATCCTGTTCAATCACGAGTCGCCGCGGCGGGGCGAGAGCTTCGTCACGCGGAAGATCACGCTGGCGGCGGCCCGGATTCGGGCGGGCCTGCAGGAAGGCGTGGCGTTGGGCAACCTGGACTCGCGCCGCGACTGGGGCTTCGCCGGTGACTACGTGGAGGCGATGCGCCTGATGCTGCGGGCCGAAGCCGCCGAGGACTACGTCATCGCCACCGGCGAGACCCACAGCGTCCGCGAGTTCTGCGAGATCGCCTTCGCGCGCGCCGGGATGCCGCTCGCCTGGCGTGGCGAGGGCGTGGAGGAGCAGGGCGTGGCGGAGGATGGCCGGGTGCTGGTCACGGTCGATTCCCGGCACTTCCGCAAGGCCGAGGTCCCGACGCTGCGCGGCGACGCGAGTCTGGCCCGGGAGCGTCTCGGCTGGCGTCCGCGTGTCGCTTTTCGCCAACTGGTCGAGATGATGGTCGACGCGGATCTCGAAGCCCTCGGATGCGGTTGACGCGCCGCAGGGCCCTCGGGCTGATCGGGACGGGCGCGGCCGTGCCGTTGTTCGGATCCTGCGCCGCGGACGAGCGGCCCGCCGGAACGCCGCTGGAAGGAAGTTCGATGGGTGATGTACCGATCCACTACAAGAGCCTGCGCGACGTCGCGCGCCTGATCGAGGCCCGCGAACTCTCGCCGGTCGCGCTGACCGAGACGATGCTCGGCCGGATCGCGGCCGTCGACGGACGGCTCAGGAGCTACGCCACCGTGATGGCCGACCAGGCGCTGGCCGCGGCCCGGGCGGCCGAGTCGGAGATCGAGGGCGGGCGCTACCGGGGGCCGCTGCACGGGGTCCCCATCGCCGTCAAGGACCTCTGCTACACGAAGGGCGTGCGCACGATGGGCGCCCTCTCGGTCCTGGCCGACTTCGTTCCGGACTACGACGCGACCGTCGTCTCCAGGCTCCACGACGCCGGTGCGGTGCTGCTCGGCAAGCTCAGCCTGACCGAAGGCGCGATGGGCGCCTACCACCCGGACTTCGACATCCCCGTCAACCCCTGGGACGAAGGCCTGTGGACGGGCGTTTCGTCGAGCGGCTCGGGCGTGGCGACGGCGGCGGGCCTCTGCTTCGGGTCGCTCGGCTCGGACACCGGCGGATCGATCCGCTTTCCGTCGGCCCAGTGCGGGATCGTCGGGCTGAAGCCGACCTGGGGGCGGGTCAGCCGCCATGGCGTGCTCGAACTCGCGGGCTCGCTCGACCACATCGGGCCGATGACGCGGACCGTCGCCGATGCGGCGATCATGCTCGAAGCGATCGCCGGCGTCGACGCGAACGACTCGACGGCGCTCGACGCGGCGGCGCCGTCCATCCTGCCCGCGCTCGACGGCGACATCGCCGGGATGCGGCTCGGCTTCGACCGGCGGTACGCATCGGAGGGCGTCGACCCGGTGGTGGCCGCCGCGGTGGAGGAGGCGTTGCGGGTGCTGGCCGGCCTGGGCGCCGAGGTCACGGAGGTCGAGATGCCGGCGGCGCCCTTCGGCGACTGGTGGCCCCTCTGCTCCTACGAGGCCGTCCGGGCGCATGCCGCGACCTACCCCAGCCGCGCCGCCGACTACGGGCCGTACTTCGGCGAGTTCCTGGCCTTCGGCTCACAGGTGAGCGACGAGGCGTACGCCGAGGCGACCGAACGGCGCGAGGCGTTCAGCGAGCGCTTCGAGGCGATGCTGTCGACGGTCGACGCGCTGGTCTGCCCGTCCAACGTGGCCGCGCTGCCGATGACGGACGCGATGGGCTACGACACGGTCGGGGCGTTCACCGAGGCCCTGGAGTCGTTCGCCGCGACCTTCGATCCGCCGCTCGGCAGCATCCAGCTCTTCACCGTGCCCGCCGACTTCGCCGGCACGCCGACGATCTCCCTGCCCTGCGGCTTCTCGGCCGCGGGAGCGCCCCACAGCCTGCAGCTCGTCGGCCGCGACCTGAGCGAGCCGACGCTCTGCCGTCTCGCCCACGCCTACGAGCAGGCCACCGACTGGCACCTGCGGCATCCCGACGTCTGAGGCCGGCTACGGCATGTACGGCGTCGGGCTCGGTCCGAGCTGGGTCTCCAGAACCGCCTGGGCGGTGTCGATGAAGTCGCAGACCATCGGCCGGCTCTCGCGGGGATCGATGATCTCCTCGATGTTGAAGGCCTCGGCGGTGCGGAACGGCGACGCCAGGGCCTCGAGGCGGTCCTCGATCTCCTTCTGCTTGGCGGCGGGGTCGTCGGACTCCCGGATGATGCGCCGGTAGGCGGCGGTCACGCCGCCGGAGATGTGCATGGACCCCCAGTGGCCGGACGGCCAGGCCACGCGCCGGAACATGCCGCTCGGGCGATCGTGGCACTGGCCGGCGACGCCGTAGAGCTGCCGGATGACGATCGTGAGCCACGGCACGCGGGTTCGAAGCGTCGCGCAGAGCATCTTGGCGCCGGCGCGGACGATGCCCTGGCGCTGCTGCTCCGGGCCGACCATGAAGCCGGGCTCGTCGGCGAAGTACACCATCGGCAGGTGGAAGGTGTCGCAGAGCTGCAGGAAGCGGATCACCTTGGTGCCCGCGGCGACGCTCATCGAGCCGCCGAGATGGCTCGGGTTGTTGATCATCGTGCCGACCGGATAGCCGTTGACGCGGGCGAGTCCGACGATGCGGGAGCGTCCGTAGTGCGGCGTGATCTCGAAGAACGAGTCGCGGTCGAGCACCGCGTCGAGGATTGCTCTCGGGTCGTAGGCCTTGTTCTTCTCGCGCGGGATGGTGGACAGCAGCGACGGCTCGCGGCGCGCCGGGTCGTCGTGGGTGTCGCCCCGGGGCGGCATCTGCCAGACGCTGTCCGGCAGGTAGCTCAGGAACTGCTTGAGCATCGCGAACGCCTCTTCCTCGGAGTCGGCGAGGTTGTCGATCACGCCGCTGCCGAACACCTGGGTGCGCTCGTCGCCGAGATCCTCCTTCGTGATGTCGATGCCGAGCGCGGCCTTGACGACCGGGGGGCCCCCCGGGAACACCTGGCTCGTGCCCCGGACCATCACGTTGAAGTGGGCGAGGCAGGCCTCCACCGCCGGCAGCCCGGCCACCGAACCGAGCACCGCGGCGACCACCGGCACCCTGCAGAGCAGGTCCTCGATGCCCGGGGTGGCGGGGTTGGTCGGGATGTAGGTGCGTCCGATCTTCTCGAAGGTCTTCACGCTGCCGCCGGTCGAGTCGAGGAGGCGCACGTAGGGCAGGCGCCAGCCCAGCGCCAGCTTCTGGGCGTGGCCGCTCTTGTCGCCGATCGACGCGTCGGAGGCGCCGCCGCGGACGGTGAAGTCGCCGCCGTTCAGCACGGCCCGGCGGCCGTTGAGTCGCGCGAGGCCGATGACCCGGTTCGAGGGCCGGACGTCCTGGAGCTCGTTGCCGTCGTAGCTGGCCACGCCGGCGAGTTCGCCGATCTCCTGGAACGAGCCCTCGTCGGTGAACACGTCCAGACGCTCCCGGATGGTCAGCTTGCCGCGGCGGTGCTGCTCCGCGATGCCGGCTTCGCCGCCCATCTGCCGGGCGAACTCGCGGCGCCGCCTCAGTTCCTCGATCTCCCGCTCCCAGACCATGGTTGCTCCCCGGGGCCGATCCGTTCGGCTGGTAAGGACGGAACCTTAGCGGGCTGCTAGAGTGCCCGGCCCGGCCGGGCGCTGCTGGGCCGCACTACGACGACGTCGACGGAGCAGATGATGACCGAGCCGCAACTGGCGCGGCGCGGCGGCACGCCGCGGCCGCTGATCGCCGCGCCGGAACGCCTGAACGAACTGCGGGAGGGATCGCGCGAGTGGCCTTCCTGGACCCTGACGCCGCGCCAGATCTGCGATCTGGAGCTGCTGATGTGCGGCGGATTCGCGCCGCTCGACGGGTTCATGAACCGGGCCGCGTTCGACAGCGTCTGCGAGACGATGCGCCTTCCTTCCGGGGCGCTGTGGCCGATTCCGATCACCCTCGACGTCACGCCTGAGGCGGCCGACGGGCTGGAAGCGGGATCGAAGCTGGCTCTGCGCGACCTGGAGGGGCTGGCGCTGGCGGTGCTCACGGTGGACGACGTCTGGGAGCACGACCGGCGCAAGGAAGCGGAGCTCGTCTACGGAACCCTCGACCAGGCTCATCCCGGCGTTGCCCATCTCTACCAGCGGACGAACACCGTGTCCGTGGGCGGCAGGATCGAAGGGGTCCAGCCGCCGCGGCACTACGACTTCCCCGGACTGCGCAAGACGCCTGAACAGTTGCGGCGACGCTTCGCGCAACTCGGCTGGAAGACGGCGATCGCCTTCCAGACCCGCAACCCGATGCACCGGGCGCACTTCGAGCTGACCCTGCGGGCGGCCCGGGACCTGGAGGCGAACCTGCTGATCCACCCGGTCGTCGGCATGACGAAGCCGGGAGACCTCGATCACTACACGCGCGTTCGTTGCTACCGCAAGGTCCTGAGCCACTATCCGCGCCACACCGCCGAGCTGGCCTTGCTGCCTCTCGCGATGCGGATGGCCGGTCCGCGCGAGGCGCTCTGGCACGCCCTGATCCGCAGGAACTACGGATGCACCCACCTGATCGTCGGCCGCGACCACGCTGGACCGGGCCAGGACTCGCAGGGCAAGCCCTTCTACGGCCCGTACGACGCCCAGGAACTGATGGTCGAGCACGAGGCGGAGCTCGGCGTGAAGATGGTCCCTTTCCGGATGATGGTCTACGTGGAGGATCGGGACTCGTACGAACCGGTCGACAACGTGAAGGAGGGGGAGCGGACGCTGTCGATCTCGGGCAGCGACCTCCGCCGCCGGCTGCGCCGGGGCCTGCCGATCCCGGAGTGGTTCACGTTCCCGGAGGTGGCCCGGGAGCTGCGCCGCAGCCACCCCGCGCGCAGCAGCCAGGGCTTCACCGTCTTCTTCACCGGGCTTTCGGGCGCCGGCAAGTCGACGATCGCCAACGTGCTGCTGGTCAAGTTCCTGGAGGCCGGGGGCCGGCCCGTGACCCTGCTCGACGGCGACATCGTGCGGACGAACCTGTCGTCCGAGCTGGGGTTCTCCAGGGAGCACCGGGACATCAACATCCGCCGCATCGGCTTCGTCGCTTCGGAGATCACGAAGAACGGCGGCATCGCCATCTGCGCTCCGATCGCGCCGTACGAGAACGTGCGTCAGGATGTGCGGGAGATGATCGAGGCCGGAGGCGGGTTCATGCTGGTTCACGTGGCGACGCCGCTCGACGTCTGCGAGGAGCGCGACGTGAAGGGCCTCTACGCGAAGGCCCGGGCGGGACTGATCGACGCGTTCACCGGCATCTCGGATCCGTACGAGGTGCCTGAGAATCCGGACATGGTCATCGACACCACGGACATCACGGCCGAGGAGGCCGCCCAGCAGGTCATCCTTCACCTGGAGAAGGAGGGGTTCGTCGGACCGCGCTGACGCCCCCCGGCGGCGCCTCGCGCCCACCTGGCGGCTGCTCTCGGTCGGCGTCGCCGGCGCGATCGCGTTGTTTCTCCTGCTGCCGGCGCCGCTGTTCGCGGAGCCCCTCGAGCGGAGCGTGGTGCGCCTTCTGGCCCTGCTTCTGGGCGACGCGCCCCGGGTGGCGGCGGAGGCGCCCTGGGACTGGGTCGCTCACGGCGTGCTGTTCGCCCTCCTCGCCTGGGTCTGGTGCGGCCAGGCGGCGCGCGCGGGGCGGATACGCGGCGTGGTCGCCGCGGCGGCCGGCGCCGTCGCCTATGGCGGCGCGATCGAGATCGCCCAGATGCTGCTCGGCTACCGGTCGGGCGAATGGATGGACCTGGTCGCCGACGCCGTGGGCGTTGCCGTCGGCGCCCTGCTCGCCACCAGGCTCTGGCCCCGACTGCCGCGGTAAGGATTGTCGGTGCGCCGGCCTTCCGGCCGGCACCTCCGCTGCTAGCGTCCCCTCTCGGCTGAACGACCAGCCGCGGAAACGAACGAAGTGAACACCCAGCCGCAAGACCGCGCCGCCCGCGAGCGCGCACTCGTCGCCGCCCTCGAGCGGCGGATCCTCGTGCTGGACGGCGCCACGGGCACGGCCTTTCAGGCGGCCAACCTCGGTCCCGCGGACTTCGGCGGCGAGGAACTCGAGGGCTGCAACGAGATCCTGGTCGATACGCGGCCGGACGTCGTACTCGATGTTCACCGCTCCTACCTCGGGGCCGGCGCGGACATCGTCGAGACGAACACCTTCGGCGGCACGCCCCTGGTGCTTGCGGAGTACGGCCTCGGGGAGCGTGCTCTCGAACTGAACCGGCGGGCGGCCGAACTGGCGCGGCAGGCCTGTGCCGAGGCGCACGGGGAGCGCTTCGTCTGCGGCTCGATGGGGCCGACGACGAAGGCGATCTCGGTGACCGGCGGCGTTACCTTCGAGCAGTTGCGGGACGATTTCCACGTCCAGGCACTGGGCCTCGCCACGGGTGGCGCCGACTACCTGCTGCTCGAGACCTGCCAGGACACGCGCAACGTCAAGGCGGGGCTTCTGGGCATCGAGCTGGCGTTCGCGGAGCTGGGCTTCCGGTTGCCGGTGGCGGTGTCGGTGACGATCGAGACGACCGGCACCATGCTCGGCGGCCAGGAGGTCGAGGCGCTCATGGCCTCGCTTCTGCACCGGGACCGCCGCGACCTGCTCTACGTCGGTCTCAACTGCGCCACCGGGCCCGACCAGATGTTCGATCACCTGCGCGCGCTGTCCGAGATCTGCCGCACGCGGGTCGGCTGCGTGCCGAATGCCGGCCTGCCCGACGAGGACGGCTGCTACACCCAGACGCCGGATGACTTCCGGGCCGTCTTCTCCCGCTTCCTGGACCATGGCTGGGTGAACCTGGTCGGCGGCTGCTGCGGTACGACCACGGAACACATCGAGACGTTCGCCGACCTCGTGCGCGGGCGGTCCCCGCGGCAGCCCGCGGATCATCGCCGCTGTCTGGTGTCCGGTCTCGATGTGGCCGAACTCACCGAGGACAACCGGCCGCTCCTGGTCGGCGAGCGCACGAACGTCCTCGGCAGCCGCAAGTTCAAGCGGCTGATCCGCGAGGGCGAGTACGAAGCGGCGGCCGAGGTGGGGCGGGCCCAAGTGCAAAGCGGTGCCCAGGTCGTCGACGTCTGCCTTCAGGACCCGGAGCGCGACGAGATCGCCGACATGGAGCGGTTCCTGGAGCGGCTGGTGCGCCGGGTCAAGGTGCCGCTGATGATCGACAGCACGGATCACGACGTGATGGCCCGGGCGCTTACCTGGTGCCAGGGGCGGTCGATCCTCAACTCGATCAACCTGGAGGACGGGCTGGAGCGCTTCGAGCGCGTCGTGCCGCTGGCGAAGGAGTTCGGCTGCGCGGTGATCGTCGGCCTGATCGACGAGCAGGGCATGGCGGTATCCGTGGAGCGGAAGCTCGAAGTCGCCGCCCGGTCCTACGAACTCCTGACGGGGAAGTGGGGCCTGGAACCCCAGGAGATCTGGTGGGACCCGCTCGTCTTCCCCTGCGGCACGGGCGACGAGGCCTACCTGGGCTCGGCCAGGGCGACGATCGAGGGCGTGCGTGGCGTGCGGGAGGCGTTCCCCGGTACCCGGACGATCCTCGGCATCTCGAACGTCAGCTTCGGCCTGCCGCTCGCGGGCCGCGAGATCCTGAACTCGGTCTTCCTCTACCGCTGCACCCAGGCGGGTCTGGACGCGGCGATCGTCAACACCCAGGGGCTGGCCCGCTACGCCGAGATCCCGGTGGCGGAACGGGTGCTGGCGGAGGCCCTGCTCGAGCTGCGGCCCGGCGACGTCGAGGCGGGACAGCGGGCGGTCGAGGCGTTCACCGCCGCGTTCCGCGAGCGCAAGGGCTGGCAGGAACAGGCGCCGCGGGATCTGCTGCCCCTGCCGGAGCGGCTCTCGCGCTCGGTGGTCGAGGGCAGCAAGGAGGGGCTCCGCCCGGACCTGGACGCGGCGCTCGCCGACCCGCGCTGGCCCGAACCGCTCGACATCATCAACGGACCGCTGATGACCGGCATGGCCGAGGTCGGCCGGCTGTTCAACGCCAACGAACTGATCGTGGCCGAAGTGCTGCAGAGCGCCGAGGTGATGAAGGCGGCCGTCGACCAGCTCGAACCGCACATGGAGCGGATGGAGGGCATGACCCGCGGCCGGGTGATCCTCGCCACCGTCAAGGGCGACGTCCACGACATCGGCAAGAACCTCGTCGACATCATCCTGACGAACAACGGCTTCGAGGTGACCAACCTGGGGATCAAGGTGCCGAGCGAGCAGTTGATCCAGGCGGCCCGTCAGCACGGCCCGGACGTGATCGGCCTGTCCGGCCTCCTGGTCAAGAGCGCCCAGCAGATGGTCGCCACCGCCGGCGACCTGCGGGACGCCGGCATCGACACGGACCTGGTGGTCGGCGGGGCGGCGCTGACCAGGCGGTTCACGCACAACCGGATCGCTCCGGAGTACGGAGGCGTCTGCACCTACGCCGGCGACGCGATGAGCGGTCTCGACCTGATCGAGCGGCTCTGCGACGGCGACCGCCGGGGCGCGGTACTCGAGCGGATCGAGGCGCTGCGCGAGCGGGACAGCGCGCCGGCGCGGGTCGGCGCGGGGGCGAAGGCGGCGCCGGTGGCGGAGCGGCGGAGTTCGACCGTACGCGCCGACGTCGCGCCGCCCGTGCCGCCCGATCTCGAGCGCCACGCCGCGCGTTTCGATCTCGACGAGGTGTGGCCGCATCTCAACCTGCAGATGCTCTACGCCAAGCACCTCGGCCTGAAGGGCTCGGTGGAGCGCCTGCGCGCGGCCGGTGATTCCAAGCTCCTCAAGGTCGAGTCGGTGGTCGAGGAACTCAAGGAGTTCGCCCGGGGAGCAATGGAGGCGCGCGGCGCGTGGCGGTTCTTCCCCGCGCGGAGCGAGGGCAACCGGCTGATCCTGCTCGAGCCGGACGGTGGCGGAGCGGAGAGAGCGGCGGCGGAGTGGCTGCTGCCCCGCCAGCCGCGCGAGGACGGGCTATGCCTCGCCGACTACGTGCTGCCGCAGGCCGACCATGTGGCCCTCTTCGTCGTCACCGCCGGCGCCGGCGTGCGCGAGACGGCGGAGCGGTTCAAACGCGAAGGCGAGTACCTGAAGAGCCACGCCTACGCGGCCCTGGCGCTGGAGACCGCCGAAGCGGCGGCGGAACTCCTGCATCAGCGGCTGCGGGCCGAACTCGGCTTCCCCGATCCGCCGAAGATGACGCCCCGCGAACGCCTGGCCGCGAAGTACCGCGGCAAGCGCTACTCCTTCGGCTATCCCGCCTGCCCCGATCTCGCCGGCCAGCGCCAGCTCTTTGCGGCGCTCGAGCCCGCCGATATCGGCGTCGAGCTCACCGAAGGCGACATGATGGACCCGGAGGCGACCGTCTCGGCGCTCGTGTTCCACCACCCGGACGCGCGCTACTTCGGCGTGTAAAGGGAGCGGTTCGCACGACGGCTGCCCGCGGAAGAAGCCGGCCAGAAGGCCGGCGCACCGACGAATCGCGGGTCTACCCGGCCCGCGCCGCCGCCTTCTTGTCCCTCTTCTCCTGCCTGGCCCGCTGGAGCGCGGCCGACCGGTCGAGGTGGTCGTCGCCCAGGCGCTCCAGGTATTCGTCGTAGCTGCCGAGGAAGTCGTTCACGCCCTGGTCCGAGATCTCGATGATCCGGGTCGCCAGGCGGCTCACGAACCAGCGGTCGTGGGAGACGAGGAGCAGCGTGCCCTCGTAGGCGGACAGCCCCTCGATCAGGGCCTCGATCGCCTCCAGGTCGAGGTGGTTGGTGGGCTCGTCCAGCACGAGTACGTTCGGCTTGAGGACGACGTGGCGGCAGAAGAGGAGGCGCGCGGCCTCGCCGCCGGAGAGGCTGCCGATCCGCTTGATCGCCTCGTCCTTCGTGAAGAGGACGGCGCCGAGCTGGCCGCGGACGAAGCCGATCGGCTCGCCCGGGCAGCACTCCCAGAGCCAGCTCTCGACCGTCTTTCGCTCGGCGCCGTCCCTGTCGAGCAACTGCTGGCGATGGTCCTGGGCGAAGTAGCCGGGGTGGGTCTCGTACCCCCAGTCGATCTCTCCGGCGTCGGCCCGGACCTCGCCGAGCGCGATCTTGAGCAGGGTCGACTTGCCGATGCCGTTCGGCCCGATCACCGCCACCCGTTCGCCGCGGCCCACTTCGAGCGAGACGTCGTCGAGCACCTGGTTGTCGCCGTAGCTCTTCGAGATGCCCTCGAGCGTCAGTACGCGCTTTCCCGACGGACGCCGTGAGTCGAAGCGGAACAGCGGGTAGCGGCGCGAGCTCTGCGGCAGCGGCTCGATCGTCATCCGGTTGATCAGCTTCACGCGGCTCTGGGCCTGGCGGGCCTTGCTGGCCTTGTAGCGGAAGCGGTCGACGAACTTCTGGTGGTGGTCGATCTCCTGCTGGCGTTGCGCGATCTCGGCCTCCCGGCGGGCGCGCTCCTCGACCTTCTTCTGCTCGAAGTTGGAGTAGGCGCCGGGATAGACGGTCAGGGTCTCGTAGTCGATGTCGAGGATCCGGGTGCAGACGTTGTCGAGGAAGCGGTGGTCGTGGGAGACGACGACGACGACTCCCTTGAAGTCGGTCAGGAACTTCTCGAGCCAGCGGATCGACAGGATGTCGAGGTGGTTCGTCGGCTCGTCGAGCAGCAGGACGTCCGGGGCGGCGGCCAGCGTCTGGGCCAGCAGCACACGGAGCTTGAAGCCGCCGGAGAGGATCGACAGCGGCTCCCGGTGGACCTCCGTGTCGATTCCCAGTCCCTCCAGGATCTCGGCCGCGCGCGACTCCAGGGAGTAGCCGTCCCAGCGCATGACGACCTCCTCGAGTTCGGCGTAGCGGTCGCCGTCGAAGTGCTCGTCTGCACGCTCGAGCAGGCGGTCCTTCTCGACCATCGCGTCCCAGAGCTCGGCGTTGCCCATCATGACGACGTCGAGGATGGGCACTTCCTCGTACTCGAAGTGGTCCTGCTTCAGCACGCCGAGCCGGCAACGTCTGGGGATGGAGATCGAGCCCTCGCTAGCGGGTTCCTCGTCGCTCAGGATGCGCAGGAGGGTCGACTTCCCCGATCCGTTCGAGCCCACGATGCCGTACCGCTCGCCCTTGGCGAAGCGGACGGTCGCGCCCTCGAACAGGGTCTGCTCGCCGAAGCTCTTGGCGAGGTTGGAGATGGAAATCATGGGGTAATCTGCGCTCGCCGAGCCCCGGTCAGGATAGCAACGCATGGACATCAGACGGACGAGCGACGACCATGCCGAGTGAGGTGCGCCGGAGGACCCGGGCGGCTGCGCCTGGTGGGGCGCTGGACTCCGTGCTCCCCGTCGTCGGCTGGGCCGGAGGCGCCTTTCTGGGCGCCGTGCTGGTGTTCGGGGGCGTCGTCAAGGCGCTCGACCCGCAGGCGTTCGTCAAGCTGGTCGAGATCGAGGGCCTCGACTTCCTGCTGCCGGCCGTCGTGGTCACGGCGATCGCGCTGGCGCTCGAGATGGGTCTCGGCAGCGCGCTGATCCTGGGGCTTCGCCGGGTGTGGGTGCTCGGGCCGTCGGCGCTCCTCGTCGCCTTCTTCCTGTTTCTCACCGGCCGCGCCTACTACCGCGACCTGCGGGGCATCGCGACCGAGGACGAAGCCGGCTGCGGCTGCTTCGGCAACCTGGTCGAGCGCACGCCGGCGGAGGCGTTCTGGCAGGACCTGGCGCTCATGGTGCCGGCGCTGGCGCTGGCGTTCCTCGGCCGGCGCGCGGCCGAGGGCGCGCCCTGGATCCGGCTCGCCGTCGTCGGCACCCTGACCGTGGGGCTGCTCGCCTTCGCCCGGGCCGCGCCGGACCTCCCGCTCGACAACCTCGCGACCCGGCTGAAGCCGGACCTTGTGATCGACGAGATCTGCAGCGGCGACGGCGACAGCCGGCTCTGCCTGAGCACGGTCGTGCCGGAACTGGAGGAAGGCGAGCACTGGCTGGTCATCGCCGACCTCGACGAGGACCTCGGCAAGGCCGTCGACGGCCTGAACCAGCACGTCTTCGCCGGCGGCCGGATGTGGGTCCTCAGCTCCGCGACGCCGGACGAGAACCGGGCGTTCTTCTGGTCGTACGGCCCCGCCTTCGAGATCCGCGAAGCCCCGCCGACCTTCCTGGCGCCGCTCTACCGGACGCTGCCGCGGTCGTTCCGGGTCAAGGACGGCGTGGTGGCCGAGACGGTGTCGGGGCTGCCACCGGAACCGTAGGCGAACTCGGCGGCCAGATCGATGCCGTCGTTTCGCCAGGCTGCGTCGGTGGTCTGGAGTTGGCCGGCCGGGGCGAAGCGCGAGACTCCGGCTTCGAGGAAGGCCTCATGGACCGCTGGAGGCAGTTCGCCTGCGACGGCGAGGCCCTGAAGCCGGCCGTACCAGTCGTCGAGCGGCGGAACGCCCTCGGCAGGATGAATGCGAACGGTGCGGAGGCCTGGTGAGGGACTGATCCGCACGTCGTTCTCCAGGATGACGGTGCCGTCGTCGAGGGCGTGGCCGTACCAGGTCAGGCCGCGGAGGTCGGCGTCCTCGCGGGCCAGGCGGACGCCGGCGCGGCCGGCGGCATTGCCGTGGCCGGGGGGCAGTTCGGTGGCGAGTTCGTTGAGGGCGCTGGCCAGGGCGGTGGCGAAGACGCCGGCGATCGCTGGATCGGTGAAGACGGCGTGGATGGAGAGGCAACCGCGCTGGTCGAAGGTCGCGATGTCGACCGCCATGCCGCGGGCGGCTCGCTCCGGGTCGGCGCCCGGGCCGACCCAGCCGACGCTGAGCTTCGGGCCGAAGGTGACGATCGGGCCGGGGGCGGCGGCTTGCAGGGCGCCGACCGTCTCCTCGCCGCCGTAGGCCACGACGAGGCGGGCCGTAGCGTGGAGCGGCGCCTCGACTTCCGGGTCGCCGCCGGTCCAGGTGGCGACGGCGTAGGCGTGGCCCAGAGCGGGCAATCGCTGGCCGAGGGCAGCGAGGAATGCCGGTGCGAAGTGGGGCTCGGCACGGGAGGACTTGAACAGGACGGGAGCGCGTGCGGCGAGCGCGGGCAGGAGGGACTGGAGGATCAGTCCGGGAGGCTCGGCGGGCAGGACGACGAGGCTGAAGCCGTCTTCGTTCTGGCGGTGCGGGCGGGCGAGTTCGGTTGCGGCGGGCTCGCCGAGCATGCCGTTGCCGATGGTGCGAAGGCCGTGGTCGAGGCCCGCCGGCGAGAGGCCCGTGGACTGCAGCAGGTCGGGATCGAGGTTGCGGCGCTCGGGGCTCGTTGGATCGAGGAAGGCGGCGAGGGTGTCGTTCCAGGCGGCGAGGAGGTCCTGGCTGGAGGTGGCGCGCAGAGCCGGAGCGGCCAGGCTTCGAGCGGTGGCTACGGGTGAGGTCATGCGGAGCCGGCGCTGCGCGCCGGATGCCGGCGGGGGCGCCGGCGCACCCAGTGGGCAGCGACCTGGAGCGAGAGAACGGTCACGCGGTGCCAAGTTCCTCAGCGGTCAACGAGCAACCGCGGAGTTCCGCGCCGCTGGCTCGGCCGAGCAGTCGGAAGGCGTCACCTTCCCGGACGCCGAGGTCCTCGGTCAGGACGTGGCAGACGGAGCCGAGGTTGGCGAGATCGAAGAACGCCAGCAGGCCTGTCTGGCCGTCCTCGGCCTCTTCGAGCGTGTCGGGGTCCAGCACGCGGAACGGCATCCAGGGCGGCGTGCGCAGCCGCTCGCCGCCGGGCCGGGAGTAGGCCTGGCTGGTCAGTTCCGTCATGCCGTACTCGCGTACGACGGCGTCTGGCGCGAGGCCGAGCAGGGCGCGGGCGCGTCGCCGGACCGCTTCGGGCGTGGTCTCCAGGGCGCGGCCCTTGAAGCCGCCGGTCTCGAAGACGCGGCTGCCCGGCGGCAGCCGGATCGCTCCTCCCGCTTCGTCTTCGAGCCGGTCGAGCAGCAGGACGAGGGCCAGGGCGGTCGCGAGAACGAGGACGGCTTCATCTTCGACCTGCGCGCGCAGCCAGCGGCAGGCGAGGTCCAGGTCGATGCCGCCTTCCCGGACCGCCCAGGCGCTGCCGACCGCGGCGTGGCGCTCGAAGACGTGAGCCGCCATGAACGAGAGGGAGGAGTCGGAAGCGATCGCGCGGTCGGGGATGAGGGAGAGGATCGGTACACGTCCGGAGCCGGCCGGCAGGCAGGCGGCGGCGAAGGTGGCGTCGATCACTGTCCGGTAGAGATCGGGGTAGGGGTGGTAGTGGACGCTCCGGCGTTCCGCGCCGCGGGTGGTGCCGCTGCTTCGGAAGGTCTCCAGCGGTTCGGCGGCGGCGAGCCGCAGCGACTTGAAGGCGGAGGTGGGCACGGCCGGGGCGGCGCGCCAGTCGTCGAGCGTGGCGGGACTGACGCCGCGGCGATCGCAGAGCCGGCGGTACGGCTCGACCCGCTCGTAGCCGAAGCGGGCGGCGGCGGCGGCGAGTTCGTCGAAGTCGCCTTCGGCCCCGAGGATGAAGCGTTCGATCCGGTGGAGGAGCGGGGTCACGACCGGTTCTACGACGCGTCGTCGGAAGTGGAACCGGCCTTCGGCCGGTGCGGATTCTCGGCCGCCTTCGGCGGCAGCGGGTCAGAAGACCCGCGCACCCAGCTGAAGAAGGCGGCGGCGGTGGTGGCCGGATGGCCGGCGAGATCGACTTCCTCATCGTCGACCGGGTCGGGCCACCACTCGGAGGGGAGGTGGCGCCGGTACGGGCGCTGCAGGAACCGGCGGTCGAAGAGGGCGATGACGCCGCGGTCTTCGGCGGAGCGGATCAGCCGGCCGGCGGCCTGGACCACGCGGGTCATCCCGGGGACGACGAAGGCGTACTCGAAGCCGCGCTCGAAGCGCTCGTCGTAGTAGGTCTGAAGCAGCTTCTGCTCCATCGTCACCGCGGGCAGGCAGGGGCCGACCACGGCCACGGCGAGCAGCGCGTCGCCCGGGTAGTCGACGCCTTCGGAGAACACTCCGCCCGCGACGGCGAGGAGCAGGGTGTCGCCGGCGAGCGGACTGGTCAGCGTGTCGAGCACTTCCTGGCGCCGCGCTTCGCTGGTCGTCTGCTGCTGGACGACCACGTTGCGGCCGCAGTCGGGCAGCCGCTCCTGGACCTCGGCGAGAAACCGGTAGCTGGGGAAGATCGCCATCGAGTTCCCCGGCACGGACCGGGCGAACTCGGCCAGCCGCTCGGCGATCGGGCCGTAGTTGTCGTCGCGGGTCCGGTATGTCGTCGTGACGGACGTGTCGACGACGACCCGCCGGTTCCCGGCCGGGAACGCGCTCGGCACCTCGAGGGTCGAAGTGCGGTCCGGGTCGAGGCCGAGCAGGTCGCGGTAGAACTCGAACGGCTGCAGGGTCGCGGACAGGCCGATCGTCGAGCGGCAGCGGTTGATCGTGGCTCCCAGGAAGGAGCTCGCGTCCTTGCACAGGATGGCCAGGCTGGGCGCCCGGTCGATCCGCCGGAACAGGAAGCTGAAGGACTCGGCGTGCTTCGGCTGCGAGGCGAGCTGGAGTGTGTTCAGGAACCGCAGCAGCTCGAAGTAGAGCTCGACGAAGGCGTCGTTCGCGGCGAAGGAGCGGGTGTCGCGGCGAAACTCCAGGTAGTCCACGAAGCCTCGGTCGAAGGCGGCCCGCAGGCGCCAGAGCTGTTCTTCGGGGGCGGCGCCCTCGGCCACGGCGTTGCGGTCGGGCGCGTCTACTGCCAGGTCGACCTCGCGCTGGATCAGTTCTTCCAGGGCGGCGCAGAGCTCCCGCAGGCGCTCCGTCGGTCCTCCCTCCGTGCCGCGGCCGGCCCGTCGCAGACCCGCGCGAGCCGCCCGGCAGCTCGCCGCGGAGAGTTCCGGGCTGTAGTAGCCGCGGCCGCGGTCGATCAGGTTGTGGATCTCGTCGACGACGAGGACGGTGCCGGACAGGTCGGCGTCGCCCTGGAACTCGGTCAGCTTGACGAAGGGGTCGAGGGCGTAGTTGTAGTCGCCGACCACGACCTGCACGCGCCGGCCGAGTTCGAGGCTGATCTCGAACGGGCAGGCCCGAACCCCCTTCGAGACGTCGAAGATCGTGTCCGGTTCCAGCAGGCCATGGCCGTCGAGCAGCCGGGGGATGACCTGGCTCCGCTGCAGCTTGACGTAGTAGTCGCGGGCGTACTGGCAGTAGTCCTCGTGGCAGATGATCTCGTCGTTCGCGCACATCCGCGCCTTGGCGCGGAGGTGCAGGGCGTGGAAGGCCCGCTCCCGGTTCAGCAGGTCGATCACCCGGTTGGCCATCGCCTGCTGCGTGTTCTTCGCCGTGAGCACGAACACCCGCAGGTCGTTAGCCAGCGCCTCGCGGAGCACCGGGAAGAGGACGGCGGCGGTCTTGCCGAGCCCGGTCGGCGCCTGGACCAGCAGGTGCTCGCGCTGCTCGACGGCGAGGCCCGAGCGGTCGATGATCTCCTGCTGGCCCGGCCGGGGCTGGTGGAAGGGGAACTCCAGGCGTTCAGCGGCCAGCTCGCGGCGCTGGCGCTCGGCTCTCTCCGACTCGTACTCGCGGACGAGGCGGTTGAGTCGCAGCCGGATGTCGGAGTCGAGCTCCTCGAAGTCGAGTTCCACGTCGAGCCGGTCGATCCCGGCGGTGCCGATCTCGATCAGCACGAGCTCGGCGCGCACCGGCAGCGCGGCGGCGACGCCCGAGCGGTGGACGATCCAGGCGTAGATCGCGGCCTGCCGGCGGTAGGTGGCGAGCAACGCCGGCGAGGGCTCCGTGTTGGGCCGCACGGACTTGATCTCCTCGATCGCCAGACGTCCGTCCGCGTCCCGGTAGAGGCCGTCGGCCCGGCCGTTCAGGGTCACCTTCCAGCCCCGGTGCTCGAAGTCGAACGAGAGCTCGACCTCGCGGCGGTAGCTCGGCTCGCGCTCCATCGCCTGCTCCTGGTAACGGCTGTGGATCGCCTGGCCCACCCAGAGGCGCTCGAAGCCGCCCCGGTTGGCGAACCCCAGGTGCCTCGCGGCGCTGTGTTCGAGCAGGTCCGCCACGGACAGCCGGAGCGTCCTCCCGTCGTCGTCGAAACGCGGCGGCATAGGCGGTGAGACTACCGCTCCGGCGGTTGTTTTCCGGGGGCCGATGGCATAGCCTCGTTGGCTATGTCTGACAACTTTCCCGGCGCCGACAGCCCCCTCGATCTCGGCAATGTGACCAAGGCCCTGCGCGAGCGCCTGGGCGGTCTGAAGATCATCGCCGTCGTGGTGGTGGCCGGTCTTCTGGCCCTGTCCAGCGTGTACACGGTGCAGCCCGAGGAGGTGGGGGTCATCCTCCGTCTCGGGAAGTACGCCGGCACGACCGAGCCGGGCCTGCGCTTCAAGATCCCGCTCGTCGACGACTTGACCAAGGTGCCCGTGAGGCGCCAGTTGAAGCAGGAGTTCGGCTTCAGCAGCGAGAGCGTGGGGGTGCGAAGCGCCTTCGTGGCCAACCCGGACGAGGCGAACATGCTGACCGGCGACCTGAACGCCGCGGTCGTCGAGTGGGTGGTGCAGTATCGGGTCGTCGACCCGTACCAGTATCTCTTCCGGGTTCGCAACCTGGACGAGACCTTCCGCGACATGAGCGAGGCGGTGATGCGCAAGGTGGTCGGGGACCGCACGGTGAACGAAGTGCTGACCGTCGGCCGGGCCGAGATCGAAGGCTCGGTGAAGGTCGAGCTGCAGGAGTTGTGCAACCAGTACGAGACCGGGATCGCCATCGACCAGGTGGTGCTCCAGAGCAACAACCCGCCCGAGCCGGTCAAGCCGTCCTTCAACGCCGTCAATCAGGCCGAACAGGAGCTCGAGCGGCTGGTCAACGAAGCCGAGGCCGAGTACAACCGGGTCATTCCGCGAGCCGAGGGTCAGGCGCGGCAGACGATCCAGCAGGCCGAGGGCTACGCGCTCGACCGGGTGAACCGGGCCCAGGGCGACGCGACCCGTTTCAACGCCCTCTACGAGGAGTTCCGCCAGGCGCCGGAGGTGACGCGCAAGCGGCTGTTCATCGAAACGATGGAGCGAGTGCTGCCGAAGGTGGGCCGGAAGATCGTCGTCGACGAGGACGTCGACGGTCTGACGCCGATCATGAGCTTCGAGGGAGTCAGCGCCGCGAGGACGACGCGTCAGGCCGCGGCCCAGCAGGCCGGGGAGGGAACGCCGTGAAGGTCCTGACCATCCTCCTGGTCCTGGTGCTGCTGCTCGTCGCGAGCAACGCGCTGTTCATCGTGCCCGAGGATCGCCAGGCGATCATCACGCAGTTCGGCGCTCCTGTCGGCGACGCGATCGAAACTCCCGGGCTGAAGTTCAAGCTGCCCTTCATCCAGAAGGCCCACTACTTCGACCGCCGCTTCCTGGAGTGGCAGGGCTCCGCCGAGGAACTGCCGACGCGCGACAAGGTGTTCATCTTCGTCGACACCTACGCCCGGTGGCGGATTTCGGATCCCCTGCTGTTCTTCCAGCGCCTGCGCGACGAGCTGGGCGCCCAGTCGCGGCTCGACGACATCCTGGACGGTGAAACCCGCAACGCGATCGCCAACCACGATCTGATCGAGGTGATCCGCAGTACGAACCGCGAGGCGGCGGCGGACGAGTCCTATCCGGATGCCGGGGGAGGCCTCGAGGAGATCGTCACCGGCCGCGACAAGATCCGCCAGGACATCCTGGTCGCGGCCCAGGAGCGGACCGCCGATCTCGGCATCGAGGTGCTGGACGTGCAGTTCCGGCGCATCAACTACGGCCAGCAGGTCGAGCCGGACGTCTTCAACCGGATGATCTCGGAACGGCAGCGGATCGCGGACCGGTTCCGCTCCCAGGGCCAGGGCCAGGCGTCGGAGATTCTCGGCAACATGGATCGCGACCTGAAGCGGATCGAGTCGGAGGCCTACCGCCAGGCGACGGAGATCCGGGGCCGGGCCGACGCCGAGGCCACCGAGATCTACGCCTCGGCCTACAACCAGTCGGTCCAGTCGAGGAACTTCTACGAGTTCCTGCGCACGATGGAGGCCTTCGAGAAGACGATCGACCCGAACACCTGGTTGGTCGTGTCGACCGACAGCGACTACTTCAGCTTCCTGAAAGCCAGCGGTCCTTAGCTGCCGGTCCGGCGGTCAGTCGATAGATGGCCGGTCTGATCGGGCTCCTCGTCATTCCGGGCATCGCCTGGCTGCTGTCCACGAACCGCTTCGGGGTCCGCTGGCGGACCGTGGTTACGGGCATCGCGATCCAGTTCGTCCTTGCCCTGCTGATTCTGAAGACGGCCCCCGGTCGAGCCTTCTTCGCCGGCGCGACGGAAGTCGTGACGGGTTTCCTCGAGTTTGCCGACGAGGGCTCACGGTTCGTCTTCGGCGAGGGCTTCGAGCACGTCCCCTTCGCCTTCCGGGTGCTGCCGACGATCATCTTCTTCTCGAGCGTGGTCGCGGTGCTCTACCACCTCGGCGTCATCCAGCGGGTGGTCAAGGTCTTCGCGGTCGTGATGACGAAGGTGATGGGCACGTCCGGCCCCGAGTCGCTGTCCGCCTCGGCCAACATCTTCGTCGGTCAGACCGAGGCCCCGCTCCTGATCCGCTCCTACGTGGGCAACATGACCCGCTCGGAGCTGATGGCGGTGATGACCGGCGGCTTCGCGACGGTCGCCGGGGGCGTGCTGGCGGCGTACGTGGGCATGGGCATTTCGGCCGGCCACCTGATCGCCGCCAGCGTCATGTCGGCGCCGGCGGCCCTGGTCATGGCCAAGCTGATGATCCCGGAAACCGAGACGGACGGGGTCTCGGCGGACACCGACTTCAAGGTGAAGACGCCGTGGGCCAACATGATCGATGCAGCCGCCCAGGGCGCCGGCGACGGCCTGAAGCTGGCGCTGAACGTCGGCGCCATGCTGCTCGCCTTCATCGCGCTGGTGGCGCTGGTCAACGGTGTCCTCGGGCCGGTGGGGGGCTGGATCGGCCTTCCGGGCCTGAACCTGGAGATGATCCTCGGTTTCCTGTTCCGGCCTCTGGCCTGGGTCATGGGGGTGCCGTGGGCGGAGGCGGACGCGGTGGGGACGCTTCTCGGCCTGAAGACCGCGGCCAACGAGTTCGTCGCCTACTCCCGTTTCGAGGACATCTCGGCGGAGAACCAGTTGTCGGAGAAGTCCCGGGTCATCGCCACCTACGCCCTGTGCGGCTTCTCGAACTTCTCGTCGATCGCGATCCAGATCGGCGGCATCGGCGGCATCGCCCCGGAGCGCAAGAGCGAACTCGCCAGCCTCGGGCTCCGCGCGATGATCGCGGGCACACTCGCCTGCCTGCAGACGGCGACGATCGCCGGCCTGCTGGTCTGAGACCGGGCGTTCGGCAGCGGGCGGCGCTCAAGTGCCCGCCGCGCTGGCGGCTGTTGGCACGATGATCAGCAACTGGATCGCGTCGAAGAGGAAGTGGGCGGCGATGGCGGGCCAGATGTTGCCTCGCCAGCGCACGAGCATGCTGAAGGCGACCGAGAGAAGCGCGACACCGAAGAGCTGGAAGGACTGCTGGTAGCTCGCGTGAGCGAGGACGAACAGCACGTTCGACGCCCAGAAACCGACCCTCGGCATCAGGAAGCCGCGGAAGAAGAGCTCCTCGACGACACCGGCGGAGAGGCTGACCATGAGTCTGAGGAGGAGGGGCAGGCTGCCCATCCAAAGCACCATTTCCGGCGCTTCCGTGGGCAGGTTCTCGAAGCCGCCGATCAGCCCGACGGCGAGCGCCGCGATGAACACAGCGGCCAGCACGCCCACCCAGAGGATGAGGCCGGCGAGGATGCCGAGCCCGGTCTCCTTCGGCACGCTGGTACCGGTCGGCGTTCGCAGGCCGAACTGGCTCAGAATCACCTCGCTGGCGCGGTGGCCGCAGTTCCAGTAGCCGAGTACGAGCCAGCTCGCCAGCGTCGCCATCAGGATCGCGTGCGTTTGGAAGAGGAGGACAGGCGAGAGGTTCTCGAAGTCGATCTCGGGTGACGGCAGGCCGATCTGCCCGGCGGCGGCGAACACGCCGACCCAGAGCACCAGGGCGAGCAGGACGATCGCGGCGAGGCGGCGCAGGTCGCCCCACGCGGCGTCGGCGAAGCCGGGCGGCAGCAGCCCGCGCGCCGCCGTGGATCGGTCGATCCACCAGGCGCACGCGGCGCCGGCCACCAGCGGGAGCGCCAGGCGAATCAGAGTCACGGCCGGCATCCTACTGGTAGGGTTCGGCACTGCCGCGAACCACCCGGGAGAGGGCTTTGGACCGATTTCCAGGCGTTGATTTCATGAACTTCGACTCGCTGCTCAGCGGCGAGGAACGGCTCATGCGGGACACCGTCCGCCAGTTCGTCGACGAGCGCGTGAAGCCCATCATCGAGCACTGCCATCGGGAGGCGAAGGCGCCGATGGAACTCGCTCCCGAACTCGGCGATCTGAACCTGTTCGGGGCGAACTTCACCGAGTACGGGCTGCCGGGCCTGGGCGACGTCGCGTACGGGCTCGTCATGCAGGAGCTGGAGCGCGGCGACTCGGGCGTTCGCAGCATGGTCTCGGTCCAGAGTTCCCTGGTGATGTACCCGATTCTCACCTTCGGCTCCCGGGAGCAGAAGGACCGGTTCATTCCCGGACTCGCGAGCGGCCGGATGATCGGCTGCTTCGGGCTCACCGAGCCGGACTTCGGTTCGAACCCTTCGGCGATGCGCACGCGCGCGCGGCGGGACGGGGACTGCTGGGTGCTGAACGGCGCCAAGCAGTGGATCACGAACGGCAACGTCGCCGACGTGGCCGTCGTCTGGGCGCGCACCGACGAGGGGATCCGGGGCTTCCTCGTCGAGAAGGGGACGGAGGGCTTCACCAGCGCCGAGATGCACGGCAAGTTCTCGCTGCGGGCCTCGGCGACCGGCGAACTCTCGTTCCAGAACTGCCGCATTCCGGCCGACAACATCCTGCCGGGCACCCGGGGCATAGGCTCGGCGCTCCAGACGCTGAACCAGGCGCGCTACGGCATCTGCTGGGGCGGCCTCGGATCGGCGATGGAGTGCTACCACACGGCGCTCGAGTACGCCCGGCAACGGGTGCAGTTCGCCGGTCAGCCGATCGCCAGCCACCAGCTCGTCCAGGAGAAGCTGGCCTGGATGATCACCGAGATCACCAAGGGACAGTTTCTCGTCTACCAGTTGGCGGGGCTGAAGACGGCCGGCACGATGGAGCCCCAGCACGTTTCGATGTGCAAGCGGAACAACATCTGGGTGGCTCGCGAGTGCGCGAAGCTGGCGCGCGAGATCCTGGGCGCCAACGGCATCTCCGACGAATACCCGGTGGTCCGCCACATGCTGAACATCGAGTCGGTCTACACCTACGAGGGCACCCACGACATCCACGGTCTCGTCATCGGCCAGGCGATCACCGGCATTCCCTCCTTCAACCCGCCGATGAGCCGCGAGCAGGCGCGCGAGGCGGTCGAACGGCCGGCGCCGGCCGCTGCCGCCGCGGGGGCCGGCTCGTGACCGGGGAGCTCCGCGATCATGACTTCGTCGCCGTCACCGAGGCCGCCGCGGTCGCGGCGGCCCAGACGATGGGCTACGGCGACCGCCACCACTCGGACCACGTCGCCGTCGAGGCGATGCGCGGGGTCCTGGCGGACATGGCGATCGACGGCCGGGTGGTGATCGGCGAGGGGGAGCGGGACAAGGCGCCGATGCTCTACGTCGGCGAGAAGGTCGGCCGGCGGGCCGCGGGCGACCTCCAGGTGGACTTCGCGGTCGACCCCCTGGAGGGGACGAATCTCTGCGCGACCGGGGCTTCGGACGCGATGGCGGTGCTCGCCGCCTCCGAGCGCGGCGGCCTGCTCCACGCCCCCGACATCTACATGGACAAGATCGTCGTCGGCCCGACCGCTCGCGGGAAGGTCGACCTGGACGCTCCGGTGGAGGACAACCTGAAGGCGATCGCGGCCGCCTTCGACTGCGCCGTCAGCGCCCTGACCGTGGTCGTTCTCGACCGGGACCGGCACCGGGGCCTGATCGACGACATCCGGACCGCCGGAGCGCGCATCAAGCTGATCGGGGACGGGGATTTGTCGACGGCGATCGCGGCGGCGGTCCGCGGCACCGGCGTCCACGCGGTGATCGGCGCCGGCGGCGCGCCGGAAGGAGTGATCACGGCGGCGGCGATGCGTTGCCTCGGCGGGGAGATCCAGGGCCGGCTGTCGGCGCTTTCGGACGAGCAGAAGCGGCGCCTCGCCCAGTTCGACATCGAGGATCCCGACCGCGTCTACACCACCGAGGAGCTTGCTCCGGGGGACGACATCCTCTTCTGCTGCACCGGCGTCACGGGCGGCGACCTGCTTCGGGGCGTCCGCTTCTTTGGCGACGGCTTCCGGACGTCGACGTTGACCATGTCGCTCAGGGAGGGCGTCATCCGGTTCGTCGAGACGATTCACCGTGGCGAGGACGGTGGTCCCGTCTACTTCTATTGAGGTGGGGAACGTGGACGACACAGCGGCGGAACGGCCGTGATCAAGCCGGACCACTGGATCAGCGCCTGGGGCGAAGCGGGCGGCGTCGACCCCTTCGAACCGGACCAGGTGAACGCGGCCAGTTACGACGTCCGTGTCGGCGACCACTGGATCTGCCCCACCCGCGACCCGGAGGAGTTCCACGGCGACAGGATCAAGCTGTTCCCGAACGAGGTCGTGCTCGCCACCACCCTCGAGTTCGTGCGGATTCCGCGTTCGGTGGCCTGCGACCTGAAGCTCAAGTCGACGCTGGGCCGGCTGTGGATCAACCATTCGCTGGCCGGCTGGTGCGACCCGGGATTCGAGGGGAACATCACCCTGGAGCTGCAGAACCTGGGCCCGGTGCCCTTCGTGCTCGACGCGGGCCGCCGGATCGCACAGCTCATCTTCATCGCGATGGAGTCCGAGCCGGAGACCGCGTACGGCGAGCCGGGGGCCGGCAGCCGCTACCAGCACCAGCGCGGCGCGACTCGCGCCAGGTCCTGAGGCGGAGGCGGCCGTGCCGGAACCTGTCCAGCAGACGATTCGGCTCTCCATCGGCAGCCGGTACGAGAACATCGAGCTGGTCAAGGCCGTGCTGGACGAAACGCTCGAGTCCCTGCCGATCGACGAAGAGACCGGCTACTGGATGGGCATCGCGTTGCGGGAAGCGCTGACCAACGCGATCAAGCACGGCAACGCGCTGGATCCCGAGAAGAAGGTGGAGGTTTGTCTGGCGGTAGGCGAGAGCGGACTCGACATCACGGTCGAGGACCAGGGCAGCGGCTTCGATCCGGGCGCCGTGGCGGACCCGCTTGCGCCCGACAACCTGCTCAAGACGGAAGGCAGGGGCATCTTCTACATGCGCAGGTTCATGGATAAGATCGACTACGATTTCGGCGCCGAGGGCGGCACGAAGGTCCGGCTTCACAAGAAGTTCGACGCCTCGGGCGGCAGCGCCGAAGCAAACCAGGGAGGAGCGAATGAAGATTGACAAGCGCCAGCGGGATGGAGCGACGATTCTCGATCTCCAGGGCAGGATCACGATCGGCGAGGGCGACGTTGCCTTGAGAGAGGCCGTCCTCGCGGCGGTCGGCGAAGGCGCTACGAACATCCTGCTGAACATGGGGCGCGTGCGCTCCATCGACTCCTCCGGCGTCGGCGAACTGGTCGCGGCCTACACGACGGTCACCAACCGCGGCGGCAAGCTGCGCCTGTTCTCCATGCCGAGCAGGGTCCTCGGAGTGCTCCAGATCACCCAGTTGGTTACCGTGCTGGACATCCTGGAGGATGAGGACGAGGCAGTCGCCTCGGTCGCCTGACAGAGCGGTGGACGCGGAAGGCAGGGGGCGGCCGCGGGAGCATCGCCGCCGCGGGGTCGGCGGCGGCCGGCTGGCTGTCGTCTGCCTGTCCCTGCTCCTGGTCTTCGGTCTCGCCGGCGGCGCCTGGCTGGGCGCCAGCGACGACGCGGAAGACGGCGGACGGGACTCGATCTACAAGTACCTCACGCTGTGGGAGGAGGTACTTCGGCTGATCCGCGGCTCGTACGTCGAGGCGACCGACGGACGCAGCCTGACGGCGGGCGCCATGGATGGCGTGACGGATGCCCTCGATCCCTTCTCGGTCTACGTACCGCCGGGCGAAGTCGAGTCGTACCGGGCGGCGCGTGAGGTGGGCCGCCGGCATTCGGGCGTCCTCGTGCTCAAGGAGCGCGGCACCGCCTACGTGGTCGCGGTCGACGGCGGCAGTCCGGCCGAGGCCGCGGGCCTGGAGCGGAACGACATCGTCGCCGGTATCAACGGTCGCTCATCCCGTGCGATGCCCCTGTGGGAACTGCGGCGCCAGCTCGCCGGTCCGGTCGGTTCGGAACTGGAGCTGGAACTGGTGCGGCGCGGCAACAGCGTCGACGTGAGTCTGACCCTGGACGAGTACGAGCCGCTGCAACCCGGGTTCGAAGAGGTCGACGGTGTTGGCGTGCTGAGGATCCCGAGCTTCGGCTCCGGCACGGCCGCCCGGGTGGAGGCGTTGCTCGACGGCTACGCCGGCGACTCCCTGTTGATCGATCTCCGCGGGGTCGCGGGAGGTTCCGCGGAGGCCGCCTACGCGGTAGCGGGCCTGTTCGCCGGGGGCGAGCTGGGCAGCCTGGTCGACCGCGAGGACCGGAAGCTCGAGACCTTCGAAGGCGCGGGGGGCCTGTACTCGGGAAGCATCGACGTCCTGACCGATCGCAGTTCCCAGGGGCCGGCCGAGATCCTGACCGCCGTCCTGCGTCAGTCGGTCGACGCGGACCACTACGGCGAGTCGACCTTCGGCTACGCCGGAACGCTGCAGCAGATCGAGCTGCCGAGCGGCGGAGGCCTGCTCGAAACGACCGCGGCCTTCTACACGGACCCGGAGGGCGAACGGCTGAACGGCCGAATCCGCGTCAGCAACGATCACCGCGTGAACACGTTCTCCTTCGGCGAACCGGAGGACGGATCCGACCCGGTGCTGGAAGACGCCCTGGAGCTCATCCTGGAGGCTCCGACGGCGCCCGCGCAGTTGTAGTCGGTGCGCGGGTCTTCTGACCCGCTGCCGCCGAAGGCGGCTAGGGATCGCCGGGCGAAGCCCGACCTTCTCTTTCTTTAGCCCGCTCCCACAGCCGCTCCAGCTCCTCCATCCGGTGCTCGCCGCCGGGTCCAAGCTCCGCCTCCATTGCCGCGAAGCGGCGACGGAACTTCCGGTTCGCCGCCGCCAGCGCGCGCTCCGGGTCCACCTTCAGGTGGCGGGCGAGGTTGGCGAGCGCGAACAGGACGTCGCCCAGTTCCTCTTCGACCCGCGCCTGCGCCCCGGCGGACTGGCCGGCCTGGCCGCCGGCCGTCTCCTGGTCCAGTTCGCCGAGTTCCTCGGCCACCTTGGCGCGCACGGCTTCGGTCGAGTCCCAGTCGAAACCGATGCCGGCCGCCTTCTGCCCGAGCCGGTAGGCGCCGACCAGGGCCGGCAGTGACGCCGGTACGCCGTCCAGCACGGAACGTTCGCCGTCGGAGTTCCGCTTGCGCTGTTCCCACCTCGCCGCGACTTCAGCCGCGGAACCCGGCGCTGCCTGGTCCTTCTCGTCGCCGAAGACGTGAGGGTGTCGCGCGACCATCTTGTCGATCACGGTGCGGATCGCTCCGCCGAGGGGCATCTCCCCCAGTTCGGCGGCGGTCAGCCGGGCGACGTACACCGCCTCGAACAGCAGGTCGCCCAGTTCCTCGTTGATCGCGGCGGGATCCCGTTCGTCGATCGCCGCGGCCAGTTCGTGAGCCTCCTCGATCAGGTATGCGCGGAGATCCGCCAGTGACAGCTCGCGGTCCCAGGGGCAGTCGACGCGCAACCGGTCGATCAGATCGGCGATCGGAGCGAGCGAGCAGGAGTCGGTCGTGGCACGATCTCCTTTGTTAGGATCCTGCATTCGTGGGAAGCGGAGGTCGGAAGTGAAAGTCACCGACAGAAGGATGTTCACGGACGACGGCGAACTGCGCGAAGAGTACCGCTTCCTCGAGCAGCAGAAGGCCGGGGGAGCCGCGCCGGCCGCGGAACAGCCGCCTCCTGTCGCTGAACCGGACAGCGCGGCGAGTGCGGGCGAGGCGCGGGCAAGCGGGGCTGAACAGGCCGCATCCGCGGAGCCGCCCCCGGGCCCCGGGACCGCGGAGGCGCCGCACATGCCGCCGCGCGGGGCGCAGTCTCCGGGCTTCATGGACCTGGTCGCCGTTCTCGCCGAGCCGATCGCCTTCCTGCTTGGCGACGCCCAGCTACCGGACGGTCAGAGCGCCCAGGATCTGCCGCGGGCCCGGCTCCACATCGACCTGCTGGCGGTGCTGCAGGAGAAGACGCGGGGCAACGTCTCCGAGCAGGAGACGGCCGTGCTCGAGGATCTTCTCGCGCAGCTCCGGATGCGGTACGTCGAGAAGAGCAGTAGCTGATTGCCTTGCCGATCCGCGTGCTTACAGCGGCGGCCTCGGCGTAGAATCTGAGCGCTCTACAATCAGATCATCGCTTCTGGGACTTGACAACGGATCGCTTAGGTCCTAGTGTCGCTGTCGCGTCGGGCCAGGTAGTGCGGTTTTCTTACCGCACCCGCCCGAAGCGCGAAAAACAGAGAACCGACCCGTTCGCGCTCACTGGGCGGACGATTCAGGAGAGAGAGTCTTGAGCAAGATCATTGGCATCGACCTGGGGACGACGAACAGCGTCGTCGCCCTGATGGAGGGTTCGGACCCCAAGGTGGTTCCGAACTCGGAAGGAAGCCGGACCACGCCGTCGATCGTCGGCTTCACCGAGAAGGGCGAGCGGCTCGTCGGCCAGGTCGCCAAGCGACAGGCGGTGACCAACCCGGAGAACACGGTCTTCTCGATCAAGCGCTTCATGGGGAGGCGCCTGGGCGAGGTCTCGGAAGAGCAGAAGATGGTCCCCTACGCGGTTTCGAGCGCCGGCGACGACGTGCAGATCGGCGCCGCGGGCAAGACCTACACCCCGCCCCAGATCTCGGCCATGGTGCTGCAGAAGCTGAAGCAGGCGGCCGAGGACTATCTCGGCGGTCCGGTCGAGCGCGCCGTGATCACGGTCCCGGCGTACTTCAACGACGCCCAGCGTCAGGCCACGCGGGATGCCGGCCAGATCGCCGGACTGACCGTCGAGCGGCTGGTCAACGAGCCGACCGCGGCGGCGCTTGCCTACGGCCTGGACAAGGAGGGCGATCGCACGATCGCCGTCTACGACTTCGGTGGCGGCACGTTCGACATCTCGATTCTCGAGGTGGGCGAGGGCGTGGTCGAGGTCAAGGCGACGAACGGCGACACGCACCTGGGGGGCGACAACATCGACCAGCGGATCATCGACTGGCTGCTGGAGGAGTTCAGGAAGGACCAGGGTATCGATCTCGGCCAGGATCCGATGGCCATGCAGCGGCTCAAGGAGGCCGGCGAGAAGGCGAAGATCGAGCTGTCGGGCGTCCAGGAGACCGAGATCAACCTCCCCTTCGTGACCGCCGACGCATCGGGGCCGAAGCACCTGAACGTCAAGCTCTCCCGGAGCAAGCTGGAGCAGCTCACCGAGGACCTGGTCAGGAGCACGCTCGAACCCTGCCGTCAGGCGCTCAGGGACGCCGGCCTCGGCACCAGCGACATCGAGGAGATCGTCCTGGTCGGGGGCCAGACGCGGATGCCGGCCGTACAGGAAGCGGTCAAGGAGTTCTTCGGACGGGAGCCCCATCGCGGCGTGAACCCGGACGAGGTGGTCGCGATCGGCGCCGCGATCCAGGGCGGCGTGCTGGCGGGGGACGTCACGGACGTCCTGCTGCTGGACGTCACGCCGCTCTCGCTCGGCATCGAGACGCTGGGCGGCGTCTTCACCAAGCTGATCGATCGCAACACGACGATTCCCACCCGCAAGAGCGAGGTGTTCTCGACCGCCGGCGACAACCAGACATCGGTCGAGGTCCACGTGCTCCAGGGGGAGCGCGAGATCGCCGGCGACAACCGGACGCTCGGCCGCTTCCACCTGGTGGGTATCCCGCCGGCGCCTCGCGGCATGCCGCAAATCGAGGTCACCTTCGACATCGACGCCAACGGCATCGTCAACGTGTCGGCGAAGGACAAGGGCACCGGCAAGGAGCAGAAGATCACGATCACGGGCTCGGGCGGCATCGAGAAGGACGAGATCGAACGGATGGTGGCCGATGCCCAGGCTCACAGCGACGAGGACAGGAAGCGTCGCGAGGCGATCGACGCCCGCAACCAGCTCGACTCCCTGGTCTACGGCACGGAGAAGAACCTCGCCGAACACCGGGACAAGCTGTCCGACAGCGACCGCGGTGAACTCGAGTCCGCGATCGAGGACGCGAAGAAGAGCATGGAGGGCGAGGACGCCGCCGCCATGCAGAGCGCGTCCGCGCGGCTGACCGAGGCCTCGCACAAGCTGGCGCAGGTCATCTACGAACAGACCAGCGCCCAGGCGGCTCCCGACGCGCCTCCGGGCGCGGGCGGCCCCGGGGACGGCGGTCCCCAGGCCGCCGATGACGACGTGATCGACGCCGACTTCGTCGACGTGGATGAAACGTCCGGGGACGGCAGCACGTCCGGGGACAAGGGGGCCAACTAGGTGGCGCCGCCGCGGTCGTCGCGTGAGCGCCGTCCCCCGTCACGCCGCCGGCGGGTGGGGGGCGGCCGCTACGTGATGATCAGCAAGGTCGCCGAGCGCTACGACATCCATCCGCAGACCCTCCGGCTCTACGAGCGGGAGGGCCTTCTGGAGCCGCAACGGAGCGACGGCAACACGCGCCTCTACGATCAGGATTCCCTGAACAGGCTCGAGTCGATCCTGACCCTGACCCGGGACATGGGGGTCAACCTGGCGGGAGTGGAGGTCATTCTCACGCTGCAGGAACGGCTGGCGCGGCTCGAGGCCGAGCGGGACCGGCTACTCTCGATCGTTGAGCGCGACGCGGCGGACCGCCGCCGGGGTGTCCGGCGCCGGCACGCCCTGGTCTGGGTGCGAAGCGGCGCGCTGGTCAAGGTCGAGGACGAGGATTGAACGAGGAAGGTTGCGAACTTTGTAGCGGACGCGGTTGGATCGTCGACCTCGCCACGAACCGGGCGCGGCGCTGCACCTGCCACTCGACCCGTGTCCGCGGACGCCGCGTCGACGACCTGGGCATTCCGCCCAAGTACCAGGGTTGCCGTCTCACGAACTTCCGGCTCGCTGGGGACGTGGGCGACCAGCTCCTCACCGCGCGGCGGGATTGCGACCAGTACATCGAGGAGTTCATGGAGCTCGACGGCTCGTTGAACGAAACCGGACTTGTTTTCATCGGCCCGAGCGGCCGGGGCAAGACGCACCTTGCCGTGGCCGTGCTGATCGAGCTGGCCGAGCAGTACGGCGTCGGCGGCCGCTTCGTGGACTTCACCAGCCTGGTCGCCGACATCCAGGCAACCTTCCAGCCCGACGCTCCGCGGAACCAGGCCGACCTGCTGCGTCCGCTCCAGGAGGCGGAGGTGGTTGTCGTCGACGAGCTGGGCGCGCGGCGGCCCTCGCCCTTCGTCTCCGACACCCTGTACCTGCTGATCAACGGCCGCTACATGGCCCGCCGGCCGACCCTGTTCACCAGCAACTACTACCTGACGTCCGAGGCCGACGGCGACCCTGCGGACGTGGCCCGGAACCTGGCCGGCCGCGTCCCCGCCAGCCTGATCAGCCGCCTCCACCAGATGGCGAAACCGATCCTCATCGACGCCGTCGGCGACTACCGGCACGAGTTGCAGGCGCACCAGCATCGGTAGCCGTAGCACCCGTCCCGCAACGTCGGCCGGAGGGGAGGGTCCCAGGGGACGCTCGCGCTCTCTCGGAGTATGGGGGTTGGGCGCTCGCTGTTGTCGGCTGCGCTCCGGCAGGTCCTCGGTTGCTGAGGGGGTCTCGACAATCGCTTGCCTCCGACCCCCTGGGACCCTCCCCTCCGGCCGACGTCGCGGGACTGGAGACTTTTGGCTCGACGATCAGGACGCGCCGGTTGCTGAAGAGAAGTGCGGAGCACCGACGCCGTAGCTCTGGGTGCGCGGGTCTTCTGACCCGCTTCCGCCGAAGGCGGCGGAGGATCGCGCCGGCCTTAGGCCGGCACTTCTCAAAGAACCATCCTTCGCGACGGCCGCTTTGGCGTATTTCCAATAACGTATGTAACTGGCAATGGGAGTGAGCGGGTCGCAGATGGTCAAGCGGTGGATGACTAACCTTGGTCTGGGGGTTGCGGCCTGTCTGCTGCTGGCGGCGACACCCAGCCCGACGGCGTCTCCGCCGTCGATCGTGTTGCCGGAGGAGATTCGGCTGGGGCTGGCCACGGACCTGGAGCGGGTCGAGGTTGCGTGCTGCGACGGGCCTTCGTGGTTCGTGGACGACGCGGGCCGGCGGGTCGAGGTTGCCGGCTCCTTCGAGGTGCTGGCGGCGCCGGGGAAGGCGAGTCCGGGAGTTCATCGCCTGCAGGTGGCGGCGTTGCGGGATCGGGTGCAGGCGGAGAAGCTGGCCGGCCGGCTGGCGGACCTGCTGGATCAGCGGGCGGACTCGGTGCTCGACGCGGGCAACGGCCTGTACCGGGTCCGGGTGGGCCGTTTCGGCGACCGGGAGGCGGCGGAGAAGGCTCGTGGCCGGCTTCATGTCGAAGGGTTCGACGACGTCTGGATCACCATCGAGGGTCAGGTCCTGGAGGAGCCGGGCTTCGAGGTGAATGGGCTTGGCAGGGTCGCGGGGCGCAGGCTGCGGCTCGAGTCGGCCGACGGTGTCGTTCGCATCCTGGGCCGGCGCTACCGCGGTGCGCTCGAGGTCTTCCTGAGCGACCGGGCCGGACTGAATGTCGTCAACGCGGCGCCGCTCGAGGACTACCTCCGCGGCGTCGTGCCGGTCGAGCTCGGCCCGGACCTGTACCCGGAGCTCGAGGCGATCAAGGCGCAGGCCGTCGCCGCGCGCACCTACGCGGCAAAGCGTCTGGGCGAGTTCGAAGAGGAGGGGTACGACCTCTGCGCCACGCCGCTGTGCCAGGTCTACGGCGGCCTGGAGGTTGAGCACCCCGTCTCGGACCGCGCGATCGCGGCGACCGGCGGCGAGATCCTGCTTCGTGACGGCGCGCTCCAGGAGGCGCTGTTCACGGCGAGTTGCGGCGGCGGCACCGAACTCGTCGATCACGTCTTCCCTCTTCTGGCGGGCGGGGGCCCTCTGGGAACGGCCTGTGTCGAAGGGGGAGTCGTGACCCTGGCGGGCGGCGCCGAGGGTTCGCCCGCCAGGCACCTGCTGAGGTCGGTCGGCGTTCGAAGTGTGCGCGAGAGACGGGTGGATGAGCGACTGGACCGCGCCCGTTCCGGCGGCGATCTGGAAGTTGTCGAAGGGAGCCTGGGCGGCCTCGCCGGCGGCTGGCTCGACCTGCGCCAGCAGGGTCGCCGCCGGCTGGTGCCGTTGGTTTCCGAGTCGGCGCTGTTGGTGACCGAGGTCCCGCCTGGGACGTCCCCTGGCGAGCTCGGTGTGCCGGCGCCATCCCTGACGGCCGCGCCGGGCGACCGGCTGCGCGTCTACCTGGTCCGCGGCCAGGTGGTGCTGGTCGTCCACGAGACGCCGCGAACTGGAGATCAACCGAAGGCGGAGCCGTGGTCGCTCTGGCGTTCCCACGCTTCGCTACGCGCCGCCGTCGAGAAGCGCTTCCCCGGCCTGGGGCTCAGGTCCATGAGGGTGCTGGAGCGCGGCGTCTCGGGTCGGGTGACCCGCATTGACCTGATCGGCGAAAAGGGCACGGTGGAACTCCAGGGTCTCGCGATCCGCTGGCTGCTCGACATCCCCGAACACCTCGTCTGGCTGACCGCCGAAGCCGGCGACGTTCCCGGGTGGCGCTTCGCCGGCCGCGGCCGCGGCCACGGCGTCGGCATGTGCCAGGTCGGTGCGTACCTCATGGCGCAGCGCGGTCTGACTTACCGGGAGATCCTCTGGCACTACTACGGCGCGGTCGAGATCGGCAGGTTCGCATCGTGAGCGTCGACCGGACCGCCGGCGCCTGGCTGGATGGCGCCGAGCCCTGGCGCGAGACCCGCCGGCTGGGCCGGGCTCTGACCGCGATCGAGGGCGGCGTGGATACGCAGGCCCTCGCGAAGACGGCCTGGCGGCGTGCCGGCCGCGCGATGACGATCGGTCTGACCGGACCGCCCGGGGTCGGCAAGAGCACGTTGACGGCCGCTCTGGCCCGGGAACTCCGGAAACGGGGAGAGCCGGTGGCGGTGCTCGCGTTCGACCCGACCAGCCCTCTGACCGGCGGCGCCGTGCTCGGCGACCGGGTGCGGATGTCCGACCTGGAAACCGATCCGGGCGTGTTCATCCGGTCGATGGCCTCGCGCGGCGCCGGCGGCGGACTGGCGCAGGCGGCGGCGGCGGCGACCGACCTGCTCGACGCCGCAGGCTTTCCCTGGATTCTGGTGGAGACCGTGGGCACCGGGCAGGCCCAGACCGCCATTCGCCGGAACTCGGACCTCGTCGTTCTCGTCACGGCGCCCGGCCTGGGCGACGGCGTTCAGGCGATCAAGAGCGGGACGATGGAGATCGCGGACGTGTTCGTCGTCAACAAGAGCGATCTGCCGGGCGCCGCCGCCGCTCGGCGGTCGATCGTGGAGATGCTCGACCTGGCGGACGGAGCCGGTGGCGAGCCGCCGGCCGTGCTGCCGACCGTGGCGCGGACGGACGAAGGCGCGGCGGAGGTCCTGGACGCGGTGTCCGCGTGTTTCGAACGGCTGCGGGCCGGAGGCGAGATTCGCGACCGGCGGGCGGCCCGCCTGCGGCGGCGAGTGCTCGACCTGTATCGCGCCGAGGTCCTGCGGCTCGCCATGCGCTCGATCGACGACGACCGGTTCGCGCGGGCGCTCCTGGCGGCCGCGGGATCGAAGGTGCTGGACGGGGAGGCCGATTCGCAGCAGAATCGGGCGCCGCTGGAAGCCGGGCCGGCCAGCGATCCCTGTGATCCGGTCGATCCCTACGATCTGGCGGACCGGCTGGTCGGCGAGTTCGTCGGCGGATTCCGGCAACACCGAGACGCATAGCAATGATCACGGGTCTGGACCATGTCGCGATCGCCGTCCCTTCGATCGAAGAGGCGCGAGCGTTCTACGAGAAGCTGGGCCTCGAGATCACGGCGATCGAGGTGGTCGAGCACGAAGGGGTGCGGGTAGCGATGATCCCCTGCGGCGGCACGCGGATCGAACTCCTGGAGCCGCTGTCGAGCGATTCTCCGGTGGGGCGCTTCCTCGAGCGCCGCGGCCCGGGCATACACCACCTCTGCATGCGCAGCGACGACGTTCACGAGGATGACGGGAAGCTGCGAGACGGTGGACTGTCTCTCCTGCGCGAACGGCCCGGCCCCGGCGCCGAGGGCGCCACGGTCCAGTTCGTCCACCCGAAGAGCGCCGGCGGCGTGCTGCTGGAACTGTCGGAGCCGGCGCGGTGACGGGCCGTCTGATTCTCGAGGACGGTTCCGTCTTTCACGGCGAGAGCCTGGTCGAGGGCAGCCGCTTCGCGGAGGTCGTCTTCAACACGTCGATGACGGGCTACCAGGAGATCCTGACGGACCCCTCCTACCGGGGTCAGATCGTGATCATGACCCAGCCCCACATCGGCAACTACGGGACGTACGACGACGCGGAGGAATCGCACCGGGTCTGGGTGGAAGGGTTCGTCGTCCGCGAGTTCACGGCCCGCCGCTCGGGACTGGGCGATGGCGAGCTGGGCGCCTACCTGAACGCGGCGGGCGTGCCGGCGCTCGCGGGCATCGACACGCGGGCCGCGGTGCGGCGCCTGCGCGACCACGGCGCGATGCGGGGGCTGATCACGAGTTGCGACCGGCCGGACGCCGAGCTGGTCGAGGAAGTGCGGCGGCAGCCGACGATGGAGGGGCGGGCCCTGGTCGACGAGGTGACCTGCCAGGCGCCGTACGAGCTCGAACCGGAGGGCGAGGAGAAGGTCCGCCTGGCGGTGTACGACTTCGGCGTCAAGCGGAACATCCTCCGCTCGCTGGTCCGGCAGGGCGCCAGGGTCGTCGTGCTGCCGGCGCGCACGCCGGCTCGCGACTGCCTCGCCCTGGAGGTCGACGGCGTGGTGCTCTCGAACGGGCCGGGAGACCCGGAACCGCTCCACGAGATCATCGCCGAGGTGCGGGAATTGATCGACTCCAGGATGCCGCTGTTCGGCATCTGTCTCGGCCACCAGCTCCTGGGGCTGGCGCTGGGCGGCACGACGTTCAAGCTGAAGTTCGGGCATCACGGCGGCAACCAGCCGGTCAGGGACGAGGAGACCGGCGAGGTTTCCATCACGAGCCAGAACCATGGCTTCGCTCTCGCCGGCGACAGCCTTCCCGACGACTGCCAGGTGGCGGCGATCAATCTGAACGACGGGACGGTGGAGGCCTTCAAGGCGACTGGCCGGCCGATCTTCTCGGTCCAGTACCACCCGGAGGCGGCGCCGGGGCCGCACGACGCCGCGCGACTCTTCGGGGAGTTCCTCGACGTCTGTGGCTGAGACCCACGAGGCGGGTGCTTCGGCGCGGGGCCGCCGGGTGGTCTGGTGGATCGCCGCGCGCTACCTGCTCGGGGGACGAAGCCGGCTTCTGACGGGCACCGCGAGGTCGGCCCTCGGGTCGACCGGCCTGGGCGTGGCGGCGATGGTCGTCTCGATGGCGCTGATGAGCGGTTACACGGGCTCCGTCGAGACGCGGCTGCTTCAGAGCGGGCCTCTGGTCGTCACGCCCCTGGGTGAAGCCGCGGGGGATCTCGCCGCGGCCGACGAAACGGCCGGTCGACTGCGACGGCTGCCCGGAGTGGAGCGGGTCGGCGTCACGCTGGCCGGCCAGGGCGCGCTGGCGAGCGGGACGAATCCGGCCGGCGTCGATGTCTGGTTCCGGGGCGTCCTGCCGGGGGCTTCCTCCTTCGGGGCCGGCGACGCGGAACTCGGACGGAACGCCGACGGCATCGACGCGGTCGTGCTCGGCCGCCAGCTCCAGCGGACGCTCGGCGCGGCGGACGGGGACCTGCTGCGCCTGACGGCGATCGTCGGCTCGCCTTCGGGCCAGCCGCGCTTCGCCTATCGCACGCTCCGGGTCGCCGGGGCCTTCGAGACCGGGTTCTCCGAGTACGACCGGAGCTACGCCGTCCTGCATCGGGACGCGGTCGAGGCCCTCGGCGCGGTCGGAGTGGTCCTGGAAGTGGCGACGTCGCCGGGCGCCGACCCGTCGGTGGTGCACGGGAGAATCGAGGAAACGGTGGGCGGCGAAGCGCTCGTCACCGACTGGCGCCGGGGAAACCGGGAGATCTTCGCGGCGCTTCGGCTGCAGAAGTGGGGCCTGTTCCTGGTGCTGGGCCTGATCGTGCTGGTGTCGACGTTCAACATCGCCGCGGCGCTGGTCGTCATGGTGCGCGAGCGGGGCAGGGACACGGCGGTGCTCGGAGCGCTGGGGCTTGGCCCGCGGCGGCTCAGACGCGTGTTCCTGGCCTGCGGGTTGAGCCTTGGCGCCGCGGGAACCGGCCTCGGTCTGCTGCTCGGCTCGGTGGTCAGCGTGATCATCACCCGCTACGAACTCGTACGGTTCGATCCCGGCGTGGCGGAGATCTACTTCATCAGCAGCGTTCCGTTCGACGTACAGGCGCTGGACCTGCTGGCCGTGGCCGGCTTCAGCCTCCTCGTCGTCGGGCTCGCGTGCTGGTGGCCTGCCCGGCTGGCGGCGTCGCTCGAGCCGGCGCGGGCGCTTCACTGGGAGTAGCCGGAAACCGGCCAAACGTGGAAGGAGGGGCTGCTGGAAAGCAACCCCTCCCGGGTTTGAATCGCGTCTCAGTCGGCCCGTGGCCGCTGAGCGGAAGTTGAGGGTTTAAGGCAGGTCCGGACTGTGTCCGGGGGTGGGTTGCAGTTCCTCTGGACGCGGACGCGTCCAGTCGCGACCCGGTGGGTGACGGCACGGGAGCCAGGGCGCGAAGTCGATTGGCCGGTTGCCGATCGATCCTTGCCTGTGGTTCGGTGCCGCCTCTGACAAAGGAGTATACGCGACCCGGCGCCAGAGTGTTTCCTCCGCGTCGTGTTTTTCGGTGCGTGCCGCGATCCCGGAACGCGTCCGGTTTGCCTGTACACTCCGCGCGCTCATGCCGAAGCGGACGGACATCGAGTCGATCCTGATCTTCGGTTCGGGGCCTATCGTCATAGGCCAGGCGTGCGAGTTCGACTACTCCGGCACCCAGGCCTGCCGTGTGCTGCGCCGGGAGGGCTACCGGGTCATCCTCGTCAACTCGAACCCGGCGACGATCATGACGGACCCGGAGATCGCGGACGCGACCTACGTCGAACCCCTCGTGCCCGACGTGGCGGTGAAGATCATCGAGCGCGAGCGGCCGGACGCGCTGCTGCCGACCGTCGGCGGCCAGACCGGGATCAACCTGACTCTGGCGCTGGAAGAGTCCGGCGCGCTCGAGGAGTCCGGGATGAAGCTGCTCGGCGCGGGGATCGAGGCTCTGCGCCTGGGCGAGGACCGCCTGCTCTTCAAGCGGGCCATGGTGGAGGCCGGTCTCGAGGTGCCGGAGAGCGGTATCGCGAGCACCCTGGAAGAGGCGCGGGGGATCATCGACCGCCTGGGCTTTCCGGTCATCGTCCGGCCGAGCTTCACGCTGGGAGGCGAGGGCGGCGGCGTCGTGTTCAACCGCGACGAGATCGACGACGTGATCGTCCGCGCCCTGCAGGCGAGTCCGGCCTCGACCGCCCTGATCGAGCAGTCGGTTCTGGGCTGGAAGGAGTTCGAGCTCGAAGTGATGCGGGACGTGGCCGACAACGCGATCGTCGTCTGCTCGGTCGAGAACGTCGATCCGATGGGCGTGCACACCGGCGACTCGATCACCGTGGCGCCGCAGCAGACGCTGTCCGATCCCGAGTACCAGGACATGCGCGACGACGCCTTCACCGTGATCCGCAAGGTGGGAGTCGCGACCGGGGGTTCGAACATCCAGTTCGCGGTGGAGCAGGGCACCGGCCGACGCGTGGTCATCGAGATGAACCCGAGGGTGTCGCGAAGTTCGGCCCTGGCGTCCAAGGCGACCGGTTTCCCGATCGCCAAGATCGCCGCGCAACTGGCGGTCGGCTACACCCTGGACGAGATCTCGAACGACATCACCGGCAAGACCTACGCCGCCTTCGAGCCGACCCTCGACTACACGGTCGTCAAGATCCCGCGCTGGGCGTTCGAGAAGTTCGAGCGCACCGCCGGCACCCTGGGCACGTCGATGAAGTCGGTGGGCGAGGTGATGGCGATCGGCGGCAACTTCCGCGAGGCGCTGATGAAGGGTCTCTCCGGCCTGGAACTGGAGGCGGCGTGGCCGCGCCAGGAGGAGCTCGTCAGCGATCCGGTCGGTCTGCGACGGCGGCTCAGCACGCCCAACTGGCAGCGCCTCTTCGGGGTCTTCGCCGCGTTGCGCCAGGGCTGGACGATCGAGGAGGTGGCGGCGGCCTCGGACATCGACCCGTGGTTCCTGCGCGAGATCCGGACGGTCGTGGAGATCGAAGCGGAACTCGCCTGCTGGGACCTCGAGTCCGCGCCGGACGAGTTGCTCCGCCGGGCCCGGCTGAGCGGGTTGAGCGATCAGCGGGTCGCCTCGCTGCTCGGCAGCGGGGAGGACCTGGTGGCCCGCGAGATCACGAAGCGGGGGCTCGACCGCGTCTTCAAGCGGGTCGACACCTGCGCCGCCGAGTTCGTGGCGGTCACACCGTACCTCTACTCGACGCCCGGGGTGGAGGACGAGGCCCTGCCGACCGAGCGCCGGAAGGTGATGATCCTGGGCTCCGGGCCCAACCGGATCGGCCAGGGGATCGAGTTCGACTACTGCTGTGTCCACGCCGTCTTCGCCCTCCGGCGGGCCGGCTACGAGACGATCATGGTGAACTGCAACCCGGAGACCGTCTCGACGGACTACGACACCTCGGACCGGCTCTACTTCGAGCCGCTGACGTTCGAGCACGTGATGGCGATCTACCGCCGCGAGCAGCCGCTGGGCGCGATCGTCCAGCTCGGCGGCCAGACTCCGCTCAAGCTCGCCCATAGCCTCGAGGCCGCGGGCGTCTCCATTCTGGGCACGTCGCCGGAGGCGATCGACCTCGCCGAGGACCGCCGCCGCTTCGGCGATCTCCTGGCGGAGGAGGACATCCTGGTGCCGGCCAACGGCTCCGCGGTGTCGCTCGACGAGGCCTGCCGGGTGGCGGACGAGATCGGCTATCCCGTCGTCGTGCGGCCGAGCTACGTGCTCGGCGGCCGGGCGATGTCGATCTGCTACGACCAGCCGACGCTGATCAACTACATGCGCCGCGCCGCCGACGTCTCGCCGGGGCGGCCGGTGCTGCTCGACCGCTTTCTCGAGGACGCCTTCGAGGTCGATGTCGACCTGGTGGCGGACGGGGAGCGGGCGGTCGTCTGCGGCATCATGCAGCACATCGAGGAGGCCGGCATCCACTCCGGCGATTCGGCGGCGGTCCTGCCGCCCTACCGGGTGGACGAGGGGGACCTCGACAAGATGCGCGACATCGCCACGCGGCTGGCGCTGAGGCTGGGCGTCGTCGGTCTGATGAACGTGCAGTTCGCGATCTACGACGGAGAGGTCTACGTGCTGGAGGTCAATCCCCGGGCCTCGCGGACGGTGCCCTTCATCGCCAAGGCGGTCGGCCTGCCGCTGGTGCAGATCGCCACCCGGGTCATGGTCGGCGAGACCCTGGAGGAGATCGGCCTGGTGGAGGAACCCCCGGTCGACCGCTTCTTCGTCAAGGCGCCGGTCTTCCCGTTCGACCGCTTCCCGGGCGTCGATCCGGTCCTGGGTCCGGAGATGAAGTCGACCGGCGAGGTCATGGGCATCGGCCGCAGTTTCGGCAGCGCCTTCGCCAAGGCCTGGCTGGGCGCCGGCCACGCGCTGCCGGACAGCGGCGCCGCCTTCCTGTCGGTCAATGACCGGGACAAGCCGGCGCTGCTGCGAGTCGCCCAGCGCCTGCGGGACCTCGGTTTCGAACTCCTGTGCACCGCCGGCACCGCCGCGTTCCTCAGCGAGCGGGGCATCGGGACGCAGCGCGTCAACAAGGTGGCCGAAGGACGGCCGCATGTCGTCGACTACCTGATCAACGGCGAAGTCGGCCTGATCGTGAACACGCCCCTGGGCGGCGAGTCGTACAAGGACGACATGGAGATTCGCACCACGGCGCTCAAGTTCGACATCCCCTGCGTGACGACGATCTCGGGGGCGATGGCCGCAGTGGACGCGATCGAGGCGCTGCGCGAGAGCCTGCTGCAGGTGACGGCGCTCCAGGATCTGGACTCGGCGCCGCTGGCGGGGGGCGCGGTCGAGTCGTCCGTCGCTCGCTGAGCCGCTTCAGCCCCGGCGGATGCGCTCGACCTCGCTCTCCAGGCGCTCGCCGAGACGCCGCAGCTCGGTGCGGTAGTTCTCTTCCTCCTCGAGCCGCCTGGCTGGATCGGCGGCGAGGTTCTTGCGGTGGAGGATCTCGAGTTCGGCGACCTTCGCCTGGTGGCGGCTGCGGGCGTCTTCGATCCGGCGCCGCTGGTCTTCGTCCAGGGCATCCTGCCGGGGCGCCGCGATGCCCCGGTTCTCGAGCTTCTCGAGCGCCCTCTCGTAGGCCGACTTCACCGGCTCAGCGCTCGTACTCGCCCCAGACCGCGCGCAGGCGATCCGAGATCTCGCCCAGGGTGGCCCGCTGCCGGACGCAGTCGAGGATGCGGGGAACGAGGTTGTCCTCGCCCTCGGCCGCGTGCTGCAGCCGGTCGAGGGCCGCGGTCGCGGCGCTCGCGTCGCGCTCTTCGCGGACTCTCCGCACGCGCTCGACCTGCCGGGCTTCGGCGGCCGGGTCGACGGCCAGGAACGTCGCCTCCTCGTCTTCTTCCTGGGTGTAGGCATTGACGCCAACGATCACTTCGTCCCTGGACTCGACCGCCAACTGGTGACGGTAGGCGGCGTTGGCGATCTCGTTCTGTTGATAGCCCGACTCGATCGCCCGGGCGGCGCCGCCGAGCCCCTCGATCTGCTGGATCATCTTCCGGGCCTTGTCCACGAGTTCCCCGGTGAGAGCCTCGATCGCCCACGAGCCGCCGAGCGGGTCGGCGACGTCGGCGACGCCGGTCTCGTGGGCGACGATCTGCTGGCTGCGCAGCGCCACCCGCGCGGAGGTCTCGGTCGGCAGGCCGAGGGCCTCGTCAGCCCCGTTCGTGTGCAGCGACTGGGTGCCTCCGCAGACGGCGGCCAGCGCCTGGATCGCGACCCGGGCGACGTTGTTCTCGGGTTGTTGCGCGGTCAGGGTCGAGCCGCCGGTCTGGGTATGGAAGCGCAGCCAGCAGGAGCGTTCGTTGCGCGGCTCGTAGCGCTCGCGGACGAGTTCGGCCCAGAGCCGGCGGGCGGCCCGGAACTTGGCGACTTCCTCGAGGAAGTTGTTGTGGGCGTTGAAGAAGAAGGAAAGCCGGGGGGCGAAGCTGTCGATCTCGAGCCCGCGCTCCAGCACCAGGTCGACGTAGCAGAGGGCGTTGGCGAGGGTGAAGGCGATTTCCTGGGCGGCGGTGGAGCCGGCTTCGCGGATGTGGTAGCCCGAAATCGACACCGGATTCCAGCGCGGAACGTGCTCCGAGCAGAAGGCGATCAGGTCGGTGACCAGGCGCAGGGACTGGGCCGGCGGGTAGATGTGGGTGCCGCGGGCGATGTACTCCTTCAGGATGTCGTTCTGCACCGTGCCGCCGACGCTTTCCCAGGGCGTCCCCTGCTCTTCGGCGACCGCCAGGTACATGGAGAGGAGGATCGCCGCCGTCGAGTTGATGGTCATCGAGGTCGTGACCTGGCCGAGCGGGATCCCGTCGAACAGGGTCCTCATGTCCTCGACGCTGTCGATCGCGACGCCGACGCGCCCCACCTCGCCGCGGGCGGCCCCGGCGTCCGAGTCGTAGCCGATCTGGGTGGGGAGGTCGAAAGCGACCGAGAGGCCGGTCGTGCCCTGCTCCAGGAGATAGCGGTAGCGGCGGTTCGACTCGGTGGCGCTGGCGTAGCCGGCGTACTGGCGCATCGTCCACAGCCGCTTGCGGTACATGTCCTGGTAGAGGCCGCGCGTGAACGGGAACTCGCCGGGCGCGGCCTGAGCCCCGTTCTCGCGCGGCAGGTCGTCCCGCTCGAAGAACGGCGGCAGATCGATACCCGAACTCGTGGCGCGGTTCCTGGTCACGGCAGAGGAGCTTATCGCCGCCCCGAATCCGCAGGATCCAGTGCTTCTCTCCGAAGGCGCTCCGCATTTATCGATAAAGCGCTATAGAACGATGGATGCCCATATCTAGTGGCCACCAGGCACTCGTGGGGCTACATGAAGTGGTTTTCACGACGATTCTGCTTGCGCCGGAGGGGCGTTCTGAGCTACAGTTCGGCATTCACCGCTTATGCGCACGGGACCGCGTCGGGACCGTGCCGACCAGGGAGGGAGCAGATGTCGGTCAATGGTTCACGCGCTCGCGAAGGCGGTCAGGGCAGGGTTCTGGAGGCGGCGCAAGCCGGCGGCCGGCAGGTGGTAGCCGCGCCCGCAGCGGCCGGCGCCGCGCTCCCTGCCGAGACCCGGAGCGCGGCGGCCACGGCATCGAGCCCGGCGGGCCTGACCATCGAGCGCCGCTATACCGAAGCCGGCGTCCATCCCTTCGACCGGGTCGAATGGGACGTCCGCGACGCGGTCATCGCGAACGAGAAGGGCGAGACCGTGTTCGAGCAGCACGGCGTCGAGGTGCCGAAGGCATGGTCGCAGACGGCCACGAACGTGGTCGTGTCGAAGTACTTCCGCGGTCAGTTGGGCACTCCCGAGCGCGAGTCCAGCGCGCGGCAGTTGATCTCGCGTGTGGCCGACCGCATCGCCGACTGGGGCCGTGAGGGAGGCTACTTCTCCACCGAGGCGGACGCCGAGTCGTTCCACGCCGAGCTCACCCACATCCTCCTGCACCAGTACGCCTGCTTCAACTCGCCGGTGTGGTTCAACGTCGGGATCGAGGAGCACCCCCAGTGCTCGGCGTGCTTCATCAATTCCGTCGAGGACACGATGCAGTCGATCCTCGGTCTCGCCAAGACGGAGGGGATGCTGTTCAAGTTCGGCTCCGGCACCGGCAGCAACCTCTCGGCGCTGCGTTCCTCGGCCGAGACCCTGGCCGGCGGCGGCACGGCCTCCGGCCCGGTCTCCTTCATGCGCGGCTTCGACGCGTTCGCCGGCGTGATCAAGAGCGGCGGGAAGACCAGGCGCGCCGCGAAGATGGTCATCCTGGACGCCGATCACCCCGACATCGTCGAGTTCATCAAGTGCAAGGAAGTCGAGGAGCGCAAGGCCTGGGCGCTGATCGAAGCCGGCTACGACGCGGGCTTCAACGTCGCCGGCGGCGCCTATGACTCGATCTTCTACCAGAACGCGAACCACTCCGTGCGCGCCACCGACGAGTTCATGCAAGCGGTGGTCGAAGACAGCGAGTGGACGACGACCGCCGTGACCGACGGCCGGCCGATGGACACGCTGCGGGCGGCGGAGCTGCTGGACATGATCGCCGAGTCGACCTGGGTCTGCGGCGATCCGGGCATGCAGTTCGACAGCACGATCAACCACTGGCACACCTGCCCGAACACGGACCGGATCAACGCCAGCAACCCGTGCAGCGAGTACATGTTCCTGGACGACACCGCCTGCAACCTGGCGTCGCTCAACCTGATGCGCTTCTACGACCCGGCCACGGGCTTCGACACCGCGTCGTTCCGGCACACCTGCGAGATCATCATCACGGCGCAGGAGATCATCGTCGACAACGCGAGCTATCCGACGCCGAAGATCGGGGAGAACTCGCACGCCTACCGGCCGCTCGGCATCGGCTACGCGAATCTCGGCGCCCTGCTGATGGCGCGGGGCCTGCCCTACGACTCGGCGGCCGGCCGCGACTACGCCGGCGCGGTGACCGCTCTGATGTCGGGTGCGTCCTACCTGCAGTCGACCCGGATCGCCGCGATCAAGGGCCCGTTCGAGGGCTACGAGGCGAACCGCCAGCCGATGCTGCAGGTCATGCGCAACCATCGGGCCGCCCTGAAGGAGGTCGATCCGGCGCACGTGCCGCTCGAGCTGCTGAACGCGGCCAAGAAGTCCTGGGACGGCGTGGTCGAGGAGGGCGAGCGGAACGGCATCCGCAACAGCCAGATCTCGGTGCTGGCCCCGACCGGCACGATCGCGTTCATGATGGACTGCGACACGACCGGAGTCGAGCCCGACATCGCGCTGGTCAAGTACAAGAAGCTGGTCGGCGGCGGGATGATCAAGATCGTCAACCGCACCGTTCCTCTGGCCCTGGAGCGGCTCGGCTACGAGAAGTCGGAGATCCAGCAGATCGTCGAGTACATCGACGACCACGACACGATCGAGGGCGCGCCGCATCTCGCGGACGAGCACTTGGCGGTGTTCGACTGCGCCTTCAAGCCGGCCAACGGCTCGCGGTCGATCCACCACATGGGGCACCTCCGCATGCTGGCGGCGGCCCAGCCGTTCATCTCGGGGGCGATCAGCAAGACGATCAACATGCCGGAGGAATCGACTTCGGAGGAGATCCGGGACGCCTACATCGAGGGCTGGAAGCTCGGTCTCAAGGCGGTCGCCATCTACCGCGACGGCTGCAAGCGCTCACAACCGCTGTCGACCACGAAGGACGCCGGCGACGGACTGGAGGCCGAGGTCGCGGCGAGGGCCGCGGCCGGCATCACGCGGCGCCGGTTGCCGGACGAGCGGCAGGCCATCACCCACAAGTTCTCGATCAACGGCCACGAGGGGTTCCTCACCGTCGGCCTGTACGAGGACGGCCAGCCCGGCGAGGTCTTCCTGCTGATGGCCAAGGAGGGGTCGACCATTTCGGGTCTGATGGACTCCTTCGCTCAGGCGGTGTCCGTGGCGCTGCAGTACGGCGTGCCGCTTCAGATCCTCGTCGACAAGTTCACCCACAGCCGCTTCGAGCCGTCGGGATTCACGAAGAACCCCGAGATTCCGATGGCGAAGTCCGTCATGGACTACGTGTTCCGGTGGCTGGCGTCGAAGTTCCTGTCGCGCGAGGCGCAGGAAGTCGCGGGCGTGATCCAGCGGTCGGAGCCGGCGGCGCGGGCAGCGTCGCCGGGGGACGTGGAACCCGCGGAGGCGGAGAACGGCGCCGGGGCGCCCGCCAGGGAGGGCGGCAACCTCGCCCCGGTGACGTTTCTGCTGCAGCAGGACGCGCCGTCGTGCCACGACTGCGGCTCGATCATGGTGCGGAACGGCAGTTGCTACAAGTGCATGAACTGCGGTTCCACCAGCGGCTGCAGCTAGCGCGCACTCTTGCCTCAGGCTGCTAGTCTGCCGGCATGACAAGGCGTTTGGCGGTCGGCTTGCTGGTCGGCCTGGGCGTGGCCGGGGCGGTCCTGGTGACGGTGTTCGGCTTCCTCGTGTCGGGTTTCGTCGCGGGTGCCGAGCCACCGGAGGTGTCGGAACTCGATCCGATCCTGACCAGCTTCCAGTTGGACACGCTGGACGGGTCGCGGCTGGGTCCGCCGGACCTGCGGGGCGACGTCGTCGTGGTCGACATGTGGGCGAGCTGGTGCAAGCCTTGCGTCGTCCAGGCGGAGATCCTCGAGCGGCTGCGCGAGGAGTACGCCGGCCGGGGTGTGTCCTTCCTCGCCCTGAACAGCGGGGAGGACCTGGAAACGGTCCGCGGATACGTCGAGAAGACCCCGTTCAGCTACCCGGTGCTGCTGGACCCCGACGAAGAGGTGATGGGCGCGGCCGGACTCTACGCCCTGCCGACCCTTCTGGTGCTGGACCCGCGAGGCGACCTCTCCTACATCTCGATCGGCATCACCGGGGCCAGCGTGGTTCGCAACGCGATCGAGGAGGCGCTCGCGTCCGCGGCCGGCTGAGGCCCGGGACGGGCGGCGGTTCCCGCGAACCGGAAGGGCCATCGCGTCGTGATCAACATCCGCAACCTCTCGATCAAGTGCGGCTACTGCGACACCTACCAGACGCTCTGCGCCTACCGCCCTCGCGACGACTGGAACGTCTACGTCTACGAGTGCGAGAACGATGTCTGCGATCCGGAACGGAGCCGGACCCTCGTCGAAGTGCCGGGCGAACTCGATGAATTCGCCCGCCGGGATCCGGCCTGGGAACACGGGCGGCGCCACACCGGCGGCGGCCACGACCACGACCACGACCACCACGAAGACTGAGCCGACTCCCCGGAAGCGGCCGTTGTCGGCCGAACGCCTGGAAGCGCTGGCGGCCCTGGCCGGCATCAATCGCCTCGAACTGACCATCGAGAAGCTCGTGCTCGGCGGCGACGGCCTCGCGCGGTGGCGCGGGATGCCGGTCTTCGTGCCGCGGGCCGCCCCCGGCGACGTGGTCGAGGTCAGGATCACCGAGCGCCGCCCGAGCTACGCCCGCGCGGAGATCGAAGAAGTGAAGACTCCGGGGCCGCTACGGCGGGAGGCGCCGTGTCCGTTCTACGAGCGTTGCGGCGGCTGTCAGCTCCAGCACATCGAGGACGCGGCGCAGTTGGGGCTCAAGGCGGCGGCCGCAAGGGAGACGTTGCGGCGGCTGGGCGGCATCGACCCGGCCCAGCTCGCCGGGTGCCGCTTCGAGGAGCCGGTCGGCGAGAGGGCCTGGGGCTACCGGCTGCGCGCCCAGGTCCACATTGCCCGACGTTCGGAGGGGGACGCGGGTTCCGAGGGGTCCGTCGGCGTCGGTTTCCGGCGGCGTCGCAGCCACGACCTGGTCCTCGTCGACCGCTGCCCGGTACTTGCTCCGGCGCTCGAGAAGGAGGTGCGCAGCTTGTCCTCGTTGCCTGGCGACCCGGCTGCGGCTTCGACGAAGCTGCCGAGCCGCCTGAGTCTGGCGACGGCGGGTCTGGAGCCGGACAGTCCTGTGGTGGCGGCGCCGCCCGTGGACGGGCTGCCAAGTGGCGACCTCGAGATCGACCTGCTGGGCAGGAAGCTCAGCTACGACGCCCGTTGCTTCTTCCAGGCCCACGGGGGTTTGCTGGAGTCGCTGCTGCGGTCGGCAGTCGGGCCCTTCGAGGGCGACGCCGCGGTGGAGCTCTACGCCGGCGTCGGCTTCTTCACGGCCGGACTCGCCGGCCGGTACGGGTCCGTCACGGCCGTGGAAGGCGAGTCGGTGGCCGCCCGCTACGCGCGGAACAACCTGCGCCGCAACCGTCTCGGCCACTGCCGCGTCGAACGGTCGGCGGTCGAGAGCTGGGTCGATCGGCGGCGCGGCGGTCCCGGTCTGGAATCCGGCCTCGACCGGGTGCTGGTCGATCCGCCCCGCGGCGGCCTCCCGCGCAAGGTCCGCAGCGCCCTCCTGAACGCCGCGCCCAACCGCCTCACCTACGTCTCCTGCGATCCCGCCACCCTCGCCCGCGACCTCGGCGACCTGACCCGCGACTTCGACCTGGAGTCCATCTCCTTCTTCGACGTCTTCCCGCAGACCGCTCACATCGAAACCGTGGCGCAGTTGCGACTGCGGCGGTGATACCCGCCTACAACTTGCGTCGGTAGCTGGCGCTTTGGCCGCGGGCTTCAGCCACGGTGACTTCAAGGGTTTCCACGCGGTCGCGAAGAGAGCGCCATCGGTCCGCCAGGCGTTGCCAGAGCAACCGGGCCAGGGCCTCGACGGTCACGTTCGCCACGGGCACCAGGACGACCTCCGATGAGGGGAACTCGTATCGCCGCTGCCCGAAGGTCGCCGTCACCGTGTCACCTTGCTGGAGTTCAAGATACGGACACTCCGCCGGCAGCAGGACCTTCTCGTCCAGCGCCTCGCACTGCGCCCGGATGTCCCGCTTCGCCGCGGCCATCGGAACCAGGAACTCGAGCTCGTCCACCTCCGACCCGGTCATCTCGACCGTGACCCGGTAGTTGTGTCCGTGAAGCGCCTCCGCCTCGTCTTCACCGAAGATAGTGAAGTGGGCGGCGGAGAACTTGAAGTCTTCCTTGCCGAGGCGCAGCGAGTAGGTGCCGGACATGGGCCGATCGTAGCGTTGACAGGAATCGGATGCCGGCCAGAAGGCCGGCGCACCGACATCCGCACCTCGTCACGTCCGTGGCGCCGCGGACGGGTGCTTCCTCCGCCGCGCCGTTACAGCAGGTCGGCGACGGCGTGCTCGACTTCGCCGTTGTCGGGGAAGCGGCCGAGCTCTTTCTTGGAGAAGACGGGACGGCCGTCGAGGGCGACTTCGAAGACGCCGCCGCCGCCGTCCACGAGTTCGGTGTCGAGGTCGAACTGCTCCTTCAACTGAGCCGCCAGACCGGCGGCTCGGGGCCGGTAGTTTCACATCACGCAGTATTCGATCGTCACTCGGCTCATCGGATTCCGTCCTGGTTGTTGGTCTTTGACTGACGGCGACTACGGTAGCATGCGCCGATGCGCGTTCTGGAACCGGTCGAGCCAGTTTCGACCTACGAAAACGGTGCGCCGGCGGTTGGGGACGGGGAGCGTGTCGCTCGCGTCGCGGAGCTGGTGCGTCGGATGCTCGTCGAGCTTGGTCTCGACCTGAACGACCCGAATCTGGACACCACCCACGAGCGGGTCGCCAAGATGTACCTGGAGATGTTCCGGGGACTGGATCAGGGGACCAAGCCGAAGGTCACGACCTTCCCCAACGACGAGAACTACCGGGCGATGGTGATGGAGAAGGACATCCCGTTCTACTCCATGTGTTCGCACCACCTGGTGCCCTTCTACGGTCACGCGCACATCGCCTACGTCCCCGGCGACAAGATCCTGGGCCTGTCCAAGTTCGCGCGCATCCTGGAGTTCTACGCCAAGCGGCCGCAACTCCAGGAGCGCCTCACGGAGCAGGTCGTGAGCTTTCTGGTAGAGGAACTCCGGCCCCGCGGCGCGATGGTCGTCATCGAGGCGCGGCATCTCTGCGTGGAGATGCGTGGGGTGAAGAAGTCGGGCGCGAGGACGGTGACGTCCGCGCTTCGGGGCATCTTCCATGAACGCCCGATTCGGGAGGAGTTCCTGGACCTGCTGAAGGGTCGTTGACGTGCGGCGGTTCGGTCTGGCTCTTGCGATCGGCGTTCTGACCGCCGGCAGCGCCCAGGCCGCCGAGAGCCTCGAGCGGCTCCACCCGGAAGACCTGATCAACCCCTTCCTTGGCCCCGGCTACACGAGCTGGCTGGTCGGTCCGGTGGGTCAGCTCGCCGACGAGGAGGAACGGACCCTCTATCTCCTGCTCGAGTCGGACGAGGAGGCCGCCGCCTTCGTCGACGAGTTCTGGAGCCGCCGCGATGCCGGTCTGCGGCGGCAGTTCGACGTCCGCGCGGCCGAGGCGGACAAGCGCTACTCCGAGTCCGGCCGGCTCGGCCGGCGCACGGACCGCGGCATGGTCTACATCCTGTTCGGCGACCCGGAGAAGACGGAGTGGGAAGAGCATCGAGACATCGATGACCCGGACGTCCAGCTCTGGACCTACGCGAAGAGCACGGCCAAGGGGCTCAACGGCAGGAAGCCGGCCCGCCGCTACCGCTTCGCCCGCGACGGCGACGTGATGCGGCTGTTCTCGAACGATCCAGGCGACCCGGACAATCGGCGTCGACGGATGCTGCGTCGAATCCGCGAGCCCCCGCGCCGGCCCTGGCGTTAGCGCTACGGTTCGCCGATCGACTCGAAGTCGAGCCGTTCCCCCGGCTCGACCGTGGAGTCGTCGCCGGGGAAGAGGAAGTCCCTCATGTGGCTCGTGAGGGTCGCCTGCGCCGCGGGATCCATGAAGTTCAGGCGCAGTTCGTTGATCACCTTGATCTCCATCGCCGCCCACTCTTCCCAGCAGCCGGCGCAGACGCGTTCGGCGATCTCCTCGCCCGTGGCGCCGGGCACCGGCGGCCCGGCGAGCGCTTCCCGTTCCCGGCCGCAACGAGCGCAGGCGATCACGGCCGTTCTCCCGGATCCTCGGACCCGTCTGCCGCCATCTCGTCCTGCGTCTCCCGGTACCGCTTCTTGATGCCCGCCTTCTGACGGTTGCGGACGAGCCAGCGGAGCAGCCTCGATTCGTTGATGCCGACGACGAGATCGTCGAGCGCCTCGTAGATGGCGGGGTCGTTGATCAGACGGGCCGCGGTGCCGTCTCCCTCCGCGACCTGGTCCAGCGTCGAGTTCAGCCGCTTGAGGAGCTGCTCCACCTCGGTGGTCAGCGATTCGCCCAGGTCCTCGTCGTTCAGAAGCCGGGGCAGGAGGCCGTCGGCATCGCGCAGGTCGGCGGTGATCCGGCGGAGATCCGCGGCGGCGACCTCGGTGTCCGCCAGAGTCGTCTCGAAGCGGGCCTTCAGCTCGCCGTCATGCAGCAACGCCGGCGCCAGGCCGTCGCCTTCCCGCAGGAGTCTCAGGGTCTCGTCGAGTTCCTCGATCGAAGAAGCGATCCGGTCGCCCATCTCACGGTCGGTGAGCAGCCGCCCGAGGACTCCGTCGCCTGCCTCGACCTGATCGGCCACGCGCTCGACCGACTCGAGCGTGCTGATCACCGTGTCGGTGATCCGCTTGTCTTCGCGCGCCGCGACGAGCTCGCCGAGCAGGCCCTCGCCGCGCTCCATGCGGGCGAGGATGTTGGACAGGGAGCGGGCCGTCGCCACCGCGTGGTCGACCACGTCCGCTCCGCTGGCGATCAGTTCGTCGACGTCGGTGGGCAACGCCGCCGGAATCTCGTCGCCGGGATTCAGGAGGACGGCTTCGGGCGAACCCGAGGTGATCTCGACGTACTTGTCGCCCAGAAGACCCAGAGTCTTGAGGCGCGCCAGGGAGTCCCGGCGCAGCCGGCCCGCATAGCGGCGCTCGACGCTGATCCGCACTTCGAGCAGTTCGCTGTCCGGGTCTTCGCTGAGCAGGATGCGGTCGACCCTGCCGACGGTCACGCCGTTCAGCTGGACCGGGTTCCCCTCGACCAGCCCCGCGGCGTTCGGGAACATGGTGCGGTAGCTGTTGGTGGGCGTGAACAGGGCGCTCTGCTCGCCGATCGCGAAGATGAAGGCGGCAAGCGCGACGACGGCCGCGAGTACGGTCAGACCCACCCTGGTGGTGTTCGAGTCACGCTGCATCGATGTTCTCCTGTGCGGGGCCGAACCGACCTTCGAGGAACGCGCGGAGCGCCGGGTCGGTGCTCTGTTCCGCTTCCTCCCAGCAGCCGAGGAACCGGAATCGTCCGTCGTGAAGCAGTGCGAGGCGGTCGCCGACGTGGCGGGCCAGCCGAATGTCGTGCGTCACCACGACCGAAGTCGTTCCGAGATCGTCCCTGGTGTTCCTGATCAGACGGGAGATGGTCGCCGCGGTGACCGGGTCGAGGCCGGCAGTCGGCTCGTCGAACAGGACGACCTCGGGCTCCAGGACGAGCGAGCGGGCGAGCGCGACCCGTTTCTTCATGCCGCCCGACAGCGCCGCGGGCATGCGGTCTTCGATCCCGGACAGTCCGACCCATGCGAGCGCCGCGGCCACGCGCTCGCGAACCTCCTCCTCGCTCACCCGCTCGTGCTCGCGAAGGGGAAAGGCGACGTTCTCGAGCACGTCGAAGGAGTCGAACAGGGCGCCTGACTGAAACAGCATCGCGATCCGCCGGCGCACCGCGAACAGCTCGCGCTCGGTCAGTTGGACGAGGTCCGTACCCTCGAACAGCACTTCGCCTCCCTCGGCCGGGTCGAGTCCGTTGAGTTGCCGCAGCGTGAGGCTCTTGCCGGAGCCGGAACGGCCCAGCACGACCAGGCACTCGCCGCGCAGAACGTCGAAACTCAGGTCGTCGAGTACGGCGCGATCGCCGAAGCGACGGCAGAGTCCGCGCACGACATAGAGCGGTTCCCGCACGTTCCGGCTGCCGGCGGGTTCAGATGAGGACATGGAACAGCTTGGTCAGAAAGAAATCAGATACCAGCACCATGATGGAAGCCCAGACTACGGTGCGTGTGGTGGCGCGCCCCACGCCTTCGGCGCCGCCGCTGGCCGTCAGTCCGTTGTGGCAACCGATGATCGCGATGAAGCAGGCGAAGAAAACCGACTTGCCGAGGCCGTTGAAGACGTCTTCCATCGTGAGGGTCTGCACGACGTCGTTGATGTACAGGCCGACGGAGAGGTTCAACTGGTTCACAGCGACGAACAGGCCGCCGAGAATGCCCAGCAGGTCGCCGAGGACGGTGAGAGCAGGCAACATGATCAGAGTCGCCGCCAGCTTCGGAACGACCAGCTTCTTTATGGGATCCGCGGCCATCGAGCGCATCGCGTCGACCTGCTCGGTGACCTTCATCGTGCCGAGTTCCGCGGTCATTCCGGAGCCGATCCGGCCGCCGACGATGAGGGCCACGAGGACGGGTCCGAGTTCCCGGGTCAACGACTTGGAGACCACGCTGCCGATGTAGTACTTCACTCCGAGTTCGGGCAGGCTGTACGCGGTCTGAAGGGCCAGCACCATGCCCGTGAACAGAGTCGTGACCGACGCGACGCCGAGCGAACTGACGCCTAGGTGTCCCATCTGACTTAGCCATGACCGAAACTCGTACGGCGGTCTGACCAGGGCGACCATTCCGCGCGCAGTCAGTAACCAGATGGCCCCAACCTCTCGCAAGGGGGCCTTGAAATCGATCAGAATCCTGTGTCCAGCCTGTTGCATCTGCCCAAGAGAAGGGTCTGTTGGAATCGCCCCTCGTGGTTGGGTGCTTGGTGTAGCTTCGGCCAACTCACGGCACCGAGCAGAACCTTGTCGATCCGGAACCCCACGAACCTGCGCCGCACGACGCAGCGCGGCAAGTCTACGGCGAAAGCGCCCGGGGAGGGCTTGAACGCCTGGTCGGTGGCGCTGGCCACGCTGACGGGGAATGCGTACCTGTTTCTGGGCAGCGCCGTGATGGGTGTCGCCGCGGCCATCGCCTCCTGGTTCCCGGGCCGTGACTGGGCCGGGGTCCAGGCTCGCCTCTGGGCTCGCGGCCTGCTGCGCTCCAGCGGTGTTCGCCTGGAGCTCAGCTACGCCGGAGGCAGCCACGCGGCCTGGCGCGAGCCGATCAGCGACCGGCCGGTGGTCTACATGGCGAACCACCGGAGCCTGTACGACATCGCGGCGCTGCTCGCGATCCTGGACCTGCCGGTCCGCTTCCTGGCCAAGCGCAGCCTGTTCCGCCTGCCGTTCTTCGGCTGGGGGCTCAAGGCGGCCGGCTTCGTGCCGGTGGACCGGGAGGATCGGAGTCGGGCCGGCGAGACGTTCGCCGCCGCCACGGAGTTGCTGACGTCCGGCGTTTCCCTGGTCGTGTTCCCCGAGGAGACACGCAGCTCCGGCCCGCGGATGAGGCCGTTTCAGCGGGGCGGGTTCCTGCTCGCGCTGAAGGGCCGGGCCCTGATCGCGCCGTTGGGCATCCGGGGAACGGCCCACATCAGGCAGAAGGGCGACCTCGTGGTCCGGCCGCAGACCGTCGAGCTGATCTTCGGCGAGGTCGTTGATCCGGCCAGCGTCGGGGTACGCGGGCGCCGGTCCTTCATGCGCGATGTCGAGGAACGGGTTGGCCGGCTGGCGGGGTTGAAGACCGCCGCCGAAGCGGGAGAAACGGATGGCTGAAGCGATCGAGAGCAGGGTACGCGAGTGCCTCCGGAGCGTCACCTTCCCGGGGATGAAACGCGACATCGTGTCGTTCGGCTTCGTTCAGCGGGTCGCGGTCACCGGTGGCGACGTGGTGGTGGATCTGCGGGTCCCGACGCGGGACCCGGAAGCCGCCACGGAGATCAGGCGCCGCATCGTGGATGCCGTTGGGAGCCTGGACGGTGTGTCCGACGTACAGGTCTCGCTCGAGGTTGCGACCGCGCCGGCGCCGGCCACGGCGCGCGACCCCTCGCTGCTGCCGGGGGTGTCCCACGTGGTCGCCGTGGCCAGCGGCAAGGGCGGCGTGGGCAAGTCGACCGTGGCGACCAACCTGAGCGCCGCGATGGCGGCCCAGGGTTTGCGGGTCGGGCTGCTCGACGCGGACATCTACGGCCCGTCCATCCCCCTGATGTTCGGCATCAACCGCCGGCCGGAGATCGTGAACGGGAAGATCCAGCCCTTCGAGCGCCACGGCGTGCGGGTCATGTCCCTCGGGTTCCTTCTCGATCCGGACACGCCCGTGATCTGGCGGGGCCCCATGGTGATGAAGGCGCTGGGCCAGTTGCTCGGCGACGTGGACTGGGGCCGGCTCGACTACCTGCTGCTCGACCTCCCGCCCGGCACCGGGGACGCGGCGCTGACGCTGTCGCAGAAGTTGCCCCTGTCCGGCGCGGTCATCGTCTCCACGCCCCAGGACGTCGCGCTGATCGACGCCCGCAAGGGGCTCGCCATGTTCCGCAAGGTCGAGGTGCCGGTGCTGGGGATGGTCGAGAACATGTCGACCTTCGTCTGTCCCCACTGCGGCGAGGCGACCGACGTCTTCAAACGCGGCGGCGTCGAGCGGACGGCCGAGCTGCTCGACTGCGAGGTTCTTGGAGCGATTCCGCTGGACGGCGCCCTGGTCCGGGGCAGCGACGACGGGTTGCCGATCGTGGTCTCCGACGCCGGCGGCCCCCACGCGGAGATCTTCCGCGGCATCGTGGCGGCGGTCGAGCGGCGGCTGCTTGAGGTGGCCTCCGAGCGGCCGACTCTGACGATCGTCTAGGGATCCGGCTCTCGAACTCATGCCTGTCGCCGTGATCGCCGATGCCCACCTGGGCGGTCCCGGGGGCAGCGGGGAAGATCTGGCCGAGCAGCTCGGTGCGCTCGACCCCGGCCGCTGCGCCCGGGTGCTGTTCCTCGGCGACCTGTTCCATCTCTGGATCGGATCGCGGCGCTTCGAAACACCCGAGATACGGCGGCTCGCGGCGGCCATCCGCGGCCTCAGGCAGCGGGGAATCCGGGTCTCCTACGTCGAGGGGAACCGCGACTTCTTTCTGGCGGACGGCGCCTACGGCGACCTCTTCGACGACTGCGGCCGGGAAGTCGGCTTCGACGCCGGAGGCGCGAGGTACCTCGCGGTTCACGGCGACGGGCTGAATCCGCGCGACTGGCGCTACCTCTGCTGGCGGCGCCTGTCGAAGAACGCGGTCAGCCGTTGGTTGACGTTCCGCTTGCCGCGCTCGATGGGCCGCCGTCTCGTCGCGTCCACGGAGCGGGGCCTGGCGCGAACCAACCGTGAGCATAGGGCCCGGATCCCGGGCGCGGTCATCCGGCGCTACGCGGCGCGCCGGCTGGCCGAAGGCAACGACGTGCTGCTGCTCGGACACTTCCATGCCGCCCGCCGCTGGACCGTCGGTGACGGCGAGGTGCGGATCGCTGACGCCTGGTTTCACGATCGGAAGTTGCTGTGGCTGGGCTGACGGCTCCGCTTCCCGACCCGTACCCGGTCCGCCGCGCCGCGGGGATAGCGGGCGTGGTCGAGCCGCCCGGTTCGAAGAGCATCTCGCACCGCGCCCTGAACCTGGCGCTGATCGGGCGACAGCCCGCGACGATCGAGAACCTGCTGGAGGCCGACGACATCGCGGCTTTCCGCGCCGCGCTCGTGGCGATGGGCTGGCGCGTCCGTTCCGTTTCGGGCTCGGGGCTGCGGGTGGAGCCGGGGCAGGAGGACGGCGCTGAAGGTGCCGTGCGGCTCGATTGCCGGAGCGCCGGGACCTTGCTGCGACTGCTGGTCGCCACCTGCGCGGTGACCCCGGGCGAGTGGATTCTCGACGGCTCCCCCCGGCTGCGCGAACGGCCGATCGGCCCTTTGGTGGCGGCCCTCCGGCAGCTCGGCGCCGGGATCGAGGAGCTCGGCCGGCCGGGCTGCGCCCCGGTCCGGATCCGGGGCGGAAGGCTGACCGGCGGCCGGGTCGAGATCGACGCCGGCGAATCGAGCCAGTACGTGTCCGCGCTGCTCATGGCGGCGCTCAACGCGGAGGGCCCGATCGAACTCCTGGCGCCGGTTCTCGTCTCTAGTCCGTATGTGGACACAACTCTCGAAGTCATGGCCGATTTCGGCGCTCCGGTAGGGGTGCGCCGGGACGGCGAAGCGCGCGAGTTCCGGGTGGAACCGCGCAAACCCGAACTGGTTGACGGTCGCTATCGCGTCGCGGGCGACGATTCGGCGGCCGCCTATCCGGCGGCGGCGGCCGCGATCTGCGGCGGCTCCGTGCGCCTGCGCGGCCTCGCGCCCGCGTCGACCCAGGGCGATCGCGCATTCCTGGAACTGCTCGAACGGATGGGCGCCGGGGTGCGGAAGACAGAGGACGAGATTCAGGTGGAGGGCGGCGGCGCCCTGACCGCGGTCGACTGCGACCTCTCGGCGATGCCCGACCAGGTACCGACGCTCGCCGCCGTGGCGGCCTTCGCCAACGGCACGACCTGGATCCGCAACGTGGCGCACCTGAGGATCAAGGAGAGCGACCGTCTGGCCGCCGTGGCGACCGAACTGCGGCGCGCCGGCGCGACCGTCGACGAACTGGAGGACGGCCTGCGGATCGACGGCAATCCCGGCCTCGCCGCCCCGCCCGGCTCGTCGCGCATTCCGATCGACACCTACGACGACCACCGCATCGCGATGAGCATGGCCCTGGTGGGTCTACGCCGGGGAGGTCTCTCGATCCGGCGTCCGGAGGTCGTCGGAAAGTCCTACCCGGGCTTCTGGGCGGACCTGGAGGAGATCCGGCGATGAAACGCATTCTTCGCATCCGTCACCAGTCGCTTCAGCCGGTTCCCAAGGGCACGGGGGCGACCGATCTGAGCGAGATCGTCGCGACAGACCGCGATCGGGCCGCGTTCCTGCTTCAGGGCGCGGCCCTGCTGGCTCATGTGCGGGCGGCCGGGTGGCGGCTCGAGGCCTGGGAGGAGCTTCGCGTGGATGCTGAGGGCGTCCTCCGGATTCCTCCGGCGTCGGTACAGCCCGCGCGTGACGACCGGCTGCCGCAGGCCCTGTTGAGGCAACTCGTCGTGCTCCTGTTCGGAAGCGAGAGCGCGCCCGGTCGAAGCGCTGTTCGGGCGGTGCTTCGGCCCCTCTTCGAGACCTGGCGGGACGAACTGCTGCCCGTGTCCGGAAACAAGATGGTTGCCGACATCCTGGCTCGGGCGCCCTTTCTGTTGGGTCACAAGTTCGAAGCCGCGCGCGCCTCCCTTTTCGCGGTCCTGGAGGATCGGGACGGCGAGCGGGTGGCTGTTGCCGGGCAGTCCCGGTGGCGGCGGATTCTGGCGGGCGTGGACGGCGGCGAACGCCGCCGCATCGTTGCGGGCGGTGATGCGGCGCGGTCGTACTGGCAACGTGTCAGGGATGCCGACTCCGAACCCCCGCCGCCCGACGCGCCGGAGGACCGGTCGGCGATGGCGCGCCTCCTCCTTGAAGACGGCCGCTTCGAGGCCGCTCTCAGGCTGGTCAAGGACTCCAGGCGAACAGACGACATCCTGGTGCGCCTCCGGGCTCAGCTTCGGCTGGGTCGGACGGTTGCCGCGCGCCGCAGTCTGAGCACGTTGGAGAACCGGTCGCTTTCGGGCCGGCGCGCACTGGAACAGTGCGAACTGGCGATTGGAATCCAGGCGGCTGCGGGGCGTTCGGATCAGCTTGAGAGCTGGTCGGAGAGGGTGCTCGATGCGCCGAGCGGTCCCCAGGCGGCGCACGGTCGAGTCCTGTGCGCGCTGGCGAAGTGGGAGCTCGGCGAGCTTGACGCCATGGCCAGCCTGCTGGAACGCGCGGTTGAGGAGCCGGAACAGTGGATGGGCGTCCTGGCGAGGGCTCGGCTCGCTTCGGCGAACGGTCGGTTCAGTGAGGCGGAAGGACTGCTGGCTGCCGGTCTCAGGCGCCTCAGGGAGCGTCTTCCCGTCTACGAGCGCGCTCTCCTGTGGAACGAGTTGGCGACGGTTCGACTGGCCGTGAACGACTTCGCCGGCGCCGAGCGCGCGTCGTGCGTCGCGGTGGGCCTGTTCCGGCGTTGCGATGGACCTGCCGGGAGAGCCGCCGCGCACGGGAAGCTGGCGGAGATCCGGATTCGGACCGGACGGTTTACGGGAGTCCCCGAGACGATCGCCAATCTGCGTCGGGAGAGCCTGATGGCGGGCAGCGCCCCCGGAGTCGTGGAGGCGCGCCTGCTCGAAGCGCGTCTCTTCGTGTCGTTGGGACGTTGGGAATCGGTGCTGGAGTGCTGCGAAACCGCCCTGGAGAATCTGCGCGGGAGGCGGACGGGGTGGCGTCAGCTCCGCTCGCTGCGCCTGCTCTCGGCTCGTGCCCTGGTTCAGCTCGGACGTGGCGAGGAGGCGGTGGAGGAACTCTCGGAGGCGCTCGAACGTCCCCTCGCTGTCTGGACGCCGGCGGAAGTGGACGACCTGTCGCCCCTGCTGCTGCTTGCCGGACTCCGCGACGAGGCGCGCGCGGTCGCGGTTGGCGCTGCACAGGAGGGACTTTGGGGGGCGGTCGGCGAGAAGCGTGCACCGAACGCCGCGGACTGGCGGCAAGTCGAGGCGCAAGGCCCCTTCCGCGCCGCGCTCATTGTTCACGACCTGGTCTGTCTCGAGGTCGAAACGGTTCCCGTGGACCTGGTGGCCAGCGCCGTGCGCGTCCTCTCGGCCGCCGGCGCTGAAGCGCTCGTCCAGCGTGTGGATGGCGCGCGCGTCGGTCCCTGGCGGGCTCTTCGGCTCTTTCTGGCCACGCCCGACCCCGACGCGGACGCCTATCGGATCCTGATGGCCGCGGCCGGTCATCCGGAGGCCCGACTCGCGGTTCATGGCTCCGCGGGAGGCTTTGGCTCTCTGGATGCGAGCGGGGAAGTCCTGCTCCAGGGTCCAGGCGGCGGGGACCGGTTCGCGGTCGACGCGGCGGCGGGACGACTCGTGCTCAGCGCGAAGGGAATCGATGAACCTGCCCGGGCGCTGGCGGCCGCGGTCGCGACCCGCCTGTCGACCTCGGGGCGCCGCCGGCGCGGGGCCTCCGAACTCGCGGAGCCCAGGAGGGCCGCCACCACCGGCATGGTGGGTAAGAGCAAGGCTCTGCTGGACGTTCAGGCCCGGATCGACAAGTTCGCGGCCCACGATCTGCCGGTGTTGATTCTCGGCGAGTCGGGGACCGGCAAGGAACTCCTGGCGCGCCAGCTCCACCGGTCGAGCACCCGGGCCTCCCGGCCCTGGTTGGCGGTGAACTGCGCGGCGCTGCCCGACGGCCTGCTTCTGTCCGACCTGTTCGGCCACCGTCGGGGTGCGTTCACCGGCGCCGACAGTGATCGGGTGGGAGTGTTCGAGAGCGCGGACGGCGGTACCGTGTTTCTCGACGAGATCGGAGAGCTGCCGTGGGCGGCGCAGGGCATGCTCCTGCGCCTGTTGCAGGAGGGCGAGATGCGACGCGTCGGTGAGAGCCGGACGCGGCGGCTCGATTTCCGGCTCGTCTCCGCGACCCACAAGGACCTCGCGGGAATGGTGAAGGCCGGCGAGTTCCGCCAGGATCTCTACTACCGCCTCAGGGTAGCGTATGTGGAGGCACCACCGCTGCGTGAGCGCGAAGGGGACGTGATGTTGCTTGCGCACCACTTCCTGGAGACGTCCGGCGCGCTTGGACAGGACCTGAAGTTCAGCGACGAGGCACGCGCGAGGATTCGCAACTACTCCTGGCCCGGTAACGTCAGAGAGTTGAAGAACGCTATCGATGGCGCCGTGGCGCTTGCCGAGGGTCCCGAGATTTCCGTTGACATGCTCGGACTGCCGGAAGAGCCGGTTGAGGAAGCCGCGCCTCAACAAAGCGGCTACCACTGGAAGATGGAGCAGTACCGGCGTCGACTGATCGGCAAGGCGCTCGAAGAGTCCGGCGGCAACCAGGCCAGGGCGGCCCGCGCCCTGGGCATCAGCCGGCAGGCCCTGTCGTATCTTGTGCGAAAGCTCAACTACGAGCCTCTGACGGAAGACTGATCTTTCCCGCGTTACCCTCCGTCGGCTTCGGTCTTCTGCTATGGTCGCGCTTCGATTGTGATCTTCCTGTAAGGGAACGAACGGAGCGCCACAGGGCGGCGCAAGGAGAACTTCGTGAGTGCAGCGGCTGCTGGAAGAAAGAAACTGTTGACGTTGGGCGAAGTCGCTCGCCGGGCCGGTGTGTCGATGGCGACGGCGCTGAGGTACAAGAAGCTGTACCAGGACCGTATTTCGTCCGAGGGAACGGGGCGCAGGCAGCGATATCCGGTCGCGGCCGTCCGGGAGTTCAAGGCGCTCAAGAGCGAACGGTCAACGAAGCGTCGGGGGAAGAAGAAGGCCGCCACGCAAGCGGCGGGGACCCAGGCGAAGGCCGCTGCTGGCGGTCCGTCCCTGTTGACGCTGTCCAGCATCAGCCAGCAGACGAAGATCTCCTATCCGACGTTGCAGCGTTACGTCCGGCTGTTCGGCGATCGGATACCGCACGAGGGCGAGGGCCGCAAGCGGCGCTACCACCCGGATTCCGTGGCGGTGTTCCGCGAACTTCGTGCGCAGAGCAAGCCGGGCCGCAAGCCGAAGGCGGCGCCGGCGGCGAAGGCGCCGGCTCGCAAGAAGTCGCCGGCCCGGAAGAAGCGGAAGGCGCGGGCGGCGAAGCCTGAGGCCGCCGCTCCGAAGCTCCTGACGCTTACGGCGGTCGGTCAGCAGACGGGCATCTCCGGTCCGACGCTGCAGCGCTATCTCAAGTTGTACGGGGACCGGATACCGCACGAGGGCGAGGGCCGGAAGCGGCGCTACCACCCGGAGGCGGTGGCGGTCTTCAACGAGATCCGTTCCCAGAGCAGGCGCGGCCGGAAGCCGAAGGCGAAGGTTGCCAAGGTGACGAAGGCGCCGGCACGGAGAAAGCGAAAGGCGAGAGCTGCCAAGGTGAGGCGCCAGCCGGCACCTGCGGCGGCCGGCTCCGTCGAGGCGCGTCTGGCGGCGCTCGAGGCCCAGGTGGCCCTCGTGCTGCAGAAGCTGGATCAGCCGATTACCGTCACGCTCAATCGCTGAGGTGGTCCCAGCCGCCGGTTGCGAGCGGTTCGATCGTTCCGTCGACCCGGCGCAGTTTCAGGCCGGGCCGGGTCGTGATGCGGCCGATCGGCCGGCACCCGGGATGGCGTAAGCCGGCGTCGGGCGGCAGGGTGAACAGAAGCACGTAGTCCTCGCCCCCGCCCAGAACCAGCTCGAGCGGCTCGCGGCCCAGGTGGCCGGCCAGGCGGCGGACGTCGGCCCGAAGGGCGAGCGCGCCTTCCTCGAGTTCGCAGCCGACGCCGCTGCGCCGGCAGAGGCGCGCCGCGTCCGTGGCCAGGCCGTCCGAGACGTCGATGGCGGCCCCGGCCGGCGACCGCCGCCCCAGCACAAGGCCCAGTTCGAGCTGGGGCCGCGGTTCCAGGTGGCGGCGAAGGACCCGCCTGGCGACACGGGCCAGGCCGTCGGGCAGCCCCTCCGGCAGGCTGGCGCTGCGCCCCGCGATCCGGGCGCCGAGGCGGACCAGCTCGAGTCCCAGGGCGGACTCTCCGACCGGTCCACCGATCCAGAGCCGGTCGTCGGGACGGGCCGCGCCGCGGGTCAGGGGCGAGCGTTCTTCGGGTATCTCGCCGACGACGGTGAGACTGGCGTCCAGCCGGCCCGGCGTCGTCGGCCTGGCGGTGTCGCCGCCGATCAGTTCGACTTCGTATCGGCGGCCGGCGCGGACGAGGGCGGCGAGGAAACGGCGGGCGGCGTGCTCTTCGTCGATGCCGAGCGCGACGAGCATCCACCGCGGTTCGGCCCCGGTGGCGGCGAGATCCGAAAGGCTGACGGCGAGCAGTCGCCGGGCGGCGGCCGCGGGATCGAGATCGACCGGAATGTGGACGCCGGCGCGTTGGGTGTCGACGCTGAACGCGTACTGCCGCCCGCCGAGCGTGAGCAGTACGGCGTCGTCGCCGATTCGATCTCCGGCGCCCGCGAAGCCCGCGAGCCAGGCGATCAGCCGGTCTTCGCCGCCGGCCATGACCGCTCGTGCTCCGGACCGAGCAGCGCGGCTTCCATTACCTGATCGACGTGTTCGACGAACAGGAGTTCGAGACCCCGCGTCACCGCGGCCGGTATCTCCGGAAGGTCCCGCCGGTTTCGTTCGGGGAGGACGACCTTGCGAATTCCGGCGCCGCGCGCGGCCAGCAGCTTCTCCTTGAGGCCGCCGACCGGAAGCACTTCGCCTCGCAGCGTGATCTCGCCGGTCATCGCGACCTTGTGATCGATCATGCGGCCGCTGCAGACCGAGACGATGGCCGCGGCGATCGTGACCCCCGCCGACGGCCCGTCTTTCGGTACGGAACCGGCGGGGACGTGAATGTGAAGATCGTGGTTACGGAAGAAATCACGCCCTCCGGCGCCCGGACCGGCGGCGTACGTGGTGCGGGCGCAACTCAGAGCTGCCTGGGCCGATTCCTTCATGACGTCGCCGAGCTGGCCGGTGAGGATCAGCTTGCCTCTGCCCTTCGGCGCCGCGACTTCGATCAGCATGAGATCCCCGCCGGAGGCGGTCCAGGCGAGTCCGGTCGCCACGCCTACCCGGTCGCGGTCGAGCAGTTCCTCGCTGAAGTGACGCGGTTGCCCGACCAGGTTCTTCAGCCGGGCCGGTGTCACCTTCAGTTCCCGGCCGTCGCCTCGCGCTACGCGTACGGCCGCTTTCCGGCAGAGCGTTGCGAGTTCGCGTTCGAGATTGCGTACGCCGGCTTCTTTCGTGTAGCCGCGAATGAGGCGGCGAAGCGCGGGGGTCGTGATGGTCAGGGCGCCGGCCGGCAGACCGTTCTCGTCCGTGGCTTTCGGTAAGAGGTGCCGGCGCGCGATCAGGACCTTTTCGTCTTCGGTGTAGCCGGAGAGTCGCAGCACCTCGAGGCGATCGAGGAACGCGGGCTGAATGGGTTCGAGCAGATTGGCCGTGGCGATGAACAGCACGCGTGAAAGGTCGTACTCGACTCCCAGGTAGTGGTCCCTGAAGGTCGAGTTCTGCTCGGGATCCAGCACTTCCAGCAGCGCGGAAGCCGGATCGCCCCGGTAGTCGGCGCCCAGCTTGTCGATCTCGTCGAGCATGAAGACGGGATTGCCGGTTCCGGCCTGATTCAGGCCCTGAATGATGCGACCCGGCAACGAGCCGACGTACGTGCGCCGGTGGCCGCGGATCTCGCCCTCGTCGCGGACGCCGCCGAGCGAAATGCGAACGAACTTGCGGTCGATCGCGCGCGCGATGGAACGGCCGAGCGACGTCTTGCCGACCCCCGGCGGACCGACCAGGCAGAGGATCGGACCCTTGGCGTCGGGCTTGAGCCGCCTGACCGCCAGATACTCGAGAATCCGCTCCTTGACCCGGTCAAGGTCGTAGTGATCCTCGTCGAGCACGCCGCGGGCCCGGTCGAGGTCGATTCGATCCTCGCTCAGGGTCGCCCACGGGAGGCCGGTCAGCCAGTCGAGGTGGGTGCGGATGGTCGCGTTCTCGGCGCTGTCGGGAGAGCTTCGCTCGAGCCGTCTCACCTGGCGCTCGACTTCGGCGGCCGCCTCCTCGCTCAGTCCCTTCTCCTCGATGGCGGTCACGTACCTCTGGATGTCTCCGTGGAGGTCGTCGCCCTCGCCAAGCTCGTCGAGGATCGCGCGTTGCTGCTGGCGCAGGAAGTACTCGCGCTGGCTGCGGTCCATCTCGCTCCGGGCCTGGGCGGAAATGCGCTGCTGCATGCTCAGGAGTTCGATCTCCCGGGTCAGCAGGTCGCCCACCTTCCGCAGCCGCTGGATCGGCGGCGTCGTCTCCAGTACGAGCTGGGCTTCGTCCGCCCGGAGGTCGAGATTGCTGGCCGCCAGATCCGCCAGCCGGCCGGGGTGATCGAGATTCGCGGCGATCACCATGACCTCGGAGGAGATGTCCTTGCCCAGGTTGACGGCGGTCTCGAGACCCTCCTTGACGCTGCGCACCAGCGCTTCCGCCTCGAGGCCGTGGTGAGGTTCGCCGGCCTCGTCCACCTCTTCGACACGGGCTCGAAGGAAGGGCTCGGTCTGGCTCAGATAGCGCAGGCGGGCCCTGGCGAGACCCTGGATCAGGATCCGCACCCGGCCGTCGGGCAGCTTCAGCATCCGCATGATCTGGGCGGCGGTGCCGATCTCGTGAAGGTCGTCCTCCCCGGGCTCCTCGATCGACCCGTCGCGCTGGGGGGCGAGCAGGATGACGCGGTCGCCGTTCAGCGCGTCCTCGACCGCGAGCATGCTCGGGTCGCGGCTGATCGAAAGCGGCAGGATGATGTAGGGGAAGATGACCGCGTCCTTGAGCGGCAGCACCGGCAGGACGTCGGGCAGCAGAATCGCGTCCGCCTGCTCATCGACCGGGTTCTGGGCCATGGGGTCACGCTACCAGCCCCGGAAGCGCTCGGGGACGGTCTGCGGATGCCCGGCTCAGTCCTTGCGCGAGGCTTCGAGGAGTACCCGCAGCTCTTCCATGAACTCGTCCACGTCCTCGAACTTCCGGTAGACGGAGGCGAAGCGGACGTAGGCCACCTGGTCGAGCGTCTTCAGGCGGTCGATGACGAAGTTGCCCAGCTCCGAGGTGGAGATCTCCCGGTCCTCCTTGCGGTGGAGCAGGGCTTCGGCCTCGTCGACGATCTCTTCCAGCGCCGGCAGGCCGACCGGCCGCTTTTCGCAGGCCTTGAGGAGGCCGCCGAGGAGCTTCTGGCGGTCGAACTCCTGGCGGCGGCCGTCGGACTTGACGACCCGGTAGGCGATGTTCTCGATCTGTTCGTAGGAAGTGAACCTGCGGCCGCAGCTCAGGCACTCCCGCCGGCGCCTGACCGTCTCCCCGCCGCGGACATCCCGCGAGTCGACCACGCGGTCATCGTTGGCGCCGCAGAATGGACATCTCATGCCGACCCCGGAACGCTACCACCGGGTAGAATGCCGCTCCCATGAGCCGCGTCAACGACCAGCTCAGCGACCGGGACCGCGAGATTCTCCGGGAGGTCATCCAGACGTATCTGTCGTCGGGTGAACCCGTGTCCTCGCGGAGGGTCGCCAAGGACCGCCAGATCCAGTTGTCCGCCGCCACGATCCGCAACGTGATGGCGGACCTGGAGGACATGGGCTACCTGCGCCAGCCGCACGTCTCGGCGGGCCGGTTGCCGACCGAGGCCGGCTTCCACCTCTTCATCGACGACCTGATGTCGGCGCAGGTCGTGAGCGACGACGACCGGCGGCTGATCGACGACCGGCTGACGACCGCCGGGAGTACCGGCCAGGAACTGACCGAGGAGACGTCGCGGCTGCTCTCCCAGCTCTCCCACCACGTCGGCGTCGTCCTGACTCCCGCGCTCGGTTCGGCGGTGATGAAGGCGATCGAGTTCGTGCCGCTCAGTGGTCGCAAGGTGCTCTGCGTGGTGGTCGCCGAGACAGGCTTCGTCGAGAACAAGCTCGTCGTCACGGACGAGCCGATCCCGCGCGAAGACCTCGTGCGCATTTCGAACTACCTGACCGAGAACTACAGCGGGCGGACCCTCTTCGAGATCCGGGAAGAGCTGCTGCGGCTGATGAGCGACGAGCGCGCACGGCTCGACGAGCTGCTGCGGCGGGCGATCGAGCTCGCCCGGGACGGCATGAACATCGGCCACACACCTTCGCTCGTGGTGGACGGGACGCACAGCCTGTTCGATGCGGGGCCCGGCATGTCGCGGATCGAGGGGATGTTCCAGATGTTCGCCGAGCGCGCCCGGCTGGCCGGCCTGCTCAACCGCTGCCTCGACGCCGACGGCGTGCGGGTGGTCCTGGGCCAGGATTCGAGGCTCACCGAGGAGCTCGGCTTCGGCCTCGTCGTGCGGAGCTACAAGGCGGGCGACGGCGTGGCCGGATCGGTCGCGGTCGTCGGGCCGGCGCGCATGGAGTATCCGCGGATGGTGCCCCTGGTGAACTACCTGGGCGAACGCCTGTCCGAGGCTCTGACCCGGCGGCTGTAACGGGACTCAAGAGATGACGATCGAGGCGAAGGAGAGCCCGGACTCTCACGTGGAGGACCAGGGCCGCGACGGGACGGTCGCGGGCGAGGAGACCCCGGCGGATCGTGACGGCGGCGCGCCGGATGTCGAGAGCGAGCTTCGGGCCGAACTCGCCGCGGCGAGCGAGGAAGTCGACCGGCTGCGGCGCGCCGCGGCCGAGTTCGACAACCTGCGCAAGCGCGCCGAGCGGGAGCGGCTCGAGTCGCGGTGGAACACGGCCGCCGGCCCGCTGCGCGAGTTCCTCGGCGTGGTCGATAACCTGGACCGGGCGCTCCAGGCGGAGGCATCGGCGGACGACCTGCGCGCCGGCGTCGAGATGATCCGGCGTCAGATGGCGGACCTCCTGCGACGGTTCGCCGTCGAGCCGGTGGAGGGCGTGAACGCCCCCTTCGATCCGAACGTCCACCAGGCGGTGGCGCGGGAAGAGAGCGCCGAGGTCGAGGAGCCCACTGTCGTGCAGGAGTTGCAGACCGGCTACATGATGGAGTCGCGGCTGCTGCGCGCGGCGATGGTCCGGGTCGCGGTTCCGGCCGCGCCGGCGGCTTCCCGGGAAGCCGGCGTCGAGGACGACGCCGGAACCGAGGCGGACGCGGCGACGGGCGGCGGCGCCTGAGGCACGTGATGCCGCGCGACCACTACGAGGTCCTGGGCCTCGACCGTTCGGCAACCCTGCAGGAGATCAAGTCGGCGTATCGCAAGCTGGCCGTCCGCTACCACCCCGATCGCAACCCGGGCGACAGCGCCGCCGAGGAGAAGTTCAAGGAGGCGGCCGACGCGTACGCGGTGCTCTCGGATGCCGACAAGCGGCAACGCTACGACCGCTTCGGGCACCAGGCCACTCCGGGGGGCGGCGGCTTCGACCCCACGATCTTCGCCGACTTCTCCGACATCCTGGGAGACGTCTTCGGCTTCGGCGGTCGCAGCAGCGGCCGCCGCCGGCGCGCGGGCGCGGATCTTCGCTACGACCTGCGGATCTCGTTCGAGGAGGCGGCCTTCGGAGTGGAGCCGAAGCTGCGCATTCCGCGGCTCGAGCGCTGCGACACTTGCGGCGGCAGCGGCGCGGCCCCCGGGTCCGGTCCAACCGCCTGCCGCATGTGCGGCGGCCGCGGCCAGGTGCAGTACAGCCAGGGGTTCTTCTCCGTGGCCCGCACGTGTCCCGACTGCCGCGGGGCGGGGAGCGTCATTCGGGATCCCTGCGGCGACTGCCGGGGCCAGGGGCGGAGCGAGCGGCAGCGCTCGATCCAGGTTCGGGTGCCCGCCGGCGTCGATACGGGGTCCCGCCTCCGACTTCCAGGCGAGGGGGAGCACGGCCGGAACGGCGGCCCGCCGGGCGACCTCTACGTGGTGATCGGAGTCGAGCCGCACGAACGGTTCAGCCGGCGCGATGCCGACGTCCTGAGCTCGGTCACGATCGGTTTTCCGCAGGCGGTCCTGGGTTGCACGGTGGAGGTGGAGACACTCCACGGCACGTCCGAGCTGGAGGTTCCGCCGGCGACCGAGCACGGTTCGACCTTCGTGCTGCGGTCCGAGGGAATTCCCCGGATCGATGGCCGCGGCCGGGGGAACCACGTCGTCGAGGTGCGGCTCAACGTGCCGAGGCCGCGGGACCTCTCCGAGGATGAGCTCGAGCACCTGCGGGCGCTGGCCGAACTCTCCGGGGACGGCGGCGGCACGATCCGCGACGACCGCGGCCTGTTCAGCCGGGTCAAGGACCTCTTCTCCGGACATGAGCCGGACACGGATCCCGCGGCCGGCGGCGGCGGGAAGGCGGAGCGAGGTTCCGAGGCCTGAGCCCTCGGACATGATCCACCTGCTGGCCGAAGCCTCTGATCTCGCCCGTGGAACGGTCGAGGTCGAAGGCGCCGACTACCGCCATCTGTTCCGTGCGCGCCGGCTGAAGGTCGGCGACCGGGTGCGCCTCGTCGACGGTCGCGGCTCCGCTCGCTGGTCGGTGGTGGACGAGGTGACCGCGCGGCGGGCGGTCCTGCGGGTCAGGGAAGCGGCGCCGGTGTTCGAGCCGCCCCGGCGCGTGTCGCTGTTCGTGGCCGCCGTGCGGCCGGAGCGGGCGGCCTGGCTGGTCGAGAAAGCGACGGAACTGGGATTGCGCGAACTGCGGTGGCTCGTCTCGGAGCGCACCAGCCGTTTCTTGCCGGAACGGGCTCTGGAGCGGCAGCGCCGGGTCGCGAAGTCGGCGCTCGAACAGAGCGGCGGCGCCTGGTTGCCCGAGATCGGCGCGCCCGTCCCGCTCGGAGAGGCGCCGATCGGGGCCGGGTCGGTGGCGCTGCATCCCGGCGCCGCGACGCCGTTCATGGCCGTCGCGGGATCGGCGGAAGCGGTCGTGGTCGGGCCCGAGGGCGGGTTCAGTGAGCGGGAGATGGAGGAACTGGCCGGGCGCGGTGCGATTCCGGCGCACCTCGGACCCCGCGTGCTGCGGACAGAGACGGCCGCGGTGGCCGCGCTCGCCGTTGCCCTGACCGGGACGCCGTGACGGCGCTATCCTCCGCTGGAGGAATGACGTGCGGAACTCCCAATCCACTCGAGAAACGCCCAGTCGAAAGCGGGCGCCGAAGCCGGCGTACGACCGCGCGCTCGATCTGCTGGCGCGGCGCGCGCACTTCGCGGCCGAACTGGGCGCGAAGCTCAGGCAGCGCGGCTACACGGCGGCCGAGGTGGAGAGCGCGGTCGAACGGCTGACGGATGGCGGCCACCTGAACGAAGGCGAGACCGCGCACATGCTCGTCCGGTCGCTCAAGCGCCGGGGCTACGGTCGGCGGCGGCTCGAACTCGATCTGCGGAGGCGTGGCGCGGACGAGGCGGCGGCCAGTGCGGCGCTCGAGACGGTGGACGACGAGGACGAGCTGGAGCGGGCAGGGTCGGTCGCGGCGCGCTGGCGCGCGACGCACCCGGCGCGCGACGCGTCCGCCCTGGCCCGGCACCTCGAACGGCGGGGCTTCCTTCCCCGTACTATTGGCGCCGTCCTGTTCGACGCGGCCGACGACGCGGGCGCGGAGCGGGAGACGCAGGGCCAGAGCTCATGTTGAGTCGGGACATCAGGCGCAGCTTCATCGACTTCTACGCAGGCCGCGGACACGCGGAGGTGGCGAGTTCGCCCCTCGTGCCGCGCGACGATCCGACCCTGCTGTTCGTCAACGCCGGGATGGTCCAGTTCAAGAACTACTTCCTCGGCGTCGAGCGACCGGACTCGCCGCGCGCGGTGACCTCCCAGAAGTGTCTCAGGGTGTCCGGGAAACACAACGACCTGGAGAACGTCGGGCCCAGTCCCCGGCACCACACGTTCTTCGAGATGCTGGGGAACTTCTCCTTCGGCGACTACTTCAAGGAAGAGGCGATCGCGTCGGCCTGGGAGCTGGTCACCGGGCCCTGGGGCCTCAGGCCGGAGCACCTGTTCGCCACCGTGTTCGAGGACGACGACGAGGCCGAGGACCTGTGGCTGCGGATCTCCGGCCTGCCGCCGGAGCGTGTCCTGCGTTGCGGCGAGAAGGACAACTTCTGGGCGATGGGCGAGACCGGACCCTGCGGTCCCTGCAGCGAGATCTTCGTCGATACCGCGCCGGAACTGCCCGAAGTCGGCTTCGACGAGGGATCCGACTCGGGCCGCTATCTCGAGATCTGGAACCTCGTCTTCATGCAGTTCGAGCGCCACGAGGACGGCCGGAGCGAGCCGCTGCCGAACCCGTCGATCGACACCGGCGCGGGTCTCGAGAGGGTGGCCGCTGTGCTCCAGGGCGTCGACTCGAACTACGACACGGACCTGTTCGGGATGATTCTGACCGCGGTGGCCGGTACGGCGGGGAGCGAGTACGGCCGCGATCCTGAGGCGGACGTGTCGATGCGGGTCGTGGCCGACCATCTCCGGGCGGTCGGCTTCCTGCTCGCGGACGGGGTGTTGCCGAGCAACGAGGGCCGCGGCTACGTGCTGCGCCGGCTCCTCCGCCGCGCTTCGCGCCACGGCATGAAGCTCGGCTTCGAGGAGCCGTTCCTGGCCTCTCTCCTGCCCTCGCTCGAGGAGACCTTCGCCGGCCACTATCCGGAACTGGAGAAGGCCCGCGAGCCGTCCTCGGCGACGGTGACCGCCGAGGAGACCCGCTTCCTGGAGACGGTCGCGGTCGGCGCGGGCAGGGTCCAGCAGGCGATCGAGGAGGCGCGCGCCGCGGGTCGCTCGGTGCTCGACGGTGAGGCCACGTTCCGGTTGTACGACACGTTCGGCCTGCCGATCGAGACGGTGCGCGAGATTGCCGAGGAGGAGCAGTTCGCGATCGACGAGGCGGGCTTCGAGGCGGCGCTGGCGGAGCAGCGGGAGCGCTCGCGGGCGCAGAGCCTCGGTGGAAGTGCGATGGCTACGCGCCCCAGGTTCGGCGGGAACCTGGCCGCGACCAGGTTCACGGGTTATCGGGACCTCGAACTGGATGCCCGGGTGGTCGATCTTCGAACGGCGGAGGGCGAGTCCGTCGCAGGATTGAATGGCGCCGGTCTTGCGGTGTTCGATCAGACTCCCTTCTACGCGGAGTCTGGCGGACAAGTCGGCGATGTCGGTCTCCTGACTTCGAATGGCGACGAAGCCCGCGTCCTGGACACCTTCAAGGATGGAGAACTGACGGTTCACCGGATCGAGGTCGCCGAGGGTGCGATCGAAGTCGGCGCCCGCGTCGAACTGCGCGTAGACCGCGAGAAGAGAGAGTCAGCCCAGCGTCACCACACCGCCACCCACCTCCTCCACGCCGCCCTGCGCCAGCACCTCGGTACGGGCGTGCGCCAGGCGGGTTCCCTGGTCCACCCGGACAGGCTGCGTTTCGACTTCACACACGGCGCGCCGGTCACCGGGGAGCAGCAGGAGGCGATCGAGGACACGGTCAACGAGTGGGTGCGGCGTGCCGTGCCGCTCGAGATCGGCGAGCGTTCCTACGACGAGGCGGTGGCGGCCGGCGCGATGGCCCTGTTCGGCGAGAAGTATGGCGACCGGGTGCGCACCGTCGAGGTGCCGGGGTTCAGCCTCGAACTCTGCGGCGGTTGTCACGTCGGCAACACGGGCGAGATCGGCCCGGTGGCCCTGGTCGGCGAGCGCGGCGTTGCCGCGGGCGTGCGCCGGATCGAGGCGCTCGCCGGCGACCGCGCCGACCGGTTGCGCCGGAGCCAGGCGCACCTGCTGGCGACACTGGAACGCGAGATCGGCGCCGACGGAGAACACGCCGCGGCCGAGGTGAAGGCGCTCAAGGAGAGGCTGCGCGAGGTCGAACGGGAACTGTCCCAGCTCAGGCTCGGCGTGCTCGCCGGCGGGGGCAAGCCGGCTCCCGGTCAGGAAGACGGCGGCGACACGCGGTCCATTCGCGGCGTCGACGTCGTCCTGCGCGAGGTGCCGGCCTCGAACGTGGGCGAGCTTCGCAGCCTCGCCGATGTCCTGCGGGGCCGTCTTGGATCCGGCGTCGTCGTGCTCGGCGCCCGGGACGACGGCAAGGTGAAGCTCGTCGCCTCGGTGACGAAGGACCTCCAGGACCGGATCGACGCGGCGGCGGTGGCTCGCGCCATGGGCTCGGCGATCTCGGGCAGCGGCGGCGGCCGCCGCGACTTCGCCCAGGCCGGAGGCCGGGCCGAGAACCTGACCTCCGCCTTCGCCGCCGCCGAACGGCTCATCGAAGACAGCCTGAGCGGCGCGAACTCCTAAGGGTGCCGGAGGCAGGAAACGTGACCGGGCGGGAAGCGGAACGGCAGCGGCCCGCGACGGGGGCGTTGCTGCGCGCCGGGCTCAACGTGCCGAACGCGCTGACGCTCAGCCGTATCCTGATCGTCCCGTTGCTCGTCGTCGTCCTGCTGACGCAGATCGAGGGCCGGGAGTTCATCGGCCTGGGTCTGTTCCTGGTGGCTTCGCTGACCGACTTCCTGGACGGCTTCCTGGCCCGCCGGCGCAAGGAGGTGACCGCGCTCGGCAAGCTGCTCGACCCGGCGGCGGACAAGATCCTCACCTCGGCCGCCTTCATCTCCCTGGTCGGTCTCGGTCTCGCGCCCGCCTGGATGGTGGTCGTCGTCATCGCGCGCGAGTTCGCCGTCTCGTCGCTGCGTTCGCTGGCGGCGGCCCAGGACGTCGTCCTCGCGGCGAGCTTCGCCGGCAAGGTGAAGACGGTGACCCAGATCGTCGCCATCTCGCTGCTGATCATCTCGGACCAGCTCGGTTCGTTCGACCTGCTGGCGCCCGTGTCGCTGTGGGTGGCCCTGGTCGCGACGCTCTACTCCGGCATCGAGTACTTCGTGCGCAACGGCCGGCGGGTGCTCGAAGCGTTCGGGGCATCCCCGGAGCAATGACGGTGCGCTCCCCGGCCGCGCCCGCGCTGCCTCTCGCCGGCGCGGGGCGGCGGCCATGATCCAGTCCGTCCTGGCCTGGCTGGCCGCCTTCGCCCGGCGCCGCCATCGGGCCGTGTTCCTGGCCGGGGCCGTGCTGGTCGTCCTCTCCGTGTGGTCGGCGACGCGACTCCGCTTCGACACGGAGATCCTGAACCTGCTGCCGAAGGACGACCCGGTGGTCACGACCTTCCGGTCGACCATCGAGGACTTCGGCAGCCTGGACTACCTGCTCGTCCTGGTCCGGATGCCGCCGGACGTGCCGCTCGATCCGTACCTGTCGTTCGTGGAGGAGCTCGGCTCCTCGATGGAGGCGCTCGAGGAGATCGATTACGTCGACTACACCCTGGATGTGGAGGAGCTGGCCGAGACCTTCTTCGCCCACGCGTTCGTCTATCTCGACGAGAAGGGGCGCGAGGAGGTGGCGAGTCGGCTGACCGATGACGGGCTCAGGCGCAAGGTCGAGGAGCTGAGCCGCCGGCTGGCCACGCCGGAGGGCCTGGCGCTTCGCGAACTGTTCCTGCTCGATCCGCTGGGCATCCACGAGGTGTTCCTCGATCAGTTCGAACTCACCCGCGGCGGCCCGCCCTTCGACTGGGCGACGGGCTACTTCCTGTCCGACGACCGGTCGCGCGCGCTCCTGATCGCGCGGCCGGCCGAACCGGCGCAGGAGGTCGAGTTCGGCCGCCGGCTGCTGGCGGAGGTGGAAGCCCTGGCCGCCGACCTCGAAAGGCGCTGGCCCGAGATCGGAGGCGAGGACCGGGACGGCGAACTGCTGCCGCTCCCCGAGGTCGCCTTCGGCGGCACCTATGTGACGGCGGTCTCGGACGCGGGCACGATCGTGACGGGGCTGATCTCGAACATGGCCACTTCGCTGATCGGCGTCCTGCTCCTGTTCGCTCTCGCGTTCCGGCGTGTCGGCCTCATCGCCTATGCCTTCGTTCCGCTCGCCTTCGGCCTGGTGCTCGCCTTCGGCTTCGCCGGCACGGTGCTGGGTGAGCTGAACGCGCTGACCAGCGGCTTCGCGGCGCTACTGGTCGGTCTCGGGATCGACTTCGTCATCGTCTCCTACGGCCGCTACGTCGAGGAACGGCGCCGGGGCGCCGGCCTGGAAGCGGCGCTGGTCGCGATGAGCCGCTCCTCGGGCAGGGCGGTCTGGACCGGCGCGATCACCACGGCGGCGACGTTCTACGCGTTCCTGGTGACCGACTTCGTGGGGCTTCGCCAGATGGGCCTGCTGACCGGCACCGGCATCCTGTTCTGCATGGTCTCGGTGCTCCTGCTGCTGCCGGCCATGCTCGCCTGGCGGGAAGACCACCGCCCGGCTTCGGGAAGGCAGCCCCGGCTGGTTCTCCATGGGCTGGGCGCTCGCCGCCTCGTGCGCTGGAGCTTCGAGCGGCCGGTCGCCGTGATCTGCTGCTGCGTGGCGGTCACCGCGGCCGCCGGCGCGATCGCTCCCCGGCTGGAGTTCGAGGACGCGATCCGGGAGCTCCGCCCGGAGGGGAACCCGGGCGTCGAGGTCGAGGACGAGGTCTCCGAGTACTTCGGCTCGGGGCTCCGGCCGACGATGGTCGTGCTTTCGGGCGCGACGGAGCAGGAAGTCATGGAGCTCTCGCACCGGGCCGAAGAGGAGGCCGGAGCCCTGGTCGACAGCGGCATCCTGACCGGCGTGAACGGCATCGGCAGCCTGGTTCCGCTGCCAGCCCGGCAGGCGGCGGCACACGAGTGGCTGGACGAGCGCCGGGACCTCTTCGAGCGGCAGCGGCTGCAGTCCCTGTTCGAGCGGTACGCGACAGGGGAGGGTCTTCGGGCGGCGCCGTTCCAGGCGGGCATCGACCTCCTGGCTGACGCCGCGGCGGACCGAACGACGGTGACGCTGTCCTCGCTCCGTGCCGACCCGCGGATAAGCCGGTTGCTGGAGCGCTACATGAGCCGGAACCCGGACGAGCGCAAGCTCGTCGTCTACCTGTATCCGCCGCCGGGCCAGTGGCGCCGCAGCGCGCCGCCCGGGGCTTCGGAGATCGTCGAGCGCCTCGGTCCGCAGGCGGCGCTGTCGGGCGTCAACGTGGTGGGCGAGAGGCTCCGGAACGGCATCCGGGTCGACGCCGTGACCGCGTCGATCATCGGCTTCGTCCTGGTGGCGCTGCTTCTCTTCCTGGACTATCGCTGGCTGCTGAGCACCCTGCTGTCCCTGCTGCCGTTGTCGGTCGGGGTCGTATGGATGCTCGGGATCATGGTCCTGGCCGGGATCGACATGAACTTCTTCAACGTCTTCGTCGTCACGATGATCATCGGCATCGGCGTGGACTACGGTGTGCACATGGTGCACCGCTGGCGCGAGATCGGTTCCGGGCCGGAGGCGCTTCAGAGTGACCGCCTGGTCGCCGGCCTGGGCGAGACCGGGAAGGCGATCGTGCTCGCCGCGGCGTCGACCAGCGTCGGCTTCGGCTCGCTGGCGCTGTCGCACTACCCGGGACTTCGTTCGATGGGCATCGTCGCCATCCTCGGCGCGGTCGCCACGGCGCTGGTCTCGATCACGCTGCTGCCGGCTCTGGTGGCGCTCGGCTGGCGGCGGCGCGCGGCGCGGGGAACCTGATGTTCGAGGGTCTGCAGGACAAGCTCCAGGGAGTCTTCCGCTCCCTGCGCTCGGAAGGCCGGATTTCGGAGGATCACGTGCGGCGGGCCGTGCGGCAGATCCGCCTCGCGCTCCTGGAGGCCGACGTCCACGTCCGGGTGGTCCGCTCCTTTATCGGCCGGGTCCAGGAGCAGGCGCTGGGCGAGGAGGTGCTGAGCAGCCTGACCCCGGACCAGCAGATGATCCGGATCGTCCGCGACGAGCTGATCGCGGTGCTGGGGGAGCCGGGGGCGGAGCTCGAGCTCACGGGCCGGCCGGCGGTCGTGCTGCTCTGCGGCCTCCAGGGCTCGGGCAAGACGACGACCGCCGGCAAGCTGGCGGTGCGGCTCCGCGGGCAGGGCAGGAACCCGGTGCTGGCGGCCGGAGACCTCCAGCGGGCCGCGGCGGTGGAGCAGCTCAGGCAGGTCGGCGCCGCGGCCGGCGCCACGGTCATCGAGCCTTCGGCCGGGGACGATCTGCCGGCCTTCTCGAACCGCGCCCTGGCGGCGGCTCGGGACGGCGGCTTCGACACGCTCATCTTCGACACCGCGGGCCGCCTGCATGTGGACGAGGAGTCGATGGCCGAACTCGTGGCGCTGGCGGACCGCGTCGACCCCTGCGAGACGCTCTTCGTCTGCGACGCGATGACCGGGCAGGACGCGGTGCGGAGCGCGGCCGCGTTCGCCGAGGGCGCGCCGCTCACCGGCGCGGTGATGACCAAGCTCGACGGCGACGCCCGCGGCGGCGCCGCGCTGTCGCTCCGGGGCGTCACCGAGGTTCCGCTCCGTTTCGTCGGCGTCGGCGAGAAGCTCGAAGACCTGGAGTCCTTCGCGCCGGACCGCATCGCCTCCCGCATCTTGGGCATGGGCGATGTGCTGTCCCTGATCGAGAAGGCCGAGCGGGTCGTCGACCGCGAGGAAACGGAGCGCCTCGCCGAGCGCATCGCCCGCCAGGAGTTCACCCTGGAGGACCTGCGCGACCAGTTGCGGCAGCTCCGCCGCATGGGGCCGCTGTCCCAGCTCCTCGAACTGCTTCCCGGTCAGTTCCGCGGAGCGAACCTGGCGGGCGCGGTGGACGAGAGCCGTCTGGTCGGCATCACCGCGCTGATCGACTCGATGACCCCGCGCGAACGCCGCAACCCGGCGATCCTCAACGCCAGCCGCCGCCGCCGCATCGCCCGCGGCTCCGGCCGCACCGTCCAGGAACTGAACCAGTTGCTCCGGCAGTACCGCCAGATGCGGAAGCTGATGAAGCGCACCAGGGGCAAGTGGATGCAGGGGATCCGGGGGGTGTAGGTGGATGCGGCTCAACGCCTGCCTTTCAACACGACGTTCTGCTGCTAGACTGCGCCGCTGCCCCGGCTCCGCAACTGGCACGGAGCGGGCGCGTCTACAACCCGGAAGAATCCCGAACTCTGGAAGATCCTGAAAATGGTGAAGATAAGACTCCGGCGCATGGGTTCGCGCCACAGACCCTTCTACCGCGTCGTGGTGTCGGACAGCCGCAAGGTGCCGACGTCGGCGGTGATCGAGGAGGTCGGTCACTACGATCCCTGCAAGGACCCGGTGGTCATCCGGCTGAAGTCGGACCGCATCGACCATTGGGTGGCGCGCGGAGCGCAGCTCACGGATACCGTCCGCGGCCTGGTGCGGCGGGCTGCCGCGGCGGGCGCCGCGGACTCGTAGGGCGGGTCGCGTCATGTCGGAAGTCGCCGATCAACTCGCGGGCGTCGTCCGGTCGATGGTGGATCGCGGGGAGGCGGTCCGCGTCGAGGAGATCGAAGAGGAGGACGCGATCGTCCTCCAGGTCGAGGTCGCGCCGGACGAGCTCGGCCGCGTGATCGGCCGCCAGGGCCGTAGCGTCAGGTCGCTGCGCGCCCTGCTGGAAGTCCGCGGCGCCGAGGCCGGCGAGTACTACGAGGTCGAGATCGTCGAGCCCGACTAGCAGATGGCGGGCGGTCCGCGCGCCCGGACCAGGTGGTCGGAGGTAGAGATGAAACAGCCGCCGCGGTCGACCGGCAGCGAAGGAGCGGAGATGGTGACGGTCGGCGCCGTCCTGCGCGCGCACGGCCTGCGGGGCGAGGTGCTGGTCGACGCGGACAGCGAGAATCCGGACCGGTTCCGGAAGGGCTCCAGGCTCCTCGCCGAGATCGGCGGCCGGGTCCGGCGGCTGGAGGTGGCGTCCAGCCGGCCGCATCGCGGCAGGCAGCTCGTGCGCTTCGCCGACGTGACGGACCGCGACGCCGCGGAGGCGCTCCGCGGCGCCCTGCTCGAGGTGCCGGAGGACCAGGTGCCCGCGGCCGAGGACGGCACGTTCTACTACTTCCAGCTCGTCGGCTGCCGGGTCGTCGACAGGAGGCTCGGAGAACTCGGCGAGGTCGCCGCGGTGGTGGAGGACGGTGGCGGCGTCCTGCTCGAAGTGGCGGCGCGTGACGGTGCGTCGGTGCTGGTTCCGTTCGCCGGCGCGCTGCTGCCGGAGATCGACGTCGTTGAAGGTCTGATCACGAGCGACCTGCCGGAGGGACTCCTCGAGGTATGCGGGTCGACGTCATAACGATCTTCCCCGCCGTCTTCCGGGAGTTCCTGGCGGCGAGCCTGATCGGCCGGGCGATCGCCGCCGGCCTGCTCGAGGTTCACGTCCACGACCTCCGCGACTACACCGACGATCCGCACCGGAGCGTCGACGACGAACCGTACGGCGGCGGCGGCGGCATGGTGATGAAGGCAGAGCCCTGGCTCAATGCCGTGCGCGCGGTTTCCGGCGACGGCCCGCGGCCTCACCGCATCCTGCTCTCGCCTCAGGGCGAGCGCCTGGACGATGCGCGGGTGCGCGGCCTGGCCGGCGAGGAGCGGCTGCTGCTGCTGTGCGGGCGCTACGAGGCGATCGACGAGCGGGTGCGGATGCTGGTCGTCGACTCCGAGCTTTCCGTCGGCGACTACGTTCTTTCCGGCGGCGAGGTGCCCGCCATGACGGTCATCGAGGCGGTGTCGCGGCACATCCCCGGTGTGGTCGGCCGGCCGGAATCCGTCGAGAACGAGAGCTTCCGCTCGGGCCTGCTCGACCATCCGCACTACACCCGCCCGCGGACCGTCGAGGGAATCGACGTGCCCGAGGTGCTGCGATCCGGCGACCATGCGCGCATCGACGCCTGGCGGCGCGAGCAGGCGCTCGAAGCGACGCGCCGCAAGCGGCCGGACCTGCTGGCTGGAGACCCTGGCGGTCAAGAGGTTGCGCCCGGGGCGCCGAACAGGCGATAATCCGCCTCCTGCCGCTTCGCGATCCGCGGTCAGCAGCGACCGACCGCGGGATGAGGGAGTGAAGTTCGCCAGGAGACAACAGGGCGCGGGACAGGACTCGCGGCCGAGGTACAGGTGACACGCAATGCACGATCTACAGCAGGTTGAGCAGGAGTACGTGCGGGATGGCCTGCCGGACTTCCGGGCCGGAGACACGGTCAAGGTCCACGTCCGGGTCCGGGAAGGCGCCAAGGAGCGCATCCAGATCTTCCAGGGCGTGGTCATCTCCCGGCGGGGCAGCGGCACCCGGGAGACCTTCACCGTGCGCAAGGTCTCGGGCGGAATCGGGGTCGAGCGCATCTTCCCGCTCCATTCGCCGGTGATCGGCCAGATCGAGGTCGTTCGCCGCGGCAAGGTCCGGCGGGCGAAGCTCTACTACCTGCGGAAGCTCCGCGGACGCGCCGCCCGGATCGAGGAGCGTCGCGACCGCTGAAGGCGGCGGCGCTACTCGCCGAGACGTATCGCCTGCGCCTGATGCGCGGGCTCGAGGATCAGTTCGCGGCGGCCGGCTATGAGCTCGTTGCCGGGATCGACGAGGCGGGACGCGGCTGTCTCGCCGGTCCGGTCGTGGCGGCGGCTGTCGTCGTGGGTCCGGACTGCCTGATTCCCGGCGTCGACGACAGCAAGCGGCTCTCCGGGAAACAGCGGGAACGGCTGGCGCGGACGATCAAGCGGAAGGCGGTGGCCTGGGCCACGGGCGTCGGCGACGCGGCGTTGATCGACCGCGTCAACGTGCTCGAAGCGACGCGCCGGGCGATGCGGCTGGCCCTGGGGTCGCTGACCGTTCGGCCCGCGGTCGCCCTGGTCGATGCCGTGCCGCTCGACGAGGTGGAAGTCCGCGGCGCCGCCGTCCCGACGCTGCCGCTGGTGCGGGCGGATTCGCTCAGCTTCGCCGTCGCCTGCGCCTCGATCATCGCCAAGACACACCGGGACCGGATGATGACGGCGTACGACCGGCAGTATCCGGGCTTCGGCTTCGCCAGCCACAAGGGCTATGCCTCGGAACGGCATCGCGCCGCCCTGCGCGAGCTGGGGCCGACGCCGCTTCATCGCCTCACCTTTCGCTCCGTGCTGCCCGGCCGGGGGGAAGAGACCAGGGGCTAGGATCCACCCGTGCAAGGGAATCGCCTGCTCTTCCTGATCATCGGCGTGATCGTCGCCGTGGCTGCGGCGGTTCTCTGGTTTCTGCCGCGGGCGGAGCTGGCGCGCGTGCCGACCCTGTCCGGCGCCTGGGTCGGCATCGAGGTCGGCGGCGACGGCGTGGCGCGGACGGGCGACATCGAGATGGCCGCCGGCCAGGGCTTCCGCCTGCACGCCGTGCTGGCGACGGAGCCGCGCCGCGGCGACGAAGCGGGCGAACCCGTTTACTACAGCGCCGTTCCCCAGGTCGAGATCGACGGTCGCCGGTTCGAGGCGCTTCCGCCGGAACGGATCGGAGGTCTGGGCTGGGTCCGGATGCTCTGGTTCAGCGTCGAACACGGCGTTCCGTTCCGGGAGCTGGAAGAAGCCGCCGATGTCGAGCGCTTCGCCTACGAGCCCTTCTTCCGGCCCGAGTGGGGCAGCGCCTGGTCGATCGACGGCACGCTCGACGCCCACTTCGACGGTTGGCTCGAGAACGACGGCCCCGACATCGACCGGGACTTCGGCACCCTCCGCTACCAGGTCTGGGTCGAGGCCGCGATCGACGAGGACGCCCTGGTCCCGGATCAGCGCGTCAAGTCACCGGCTCCCCCCGACGGTACCCGGCTCGAGGCGCGGCTGCCGGGGGCGCTGGGTACGCCGTCGGCGGTCTTCGGTCTGCCTGGAATCCACCGGGAGGGGGACGGATGGGACTCTTCCGCCGTCACCCGGCTGCAGCAGCTCTACGACGACCGGCTCGCCTTCAGCCAGGTTTCCGTGCTGCGGGACATCCTCGCCGCGGGCGGCGTCACCTGGGAGGACCTGACATGGGAACTCGCGCCGCTCGATGGCAGCACCGCGTGGAGCGCCCCGGGCGACGGCTCGCCGGCGCCGGGCGATCTCGTTCACGTCGGCGATCGTTGGGCCGTCCTGTTCGCGGACAGCGCCGCCGAGGGCGCCGCCGGCATGCTGGACGGCGCGGACCTGTGCCTGGACTTCGACGCCGGCGCCACGGTACGGCGGCTCGACCGGATCTTCACCGTGAATGAAGAAGGCGAGGGGGATGTCTTCGTGGCGGCGCCGGGCCGGCCGCTCTGAACGTGCCTCAGCCGGCCGCGCCGCCGGCCGAGTTCCTGATCGCTTCCTCCAGCCTGCCGCCGCGCAGCAGTTCGCTGAACACGTGGGGTTCCTGGCCGGGGCGGTAGAGGGCGTAGAAGGGGATGCCGTAGCGGCCGAAGCTCGCCAGGTAGCGGGCGATGTCGTCGTTCCGGTTGGTCCAGTCGGCCTGCATCGCGACCACCTCGTAGCGGGCGAAGAGTGCGGCCGTCTCGTCGGTCTCGAGTACCAGCCGCTCGTTGACCTTGCAGGTCGCGCACCAGTCCGCGGTGACGTCCACGAAGACGAGCCGGCCCTCGGCGGCGAGCGTCTCGGCCTGGACCGGGTCGAACGGCACCCAGTCAAGGACCTTCATGCCGCTCGGAGCGCCGGCCCCGGTCGCGGACTGGACGGGCGCGCCGTTCGCCAGCAGCAGCACCAGGACGGCCGCGGCGGCGGCGCCGACCCGGCCGAAGACGCGTACACCCGTCTTCCGGCTACGGCTCTGCAGCCAGATGAAGAGGGCCAGAGTCAGCAGGCCGACTTCCAGGAAGGCAAGCCGGGCGCTGTCCATCTGACCCGCGAGCACGTAGAGGAGCCAGATCGTCGTGCCGGCGATCAGGAAGCCCATGACGCCGCGCAGCGTCGCCATCCACTCGCCGGGCCGGGGCAGCAGCCGCGTGGCTCGGGGCATGGCGGCCAGCAGCAGGTACGGAGTGGCGAGGCCGATGCCGACCGCGGTGAACACGACGACGATCGTGGTCGCCGGCTGGCTCAGCGCGAAGCCGACCGCCGTGCCCAGGAAGGGCGCCGAGCAGGGCGTGGCCATCAGGGTGGCGAACACGCCGGAGAAGAAGTGCCCGGAGTAGCTCCCACCGCCGGTCTGGCCGTCGGCGACGGTCGCCGAGTGCGAGTGCGAGTGCTCCCCGTGGGCAGAGTGCGCGTGGCCGCCCAGGCGGTTGGCGAGTGCGTGCGGCAACTGAATCTCGAACAGGCCCCAGACGTTCAGGCTGAACAGGGTGAGCACCAGGGCCAGGAAGGTCACGAACAGGGGGTTCTGGAACTGGATGCCCCATCCGATGGCCTGCCCGGCGGAGCGGGCGAGCAGCGTTGCGCCGGCCAGTGCCCAGAACGAGACCAGGATGCCCAGGGTCGTCATCAGCGCGCCGCCGACGATCTCCCGGCGTGGCTTGCCGGACGCCTGGGCGAAGCCGAAGAGCTTGAGCGAGACGATCGGCAGGACGCACGGCATGCCGTTCAGGATCAGGCCGCCCAGCAGTGCCGGGATCAGCGCGGCGAAGAGGCTCAGGCCTCCGCCGGTCGAGGGGGGCGCCGCCGGTGCGGCCTCGAAGGCGGGATGACCGGTCGGCTCGCCGGTCTCGCCGATCTCGAGGCGCAGCGTCGTCTCGGCGGTGGTGGGCGGCAGGCAGACGAGTTCGTCGCAGGCCTGATACAGGAGTTCGATCGGCACCTCGACGGCGCCGGTCGGGAGGTCGGCCGGCAGCTCCACGTCGGCGTGGATCACCGCTTCGACCTCGTAGGCCGCGAGCGGATCCTCCGCGAACTGCGACTGCCACATGATGTGGGCGGGATAGCGGATGACGGCCTCGGGCCAGCCCTCCGGCAGCTCCAGGGCGAGTTCGGTGGGAATCAGATACTCGTAGCTCGGCGTGTGGCTCTGGATGTGCCAGCCGTCGTCGATCGTCACGACGGCGGCAAGGCGGACGGGCGTTCCGGCGGCGTAAGACGTGAAGTCTGTGAAGGCCTCGACCGAGGCCTTGGGAGGCGGCCTGAACTGGCCGCTCGCAGCCACCGCAAGCGCCAGTCCCGCCGCGAGAAGGACGGCCGTTCTGAGCGCCTTGCTGCTGTTACGATCCTGTTTCATGCCTTCCGGTGAGCGCGAGTCGGCCACGATGGCGGTTACCCGGCGGGTAGCCGAGCTTCGCCGTGAGGGAATCGAGGTCCTCGACCTGGGTGCCGGAGAGCCCGACTTTCCCTCGCCCGGGACAGCCGTGAAGGCTGCGCAACGGGCTCTCGACGAGGGCCGGACGAAGTATACGGTGCTGGAGGGCACGGCCGAGCTGAGGGCCTTGCTGGCGGATCGCTACAGCGCGCAGGGCGCGCCGTGGGGCCCGGCCAACACGCTGGTCACGGTGGGCGCCAAGGCGGCCCTGTACCAGCTTGCCCGCGCGTTCCTTTCGCCCGGCGACGAGGCTGTCGTGCACACCCCGGCCTGGGTCAGCATTCCGGCCCAGGTGCGACTCGCCGGGGCCGAGGCCGTCACCGTGCCGATGGCGGCGGAGGACGGATTCGCCATTCGGGCGCAGCCGCTCATCGCGGCGATGACCGAGCGGACCCGGGCGGTGATCGTCAACACGCCGTGCAATCCGACCGGCGCCGTCGCTTCCATCCTCGATCTCGAACGCCTGGCTTCGGCCTGCGCCGAGCGGGGCGCGCTCCTGGTCTCCGACGAGACCTACGAGCGCTTCGTGTACGACGGTCGCCGGCACGCCAGCGTCGCGGCGCTGGCGGCCCGGTACCCGGACACGGTGGTACTGGTCGGTTCCTTCTCGAAGAGCTACGCGATGACCGGCTGGCGGGTGGGCTATCTGCTCGGTTCGGCCGAGGTGGTCGCGGCCGCGGCCGCCGTCCAGAGCCATGTGACCTCGAACGCGACCTCCTTCGCGATGGTTGGTGCGGAGGCGGTCCTGGCGGAGGAGCCGCCCGAGTCGGCGGCGCTCGTCGCGGCCTGCGCGCGCCGCCGGCAGGTCGTGCTCAGGGAACTGGAACGGGTACCCGGAGTCGTCTGTCCGCCGCCGGCCGGCGCCTTCTACGCCTTTCCGGACGTGAGGGCCTGCCTCGACGAGGCGAGTCCCGACTCGGCTTCCCTCTGCGGCCGCCTGCTGGAGGAGGCGCGCGTCGCCGTTACCCCCGGTTCCGCCTTCGGCTGCGAAGGTCACATCCGCCTCTCCTTCGCCTGCAGCGACGAAGAGCTGGCTGCAGGGCTCGAGGGCCTGGTCCGGGTCCTCGGCCGATCGACCGGGCGGGTCGCTCCGTCGTTCGCCGCCGGAGCTCGAGCGGGATGAGACCCCTGGCGCGCGGCCTCGCCTTCCACATGCTGACCCTGTTCGGGATCAGGGTGCGGATCCACTTCACGTTCATCCTCCTGTTCGTCTGGCTCGCCGTGCTGGCCCCGGACATGGGCAGCAGCGCGCTGCTGCTGACGTTCGTCGTCGTGGGCCTGCTGATGAGCGTCATCGTCCATGAACTCGGCCATGCCCTCATGGCGCGACGATTCGGCATCGAAACGCGCGACATCGTCCTCACGCCGGTCTGCGGAGTGGCCCGCCTGGACGGCTATCCCAAAGGGATGGTTGAACTGGGGATCGCCGCCGCCGGTCCGCTGCTCAACCTGGTCCTGGCGATCGTGCTCTTCGTCGGACTGACGGTCGCGGGGATTCCGCCGGTTGGCGCCGGAGCGGTGGTCGACGTGGCCTCGGCGCTGCAGTGGCTGCTGGTCGGCAACCTCTGCCTGTTCGCGCTGAATCTGCTCCCCGCGTTCCCGCTCGACGGCGGTCGCATTCTCCGCTCGGCCCTCTCGTTCGCCATGGGACAGGAACGGGCAACCAAGGTCGCGACCCGACTGGGCATGGTACTCGCCGGCCTGATCGGCCTGGCGGCCATCGTCCCCTGGCAGTTCGGCGTGGCGTTCAACCTGTTCCTGTTCCTGACGGCGTTCTTCATCCTGCTGGGCGCGAGCCGCGAGTCCTCCCTGGTCAAGACCCTCCAGGTCCTGCAGGGCCGCCGGGCGGCCGAGGCGATGATGACCCGCTGCGAGCGCCTGGCGCCCCAGGACACGATCGAGTGGGCGGTGCGCCTGCTGCTCTCGACCACGCAGCGCCAGTTCCCGGTGGTCGACGGCTGGGGCAGGGTGGCCGGCGAAGTGGACCGGGAGCGCCTGCTCGAGTCGGTGACCCGCTTCCCGGCCGACACGCCCCTGCTGGAGCTGATGAACCGGGACCCGCTGACGGTGGCGGAGGACTGCGAACTGCTGGACGTGCTCCGGGAACTGCAGAGTCCGGCCCGGGCGCTCTGGGTCGTGCGCGACCATGAGTTGCAGGGGATGCTCACGGCGGACGGGCTTTCGCAGTTCGTCGAGGTGTGTCGCCGGCTTCGACATCGCGACGCGGGAGCGAGCACCTGAGCCGCCTCCAACTGGTAGAGTGGCGGCTTCCGATTGGCACGAAACGAGGGTGAGCGCGTGACGGACGACGCAAAGCGGTCAGGACTCTCTCGCCGGTCGTTCCTGCGTGGCGGCGCCGCGGGCGCCCTCTCGGGCGGTCTGGCCGCGGGCCTCCTGACCGGCGAGGCCGCCGGCGCCGCGGCCGCGACCGACGCCGAAGCGCCGGATACGGTCGGTCCGGGCCCGGTCGAGATCGAACTCGAGGTGAACGGCGCCACCCGGCGGCTGGCGGTGGAGCCGCGGGTCACCCTGCTCGACGGCCTGCGTGATCGGCTCGACGTGACGGGGCCGAAACGGGTCTGCGACCGCGGCACCTGCGGCGCCTGTACCGTGCTCGAGGACGGCCGCCCGATCTACGCGTGCAGCCGCCTGATGATCGAGTCCGCGGGCCGCAGCATCACGACGGTCGAGGGGCTGGGTTCGCCGGACGCCATGCACGACGTGCAGCAGGCCTTCGTCGAGAACGACGCGCAGCAGTGCGGGTACTGCACGCCCGGCTTCGTCGTGGCGACCGCGGCGCTGCTCGCGCGTCATCCGGCGCCGTCGGAACAGGAGATCGAAGCGGGCCTGGGCGGCAATCTCTGCCGCTGCGGGACCTACAAGGGCATCCGCGCCGTGGTCGAGGGCGCCGGGGGCGGGGGAGTGAGCGGTGGCTGACTACTCGTGGCCCGAGGCGGACCGGAGGGCCCTGATCGGCTCGCGGCCGGCGCGGCTCGACGGCCCGGTCAAGTCGACCGGCTTCGCGAAGTATCCGTCCGACCAGAACCCGAGTGGCCTGCTGGCGGCGAAGATCCTGACCTGCCCGCATGCCCATGCGCGGATCGTGGGGATCGACACGTCCGCGGCCGAGGCCATGCCCGGCGTGCGCGTGGTCCATGTGATCCAGGGAGAGGGCTCCGAGATCCAGTGGGCCGGCGACGAGATCGCGGCCGTCGCCGCGGTGACCGAGGAAGTGGCGCGGGATGCGGTGCGGGCGATCCGGGTCGACTACGAGGTGCTTCCGCACTTCGTGACGGAAGAGGATCGCGATGGCGCGCCCGATGCCAGGGCCGCCGGCGAGAGGGCGGAAGGCGATCCGGACGCCGCCTTCGCTACGGCCCATCGCACGGTGGAGCGGACACTGGGCATGCCCCAGATGGCTCACATGTGCCTGGAGCCCCATGGCCAGGTCTGTTCCTGGGACGGCGACGAACTGGAGGTTCACGCCTCGACCCAGGCGGTCTCGACCCTGGCCGGGCAGTTCGCGACGGAACTCGGCGTGCCGGCGAGCCAGGTGCGGATCCGGACCGAGTACATGGGCGGCGGCTTCGGTTCGAAGTTCTCGCCCGACCGCTGGGGCATCGTCGGCGCCGAGCTGGCGCGCAAGGCGGGAGCGCCGGTGAAGCTCTTCCTCGAGAGGGACCAGGAGGTGACGGTCGCGGGCAGCCGGCCCTCGGCCTTCGCCCGCATCCGGGCGGCGGCCGACGAACAGGGCCGGCTCGTGGCCTGGGATTCGGACTCCTGGGGTTCGGGAGGCCTTCCGGGCACGGGCCAGACGCCCCTGCCGTACGTCTTCAGCAGGTTGCCGAACCGCCGCACACGCCACACCTCCGTGCCGACGAACCTGGCCGGTTCCAGAGCCTGGCGGGCGCCCAACCATCCGCAGGCGTGCTTCCTGACGATGGCCGTCCTGGACGACCTGGCCGACGAGCTGGGTCTCGACCCGATCGATTTTCTCGAACGCAACCTGGACCTGACCGGCCGGGCCGACACCTACCGGGAACAGTTCGCGATCGCCGCGGAGATGGCGTCCTGGAAGGAGCGCTGGCAGCCGCGTGGGCGAACGCGCGAGGGAGCGGTCCACCGCGGTCTCGGCGTCTCCGTTCACACCTGGGGCGGCCGCGGCCACTCGAGCAACTGCGACGTGACGGTTCATCCGGACGGCGCGGTCGAAGCGCGGATCGGCAGCCAGGACATCGGCACCGGGACGCGCACGATCGTGGCCCAGGTGCTCGCCGAGACCTTCGGCCTCGAACTCAACCAGGTGCGGGTGTCGCTCGGCGACAACGTGTACCCGCAGTCCGGCCCCTCCGGCGGCAGTTCGACGGTGGGCGGAGTCACCGCCTCTACCCGGCGGGCGGCGCAGGACGCCCTGCGCGAGGTGCTCGTCCACGTGGCGCCGCGGCTCGAGGCCGAGCCGGAGCAACTGGTCGCCGGGGGCGGACGGGTGTTCGTGGACGGGGATTCCTCTCGCGGGATGTCCTGGCGCGAGGCGGCGGCCCAGATCGGCGGCGCGCCGATCAGCGTTCAGGGTCGCAATCCCGGCCCCGGCCGGCTGATCTCCAGCGGCGTGGGCGGCGTGCAGATCGCCGAGGTGGAAGTCGACATCGAGACCGGCGTCGTGCACGTCGAACGAGTGATCGCGGTCCAGGATTGCGGCCTGATCATCAATCGCCGGCTGGCGGAGAGCCAGGTCTACGGCGGCCTGATCATGGGCGTCGGCTACGCGCTCTACGAGGAGTGGATTCCGGATCCGGTGAGCGGCAGGCTCCTGAACGCGGACATGGAGTTCTACAAGCTCGCCGGTCTCGTCGACGTGGGGTCGCTCGAGGTCCACATGATGACCGGCCCGGGATACGACGAGCGCGGCGTGATCGGTCTGGGCGAACCGCCGGTCATCTCGCCGGGCGCCGCGATCAGCAACGCGGTGGCGAACGCGATCGGCGTCCGCGTGCCTTATCTGCCGTTGACCCCCGACCGCGTGCTGGACGCGCTGGCCGGACGGGGAGGGCCGGCCTGATGCGCCCGTTCGGTTACGCCGCGCCGGCGACCGTCGACCAGGCGGTCGGCCTGCTGGAAGCGGAGGGCAGCGAGGCGCTGGCCGGCGGTACGGATCTTCTGAGTCTGCTCAAGGACGATGTCGAACGGGTCGATCGGCTGGTCGCGCTTCGCGGGGTGCCGGGTCTCTCCGGGATCGAACTCGACGGCGGCATGCTCCGCGTCGGCGCCATGACGACCCTGCAGGAGCTGCGCGACGACGACGGCGCGATCGCGGCCCTGCCCGCTCTGGCCGTCGCGATCGACGGCGTCGCCAGCCCGCAGTTGCGGGCGATGGGCACGGTCGGCGGCGATCTGCTCCAGCGCCCCCGGTGCTGGTACTACCGCCGGGGCTTCGGCCTGCTGGCGCTGGCCGCAGACGGCCGCTCGATGGTGGCGGACGGCGACAATCGATACCACGCGATCTTCCCGGAAGGCGAAGCCCGTTTCGTCAACCCGTCCAGCCTGGCGCCGCTGCTGGTCGCGCTCGGGGCGGAAGCGGTCGTTCACGGGCCGGCCGGCGAGCGCAGGCTGCCGGTGGAGGCGCTGTACCGGGCGCCGCAGGCGGCGGGAGAGCGCGAGAACACGCTGGCGCCGGGCGAACTCCTGGTCGGCGTCGAAGCCAACGTCGAGGGATCCCGGTCGGCCGTGTACGAAGTCCGCCAGCGCCGCGCGCTGGACTGGCCGCTGATGGCGGCCGCCGTGTCGCTCACCGGCTCGGGACCGCGAACCGAGCGGGCGCGGATCGTGTTGGGCCACGCCGCGCCCGTGCCCCATGTGGCGACGGCGGCGGCCGACGTGCTGTCCGGACAGGAGCTGACGCCGGAGACCGTGGCCGCGGCCGCGAATGCGGCCGTGGAAGGCGCCCGGCCGATGAGCGGCAACCGATACAAGGTCCAGCTTGCCCGGACCGCGGTGCGGCGCGCCCTCGGCCGCGCCGCCGGGATGGAGATCTGAACGCGATGGCCGACCGTCCGCTCATTCCCCAGGCGCCGCAACTCTGCCTGAGGCTGCGCTGGAAGACGATGTTCATGGCCCTGGCGCCGGTGGAGCCGGGCATGGACGTGGACCCGCAACACGAGATCGACGACGGCTTCGTCTGGTGTACGCACAGCATGAACTGTCTCGGGCCCGACGGCGCGGTAGCCTCCCGGGAGGACTGCCGGGAAGGCCGGCGCTGCTTCGAGAGCCACGGCCCAAACCCCCGAAACCCGGCCCACGGAGACCTGCCGACATGAGATTCACTTCACGAGTTCTCTTCCCCGCCCTGCTTCTGATGGTCCTGCCCGCCGCCGCGATGGCGGCCGGAGTCTCGGGTATGTACGTCGAAGCGCGCACCGCCGACGTCTACACCGGCCCCTGTTTCGCGAACTCCGAAGTCGGGCTGGTCGGCAACGAGGCGATCATGGCCTGGCGGATCGAAGCGGGCGGCTGGGACGGCGTCGATCTTTCGGGCCTCTCGGTGCTCGCGGTCGTACGTTCCGATGCGACTCTCGGCGATCCGTACGCCGAATCGCGCGCCACGGAATCCGTGCTGATCGTGGACGCGGCCGCGGACGGGTCTCAGCGTTCGGCGCTCGAAGGGTTCGCGCGCGGCATGGGGGGCGTCCTCCTTGCGGATGTGGCCCTGGTGGAGGCAGCGAACGTCACGTTCGATCTGCGGCCGAACGGGGCTGCTTCGGTCTCGGCGGGCACGCTGGCCACGGTGAAGACGCGGCCGCTCGACCACCGGGACCACCTCTGCGGCAACGAGACGGTCTTCTATCCGCCGCTGGCGCCGACTGACGGAGTCGTCCCCGGCGTCGCCATCGAGCACACCTGGCAAGGACCGGGCCTGGGCGCCACCTGGAAGAGCCCTGGCAAGCGGAGCACGTTCGTGGGTCGCTTCAGCCGCTAGGAATCCAGAGGCCGCCGGCCACGCTTGCCGTCCCTCCGATGATCATCAACAAGCAGCAGATCGGCGAAGCCAGCCTGCTGGCGGTGGAGGGCGTGATCAAGCTCGGAGAGAGCGCCCGGTTCCTGGCCGACGCGTTGAAACGGAGCCTGGCGGAAGGCGACGGCCATGTCCTGCTCGACCTCTCCGATGTCAACTACATGGACTCGACCGGCATCGGCGAGCTCGTCGGTTACCTGGTCAGGCTCCGCGCGGAGGAACGGAAACTCATCCTGGTCCGGCCTTCGGAACGGATCGTTCAGTTGCTGACGGTGGCCGGCGTCGCGTCGCTGTTTCCGACCTACGACACGGTGGAGGAGGCCCTCGCGGCGGAGGCCGGCGGGACCTGAACGGAGACGGGGGCGCCCGTGCCGGCGCTCATGGCGGCCTGAAGACGGATCAGTCTTCGGGCGGGTCGAGGACGAAGGGTTCTGGCAGCAGTTCCTGCAGCGTGAACCGGCTCCAGTGCGCCGGGTCGTGGGCCCCGGCGGTGACCGACACGACCGGCAGGTCGCAACTGAACTCGGCCAGGGCGTCGCGGCACTGCCCGCAGGGCGCGCAGGGCGGCACGGAGCCCGTGGCGATGGCCAGCGCCACGAACGATGCCTGTCCGTCCGCGACCGCGGCCGACAACGCGCCGCGCTCGGCACATAGGGTCAGTCCGAGCACTCGGTTCTCCACGTTGCAGCCGACGTAGGTATTGCCGTTGGCGGCCAGCAGCGCGGCGCCGACCCGGAAGTGGCTGTAGGGCGCGTAGGCCCGCTCCCGGCACCTGACGGCGGCGTCGACCAAGGCTTCCCAGTCGACGCCCTCCCACGTGGCGCCGTGATCCGGCGTCGGCAGGTGGAAGACGGGTTCCGCGCTCATCGTTGAAACCCTAGCAGCCCCGCCACGCGCCCCGGCTCGGACCGGAGGCGCGGAACGTGATACCCTGCGCCGCCGTGAGCGAACCCCCAGTCGAGCCGCCAGCCGGCGGTCAGGAGGTCGGCTGGCAGGACGGCGTTCTGGTCGTCCCGGATCGACCGATCGTGCCCTTCATCGAGGGTGACGGCATCGGGCCCGACATCTGGCGCGCGGCTCAGGCGGTGATGGACGCCGCCGTGGAGAAGGCGTACTCGGGCGAGCGCGCCATCGCGTGGCTGGAGATCCTGGCCGGCGAGAAGGCCCTGGAAGAGACCGGAGAGTGGCTGCCGGCCGCCACGGTCGACGCCATTCGCTACTACCGGGTCGCGATCAAGGGACCGCTGACGACGCCCGTCGGCGGCGGCATCCGCAGCCTGAACGTGGCGCTCCGGCAGTTGCTCGACCTCTATGCCTGCGTCCGGCCGGTCCGCTACTTCGACGGCGTACCCTCGCCGATGCGCGAGCCGGAGAAGGTCGACATGGTCCTCTTTCGGGAGAACACGGAGGATGTCTACGCCGGCCACGAATGGCAGCAGGGGACACCGGAGACGAAGGCGCTGATCGACTTCGTTCAGCAGAAACTAGGCCGCGACATCCGCGCCGACTCCGGCATCGGCATCAAGCCGGTCTCGGTGACCGGGAGCAAGCGGCTTGTCCGCAAGGCGATCGAGTACGCCCGTGCCCAGGGCCGCGACAGCGTGACCCTGGTGCACAAGGGCAACATCATGAAGTTCACCGAGGGCGCGTTCAAGGAGTGGGGCTACGAACTGGCTGCCGAGGAGTTCGCCGACTGCACCATCTCCGAGGACGAGCTGTGGTCGAAGCACGATGGCCGGCTGCCGAACGGCCGGATTCTGGTCAAGGACCGGATCTCGGACGCGATGTTCCAGCAGGTGCTGCTGCGGGCCGACGAGTACGACGTCATCGCGACGACCAACCTGAACGGCGACTATCTCTCGGATGCTCTGGCCGCCCAGGTCGGCGGGCTCGGGATGGCGCCGGGCGCCAACGAGGGCGACGGCGTCGCGCTGTTCGAGGCGACGCACGGCACGGCGCCGAAGTACGCCGGCCAGGACAAGGTGAACCCCTGCTCCGTCATTCTCTCCGGCGTGATGATGCTGAACTGGCTGGGCTGGAACGAGGCCGGCCGGTCGATCGAGAACGCGATCAGCCGAGCCATCCGACAGAAGCGGGTCACCTACGACCTGGAGCGCCAGATGGAGGGCGCGACGCTGCTGAAGACCTCCGAGTTCGGTCAGGCGATCATCGGCAATCTCGACTGACAGATCTCGACTGAAGAGCCGTCGCCCGTGAAGATCCACGAGTTTCAGGCCAAGGGGATACTGCGCCGGTTCGGCGCCAGGGTGCCCCAGGGCAAGGTGGTCGACGATCCCGGTGAAGCCGCGCGGATCTGCGAGGATTTCGGCGGCCGCTGCGTGGTCAAGGCGCAGATTCACGCCGGCGGCCGCGGCAAGGGCGGCGGCGTCAAGGTGGCTTCGAGCCCGAGCGAGGCGGAACGGCTGGCCGGTGAAATCCTGGGCATGCAACTGGTGACCCACCAGACCGGCCCCGAAGGCCAGCAGGTGCGCCAGGTCCTGATCGAGGAAGCCCTGGAGATCGACCGGGAGCTCTACCTGGGCGTGACCCTCGACCGCGCCGCCGAGCGCCCCCTCCTGATGGCGTCGCGCGCGGGCGGCATGGACATCGAGGAAGTGGCCCAGACGGATCCCGACGCGATCCTGCGTGAGCTGATCGATCCGCTTCTCGGCGTGCTGCCCTTCCAGTGCCGGCGGATCGCGTCCGGGCTCGGATTCGAGGGCGGCACGGCGCGCCAGATCCAGTCGATCGTCTCCAGCGTGGTCGCGGCCTACCTCGAAACCGACGCTTCCCTGGTCGAGATCAACCCGCTGATGGTGGACTCGAAGGGCGATGTCTACGCCCTGGACGCGAAGATGAACTTCGACGACAACGCGATGTTCCGGCAGCGGGACGTCGCCGAGCTGCGGGACGTGCACGAGGAGAATCCGCTGGAGGTCGAGGCCTCCGAGCACGGCATCAGCTACATCAAGCTGGACGGCAGCATCGGCTGCATGGTCAACGGCGCCGGCCTGGCGATGGCGACGATGGACATCATCAAGCTGTACGGCGCCGAGCCCGCCAACTTCCTGGATGTCGGCGGCTCGGCTTCCCAGGAGGCGGTGGCGAGCGCCTTCCGGATCATCCTCTCCGATCCGGCGGTCAAGGCGGTGCTGATCAACATCTTCGGCGGCATCGCCCGCACCGACCGCATCGCGCGCGGCGTGGTCGCGGCGATCGACGAGCTGGCCGCCGAGGGTACGCCGGTGGAGGTGCCGGTAGTGGTCCGGCTCGAGGGCACGAACGTCGAGGAGGGCCGCGAAGTGCTGGAGCGGGCGGACTTCGACTTCCTCGTCGCCGACGGCATGGCGAGCGCCGCCGAGCGCGCTGTCGAGGCGTTGGGGGGCTGAGCCGATGTCGATTCTGGTTGGCGAGAGCACCCGCCTGATCGTCCAGGGCATCACCGGCAGGGAAGGCCTGTTCCACGCGATGGGCTGCCGGGATTACGGCACCGAGGTCGTTGGCGGCGTGACGCCCGGCAAGGGCGGCTCGACCGTCGAGGGCTTTCCGGTCTGGGACTCGGTCGAGCGCGCGCGGCGGGTGTCCGGCTGCAATGCGACGCTGATCTTCGTACCGCCGCCGTTTGCCGCCGACGCGATCATGGAGGCGGCCGACGCCGGCGTCGAACTGATCGTGTGCATCACCGAGGGCATTCCGGTCCAGGACATGGTCCGGGTCAAGGCCTTCCTCCGGGGCCGGGACAGCCGCCTGCTGGGCCCGAACTGCCCGGGTCTGATCACGCCGGGCCAGGCGAAGGTCGGCATCATGCCCGGCCACATCCACGAGCCGGGCAACGTCGGCGTGATCAGCCGAAGCGGCACCCTGACCTACGAGGCGGTGTGGCAGCTCACGAACGAAGGCCTGGGACAGTCCACGTGCGTCGGCATCGGCGGCGATCCGGTCAACGGCACGAGCTTCATCGACGTGCTGAGACTGTTCGCCGGGGACGATGCGACGGAAGCCGTGGTCCTGATCGGCGAGATCGGCGGGACGGCGGAAGAGGAGGCGGCGGCCTGGATCGGCGAGCACCTCGACATTCCCGTCGTCGGCTTCATCGCCGGCGCGACCGCTCCGCCGGGCCGGCGCATGGGCCATGCCGGCGCGATCGTGGCGGGCGGCAAGGGCACCGCGGCCGAGAAGAAGGCGGCCCTGAGCGCTGCCGGGGTCCTGGTCGTCGATTCGCCGGCCGAGATGGGCGCGCGGCTGTCCGAGGCCCTGGGGAGATAGACGGAATGGAAGAGACGCTGACGATCATCAAGCCGGACGCGGTCCGGGCCGGCAACACCGGCCGGGTCATCGCCCACCTGGAGGACGCGGGGTTCGCGATTCAGGCCATGCGCCGGATGCGCCTCTCGCAGGCGCAGGCGGAGGCCTTCTACGCCGTGCACCGGGAGCGGCCGTTCTACGCCGACCTCGTCGCCTTCATGACGAGCGGTCCCGTGGTGGCGATCGCGCTGGCGCGCGAGAACGCGGTTGCCCATCTCCGCGACGTGATGGGCGCCACGGACTCGACGCAGGCTGCCGAAGGGACGATCCGCAACCTCTACGGCACGAACATCCAGAACAACGCGATCCACGGCAGCGACTCGCCGGAGAACGCCGCGATCGAGCGCGCCTTCTTCTTCGCCGCCTGCGACCTGGTCGGATAGGAAGTCAGGGGCCGACGCCGCGCGGCCGCAACCACTTCCCGAGCGCGCCGAGCACGGCGTCGGCGGCCAGCGCCAGAAGCGCCGCGGGAATCGCCCCCGACAGGATCTGCTGGATGTTCACGAGCTGAACGCCGGCGATGATCGGCTGGCCGAGTCCGCCGGCGCCGATGAAGGCGGCGATCGTCGCGGTGCCGACGGTGATCACGCCGGCGGTCCGCACGCCGGCCATGATCGTGGGCACCGCCAGCGGCAGGCGGACCCGTCTCAGGACCTGGCCCTCGGTCATGCCGAGCGCGGTGGCCGCCGAGGCGGCGTCCGGATCGGCTTCCCGGAGTCCGGTGCAACTGCTGCGCAGGATGGGGAAGATCGAGTAGATCCAGAGCGCCACGACGCTGGGCACGACGCCGACGCCGAGGACGGGAATCAGGAAGCCGAACAGCGCCAGGGAGGGCAGCGTCTGGGACATGCCGATGATCCGGATCAACGCCTCGCTGGTCCCGGTCCGGAGGCGGTCGAGCAGGAGCGCCAGCGGCACCGCGAACAGGATGCCGAGTGCGAGCGCGACGGCCGAGAGGCCGATGTGCTCGGCGGTGTAGGTCGAGAGCTCCCGGCGTCGCGACCACATGTAGGCGGCAAGGCCGGAGTCCTTCGGCTGGCGCTCGGGGGCGACCGTCTCGACGTCGCCCGGCAGGAGCTCCAGCTCTCGGAGAAGGTCGTGGGCGACGACTTCGATCGGCTCGTGCTCTTCCTGGAGCCGCAGGTTGAGCGCGCGCATCCGGTCCTCGTCGATCGCCTGTCCGAGCAGCCCGAGCACGGCGCCGACCTGCGGATGGCGCTCCAGCGTGTCGCCGCGCACCAGCGGCGCCGCCTCGTAGGGCGGGAAGAAGCCGAGGTCGTCCTCGAGGACGAGGAGGTCGTAGACGAGCAGCCGGCCGTCCGTCGTGTAGGCGTCGATCACATCGACCGCTCCGGCGGCGGCGGCTTGGTACTTCGGCGCCTGCAGGATCGACTGGACGTTCGCGAAGCTGAGACCGTAGGTGTCGGCGAGGCCGGGCAGGCCGTCCCCGCGTTCCACGAACTCGTAACCGAAGCCGGCGCGCAGGGTCGGCGCGACCGGCACGAGGTCGCTGATCGTGCGCAGTTCGCGTTCTCCCGAGCGGGCGAGGTCGGCCCGGATGGCCAGCTCGTAGGAGTTCTCGAACCCGACCGGCGCCAGCCAGTGGAGATCGAAGCGCCTGAGGAACTCGGCCCGGACGGTTGCCAGCGCATCGAACTTGGAGGCGGTCGGCTCCTCGCCGAGCAGGGTGACGAGGCCGGTGCCGGTGTACTCGGGGTAGAGGTCGATGCTGCCGGTGCGCAGCGCCTCGAAGCAGAACTCCGTGCCGGCGAGGCCGAGCCGCCTCTCGACCTCGACTTCGGTATGGGCCTCGATCAACTGGGCGAAGAGTTCGCCCAGCAGGCGGTTCTCGGCGAAGTTCTTCGATCCGACCACGATCGTCCCGCCAGGAGATGGAGTGTCCGGCTGGGCTTCCTGCGCCGGAGCCGGTGGGTGGCCCGCCAGGGCCAGGACCGCGAGCAGCAGCGCCGGCTTCGTCATGTCAGTTGGCCGCGCGATCCAGAAGTTCGCCGACGTACGGGTCGGCGGGGCGGTCGATCAGTTCTTGGGGCGGCGCCGTCTGGAGCAGCCTGCCGCGGCGCATGACCGCGATCCGGTCCGCGAGCAGAAAGGCCTCATCGAGATCGTGGGTGACGATCACGGCCGTCTGCTCCCGCGACGCCCGCAGCCGCATGAACGTCTGCTGCACGTCGGCCCGGGTGATCGCGTCGAGCGCGCCGAAGGGCTCGTCCAGCAGGACGAGCGGCGGATCCGCGGCCAGGGCGCGGGCGACGGCGACCCGTTGCCGCTCGCCGCCGGAGAGTTCACGCGGGTAGCGGGCGGCGTAGGTGGCTGCCGGCAGGCCGACGAGCCGCAGGAGCTCCTCGGCCCGCTTCCGCCGCCGCTCCTTCGGCCAGCCCAGGAGTTCGGGCACCAGGCCGACGTTGCGCTTGACCGTCCAGTGCGGCAGCAGGCCGCCGGTCTGCTGGACGTAGCCGATGCGGCGCCTCAGGGCGGTGGGTTCGAACGTCGAGAGCTTGGCGTCCCCGAAGTAGAGGTCGCCGGCGGACGGCTCTTCCATCCGGTTGAGCAGCCGCAACAGGCTGGACTTGCCGCAGCCGCTCTCTCCGACCAGGGCGAGGGTCTCGCCTTCCAGGATCTCGAGGTCGGCGCCGTGCACCGCGGTCACCTCGTCGGCGCTGCCGGCGCCCGGGTAGACCTTGGACACTCCCCGCAACCGCATGACGGCCGGCGCGGAACTGGGATCGGAAGACGGCACGACGGAGAGCGGGTGGATCGTAGCGCAGGGCCGGCACGGGGACTGCCGGTGGGACCCCGCTGATAGGGTCCCGGATCGGCACGATGGGACCAGCGCGGGACAGGGCTTGACCACGGCGACCCAACTGTTCTCAAGCCGGTGGGGCCTGATGCTCGCCATGCTCGGCATGGCCGTCGGCACCGGCAACATCTGGCGCTTCCCCCGGATCGCGGCGTCCAACGGCGGCGGTTCCTTCCTGGTCGCCTGGGTCGTCTTCCTGATGCTCTGGTCGGTGCCGCTGATCCTGGCCGAGTTCGCGCTGGGCAAGAAGATGCGCAGCGGCACGGTGGGGACGTTCGCCGCGATGCTGGGCGAGCGATTCGCCTGGATGGGCGCCTGGATCGCCTGGGTGGCGGCGGCGATCGGCTTCTACTACGCGGTCGTCATGGGCTGGACGCTGCGCTACCTGCTGGCCGCCATCACGATGCAGTTGAGGGGCGAAGCCTCGAGCGAACTCTGGGACCAGTTCTCCTACACGCCCCAGGTGCTCGTCTTCCACGCTCTGGCCCTGGCGATGGCCGTGGTCGTCGTGCTCAAGGGGATCCGGGGGATCGAGGCGGTCGTGCGGGTCCTGATGCCGGCGCTGCTGGTGCTGGTCGTGGTGCTCGCCGTCCGGGCGGTGACGCTGCCGGGTGCGGTGAACGGCCTCGAGTTCCTGTTCAAGCCGAACTGGAGCGACCTGCTCGACGTCAACATCTGGCTGCAGGCGCTGACCCAGAACGCCTGGGACACCGGCGCCGGCTGGGGCCTGGTGCTGACCTACGCCGTGTTCTCGCGCCGCCGGGAGGACACGAACCTGAACTCCTTCCTGCTCGCCTTCGGCAACAACAGCGTCTCCCTGCTGGCGGGCATCATGGTGCTCTGCACCGTCTTCTCGATCATGCCGGGGGCTCGCGACCAGATCGTCGGCGCCGGCAACGAGGGCCTGACGTTCGTCTGGATACCCCAGCTCTTCAACGCGATGCCGGGCGGCTCGTTCTTCATGATCCTGTTCTTCATGGCCCTGGTGTTCGCCGCCTGGACGTCGCTCGTCGCGATGTTCCAGCTGGTCGGCCTGGCGCTCGAGGAGGCGGGGCTCGAACGGCGCAAGGCCATCATCTCGATCGCGGTCGCCGCGTTCGTGCTCGGCGTGCCCTCGGCGCTCTGGCAGCCGTTCTGGTCGAACCAGGACAACGTCTGGAGCGTCGCCCTGATGCTCTGCGGCCTCTCCTTCGCCCTGATCGTGATCCGCTACGGCGTGACCCGCTTCCGTGCCGAGATGATCAACACCCGCGACCAGGACATCCGCATCGGCGCGTGGTGGGACTGGGTGATCCGGCTCATCGTGGTCGAAGCCCTGGTCCTCGTTGTCTGGATGATCTGGAGCGTCCGCAACGAGCCGCTCTGGGGCCCGCTGGGCGTGGGCAACATGTTCGCGCAGTGGATCGTCGTTGCCGCGGTGCTGATCGCGCTCAACGGCGTCCTGGTGCGCGGGCTGAAGAAGCGCGCGCAGCGGCTGTAGCGCCGACTCAGCTCAGGCGGCTGTGCAACCAGGCGCGGACGCGCTGGATCCGGTGCCAGGCGTTGGGCCAGCGGCGCATGATGAAGGCTCTGAGGCGCAGGTTCAGGCGGTTGCTGGCGAGTGACAGCAGGGCCACGCCCGCGGGCACGAGAACGACCGCCGGGATCAGCGGCAGCGGGCCGAAGATCAGGCCGAAGAGGACGAGAAAGGAGCCGAGGGCGAACAGGAGGATGCGTACGCCGACGCGGAGAGGGGGCAGGTCGGGCTCGTCGTGGACGAGGTGCGGCGGCCCGATGTCGGTACGGTGTTCAGGCTGCGGCGCGGCCATCGGAACGGATCCTATGGGCGGTTTCGTAAAGACACGGCTCAGGTGACCTTTACCTGCAGGAAGCGCCGCTTGCCCACCTTGAGCAGGCCCTGCGTTCCTTCCTCGAGGCTCATGTGCGGATCGCGGACTTTGTCGCCGTCGATAGATACCGCCCCCTGCTGGATCAGGCGCCGGGCTTCCGCCCGGCTGGCCGCGAGGCCGCAATCGGCGAGCACGGCGAAGAGCCGCAGGCCGGCCGGAACGAGCTGCGTCTCGATCTCGTCCGGCACGCCGCCGCTGCGGAACATGCGGTCGAACTCGACGCGTGCCTCGTCGGCGGCTTCGGGGCCGTGGAAACGCCTCACGAGGTCGTGGCCGAGGTCGGCCTTCAGGTCTCGCGGGCTTGCCTGACCGTCGAGCACCGCGGACTTCTGGCGGTCGATCTCGGTCTGGTCCATGTCGGTAAGCAGCAGACGCCAGTCCCACATGAGCTCGTCCGGAATCGACATCGTGCGGCCGAACATCTCGCGGGGCGAGTCCTCGAAGGCGATCGCGTTGCCCAGGCTTTTCGACATCTTCTGGGCGCCGTCGGTGCCGACGAGCAACGGCACGGTGAGCGCGATCTGGGGTTCCATGCCGCGGGCGCGCATCAGGTCGCGGCCGACCAGGAGGTTGAGCAACTGGTCGTGTCCGCCGAGTTCGACGTCGGCCTCCATGACGACGGAGTCGTAGCCCTGGGTCAACGGGTAGAGCAGCTCGTGGATCGAGATCGGCTCGTGCTTCTCGAAGCGGTCCCGGAAGTCCTCCCGCTCCATCATCCGCGCCAGCGTGTAGGAGCCGGCGAGGCGGACCAGGCCCTCGGCGCCCAGCGCTCCGAGCCACTCGCTGTTGTGCTGGATCTCGGTGCGTTCCCGGTCGAGAATCTGCCAGGCCTGCTCCTGGTAGGTCTCGGCGTTGGCCAGGACCTCGTCGCGCGAGAGCTGCGGCCGGGTGGCCTTCTTGCCGGTCGGGTCGCCGATCATCGCGGTGAAGTCGCCGACCAGGAAGACGACCCGGTGCCCGAGTTGCTGGAAATGGGCCATCTTCCGCAGCAGCACGGCGTGGCCGAGGTGCAGGTCCGGCGCGGTCGGATCGAAGCCGGTCTTGACGAGCAGCGGCCGGCCCTCCTTGCGGGACTGCTCGAGCCGCTGCCGCAGGGCGTCTTCTTCGACCACGTCGACCGCTCCGCGCAGCAGCAGTTCCATCTGCTCGTCCGGGGGAGGAAAGCCGCTGCTCATGGGGCGGAGGGTAGCAAGCCGTCCCTACGCCGTGGCGGCCGCGGCGATGCGGCCGGTGGCGACGATCCTGGCGTCTCCGGACAGGCGCCAGCGGCCGAGGCCGTCGGGTCCGTCCGGAGCGGCCTCGAGCTGCAGTTCGAAGCCGCCGCGGGTGGCGGCCGCGACAGGCAGCGCGAGCCGGCCCTCGGCGACCGCGCAGGCGGCTGCCGCCACGATGCCGGTGCCGCAGGCGAGTGTCTCCGCTTCCACTCCGCGTTCGTAGGACCGGATGCCGAGGCGTCCGGGCGGGTCGAGGCGGACGAAGTGGACGTTCGCGCCTTCCGGGCCGAGGTCCGGGTGAGCGCGCAGCGGCGGACCGAGCGACGCCACGGGGGCCTCGTCCAGGTCTCCCGGCCACCAGAGCACGAAGTGCGGGACTCCGACATCGATCCGGCGCCCCTGGTGTTCCTGCCCGTTCGCGCGGAGCGTCGTCGCTTGCCCCGCGCCGGGCGCCGGCACCAGGACGGCCGTGCGTGAGTCGTCGACCGGCTCGGCGACCAGGGCGCCGGCGCCGGTCTCGATCGTCAGTCTCCGGGCGTCCGGTTCCTGCTCGAAGGCGAGCCGGGCCGCGCAGCGGGCGGCGTTCAGGCACAGGGCGGCGCGGGCGCCATCGGCGTTCGCGTAGTCGAGGGCGTAGCGTCCGCGGGCCAGCCGGCGCAGCGTGAACAGGCCGTCCGCGCCGACCGACAGTCCGCGCCGGCACCACGCCCGGATCGTCTCAGGCGTTGGCGCCGGTCGCTCGACGAGGGCGATGAAGTCGTTGCCGGCGCCGGACACGAGGAGGAACGGCGTTCCGTCCTGCCCGGTCATGCCGGTCGCTGGGCGCCCTCGCCGTCCTCCTCGGCGTCGCCCTCCTCCTCGCTGTCATCGTCATCCTCGCCACCGACGTCGTCGGCCTCGGGTTCCTCGCCTGCGCCCTCCGCGCTCTCCGCTTCTTCCGGTTCGGCTGCGGCGGTGTCCGCTTCGGCTTCCGGCTCGGGCGGCCGGATCGGCGGCAGGGGATCGCCCTTCAGGCCGCAGCCCAGGCTGGCGAGGAGAACGGCCAGGACGGCGGCCGCCGCTGCCAGCCGAAGCCGGCGGCGGTTCCGGGACTCGGAGGGCCTCCCGGGCTCAGAGGACATAGCGGCTGAGGTCGCGGTCTTCCACGACGTCGGCGAGCGCCCGGTTGACGTAGCCGGCGTCGACTTCCAGGGTCACGCCGTTCATGTCCGGCGCCTCGAAGGAGACCTCTTCCAGCAGACGTTCCATCAAGGTGGCCAGGCGGCGGGCGCCGATGTTCTCGGTATGCGAGTTGACCTGCACCGCGAGCCGGGCGACTTCCCGCACCGCGTCGTCGCGGAAGGAGAGATCGAGACCCTCGGCGCCGAGAAGGGCGCGGTACTGGGTGGTCAGGGCGCTGTCCGGCTCGGTCAGGATGCGGACGAACTCCTCCTCGCCCAGCGCTCCCAGCTCGACGCGGATGGGGAAGCGGCCCTGGAGTTCCGGGATCAGGTCCGATGGCTTGGCCACGTGGAAGGCGCCGGCGCCGATGAACAGCACGTGGTCGGTCTTGACCGGTCCGTACTTCGTCGTCACCGTCGTCCCTTCGACGATCGGCAGGAGATCGCGCTGAACCCCCTCGCGCGACACGTCGGGACCGTGGCCGCCGTCGCGGCCGGCGACCTTGTCGATCTCGTCGAGGAAGACGATGCCGGCCTGCTCGACCCGCAGCCGGGCTTCCTCGGCGACGTCCTGGCGGTCGATCAGCGCCTCGGCTTCCTGCCGCCTGAGGATCTCCCGCGCCTCGCTCACCTCGACCATCTGGCGCTTGCGCTTGCCGAACAGGCCGGGGAGCATTTCCTTCAGATTGATGCCCACCGCCTCGACGCCCTGGGGAGTGACCATCTCGAACTGCTGGGGCGAGGCGTCGTCCACCTCGATCTCGACCATCCGGTGGTCGAGACGGCCCTCTTCGAGCCACTGGCGGAAACGCTCGCGGGTCTCGGTGGGCGCCGCCTGGTCGGCGGGGTCGCCGGACTCTCCGGCCGGCTGGGGCGCCTGGGGGACGAGGAACTGGAGCAGCCTCTCGTCGGCCCGGGACGCGGCGTCGGCCTCGACCGCCTCCCGTTTCTCCTCTCCGACCATCACCACCGCGAGCTCCATCAGATCGCGGACGATCGACTCGACGTCGCGGCCGACGTAGCCGACCTCGGTGAACTTGCTCGCCTCGATCTTGAGGAAGGGAGCGCGGGCGAGCTTGGCCAGCCGGCGCGCGATCTCCGTCTTGCCGACGCCGGTGGGGCCCATCATCAGGATGTTCTTGGGCGCGATGTCCTCGGCGGTCTCCGGGTCGAGCTGCTGGCGCCGCCAGCGGTTGCGCATGGCGATGGCCACGGCGCGCTTGGCGTCCTTCTGGCCGACGACGTGGCGGTCGAGCGCGGCGACGATCTCGCGCGGCGTGAGATCCTCGACGAAGGGAGTGTCCGGTGCGGGTGGGAGCGTCATGCGCCGTCCCCGCCGGCTTCGAGGCGTTCGACGGTGATCTCGTCGTTCGTGTAGATGCAGAGATCCGCGGTAAGCCGCATCGCCTCGAGCGCGATCTGTTCCGCGTCGAGTTCGGTGTGCTCGAGCAGCGCGCGAGCCGCGGCCAGCGCGTAGTTCCCGCCCGAGCCGATCGCCAGCGGCATGTCGCTGTCCGGTTCCAGCAGGTCGCCGTTGCCCATCGCCAGAAAGCTCTTGCGGCCGTCGGTCACGATCATCTGGGCCTCGAGCCGGCGCAGGGCGCGATCCGTCCTCCAGTCCATCGCGAGTTCGACCACGGCGCGCTCGAAGTTCCCCTGGTACTCGTCGAGCTTCGCCTCGAACCGTGAGAAGAGGGCAAGAGCGTCCGCGCCCCCGCCCGCGAAGCCGACCAGGACCCGCCCCTTGGCGGCGCGCTGGACCTTGCGGGCCCTGGCCTTGACCACCGTGTTCGCGGCGCCGTTGGTCACCTGGCCGTCGCTGGCCATGCATGTCGTGTCGCCGCGGCGCACGAGCAGGATCGTCGTCATCGTTTACTGGGGCTCTCCGGGCTTCCCGTCGCGGGGCGGCCGCAGCCCGTCTACGGATTCTCTCGCAGAATGTTGAGCAGGGACTCTTCGGGACTCGTCCAGCCGGGGCCGCCGATGAAACGGCCGATCTCCTCGCCGTCCCGGTAGACGATCGCCGTCGGGAGTTCCGTGACTTCGAGACGGTCCACCTCGGCGTCGCCCCAGGGGTTGTCGTCCCCGAGGCCGTAGTAGGTGAAGCGCACGGGCGAGTCCTCGAGTTCCTCGTGAACCTTCAGGCCGCGCGGCATGAACCGCTCGCAGACGTGGCACCAGGACCCGAACACGACGCGGACCTCGACGCCGGCGCCGAGGGCGGCCACTTCGGCGATCGCCGCGGGATCGCTCTCGTACGACCTGGCGTCGCGGCGATAGCCCGGTTCGTGGGAGTAGAGGTCCGCGAGCGTCGCTTCGCCGGCCCACGAGGGTCGCTGCCGGAGCTGGGCCAGGACGCCGTCGACGGCGAACTCGAGTCCCTTCGGAATGGGCCGGAAGGGCATCGGAGGACCGAACAGGGCGCCGGGCAACAGGTCGAGCGTGTCCTCGCCGGCGGGGGAGATCTTGAGCAGTTGCACCTTGCGGGTCATCTGGTTGCGGGCGCTCAGCAGCACCGGGGACGGCAGGCCATCGGCCACGACGAGGAAGGCGCCCGCGGTGCGGGAGAGGTAGAGCTGGGCGTCAGGCGCTTCCTGGCCCTGCAGGAAGAGCTGGTAGTCGCCAACGAGCTGGAAGCCGCGCAGGTCGTCCTGGGCGATGGCGGCGCCGGAGACGGTCAGGAGCGCGACCATCGCAAACAGGGACGGGATCGCCCGGCGGGCGGCAGGGAGTTTCATTCGAGGATCCTCTTCTTGAACTGTGAGGAAGGAGCTCAGGCGCCCTTCGCCCTGGGATGGCTTTCCCGGTAGACCTGGAGCAGGCGACCGGTATCCACGTGCGTGTAGCGCTGGGTGGTCGAGAGCGAGGCATGGCCGAGGAGTTCCTGGATCGAACGCAGGTCGGCGCCCGATTCGAGCAGGTGGGTCGCGAAGCTGTGGCGCAGGGCATGAGGATGAGCCCCGGCCGCCTGTGCGGTCTCCTCGACGTAGCGGTCGATGATGCGGCGCACCGATCGTGCCGAGAGTCGGCCACCGTTGCGGTTCAGGAAGACCGGTTCCAGGTGCTGTTCCTCGTCGCCGCCTCGACGCCGGAACACGTCCTCCCAGGCGTCGAGCCACTGGCGGAGCGCCTTCTCCGCCGGCTCGCCGAAGGGGGTCATCCGTTCGCGGTCTCCCTTGCCGACCACGCGGAGCACTCTGGCTCCGAGGTCGATGTCGCGCCAGTTCAATGCGACCAGTTCGCCGACCCGGAGCCCCGAGGCGTAGAGCAGTTCGAGCAGCGCGCGGTCCCGCAGGCCGAGCGGTCCCTCGCGGCCGGCGGGAGCCTCGAGCAGGGCCTCGATCTCGCCCGGACGCAGGTGGCGCGGCAGGGTCTTCTCGATCTTCGGCGTGGGCACCGACTCGGCCGGGTTCGACTGCATCCGGCCCATCAGACAGGCGTAGCGGAACAGGCCGCGCAGCGCCGAGAGGTGGCGGCCCTGGGTGCGCCGGGCCAGTCGACGCCGGTTGAGAGAGGCCACGAAGGACCGGACCAGCAGTGAGTCGATGTCATGAAGGTTCTGGTCGCTGCTGCCGCTGGCGGTTCGGAACTCGGCGAAGGCCGCGAGATCCCGGCCGTACGCACGCACGGTGTGTTCGGAGCAATTGCGCTCCAGCTCCAGGTATTCCAGGAAGTCCGGGATCAGGCGGGCGAGCGCGCCGCGCCGCTCGGCTGGTCTTCCTGGCTCGGCATGGTCGATGGTGGTTCCCACGAGGGTGCTCCCGCGATCCCCATGCTATCGGCCCAGGCCGTGAGCGCCTGCCGGGCCCGGTCGGCGTAGGCGGCGCGCCGGTCGCGTTTCCGCACGCGTTGGGCCAGGGGTTCGAGCAGGCCGTAGTTGATGTTCGTGGGCTGGTAGCGCTTCGGGTTCGATTCGGTGAGGTGCCTTGCCAGGGCGCCGAGGGCGGTCGTGTCGGGTAGCGGCGACGGCTGCCGGTCTCCATCCTGGAGCATGAGGTACAGGGCGATGGCGAGACCGGTGGCGGCCGATTCGAGGTAGCCCTCGACGCCGGTCATCTGGCCGGCCAGGCGCAGGTTGGACCGCCCGGCGAAGCGGTACCAGCGATCGAGGTGGAGGGGGGCGTTGATGAAGGTGTTGCGATGGACCTGGCCGTGGCGGACGAAGCGGGCGGATTCGAGTCCCGGCAGGGTGCGGAGCACGCGGCGCTGCTCGGGCCAGGTCATCCGGGACTGGAAGCCGACGAGGTTGTACTGGCTGCGGGCGAGGTCTTCCTGGCGAAGCTGGACCACCGCGTGGGGGCGCGTGCCGTCCGGCGCCCGGAGGCCTACGGGCTTCATCGGTCCGAAGCGCAGGGTGTCCTCGCCGCGGCGGGCGAGCTCCTCGATCGGCAGGCAGCCCTCGAAGAACAGCGGCCGCTCGAACTCGCGGAGCTCTATCGTCTCCGCCTCCAGCAGGGCGCGGCGAAAGCGCCGGTACTCTTCCTCGCTGAGCGGGCAGTTCAGGTAGTCGTCGCCTCCCTTGCCGTAGCGCGAGGCCCGGAACAAACGGTCGTGGTCGAGGCTTTCTCCCGTAACGATGGGCGCGATCGCGTCATAGAAGTAGAGATGGTCCGCACCGATCAGGTTCTCGATTTCCCCGGTCAGGGCTTCCGACGTCAGGGGACCGGTGGCGATGACGCAATCGCGGCCCGCGTCCGGTCCGGGCAGGGCGGTCAATTCCTCGCGCCGCAGTTCGATCAGCGGATGCGATTCGACCGCCGCCGTGACGTCGGCGGCGAACCGGGTCCGGTCCACGGCCAGCGCTCCGCCGGCGGGAACGGCGTTCCTGCGGGCCGCGGCGATGATCAGGGAGCCGAAGTACTCCATCTCCCGCTTCAGCAGGCCGGCGGCATGGTGCGGGTCGTCGCTGCGCAGCGAGTTCGAGCAGACGAGTTCGGCGAGTTCGCTGCTTGCGTGGGCCGGCGTAGAGCGCCGCGGTCGCATCTCGTAGAGAGTCACGGCCCGGCCCCTGGAGGCGAGCTGAAAGGCGCACTCGCTGCCGGCGAGCCCGCCGCCAACCACTACGACGGGCGTGGTCACTGCCGCATCTTGGCAAGGCCCGGCCGGCTTGACAAGGTTCGCCGCTCTACTATGGTCCCGCGCGTATGAGCAACTCCCTCGTCATCGTCGAGTCGCCGGCCAAGGCCCGGACGATCGAGCGCTACCTCGGACCGGGCTACCGGGTGGAATCGTCGATCGGACACATCCGGGACCTGCCCCGGACCGCCGCGGAGGTGCCGCAGAAGTACCGCGGCCGCCCGTGGGCCCGCCTCGGCGTCGACATCGAAGGCGGATTCGATCCGCTCTACGTGATCCCGCGTGAAAAGAAGGAGCAGATCACCAAGCTCCGGAAGGCGCTGAGGGACGCCGACGAACTCGTGCTCGCAACGGATGAGGATCGAGAGGGAGAGGCGATCGCCTGGCACCTGAAGGAGGTGCTCAGGCCCAAGGTGCCGGTGCGCAGGATGGTCTTCCACGAGATCACCAAATCGGCGGTCGAGGCGGCGCTCGACGAGACCCGGGACATCGACCGCCGCCTGGTCGACGCGCAGGAGGCCCGGCGGGTGCTGGACCGGCTCTACGGCTACGAGGTCTCGCCGGTGCTGTGGAAGAAGGTCCAGCCGCGACTGTCGGCCGGCCGCGTACAGTCCGTGGCGACCCGGATCGTGGTCGAGCGGGAGCGCGAGCGGATGGCCTTCGTGCCGGCGGGCTACTGGACCGTCGACGTGGAACTCGAGACGGAGGACGGGCAAGCCCGGCGTTTCCCCGCGCGGGTGTCGGCGGTCGGCGGCAGGGCGGTGGCCCGCGGTCGCGACTTCGACCGGACGACGGGCAAGCTCAAGAGCAAGGCCCACCTCATGCTGCAGGCCGAGGCGGAGACCCTGGGCGAGGAGTTGCCCTCGACCCGTCCGGTGGTGGCCGAGGTGAAGGAGCAGCCGTTCACCCGCCGGCCCTACGCGCCCTTCATCACCTCGACCCTCCAGCAGGAGGCGGCGCGGAAGCTCCGGTACACGGCCCAGCGCACGATGAGGGTGGCCCAGGGGCTGTACGAGAACGGTTACATCACCTACATGCGCACGGACTCGACCGCGCTCTCCGGGCAGGCGATCTCGGCCGCGAGGCGGCAGGTCGCCGATCTCTACGGCGCCGAGTACCTGCCGGACAAGGCCCGGGTCTACGCCCGGCGAGCGAACGCCCAGGAGGCGCACGAGGCGATCCGGCCTGCCGGCACCAGCTTCCGCACGCCGAACCAGTTGCGCGGAGTCCTCGACCGGGACTCGCTGCGCCTCTACGAGTTGATCTGGAAACGGACGCTGGCGTCCCAAATGAAGGACGCCAGGGGCACCAGCACGTCGGTCAGGCTGGACACGTCGACCCCGGGGGCCGGCGAGGTCCGGCTGACCGCCTCCGGCCGGGTGCTGCGCTTCGCCGGTTTTCTGCGGGTCTACGTCGAGGGCAGCGACGATCCCCGGACCCGGGCGGAGGACGAGGAGCGGTTCCTGCCGAAGCTGAGCCAGGGCGAGAGGGTCGAAGTGGCGAGCGCCGAGCCGAACGGTCATACGACCCAGCCGCCCGCCCGCTACACGGAAGCCAGTCTGGTCCGCGAACTGGAGAAGCAGGGGGTGGGCCGGCCGTCGACGTACGCCGCCATCCTGCAGACGATCGTGGACCGGGGCTACGTCTGGAAGAAGGGGTCGGCCCTGGTGCCGACCTTCCTGGCCTTCGCCGTGACCCGGCTCCTGGAGGAGCATCTGGGGGATCTGGTCGATCTGGACTTCACGGCGCGAATGGAGAGCGATCTGGACGCGATCGCCGGCGGAGAGCGGGAGGCCAGGCCGTGGCTGCGGAACTTCTACTTCGGTCGCGAGCCGGGGCCGGGAGGCGCCGGCCGCAAGGGCCTGCAGTCGCTGGTCGGCGAGGGCGTAGACGAGATCGACGCCCGCGCGGTGTGCTCGCTGCTGCTGGGAGAGGACGGCGAGGGCCGGGAGGTGGCCGTCCGGGTCGGCCGCTACGGTCCGTACGTCCAGGCCGGCGACGACGGGGAGCGGGTCTCGCTGGAGGAGAACCTGCCGCCGGACGAGATGACGGTGGAGAAGGCGCTTTCCCTGCTCGAGAGCGCGGCCGAAGGGAAGGGCCCGCTCGGCCACCACCCCGAGACCGGCGAACCGGTCTATGTGAAGACTGGACGGTACGGTGACTACGTCCAGTTGGGCGACGCCGCCGCGGGCGGACCGGGCAGGAAGCGTGGGAGCGCGGCGGCCAAGCCGAAGATGGCCAGTCTGTGGCCGTCGATGGATCGGGCGAGTCTCACCCTCGACGAAGCGCTCCTGCTGCTGTCCTTTCCGCGCGAGCTCGGCCGTCATCCCGAGAGCGACGAGGTCGTGACTGTCCAGGACGGAAGGTACGGCGCCTACGTCCGTTGCGGCAAGGAGAGCCGCAGCCTCGAGAGCCAGGAGCAGATGGCGACGATCGGGCTCGACGAGGCGCTGGCGCTGCTGCGCCAGCCGAAACGCCGCCGCGGTTCCTCGTCGGTGCTCAAGGAGCTGGGCGAACACCCGCAGAACGGTCTGGCCCTTTCCATCAAGACCGGGCGCTTCGGTCCCTACGTGACGGATGGTCAGGTCAACGCCACGGTGCCCAAGGGCAAGGATCCGCAGGATGTCGGCCTTGACGAGGCGGTCGAGCTCCTGGCGGCGCGCGAGGCGAAGATGGTGGCCCAGGGCAAGAACCCCAGGGCGCCCCGCCGCCGGCCGGCGCGGAAGCGGAGAGCCGCGAAGAAGAAGACGACGCGGCGCTAGCGCCGCAGAAGGCCGCCTTCGGCGGCAGCGGGTCAGAAGACCCGCGCACCCAGTGCTGCGGCCCTAGCGGGTCGTCAGGGCGTAGTTCGCGCCTTCGTAGCGTCGCACGAGTCCGTCGATTTCCAGGCGGGCGAGGGTGGCGAGGACGCCGGGCACCGGTCGCTGGAGTCGGGATGCGAGTTCCTCCGGGGTTCGGGCGCCTTCCCTGAGGGCGCCCAGGAGGTCGTCGACCTCGGATACGCCGGTGGAGGCGGATCGAGCCGGCTCGGCCGTGTCTTTCGACGCCCGCTCGAGCCGGGCCAGGATCGAAGTGGGCAGGGTCTCGAGCATCGCGTCGGGGTCGAGGGCGGGAATCGCTCCATCCCGCAGCAGCAGGTGGGCGCCGGCGGACTCCCGGGAGAGGACGGAACCTGGAACCGCGTAGACGTCGCGGCCGAGGTCGAGGGCGAGGCGGGCGGTGATCAGGGAGCCCGAGCGCCGGGCGGCGCGGACCACGACCGAAGCGAAACCGAGGGCGGCAATGAGGCGATTTCGGATGGGAAAGTGGTTGGGACGAGGCTGCCGGCCGAGCGGGAACTCGGTGATGAGACAGCCGTGCCGCGCGATCTCGGCCGCGGTTCGGCGGCTGTTGCGGGGATAGTCGACGTCGATGCCGCAGCCGAGCACGGCGGTGGTGCTGCCTGTGCCGGCACGGGCCGCCAGCGCGCTGCGGTGGGCCGCCTGGTCGATGCCGCGGGCGAATCCGGAGATGACGACCAGGCCGGCGGCGGCCAGGCGGCGTGCGAACCATGCCGCCACCTCGAGACCGTACGCGTCCGCCTTGCGTGAACCGACGATCGAGATACCGGGTGCCTGACTCAAGCGGCCGCGGACGTAGAGAACGGGAGGCGCCTGCAGTCCGAGGTCGGCGAGGGCCGGTGGGTAGTTACGATCGACCAGGGTGACGATCTCGACGCCGTTCTCGCTTGCTCGCGCCAGCTCGGCGCTGGCGTCGTCGAGGCGGCCGCGCGCCGCGAGCAGGATGGTCCGAACCCGGTCGAGCGGCGCTTCGAGGCTGCGGGCCGCCTCCTCCGCGAAGCGGTCGTTCCGGAGTTCCCCGGCCGTGTTGAGCCGTTGGGCGAGGGCGCAGATGACACCGCGGTCTCCGTGAACCAGATTCAGGGCGACGAGGGCCTGCCGGACATCGTCTCCGCCTCTGGGCATGTTCCCGTTCGGGACCGGTTCTTCTGCCATCGCGCTGCCTTCCTTCCGGATCGCGCGGCTCTACTGGAACGGCGCTCAGAGACAGAGACGGATTCCAGGTCCGTGATCTATACTGGCTCGATGACGCGCACTGCTTACCGCCGGCCGCGCGTTCTGGCGTTGATCGCGGGAGTGCTGGTCCTGGCGACGATCTCGGGCGTCGCTGAAGCGCAGAAGCGCAAGGTGGCCCCCGAGGCCAAACAGCAGTGGCAGTTCGGTGTCGACATGGCCGATCGGGGCCTCTGGAGCGAGGCGCTCTTCCGGTTCGAGCAGGCTCGCCGGATCGAGCCGGAACATCCGGCGATCCTGAGCAACATCGCGGTCGCGCACGAGGCGCTGGGTCTGTTCGAGGAAGCCCTGGGCTATTACCGTCAGGCCTTGCGGCTGGCGCCCCGCGAGCGGGACGTTCGGCGGAACTACTCCCGCTTCGTCGAGTACTACCAGAACTTCAAGGGAGACCGGGAGGAGGACGAAGAGGTGTCGTCCGTGGCGGAAGAAGCCGCCCAGCCCACCTCCCCGGAGAGCGGTGGAGGCGGCGCGAGCGGACCGCTTGCCGATGCGCGGTGACTTCTCTCCCGGCTCGCGGTAGTGGTCGGCCTGGAGGTCATGGAATGGTTCTTGCTTGCCCCGATGGGTTGGAGGTGACGCGCGTGACGCAAGCTGCCAGTAGAGGATGGGCCGTCAGTAGAGGATCGGCGATCGTGGCGTCGGCCGGCCTGCTGGCCGGTCTGCTGGCGCCGATGACGGCGACTCCGGCGAGTGCCGAAGGAACGGTCGAGGTGAGGCTGACACTGCCGATGCGGGCGCGCATCGACCTGACCGGCCGCGACACGCTGCTGCCGGCGCCCTTCCTGGTCGTCAGCCAGGAAGGCGAAGGCCGGATCGAAGGGTCTGACATCGACGTGCAGGGCGAGTTCGAGCGTTACCTGAACAAGGTGCTCCGTCGCGAGACGGATCTGCGGATCGTCGAGGCGGGGCGGATCGACTACCCGACGTACGACCTGGAGATGCTGGCCAGGGACGAGGACTTCTGGCGCAATCTCGGCGAGACGACGCAGTCGGACCTCATTCTGGCCGGCACTCTCGACTTCGACATCCAGGATCGGTCCGGCTACCGGACCGAGGAGTACATCTCGCCCTTCGACGGCCGCACCATGTACCGGCAGGTACTCGTCGAGCAGACAGGCTTCGAGTACGACATCGTCGTCATGGTCTTCGACGGCTCGACCGGCGAACTGATCTACAACGACAATTTCAAGGACTTCAAGAGCTTCGAGGGCGAGCAGGCGGACCCGCTGCAGGGGATGTTCGAGAACCTGTACGCGCTGGAGGACCGCATCCTGGGCGTCTTCACGCAGAAGGACATTGAAGTCTCGCGCGTGATCTTCACGCCCTAAGGAGGAGCAGTGAGTTCAGCACCACCCCGGCCGGGCCGCATGCCGGCCCTCCGCGTCACCGCCCTCCTCTGCGCGCTCCTGGTCTGCGCGGCCGCCGGCCTGCAGGCGCAGGGCTTCGGCAAGAACAAGATCCGCTACGAGGACTTCGACTGGCGGATCTACCACTCGACTCACTTCGACATCTACTACTACTCCGAGAGCGAGCCCCAGTTGCAGAAGGTGGCGTCACTCGCGGAGAGCGCGTACGACCAGTTGTCGCTCGACCTGGACTACCAGATCCAGGAGCCGACACCGCTGATCATCTACAACACGCATTCCGACTTCCTCCAGAACAACGTGATGATCAACTTCATCCCGGAGGGGGTCGCGGCTTTCGCCACCTCGGCGCGGTTCCGGATGGTCCTGCCCATCGACCTGCCGGACGTCGAACTCTACGAGCTCATCCTCCACGAGCTGACGCATATCTTCCAGTACCACATCCTGTTCGGCGGAAGCCTGGGGCGGGCCATGACGAACAGCCCGCCGCAGTGGTTGATGGAGGGCATGGCGAGCTACTTCGCGGAGGATGAGAGCGCGTCCGACCGGATGTACCTGCGGGACGCCGTGGTCAACGACCGCCTGCCGCCGATCACCTCGGGCCAGGCGGGCGGCTTCTTCGCCTACCGCTACGGCCACGCCGCCTTCGACTTCATGGAGGAGCGCTGGGGGTCCGACGGAGTGATCGACTTCCTGTTCGAGTTCCGGAACACGATCGGCTCGCGGGTGGGCCGGGCGATCGAACGGGCCTTCCGCATGGAGCCCGAGGACTTCGACCTGGAGTTCCGCCGCTGGCTCCGCAACCGGTACCTGCCCGAACTGGTGGCGACAGGAGAGCCGAGCGACTTCGGGCGGCCATTCCGCACCCGTCCCCAGGGTAGCCAGGAGACGTCGCCGGTGGCCTCTCCTTCCGGCGACCTGGTGGCGGCGTTCTCGACCTTCCAGGGGGATGTCGACATCGTCCTCTTCGACACCCAGGAGCGCGAGCCGGTCCGCAACCTGACGCGGGGATACACGGCGGACTTCCGCCACTACGTTGCCCAGATGCTGACGCTGGGGCGCAAGCACGGCAGCGACCTGGCCTTCTCGCCCGACGGCAACTCGCTGGCGGCCTTCGTCCGCAAGGAGGCCGGCTACTCCCTCGCCATCGTCAATGTCCTGGGCGGGGGAGTGCGTCGCGTCATCGACATGGAGATCGAGCAGCAGACGGCGCCCGCCTGGAGCCCGGACGGCCGGAGCGTCGCGTTCGCCGGCAACCAGAACGGGCAGTACGACATCTTCCAGCTCGACCTGCAATCGCTGGAGATCCGGAACCTGACGAACGACGAAGTCTTCGACGGCTCGCCGTCCTATTCGCACGACGGCAAGTGGCTCGTGTTTTCTTCGTTGCCCGGTGAGAACGGGCAGCTCTTCCGGCTCAACCTGGAGACGATGGAGCGGGTTCGGCTGGGAAGCGACGAGCACCACAACACGGACCCGGTCTTCTCGAGCGATGACGGGACGGTGTACTTCACGTCGGACCGGACGGGCGCCGAGAATATCTTCGGGCTGAACATCGAGACCGGCGAGCTTCGCCAGTACACGAACGCGATCACCGGCTGCTTCCAGCCCACCGTGCTGGGCAGGGCCGGAAGCGACGACCGGCTGGTCTACACCGGTTTCTGGCAGGGCCGGTTCGACCTCTACGAAACGGACATCGACGATCCGATCGGCGAAGTCCAGGTTGTGGACCTGGGCGAGACCTCCGAGCCGATCCCGGCGATCGACCTCTTCGAGCCGGACATTCAGGTCTCGATCGACGAGTCGAACAAGGAGGACAAGCGGGGTTGGCGGCTGTTCCTGGAGGATGCCCAGACCGCGGTCGGCGTCGACGACAACCAGACCTTCCTGGGCCAGGTCTACCTCCAGTTCTCCGATTTCCTGGGCGACCGGCGGCTGTTCACGACGTTCGCCTCGGTCGAGAGCTTTTCCCAGTTCAACGTCACCTACCTGAACCTCTCGAACAGGCTGCAGTGGCAGGTGTCGCTGTTCGACGACCGGGCCTTCTACATCGGCGCCAACTACAACTACGGGTACTACGAGCGTGGCCGGTCGTTCTTCCAGCAGACCGGCGCCATCTTCTCGATCTCCTATCCGATGAGCTTCTACCGGAGGTTCGAACTGGGCGCGGGCTACATCCGCCGGAAGCTGGACTATCAGGCGTATGCGCGGGACAGCGACTTCAACCTCCTGCTGGATGACTTCGGACGGCCGATCCCGACCATCACCCCGCGCGAGGATGACTACCCGGTGATCCAGACCGCCCTCGTCGGCGACACGACGGTGTTCGGACCCGCCGGGCCGTCGAGCGGCCACCGATACCGCCTGTCGGCCGAGTACGCGCCGGATCTGGAGACGTCCGGCGCGCTGACGCAGACGTTCCAGCTCGACGCGCGCAAGTACTTCCCGCTCACGCGGCGCAGCGTCTTCGCGACCCGCTTCTTCGGCAGCATGAGAACCGGCAACTTCCCCAATCCGGTGTACTTCGGTGGACTGGACACGGTGCGGGGAGTCGATTTCCGCGACATGGTCGGCGACCACGGCGTCTTCACGAATCTCGAGCTGCGCTTCCCCCTGATCGACTTCTTCGTGACGCCGATCTGGACGTTCCAGGGGATCCAGGGGCGCTTCTTCCTCGATATCGCCGGCGCCTGGTTCGACGATGTCCAGGACTTCAACGTCTGGGACTCCGAGAACAGCCGGCTGGACGACGGGATCGCGGCCTACGGTTTCGGTCTCACGGTGCGGATGCTCGGTCTCGATCTGCACTGGGACTTCGCGACCCAGTGGGATCTGAAGGAGTCGGGCGACAGCCGCACGACGTTCTGGATCGGCCAGCGGTTCTAAAGGAGCTTGAGCCGGCAACTCTCGCTCTTCGGCGACGGTGCGCTGGCCGCCGCCGGCCGCGAATCGAAGCTGCGGTCGCGTCGCCGCAAAGCGGGCGGAGGCGCGGGTCTGCGGGTTGCCGTGCTCGGCTCCGGCAGCGGCGGCAACTGTACGATTGTCGAGAGTGGCGAAGGCTGCCTGCTGCTCGATGCGGGATTCTCGTGCCGGGAGCTCGAACGCAGGCTGGAGGCGGTGGGCCGTTCCGCCGCCGACGTCGACGCGGTGCTTCTGACCCACGAGCACGACGATCACTGCCGGGGAATCGACCGGTTCGCCAGGCGCCACCAGGTTCCGGTCTACGGTACGCGCGGCACGTACAGGGGGCCGCTGTTGCGCGGTCTCGGCTCTTTCGCCCGTCCGATGGCGCCCGGCGTTCCGCTGACCGCCGCCGGCTTCCGGATCGACGTGTTCCCGGTGTCGCACGATGCGCGGGAACCGGTCGGAATCGTGGTCGAGAGCGGCGGTGGGTACCGCTTCGGGCTGGCGACGGATCTGGGCTGCCGGACGCCGGAAGCGTGGCGAAACCTCCAGGATCTCGACATTCTGGTGCTCGAGTCGAATCACGATCTCGACATGCTGCGCACGGGACCATACCCTTGGCGCCTGAAGGAGCGAGTCGCGTCGAAGCGGGGGCACCTCAGCAACGAGGATGCAGCCGCCGGAGTCGAGGCTCTGCTTTCGGATCGTCTGTCCTGGGTCGTCCTTTGTCATCTCTCGGAAACGAACAACTCGCCGGCATTCGCGGTCGCGGCGGTGCAGCCGGTACTCGACCGGCGCGGCTCGGGGGCGAAGCTGCTCGTGGCCGAGCAGCATCGGCCCGGGCCCTGGCTGGAGGTTGGCGGCTGAGCGCCGCGGGGAGGGGTTGAGTTGACGTCGCAGACGAGTCGCCACGCAGAAGGACCGGAAGGCCGTTTCGTGGCCCGGGTGCTGGTCTACCCGCGCGCCGAGGTGCTCGACCCCCAGGGGCGGGCGATCGAGGACGCCCTCGGCCGGATCGGATTCGATGGCGTACGCCGCATCCGTGCCGGCAAGAGTTTCGAGGTCGCGCTCGAGGCCGCGGACGAGGAACAGGCCAGCGAGGCGGTCGACCGGATGTGCCGGCAGCTCCTGGCCAACCCGATCGTCGAGGACTACACCGTGGAGTGGGTCTCGGAATGAAGTGCGGGATCGTGGTCTTCCCCGGGAGCAACTGCGACCACGACGTGTACCACGTGCTGAGTCACGTGCTCGAGCAGGAGACGACGTTTCTGTGGCACCAGGAGACGTCGCTCGAGGGATGCGAACTGGTCGTGCTGCCGGGCGGCTTCTCCTACGGCGACTATCTCCGCGCCGGTTCCATGGCCGCGCACTCGCCGATCATGGCTGCGGTGCGGCGCCACGCCGAGGCCGGGGGACGGGTGCTCGGTATCTGCAACGGGTTCCAGATGCTGTTGGAAACGGGCCTGCTGCCGGGCGCGATGCGGCGGAATCGGGATCTGCGGTTCCTGAGCGTCGACGTCCACCTGCGGGTCGAGCGGGACGACCTGACCTGGTGCTCCAGCTACCGGCGGGGCGACGTGCTTCGGATGCCGATCGCCCACGCCGAGGGCAACTACGTGGACACCGGGGAAGCGCTTGACGAACTGGAACGGCGTGGCCAGGTCGTCTTCCGCTACGTGGACGCCGCCGGCAGGCGCGAGCCGGCAGCGAACCTGAACGGATCGGAGCGGGCGATCGCCGGTGTCTGCAACGCCGGAGGCAACGTACTGGGCCTGATGCCGCATCCCGAGCGATGCGCGGAAGAGATGCTGGGCAACCGGGACGGCCTGGGTCTCCTGGCGGGCGCGGTGGCTGGTGGCGGCCGCGTCGGCGCGCTGGCGGCGGCGGGCGGGTAAGGCCGGTGACGACGACGCCGAGTTCCGCGGCCGGCGAGCCGGTCGTCGATTCGGCCCTGGCGGCAGATCACGGCCTGACCGGGGAGGAGTTCGGCGGACTCTGCGATCTGCTGGGTCGCAGTCCAACGTGGACGGAGCTGGGTATCGCCTCGGCCCTCTACTCGGAGCACTGCTCCTACAAGTCGTCCAAGATTCACCTGCGCCGGTTTCCGACGCGGAGCCGGCGGGTCGTCCACGGGCCGGGCGAGAACGCCGGAGTCGTCGACATAGGCCACGGCTGGGTCGCGGCCTTCAAGATGGAGAGCCACAACCACCCCAGCTTCATCGAGCCCTACCAGGGCGCGGCCACCGGCGTGGGTGGAATCCTGCGCGACGTGTTCACGATGGGCGCGCGGCCGATCGCCTGCCTGGATTCGTTGAGGTTCGGCGAGATCGACGGGGAACGGGGCGCGCGGATGCGGCATCTCGTCGACGGCGTCGTCCGAGGCATCGGCGACTACGGCAACTGCGTCGGCATCCCTACCGTTGGGGGCGAGACCGGATTCCACCCGTCCTACAACGGCAACATCCTGGTCAACGCCTTCGCTCTCGGCGTGTGCCGGGAGGACAGGATCTTCACCGCCACGGCTTCGGGCGCCGGCAACCCGATTCTCTACGCGGGCAGCCGCACCGGCCGCGACGGCATTCACGGCGCCACGATGGCGTCGGAGGCCTTCGACGCCGAGAGCGAGGCGAAGAGGCCCACGGTGCAGGTGGGTGATCCGTTCACGGAGAAGGTCCTTCTCGAAGCGAGCCTGGAGGCGATGAGGAGCGGGGTCGTGCTCGGGGTCCAGGACATGGGCGCCGCCGGACTGACCAGCTCCTGCTTCGAGATGGCCGCCCGCGGCGGCGCGGGTGTGGACATCGACCTCGACCTGGTGCCGCTGCGCGAGGCCTCTCTGACTCCCTACGAGATCATGCTCTCCGAGTCGCAGGAACGGATGGTCTTCGTCACCCAGCGAGGCCAGGAGGAGGCGGTGGTCGAGATCCTGTCCCGATGGGGCCTCGAAGCGTCGAAGATCGGCCGGGTGACCGATAGCGGGCGTGCACGCCTCACGTTTCGCGGCCGTACCGTCGCGGACATGCCGGTCGAGCCGCTGGTCGACGGAGCGCCGGTCTACGATCGGCCGGCGGCCCCTCCCGCGGACCTTCGCGAACGCCAGCGGGCCGTCGACTGCGAGGCGCCGGAGGATCCGCTCCGGGCGCTCAGGAGTCTTCTCGGGACGCCGGAGCTCGGCGACAAGACGTGGATCCACCGGCAGTACGACTCGACCGTGCGCTCGAACACGATCGTCGGCCCGGGCTCGGACGCCGCCGTGCTGCGGCTCAAGGGAACTCCTTCGGCCCTGGCGCTGACATCGGACGTCAACCCGTCCTACTGCTGGCTCGAGCCGCGGATGGGCGGGCGGCAGGCCGTGGCCGAGGCGGTTCGCAACCTGGCTACTGTCGGCGCGGAGCCGGTGGGCATGACGAACTGTCTCAACTTCGGTTCGCCGGAAAACCCCGGCATCGCCTGGCAGCTCCGGGAGTGCATCGAGGGCATGGCCGAGGCTTGCCGGGCTTTCGACGTGCCCGTCATCTCGGGCAACGTGTCGCTGTACAACGAGACGGAGGGTGAAGCGGTTCACCCGACCCCCACGGTGGCGATCGTCGGCGTCATCGATCGTCTGCGGGACCTGGGGACGGAGGGAGACCTCCGCCTGGTGCTGGAGTGCGGCTTCTGGCGGCCGGGCGACCGGGTGGTGCTGCTCGGTTCCGACAGCGGCGAGTACGGGGGCTCGGCCTACCAGCGTCTGCTTCAACGAGTCGAAGCGGGGCGCCCCCCCCTGGTCGACCTGGAAGCCGAAGCGGCGCTGTGCGCGCTGCTTCGGTACTCGCGGCGCGGGGGCTGGCTGAGCGGCTGTCACGATCTGGCTGACGGCGGCTTGCTCGTCGCGTTGGCGGAGTGTGCGATGGCCCGGGGCATCGGCCTTCGGGGCGCGGTCGGTTGCGGCCCCCTCGCACTGTTCTCGGAGAGTCAGGCGCGAGCGATCGTCACCGTTCCGGCCGCGAGGACGGAGGAGCTTCTGGCGGCGGCGGAGACGAGTGGAGTACCGGCCAGTGAGATCGGCGACGTGGGAGGCGACCGCCTGGTGCTGGACTTCGACGGCGGCACGGTCGACAGCGCGACCGACGACTTGCGGCGGGTCTGGACGGAAGCTCTGCCGCGAGCGGTAGGCTAGGCCGGGATGTGCGGCATCTTCGGTATTGAGGGCGCGCCGGACGCGGCGAACCTCACATATCTGGGTCTCTACGCCCAGCAGCACCGGGGCCAGGAGAGCGCGGGGATCGTCTCATGGGATGGTGAGCAGCTCCATGCGGAACGCGGCATGGGAAAGGTCGCCGAGATCTTCGACGAGCGCAGGCTGAGCGAGCTCGTGGGAGATCGTGCGATCGGCCATACCCGCTATTCGACGGCCGGCTCGAGCGTCATCGCGAATGCGCAGCCGATCGTCGTCATGACCTCGATGGGCCCGCTCGGCATCGTGCACAACGGCAACCTCGTGAGCGCCCTGGCGACTCGCCACGAGCTGGAAGCGGCGGGATCCATCTTCCAGACGACCAGCGACTCGGAGGTCTTTCTCCACCTGATGGCGACCCGCCCGCATCATGAAGTCGTCGAGTCGCTGCTGCGCGTCCTCGGCGACGTCAGGGGCGCCTACTCCCTGCTGCTCATCACCCGGGAAGGTCTGATCGCGGCCCGGGACCCTCACGGCTTCAGGCCGCTGATTCTGGGGGAACTCGACGGACAGCCCTGCTTCGCGTCCGAAACCTGCGCTTTCGACCTGCTGGAGGCTCGAGCGCTCCGTGAACTGGACCGCGGCGAAGTCGTTCTGGCCCGGGGCGATCAGATCGAGAGCTACCGCTTGCCGCCGGTCGCGAGGGCCTCCCGCTGCGTCTTCGAGCACGTGTACTTCTCGCGTCCGGACAGTGAGGTTTTCTCCGATACCGTGGCGCAGTCCCGGCTTGAGATGGGGGCTCGGCTGGCCCGGGAAGCCCCGGTGGAGGCGGACGTGGTCGTACCCGTCCCCGACAGCGGCCTGTACGGCGCGCTTGGGTTCAGCCGCGCCGCGAACACCCCGATCGAACTCGGCCTGATCCGGAATCACTACATCGGCCGAACGTTCATCGAGCCGCAGCAGTCGATCCGGCACTTCGGTGTCAAGGTGAAGCTGAACCCGGTGCGGGAGTTGATCGCCGGCAAGCGGATCGTGCTGGTGGATGACTCCATCGTCCGGGGCACGACGTCGCGGAAGATCGTGAACATGGTTCGCGAAGCTGGCGCCACCGAGGTTCACGTCCGGATCACGTCGCCGCCGACGGCGTTCTCCTGCGTCTACGGCATCGACACGCCGACACGCGCTGAACTCATCGCGTCCGACCATTCGCTGGAGGAGATTCGCCGCTTCATCCGGGCCGACAGCCTCGCCTACCTCTCCCTCGAGGGAGTGCTCGGAAGCGTCTCGGGCAGCCCCGATTCCTACTGCACGGCGTGCTGGAGCGGCGACTACCCCGTTCCGGCCGAGAGCCACGGCGAGCCGCAGGCGGAGCTCTTCCCGCTTCGACTCGAGGCCGCCGGCTCTGGCGCATGACGGGGGCCGACGCCTACCGGGAGGCCGGAGTCGACCTGGAGGCCCAGGACCGGGCTTTGGCTGGCATCGGCGACCTCGTGCAGTCGACGTTCACGGAGAACGTCCTGAGCGGTCTGGGAGCTTTCGGCGGTCTCTTCGCCCTGCCGGCAGCGGTACGGGAGCCTGTCCTGGTCGCTTCGGCCGACGGCGTCGGCACGAAGCTCAGCGTGGCCCGGATGGCCGGCGACTTCAGCACCGTCGGCGGTGATCTCGTCAACCACTGCGTCAACGACATCCTGGTGCAGGGCGCGACGCCGCTCTTCTTTCTCGACTACGTCGGCGCCGGGAAGCTCGATGGCCCCGCCATGAGGGAGCTCGTCGGGGGTGTCGCCCGCGCCTGCATCGCGAACCGCTGCGCGTTGCTGGGGGGAGAGACCGCGGAGATGCCCGGTTTCTACCAGCCCGGCGACTATGAGTTGGTGGGCTTCATCGTCGGAGTCGTGGAGCGCGACCGGATCCTGGACGGCTCGGCCGTACGCTCCGGCGATGCGTTGATCGGCCTGGCGTCGGCGGGTCTCCACACGAACGGCTTCTCGCTTGCCCGTCGCGCCTTCTTCGACCTGGCCGGTTTCGACCTGGCTTCGCGGTTGCCGGGAGCCGAACGGACGGTGCGCGACGCGCTGCTGGCTCCCCACCTCTCCTACCTGGGTGTGCTGGAACCGCTGCTGGGCGATCCGCGCCTTCATGCGCTCGCG
>JAJEHN010000017.1:0-42500 GCA_022823665.1 Thermoanaerobaculia bacterium | reverse complement strand
ATGGGGTGACGCAGGAGGATAGACGAGCCTACGATTGGAAGTGTAGGTTGAAGCGTGTAGGCGGTAGCCGTAGGAAAATCCGCGGCTCCGTAACGCTGAGACGTGATCCCGAGGGCCTCGGCCCGCAAAGTCGTTGATTCCATGCTGCCAGGAAAAACCCCTAAGCAGAGTGCGGAGCGACCGTACCGCAAACGGACACACGTAGACGGGGAGAGAATCCCAAGGCGCTTGAGTGATCCCCTGTGAAGGAACTCGGCAAATTGACACCGTAACTTCGGGAGAAGGTGTGCCACCGGCGGTGATGAGGCTTGCCCTCTGAGCTGCCGGGGGTCGCAGTGAAATGGCCCAGGCGACTGTTTACTAAAAACACAGGACTCTGCTAAGTCGAACACGACGTATAGGGTCTGACGCCTGCCCGGTGCCGGAAGGTTAAGAGGAAGTGTTAGCGGGCCTTCGGGCCAGCGAAGCTCTGAATTGAAGCCCCGGTAAACGGCGGCCGTAACTATAACGGTCCTAAGGTAGCGAAATTCCTTGTCGGGTAAGTTCCGACCTGCACGAATGGCGTAACGATCTGGGCACTGTCTCCACAGGGGGCTCAGCGAATCTGTAGTACCGGTGAAGATGCCGGTTACCCGCATGAAGACGGAAAGACCCTGTGAACCTTTACTGCACCTTGGCAGTGATCCCTGATGCGTTATGTGTAGGATAGGTGGGAGGCTTTGAAGCCGGGACGCCAGTCTCGGTGGAGTCAATGGTGAAATACCACCCTTAGCGTATTGGAGATCTAACCTGGGCCCGTAATCCGGGTCGGGGACACTGTCAGGCGGGTAGTTTGACTGGGGCGGTCGCCTCCTAAAGAGTAACGGAGGCGCTCGAAGGTTCCCTCAGGCTGATTGGAAACCAGCCGCAGAGCGCAAAGGCAGAAGGGAGCTTGACTGCGAGACCTACAAGTCGAGCAGGTACGAAAGTAGGACTTAGTGATCCGGTGGTTCCGTATGGAAGGGCCATCGCTCAACGGATAAAAGGTACTCCGGGGATAACAGGCTTATCGCCGCCAAGAGTTCATATCGACGCGGCGGTTTGGCACCTCGATGTCGGCTCATCACATCCTGGGGCTGAAGCAGGTCCCAAGGGTTCGGCTGTTCGCCGATTAAAGTGGTACGTGAGCTGGGTTTAGAACGTCGCGAGACAGTTCGGTCCCTATCTCATGTGGGCGTAGGATACTTGAGAGGAGCTGTCCCTAGTACGAGAGGACCGGGACGGACGAACCTCTGGTGCACCAGTTGTCGCGCCAGCGGCACAGCTGGGTAGCTATGTTCGGTTAGGATAACCGCTGAAAGCATCTAAGCGGGAAGCCAGCCTCGAGATGAGGTATCCCTGAAGACCCCTGGCAGATTACCAGGTTGATAGGCGGGGCGTGTAAGCGCTGTGAGGCGTTTAGCTAACCCGTACTAATCGGTCGTTCGGCTTGACCATTTTCAAGATTGCTGCACTCGGGACTTGGGCGCTTAGGTTGGTCGCGGCAGCTAGCCGCGACGGAGGCCCTTCAGGGATTCGATTCGGTTGCCGGCGCTACCGTGCAGGTGGCGCTCGGTCGATCCGGCGATTTCCGGTGACTGTAGCGCGGGGGAAACACCCGTTCCCTTTCCGAACACGGCAGTTAAGCCCCGCAGCGCCGATGGTACTGCACCGGCGACGGTGTGGGAGAGTAGGTCGTCGCCGGGATCCTCTCAGGCCCTCGGTGGGTTCGTCCCGCCGAGGGCCTTTTTCCTTGGGCCGGCGGGCGGTCGCTAGGGATAGTAGCCGCTCATCGTCTTGGCCTGGGCGCCGGGGCGGCGAACGTCCACCTCGATACGGCGGAAGCCGTCGTCGGTTCGGGTGTTGCTGGACTGGTAGGCGAGCATGTACTGCGAGCGCAGCTCACGCTGGACGTTGGCGTAGATCTCATCGAGGAGTGCCGGGTCGCGGACGAAGTAGCTTTGCCCGCCCGTCTGCGCGCTGAGCCTGTCCAGCCGGCGCCTGGCGCCGGCTTCGTCGATTCCGAGGCCGATGGCGTACACGGTGACGCCGGCACGGCGGGCGTACTCGAGAGTTTCCTCGAAAGAGAAGCGGGAAACTTCGTCCTTCCCGTCCGTGAGGAGCAGGATCGCGCGCTGGCCGGTGACGCCCGCGAGGTGATAGAGGCTGAAGATCAGGCTGTCGTAGAGGGCGGTCTGTCCCTCGGCGGTCAGGCCGGCGAGCCCGCTACCGAGTTCCCGCAGGTCGTTGGTCAGGCGGACAGCCAGTTGAGGAAACCGGTTGAAGGTGATGACGGCGGCCCGGTCTCGCGGACTCACGGCCTGCTCGAAGAACCTCAGGGCCGCGCGCCGCGTGATGTCGAGGGAGGCGCGCATGGAAGCGGAGTTATCGATCAGGACGCCCACATGGATGGGGAGGTCGACGACCCGCTCGAATCGGCTCACGCGCTGCTCCCGGCCGTCCTCGAGGACGTTGAAGTCGGCGAGCTCCAGGTTCTCGAGCGGCCGCCCGCGACGATCCGTGACCGAGACGAACAGCTCCACGAACTGGACCTCGACGCGTTCGATGTCTCCGGGCGAGTTGATGAAGACGAGATCCTCCGCCGTGTTGCCGTCGCGAAGATGGGCCACGGCGCGCACGTACGACACGCCGGCGGACGGTGGAAGCTGGATCGGCTGGATGAACGGCTCCTGGTAGAGGGTCGAGGACAGGTTCTCGTTCAGGTAGAACTCGAGCCGATCCAGCGTCGTTCCTTCCGGAACCTCGATCTCTGCCCGCGCACGAAGGCTGGAGACGTAGCTCGCGCCGCGCCGGGGCTCGATCAGCCGGACCGTGAAGCTATGGTCGCCGGCGTTGATCGCCAGCTCGTCCCAGGCCAGCACCTCACCGTTCTCGCCGACGCCTTCGACCCGCAGGGTACGGGGCCGGGGAAAGTCGCCGAGGTCGAGCTCAACGCTGTAGGGCGCATGCGCTTTCCTGAGCACTCCCGTTTCGTCGAGCAGGAAAGAGACGGCCGCTACTCCCTCGCCCTCGACAACCGCGTCGAAGCGAACGAGGCCGGAGAGGATCTCGCCCGCGGGTTTCAGCAACCGGATGTCGACGGACTCGGAACCCACGCTTCGGGCCGCCTCGGCCAGCAACCGTTCGCCCTCCGGTCGGCCCCCGGGCAGCGGCGCCAGGTCGGAGAGCCTGGGGACGCTGACGTCCTGCTCGCCGCGGAAGAACCGCCCGCCGTTGACGTCCTCGATCCGCAGGATCAGCCGGTAGTCGCCGGGCCGCAGGTAGCGCTGAAACGGAAGCAGCAGGGGCCCGCCCGCCGCGGCCTGTTCACCGGCGGGGGCGGGGAAGCCGAACTTGTAGCGGAACGACTCGAACAGTTCGCGCTCCCTGATGACCTCGCCAACGAGGACGAAATCGCGCGACCTGTAGCCGGCGAACTCGCCGACGGCAATCGCGGCCGGATCGACACGGACCCGTCCCTGGACCACCGTACGGCTCTGAAACCGGCCAGGGAAGTCGTAGTCGGTGTCGGCGGTGAAGAGGGACGCGCCGGGTGGCAGGTCGGTGCTGGCCGCCGCGAACGCGGCCACCCACTCTTCGTTGCGCGGCCTCGGCTTTGCCAGCACGCGCGCGAGCTGGCTCCCGTACTCGCGTCCCAGGCTGCGCATCTGGTCGATGACGTCCTCGAGCAGGTGGCCGTTGATGCATGCCTTCGCCCCTTCAACCACGCCCCGGATGTCGCCGCGGCCCGGCGCCCAGACCCGAGCTTCTCCGAGACCTCTTGCGCGGACGAAGAGCAACAGGAAGTTGAACCGGACCCGGTCGCTTCCCTGGTACACCCAGACCTCGGCCGGTATGCGTGTCGTGGTGCACCGGACCTGGACGATGCGGTGCGGCTCGCCGTGAATCAACAGAACCTGGGAGCGCGCGTCCGTCAGGCCCCCGTAGTTGCTGCGGGCATAGGCTGCCCGCTCCTCCCAGCGCTCGCGCATCTCGTTGCGCCCGGTCTTGGGCACCGGATCCCGGACCTGCCAGAACTTCCGAATGAAGGCCTCCCGTTGATACTCCCGCGTGAGCTGGAAGAAGAGATCGCGTTCCTCAGCCGTCATGAGGACCGAAACCTCAGCCAGCCAGTCGGCGTGGCGCTTGCTCAGGCGGTCGGCCGCCGCGGAAGACGAAGCTGCAGGCTCGCCGTTCGCTTCCGTCCCGCCTTCCTGCGCGCCGGCAGCGGAGGCGCCCCACAGGCTCGAGAGTCCCGCGAGCATCGCCACCGCGGCAAAGCCGGCCCGGCAGCTTGGAGGCCATGCTGCCGCGGATCGGCTCACGGTCAGCGAGCGTACCAGTCTGCATGGCTACGAAGCTGGGAGTTGAGCCCGGCGCGGTGCGCGGCCGGTTGCTATACTCGCGGGCCGTCTCTTACCGAGCTGGCGCCGATCGTCGGCGCCGTGTTTCCTTGTCGATTTCCAGCATCGCGGAGGGATTCCCGCCCATGTCGAAGAAGCTCGTTTCCGGCCGTTCAATGTCCCGCCTCATCCTGGTCCTGGCGATGGCCCTCTTCGTGGCGCCCGTTGCCGCACAGTTGCCGCCCGACGCGGTCGACCTGGCCAAGGTGAAGATCCCGGAGGCTCTCAAGTCGACGGACCTCTGTCCGGTCAAGTTCGTGCCGTCCATAGCCGATGGCGAGACGTGGACTCATGGCGGTGTCGAGTACCGGGGCAGCGAGCCCGGCGTGGCCGCGGCGTTCGCGGGCGATCCCGATTCGTATGCCGCCAAGGCCGCCGAGGAGCGCTACGTGGAGAACTTCATGCTCGCAATGAGCACGATCTGGTGTCCGATCACCGACGAGGTCACGCCCGGTGGCCGGAAGCAGGTCGACGGCCTTGGTTACACCTGGGAAAGCTGCTGCTCCTTCTGCGACGAAGAGATGGCGCCCGAGAACTTCGACGAGGCGCTGGAGCGTCTTCGTAAGCGCGCCGTCGAATCGTTCGAGCTGACTGGCGGCATCTACACCGAGGGTGCGAGCAGCCCGGTCGAAGGCGCGATCAGGGACGACGTCTAGGGTCCCTTGCCCCGCATAACGCGCGTCTACACGCGGACCGGCGACGATGGAACGACCGGTCTGGGCGTTCGCGTCCGGGTTCGCAAGAACGACGCCCGCGTCGAAGCCTACGGCACGGTCGACGAGTTGAACTCGGCTTTGGGTGTCGTGGTCGCTTCCGGTCCCTCGGCTCCCGTTGCCGACAGCCTCCGCCGGGTTCAGCAGGAGCTGTTCCATCTCGGTTCGGACCTGTGCGTTCCGCCGGACGATGAGGCTCCTTCCGTGCCGCGCATCGAGCAGCGCCACGTCGAGGCCCTGGAGAAGACGATCGACCAGTTGCAGGAAGAGCTCGAGCCGCTCGCGAACTTCGTGTTGCCCGGTGGCTGCGCCGCGGCGGCCGCGCTGCACCTGGCCAGGACCATCTGCCGCCGGGCGGAGCGGCGGCTGGTAACGCTAGCCGCCGCCGAGACGGTCGGCGCGCCGGCCCTGACCTATGTCAACCGGCTATCCGACGCGCTCTTCGTCATGGCTCGCTACGAGAACCTGGTTGGCGGCGAGTCGGACGTGCTCTGGGACTCGAGGGCGTAGGGCCTGGCATGCGTCTGCCCATGCGTCTTCTCGACGTGGCGGTCATCGGGCTGGTCTTCCCGGTGGCCTCCGTTCTTGGCTTCCTGGCCGGCCAGACGGTCGGAGGCTGGTTCGACGCTCCGAAGACCGGGGCGATGATCGGCTTCCTGTTCGGAGTCGCGGCGGGCTTCTACAACGCCTATCAGACAATCCAGCGAGTCAGCGCGGACGAGGAGGAAAATGGCTTCGGCGGCTCGTGAAGTCGCCCGTCTGCTCGGCTTCCGGGGGCCTTCGGGAACGGCCGATCAGTTGGCAGCGATGTCGAAGCGGGTTCTTCGCTGGTCGCTGCTGCTGACGGCCCTCGGAGGTGCGGCAGCGCTCGCCTGGAGCCCGGGCGCCGCAGTTGCCTTGACAGCCGCAGGGCTCGTCAGTAGTTTCAGCTTCCGCGGCCTGGAGATGCAGGTTCGCGCGTTGGAGCCGAACGTCGACGGGCGTGCTGGCGCCAGGAACACTCTGGTCACCGTTCTCCGCTATTCGTTGTTGAGCGCTTTCATCGTTGCGGCCCTGCTTGTGGGGTCAAGGGAGTTCATCGCGCTAATCCTGGGATTCTCGGTCGTGCCTCTGGCACTGGTGGTTTCGGAGTTGGCGCGTCGTATCGGTACGGCTCGCTAGTCCGCGGATCGACCCGGTCCCGACCTGGACGCCGCCCGCCCCGCCTAGCCGTACACGCGCCCGACTCATCCGTTCGAGCAACGGTCACCATCCCTCCACGTCCGAAGTCCCCCACCTGTCATGGCTGCCGGCGAACACTCCATCCTCTACGAGCCCGTGAACGCGGTCTGGAGGACAGGTGTCGGTCTGGCGGGCGCCGAGGAGAGCCTCCCCCACGAGGTGCCGGATCACGTCGTCATGGCGCTGTTCGTCTTCGGTGTCGTGACGACGCTAGGCGTGGTCGTGTCGAGGGGGCTGAATCGGGACGATCCGGGCAAGGTGCAGCAGCTCGTCGAGATTGTCCTCGACTGGATGCGGAACCTCCTCGAGGAGACGATCGGCGAGGGCGGCTCGCGACATCTGCCCCTGATCGCCTCGTTCGCGTTCTTCATCTTCATCAGCAACCTGTCGGGGTCCGTCTTTTTCCTGCTGCCACCGACCCAGAACGTCAACGTCACGTTCGCGCTCTCGATTACTGCATGGGTGCTGTACCACCTGTTCGGCCTGCGCCGGCACGGCCTGCGCTACTTCGCGCACTTCGTCGGCCCGGTCCTCTGGCTTGCCCCGCTCTTCATCCCGCTCGAGATCATCAGTCACGCAGCTCGCGTGCTCTCGCTCGGAATGCGGCTGTTCGGGAACGTCTTCGGCGAACACCTCGCCGCGGCCGCCATCTTCAGTCTGGTTCCTCTTGCGCTGCCGTTGCCGATCATGGCGCTCGGCCTTCTGGCCGCGACCCTGCAGACCTTCATCTTCATCATGTTGACCACCGTTTACATCGCCGAGGCTGAGGCGTCGGCACACTGAAAGGGACTCTCAGGAAATGAAGAAGTCAAAGCTCGTCCTTCTCGTGGCCCTGCTGCTCACCCTGTTTGCCGCTCCGGCCCTGGCTCAGGACGGCGAAGAAGGCGGCGGCGGCGCCAATCTCGGCCTGCTCGGCGCCGCCGTTGGCATCGGTATCGCCGCGGCCGGCGGCGCGATCGGTCAGGGCCGTGCGACCGGTGAGGCCTGCGCGGGACTGGCCCGGAATCCGGGCGCGGGCGGCCGCATCCAGATCATGCTCCTGATCGGCCTGGCCTTCATGGAGTCGGTCGTCATCTACGCCCTGGTCATCGCGCTCCGCGGCGCCGGCTTCGTCTAGGAGGAACCGGCGAGGGCCTGGCGGCGCCGGGGAACCTGCGCCGCTGAAGCCTCCCGAGAGGGAGGCCTTCTGGCCGGCTTGCACGTCCCTTTGTGGCGTGCGCCGGCCATATTGGCGTCTTGCCGAGCCTTTGGCGCGAGGGCCGGCGCTCGCCCTCGGTGGCGCCGTCGGGCCGGAAACGGCGCTCCGACAGCAAGATGACGGTTTGACCGTCGCGCCTGCAGGACTTGGCACCGAATGTGCTGACCCCTTCCCACACAAGGCGCCGCGGCCCCATTTCCGCGGCGGGGGAGGCAAACCAGATGAGCGCCATAGCCGATCACAACGGCGGCTGGAACTTCGAGGCCGAGGTGCTGCCCTTCATGGACAGTCTGTACAGCACGGCCTACCGGATGTCCCGCAACCGCCAGGACGCCGAGGACCTCCTGCAGGAGACCTACCTGCGTGCGTACAAGTACTACGACAAGTTCCAGGAAGGGACGAACTTCAAGGCCTGGCTGTTCAAGATCCTCAAGAACACATTCATCAACCGCTACCGGAAGCGCCAGCGCCAGCCGCTCAAGAACTCCTTCGACGAGATCGAGGGCTCCTTCGAGTTGAAGCTCCTCGAGTCGCCGCTGACCGCCCGTGGCGCGACGCCGGAGGAAGAGTTGATGGTCGACGCGCTCGACCAGGATGTTCAGCAGGCCCTCGAGGCGCTGCCCGAGGACTATCGAATGGCGGTCGAGCTGGCCGACCTGCAGGGACTGTCCTACCGGGAGATCGCGGATCAGCTCGGCATTCCTCTGGGCACCGTCATGAGCCGGCTCTACCGGGGCAGGCGCAAGCTGGAGGCCGTTCTCCTCGAGTACGCCCGGGAGCACGGTTACATCCGCTCTCGAGAGCCCAGAAAGATGCGGTCGAGGCAGCAGGACGCGGCCTGAGCATGGCAGAATAGGACTTCCGGGCTCGGCCCGGAGGTGCCTAACTCGTGCGTACTGAACAACTTGGGCGTTGGGCCGCAGGTCTCCTGAGCGCCGCTCTGGCGATCTTCCTGGGCTGGCTCGCGATCCGCCCCGCGGCTACGCCCATTGAAGTGAGCGCCGCGTCAGGCAGCGTGACCGACGACGACCTCGCCTTCGCGCTCGACCCGGAGGCACTGGATCAGGTGCCCTTCCCGCTGGAGCACGTGATCCGGAGAGGCGACACCCTCGACGGGGTCCTGCGTCGGGCCGGCGTTCCGGAAGCGGAACTCCATCAGGCCAGCGCGGCGGTCAGCGAGGTGCTGGACCCCCGCAAGCTGCGCGCGCGCGAGGCCTTCTACTCGATGGTCCACCGGGACGAGGGTCTCGTCGGCGTCACGCTGCCGCGCCGGGGCCAGGGAGTCGTCGTGGCCGAGCGGAACGGCGGCGACTGGACGAGTCGTTACCGGCCCTATCGACGCAGTCACATCCGGCGCCTGGTCAGCGGCGAACTGCGCGGAGCCCTGGAAACGTCGATTCACCGGGCCGGCGGGCCAGCCAACCTGGCCGACAGCATGGCGAGGGTGCTGCAGTGGGACCTCGACTTCAATCGCGACCTGCGGGTCGGCGACCGCTTCGAGATCCTCTTCGACGAGCTCCGCCTGGACGGGCAGATCCAGGGTGTGGCTGCGGTCCACGCCCTGCGCTACCGGAACCGGGACCGTTGGCTCGAGGCCTACAGTTTCTCCGAGGAGGGAAGCGGCGACGGTGGTTCCAACCGGTACTACGACGCCGATGGCCAGCCCCTGCGGCGGCAGTTCCTCCGTTCACCCCTGCCGTACTCGAGAGTCACGTCCCGGTTTTCGCTGAGTCGCTTCCACCCGATCCTGAAGCGTCGCATGCCGCACTATGGCGTGGACTACGGCGCGCCGGTAGGAACCCCGGTGCGGGCGACGGCGGATGGCACCGTCCTTTCGGCCGGTGCACGCGGCGGAGGCGGCCGGACGGTCCGGCTGCGCCACCCGAACGGTTATCTGACGGCCTATCTGCACCTCTCTGGCTACGCCCAGGGCATCCGGTCCGGAGCGCGGGTGGATCAGGGGCAGGTCATCGGGTACGTCGGCTCCAGCGGTCTCTCCACCGGCCCCCATCTCGACTACCGCGTGCAGCGCAATGGCCGCTGGATCAACCCGGCGAACCTCGTCAGCGAGCCCGTCCCGCCGCTGGGCGACGCCTTGCTCCCGGCCTTCTTCGAACGCCGGGACATCCTGCGCCATGAACTCCGCGGCGCCTCGGACACCGCCGTCCGGCTGGGTCCCTAAGCCTGACCTACTCGAGGGAGCGTGCCCGATCCCGGAGGATCGTGTACGCCTCGGATCGCGAGAGGCTGCTGCCGACCTGGAGTGTGTGGGAGCTGCTCCAGGCCTCGTCTGCGGCCACGTCGGCCGTTTCGACGTAGGTCAGCGTGTTCCCGTTCTCCCAGACGACGATCGCTCCGGTGCCCTTGGGCGACACCAGGATCGTCGGCTCGCCGTCGCCGATCGCCGGCGCGATCCGCTCCGACTTCACCTGCAGCCGAGCCAGGTGCTGGACGTAGTCGTCGCCGACTTCCTGGGCGGCGGCGAGGAGGACGTGGCTCTCTCCGGCCATTGCCTCTTCCAAGAGATCGCCATCCTGTGACCTGGCGCCGAAGATCACGATGTGAGCCCTTGCTTCGCTGGACACACTTTGAAGTCCGCCTTCGGCGCAAAGTGCCTCCGCTCGTGTCGAGAGTAGCCGCCCGGTTTCGTCGGCCAAGAGACTTCGAGCTTGACTGCGGATTCTCCGGCCGAAAATGACGATGTGAGCGCGTGCCGCACTTGTTACCGAGGTGATCGCGCTCGAGCCTTCCGTCTCGATGCGTCCGCAGAGGTTCGATGAATCGAGGTGGTCTGCCAGACTGTCGGCGAGTTCTGAAAGCTCAGTCGCGGGAGTGGCGAGTTCCAACTGGACGAGGGCTCCGGTGGCGTCGTCGGCGAAACCGATGACTACGGCGTTCGATTCGCCTCCTGCGTCAACAGTAGGAGCTGCTAGCAACGCCGTCGCGACTTCGGCGCCGTACGGTTGGTTCGCCAAGTCCTGCGAGACGTAGTCGTTCAATCGATGTACACGGCGCCAGGTCGAGGCAAGTTCGCCGTCGATCAACACGACGGGTGCGTACATGACCTTCTCGCCGTCTGTCGTACCTTCCGACCAGACCACGTGGAGGACGGTTCGGGTGTTCGACTCGCCGGCGGTTCCGCCTGCTAGTTCGAAACGGTCGTGGGTAACGGCGAGGCGCGGGGCTGACTTGTCGCTGTAGATGTTGCCGGAGACTTCAATCGTCTCGGACCAGCTGCTGCCGTCAAAGGAGGCGAGATTGATGCGGGTCAGTGTCGAGGCGTTGCTGCTCGACCAGACGACGTAGAGCCTTCCAGTGGCCGCGTCGAAGAACAGCGAAGGCGTCCGGTCGCTATCGTCCGATTCGCTGCCCGGGACCAGGTGGTGCTCGACCGCGCCTGAACCGCGCCGGGCCTCAAGCCGGAGAACGTCCGCGTCTGATGAAGCCTGGCTTCCGTCCGGGAAGAGGTCGCCGTAACTCCCGACAGCGATCTGGTAGACATCGCCGCTCGTGCCCAGCACTGGTGCGCTGCTAGCCGCATTCGCGGCAGCGCTGCCGAGTAGTAGTGCCAGCGCCAGCGTCGCCGAGACACCTGTGCGGCTCGGCCGGTCTGCCTTCAAGAACGTGGTGACCATGCCTCTCATCACGCCCTCAGGTTCACCACTTGGCGAAGATCCAGAGACATCAGCACGTCCGCGATCCCGGCCCGATCGGAGTAGAAGCGCTCCTCTAGTTCGCCGAAGAACTGACGTGCCGCCTCCGTGTCGTGCTGCAGCATGGCCGTCTGTCCCAGCAAGTAGAGGCAGTTCTTGGCTACGTCCCGGTTCTCGTACCGCTCGGCCAGCTCCAGTGCTCGACGGCCATGACGCATCGCTGGTTCCGGCCGTTCCATTTCGAGGTAGGCGAAGCACAGGTCCAGGTGCGGCCAAACCAGCAGCGGGCCCGCCTCCTCGCGGCGGAGCGTTCGCAGGCTCCGGTACGTCAGTCGCAGGCCCTCGCGCAACCGCCGTCGGTGAACGCGGTTGTCTGCGAACGCGTCCGCCAGGACGCAATAGCCCAAGTTGACCTCGACAGTCGCTGTCCAAGCCGGGGGTGCGCCGTGCGACTCCTTGAGGGCCGTCCGATATTCGGCGGCAGCGTCGGCCTCCCGACCCTCGGTCATCAACAGGTTCCCGAGCAGGTTGCGCGAGCCGGCGGTCGAGCCAGGCCGGTCAACGTAGCCAGAGTGCTGCAATGACAACTGGGCGTAGAAGAGCGCCTTCTTGATCTGCCCTTCTAACTCGTGTGCGCGAGCCAACGTATAGGAGGCCAGCCAGCAGTTGTAGTCAACGGAACTCCCAAGCAGGATCCGGCGCAACTCGGCCATCACTTTGGCGCCGTTGCCGAGTTCGGTTTCGGCCGTGCCCCAGCCGCAGATCGCTTCGTCGGCACGGTCAGCGTCACCGATGGCTGCGGCGGCGTCAGCGGCTCTGCGATATAGAGCCGCTGCTTCTCGGTACGAGCCGCTGTTCCCGAACTCCCGAGCGCGATCCCTCAGCGTCTCGAAGTCGCCCGTCGTGTCTACCGTGTCCACGACACAAGTATCCGGCTCGGGCGCGTAAACGCGCTCCGGGACAAACGCCGGTTCAGGCGACGAGCGGAAGGGAACAACCGTCGCGGTCATCAGGACGCCGATTCTACACGAAGGTCGCGGCCTTGAGGATTCCGGCGACTCGGAAGACCCGAGCCGTCCGAACGGAACTCGTGACGAGCCGATCTTACACGTCCAGGCCGACCTGGCGCATCAGGTCCAGCGCGTTGCTGCGGGTGACGGTGCCCTCGCGCAGGCGGTAGTCGAAGCGGATCTCGCCATCTTCCAGATCGTCCTGGAAGTGGACGTTGCGGACGGCCGCCCCTTCCGGGTCGCCGGCGATCCGGGCCAGGGCCAGATCGTGCGTGGTCACGAGACCGATCGCGCCGCGGTCGAGCAGGCCTCGAACCAGGGCCTCGGCGCCGACCCTGCGGTCGTGGGAGTTCGTGCCGTGGAGGATCTCGTCGAGCAGGAACAGCACCGGCGTCGGCTGTTCGGTCAGGTCGAGCACGGACTTGAGCTTCGTGATCTCGGCGTAGAACCTGGACTGGCCCTCGGCGAGCGAGTCGTGGAGCTGGATCGAGGAGCCGATGGCCAGCGGCGTCAGCCGCAGCGCGCGTGCTCGCACCGGCGCGCCGGCCTGCGCCAGCGCCACGTTCGTGCCGACGGTCCTGAGCAGCGTGCTCTTGCCGGACATGTTCGAGCCGCTGACGATCAGGCACTGGGCCGCCGTTGTGCCAGCCGCCTCGCCTTGCCGGTCGTCCCGGTCGGCCTCCCGGAGCGGGCCGGCAAGGAACACGTCGTTCGCCACGCACTCCTGGGCCGGCAGCAGCGGATGCCCGAGTTCCCGGCCGTCGAGCAGTGGACGCCCGTTCCCCGACGGCTCGACCAGCGTGGGATAGGTCCGGTCCGGGTTCTCGAACGCATGGGAGGCGAGGCTGGCCAGAGCTTCGAATTCGGCCAGTGCCCGGAGCCAGACCGCGACCCGGTCTCCGTGCCGGCGACGCCAGGAGTCAATGGCGTAGGCGAGCTGAGGCGTCCACAACAGCAACAGCCCGAAGGGGGCGAACACGGCGTTGCGCATCGAGTCGAGCAGGTCGACGAGGCGCTGCAGTTGCCTGGCGCTCCGTGAGGCGGTGACGGCGTCGTCGCTCCGCAACTGCCTGACCAGTTCGACCAGGCGCGTGCTCTCGAACGGCTCGCCCTCGATGACTTCCAGCAGGGATGCAACCAGGTTCAGGTCACGGCTCGCCCGCCTGACGCCGGCCGTGACCGCCCGGAAACGCTGACGCCAGGCGAGGCTCCACAGGATCTGCAGCACGGCCAGGCCAAGGAAGGGCGATGGCCCCCAACCCCAGGCCAACCAGCCCGTGACCGCGAGGACATTGGCGGCGGCGACGGCAACCAGGAGGGCGCGCACCAGGAACTCCCGGCCGCCGGCGCCGGGAAGCGCGGCCCGGCCGTCACCTTCCGCCCAGGCGCCCTCCGCCCAGGACACCAGCGCCTCCGGATCGAGGTCGGTACGCGCGATTCGACCGGTTGCGGCGAGACGCTCCCGGAAGTCCAGGCCGGGCGCCAGTTCGCGGACGGCCTCCTGCCGCCGCCGCACCGCATCGGGCGGCGCGGGCCGGAGCAGCCACGACGCCAGGAGTTCCTCTCCGCCGCGGGTGCGGGCCCGGCTCAGCAGCCGGAACAGCGAGTCGGGGCCGAACAGGTCGAGGTCCGCGGCGTACACGTGCCCGGCGTGATCGTCCGCAAAGCGTGTTCCGGGCCGTCCGCCGGCGCGCCAGTCGCCGTCGAGGCGGTCGAGCATGAATCGGTAGAAGGCTCGTGCCCGCTTCAGCCGTTCGGCCCGCTGCAGCACACGCTCGTGGAGAACGACGAGGACGAGAAAGAGCAATGCCGGGACTGCCGCCCAGAGCAGGGGGAAGAGCCTCGCCTGGACCGACAGCCAGACCAGCACGGCTGCCGCCAGAACGGCGGCCAGCCGCGACCACGACACGGTCTTCTCGATGCGCCGCGTTCGCCGCAGTTCCCCGTCGCGCTGCGCCGCGCGCGGCTCGCACATCGAACGCGGATCGCTCACCGTGCTGCCGGCGCTCAGGTCAGCGCCGGATAGACGATCGACTTGAGCTGACCCCGGAAGTTGAACGTGCCCGACATCCAGAACTGGACCATGAAGATGACGATCAGGTCCTCCTTCGGGTCGATCCAGAAGGCCGTGCTCGCGGCGCCGCCCCAGCCGTACTCGCCGACGGAGCCGATCGCCTGGGCGACCGCGAGGTCCAGGGTGACGGAGACGCCGAGACCGAAGCCGACCCCCTCGTAGGTCGTCTCGCTGAAGGAGCCGACCGCCAGGTCGGTCAGGTCGCTTCCGTCCGGGAGGTGGTTCATCGTCATGAGCTCCACGGACTTTCGGCCGAGGATGCGGGCGCCGTCGAGGGTCCCGCCGTTCAGCATCATCTGGCAGAAGCGGTAGTAGTCGTGCATCGTCGACACGAGTCCACCGCCACCGGAGAAGAAGCTGACTTCGCCGGTGTAGTGGCTGGTCTGGGGATCGTCGAGCAGGACCAGCTTCTTGTTCCGGTCTCGCCCGTAGTTGGCTGCGAAGCGGTCGACCTTGGCCGCGGGCACCGTGAAGCCGGTGTCGACCATGCCGAGGGGCCCGGTGACGTGCTCCTGCAGGTACTCGTCGAACGGCTGGCCGGAGAAGACCTCGACCAGGTAGGCGAGCACGTCGGTGGCGACCGAGTAGTTCCAGGCGTCGCCGGGCGAGAACTCGAGGGGCAGCTCCGCGAGTTGCTCGATCATCTGGCGCAGGCTGCCGCCGGACGGCGGTCCGCCGATGCCGAGCTCGCGGTACGCGGCGTCGACGTTCGTGCGCTCCATGAAACCGTAGGTCAGCCCCGACTGGTGCGTGAACAGGTCGCGGACCGTCATCGGCCGATCGACCGGCCGGGTGAGGAAGTTCGGGTGGTTCCCGCTCTCGAAGACCCTCAGATCGCGCCATTCGGGGATGAACTTCCGGACCGGGTCGTCGAGCTGGAAGTGCCCCTGCTCGTAGAGCTGCATCAGGGCGACCGAGGTGATCGGTTTGGTCATCGAGTAGATGCGGAAGATCGTTTCGGTCCGCATGGGGCGGTTCCGCTCACGGTCCATCAGCCCCTGCGCCGAGAGCCAGGCCGGCTTGCCGCCGCGGGCGACGAGCGTGAGGCAGCCCGCGATCTTCTCCGGCTCCAGGTAGCGGCGCCGCAGATGATCGTCGATGCGCGCCAGTTGCGCGGCGTCCAGGCCGACCTCTTCGGGGCGGGCGAGGTCGAGTTCGGGGGGCGCTGAAACCAGGACGGGTCGTGCCGGCATGGAGAATCCTCCGCTTCTGCAGGTCGGTGCACTATCTGCGGCGCGGCGATCTTTGCAGATCGCGAAACGGGCGGGGCGCATACAATCGCGCAGCCGTGGCCCAAGCCCAAACCCAGGAGCCGCTGGCCTCGACCTGTCTCGAGGTCAACGGCGTCACCCTCTCGTTCGGCGGGGTCCACGCTCTGGACGATGTCGCCCTGGACGTGCGCCACGGCGAGGTGTTCGCCATCATCGGGCCGAACGGCGCCGGCAAGACCTCGCTGCTGAACTCGATCAGCGGCCTCTACCGGCCCCAGCAGGGCTCGATCACCTACACGCCGGAGCCGAAGGCGGCGCCGGTCTCGCTCGTGGGCCGTGCGCCCCACAAGGTGGCCCAGGTCGGCATCGCCCGGTCGTTCCAGAACATCGAGCTCTTCCGCGGCATGACGGTGCTTGAGAACCTCATGCTGGGGCGGCACATCCACATGCGCGGCAACGTTCTCAGTTGCGGCGTCTACTGGGGTCCGCAGCGCCGCGAGGAGATCCGGCACCGGGCCGCGGTGGAGGACGTGATCGACTTCCTGGAGATCGAGAACCTGCGTCACCAGGCGGTCGGCACCCTCGCTTACGGCCTGCAGAAGAGGGTGGAACTCGCCCGTGCCCTGGCGCTCGATCCCAAGCTGCTCCTGCTCGATGAGCCGATGGCGGGAATGAACGTGGAGGAGAAGGAGGACATGGCCCGCTTCGTCCTCGACGTGAACGAGGAATGGGGCGTGACGACCGTCCTGATCGAGCACGACATGGGAGTCGTCATGGACCTCTCGGACCGTGTGGCCGTGCTCGACTTCGGCCGCTCGATCGCCTGCGGCACGCCGGACGAGGTGCGCGCCGATCCGGCCGTGATTCACGCGTACCTGGGAGACGCCGAATGATCGCGCTGGCTGACCTGCCGCGGGACGCGGACACGCTCCCCAAGCTGCTGCTCCGGAATGCCCGCGAGCGCGGCAGCGAAGCCGCGCTCCGGGAGAAGGAGTTCGGCATCTGGCAGAGCTTCACTTGGGCGCAGTACGCCGAGCGCGTCGGGAACTTCGCCCGCGGCCTGGTCGAACTCGGCCTCGAGCGGGACGACATCGTCGCCGTGCTGGGGGACAACCGGCCCGAATGGCTGATCGCCCAGCTCGCGTCCCAGGCGGTCGGCGCCCGTTCCCTGGGCGTCTACCAGGACTCGGTGGCGAGCGAAGTGCAGTACCTGGTCGAGTTCGCGGGGGCCCGCTTCGTCATCGCCGAGGATCAGGAGCAGGTCGACAAGCTGCTCGAGGTATGGGACGAGTTGAGCGGCGCCGCGGATGAGAACGGGCAGGGCATCGCGAACGTCATCTATTACGACCCACGCGGACTCGGCGCCTACCCGCACGACTTTCTGCTCAGCTTCTCCGAGGTGGAGAAGATCGGGCGGTCCGCCACGAGCAGCACGGCGGACGACTTCGAACGCTGGGTCGAAGCCACGACGGCCGATGACGTGGCTCTGCTGTCGACGACCTCCGGGACCACGGGCAAGCCGAAGCTGGCGATGCTCTCGCATCGCAACCTGCTGACGATGGCCCACAGCTTCCAGAGCATCGATCCGATGCGAAGCGACGACGAGTTCGTCTCCTTCCTGCCCCTGGCGTGGATCGGCGAGCAGATGATCGGCGCCGCCTGCGGCATGCTGGTCGGCTTCACCATGAACTTTCCGGAAGAGCCGGAGACGGTGCAGTACGACATCCGCGAGATCGGACCGCACATGATGTTCTCGCCGCCCCGCATCTGGGAGAACATGGTGTCCGACGTCCAGGTGCGGATCGAGGACTCCTCCTGGCTCAAGCGCAAGGTCTACAACTGGGCGCTGGGCGTCGGCTACCGGTCCGCCGACACTCTGCTCGAACACGGCCGTCTGCCCCGGTTCCTGGCGCTTCAGCGCTGGATCGCCAATGCCGTCTGTTTCTTCTGGCTGCGCGACAAGCTCGGCGTGCGGCGCATCCGGCGCGCCTACACGGGCGGCGCGGCGCTCGGGCCGGACATCTTCCGCTTCTTCCACGCCATCGGCGTGAACCTGAAGCAGATCTACGGCCAGACCGAGGTGTCCGGCATCTCGGTGGCCCACCGCGACGACGACATCAAGTTCCAGACGGTCGGCACGCCGGTGCCCGGCGCGGAGGTCAGGATAGGCGAAGGCGGCGAGATCCTGACCAGGAGCCCGTCCGTCTTCCTCGGCTACTACAAGAACGACGAAGCGACCGAGGAGGCGCTCCGCGAGGGCTGGCTCTACTCCGGCGACGCCGGCTACGTGGACGACGACGGCCACCTGATCGTCATCGATCGCAAGAAGGACGTGATGGAACTGCACGACGGCACGCAGTTCTCGCCGCAGTTCATCGAGAACAAGCTGAAGTTCAGCCCCTACGTCAAGGAGGCCGTCGTGTTCGGCGGCGGCGATTACCCGTTCGTCACTTCGCTGATCACGATCGACTTCGCGAACGCGGGCAAGTGGGCCGAGCGCCGTCAGATCCCCTACACGACGTTCACCGACCTTGCCCAGAAGCCGGAGATCTACGAACTCGTGCTGGAACACACGGCCGGCATCAACGGCGATCTGCCGGAGTCGGCCCGTATCCAGCGGCTGCTGCTTCTGCACAAGGAGCTCGACGCGGACGACGAGGAGCTGACCCGTACCCGGAAGGTGCGGCGCCGGTTCATCGCCGATCGCTACCGCCTGCTCGTCAACGCGCTCTACGGCGGCGACGAGGCGGTCGAGATCGAGAACGAGATCACCTACCAGGACGGTTCGACCGCGGTCCTGCAGACGCGGCTGCGCATCGCCGCGCCCGTCACCGCCTGAGGAGCGGACGATGAACTTCGACGTCTTCCTTCAGCTCACCGTCTCGGGCCTCTCGAACGGCATGGTCTACGCCCTGGTGGCGGTCGGCTTCGTCGTCATCTTCAAGGCGAGCGACGTGATCAACTTCGCCCAGGGCGAGTTCCTCCTCTTCGGCGCCTACCTCGCCTTCGCCTTCATCGGCCAGTTCGGCTTCCCCTGGAGTGTAGGCGTGCTGGCGACGCTGCTCGGTGCGGCGATGATCGGCCTGATCGTGGAACGCCTGGTCCTGCGGCCCCTGATCGGCGAGCCGGTGATCTCGATGATCATGGTCACGATTGGTCTGTCGAGCCTGCTCCGCGCCGTGGTCAACGGCATCTGGGGAGCGCGGCCCAAGGCCTTCCCCAACTTCATCCCGTCGGGAGAAGTCGAGTTCCTGGGCGCCGTCGTCGGTATCGACCGGCTGCTCGTCATCGCGATCGCGGCGATCCTGCTGACGATCCTGACGCTGTTCTTCCGCCACACCCGGGACGGCATCGCGATGCGCGCCATCGCCGACGACCAGCAGGCGGCGCTGTCGATGGGCATCAGCATCAAGCGCGTGCTGGCCGTCGCCTGGGCGATGGCGGCGATCACCGCCGCGGTCGCCGGCATCATCCTGGCGAACACGGTCGGGGTCAGCCACGACATCATCTTCATCGGTCTGCGGGTGTTTCCCGTGGTCATCCTCGGCGGTCTCGACTCGGTGCCGGGCGCGATCGTCGGCGGCGGCGTGATCGGGTTGCTGGAGTCGTACACCGCCGGCTACACGACGTCCGGGCTCGAACTCATCGTCCCCTACATCGTGCTGATCCTGGTGCTGATGATCCGGCCTTACGGCCTGTTCGGCAAGGAGATCATCGAACGCGTCTAGCGCCACGCGCGAGGCCGTCCGAGTCTGTCCACCATGGAATCCGGCATCTTCTTCAGCGACTACCGCTCCGACATGGCGCTGCGGCGCATGCCGTTGCAGAAGGTGCGCACGGGGCTGCTCCTGGTCGGCCTCGTCGTGTTCCCGCTCCTGGCCAACCCCTACTGGCTCAACCTGGCCAATCAGATCGCGATCGCGACGATCGGTGCGATCGGTCTGAACATCCTGGTCGGCTACACCGGCCAGATCTCGCTGGGCCAAGGCGCCTTCATGGCGGTCGGCGCGTACGGGTCGGGCCTGCTGACCGTTCGGCTTGACGTTCCCTTCTACCTGAGCATTCCGGCCGCGGCCCTGATTACCGCGTTTGCTGGTCTGGTGGTCGGTCTGCCTTCCCTGCGGCTCAAGGGCCTCTACCTGGCCGTCGCGACGCTGGCGGCGCAGCAGATCGTCGAGTTCGTCGTCACGCACTGGGACGGCCTCACGGGCGGCACGGAGGCGCTCGTCGTCCCGGCGCCCGAGCTGTTCGGCGCCCGGATGAACACCGACGGCAGGTTCTACTGGATCCTGGTCGTCGTGGCGCTCGCGGTCGCGCTGTTCGCCGCGAACCTGTTCCGCTCCCGCGTGGGCCGGGCCTGGGTGGCGATCCGGGACCAGGACATCGCGGCTTCGGCGATCGGCGTCAACGTGTTCGGCTACAAGCTGCTCGCCTTCGCCACCTCGTCCTTCCTGGTCGGCCTCTCCGGCGCCCTGCTCGCCCACTACCGGTCGATCGTGACCTGGGAGCGGTTCACGATCGAAGTCTCGATCTCCTACCTGGCGATGATCATCATCGGCGGCCTGGGGACGATCTCCGGTTCGTTCTTCGGGGCCACGCTGATCGTCCTGTTGCCGGCCATGATCAACACCCTGGGGCGCTCGCTGCAGGACACGGCGCCCTGGGCGGCGACGGTCCTGCCGTACGTGCAGCAGGGCGTCTTCGGACTGGTGATCATCCTTTTCCTGGTCCTCGAGCCGGAAGGGCTCGCCAAGCTCTGGCGCAACGTCAAGGACTACTTCCGCGTCTGGCCGTTCTCCTACTGAGGGCCGGCTCGGGGGATATGATCCGCCGGTTACCGACCGGCGATTCCCGGGCGCCCGGCGCCCGTTCCGAGGAGACCTCACCATGAACCGTCTCGTTCTTCCTGCCGTCCTGGCTTTGTTCCTTCTCGCGGGCTGCGGAGGCGGCGATCCGGTCTCCGAAGCGGACGCCCCGATCACGATCGGCGCGATCTTCGACCTGACGGGCGCGACCTCGGACGTCGGCACGATGTACTCCGAAGCGATCCGCGACTACTACGCCCGGCTGAACGACCTCGGCGGCATAGCCGGCCGTCCGGTCGAACTGCTGTGGAACGACTACGGCTACGACGTCGCGAAGGCCGAGCAGCTCTACTCCGAGTACGTCCAGGCCGGATCGGTCATGTTCATGGGCTGGGGCACGGGCGACACCGAGGCCCTGCGGGGCCGGATCGCGGCCGACCGCATTCCCTTCGTCTCCGCGTCGTTCTCCCACGTGCTGGGGGATCCCTCCGAGGCGCCCTTCAATTTCCTGGTCGGGACGACCTACAGCGACCAGCTCTTCATCCTGCTCGACTACCTGATCGAAGAGGCGGAAGCCGCGGGGGCCGAGAAGCCCAACGTCGCGCTGATGCATCATCCGAGTCCGTTCGGTCTCTCCCCGTGGCGCCAGGGAGGCGAGGAGTACGCGATACAGCGCGGCATCGAGATGGCGCCGCACGAGATGGCGCGGGGCAACACGGATTTCAGCGCCACGCTGACCCGGATCGCCGAATCCGGCGCCAACACGGTCGTGTTCCAGAACACGTCGGGGCCGGCTTCGCTGGCCCTCAAGAACGCGCGGGACCTCGGTCTGGACCTGCGCTTCGCCTGCCTGAACTACTGCAGCAACGAGGTGCTGGTGGATCTCGCGGGCGAGGCCGCGGAGGGTGTGCTTGCTTCGATCATCTACTCGCCGCCGGGCGAGGGGGTCGACGGCCTGAACGACGCGGCCGAGTATCTCGCGTCGAAGGGCGGATCGATCGACGAGGAGGGCCTGCTCTACGGCCAGGGCTGGGCGGTCGCCAGCCTGGTGACCGAGGCGATCGAACGCGCGGCCGCGGCCGGCGAAGTGACCGGCGATTCCATCTTCGCCGCCTTCGAGACCTTCGACGACTGGGACACGGGAGGCGTGACGGCGCCGGTCACCTTCACGGCCACCGACCATCGCGGCATCAAGGGCATGAGGATCTTCGAGATCAGGGAAGGCAGCTTCCAGCCCGTGACCGAGATGCGGATGGCCTCCACCCTGGAGGCGGCCGAGTAGGGCAGGCCATCGACGCCATGCTGTCCCTGAACAACGTCGAGGTCATCTACAACGACGTCATCCTCGTGCTCAAGGGCCTCTCGCTCAAGGTGGAGCAGGGCCAGATCGCGGCGCTGCTCGGCACGAACGGCGCCGGCAAGTCGACGACCCTCAAGGCGATATCGGGACTGCTCCATCCCGAGGACGGCGAGGTCACGGACGGCAACGTCGAGTTCGAGGGCGCGCAGATCGACAAGCTGCCGGCCGAGGACATCGTGCGCCGGGGGATCTTCCAGGTCATGGAGGGGCGCCGGGTCTTCGAACACCTGACGCCGCAGGAGAACCTCCTGGCGGGGGCCTACACGGCCCGGGACAAGGGCGGCACGGACGAAGCGCTGGACCGCGTCTACGGCTACTTCCCGCGTCTCAAGGAACGGGGCGGCTCGATGGCCGGCTTCCTTTCCGGCGGCGAACAGCAGATGCTGGCCATCGGCCGGGCCATGATGGCGCAGCCGAAGCTGATGCTGCTCGACGAACCGTCCCTGGGCCTGGCGCCGCTCCTCGTCCAGGAGATCTTCGAGATCATCCAGCGCATCAACCGCGACGAGGGCACGACGATCCTGCTGGTGGAGCAGAACGCCAGCCGCGCCCTCGAGATCGCCCACTACGGCTACATCATGGAGGGAGGCCGCGTCGTCCTCGAGGGGACGCCGGCGGAGCTCCAGGACAATGCGGACGTCAAGGAGTTCTACCTCGGCCTGACCCAGGTCGGCCAGCGAAAGAGCTACCGCGACGTGAAGCACTACCGGCGCCGCAAGCGCTGGCTGTCCTAGTCCCCCTCGATCGCCTCTTCGATCTCCCGCAGCCTCTCGCGGAGTTCCCTGCGGGCCTCGGCCGCGAAGGGATTCTCGCGGGCGATCGTCACGAACAGATCGTCGGAGTCGTCGCGGAGGTTCTCCTCGATCTTCATCATGTGCCGGTAGGCGACCGTGCCGAGGGCCGGGTCCGGGACGTGAATCTCCCTGAGCGCCTTGGCCATCCAGTGGGTGAGGCCCTGGATGTAGGCCATCTCCGAGTCGTGTTCCTCCGCTGACATCTCGATCACCTGGAGTTCCAGGTCCGATGCCAGGAAGGCTCTGACCGCCTCGACCCGCTCGCTGTCCACCGGGCGCTCGGGGAGGCAGAGGACGACCTTCAGGCCGCGGATGCCGGCGCGGCCGCTCTGGGGGCCGAACATGGGATGGGTGCCGATGTACTGGACCTGCCGGGGCAGGCGCCGCTCGAGAATCCGGAGCGGTTTCACCTTGACCGAGGCGACGTCGACGATCAGCGCGTCCGGTGCGAGACGCGGGGCCAGTTCGACGACCAGCCCGTCGAGGTCCTGGACGGGCACCGCCGGGATCACGACGTCGCAGCCGGCGCAGCCTTCGAGGTCGGTCCAGCGCGCACCGAGCGCGGCGGCCCGCTCGCTCAGGTCGCGGCGATCCCAGACCTGAACGTCGAAGCGGGCGCCCAGGTGCCGGACCAGGAAGCGGCCGAAGCTGCCCAGACCGATGATGCCGATCGACCTTGCCCAGCAGCCCTGCACCGGGCGCAGACTAGCACCGGGATCCGGCCCGCCGGCGGGGTTCCGGGCGGGTTCCCCTACAATCGCCGCTCGTGCGTTTGCCAGGGAAGGGAACCAGGATGACAAGACGAACAGGCGCCGTGCTGGGCGCCGTCGTGGCCGCGGCGGTGAGCTATGGTTCACCGCCCGTGACCGACGCCCAGGAGGACCGCGCCAGCCGGGAGCACGTGCTCCGCCTGCTGGGGGAAGTGCCGCTCGTTGACGGACACAACGACGTCCCGTGGCAGTACCGGACGCGGGTCTCGAACCACCTCGACCGGATCGACTTCCAGGACACGACGGCGCTCGATCCGCCGATGCACACCGACCTGCGGCGCCTGCGCCAGGGGGGAGTGGGCGCCCAGTTCTGGTCGGTCTACATCCCGACCTCCTACAGCGGGGCCGGCGCGGCCCGGGTCGTGTTCGAGCAGGTCGACCTGACCAGGCGCCTGATCGATCGCTATCCGGACGATCTGGAACTGGCCCTCAGCGCGGACGACATCGAGCGCGTCCACGCCGCGGGCAAGGTCGCGTCCCTGCTCGGCGCCGAGGGCGGACACTCGATCGAGTCTTCCCTCGGAGTGCTCCGGCAGCTCTACGAGGTCGGCGTTCGCTACATGACACTGACCCACGGAAGCAACGTCGCCTGGGCCGATTCGGCGACCGACCAGCCGGCGCACGGCGGGTTGACTGCGTTCGGCCGGCAGGTAGTTCGCGAGATGAACCGGCTCGGCATGCTGGTTGATCTCTCTCACGTTTCGCCGCAGACGATGCACCAGGCGCTGGACGAGTCCGAAGCGCCGGTCATCTTCTCCCACTCCTCGGCGTTCGCGGTCACGGCCAGCCCGCGCAACGTGCCCGATGACGTCCTGCGCCGGCTGGCCGACAACGGCGGCGTGGTGATGGTCACCTTCGTGCCGTCCTTCGTCAACGAGAACGTGCGGGCATCCTTTCAACGGCTGGATGCCGAACGCCGGCGACTGATGGCCGCGGGAACCGCGCCGGAAGAGATCCGCCGCCGGCTGATGGCCTGGCGAAGCGAGAACCCGGGCGCCCAGGCATCCCTCAGCGATGTGGCCGACCACATCGACCACGTCCGGGCCTTGATCGGTACCGCGCATCTCGGAATCGGCTCGGACTACGACGGCATCCCGACCGTGCCGGTCGGCCTCGAGGACGCCTCGACGTTCCCCGATCTGTTCGTGGAACTGGTCCGGCGCGGCTACAGCGACGACGAACTGAAGGACATCGCGGGCCGCAGTTTCCTGCGCGCCATGCGCGCCGCGGAGGCCACCGCCAGTCGCCTGCAGGGCACGGAGCCTCCGGCCGACGACCTGATCGAAGAACTGGACGACGGTGAGAATGGCTGATCAGGCGACATCCCCGGTGGCCCGGCACGCCTCGACCGTCCTCCTGTTGCGGGACAGCGACCGCGGGGTGGAGGTGTTCATGGAGCGCCGCCACATCCAGTCCGACTTCGTAGGGGGCGCCTACGTCTTCCCGGGCGGCCGCGTCGACCCGGAAGACCGGGTCGACGAAGCGCTTTGCCACGGTCTCACCGACCGCGAGGCGAGCGCCCGGCTCGCCCTCGAAGAGGGCGGCCTGACCTTCTACGTCGCCGCGATCCGCGAGTGCTTCGAGGAGGCCGGCGTGCTTCTGGCCTACGACCGGGACGGTCGGATCCTCGACTTCTCGGACCGGGCGATCGAGGAGCACTTCGAACGTCAGCGAGCCGAGTTGAACGCCGGCAGGCAGTCCCTGCTCGACATCGCCGCCGCCGAGAGCCTGACCCTCGCCACCGACCGAATCAGCTACTGGGCCCACTGGATCACGCCGGAAGGACAGCCGAGACGCTACGACACCCGTTTCTTCGTCGCCCGGGCGCCGGTGAACCAGACCGCCGGCCACGACGACCACGAACTGACGAACTCCGCCTGGGTGACGGCCGAGGAAGCTCTCGAACACGGGCGTCGCAAGGAGTGGATGATCATCTTTCCCACCATCCGCAATCTGCAGAAGCTGGCCGCGTTCAGGACGGCGGACGAAGCGATCGCCGCCGTCGACGCGCAGGAACGCTTCCCCGTGATGCAGCCGCGCGTGCTGCTGGGCCGGACCCCGGACGAACCCGCGCGTGCCGTGCTGCCCGGCGACGAGGGCTACGAAGAAGCCGCGATTCGCCCCTCCGCGGCGAACGTCAAGGACTGGCAGCGGGCCTTCAGCCGCTAGGGCGCGCGACGTTGGACACCCTCCTGAAGGGCACGCCCGTGCGGCTCTCCGACCGCGTGCTGCGCGTCACGCAGGACAACCCGGGCATGTTCACCGGTCCGGGCACGAACACCTGGGTCATCGGCAGCGACGACGGCCCGGCGTTCGTGCTCGACCCGGGGGAAGAGGACGACGCCCACTTCGAGGCCGTGCTCGCCGCCGTCGGCGACCGCGAAGTGGCGGCCGTGCTGATCAGCCACACTCACCGGGACCACTGGCCCCTGGCGCCCCGTGTCGCCGAGCACGCGAGCTGCCGGATCCTCGCCTTCAGCGAACAGCCGCCCTTCACTGCCGGACGCCGCCTGAAGGACAACGAACGCCTGTCCGCAGACGACGCCACCCTGGTGGCCCTCCACACCCCGGGCCACGCCAGCGACCACCTCTGTTTCCTGCTAGAGGAGGAAGGGGCCGTGTTCACCGCCGACCTCGTGATGGGCTGGTCGACCTCGATCATCGCCCCGCCCGACGGCAACTTGAACCAGTACATGGCCTCGCTCGAACGCCTCCTCGAACTCGGCCAGGACGGCGGCATCGACGTCCTTCACCCCGGCCATGGCGAGTCGATCAAGCCCCCGCTCGACCGGATCCGCGAGATCCACAGCCACCGCCAGCAACGGACCGACCAGGCTTTGCAAGCCATTGCCGCCGGTGTCGCCACCATCCCCGAGATGGTCGAACGGATCTACGCCGACATCGATCCCAAGCTCCACGGCCCCGCCGCCTTCTCCCTGCGGGCGCATCTCGACGCGTTGGTCGAAGAGGGCAAGGTTGTCGAGGACCAGCCCGGCCGGTACGAGCGGGCGGTCTGACAAGCGGATGCCGGCCAGAAGGCCGGCGCACCGACACACTCGGTGCGACATAGAGCCAGGCTGAACGCACCCAGCCTCGGCCAGGACCGGAGGGAAGGGGTCCCAGCGGGCTGGAGCCAAGCGCCTGCCGTAGAGCTCTCCCCTGCCGACGCCCGACCGGAGCGCAGGCGACCGAAGCGAGCGCCAGATCCCCCATTCACCAAGCGGGCGCAAGCGTCCGCAGGGACCCCTTCCCTCCGGTCCTGGCCGAGGCGGCAGTAACCTCAGTCACCGCGCGGCAGCAAGTCCGCCACGCCGCCGCCACGCTGCCGGCGCCACGCCGCGGCGCGTCAGCGCCGCCAGGGCGCCCGGATCGGCCGCCCGGCCTCGTACGCCTCCAGCCGTTCCCGGGCATCCGGCAGCGCCGCGGCGGCGCCGGCGCGTTCCAGGTTGTCGATCAGGCGTTGCTGCCAGACGACGGCCTGTTCGAAATCGCCGGTCGCGGCGTGGGCGAGGGCGACGACGGCGCCGTGGGCCGGGGTCTGGGCGCGCTGGAACAGGTCTCTGGCCAGGTTCAGGGCCAACGCTTCGTCCCGCACGGAGTCGTCTTCGGAGGCGGCCAGGACCTCGGCGAGGAGGACGGCGAAGAAACCGCTGCCGCCCTGGTCGGGAAGCTCGAGCGTCTGTTCCAGCATCAGGCGGACCCGGGCGTCTTCGCCGGCGAGCAGCAGGGCGGTGACCTCGGCCGCGCGGGCCCTGCTGTCGCCGGGGTCGAGTTCGAGCGCGCGGCGCGCGGCGAGGGCAGCCTCGGTGAACATTCCCAGCCGGCCGAGTGCCGTGCCAAGGTTGAAGTACGCCTCCTTCAGCGTCGGATTGGCCGCGATCGCCCGCTGGTAGTGCGGGAGCGCTTCCTCGTAGCGTTCCTGTCGGGTGCGGATGTTGCCGAGTTCGAAGTGAGCCTGGCTCAACAGGGGCGGATCGGCCCCGGCTTCGACCAGTTGCTCGAAGCGGCGGGCGGCCGAGGCGGGCCGGCCGAGTTCCTGCTCGATTCGCCCGAGCAGCAGAACGATCTCGCGATCGAATCCGAAGTCCGCCAGCAGCGACTCGAACTCCCGGAGTGCGAGTTCCCGGCGGCCGCCGAGCCGGTAGTTGCCTGCCCGGTGGAAGCGTAGATTTCGATCGTCCGGGGCCAGTTCGAGCGCGCGGGTCAGGGCCTCCGCGGCTTCCAGGTGGTCGCCCGTCTCGCCGAGACTCCTTGCCAGCTCCACCCATCCCGGCCCGAACGAGGGCTCGATCTCGACCGCGCGCCGGAGCCGCTCGGCCGCGGCCTGGTAGCGGCCCTCGCTGTTGTAGAGCAGCCCGGTCCGGAACAGGAGCCCGACATCGTTCGGGTTCAGGTTCAGGGCCTCCTGGTACCACATGGCGGCTTCCGCCCGCCGGCCCATGCCCTCCAGCGCCGCCGCCAGCGATCTCTTCGCCGCCGCGCTCTCGGGATAGTCGCGAACCGCTTCGCGGAACCGCTCCTCGGCGGTCTCGAACGCGTTCGCCGCCAACGCGACGCGGCCGAGCAGCAACTGGGCCCCGATGCCGGTCGCCGATTCCTTGATTTCCGCGGCGATCGGATCGGCGAAAGCCACCGGGGCCTCGCCCCGGAGCTCCATCGCGGCGCGCATCGCAGCGTCGTCGCCGAGCGCGCGGTGGGCGAGGGCAATGTGGTAGTGGAGCGAGTCGGCCCGGGGCTGTTCCCCCAGCGCCGTCCGGAAGTGCTGGAGCGCCGTTGTCGGGTCCTCCGTTTCGAAGGCGACGCGGCCGAGACCGAAGTGAGCCGCGGCCGCGGATCCGGGCAGCGCAAGGGCGCGCTGATAGTGGCCGCGGGCCTCTTCGTACCCTCCCAGCTCCAGATGCACGCGGCCGAGGCGGATCGCGGTCGCCGGGTCGTCGGGACGCAGCGCCCTGGCCAGGTCGTAGGCCTCGACCGCTTCCTCGAGTTCTCCCAGGTGCTCCGCGGCGCTGCCGAGGAGATAGCGCCAGCGGAAGTTCCGGGGCTGCAGCGCCGCGGCGTTGGTGAGGCAGGCTCTCGCGGCCGGCAGCAGGTCGTAGACCAGGTAGAGCTGGCCCGCGTCGCCGAACAGGAGGCCCAGTTGCTCGGCGTCGGCGTCCGTCTCCGCCCCGCGCGCGAGCGCCTCCTCGAGCAGTCCGCGCTGCTGGTCGATCTGGTCGCGCACCGCCTCGTCGACCCCGCGCAGGTCGACTTCGGGCACGGGGACCAGCGTGGGCGCCGCCGCGTCCTGCGCGTGGAGACCGGCGGCCGCGAACTGCGCCAGGAGCGCGAGGATGAGGGCGCCGTCGTGGAGACGGAGTGACTTGGTCATGGTGGTGCGTCGTCTTCCTGTTCGCCGCGCCGCTCTCCGCTGCCGCGAACCAGGGAAGTGTAGGCCCTGGGCGTGGGCGCCGGCCACTGCTCGGTCGTCCCGTCACTCCACTGGACTTCGATGCGGTCGACACCCGGGCCACCCGCCGGGACCGTAACGCGGGGATCGCCCCAGGAGGCGTAGCTGCCGCCTCCTCCGGCAAGCCGGACGAGCGGCGGCGCTCCCGCGCGGTGCACGCGCACGGTGACGCCCGAAGCCGGCCGGCGGCCGCGTGCGGCGCCGAGCACCGGCGCCAGCCCGATCCAGTCACCCTCCGTCCCGGTCTGGTTGAGCAGCAGCCGGGCGGGGCCGTTGTTGTTCGTGATGATCAGGTCCGTGTCGCCATCGTTGTCCACGTCGCCGGCGGCCAGACCGCGACTGACGAACGGGGTCTCGCCGTCGAGCAACCCGGCGGCCGCCGGCTCGAAGCGGCGTCCGCCCGCTCCGTCGGCCACGTTCAGAAAGGCCTGGTTCGGTTGATCCAGGGGGAAGGGATCGTCTTCCGTGCGCGGCCTTCCGGCGGCGAACGTGACGGCGCCGTTGACCGCCGCGAGGTCTAGCCAGCCGTCGTTGTCGAGGTCGACGAAGGCGGTGCCGAAGGCGGTCGCGTCCCAGCTCGGCCGGCCGAGGTCGGTCGCGTTCGTGCGGTCCCGGAACTGCGCCGAGCCCGGTTGCGAGTCGTTCCGGTAGAGCGTGTTCGTCTCGCGGTGGAAGTGGGTCAGGAACAGATCGGGATCGCCGTCTCCGTCGTAGTCGCCCGCCGCGACGCCCATGCTCGCCTCGGCCTCGCCGTCCGCGTTGAGAGCGGCGCCGCTGATCAGCCCGTCCTCGACCAGTTCGCCGTTGCCGCGGTTGAGCCAGAGGTGATTCGGCATCAGATCGTTCGCGATGTAGAAGTCGAGCCTGCGGTCGCCGTCGAGGTCGGCGGCGAGGATGCCAAGACCGTTGCCGGGCCGCGCCGCGGCCAGGCCGGCCGCGACCGTCGCGTCCTCGAATCGTCCGGAGCCGTCGTTCACGAGCAGGGCGTCGGGCGCCGGCTGGTAGGCGCTCGGCAGGCAGTAGTCCACCTCTCCCCGCTCGGTAAGGCACGTCTTGTGCGTGGCCAGCGAGAAGTTGAGGTAGTTCACGACGAACAGGTCGAGATCGAGGTCGCCGTCGTAGTCGGCGGCCGCCGCGGCGACGCTCCAGCGCGGATCGCCCGTTCCGCTTGCTTCGGTCCGGTCGCTGAACGTCCCGTCGCCCTCGTTGCGCCAGAGCTGGTTGGCGCCCAGGTTCAGCACGTAGAGGTCGACCCAACCGTCGTTGTCGAGATCCGCCGCGACGACTCCCATGCCGTAGCCGGTGGCCGCGATGCCGCTCTCCTCGGTGACGTCGACGAAGCGGACCGCGGCGCCGTCGTCGCGGGCCTCCAGGTCGTTGCGGTACAGGCGGTCCCGCGGCGGCCAGTCGCCCGTCCACGGCGTCGTCGCGGAGGTCCGGTCTCCTTCGTTGCCGAGGAGGTTGCCCTGGACGAGGTAGAGGTCGAGGTCGCCGTCGTTGTCGTAGTCGAAGAGCGCCGCGCCGGCGCCGACGACCTCAGGGTAGTAGAGGTGTCCGCTCATGCCGTTCCAGTGCCGGAAGTCGAGACCGGCGCTCCTTGTGGCGTCGGTGAAGAGGACCTCGTTCTCTCCTGCCCGGGCCGGGCCCGACAGCACCACTGACGCGACCGAAACGGCGATGCCGGCGGCGCGGGTTCTCATCCGTCACCGCCGAGGCGGAAGGACGGCGCCTCCACGCGTTCGAGGCTCTCCGCATGCTCGGAGATCCGGTACGTCGCCCGCGGCTCGACGTCCTCGAAGACCTGGGCCGTGCCGCTGCCGGCCCACCTCACGCGGATCTCGTCGACCCGCGCGGCGTCGCCGAGACCCACTTCGAGCTGCATGCTGTTGCCGCCGAAGGAGCCGCCCGAACCGACCAGACGGTGGATCGTCCGCTTGCCGCCGGGACCGTCGACGGCGAGGGCGACGCGGGAGCCGACGCCGTAGCGGTTGGCCCCCGAGGCGGCGGGGCCGGCGCCGGCGAAGCGCAGGGTGATCCAGGCGTTGTCGCTGCCCGGGTTCTCGAACAGGGCGTTGCCGAAGGTGTCGGTCGGGTAGAAGCCGCCGAGCTGGTGGAGAAGGTCCATGTCCCCGTCATGGTCCAGGTCGCCGAAGGCGACGCCGTGACCTTTCTGGAGGTGGCCGAAGCCGCCGGCGAAGGTGACTTCCTCGAAGCGCCGGCCGTTGTAGCGGTACATGACGTTCGGCATCAGGCTGGCGAGGTCCGGTTCGCCGGTGCCCAGGTAGAAGTCGAGCCATCCGTCGTTGTCCAGGTCGCCGTAGTTGGCGCCCATGGGCAGGGCCGGCCGGCGGATGCCCAGCGCGCGGGACACCTCGGTCATCCGCAGCCTGCCTCCGCAGCCGGGCTGCGGCCCGCAGTCGTTGCGGTAGAGCAGAGGTTGGCCCACGCCGGGGTCCGAACCCATGTAGGAGGCCACGACTTCGGTGGCCTGGTTGCGATAGTCGCCGACGTAGAGGTCGAGGTCGCCGTCGTTGTCGTAGTCGAAGAACCAGGTAGCGAAGCTCTCCCGCTCCGGCTCGGTAACCCCTGCCCGGACCGCTTCGTCCTGGAAGACGCCGGCCGTGTTCAAGTAGAGCCGGTTGGCGCCGAAGTTGGACACGTAGAGGTCGAGATCGCCGTCGTTGTCCACGTCGCCCCAGGCGACGCCCTTGGCGTAACGCAGGTTGCTGACGCCGGCTTCGGCCGCGACGTCCTCGAACGTGCCGTCGCCCAGGTTGCGGAACAGTTGCGAGGCGTACTCGTGGGCTTCGCTCGCCTCGTTGCCGACGTAGAGGTCGAGGTCGCCGTCGCCGTCGTAGTCGCCCCAGGCGGCGGCCTGGGTCGGATAGGCGGGTTCGGCCAGACCGGCCGCCTCGGTGATGTCGACGAAGCGCCCGGCGTCGCCGCCCAGTTCGTTGCGCAGCAACGAGTTGCGGATGCGCCCCTCCTCAAGCAGCCAGGCGCCGCGCAGCACGAACAGGTCGAGGCGGCCGTCGCCGTCGTAGTCGGCGTGGATCAGGTTCAGCCCACCGAGTTGACCACTGAGCCCCCAGGCTTGGCCCGTGTCCTCGAAACCGCCGCGGCCGTCGCCTCGAAACGCTTGCAGAGGCCCGCAGGGATCCCAGGTCGAAGTGATCAGGTCGAGAACGCCGTCGCCGTCGAAGTCGTCGACGACCGCGCCGCCGGCGAGATCGAGAGCATCGACGCCGAGTTCCGGCCCAAGGTTGCGCCAGCGACCGCCGGTGAACGTTGCCGACGTGAACACGTCCTCGCTGATCCGGAACCGGGCGGGCACCCCGTCCGGAAAGTCCCCGGTCAGCCGTCGCGCCACGTTGAGCAGCCACTGGGCCCGGTGCCTCCAGGGGCCGGTCGGGCGGCCCTCCTCCAGCATGTCGAGGAAAAGGTCGCCCGCCGCGCGGGCGTGTTCGGGACGGCTGTGGACCGCGGCGGAAACAAGCGGGAGGATGCAACTGTCGGCCGAGCGGCCCGGCGCCGCGTCGCCATGGTGGACGCAATTCAGATCCTCGGCGCGCTGAAGGTGGGCCAGGGCCAGATTCCACTCGGGAATGGTCGGCCGGACGTCAGGCGTGGCAGCCAGGGCCTCGGTAGCCGCCGCAAGGTGCGTGATCGCCCCGGCCGTGTCGCCGAGCCGGAGCAGTTCGCCGCCGAGCTGCGCCTGGATCTCGGGGCTGTTCGGGCTGGCGGACAGGCTGGCTCGAAGCTCGTCCGCGAGGCTCGTTCCGAAGTAGGCGTTCGAGCCGTCCCGTAGCCGGCTGCAGGACTCCGCAAGGTCGTCGGAGGCCGCAGCGGTCAGGGGAGCTGCGAGCAGGACCAGACTGGCGAGCCCGCGGGCTGGCATGGCGGGAGACTACTACGCGCGACGCCGGCTCTACTCCTTCTGCTCGCCCGGTGGTTCGGGGACAGGCGGCGTGTCGCCGTCTCCCGAGCCAGCGCCCGCGTCACCCGCGTCAGGCTCGCCACCCGCGTCACTTGCCGGCGGAGGCGTCGGCGGCACGGTCTGGGCGGCCGCCTTCGAGCCGAAGCGGGACGTGCCGAAGGCGGTCATGCAGGCGGCGCCGAGGCCGATCGTCCACGCCAGATAACAGATCACGAGGCCGGGGAAACCGAACATGAAGCGGAAGAACCACGGCAGGCCGAGGAAGCCGAGCAGGTCGGCCACGAGCGCCAGGGCCTGGATCGCCAGCACGCCGAGGGCGAGGGCGCCGAAGCTCCCGGCCGCGATCCCGCTGGCGCCCTGGAAGCGGTTCCGGAACCAGTCGCCGGCTGCGGCCGCCGCTCCGGTGTACCCGAGCACGAGGGCGAGCGCCAGGGCAACCAGTGCCGCCGGCCAGAGGAGGATGGCGAACGGAATGCCGATCACCGTCACCGCGAGCAGAATGCTGGCCACGATCAGGGCCGGGAGGATGAGCAGTTCGATGCCGAAGCCGACCACGAGCATGATCAGCGGATCGGAAACCGCGGCGGCCCGGACCCGGTCCACGCCCTTGGGCGACACGAGCAGAACCAGGCCCGCGAGCACGATGAGCAGTCCGGTGAAGATGATCGCCCGGACGAACTCGAACACCTTGCCCACCCGGAAGAAGGGCGGTCTCTCGCCGCCCCGGGGGAACCAGTCGCCGCTCCAGCCGTCGAACCAGTCGCCGTCCCAGTCCCACTCGAAGTCGCCCCAGTCGACCTCGGAAATCTCTCCGAGGACGGTCGCGCCTTCTTCCTGGCTGACCCTGCCTCCGACGGTGATGATGTCGCCCAGCACCTCCGCGTCCGGACCGAGCTCCACGTCCCCGCCGATGGCGACCACCTCGCCGGTCACGCGGCCGTCGATCTTCGCTTCGCCGCCGATGGCCACGGCGTCTCCACGGACTTCCCCGTCGACCTTGATGCCGCCGCCGATCGACGTGATGGCGTCGGCCACTTCGTCCCGGCCGACCCGCACCGTGCTGCCGAAGGCCACCTTGTTGTCGAGGTCGACCCGCACCACCGGCCCGCTCTCGCCGCCGGCATCTTCGGCTTCGGCCAGGTCACGCTCGAGATCCTCGATGCGCTCGATCGCATCCTCGACCGCACCCTGGGCGCGTTCGCCGGCCTCCTCGAGGGCTTCGTCCAACTGCTCCCGGACCTCTTCGATCGCGGTGGCGGCCTCTTCCCGCGCTTCCTCCTGAGTTGCCTGGGCATCCGGCTCCTGCTGAGGCTGGCCGAAGGCCAGACCCGTGCAGCACAGCCCGAAGGCGACAAGCAGTGCGCCTGCTCTGAAGCCTCGACGCCGCGGCCGCAGGACGGGCCCGCGCGACAGCCGGTGAAGGAGAGCGACTCCCGCCAGGCAGAGCAACGTGACCGCGGTGATCGCGATCGTCGCCGCCGGCGTGTTGAGGATCAGGTCGAGAACCTCGCCGACGCGGACCGCTCCGTTCAGCAAGGCAACGCTCTCCGCCAGCACGGCGGCCGCCAGGGTCAGGAGCCAGACGGCGGCGAACAGCGAGGCCTGCAGACCATCGACCAGGCCCAGCCACGACGAGGGAGCCAGCCGGGCGGCGCCGGTGACCAGCAGGACCGCCGCCGCGGCCGAGACGGCCAGCGGCAGCCGGGCCCAGTGGGGAATCTGGAAGGGCAGGATCGGCCGCCGGACCGGCATCATGGCCGGCCGGCTGGTTGCGGCGACCTGCCGCATGATGCGTTCCGTGAGTCCCGCCGGTGCGACGGGATCTTCCAGCGACTGGAACAGCTTCCGGAGGTCGATTCGGTTCCGCATGTTCATCTCCTCGCCCTTCGCCCTACGGTTCGCGGGTCGTCGTGGTTTCACGCTCGTCCCCGATTCGCCGCGTCTCACACTACGCCATCCTTGCGCAGGCGGTCTTCTATCTCGCGGCGCGCCCTGCGCAGATTCGTCTTCACGGTTCCGAGCGGCATGCCGGTCGCTTCCGCGATGTCCCGGTAGGGGAGTTCCTCCCGGAACCGGAGCAGAACGACGAGTCGATACTCGGGCCGCAGGGCCGCCACCGCCGCTTCGAGACCGGCCGACAGTTCGCGCCGCTTGACCAGGGTGTCGGGGGACTCCGAGCGCTCGTCCTCGATGCGGTCCAGGATGGACGAGTGGTCCGTGTCGCTGGTTTCGATCGGCGTCGTGGGGAGCTTCTTCCGGCGAAGCTGGTCGATCGCGGCGTTGCTCGCGATCTTGAACAGCCAGCTTGCGAAACGTCGCCTGGGGTCGTAGCGGGAGAGCGCCATCCAGGCCTTGACGAAGACCTCCTGGGTGACGTCCTCGGCGATGCCGTGGTCCCGAACCATCCGCAGGACCAGACTGAAGACGGGCCGCTGGTAACGTTCGACCAGCGTCCGGAAGGCGAGTTCCGAACCCTCGATCGCCTCCGCCACCAGAGCGGCTTCATCCTGCGGTCCGTGGGGCATCGGTTCAGTGTGGCATGCGGTGGGGCTGCCCCGTATCATTGCCGTCGTGCGCTTTGACCCGGACTCCAGGAAGTACGCGGAACTGGCGGGCGCGGTTCGCGCGGTCCGCATCGCGAGCCGCGTCACCCGGCGCCTGCAGGCGGAGATTGGGGGCTCCTTCCTGACCAAGGACGATCGCTCGCCGGTGACGGTCGCGGACTACGCGGCCCAGGCACTGGTCAGTCTTGCGCTGCCGGCGGAAGACGCAATCGTCGGCGAGGAGACATCGCCGGACCTCGTGACCCCCGAGGGCCGGGAAGTAATGACCAGGGTCGTGGACGCGGTCGGATCCGAAGTTCCCGGCGTCACCGCGAAGCAGGTTGGCGAAGCCATCGATCGCTGTTCGAGCGCCGGCGGCGCGAGCGGCAGGTTCTGGGTGCTCGATCCGATCGATGGCACGAAGGGCTTCCTGCGCGGTGACCAGTACGCGATCGCGCTCGGCCTGATGGAGGACGGCGAGGTCGTGGGGGGAGTGCTCGGTTGTCCGAACCTGCCCTCCGCGGACGGTCGCGGCTGCCTGTTCGCCGCCACTCGTGGACGGGGCGCCTGGGAGTTGCCGCTGGATGAGGAGGGGTACGCGCCCCGCCGGATCGGCGTTTCCCCGGTTACCGACTCGACGGACGCCGTGTTCTGTGAGTCGGCGGTGTCCATGCACTCGGACCGGGGCGGGCATGCCGGGATAGCCGAGCGGCTCGGCGTCACGGCGGCTCCCGTGCGCATGGACAGCCAGTGCAAGTACGGAGCGATTGCGCGAGGCGACGCTTCGATCTACCTCCGCCTGCCCTCTTCCGCCACCTACCGCGAGAAGATCTGGGATCACGCCGCGGGATTCATCGTCGTGACGGAAGCCGGCGGCGTCGTGACGGACGCCTTCGGACGGGAGCTCGACTTCAGCCTGGGGCGGACTCTCGAAACGAATCGAGGGGTGGTGGCGACCAACGGTCTGCTGCACCGCGAGGTCCTGGCGGCGGCGGCGGCCGTCCTGCCGGAAGCTCCGGCGGCCTAGCAACCCATGGAGACGCTCCTCGTTACCGGCGCCGCCGGTTTCATCGGCAGCAACCTCGCGGCTGCCGCGCTCGCCGACGCTCGCGGTGCGGACCGCCAGGTGGTCGTGTTCGACAAGCTGACCTACGCGGGCAGCCTGCGCAACCTGGAGCGGGTGGCCGACGACCCCCGCTACACCTTCGTGCGTGGGGACATCGCGGACCGTGAAGCGGTGCGAAGGGTGTTCGCGGAGCACCGGCCGTCGGCGGTCCTGAACCTGGCGGCCGAAAGCCACGTGGACCGGTCGATCGACGGCCCCGGAGCCTTCGTGCGGACGAACGTTCTCGGCACCTTCGAACTGCTCGAGGCGGCCCGGCTCGATCTCGGCGGTCGGCCGGAACGGGAGCGGGCGGGGTTCCGGTTCATCCACGTCTCGACCGACGAGGTGTTCGGAAGCCTCGGCGAGGCAGGGCGGTTCCGCGAGGACACGCCCTACGATCCGAGCTCGCCGTACTCGGCGTCCAAGGCGGGGGCGGATCATCTCGTGCGCTCCTGGTGCCGTACCTACGGCCTGCCGGCGATCGTGACGAACTGCTCGAACAACTACGGCCCCTACCAGTTTCCCGAGAAACTGATCCCGGTGATGATCCTGAACGCAGCATCCGGACTGCCGCTTCCGGTGTACGGCGAGGGTGCGAACGTCCGTGACTGGCTTCACGTGGACGACCACTGCGAGGGGCTGCTCCGTGTGCTTCGGCTGGGCGAGCCGGGCCAGAGCTACAACTTCGGCGGCGACGCGGAGCGAACGAACCTCGAGGTCGTGGAGGCCGTCTGCTCGGCGCTCGAGGCGGAGTTCCCGGCCTCGGAGAATCCTTCACTGGCGGCGAAGGGGGCAGGGAGCTACCGGGACCTCGTGACCTTCGTCGAAGACCGGCCGGGCCATGATCTGCGCTATGCGGTCGACGCCGCCAGGGCGCGGGGAGACCTGGATTGGGCGCCGCGGCGCGACTTCGAAACGGGTCTCCGCGAGACGGTCCGCTGGTACCTCGATCACCCGGACTGGTGCGAGGCGGTCGCTTCCGGCGGCGAACGGCGCCGACTGGGACTGCAGCGGCGGTTGACGGCGGCAACGTGAGTCCGCTTCGGGGCATCCTGCTGGCGGGCGGTGCCGGCACCCGGCTTCACCCGGTGACGCGGGCGGTCAGCAAGCAGTTGCTGCCGGTCTACGACCAGCCGATGATCCACTACCCGCTCTCCAGCCTGATGGTCGCGGGCGTGCGGGAGATCCTGATCATCACCACGCCGCACGACCAGCCCGCGTTCCGGCGCCTGCTCGGCGACGGCCGGGATCTGGGAATCGAGCTCTCCTACGCAGTTCAGGAGGCTCCCGAGGGGATCGCCCAGGCGTTCCTGATCGGGGCCGAGCATCTGAGGGGCGCCCGGGCGGCGCTGGCCCTGGGCGACAACATCTTCCACGGCCACGGACTGGCGGACGTTCTGCAGCGGGCGGCTGCGCGGCACATGTCCTCGCCCGGCGCCACGATCTTCGGCTACCGGGTCCGGGATCCGGAGCGCTACGGCGTCGTCGAGTTCGACGCGGGGCGGCGCGTGATCGGCCTGGAGGAGAAGCCGGCGGCGCCGAAGTCGCCGTACGCGGTGCCGGGCCTCTACTTCTACGACGACCGCGTCGTCGAGTTGACGCGGACGCTCCGTCCCTCGGCGCGCGGCGAACTGGAGATCACCGACCTGAACCGGCTCTACCTGGACGAAGGGACGCTGCGGGTCGAACTGCTTGGCCGCGGCATCGCCTGGCTCGACACGGGGACCCACGAGGCCCTGCTGCAGGCGGGCAACTTCATCCAGGCCCTCGAGGAGCGGCAGGGACTGAAAGTGGCCTGCCTGGAGGAGGTCGCCTACCGCATGGGCTACATCGACGCCGACCAGTTGCGGCGGCTGGCGGCGAAGACCAGCGACGGGTACGGCCGCTACCTCAGCCTGGTCCTCGAGGAAGGGCGGTGAGCGCCCTGCCAACGGTCCGCGCCACGGGGCTGCCCAGCGTGCTGATCGTCGAGCCGGTCGTTCATCGCGACGGCCGCGGTTTCTTCCTGGAGAGCTACAACGCGGCGACGTTCGCGGAAGGCGGCATCGGCCGGCCCTGGGTCCAGGACAACCACTCCCGGTCGAACCGGGACACCGTGCGGGGGCTGCACCTCCAGTGCCGCCGGCAGCAGGCCAAGCTCGTCCGCGTCACCCGGGGTGAGGTGTTCGACGTCGCCGTCGACGTGCGGCGCGGCTCGCCGTCGTTCCTGGAGTGGACCGGCTGCCTGCTCTCCGAGGACAACTTCCGCCAGCTCTTCATTCCGCGCGGATTCGCCCACGGCTTCTGCGTGGTCAGCGAAACGGCCGACGTGCAGTACAAGTGCGACGAGTACTACGACGGCGACGACGAGCTCGCGATCGCCTGGAACGACCCGCGGATCGGCATCGACTGGCCGATCGAGGAACCGCTGCTTTCCGACCGGGATCGCGCCGCGGCGACGATCGCGGGATGTTTCGAACAGTTGCCGACGTTCTCCTGGTGAGATGATGTCGCCGACCGCAGTTGAGGACGATCTGCGCGCCGCCGACCGCGAGCAGCTCGAGGCGCACGGCATCGGCGTGGACGAGGCGCGGCGCCAGCTCGCCATCCTGCGCGACCCGCCGCCGAAGGCCCGGCTGGTCCGGCCGGCCCTGCTCGGCGACGGCATCGACCCGCTGCCCGCCGGGTCCGAAGCGGACCGGCTTGCCGAAGCGGGCCGGGCGGCGGCCTCGTCCGGACGATTGGTCCGGTTCGTGCCGGCCTCGGGCGCGGCCTCGCGGCTCTTCGCCGAGCTCAAGGCGGCCGCCGCCGCCGGCGCCCCGGACGATCCGGTGCTCGGCCGCTTCGAGAAGGCCCGGCGCCATCTCCCCTTCGACGCCGCCGCTGGCGCGGCGGAGACTCTCGAACGGTACGGCGACACGCCGAAGGCCCTGATCCCCTTCCACCGCTATCCCGGCGGCGAGGTGCGCACCGCGCTCGAGGAGCACCTCGTCGAGGCGGCCGCCGTCCTCGGCGACGGCGGTGGATTGGCGGCGCTCCATTTTTCCGTCGCTTCGCGGCACCGGCCGGCGTTCGAGGCGTTGCTTGCCAAGCGGTTGCCGGCGCTCGAGCGGCGTTGCGGGTGCCGCTTCGAGATCGCCCTCTCCCACCAGTCGCCGGCCACCGACAGCATCGCGCTGGGCGAGCGGGGCGGGCCGTTCCGGCTCGTCGACGATCCGGCGTCACCCCTGCTCGTCCGGCCCGGCGGCCATGGCGCGCTGGTTCGCAATCTGCAGGGACTGGCCGACCAGGGCTACGAGCTCATCGCGATGAAGAACATCGACAACCTGCAGCCGGAACCGTTCCAGGGCCCGGCGGTCAGGGCGCTGCGGATTCTGGCCGGCATGGCTCTGGAGCTGGCGCGGAGTGCAGGTCGACCGTCCCGGGTTTGCGGTGTCGTGCCGACCCTCGGCACGGCCGGCGGCGGCCCCTTCTGGGTGCGCGATGCGTCAGGCGAAGTCGGGCTGCAGATCGTGGAGACGGCCCAGATGGACATGGAGGACGCGGAACAGTCGGCGATCCTGGACAGGTCCACCCACTTCAACCCGGTGTTCATGGTGTGCGCGGTCCTCGGTCCCGGCGGCGAACCGTACCGCCTCGAGGACTACGTCGATCACGCCGCCAGCTTCCTCGTGGACAAGAGCCACGGCGGCAGGCCGCTGACCGCGCTGGAGCGCCCCGGCCTGTGGAACGGCTCGATGGCCAGGTGGAACACGCGGTTCGTCGACCTCCCCGCCGAGGTGTACACGCCGGTCAAGACCGTGTTCGACCTCGCCGGCGAAGAGCACCAGTGTCCGGCGCGAGCGGCCTTCGATGGAGACGAGCCATGAAGGCCGGGCTGGCGCTTCGCATAGCCGCCGTCGTGGCCCTGGTCGTGGCGCTGCTCCTGTTCGGCCGGCGCGTGGCGGGTTACCTGCCCGAGTTCAGCGCCTGGGTGGACGGCCTCGGCGTGTGGGGGCCGGTCGTGTTCGTCCTGGGCTACACGGTGGCGACCGTCGCCTTCATCCCCGGTTCCCTGCTCACCCTCGCCGGGGGCGCGATCTTCGGTCTCGCCGAAGGCACCGCACTGGTGTTCGCCGGCGCCTCTCTGGGCGCGACGGCCGCCTTCCTGGCGTCGAGATACATGGTCCGCGGAGCGATCGAACGGAGGGTCGCCGCGGAGCCCCGCTTCGCCGCGATCGACCGGGCGGTCGGCCGTGAGGGGTTCAAGATCGTGCTCCTCCTGCGTCTCACGCCCGTCGTCCCCTTCGTCCTGCTGAACTACGCCCTGGGGCTGACGAGAGTGAAGCTGCGCGACTACGTCCTGGCCTTCGGCGGCATGCTGCCGGCGACCCTGCTCTACGTCTACTACGGCAAGGTGGTCGGCGACCTGGCCGAGATCGCGGCCGGCGGCGGCGGGCAGCGGGGCTGGGAAACCTGGGTCTTCACGGGCGTCGGGCTGGCCGCCACGATCGCGGTGATCACGGTCGTCACCCGCATCGCCCGCCGGGCACTCAAGGAAGAGGTGGGCGAATGATCAGGCCGGAACTGCTGGCGGAGGACAGGCACGACCGGGCGTTGATCGACCGGGTCGCGCCCGCCGACTGGACGAACCCGGAGCCGCCCGGGCGATACCACCTGGTGGTCATCGGCGCCGGCACGGCCGGTCTGGTGACCGCGATCGCCGCCGCGGGCCTGGGCGCCAGGGTGGCGCTGATCGAGCGCCGGCTGATGGGCGGCGATTGCCTGAACTTCGGCTGCGTGCCGTCCAAGGGCGTGATCGCCGCCGCCCGGCGGTGGAGTGCCGGCCGCGCCGACGCCGGCTTCGGCGCGCCGGGCGCCGAGCGGCCCGGCGACTTCGCCGCGGCGATGGAGCGCATGCGCCGTATCCGCGCGGCGATCAGCAGGGACGACAGCGCCGAGCGGTTCCGGGATGCCGGCGTCGACGTCTACCTGGGCGAAGGACGCTTCCTCTCCGACCGCGCGATCGCCGTGACCGGTTCCGCCGGCGACCGCGAACTGCGCTTCCGGCGGGCCGTGATCGCCACCGGCGCCCGCCCCCAGGCGCCGCCGATAGCGGGCCTCGAGGGCTGCGGCTACCTGACCAACGAGACCGTCTTCGCCCTGACCGAGCGGCCCGGGCGGCTGGCCGTCATCGGCGCCGGCCCGATCGGCTGCGAGCTCTCGCAGGCCTTCGCCCGGCTCGGCAGCCGGGTGACGACCTTCGACCTGCTGCCCGGCATCCTGCCGCGCGAGGATCCGGACGCGGCGGCCGTGGTCGAACGGGCGCTTCGCCGCGACGGCGTCGAGCTGGCCCTTGGCGCGAGGATCGAGCAGGCGTCGCCCGAGGCCGGCGGCGCCCGGCTCGTCTGGGTCGACAGCGACGGCGAGAACCGGGAGACCGTCTGCGACGAACTCCTGGTCGCTGTGGGCCGGGCGCCCAACGTCGAAGGGCTGGGACTCGAGCAGGTCGGCGTCCGAAGCGATGCCGGCGGCATTCAGGTGGACGCGAAGCTGCGCACGACGAACCCCCGCATCTTCGGCGCCGGCGACGTGACGCCCGCGGCCAACTTCACCCACCTGGCCGACGCCCATGCCGCGGTCGTCGTCCAGAACGCGCTCTTCTTTCCCAGCGCCCGTGCCGACCGGCTGGTCGTCCCCCGCTGCACCTACACCGCGCCGGAGGTGGCGCACGCCGGCCTGGACCGGCGGGAAGCGGAGGAGCAGGGAATCGCTCTCGACGTGATCGACGTGTCCCTCGAGGAGAATCACCGCGCCCTGCTCGACGGCGAGGAGGAGGGATTCCTGCGGGTCCTGCTGAAGCAGGGCAGCGACCGCGTGCTCGGGGCCACCGTGGTCGGCGCCGGCGCCGGCGACCTGATCGCGCCGCTCTCGCTGGCCGTGACCCACGGCGTCGGCCTCTCCCGCTTCACCTCGACGATCCTCCCGTACCCGACGCGGGCCGAAGTGTTGAAGAGAGCTGCGAACCAGTGGCGGCGGACGCGCTTCACGCCCCGCGCCCAGCGCCTGTTCGCCCGCTGGTTCCGGCTTACGGGCTAGCGGAGGCAGCGGCGGACCCCGAGCGGCTCGCACGGATGATGTGTAGTGGTTCAGACAGATGTGAGACAGGCCGACAAGAGCCAGTCGTCGTAGTCGCTGTGGGAAACGCGTAGCGTTTTCCACAGATTGGCGGCCGGAGTTGAAATCGACGAAGGGGGATCTCCAAGCTGCGGTTTGACGAA
>JAJEHN010000006.1 GCA_022823665.1 Thermoanaerobaculia bacterium | reverse complement strand
ATCAGGCGCATCAGTTTCGGGTGTGTTGGGGCGGCCTGCCGCCTCGCGGCGCTGCCGGCGCGCCTGCTGCTACGGACCGAGCACGCGACGGTTGCGGATGAATTGCGACACGATCCACTTCTCGCCGTTGGCGGTGGGACGGCCGGCATGAACCGTACTGAGGTCCGGCGAACCGTCGTCGAGGGCGTTGATGAAGTAGAGACCTTCGCCGCGGCGGCCCTTGCAGGTGATTCCGAGCTTCGGAAAGTCTGTCTCGCCGTGGTCGTAGTCGTCATTGAGGTAGATCAGGAACGTCATGACCCGTTGCCCGTTGCGCTCGATCTCCTGCTCGTAGTTCGGGATGTCCGGGTCGACAAAGTCGAAGTGGTTCGTTATTTCCTCGCCGACGGCGTAGTGCAGGACGGCGGTCGCTTCCATGTTGTACAGCGGGAAGCCGCTCGCGGCCGCCATGCGATGTTGCACGAGCAGGTGGATCAGCTCGCTGCTCATGAGGTCGAACTGCGCCCAACTGTTCGTTCTGTTGCTGCTCGCGTAGTCCTGGCGGGCGACCGCGTCGTAGACGAGTGCCCGGTTGAGACGCTCGCGGGAAACATCGATCAGCCAGCGGCAGACCTCGTTCGGGATCAGCTTCTCGAACAGGCAGATGCGCGGTGATTCGTGCAGGTTTCTGCCCGCCGGCGCCCGTGACCAGCGGTTGACGTCGATGCTGTCGGCAACGCGTTGCCAGTGGTTGGCGGGAAGGTCGCCGTCGTCGACGGCCGCTGCGAGACCGCGATCTTCGGTAAGCACAAGCAGTTGGGATCGCGCCGGGCGCCAGCCGCGTTGCGCGGACAGTGCAAGGAGCTTCAGCGCGTGATCGAGACCGGGTTCGACATAGACGCCCGCCGCGGCGAGAACCGCTAGTCTGGCAGCAGCCTCTCCGCTGCCGCCGTTAACCGCTTCGATAAGCAGCCCGGCGCCCTCGGTCGGCAGCAGCGGAGCGTTGTTGCCCGCGATCAGGCGCTTGCCGAGCTGCGTTTTGGCTTCGACGCTGCCGAGTCGGACCGCGCGTGCGAGCGCATTGACGGCGTCGTCATGAGCGCCCTTCGCGTCGCACACCGCGGCAAGAGCGAGTTCTTCGGCGGCGCTGCGCATCCGGGGCAGCTCCGGCTAGTCCGTTTGCTCTGCGACGCGGATTCGCAGTCTGGCGGACGGGGCGACCAGAAACACGCTGCCGAACGCGCCGTCTTCGAGCGTCGCTTCGAACGGGACGGGCGGCAGGTTTCTGGAAGTCGGCCCGCTCGTCTGCACGAACAACCGGTCGTCGTCGGTGAGGAACGTCGCGTTGCCGCGGCGCAGCGCTCCCGTTTCGACGACTACGAGGGTCTCGGTCTCGTCGGCAGCGACCGGTTCATCCCGGTCCCGGCGGCTCTGACTTGCGCCGTCCTCTGCCGGAGTGTTCGCGGCCGCGGAATCGTCCGCTGTAGAGACATCGGCTGCCGCTACCGCGTCGATTCCGGCAGGCTCCGCCGTTGCCGGGGGAGGCTGCTCGCGATCGCCGGCGAGATGCTCGCCGGTCTCGTCAGCGGCCCCGTGCGCATCGGGAGATCCGGGGCGCTCGACGTCGGCCGGCGGTTCGACGCGTTCGTTCGCGGTCGTCCCGGCGGCAGGCTCCGCGCTGACGATGCTCTCGAAGCACAGCAGGCGCGCCGCATCGGACTGGATGCCGAGGCAGCCGCGCAACGCTTCGAGGCGCTCGGCGTCCGTCTGGGCGAATGCCGCCTGTCCTGCCAGAAGCGGCGCGAGGGACGCGGTAACGGCCAAAATCCAGCTTGTGTTCCGCAACTTCTGCCTCCGGACAGACCGGGCCGATGCGGTCGGATCGCGCGGGTAGCAGCCATGAAACCCGGCCAGTCGAACCGGCGCGCCGACGGCAATCGATTATAGCCACTCGCCTGCCTTCGGCCATGCAGCGGGTTCGCCGCCGACGACCGGCGACCGGCGACCGGCAACGGGACAGCGGTCAGCTTGCCGGCAGCTTCTTCTCGCGCGAGTCCCACGCGATCGAGCGCATGGCCCGCTCCGCCTGCACGCGTTCGACGCCGGACGCCGCGGCCCAACTGACGATCGTGTATCGATAGCCCTTCGTCACGAGTTTCGCCATGTGCTCGTAGCGGACGTCGGAGGGAAACCAGACGAGCATGCCGGCCCGGGGCCTGAGCGTCCAGGACAGGCGCTTGAAATGCAGCGCGCCGCCCTCGTATTCGTCGTTGAGATAAAGCAGCAGGCTGATGTCGCGGTCCACGGCCTTGCGCCATGCACGGGCCTCGGGCACGAGGTGGTAGGCATCGGCGTGATACTGGTAGTAGCCGCCCGTCGTGTAGCGTAGGAGCTGGGGTTCCTCGTACCACTCGATGGCCTGCCCGCTGCCCGGGATGATCCGCTCCTCGAAGGCGCGCGCGACCACATCGTCGAGCACATGCTGGGATTCGCCGAGCACCATCCATTCGGCCACGCGAGTCGGGTCCGGTACCGCTTCGAGCTTGCGCGCCCGGTCGCGCACCTGGAATCGCCGGCCCTCGAGCGCCTCGGCCATGCTCACGAGCTCACGGCACTCCTCCCGCGACAGAAAGTACTCGACGATGTCGATGCCGTGGGGCGGGGAACGCTCGGCGGACTGGGCACCGCAACAGCGTTTGAAGCGCTTGCCGCTGCCGCAAAAGCACGGCGTATTGCGCCCGGGAGGGAAGGAGTCGTCCCGAATCAGGGGATGCGGCATGGGCGCAGACCTCGAGCGCTGACGGATCGCATCGCCGCCCGGCCGGAATTGTCTTGAGGACCAACCGGGTGTGGCCGCGGAGTCTCACGACGCAAGGCCCGTAAACTGCCCCCGACAGCCTCAGTCTCGTTCATGCGAATCCGTGTATATCGCCTTCTTCCGTCCATTGTTTCATACTCTCGAATGACGGAGCCTCCGCAAACGTCAGCGCGGTTCTTTCGGCCGATGCGCGACTGACCGCGCCGAGGCGTGGCGCCGGCGGATCGGCCCGAATCGATTGCGACAGAGGCGCCGGCTGCGGGGAGTTCCGCCCAGTTGCGCGACCGCAAGCCGAATGCCTGGAATCGGAAGCGCCCAACAGTGCGACGGTAGCGCGCCGGCCGTTCGCCATTCGCCGGAGATGATAGGGGAGAAGGGATTGCCGCGGCTCCAATTCAAGGGAAAGGTCTTCGTCGAGAACCACCACTTGGCCGTGCCCTTCCACGAGCTGCTACCGGTGCGCGAGAAGGGAACGAGCGGGAAGGCGAGCCTCCATGACAACCTGATCGTCCACGGCGACAACCTGGCGGCGCTCAAGTCCCTGCTGCCGACCTATCACGGGAAGGTGAAGTGCATCTACATCGACCCGCCCTACAACACCGGCAAGGAAGGCTGGGCGTACGACGACAACGTGAACTCGCCCCTCATGCGGGACTGGCTGGGCCGCGTGGTGGACCGCGACGACCTCACCCGTCACGACAAGTGGTGCTGCATGATGATGCCTCGCCTGAAGCTGCTGCGGGAGCTGCTTCGCGACGACGGCGCGATCTTCATCACGATCGACGACAACGAATTGCATCATCTGCGCGCGCTTATGGACGAGGTCTTCGGCGAAGACAACTTCGTGGCGACCGTGATCTGGCAGAAGATCTTCTCGCCGAAGAACACGGCCCGCCACTTCTCCCAGGACCATGACTTCATCCTGGTCTACGCGCGCGACGCCGAGCGCTGGACCCCGAACAGGCTGAAGCGCAGCGAGAACGCCAGGAGGCGCTACAAGAATCCCGACGACGATCCCCGCGGACCATGGGCGTCGAGCGACCTGACGGCACGGAACTACTACAGCAAGGGCACCTACGAGGTCACCAGCCCGTCCGGGAAGACGTTCAAGCCGTCTATCGGCAACTACTTCCGGGTTTCGCCCGAGAACTTCTCGGAGCTTGAGAAGGACGGGCGAGTCTGGTGGGGCGCAAAGGGACAGAGCATGCCTCGGCTGAAGCGGTTCCTCTCCGAAGTCCAGGAAGGCGTGGTTCCCCAGACACTCTGGTCCTGGAGGGACGTGGGACACACGCAGGCCGCAAAGAAGGAACTCGTCGCGCTTGCCGACTTCGAGCGCTCGGAGGACGTGTTCGACACGGTCAAGCCGACGACGCTCATCCGGCGCATTCTGGAGATCGCCACCGACGACGACTCCATCGTGCTCGACTCCTTCGCAGGTTCCGGCACGACGGCGCACGCCGTACTCGCGCAGAACAAGCAGGACGGCGGCAACCGCCGCTTCGTGCTCATCGAGTGCGAGGACTACGCAGACACCCTGACCGCGGAACGGGTCCGCCGGGTCGCGCAGGGCGTGCCGGAAGCCAAGGACGAGAACCTCCGAGAAGGTCTGGGAGGCGCCTTCAGCTACTTCGAGCTCGGCGGGCCGATGCGCGAGGAATCGCTCCTCGACGCCGGTGCGCTTCCGACCTACGAAGCACTGGCCGGTTACATCTTCTTCACCGCGACGGGCGAGGAGTTGAGACCGCGCGAAATGGACCGCAGCCGGTGGTTGATCGGCAGCACGGCCTCCACCGACGTGTTCCTGGTCTACGAGCCCGATGCCGAACGCCTGAAGGTGCTCGCGCTCGACCTGGCGTTCGCCAAGGCGCTGCCGCCCGCGAACGGGCGAAAGCGGGTCGTGTTCGCGCCCACGAAGTACCTCGACGAGTGCTTCCTGAACCGTTACGAAGTCGAGTTCTGCCAGCTTCCCTTCGAGATCTACCGCGTGGTCGCGGATTCCTGAGTCGCGGCGCTCGATGATCCTGAAGGACTACCAGCGCCGCACGCTGGCGGCGACCGGCGGGCTCCTCGATCATCTCGCGCACTACCGCGCCGAAGACGCGAAGGCCCGGGCCCGGAACCCGGAGTGGGGTTTCGACTGGGTCCGCCGGGCTTGGGAGAAGTCCGCTCCGGCGCGTCCGAAGTACACGGACCGCACGGACGGCGTCGGCAGGCCGCTGCCCGCTTTCTGCCTGAAGATCCCCACCGGCGGCGGCAAGACGCTGCTGGCCCTCCACGTCATCGACCAGGTCGCCACGAAGTTCCGGCGAAGGCAGACCGGACTCGTGCTCTGGATCGTCCCGAGCACGCAGATCTACCGGCAGACCCTGGCCGCGTTGAAGGACCGCGACCACTACTACCGCCAGCGCCTGGACCTTGCCTCGGCGGGCCGCACGCTGATCCTGGAGAAGAAGAACGGATTCGGCCCGCGGGATGTGGCCGAGAACCTCTGCGTCCTCCTCCTGATGCTGCCGTCCGCCAACCGCAAGACCAAGGAACAACTCCGCATGTTCCGCGACAGCGGAGGCTTCGACCGGTTCTTCCCGGACGACGGGGACCTGAGAGCCCACGCGGAGCTTCTGCGCGAGGTTCCCAACCTCGACACGTTCGACGAGGCCCATGGGCTGTGGGGACCTCAGATCAAGACCTCGCTCGGCAACACGCTCCGGCTGCTTCGGCCTCTGATCGTCCTCGACGAAGGGCACAAGGCGTACAGCCGCAACGCGCGGGCAACTCTTGAGGGCTTCAACCCGTGCGCGATCGTCGAACTCTCCGCGACGCCGCCACGCGAAGCGAACGTGCTGGTCGAGATCCTCGGCCGCGATCTGCTGGCCGAAGAAATGGTCAAGCTCGACCTGCACATCAGTTGCAGGCCGAACGCCTCCTGGCAGGACACCTTGCTGGCCGCCATCGAACACCGAGAGCGGCTGGAAGAAGAGGCTCGGAAGCTGCGCGCCGAGGACGGCACCTACATTCGCCCAATCTGCCTCGTTCAGGTCGAACGCACGGGAAGGGACCAGCGCGAGTCCGGACTGGTTCACGCGGAGGACGTGCGCGAGTATCTGCACCAGCATGGGCGTATCGCGCCCGCCGAAGTAGCGGTCAAGACGAGCCAGAAGGACGAGTTGAAGGAAGTGGACGACGTCGGAGGCCTTCTGTCTCGCGACTGCCCGATCCGGTACATCATCACCAAGCAGGCGCTGCAGGAGGGCTGGGACTGCTCCTTCGCCTACGTGCTGACGATCCTCACCCGCCCCAGTTCGAAGACGGGACTGACCCAACTGGTCGGCCGCATCCTCCGGCAGCCGTACGCGCACAAGACGCACAACGCCGCACTCGACGAGAGCTACGTGTTCTGCTTCCAGCGCGGGGGCGCCGACCTGCTGACGCAGGTTCGCAGGGGCTTCGGCCTGGAGGGTCTCAGCGACCTCGAAGGACGAATCGTCGACGACGGCGGCGAGACCACCGGCCTTGTACGCAAGCTCACCGTCAAACGGCAGCGCGAGGACTTCCGCGTCGCGGCACGCGACCTCGTGCTGCCGGCCTTCATGATCCGCGACGACCGCGGCTGGCGACCCGTCCGCTACGAGACGGACCTGCTCTCCCGGATCGACTGGTCGCGAGCGGACATCGACAAGCTCCTTGACCTCGCGCTCGACGACACGCCGCCCGGCGGCGCCGACTTGCGCATCGGCCTCGAGGCCGCGGAACGGGACCGGGCGGCGGGCGGGCGGAACGGTGGTACGGCCGAGTTGAGCTACGCACTCGCCTCGCGCCACTTGCTGGAAGTCGTCCCCAACCCTTGGCACGGGCATGATCTCGCCCGGCGCGTGTTCTCGGAACTTCTGGAACGCCACCCGCCGCCGCGGGTTCGGACCAACTTCGTCTACGTCCTGGAAGAACTCCGGCGTCATCTGCACGTCGAACGCGACCGCATGGCGAGAGACGCCTTCCGCCGGATGCTCGACAGCGGCGAGATGCGCTTCATCGTCGTCGCCGACGAGCTTGGCTTCAACCGTCTCCCGGAGACCATCGAGTCGCGCTCGGGCAGGCAGGCGAACCGCGAAGACGGCGGCCAGTACCTCCTGAACCTCTTCGACCGCACCGACGAAGACGACCTGAACGGACTGGAGAACAAGGTCGCGACCTACCTCGACCAGCAGGAGCGCCTGTTCTTCTGGTACCGCAACCGGGCCCGCAAGGACTACTACGTTCAGGGATGGAAACGGGGGCGGATCTACGCCGACTTCGTGCTCACGCTGAGGCCCGACGAACCGAACGTGGACGATGCGTTCCACCGCGTCTTCGTGGTGGAGACGAAGGGCCTGCACCTGGAGCAAGCGGCCGACACGACGTACAAGCGTTCCGTCTTCGACCTCTGCAACGAGCACGCGAAGCGTGCCGACTGGGCGGACTTCGTCCCCGCAATGCGAGGAAGGTCGACGAGCTTCAAGGTGGTCGACGAGGCAGAGTGGCGGCAGAGCCTGGCCACGCTGCTAGCGCGGAACTGAACGGCGCGCCAAAGCTGAGCCGGCCTAACGGCCGCCGCGTTCTTCCTGCCGCCTGCGGCGGCAACCGGCGGGGGCGCCGGCGCACCCAGTTCCCGCGGCGCAGACTCCCGAGCTTGCGGCTACACCCGCCGGTAGGCGAGGTCCCCCTCCATGTAGGTGAGATGGAAGCGCACCGGCGCCACCGCGCCGTTCGGGCTGCGGAACCACAGCGGACGCCGGTAGAAGACGTCGCCTCCCAGCGACTCGGCCGCGCGCAGCAGGCTCTCCTCGGTGGTCAGCACGGTCGCTTCGGCGCAGCCTTCACGGCGAAGCCGGTCGAGGATCGCCGCCAGAACCGGCCCGGCGCCCTCGGCGAGACAGGGCATGTGAACGACCCGGCCGGTGGGCGGGTCGTTCGCCCGGTTGACGTAGAGCAGGACCGGGCCCAGCGCCTCGCCCGACCGTTCCAGGGTGAACAGCAGGGCGTCGTGCTCCGGACAGGCCGCGAGCCACGAGAGGTGGTCCGGCTCGGCGAGATTGACAAGAGTGTCCTCGGGAGCAGCCGGGCCGGCCACAGCCGGGTCGTACTCACGCAGCGACACTCCGGCGCTTTCCGCCGTAGTCGACGCCGCGGCCGTGCTCAGACGCACTTCCAGCGCTTCGCCGACCTCGCGAAAGCCGCGCATGACCAGGATGGCCTTCGTGGCGGCGGTGCCGCCGAGGACGACCTCGAAATCCGTGTCGGGCGTGCGGCCGGCAAGGGGGACGCCGGCCCTGCCCCTCGCAGCGTGCTCAACCATCCACAACATCCGGTGAGCACCCGTCACCGTTCCGCCATGGACCCGGTAGCGGCACTGCAACGAAGCCACGTGGCCGACGATTCGGCCGTGCCGTTCGGCGACGGACGACTCGACTTCCGGCCCCGGCCCGGGATGGAAGAGAAGCCAGCGCAGAACCTCCGGCTCGCGCCGGACGCCGTAGACGACCTCGGTCAGTTCGGAGAGACGAGGGAGTTCGCTCTCGGTACTCGGGCGCAGCAGGACGTCCCGAACCGTACGCACCTGGCTTGGCCGTTCACCACGATCCATTGCCCCAACCTCCAAGTGCCGGTCCGAAGGCCTTAGCACGGTGGCAGGCTGTCATCCACGGTCGGGTCGCTCGGGTCGCTGCAGCCGTCGGTCCGGCCATCGCCGTCGTCGTCGCCATCATCGTTGTCGCCGGCGCCGCGCAGCCGGTCCAAAGCACCCGAACCGCCGGCGGAAGTCAGCGAGACGACGTTCGACCACGATCCGTACCCGCTCGCGTTGCGGCCACGGACGCGATACTGCCGATGCATGCCCGGCGGCGTGGTGACTCGCCATGACCGGACTGACGGGCCGAAGCTGCTCGAAGGACTCGGACTTCCGGCGGACGTGAACCGCCACCCGTGCCGGGAAGAGTTCCGCGTCTGCATCTGGTAGCCCGTGATCGGGATGGTGGATGGCGCCGCGGTCCACGAAAGACGGTGCGTCTGCCTCGCGACCGACGCGGTGAGCGGTGGCGCTCCCGGCTTTGCCGCCGGCGGCGGCGGTACCGGGTCGGGGTCGGTGGCGGATCGGGTTCGGGCGTCGGTGGCGGATCGGGTTCGGGCGTCGGTTCCGGCTCGTCGTCGTCATCGTCCTCGCCCTCGTCCGTGTCGCCATCATCTTCCTCACTGTCGCCGGTGTCGCCATCGTCTTCCTCGCCGTCACCGCCGCCGGTGTCTTCGTCCTCCTCCTCGCCTTCGTTCTCATCGTCATCGCTACCGGTATCGTCGTTGCCGTCTTCCTCGTCTTCGTCCCCGTCGGCGTCGCTGTCGTGCGACGGCGGCGTCTCGCCGGTCCGGTACACCGCGAGCTTGAACAGGCCGCTCGCCCCGTTGTGCGGGAACACGGTCAACGAGTGAGTCGCGGGCCCGAGCGCTCCGGACCAGGTGTCGTCGAGAGTTCCGCGGTTGTTCGAACACTCGCTCTTGGGACCGACGCGGCAGTCGAAGTCCGCGGTCATCCCGGAGATCAGCACCGAGACATTGGCGCTCTCCGCCAGCGTGAACCTGAACGTGCTCGATGAAGAGATCGTCACCTCGCTCGTGAACGGAAGGATCCTGGCGATCGGGGAGGGAAGAGGATTCGCGGCATACGACAGGGTCAACGTGTAGTCGCCTCTTCCGCCGTAGAACGGGTACACCGAGAGCGTGTGGATCCCCGCCGGCAGGCTCTTTTCCAGCGAGTCGTCGCGGGCGCCGCCCCGGTTCGTGCAACTCCAGGTCGACGTCGAATCGCTCACGGTATCCGGAGTGTCGCTGCTCGGAAGGGGGGCCGACTCGTAGAGCTTGCAGTCGAAGTCCCGCTTCATCCCCGTCAGCTTGACGCCGAGCTTCCCGGCGTGCTCCAGGCGGATCCGGTAGCTCCGCGAAGGCGCGGACGCGGCCGTGATGACGACCGGGTCCTTCCCGTCGCCGCCTACGCGAAGATACGCCGCCGGCACGCATTCGAGTTCCCCGTCGCCATCCGTGTCCTCGAATCGGCCCCAGCAGACGTCCCACGTGACGTCACCGCATCGCGGGTCACCCGGGAACAGCGTGCAATCCGGCGAGCAATCCCGGTGGAACGGGTTCAGGTCGCAGTAGCCCGGGCAGCCCGGCGCGGGGAAAGCGCAGGCGCCGGTTCCGTCATCGTCGTCGTCGCGGTCGGGCCGGCAGCCGCCTGCATCGGTGCCGGAGCACTCGATGTCGGGGTCGCCGCCGCCGCCGCCGTCGTCGTCATCGTCGTCGTCTTCGGTGCAGTCTTCATGGTCGGGCGTCTCGGCGCAGTCGACCGGATGGTCGTCGCGCAGGAACTCGTGAGCGAACTTGCAGTCGACCTCCTCGGACAACTCCCGGACGTCCAGCGAGACGTCCGTCATCATTGCCTTGGTCGCCCGGCACGCTTGGGCGTTTGCGTAGTCGGGATGTTCGGGTCCGACTTCGGTGATGTGATGCAGGCCGATGGTGTGGCCCATCTCGTGCATCAAGCTCTTGTGCAGGTACTCGCCATTCTCGCCGCAGATGTTTGTCGGCGCATCCTGGTACACGCGGATCGTGCGCGGTTGCCCGTACTCGGTATCGCTGCAACGATTCCTCCTATTGAGATCGACCTTGAAGTAATCGTAGGTGCCTCTCACGATGGTCCAGACCCGTGCTCCCTTTGGGTGCCGGATTCTCGTCCGTGGCGTGATGCATTCTCCGGCGTCGATGCTTTGCACCCGTTCCACCCCCTGACGGCTTGCTCGATCCTGCTCCCCGCTATCGAATGGCTGCTGTCGTCAGACGACTTGTAATAGATGTTCTCGGGTATCGGGCCTCGATTCTGGTCGCGCTTGAGAGTGCATTGAGTCGTCTCTTGGGCTTGAGCCTCGGCTGTCGGGTAGAGAGTAGGAGCGACGAGAGTTACGAGAATCGCCCGAACGATCACGGCTCGATCTCGCAGCCGACGGTCGCGCCGCCGTTGCGACTGATGACCGTCGGCTTGCAGCCACGCTCAACCGCACGTGCCCATGCCTTCCCGAAATGCACCCGCTCCATGGATTGCTGATCGGCTCTCGCCAAGTGGTCCGTCTGCGTAAACAGGCCTCTTGTCTCGAGCTCGAAAACGAGGTTCGTCACGTCTTCGAGCGTCATTCTCGCGTGACCTCCGAACCCACCGAACCTCCACTCGAGAACGCCATCGTTCAGTTCCGCATACCAAGCGTCCGATGGTCCCAAGAACACCGTGCCATCTCGCCAGCGTCCGATCAGGACGATCTCCGAACCCACTCGTGGCTGATACGGGCCACGGAAGTCCCCCGTACCGATCTGTCCCCGATCCCCACAGAACACATGGCCACGGGCTACCAGTTGCCCGATCGGAAACACCGCATACTCGGGTGATGGCGAGCGGTTCGTCAGAGGCTCCACGTCCGCGAGACGTACGAGGGCCTTCGGATAAAACCCCGTACCGAATCCGAGCGCAACTGAGTCGATCGTCGCCTTCACCGCCACCTCGGAGAGAAGCAGGATGGATCCCAGATTCTCCGCGATCTTGTCGCCCCAGCCGATCGAACCCTTGGGCGGGCAGAACCTCTTCGGCGGTACGGTTCCTTCCTCGAGTCCATGCTCGGCAACAGAACCGAACAGCCTCTTGAAGTCCGCGACCTGCTCCTCGAACTTCTCGCGCGAGTTGGCGGGGATCCGGGACGACACGCTGCCATCGGGATTCAGCGCCACCGACACGGACATCCATTCGTGCCCCCAATCGGCCCAGTAGCGGCCCCACGTCTCCGGAAGCGGCGGCTTCTCCTGGCCGATCACTGCCGGTCCGAATGCGAGCGTCAACGTGGTGATCAGAACGAGGTGTCTCAAGCGCGCTACTCCTGTCGTGTGGTCGGTGATGCGTGTGATCGGGCTTCGCCCGTCACGCCCGCCATCGGCTTCAACCTGCCAGACGACGGCAAGCCCGTCAACCCGCCGTCGCAGCCTCCGCGCTCCGGACTTCAGATTCGGCCGCTACGCCTCCTGGGGCAGGGCGGCGTGATGGGTCTTCCAGCGTGTGGTCGTCGACACAGTCGCGGTTCAGGCTCCAGCCGCCTTCGGACGGCTGGTTCAGGGAACCTCCTGGCCGCCGCGTCCAGCCCGAAACGCCTCGTCCCGCTCGGCGCGCAAGCGCAGCCCCTCCCGGAAGCGCTCGATGTTCGCCTCGGCGCGGCGGCTGAGCCGGCGGTACTTGAACTCGGCCTCGAGCAGCAAGAGTTCGTCCCATCCCAGGCCCTCCTCCGTCCAGTGATACTCGTGGGTGAGGAGCTGAATCTGGTCGTAGCGGTCGAGCAGGGAGGTCACTACGCCCTCACGCCAGACCTGCGTGCTGTCCGACAGGTACTTGATCCGCTCGAAGTACAGCGGATCGTAGGCGTCGACCACGCCGGGGATCGGCAGGGTCCGCCCCGACCGCATCGGCATGTGGGGGCTCGCCGCCCGGATGCGGGTGCCGAAGAAGCTCTCGATCAGTTCGATCGCCCGGCCCGCCAGCGCGACCGGGTCGCCGCCGGAAAGCTCCAGCAGGCTCAGGTCGTAGTGGAAGCCCAGGTCATGTCCGAGATCGAGGATCGACTCGACCGCCTCGGCGCCATCGGCCTCGAACAGGTTGTAGTCGGAACCGATCTGGACGAAGAAGGTCGAACGGACGCCAGCGTCGTGGTCGGCCCGCGCCAGGGTCAGCGCCGCGTCGAGACTGAACTCGACGTCGTGCCGCATCAGAACGAAGCGCTCCACGTCGAGCAGCGACTCGCCCAGTGGCGCCGCCTCGCCGAACGAGAAGGTGCGGTGGGTCGAGGTGATCCGCGCCAGGATCTCCCGGTAGTGGTCCAGGGTGAAGTCGAGGTCCGGATCGGAGGGACGAACCCGGGGGCGTGCGTTCATGTCGGCTGCCACGAGACTTCTCTCCAGACCTCGGTCGCCAGGTCGTCGACCGGACGCACGGCCCCTTCGTCGATCCAGTCGATCAGACGGCCGGTCACGTCAGGGTAGTTCATGGGCGCCGGCGCCGGAGTGTCGAGCCAGGACTCGACGGCGTCCACCGTCAGCCGCTCGACGACGGTGCCCAGGCCAAGCGCCACCAGCGCCCGGCCGTTCAGGAACTGCTCCGGATGACGGCCGATCGGCTGCACGAGCAGACGGCGTCCCAGGTGCAACGCCTCGCTGATCAGCGAGAAACCCGCGTTCGTGATGACGCCCGAGCAGGCCACCAGATCGGCCACGAACGCGGCGCGGTCGTAGGGACGGATCCAGACGTTGCCGCGCTCGACCGGCTCGGGCACCGGCCGGTAGGCGACGAACCGGCGGTGCGGCAGGCGGCCGAGCAGCGCCGTGATGCTCTCCTCGCTCTCCGCCGGCAGGTAGACGAGAAAGAACTCGCCAGCGTCCGGCGGCCGGCCCGCCCTCGCCGCCGCGACCAGGTCGGGACTGATCGTTGGCGGCAGATTCGCGCCGCCGAAGCGATGCCAGTGGAGACCGACCGCGGTCCGGACCGGCGTGTAGACAGGAGCGAACATCCGCAGCATCCACCGTGCCGGCCCGGTCCGGCCCGGCAGTCGCAGACGCCGGTGGAACGCGTAGAGGTGGCCGACCCCGATGCTGGGCCGCCGGCAGCGACGAGCGATCCAGGCGGAAACCGGCTCGTAGTCGGTCAGCACGAGATCGAAGCCGGACGCATCGAAGCCGCGCACGTCGCGCAGGAAGCGCACCACCCGTAACTGCCGAATCGTCTGAAGCAGCCGCACGCGGCCGCCGGCCGCCTGACCCGTGAACCCCTCCAGCAGCGTGTGACTGGCCCGGATCTCCGGGTCGGCGAACGCCGCGGAAGACCGTCCGGTGAGCAGGCAGTGGACCTCGTGGCCCCGGCTCCGCAAACCGGCCACCATCGCCGCCGACCGCACGAGGTGGCCGTGGCCCGTGCCCTGAACGCCGTACAGAATCCTCATGACCGAGCCCGTCGTGCTGTGCCGGACCAGAGCACCCGGGCGGAAGGTAGCACCCGCCGACTCGCCGTCGCAAGCACCCGCCGCTGTTACACTGACCGTCCGACTGAACTTCCTCGTTTCTTTGCCGGTTCTTCCCGTTGCGTACCAGGGAGCGCGGTCTGATCCCCGCGTTGCAATCAGCAGGGGGGTGACATCACGCGCGTTCTCATAGCAGGCATCGACGGCTACCTCGGCTGGCCGTTGGCGCAGTACCTGACCGCTCGAGGTCACCAGGTTGCCGGCATCGATGCCGGCTTCCGCCGCGAATGGGTCGCCGAAATGGGCGGCCGCTCGGCCCTGCCCGTCGGCTCCGTCGAAGCGCGCCTCGACGCCCTCGAGTCCGCGTACGGCGCCCGTCTCAACGTCGTCCAGGGTGACCTGACCCACAGGGACGTGGTCTACCGGCTGGTCGAAGAGGTCAAGCCGGAGGCGATCGTCCACCTGGGCGAGTGCCCCTCGGCGCCCTACTCGATGATCGACGCGGACCACGCGATCTGGGTCCAGCGCAACAACATCGAGGGCACGATGAACGTGCTGTACGCGATGCGCGACCTGGCGCCCGAGGCGCACCTGGTCAAGCTCGGAACGATGGGCGAGTACGGCACGCCCAACCTGGACATCCCCGAAGGCTTCTTCGAGGTCGAGTACCGCGGCCGCCGCGACCGCCTGCCCTTCCCGCGGCAGGCCGGCTCCTGGTACCACTGGAGCAAGGTCCACGACAGCAACAACGTGATGTTCGCCTGCCGCATCTTCGGGCTCCGGGCCACCGACGTGATGCAGGGCGTCGTCTACGGCACCCGCTTCTTCGGCAGCTCGGCCGACCACCCCGGCGACCCCGCGCTCCACACCCGGCTCGACTTCGACCAGGCCTTCGGCACGGCGCTCAACCGCTTCTGCTGCCAGTCCGTGATCGGCGAGCCGCTGACGCTTTTCGGCCTCGGCAACCAGCGTCGCGGCTTCCTGCCCATCTGCGACTCTATGCAGTGCCTGACCCTGGCCGTCGACAACCCGCCCGAGGCGGGCGATTACCGCGTGTTCAACCAGTTCGAGGAGACCTACACGATCTCGGAGCTCGCCTCCAAGGTCGCCGTCGTCGCATCCGACATGGGCCTCGATCCGCGAATCCGGCGGATCGAGAATCCCCGCAAGGAAATGGAAGAGCACCACTACAACCCGGACCACGACCATCTGCTGGCGCTGGGCTACCAGCCGACCCGCGACATGGACTCGGAGATCCGGGCGATGCTCGAAGACCTCCTGCCGCACCACGACCGGATCGCGGCGAAGCGGGACGTGCTCCTCCCCGACATCCGCTGGGACGGCAGCCGGCGGAAGTCGATCTTCCTGGATGGCTCGAACGGCGCGGGGCCGGAAGAGGCGGCCGGCGAGCCGCCGTCAGTCGACGAGCCGGAAGCGCGTGCCGCAGATGTGGATCACGCCGTCGTCGCCGAGGCAGCCCCGGTCGCGCGCCGCTGAACGGGCGCGGTCCGCGTCCACCGCGCGCACGTCGATTCCGCCCAGGCCCTCGGGCCGGCCGTCGACCGGCAGCACGAAGCGCAGGTCGGCGTTCTCGAACGGAATCGTCGGCACGCCCTCGACGTCGTGCAGAGGGATCTGCGCGATCTCGCTCCACCGAGCCGCCAGCCGGGACGGGTCCGGGGTCTGGATCTCCCCCGCAACGATCGCGTCGATGACGTCCGTTCGCCGGCAACGCTGCCAATTGTCGCCGGCAGGCTCCCACGGCCCGTCAGGCTCGAGACCGTTGGTCTGGCAGTCGATCTCGAAGAAGGTGCCGCCGGTGTCCTTGGGATGGAGCTGCATGTTCTGGAAGCCGTGGCGCTCGAAGTCGTTGACCAGGCGGATGCCCAGCTCCTCGACCCGCCGCCGGCGCGGGGCATGGTCGTCGCACTGGGTGATGAACATGTAGCCGCCGTCGCCGCCGCGCTTCTCCAGGTAGCGGCCGCCGGCCGTGTTCTCCTCGACTGGCGCGACCACCTCGAGTAGCTGATTGCCGATCGGCAGCAGGGCGTTTTCCAGGCCGAACCGGCCGACGCCCGGGTCGTTGTAGCAGACCTCGATCCCGAACACCGCCTCCAGGTCGTCGACGACCGGGGCGAGTTCCTCGGCTACCAGACAGATCTGCCGCAGGCGCAACCACATGACGAGTCTCCTTGTGTAGAGGGTTCTACGAATCCGGCCAGGAACCCCGCCCCTCCAGCAGGAAGGTCAGGTGCGGGTGGTACAGCGCCGGTTCCAGCAGGAACGAGTCGTGCCCCTTGTCGGAGTGCACGATGATCCTCATGCAACTCACGCCGGCTTCCTCGAGCGTCGCCATCAGTTCGCCCTGCTCTTCGGGGTAGTAGCAGACGTCGGAATTGATCGAGAAGATGAGAAAGCGCTGGTCCCGACAGCGCTCGAAGGCTGCCTGAAGAGTACCGACGCCGGCGGCCGCGGCCAGATCGAACTGGCTCCAGGCGTCGAGAATCCGCAGGTAGGAGTTGGCGTCGAAGCGGGCCGCGAACTTCCGGCCCTGATGCCGCATGTACGACTCGATCGGGTGGTTCACGCCGTACCACGGCACGCCCGACGCCTCGGCCACCGTGTTCCGGGCCCGCCGCCGCAGGGTGCGCAGCGACACGAACGTCTTGTGGTTGATCTGGCGGGCGATCTTCATCCCCTCGAGTTCCGTGCCCGGCGGGTATTCGCCGCCGTCGAAGCGGGGGTCGTTGGCGACCGCCTGGATCTGCTCGAAGTTGTGGATCCGCTGGAGAGGCGTCACCTCCATGCCGGCCGCGATCACGACGACGTTGCGAACCCGCTCCGGAAACATGACCGCGAGATCGAGCACGGCCATGCCGCCTGTCGACGGTCCGATGCCCGCGTGCAGCACGTCGATTCCCAGCCGGTCGACCAGCCGCATCGCGGCGCGCACCGAGTCGGAGAACCGTACCCGGGGGAAGGACGGCCCCCAACGCTCGCCGGTGGCCGGGTCGATCGACAACGGGCCGGTCGATCCGTAGCAGCCGCCGATGTAGTTGACGCAGATGACGCAGAAGTGATCCGTGTCGATCGCCCGCCCCGGTCCGATGAACTCGTGCCACCAGCCGACCACCATCTCGTCGGTCCAGGCGTCGCCGAGGCCGGGAACGCCGTGGTTCGTACCCGCGGCGTGGTGGCTGCCGGTCAGGGCGTGGAACAGCAGCACGACGTTGTCGCGCGCGGCGTTCAGTTCGCCGTACTGCTCCCAGGCCAGGGTGAACCCGGACAGGGTGTCGCCGCAGCGGAGTTCGAGCGGTTCGTCGAAGTGCTCGAACCGGGTCTCGACGACGCCGATGTCCCCACTGGCATCCGTCGGCTGCAGATCGCGAACCGTCTCCATGCGCCAACCCTATGGGCTTCCCTCGGAGAACGCTACGGCGGCGACGCTAGACCGCGGGGCACCAGCGCCCAGTAGCGGCCCCGGTGCGCCATGCGGCCCGCAATCGCCCGCGCCCGCTCTCCGGCGCCCCAAAAGACGTCGCCGCGCACCGCACCGCGGATCGCCCCGCCCGTGTCCTGGGCAACCAGCAGCCACTGTCGCCGATCGTCGGGAGCATCGGCGGCCGCGGCCGGGACCATCGCGTCGAGCCAGACGGGAACGCCGAGCGGAACGTGCTGCCGGTCGACCGCCAGGGAACGCTCCGGGGTCAGGACGACACCCTGCGCGCCGATCGGACCCTCGCCGCGGATCTCGCGAAAGAAGACGTAGGAGTCGTTCGTCGCCATGACCTCGTCCGCACGGTCGGGATGCTCCCGCAGCCAGGCGTCGATCGACTGCAGCGACACCTCCTCCAGCGTCAGTTCGCCCCAGTCGACCAGGGTGCGGCCGATCGCATGGTAGGGGTGGCCGTTCTGCGCCGCGTAGCCGACCCGGAAGACGGTTCCGTCGTCGAGCACGACCCGCCCCGATCCCTGGATGTGGAGGAAGAAGGCGTCGATCGCATCGTCCACCCAGATCAACTCCAGGCCGCGGCCCGCAAGCGAACCGGACGCGATCGCCTCCCGGTCGTCGTACGGTTCGAGGCTCCCGCCCCGAACCCGGCCCGCCACCCGGCGGCCCCGCAGATCGTCGCGGAAGCGGCCCAGGTCCACCATGACGAGGTCGGACGGCTGCGTGTAGAGCGGCACGCTGTACCGTTCACTGCGACGGCGGCTGCCATGAAGCAGAGGCTCGAAGTAGCCGGTAAAGAGGCCGATCCGGCGCGACCAACCCGAGCCTTCGCCCGGCCGGCCGCCGGCCGCCTCCTCGTCGGCCCGAGCAAGCGGCACTGCCAGCATCTCGCGCTCGATGACCGCGCGGACTTCCTCCCGGCCGGCTTCGCCTCCCAAGCCGCGCAGGGCGCCGCAGAACGGCCGCCAGCCACCGGGCGTGCCGCCGAGATCGACCGGGTTCAACGGCCGGTCCGCTGGCTGCGCCAGGACGCGATCGCAACTCCTGAGCAGCGCCGGCAAGGCCTCGAACACATCGTCAGCGCTCCAGCCCGGCAGCGAAGCGACCTCGACCGGCGGCCCGTAGACGGCGACCGCCGGCGCCTCGGGCGGCGCCGGCGGCTCGGCTCCTCCAGGCGCCCCCAGCCATCCCACGATGCGTTCCGGACCGATCGCCAGAACGGTAGCCACCAGCGCCCAGCCTAAGGCCACGAGCAGCGCGGTCCGTATCCCGCGCCCCCGCGAGAATCTTCCCCGTTCCGACCGCGGCGCCATGCAGCCGGGACGCTAGCAGCAGCGGGCGGCGGGTACGCTCTCGGCAATGACCGAACGCCCACTGCGCTGGCTGTTCTTCTACGACTGCATCTATCCGGAATCGCTCGGCGGCGTCGAGCACCGGAACTACGAGTTGGCGCGGGAACTCGGGCGCCTCGGCCACGACGTGGTGCTGTCGGGCTGGGCTGCAACACCGATCGAACCCCACCCCAACGTCCGCGTCGAACCGGTGGCCAGGGCGAGCCGGCGCTACCTGGCGCGCGGCCGCAGGTCGGGAATCGAAGCGCTGACGCTCGCCTCCCAGGTGCGCCGCATTCCGCTCGACGACATCGACATCGTCGAGACCGCGAACATCCCCTATCTGCACTTGCCGCTACTGGCCAGGCGCTGCCGGCGGCGGCGGATTCCGCTGCTCGTCACCTGGCACGAGCACTGGGGCAGCTACTGGCGCCGGCACCGGCCTCCAGGCCGGTTCGGCCCGGGCATGTGGCGGTTCTACGCTCTCTGCGAACGGCTGTCGCTTCGTTTCGGCACGCAGGCGGTGGCGGTCAGCCGGCTCACCGCCAACCGCGTATCGACGGTGCGCGGCGATGCCGTCGACGTGATCCCGAACGGTATTCCGTTCGAGAGAATCCGGGCCCTCGCGGCCGACGCGGACACGACGGCGCCGCCGCTGGTCTACGCCGGCCGGTTGATTCCGGAGAAACGGATCGACCTGCTGCTCGACGCGACGGCCAGACTCGCGGCGACCGGAATCGGCCGCGGGCTCGCCAACGCGCACGGCGCCCTGCTCCGGATCATCGGCGGCGGCCCGGCGGAAGACGACATCCGCGCGCGCATCGGGCGCGAGAACCTCTCCGACGTCGTCGACTTCGCCGGCCGCCTGCCCGGGAACGAGGACGTGTGGCGTGCCGTGGCCGGCGCCCAGCTCGCGGTACAACCCTCCGCCCGGGAGGGCTTCGGGCTCTTCCCGCTGGAAGCGATGGCCGCCGGCGTGCCGGTGGTCCACTGCCGGTCCCCGAACAGCGCCGTGTCGGAACTCGTGCGCGACGACCGGGAAGGATGGGCGGTCGACCCCGACGCGGGAGAACTCGCCGCCCTGCTGGAACGGCTGCTCGATGCGCCCACCGAACTCGCCGCCGCTTCGAGCTCGGCGGTGGAACGCGCGGCCGGCTACGACTGGCGGCAAGTGGCCGCCCAGGTCGTCGAAACCGGGAGCGAGCTGGTCCGGCGGGAGCGAAGCTGAGGGGCCGGGTCCGAAGGTCCGAACTGCTGTAGTGTCTGCGCCGTCGTGGGCACCGTGCTGCAGGTCGAGGTATCGGCGGGCGAACTGATCGACAAGATCACGATCCTCGAGATCAAGGCCGAGCGGATCAGCGACCCGGACAAGCTCGCGAACGTCCATCGCGAACTCAGCAGCCTGACCGCGACCCGCGAGAAAGCGCTCGACACCTCGCCGGAACTCGACGAGTTCACCGCGGAACTGCGCCGGATCAACGAGCGGCTGTGGCAGATCGAGGACGACATCCGCGACTGTGAGCGGAATGGCGACTTCGGCGAGCGCTTCGTCGAGCTCGCCCGGGCCGTCTACCGGACGAACGACCGGCGCGCCGCGGCGAAGCGGCGGATCAACGAATTGCTGGGCTCCGAGCTGGTCGAAGAGAAGGACTACGCGGCCTACTGAAGGCCTGCGACGACTCCCTCTACCAGGTGCCCTCGTTCGGCATCGAGGCCCACGGCTCCTCCACCGGCAGCGAGCCGCCTGCCTGCAGCAGTTCGATCGAGATTCCGTCGGGCGACCGGATGAAGGCCATGCGACCGTCCCGAGGCGGCCGGTTGATCGTCACCCCCTGCTCCTGGAGCGACCGGCACGTGCCGTAGATGTCCTCGACCTCGAACGCCAGGTGGCCGAAGTTCCGGCCACCGGTGTAGTCCTCGGGATCCCAGTTGTACGTCAACTCGAGCAGCGGCGCGGTCCGCTCGCGGGCCAGCTCGACGTCCGAGGGCGCGGCCAGGAAGACGAGCGTGAACCGTCCCTGCTCACTGTCGAACCGGCGCAGTTCGACCATCCCAAGCTTGCCGCAGTAGAAGTCGATCGCCTCATCCAAGCTGCCGACGCGGACCATCGTGTGCAGGTACTTCATCCTTCGTCCTCCTCCATTCCCGGGCAACTTCGCGGTCGCCGCCGAATCGATCCGGTAGCTTACGCCCCCAAATGCGCATCAGGGAGGCAGTGCATCGGGTGATCGACTCGCCGATCACGCAGGTCGGCCGCTGGAAGGAAGCGGCCGCTCCGGATCCGCCCCTCATCGACGTCTCCCAGGCCGCCCCCACCTACCCGCCCGCCCAGGAACTGCGCGACCACATTGCAGCCGTTGCTCAGAGTGTCGCCACGGCAACCTACACCGATCAGCAGGGAGTCCCGGAGCTGCGTGTGGCGCTGGCCCGTGCCCTGACAGCGGACTACGACGCCCCGGTCGCGGTCGAACAGGTCGCCGTCACCGCCGGCTGCAACCAGGCCTTCTGTCTGGCGATGATGGCGCTGACCGACCCGGGAGACGAGGTCATCATGCCGCTCCCCGCCTACTTCAACCACGACATGTGGCTGCGCTCCCAGGACGTCGAGCCCGTCTACCTGGAACCCGGCCCGGACATGACCCCGGACCCGGCGGAGGCCGCCGCCGCCGTCACCGACCGAACACGCGCCATCGTCCTGGTGACCCCCAACAACCCGACCGGCGCCGTCTACCCGCCGGCCCTCATCGAGAGCTTCTTCGAACTCGCCCGAAGCCTCGGGCTGGCACTCGTCATCGACGAGACCTACCGGGAGTTCCGGGACGACTCCGAACCGCCGCACACGCTCTTCTCGCGTCCCGACTGGAGCGACACGCTGATCCACCTCTACAGCTTCTCCAAGGCCTACTGCATGGCGGGCTACCGGATCGGTTGCATGGCCACGAACCCCGCCCTGCTCCGGGAAACGCTCAAGATCGCCGACTGCGTCGCTCTCTGCCCGTCCCACATCGGCCAGTTGGCGGCCAACTACTGCCTCGAACACCTCGACGACTGGAAGCGCGAGTACCGCCGCACCGTCCGCGACCGCGTCGCCTACGCCGCCCGCCGCCTCCGCGAAGCGAAGACCGGCTTCGATGTCGTCTCCTCCGGCGGCTACTTCGTCTACCTCCGCCACCCCTTCACCGACCGCTCCTCCGTCGAAGTCGGCCGCAGCCTCGCCGAAGACCACGGCATCCTCTGCCTCGCCGGTTCCATGTTCGGCCCCGGCCAGGACCGCTACCTCCGCCTCGCCTTCGCCAACGTCGACCTCTCCGCCATCGACGAGCTGGTGGCGCGGCTTGTGCGGATTCGGTAGTGGCCGCCTGTCGGAGGGTCAGCGGGAGGTCCCCATCGGACGCTCGCGCTCTCTCGGTAGAGGGGAGGCTGGCGCTCGCTTCGGTCGGCGGCGCTCCGGTTGGTGTCGGACGACGTGTGGGCGTCGGCCGGCGCTTGCCTCCAGCCCGATGGGAACCTCCCGCTGACCCTCCGACAAGCTGGACATCGTCTTCCGCGTTGTGACTCCTCCAGGAACCGAGAGCAGCCCGCAGATCTCCCCTACAGAGACCCTCGAACGCGACCCGTGACATGCCCCCAGAACTGAAGAAGCACCCGTATCCCCGTTTCTTTGTCTCCGCTGACTGGAGCAAGGAGCCGGGGAAGCGTGCGGTCTACGTCGCCGATCTGAGAGAACATCGGATCTTCCGGGAGGCGCGGTCCGACTGGAGGTTCGACAGCCTGATGGCCCTCGCGGAAGAACTCTCCGCAGAGGGAAGCGTGCTGGTCGGAGTCGACGTAGTTCTGGGGGTCCCCAGGAGCTACTGGAACCTGGTTCACGACGATTCCCGTTGCGGCCAACCCAGTAGCTTCGTGGACTGGCTGGGCCGACTCGGCTGCAATCAAGAGTTCTTCGACCCGGCCAACACGGCCGAAAACCACGAGCAGTGGCGAGTTGATCTGCCCTGGTTTCACGTGCCGAAGGGCAAAGGCACTCTGAACGCTTTCAAGGAAAGGGCCGACGACGGGTTCCTCCGCCTGATTGACCGATCGACTGGAGCCAAGCCCCTGTTCGCCGTCAGTGGCATTCCAGGTACCGTCGGCTCCGGAACTCGCGACCTTTGGCGTGAACTGGCACCGTTCCTCCGAACTGACCGTGGATTCACGATCTGGCCCTTCGAAGGCCCACTCCCCGACCTTCTGGGCACGAACGGAGTCGTACTGGCGGAGACCTATCCCGGCCTGGCCTATGCGGCGGCTCTTGCCGAGGAACTGCCAACCGGACGGTTCGTTGTCGGCAAGACCAGGTGCCAAGCGCGAAATGACGCTTGCAACCGGCTGTCAGACGCCACATGGGTGAAAGCCTACGGCGCCACGATCAGCGACCTCGAGCAAGCCCGAGCCGACGAAGATGACTTTGACGCGCTGTTCACCGCCGCGGCTGTTCTCCGCTGCGTTCTTGAAGACACTCCCCTTGCGAACGCCGACTGGATCGACAACCTCGCGGAAGGCGCGATGCTCCTGGCTGGTCCTGTAGATCCGACTCGTAGATCCAAGGCTGTGCCCCAGCTCGGAAAGGCCGCCCAAGTGAGGTTCGACCTGCTACCCACTGTCGCGCGAGAGGCGGAGCCGGATCCGGCAGAACCACGACAGCGTGCCACCGGCGGGAAAGCCACATGTACCTGCCCAATCCCTGGCTGTTCCAAGGTCTTCTCGGACTCTCGGGGCGGATGGGACGCACACGTCGCATCGCTCCGGAAGCACGCCGACTGGTACCCCGACATCAAGAGTCCCCAGGTCCGCAAGAAGCTCTTCAAAAGAGACTTCGGCGGCTGGTTCGGATGAGGCGTCTGAACTCCTCCCGCCGGTTCTCGACGACCCTCGACCAGGTACGGATCGGGTAGCGGGAACCAACCCCGGCTGGCCCAGCGCCGTCCAGCCTGTCGGCGGGGCCGGAGGGGAGGTTGCCAGCGGGCTGGAGCCAAGCGACTGTCGATGACCTCCCATGAGCCGGTCCCTGTCGGAGCGCAGGCGACCGAAGCGAACCCCCACCCCTCCACCGGGCAAGAAGGGGTGAGCGTCCGATGGGAACCTCCCCTCCGGCCCCGCCGGCAGGCGGCCTGAACGACAACGAGCGAAGCGAGTGAAGTGCCGGGCGGAAACCGAACACCACCGTGGCAGCGCGCCGTCAATCCGGCGCGCGGATCTCGAAGTCGACGGAGCCGGACTCCGGGTCGGCTTCGATGACGACGGAGCGGCCCTGGAACCAGGGGCCGGGGTTGACGACGCGGGTCGGCCCGATCGTGCCGGCGCCGATGGACTCGTGGATGTGGCCGGAGAAGACGAGGTCGGGCTGGTGGCGCTCGACGGCGGCACGGAGCGACTTCGAGCCGACGTGCTGGCCGCGGGCGAGGTCGCAGGCGGTGCCGAAGGGCGGCTGGTGGGAGACCAGGATCGTTGGCCTGCCTTCTACCGTCGCCGCGTTGCCGAAGGCCTCGGCGGCAACTCGCTCGTAGTCTTCCTCGGTCCGTTCGTAGGGGAGATCGCCGAAGGGAAGACCGCCGGAGAGGCCGATGAACCGGACGCCGTCGATCACGCGAGCGCGACGATCGAGGTCGATGTCGATCTCGCGGAAGTAGTCCTCGACCGGCGGCTGGTCGCAGTTGCCGCACACCGCCAGCACCGGCACGCCGGAGTCCTGAAGCGGTTCGACGATCCGGCGGGCATGGTCCGGACCCAGGAAGTTCGTCAGATCCCCGGCCAGGAGCACCAGGTCGAAGCCGGACGGGTCCGGCAGACGCGGCGGCCTCTTGCCGGACCAGTGCAGATCGACGACGCCGAGGATGCGCAGCGTCAAGGTCGGTCCCCCGGCCGTTCGGCCGTCAGTGAACCAGCGAAGGAGTCGCGTGGGCCGACTCCTGGGGATCGTCGTCCAGGCCGTGGGACATGACGAAGACCCATGCGGCCGTGCGCTCACGCTCCGTCTCCGAGATCAACTCGAAGACGTACTCGTTTTCGTGCTCCCCCTGGAACGACTGGACGTAGGCGACCCGGTCCCGGTCGATCAGGATCTCCCCCACCAGACGCTTGCCGTAGACGAGCTGCGCGATCAGGAGGGTGTTCTCCTCCGAAACGAACTGCCAGTGGAAGTTCTCGTCGTCGCAGAGCAGGGCGTCCGCCGATCCGGCCCGGATGACGCAGTTTGGATGAAGGACGAGCCAGTTCCAGAACGCGTCGAGATCGAGCGTGGCCCGGGAACGCTCGACCGCCTTCGGGGCAGTCATCGCGCAATCGTATCTAGGCCGGAGGGGTTTTGGCTAAAGTGCGCTCATGCCGAACGCCTCGCCCTGGACCGGACTCGGAAGTCCCCGTTTCGCCTTCGAACGCGGTCTCCACGACCTCGGCAACGGTGCCTTCGCCTGGCTCCAGCCGGACGGCGGCTGGGGCTGGAGCAACGCCGGCCTGATCGTGAGCGGCGACGAGTCGCTGCTCGTCGACACGCTGTTCGACCTGCCGAACACGCGCGAGATGCTCGACGCGATGAAGAAGGCGCACACGGCGGCCGCCGACATCGACCGGCTGGTGAACACGCACTCGAACGGGGATCACACCCACGGCAACGAACTCGTCGCCGGCGCCGAGATCGTCGCTTCGAAGACCGCCGCCGCCGAGATGGAGGCGACCACGCCGGAAGCGCTCGCGGCGCTGATGCGCGGCGCCCGCACGAACGGAGGCCTGGTCGGCGACTTTCTGGTCGAGTGCTTCGGCAGCTTCGAGTTCGAGGGGATCAGCCACACGCCGCCCACTCGAACCTTCGAGGGAGGGCTGAGCCTTCAGGTCGGCGAGACCGCGGTGGAACTGGTCGAGGTCGGCCCCGCCCACACCGGTGGCGACATCATGATCCACGTCCCCGGTGATCGCACGGCGTTCACCGGCGACATCCTCTTCATCGAGGGCGCGCCGATCATCTGGGCCGGACCCGTCCAGAACTGGATCGACGCCTGCGACCTGCTGCTGAGCTGGGATCTGGAGACCATCGTGCCCGGTCATGGCCCCATCACGGACAACCGCGGCGTGGAAGCCATGCGCGCCTACCTCGTCTACATCCGCGACGAGGCGAGGAAGCGCTACGACGCGGGGCTGTCCGCACGCGACGCCGCCTTCGACATCGCTCTCGGCGACTTCGAATCCTGGGGCGACAGCGAACGGATCGCGATCAACGTGGACTCGCTGTACCGGGAGTTCGGCGGCGCCGCCGGCGAACGCACCCACATGCAGGAGCTGTTCACCCGCATGGCCGAACTGGCAGAGGCTCGCAGGCGCTAGCGCGCCGGCTTCCGACGCCAGATCCAACCAGGGACCGACAACGAAGGGGAGAGGCAAGGATGGATCTGGGAATCCAGGGAAAGAAGGCCGCGGTGGCCGCGTCATCGACCGGACTCGGCTTCGGCTGCGCTAGGGCGCTGCTCGAGGACGGCGCGGAAGTTGCGATCTGCAGCCGCAACGAGGAGCGGATCAGGGAAGCCGCCGCGGAACTGGGCGCCGGCGCCGTGCCCATCGTCGCCGACATGTCCACCGAGGACGGCGCGCGCTCCTTCGTCGAGCAGGCGACCGAGAAACTGGGCCAGGTCGACATCCTGGTCGCCAACGCCGGCGGTCCGCCGCCGGGTTCCCCGGCCACCACTTCGATCGACGGCTACCGAGAGGCGCTCGACCTGAACCTGCTGTCGACGATCGTCATGTGCCAGACGGCTCTCCCCGGCATGCGCGAGCGCGGCTGGGGACGGATCGTGGCCATCACCTCGATCGGCGCCCGCCAGCCGATCGGCAACCTCGCCGCCTCCTCCGTCGCCCGCGCCGGGGTCAGCAGCTTCCTCAAGACGCTGTCGGCGGAGGTCGCCCGCGACGGCGTGACGGTCAACTCGGCCCAGCCCGGCATCCACGCAACCGACCGGATCAAGTCGCTCGGCAACACGGACGTCGTGGCGCAGCGAGTGCCCACCGGCACTCTCGGCACCGCGGAGGACTTCGGCAAGGCGGTCGCCTTCCTCTGTTCGGAGCCGGCACGGTTCATCACCGGCACGAGCATCCTGCTCGACGGCGGCGCCTACCAGGGACTGATCTAGGAGCGTGCGCCTCCTTCCGCGCCACTTGAAAATTCGAACCGCGTTCGCAATACTCCAGGGAGCAAGAGTCTCGACAACAACACGCCCGGAGGATCGACCATGAGTCGACACGCGAACCACGCTCTCCCCTGGTTTCTCGCCGTACTCCTCTGCTGCGCCCCGCCGCTGCTGGCCGATGGCCCGCAGACCGGCACGATCGACGGTCGGGTCACGGACACCGAAGGGAACGCGCTTCCCGGTGTTTCCATCACCCTCACCGGGCCGCAGCGGACCAGGAGCGCGATCACCGATGCCGACGGCGGCTACCGATTCGCCCTCCTACAGGCCGGCGACTTCACGATCACGGCCGAACTGGAAGGACTCGGCCGAGCTGAGTTCGCCACGACCCTGAACCCGGGCCAGCGCCGCGGCGTCAACCTCACCCTGATCCCGGCCGAGGCGGAAGAGATCACGGTCACCGCCGACGCGGTACTGATCAGCAAGTACGACACCGGGGTCATCAGCACGGCGCCCGCCGAAGTGGTGGAGAACGTCGCCTACGCCACCCGCAACTACGCCTCGACGCTCCGTCAACTGCCGGGCGTCGTGAGCGTCGCGGAGTCCGACAACCTGCCGGCGGTGAACGGCGGCATCTCGACCGAAACCCAGGTGCTGATCGACGGCGTCGACACGAGCAACACGCGCCGAGGCGGCGAGGCGCGGCTCATCATGCCGGCCACGGCCCTCGCCGAGTCCCGGCTCGAGACCCAGGGCTTCGGAGCCGAGTACGGACGGGTCATGGGTGGCGTGATCAACTCGACGGTCAAGACCGGCACGAACGAGCTCCACGGCAACTTTCTGTATGTCGGCCAGAACCCGAAGTGGCGGGCGCTGAACCAGCTCGAACTCGAGCGGCCCGACGACCACACCCCGAGCTTCGAAGCCTCGCTCGGCGGCCCGCTCCGCCGCGAGAAGGCCTGGTTCTTCGTCTCCTGGGCCGACATGACGAACAACCTGCTCGACAGGCTGCGAGACGGCACGGTCATCGACAGCAGCCGCACGTCCGAGCCCCGCATCGCCAAGCTGAACTTCCAGCCCAGCGACCGCCATCAGCTCGCGGGCACCTGGATCGATTCACGCGGCAACGGGATCGCCAGCCCGGGCAACTCGGGCGACTTCCTCTCGCTCATGGACCGGCCGCTCTTCGCCCAGCTCACGACAGTCACCTGGAGCGTCGCCGCCAGCAACTCGGTGTTCCTCGAGATGAAGGCCTCAGCGCGCAAGGACCTTTTCCCGCGCAACCTCCTCTTCCCCAAGGAGAGCCTCGACCCGAACGCCTCGCCCGACGACCCGCCCGGCAACAACTACCGCTATCGCGACCTGCTGACCAACCTGCGACACAACGGTCCCGCGTCGGGGTCCGGCATCGGCTACAACGACTTCCCGCGGGACACCGCGAGCGCCTCGGTGAGCATCTTCCGGAACAACCACGAGCTGAAGTTCGGCATCGACGTCCAGGACATCGCCTTCACGAACCTGGGCAACGTCGGCAAGGAGTTCAGGGGCCGCGGCTACGACCCAACCCTGCCCGGCGGTTACGAACGGCCACAGCGGGTACGGATCTTCGAGGACTCCGTACCATCCCACAGCCAGGGAATCGAAGCAGCGCTCTACGCCCAGGACCGGATCGACATCGGCGACCGGTGGAGCCTCCACGTCGGTCTCCGTCTCGACGACCAGACGATCGAGAACGACGTCGGCCGCGAGGTCGACGATTCCCAGGAAGTGGCGCCGCGTCTGACGGCCGTCTACGACATCAACGCCGACGGCTCACTCCTGTTCCGGGCGAGCGTCGGGCGTTACTACCAGAACATCCCGCTCGACTTCGCCTACCGCGAGTACAGTGAACTGCCGACCGGCCAGCAGTCCTACACCGAGTACAACTGGAACCCGGCCACGCTGCGCTACGACCGGTTCCGGAGGCAGGTCAGGCCGGCGGGCGGCGGCGAGATCCAGCGCGTCGACCACTTCTACAAGGACCAGGTCGCGGTGGGCCTCGACTGGCAGTTCAGCCGGAACTGGGTGTTCCGCGCCAGCGCCGTCTCGCACGAGACGGACAACATCTACTTCGGCAACGAGCAGTTCACCGCCGACGGCACGGGCGTTGAACGGGTGGTTCGCAACTGGCCGGGTGCCTACCGCGAGTACCAGGGCGCCACCTTCGAGTTGAACCGTCGTTTCCGCAACAACTGGTCGCTCAACACGAACCTGACGATCGGCGACGCGGAGGGCAACACGGAGAGCGTGAACACGAACTCGAACCTGTTCGAGGGGTTGGGCGGCGTCGAACTCGACACCGGCGCTGCCGACGCAACGAGCCGTTACCAGGCAGGGCGCCTGGCCCACGACATCGACCGGCTGAACATCGTCGCGGTACGGATCTTCGAACTGGGCGCACACCGGTTGTCCCTGGGCGGCTTCTTCTCCGGCAGCAGCGGCCGCTACTTCGGCCCGACCCTGGCCACCACGGTCGCCCATCCGAACACCGGCGTCGAGATCGACACGGTGACCCGCCTGGCGCCGCGAGACGACCTGCAGCTCGACGACATCTACACTCTCAGCGCCTCGCTGGTCTGGTTCTTCCCGATCCGCGGCTCGCTCGAAGGTCAGCTCGGCTTCGAGGCGGCCAACATGACCGACGAGCAGGGCGTGCTCTTCGTCAATCCGCGCACGCTGGAACCGATCTCGACCGTGACCGCCTGGCAACTGCCGCGGGAATTCCGCCTGAAGGCGGGCTTCCGCTTCTGATCGGAAGCGCCCGACCGGGGCGAGCAAGCCGTTGCCTCGATCGGGGAACGCCGCCAGGGCAAGAGGGAGGAATCCGGGCGCGGTCGTGATGCCGGGTGGCCCCGGCCTGCGATCGATCAGACAGCGGCAGGTTCAGCCGCGGCATCGATAGCGGCGAGCCGACTCTGGCTCTTCAGCATCTCCCGTTCGAGTCGGGGACGCGCCGCGTCCGTTGCGGCCGCCTGCAGGCACAGGCTCACGAAGTACCCGACCCGCGCCGCCGTTTCCTCGGCGTCGACGACCCGGCGCGCCCACAGCGGCAACCAGACATGGGCGTGACCGAGCATGACCAGGGCCAACTGCTCGATGTCGACCGAAGGAATCAGGTCGCCGTCGGCAGCGGCTTGTCGCAGCTCGGCTTCCAGGTGCACCCTCGCGACCCCTTCGATCGGGCCATTCCCCGGGCGACGCCGTGGTCCGGGTTGATTGATGGGTCTCGCCAGAGCGCGTGGTGACTCCCTTACACCCAGCATCAGGTCAACAATCGCGCGAATGCGGTCCAGGGGCTCCGTTTCCTCGAGTTGCCCGATCCGGCGCTCCAGTTTCCGAGCTCCGGATCGGCGCAGAGCCTCGAGGATTTCCTCCTTCGACCCGTAGTAGTTGTAGAGGGTAGTGACATCGAGCCGCGCCCTGCGGGCCAACTCGCGCATTGTGCACGCCTCGATGCCTCCATTGGAGATCAGCTTCGTTGCCGCCTCCAGGATCCGCCGTTTACGGCGACGCATGTTCTGTTCTCTTCGACCCGCCAAGAAACCTCCTCACCCGAGCGCCCACACGCCCGGAATGGGCGCCGAGTCTACAGTCGATCCGACAATTTTTCCAACTTTGTTGGTGTCACTGAAGTCAGCCACGTCCGGCTTCAGGCCGGCTGGCGCACGAAGTCCCTCCCCGCAGCCCAGAGCGCCACGCAGCCGAGCCAGGACATTACCGCTCCCAGCGCGTAGGCGTTCCGATAGCCGCCCGCCAGATCGTGAGCCCATCCCAGCAGGAACGGCCCCAGCGCGACGCCGATCGAAGCGAGCAGAGTGCTCACCGAGTAGATCCGCGCGTAGCTCCTGGTGCCGAAAGCCTCGGCGATCAGGAGCGGCTGCATCATGAGGAAGCTGCCGATGGTGAGCCCGAAGGCGCTGGACGAGACCAGCAGGCCCGCCACGCTCGTGCTCGAGCCCAGGACGACCAGCGTTACTCCCTGGAGAACCAGCAGGATCAGCGTGAAGCCGCGGTAGGGAATCCGCTCCAGCAACGCCCCGGAGGCCAGCCGCCCCACCACGCTCGAGGCGGCCAGCACCGAGACCGCGAGGCCCGCCGCACCGGGTTCGTGGACGCTGACCAGGCGAAACTGGTGGGCGATGGCGCCGACCTGCGCCATCAGGCCGAAGAAGAACGTGCCGGCAATGCCCAGGAAGTACCGCGAGCGGAACGCCTCCCGGGCTCCGACACCGGGCTCCTCGCCGCCATCGAACTCCCCCACCCGGTCCATCTCTCCGCGCGGCCGCGGAATCAGCCGCCACAGCGACACGGGCAGGATGCCCACGACGTACACGGCGGCCACCAGTTCGGTGCCGCGCCGCAGACCGTACTCGCCCATCACCCAGGCGGCGAAGGGCGCGACCGCGATGCCGCCGACCGAGAGCCCCGTGAACACCACCGACAGGGCAAGGGCCCGCCGGCGGGCGAACCACCGCGTGACGACCGTGCTCGCGGTCAGCATGTTCGTTGCGGAGAACCCGAATCCGAAGAGCGCGAACGCCAGGTAGACCTGAACGATCGTCTCGACGCGACCGATCAGGACCAGAGCCGCGGCGCAGATCGCGACGCCCGCCGCGACGGACCAGCGGGCATCGACCCGTTCGATCACGCTGGCGACGCCGAGCCCGGCGAAACCGCTCACGGCGAAGAAGATCGTCGGGGCGAGCGAGGCCGCGAAGACGGTCAGCCCGCGTTCGCGCGTCAGCGCCTCGAGCAGCACCGACTGGTTGTAGAAGCCCAGGCCGGACGAGAACATCATCATCGCGAACAGGGCTCCGACGATCTGCCAGCGGGTGGAGATGCGCCGCATCAACGGGCCTCGCGCAGGGAGTCGATCGGAGGCCGCTGCAACGCGCCGACGCTGGCCAGGAGCCCCGTCGCGAGCGACAGCAGGCTGCCCGCGGCGAGCGCCCCGAATACCGCCCAGGGCCTGAACGACCAGGCAAGTTCGAGCTCCCGGGTCACCAGCCACCAGGCTGCCGCCGAACCGAGCACGGCCGCCACGACCGCCGCCGACAGGCCGACCAGAACGTACTCGGCCGCGAACGCCCGCAGCACATCGAAGCGGGTCGAGCCGATCGTCTTGAGCAGCGCCGCCTCGCGGCCGCGCCGCGCCGAACTCGCGGCGACCGCGCCCGCCAGCGTCAGCAGGGCCGCGGCCACCGTGAAGCTGCCGAGCACTCGGACACCGACCTGAAGGTTGCCCACCAGGTCGACGACCTTCTGGAGGATCTCCCGGATGCGGACCACGGCGACTCCGGGATAAGCGAGGTAGATCTCGTCCTGGATCCGCTGTTCGCGCTCCTCGGGCAACCAGGCAGCCGCGAGCCGGGTGTGCGGCGCCCAGTCCAGCACTGCCGGCTCGACCACGAGGAAGAAGTTGATGCCGAAACCCTCCCAGTCCACCCGTCGCAGGCTGGTCACGGTGATCCGGGTCTCCCGGCCGCCGACCTCGAGGTCAAGCGTGGAGCCGACGCTCACTCCGATCGTCTCCGCGAACTCCTGCTCGACACTGACCTCGCCAAGCGCCGGATCGACCCAGGGCCGCGCCGCCGTCGCCGGCCCGGCGGCACCCCTGTTCCAGGTCTCGAGGATCACGTTGTCCACGGGCAGCTCATCGAGATACGTCAACCGTAGTTGCCGCCTCAGCGCCCAGCGGTTGCGCTCGTTCAGCCGCTCCGCCACCGGAACGCCATCGATCGCCCGGACACGGGCCATCACCACCGGCGCCAACTGCACCCTCCGGGCCCCCTCGCGCTCCAGGAGCCCGGCGAGGCCGCCCCAGCCCGCCGCCGGTACGTTCAGAAGGAACGCGCTCGGCGCCTCGTCCGGAAGCCCGGCGGCCAGTTCGTCATGAAGGTGCCCCTGGACGACGAACATGGCGAGCAACACCATCAGACCCATTCCCAGTGCCACCGAGGCCGCCAGCGTGCCCGACTCGGGCCGCGCCAGCGCCGCGACGCCGTACCGAAGCCAGGAGGAGCGGCACCTGGGCGCCAGCAACCGGGCCAGCCGCCGTAACAGCAGCGCCGCCAGGATCAACGAGACGACAGCCGCCGCCACCGCGCCCACGAACCGGAGCGCCAGCCACAGCGACCCGGCCTGGAGCGCCGTCGAACCCGCCACGCCGGCACCCACCGCGACCACGGAGAGAGCGCTCGCGAGCCGGGAACCCGGCAACGGTTCGGCGCCGCTGCGGAACACGCGCACCGGCGGCGCGCGCAGTACGACGAGCAGCGCCGGAGCCGAGAGGGCGGTCGATACGCCGATGCCGAGGGCCACTCCCCGGAGGAACGCCCAGGGCTGCCAGACCGAAACTGCCTCGACCGGCAGCGCGCCACCCAGGATCGCCGGCACGAGGAGGATGGAGAACAGCCCGGCCACGCCGCCGATCACCCCGGCCACCAGGCCCAGCAGGACCGCCTGGGCGACGTACGTGCGCATCAGGTCCCGCGGCCGGGCCCCCAGGCACTTGAGCACCGCGAGCGCGTCGAGACGCTGGGTCAGCCAGGCGCGAATGCCCTGGGCCACGCCGACGCCTCCGACCAGGAGCGACAGCAGCGCCACCAGGCCCAGGTAGCGTGAGAGCCGTTCGAGATCCTCACGAATGCCGGGCTGGGCATCGGCGTAGGTCTCGACCCGCACCGCGCCGTCGTCGATCTCGTCGCGCAGGGCGTCGGCACGCAGTTCGAGCTCTTCGAGCGAGTGCTCTCCGGGGAGCCGCACCAGCACCCGATAGCCGCCGAAGCCAGCGAAGGGAAAGAGCCCCGCCGCCTCCTGCGCGGCCACGCCCACGACCACCCGCGGCCCGAAGGCGAACCCCGTGGGCAGCCGGTCCGGCTCCGCTTCAAGCGAACCGACGACCCGGAGCGTCCGCCGGCCGAGACGAAGATCGTCGCCGACGTTCAGGCCGAGCCGGGACAGCGCTTCCGGCGACACGAGCGCGGAGTGGTCGCCCAGAACGTCCGCCGGGCTCGTTCCGGGAGGCAACGGCGGATCCGTCACGAGTTCGCCATAGAACGGATAGCCGCCAGACACCGCCTTCAGCTCGGCCAGAAGGCTCGACGGGCCTTCGCCGCCCGGTTCCCGGGGCGAAGCGCGGCCCACCATCGCCGCCAGCTCGCGCACCTCGGCGCGAGCGGCCCCGGGAACGCGATCGATCGTCTCCAGCACGTCCTCCGGAAGCGGGCCCCGCGAGCGAACCGCCAGATCGGCCGCCAGGAGCTTCCGCGCCTCCCCCCGGATCGCGCCGTCGACGCTCGAGGCAAGTCCCGCGACCGAAACGACGGCGCCGACGCCGACCGAGAGGCACGCCACCCAGACCCAGACCCGCCCCAGGGAGCCCCGGAGTTCCCGCAACGAGTACCGGAGCGCGACTCGCGGGTTCACCGGGCACTTGCTTCCGCTAGGCGACCGTCCACCATCACGAGTTCGCGGTCGGCGCGCGCAGCCACCGCCGGGTCGTGGGTCACCAGCACCAGGGTCGATCCGAAGCGATCCCGGAGCGCCATCATCACGTCGAGGACCGCCGCGCCGGTCACCGAGTCCAGGTTGCCCGTCGGCTCGTCCCCCAGGAGGATCCGCGGCTCGGCGGCGAACGCCCTGGCCAGGGCTACTCGCTGCTGCTCACCGCCCGAGAGTTGCGACGGATAGTGGTGAACGCGTTCCGCCAGGCCGACGTCCGCCAGGAGTTCCTCCGCCCGCCGGCCGGAGCGCCTGCGCCCGAGGAGGTCGAGCGGAAACTGGACGTTCTCGCGCGCGGTCAGGTTGGGAAGCAACTGAAACGCCTGGAAGACGAAGCCGATCTTCTCCCGCCGCAGCAGGGCCAGTTCGTCCTCGCTCAGATGCTCGATCGGCTGGCCGTCGATCAGGACGCTGCCCGCGGTAGGCCGGTCGAGTCCGGCAAGCAGCGCGAGCAACGTCGACTTGCCGGCCCCGGAGGGGCCCCGGACGGAAACGCACTCGCCGGCGGCCACTTCGAGATCGACATCGTCAACCACGACCAGGGTGCGTTCCCCCGAACGCAGTTCGCGACGCAGCCCCCGGGTCTCGAGGCGGGCCGGAGCCCCCTGCGACGCGAGCGCCGCCGCCCCGGAAGCCTCCCCGGGACTCAAAGGAAGCCCAGCATCGCCCGCCACTGCTCGAGACTGTCCGGTCGGAGATAGGCGTTCCACATGAGTTCACGGCCGATCGTCGAGCTGGACTCGGGGCCGTAGTCGTGGCCCGGGTAGATCGCCAGCTCCGGCGGCAGGTTCTTCAGCCGCTGCAGCGAGCGGTACATCGCGTCGGCGTCGCTGTGGGGCAGGTCGATCCGGCCGATTCCCTGCACGAAGAGCGTGTCCGCCGTCAGCATGTGGCTGCCGGCGCGAAAGCAGCAACTGCCCGGCGAGTGGCCCGGCGTGTGCAGCACCTCGACCGCCAGGTCGCCCAGCTCGAGGACGTCGCCGTCCCGGAACGACTCCACCCGGTCGGGCGGGCAACCGGTCATCTCGGCGCCGCGTTCCGCCTCGGCTTCGTGAATCAGCATCGGCACGTCGAACTCGGCGCGCAGCTCGCGCACCCCCGGGACGTGCTGGCCGAAGATGTCGCCGCCGATGTGATCCTGGTGGAAGTGCGTCGCCAGCACGCCGACGACGTCGTAGCCCTGTTCCTGCGCGATCTCGACCACGCGGATCGGCTCCCATGCCGGATCGACGACCCAGGCGCGGCTGGTCGAGGGGTCGGCCAGGACGTAGACGAAGTTCGCCATCGGTCCGGCCTGGATCTGGATCAGGCGCGGTTCTCCGACAGGGGGAGCGTCGCTCATCGTCCGCGGAATCTACCCCGCCGCGGGCCGCGGTTGTAATCTCCCCCGCCATGACGACCCGAGACGCACGCCGACTCTTCGACCTTTCCGGACGCACCGCCCTCGTCACCGGCGGCAGCCGCGGCCTCGGCCGCGAGATGTCGCTCGCCTTCGCCGCCGCCGGCGCGAACGTCGTCGTCACCAGCCGGAAGATCGACTCCTGCCGCGAGGTCGTGGCCGAGATCGAGTCGGCGGGCGGGCAAGGCCTCGCCCATGCCTGCCACGTCGGCCGCTGGAACGACGTGGACGCCCTGATCGACGCCGCCTACGAGCGCTTCGGCAAGGTCGACGTGCTGGTCAACAACGCCGGCATGTCGCCGCTCTACCCGAGCCTCGCGGAGGTCAGCGAAGAGCTGTTCGACAAGGTCGTCGGCGTCAACCTGAAGGGACCCTTCCGACTCGCCGCCGTGATCGGCGCGCGGATGGCCGAAGGCGACGGCGGCAGCATCATCAACGTGACCAGCACCGCCGCGATCCACCCGAGCGTCAACGCCGAACCCTACGGCGCGGCCAAGGCGGGCCTGAACGCCCTGACCGAATCGCTGGCTCACGCCTACGGCCCCAAGGTCCGGGTCAACGCGATCATGCCCGGCCCCTTCCTGACCGACATCTCCAAGGCCTGGGACCTGGAGGCATTCAACGAGCGGGCGAAGACTTCGATCGCGCTCGGCCGCGGCGGCGAGCCCGACGAGATCGTGGGCGCCGCGCTCTACCTCGCCTCCGACGCCTCGAGCTACACGACGGGCGCGATCCTGCGGATCGACGGCGGCAGTCGGTGACCAAAGCGGCGCGACCTGTCAATCCCGCGCCTCCGCCGTCCGCCGGTCACGAGCCACGGCAAAGCCACGGTCCCTCCGCGGAACTCGGCCGAGGCCTCCTGGCAATCGCCGGTCTGAGCAGTCTCGCGATTGCTCAACCCGTGTACGACCTGCTGCGGCGGACACCGGAGTTCTTCCCCATCAGGCATCTCGGGGTCGCGGACCTTCTGGCTCTGGTCGCGTTGCTCGCGGTCGGCCCCGCGCTGGCGCTCTCCGTGCCGGCCATCGCGGCGCGGTTGAGCCGTCCCGCCTGGATCCGGCCGGCAGTCGCGGGTCCGGTCGGCCTGCTGACCGGCGCCATCGCGCTGCAGGCCGCGCACGGCCTGCCCGCGGCGGCGGCCGTCACCCTCGGCGCCGTCGCCGTCGCCGGCGGGGTGTGGGCATACGTCCAGCTTCCCGCGGTCCGTCTGCTCGCCACCGTGCTGGCGGTCGCCGCGGCCGCCGCGCCGGCGGTCCTCGTGCTCGACCGCGACGTGCGCCGCAGCCTCTCGATCCCGGACCGCCAGCTTCCGACAAACCCCACGGGGGCGCAAGCCCCTGTCGTGCTGGTCGTCTTCGACGAGTGGTCGATGATCTCGATCCTCGACGGCGAAGGCAAGATCGACCGGCAACGGCTTCCCAACCTCGCGCGATTGGCGGACCGCGGCACCTGGTACCCCAACGCCACCGCCGCTTCCAACATGACGCACCACGCGGTACCGGCGCTCCTGACCGGCTTGAGTCCCGAGCGCGAACGGCTTCCGATCGCCGAGGACCATCCGATCAACCTCTTCACGCTGCTCGCCCCCAGCCACGACCTGTTCGTCATGGAGCCGGTCACTTCGCTGTGCCCACCCACGCTGAACCGGTTCGAGCAACGGCACCGCTCCTTCGCCAGCCGTTTCGGTTTGCTGGTGTCCGATCTCCGCTTCGTATGGCTGAGCCTGACCCTGCCGGAGCCATGGGCGAAGTGGCTCCCGCCTCTCGACCGGACCTGGAGCGGTTTCGGCCTCAGCGGATCGCAGACCACGTTGACGCCAAGCGAGCGGCGACTGGCGCGAAGTCACCCCCATCGCCGGAACGACGAACGAGTCGCCGATTTTCGCCGCTTCGTCGGCTCGCTGGAACCGCCGGGCGAGCGACCGGGCGTGTACTTCGCGCATGTTCTGCTGCCGCACGGCCCCTGGGAGTACCTGCCGTCCGGGCGAAGGTACGGACGCAGCAGGTCCTACGGTCTCCGCGACGGAATCTGGACGGTCGACCCGTGGACCGTCAGGAACCACGAGAAGCGCTACCTGCTGCAGGTTGAGTTCGTGGACCGGCTGATCGGTGAACTGATTGACCGGCTCGAGTCGCTCGACCTCTTCGACCGAAGCCTGATCGCGCTCACCGCGGACCACGGCGCCTCGTTCCAGCCCGGCAAGTCGCTTCGGCTGCCAGGCCCGGACGCCTCCGGCGATCAGCTCCTGGACCTGGTCGCCGTGCCGCTGATCGTCAAGGCGCCCCTTCAGGAAGAGGCGAAGGTCGACGAGGGGGTGTTCTCCCTGGTGGATCTGCTGCCCCGAATTCTGGAACTCGCCGGCGCCCAGCCCGGCGCCCTGGCGCAGCGCTCCCCGACCAGCGCCGAACCCCTGTGGTTCGCGGAGCATGTCGACGGCCTCCGGCTTCCAGCCGATCGCGGCCCCTGGCGCCGCGCCCGGCTCGCCGCCCAGACCGAGCTTCTGGGCAGTGCGAACGATCCGGCGGCGATCGGAACGGAGCGCGATCTGCACGGCAGATCCGTCGCGGAACTTCCGCTGCGCGACGGCAGCACCCATGCCCGCCTGGACGTTCCTGACGCCTGGGATGACGTCGACAAGGACGCTATGTTCGTACCTGCGGTAGTTGAAGCCACATTCGTCGAGCCCGGGGATCGAACCGACCGGTCGGTCGCCGTGGCCGTCAATGGAATCGTCGCGGATTCGGTTCGCCCGTACGCCGACGCACGCGGGCGCAACCGGATCTCTGCCCTGCTACCCGACGACCTGCTTCGCCCAGGCCGCAACCAGGTCGACCTGTTCTTCGTCTCCGGCCGAGACGCCGCTCCGGGACTGGAGCGCATCTCGCCGCCGGAAAACCTCCCCTATGAAGCGGACCCCAGCTACTCGTGGACGCCTGAGCGCAACAACGCGGGCCTGGTGCGAGGTCTGCTCCGTCGCCCGATCGGAAGCCCCAACCAGGCGCCAGAGCGCTTTCGGGTCGTTGCGAGATCTGGCGAGTTCTCCGGGCATCTGGAAGCGACCGTGCCCGGACAACAGACCGCGGCCGACGGACTACGGACTTTCCGCGTGAGCGGCCGGACCTTCGACGCCGCGTCGAGCCCCGGACAATCCGGGACGGTCGTCGCCATGGTCGGGGGAAACGCCCCGGTTGCCTTTACCGGACCGGCGCTCAGGGACAACGGCTTCACGCTCGAACTCGCGGCCGACCGGGAACAGGTCGAACGAGAGGGCATCGTAGCCTTCGCGGTCGGGCACGCCGGCGTAGCGATTCGACTTCGATTCGGTTATCGCTCAATCGAGCGCGACCGCGGCGGCAGGGAGGTCATACCCTTCTCGGACGGTCGCCGGCTCGTCGTCGCGAGCCCCGGCGACGACTACGCAGGCGCGGTCGACCGCGTCGCCGCGGTCGGCAAGGGCACGCGGATCAGTGTCTGGGCGGCTGACCTGGAACGCGGCGAACCGCCGCGTCAGGTCGTCATCTACCGTGACGACGAGTTTCTGGCCTTGCTGGGACGAGCGAGGCGCGACCGGCCCGAGGTGGCCGAGAGGTTCAACACCCCCGGTCTTCAGCGAAGCGGCTTCAACGGCACGGTTCCGGGAGGGCCACTCCCGTCCGTGTTCCCGCGGCGCCACCGGGTCTTCGCGATCATGGATCGCGGCGCGGCGATCGAACTGCCCATCCTGCCGCCGGCTGGCGACGCTCGTTGAGCGGAATGGACAGTCAGGCGCGGCGAACGGTCAAACCACCGTCGACCGGCAACGCAACCCCGGTGATGAAGGACGAGGCGGGCAGGCAGAGATGCAGCGTGCCGTGCGCCACCTCCTCCGGGTCGCCGTAGCGGCGTAGCGCCGTGCGCCGGCGGGCGTAGATCTGCTTGTGCTCCTCCGGAATCCGCTCCGTCATCGCGGTACGGATCGGGCCGGGGCAGATGCAGTTCACCGTGATGCCCTCCTTGCCCAGCTCCACCGCCAGACCCCGGGTCAATCCGATAACCCCCGTCTTGGCCGCCGAATAGGCGCTGTTCATGGCGGTCGCGCCCAGGCCCTCGGTCGACGCGATGTTGACGATCCGCGGTGAATCGGACTTGCGGAGGTAGGGCAGCGCCGCGCGGATCGTCCGCTGGTGGGCGGTGAGGAGAACATTGACCGTCTCCTGCCAACGCACCTCGTACTCGTCGGCGTCGATCGGGCCGCCGCGGGAGATGCCGGCATTGTTCACCAGGATGTCCAGGCCGCCATAGCGCTCGGCGACTTCGTCGACCACCCGGCGAATCGCATCGCCGTCGCCCACGTCCAGGGTCCAGGCGGTCGCTTCCCGCCCGGCGGCGCGAATCTCGGCGACCGTTGCCCGAACTCCGTCCGCGTTGATGTCCGTAGCAGCGACATTCGCGCCTTCGACAGCGAACAGCTTCGCCGTGGCCCGGCCCATGCCCGAGGCGCAACCGGTGACCAGCGCCGTCTTGCCGGCCACCGACCGGCTCAGCGTGCTCAGTTCCGTCATCAGGACGCTCCCCCGCCCGCCTCGACCCAGGCCAGGGTCTCGTCCAGGCCGCGGCCGAAGCGCTCCAGGATCTCGTCGATGTCCGATTCCGTGACGATCAGGGGCGGGCAGAACGCCACCGTGTCGCCCAGCGCGCGCAGAATCACGCCGTGATCCAGGCAGCGATTCATGCAGTACGTTCCCACTCCGCGCTGAACCGGGAAAGCCTCGCGGGTCCGCCTGTCCGCCACGAGCTCGCAGGAGCCGAGCAGGCCCTTGCCTCGCACTTCCCCGACCAGCGGATGGTCGGCAAACCGCCGCAGCCCGGCCTGAAAGTAGCGCCCAACCCGATCCGCGTGAGCGAAGAGATCCCGTTCCTCCATCAGTTCCAGCGCCTTGAGCGCCACGGCCGCGCAGACCGGATGCCCCGTGTACGTAAAGCCATGGCCGAACACGCCCCAGCGCTCGCCCGCCTCGACGAACACGTCGACCATCTCGTCCGGTACCAGCACCGCGCTGATCGGCACGTAGGCGGACGACAGGGCTTTCGCGACCGAGGCGGTGTCCGGCCTCATCCCCATCGCCTCGGCGCCGAACGGCGTGCCCAGCCGTCCGAAGCCGCAGATCACCTCGTCGTCGATCAGCAGCACGTCGTGCTCGTCCAGGACCTTCTGGACCGCCGGGTAGTAGCCCTCGGGAGGCACGACGACGCCGCCGGCGCCCAGCACCGGTTCGGCGATGAAGGCCGCGACGGTTTCGGGGCCTTCGGCGCGGATCAGCTCGTCGAGTTCGGCCGCCAGCCGGGCCGTGAACTCCGCTTCCGTTTCGCCAGGCTTGCCCTCCCGGTAGTAGTGCGGGCAGGTCACGTGGCGGAACTGCGGCAGGGGCAGGTCGAAGCTCTTGTGAAACGGGGGCAGCCCGGTCATGCTGCCGGCGGCCAGCGAAACCCCGTGGTAGCCGCGGCGGCGGCTGATGATCTTCTTCTTCTCCGGCCGACCGAGCGCGTTGTTGTAGTACCAGACGAGCTTGACCTGCGTGTCGTTCGCGTCCGAGCCGGACGTTCCGAAGAAGGCCTTCGCGTTCTCGACCGGCCCGATCTCGCGCAGTTTCTCGGCCAATGCGACCGCCGGCTCGTGGCTGCGGCCCGCGAACAGGTGGGAGAAGGAGAGCTTCCGGATCTGCTCCGCGGCGGCTTCCGCGAGTTCCTCCACGCCGTAGCCCAGCGCCGTGCACCACAAGCCGGCCAACCCCTCGATGTACTCCTTGCCGTCCTCGTCCCAGACCCGGATGCCCTGACCCCGTTCGATCACCAGCGGCCCGTCACGGCGGAGAGCGGGAAGATCAGTCGTCGGATGGAGGACGGAAAGGTGGTCGCGATCTGACGTCGAAGGGGCGAACGTGGTCGCCTCGGCGGGTAGGCTCATCGGGACTCCCGGGTGGGTGGATCATCCAAACGCCAGTCAATGGACGCTCGGACTGGCGGGGCGGATGGCGGTGGCCCCACCCGCCCGCAGCTCATCGTCAAGGCGGCAGCAGTCTATGCGGCATCGTTCTTTGTGTCCCATACCTTGTCACTTTCTGAAAGCACCCTTGTGTCGTCCGTTCGCCCGTCGGCTTCTGGGAAACGCCGTGCCGCGAAGCGGCGCTACTCCTCGCGCCTCTGCCCTCCACAGGCGGCCAGCCGCTTCAGTTCGATCCGGTCGAACCACGCATCGCCCAGGTTGGCGCCCTCCCGGACCGCCCGCACGCGCACGGCGCCGACGGACTCGGGGATGCACTTCGTCACCGCCCCGCACTCCCAGACGCCGGTCTCCGTCGCAACGATGTGGGCGTCCAGGAAGTCGCCGTCGCGGCCCGCGCCGCCGTCGAAGTCGACGTACACGTTGTCGCTCGCGTTCTCCCGCAGCATGCAGGCGGAGAGACGGTACGTCCCGCCCTGCACCGGAATCCACTGCTCGGTGATCACGGCGTCTGGCAGTTCGTCACCGCCGGCGTCGCTGCCGCGCAGCCGCAGCGCGAGGCCACCGGGAGCGAGGCCGACCGGAATCCGGGAGATCGTTGCGTCGACCGAGTCTGCCGACCAGCCCGGCGTCCCGGCCTCCGCCGCGACGCCATTGCCCGCGCCACGCCCGCGCTGAACGCCGTTCCGAAACTCGAACGCAACAGCGGGCCCCGGTGGCGATGCCGCCCCCTGCGCGGCCACCGCGTGTTCGCTCACCGTCACCATGAACGGCAGCGTAGCCGTCCCGCCGTTCGTGTCGGTCGCCGTGTAGCTGTACTCCGTCTCCTCCGCCACCGCCGTCGGCCGGCCGGAGATCGTCCGGTTGGACCCGTCGAACGTCACGCCGTCCGGCAACTCCGGCGTCAGCGAGTACGTGAACGGCCCGGCCGTCCCGTCCGCCTCGTGCAGGAGCAGCGTCGCGATCGCCGCGTCCTTCGCCCACCTCTGATCACCGATCGCCGCGTCGCCGAACGACGGGTCCTCCACCTCGATGGTCACAAGCTCCGTCTTCCTCCCGAACCAGCCGTCGGCGCCGCGCACCATCCGCCAGCGGAACCCCTGGCGGCCGACGTCCGTCGGCGCCGTGATGGTGAAGGCGAAGTCCACCGTCGCGTCCGGTGCCACGTCAGCCGGCGGGGAGACCCGCTTGAGGCCCCAGCGCTCGTTGTCGTCCGGCCGCTGCGAGCCGAGCGCGTAGCCCGCCGCCTTCGTCCAGGTCGTCGTGCCCGTGTTCTTCATCCGCACCGTGACCACGGCCTCCGCACCCGCCGCCATCTTCTCCGGCACGGCCGTCTGGGAAACGAACGCCGCGTCGTCCATCGCCAGTGCTTCCACGGCGATTCCGAACGACAGCGTAGCCGTCCCGCCGTCCGTCGCCGTCGCCGTGTAGCTGTATTGCGTCGCTCCCTGGGCCGCTTCCGGCGTTCCGGAGACCGTGCGGGTCGATTCGGCGAACGTCACGCCGTCCGGCAGATCGGGTGAGATCGCGTAGCTGAACGGCCCCGCCGTGCCGCCGGCCGCCGGCAACACCAGAGCGTCCACCTCCTCGCCCTGCATCCACGTCCGGTCGGCCACCGTCTCGTCCCCGAACGAGGGATCCTCCACCGTGACGGAGACGTCCGCCGTATGCGAGCCGAACCACGCCCCCGGGTCCCGCACCATGCGCCACGTGAAGGGGTGGACGCCCGGCGTGTCCGGAGCGGTGACGTCGAACGTGAAGTCGGCCGTCTCGTTCGGAGCCACGCTCCCGGGCACGGCCGCCCGCCGAACGCCCCATCTGTCCTTGTCCGAGCGATCCCAGGAGCCCAGACCGTAGCCGGCGGGCGACGACCAGGTCGTCGTGCCGGTGTTCGTCATCGTGACCGTGACCGTCGTCTTGCCGCCGGCCGCCATCTTCGACGGCAGGCCAGAAACCTGCACGACGGCCGCGTCGTCGATCACGTCTTCCTCCACGACGATCTCGAACGTGAGCTTCGCCTTCTTGCCGCTGGCATCCGCGGCGACGTACCTGTACTCCGTCGCCTCCTGCACCGTGGTCGGCGTCCCGGCCAGCACTCGCGTCGCCTCCGTGAAGGTCACGCCATCCGGCGGGGCGGGCTTCAGCGAGTAGGTCAACGCCTCGCCGGCGCCGCGTGCCTCGGGCAGAGTGAGCGACACGACGGTGTCGTCCTTCACCCACGTCTGGTCCGGTACTTCCCGGCCCAGGAACGACGGGTCTTCCACCGCGATCGTCAGCAACTCCGTCTTGCCGCCGAACCAGCCGCTTGCGCCCCGCACCATCCGCCACCGGAACTTGTGGTTTCCGACTTCCGTCGGCGCCGTGATGGCGAAGGTCAGGTCCACCGTCTCGTCCGGCGCCACGTCGCCCGGCAACGCCACGCGGGCCAGCCCCCAGGTCTCGTTGTCCAGCGGCCGCTGGGAGCCCAGCCTGTAGCTCGCCGATCTCCACGTCGTGGGGCCCGTGTTCCGCATCCGCACCGTCACCGTCGCCTTGTCGCCGGCAAGCATCACCTCCGGCACGCCGGCGTGCGAGACGAAGGCGGCGTCGTCCAGGCCCTCGAGCCACACCTCGATCGTGAAGGTGAGGGTCGCGGCGTCCGCGGCGTCCGTGTTCCCGTCCGCGTCCGTCGCCGTCCAGGTGTAGAGCGTCGGCTCCTGTGTCGCCGTCGGCGTGCCCGAGAGCGTCCGCGTCGCCGGGTCGAACGTCACGCTCGCCGGTGGCTCCGGCGACAGCGTGTACGTCAGCTTCCCGTTGCCGCCTGAAGCCTCCGGAAGGGCGAACGGCTCGAACGCCCGATTCGCCACCCACTCGATGTCGTCCATCTCGACGCTGAACGCCGGGGCCGTGTCCGTCTCGTCGTCCTCCACCGTCACGGTTACCGTCGCCGTTTCGCCGTCGTAACCGCCGCCGGCAGCGGTGAGCGTGATCTCCGTCGTCTCGTCGTCGAAGTCGTCGTCCTGGGCGCCCTTGGCCGTCACCGTCCGGGGCGTGGCATGGTTCGCGGGCGTGAAGATCAGTTGACGCGGATCCGTCGTCACGATCTCCCTGTCCATCGCGAGCGACACGGTGACGTCCTCCGTCGGAGGCGACCCCAGCTTGACGGTGAGCGTCTGGTCCGTCTCGCCTTCCTTCAACTCGAGACGAGTCGTGCTCAGCACCAGGGTCACGCGCTTCACCGCGATCGTGAAGGTCTGGGAGGCCGCGTCGCCGTCCGCCGTGTTGCGATCCGCGTCCGTCGCCTTGTACCTGTATTCCGTTGCGTCCTGGGAAGACTTCGGCGTGCCGGAGAGCGTGCGCGTCGCGGGGTCGAACACGACACCCTCGGGCGGATCGGGCGACAAGGTGTAGGTCAGCTCGCCGTTGCCGCCGGTCGCCTCGGGCAGCGTGACCGTGGTGATCGGCCGATCCGCCGTCCACTCCCGGTCCGGCGCCTGGCCGTCGAACGACGGCGCCGTGTCCGCCTCGTCGTCGTCCACCGTCACGGAGACCGTCGCCGTTTCGCCGTCGTAGCCGCCGCCGGCAGCGGTGAGCGTGATCTCCGTCGTCTCGTCGTCGAAGTCGTCGTCCTCGACGCCCTTGACCGTCACCGTCCGCGCCACGTTGTGGTTGGCCGTGGTAAACGTCAGGCTCGCCGGATTCACCGATGCCGCGCCGCCGTCATCGCTTGTCACGGACACCGTCACGTCGGCCTTCGGCAGCGCCGCCAGCTTGATCTTGAACGTCCCGCCGGCGCCGCCCTCCTCCAGGGCCAGGCTCGCCTTGCTCGACACGAGGGCCGCCTGCTTCACCGTGATCGTGAACTCCGCCGTCGCCGCGTCGCCGGCCTCCGTGTTCTCGTCCGAGTCCGCCGCCGTGTACGTGTACGTCGTCGCCGGCTGAGCCTCGGCCGGAGTGCCCGACAGCGTCCGCGTCGCGGGATCGAACGTCACGCCGTCCGGCGGGTCCGGCCGCAGCGAGTACGTCAGCGGCGCGTTGCCGCCGGTCCCCGCGGGCAGCACGACCGGGTCGATCGCGCGGCCCGCGAGCCACTCCAGGGCGTCGAACTCTCCGGCGAGCTCCGGGACCGTGTCGACGTCGTCGTCATCCACCGTCACCGTCACCACCTTCACCACGCCGTCGTAACCGCCGCCGATCGCCCGCAGGCCGACCTTCGTCGTTTCGTCCTCGAAGCCGGGGTCCGGCACGCCCGCGACCGTCACCGGCCGCGGCTCGCCGTAGTCGGCCGCCGTGAACGTCAGCCTCGCGGGAGTCGCCTCCACCGCCCCGGGATCGGAACTCGCCACCTCCACCGTCACCTCGGCCGTCGGCTGCGACGCCAGCTTCACCGTGAAGGCCGAGCCGCCGACTCGCTCGTCCACCGCCAGTTCCGTCTCGCTCAGCAACAGGCCGACCCGCCGCACCGCGATCGTGAACTCGTCCGTATCCGCGTCGCTGGCCGCGGTGTTCTCGTCCGAGTCCGTCACCGTGTACGTGTACGCCGTCGCGGCCCGTGTCCCGGCCGGCGTGCCGGACAGCATCCGCGTCGAGGGGTTGAAGCTCACTCCGTCCGGCGGATCCGGCGACAGCGAGTAGGTCAACTCCCCGTTGCCGCCCGTCGCCGCGGGCAGCGTGAGCGGAGTGATCCGCTGGCCCGTCACCCACTGCTGATCCGGGACCGTCCCGCCGAGCGCCGGCGCCGTGTCCGGCGGCGTCACCTCGATCGTGAACGTCTGCGAGACCCGGTCGCCGTCCGACGTGTCGTCGTCCGAGTCCGCCGCAGTGTAGGTGTAGGTCACAGCCGCCTGCGTGGCGGTCGGCTTGCCGGACAGCAGCCGTGACGCCGGGTCGAACGCAACGCCGTCGGGCGGCTTCGGCGTCAGCTTGTAGGTCAGGTCGCCTTCGCCCCCGGTCGCTTCCGGCAGCCTCACGGACACCGGCTTGTCCTTCCTCCACTTCTGGGCCGGAACCTTGCCGCTGAAGACTGGCGACGTGTTCGGGTCCGGGTCTGGGTCTGGGTCTGGCTCGGGATCGGGCTCTGGCTCGGGATCAGGCTCCGGTTCCGGCTCCGGCTCCACCACTTCGATGGTGAACGTCTGGGTGTCCGTGTCGCTGGCCTCGGTGTTGCCGTCGGAGTCCGCGACCACGTACGTGTACGTCCTCCCCTGCTGCGCAATGGTCGGCGTGCCGGACAGCACGCGCGTCGATCCGTTGAACCTCACGCCGGCCGGCGGTTCCGGCGACAGCGCGTAGTCCAGATCCCAGTTGCCGCCGGTCGCCGGCGGCAGCGTGACGGCTACCCGTTCGCCCCGTACCCACTTCTGCCTAGCCGCCCGCCGGCTGAACCGCGGAACCGCGTCCTTGTCGTCGTCCGTAACCACCACGTTCACTGTCTTGTTCACGCCGTTGTAGCCGCCGCCGCTCGCCGTCAGACCGATGCTCGTCTTCTCGTCGGCGAAGTTCCGGTCGTGAACGCCCGTGACGGTCACCGTCTGCGTCTGGTCGAAGGCGTCGGGGCGAAACGTCAGGCTCGGCAGGTTCACCGTCGCAGCCCCGGTGTCCCGGCTCGACAACGCCACCGTGACGTTCGCCGTCGGCTTCGCCGTGAGCTTCACCGTGAAGGTCTCGGACTCGCCCTCCTTGACCGGCAGATTCGTCGGGACGACCACCAAGTCCGGTTTGAGCGGATTGCCCTTGTCCGTTACGGCAACTTTCACGGTTGCCGACTTGCCTTTGTAATCGGCGCCGCGCGCCTCGGCGGTGATTACGACCCTTCCTTTCTCCGTGTCATCGTCATCATCCGCCGTCACCTTGACAGGCTGCGGCGTGTCCCAGGTGGCCGGCGTGAAGTCCAAGCTCGTAGCACCCAGGGTCACCGACGCGGTTGCCGAGGGCTCCGTCACCGAGATCGTCGTCGTCACGGCGCCCGTCGGCTGCGTCTTCAACCTGACCGTGAACTGCTTCGTAGCGCCTTCATCGATCGCCAGGGCCGTCGGGTCCACGATCACGCCACGCTTGTCGTCGTCCGTCACGCTCACGGCCACCGAGGACGTGATGCCGTCGTAGCCGCCGCCGCGGCCGCTCAGGTTGATCGTCGTGGCCTCGTTGGATGCGTCATCGTCGTCGTCGGCAGTCACCGTCACCGTCTGCGCCGTACGGAACTTCTCCGGGCTGAAGGTCAGGCGCGCTGGATCCACCGTCACTGCCTTGTCGTCCCAACCCGCCAACGAAACCGTCACCGTGCTCAGCGGCTTGCCGTCCAGCTTCACCGTGAAGGTCCCGCTGTGATTGTCTTCTTTGGTGCTCTCGTGGAGGTTCAGCCTCTCCGGGTTCACCACGATAGCCGCCCGCCGGGCCCTGATCATGAATGTCAGCTTCGCCGCGTCGCTGTCGGCCGTGTTGCCGTCCGAGTCCGTCGCCTTCCAGGTGCACTCCGTCGGACCCCACCTCGTTCGAGGCGTCCCGCTGACTCGCCTGCCCGACCGACTGACGCCGCCGGGCAGGTGGCACGCCAGGGAGTACGACAAGGTCCCGTTGCCGCCCGTGGCCTTCGGCAGGTCGAGCGGCGCGATCGGATGGCCCGTCAGCCAGTCCTGATACGGGATCGTCTGTCTGCCGAACGACGGCGGCACGTCCTTCTCTTCCTCCACCACGATCCTCACCCTGTCGGTGTATGCCCCGAAGCCGTCGTCCGACCTCGCCGGGATGACCGGCCTGTCGATGACGATGGTCCTGCCGTCCATTCGCCAGCGGAAGACGTAGCTGCCGGGACTTGCCGGCGCCGTGATCCTGAAGCGAA
>JAJEHN010000005.1 GCA_022823665.1 Thermoanaerobaculia bacterium | reverse complement strand
GTAAGCGTCATTTAGAGCCCATACCTCGGCACGGTTTCCCGCCCGGCGATTTTCGCTTTCAGTGCTCGCCACGAAGCTGAACTTTCCTGGAGGGATTTCGATGACGGATGTTTCCCTGGCCGCAACGGGCGTTGCGGAAGCCGACCATGACGGGGCGCCGGCCTCTCCATGCGAACCTGACCCTGATCCGAGGCGTCGTCGCTGGCCTGGTTCCGAGAAGGCCCGGATCATCGCGGAGAGCTTCGTGCCCGGCGCCTCGGTCAGTGCCGTGGCGACTCGCCACGGCGTGACGGCGTCGACCCTCAGCCAGTGGCGCAGGCAGGCGGTGCGGGGCGAGCTTGGCCCCGTGCCGGGGGTTCCTGCAGTGCCTGCCGTGGTGCCCGTTGTCGTCGGCGAAGGCGCCGACCCCTCGACGTCCGCGCCGGTCGCCGTTTCCGATGCCGGCAGCCATCCGGCGCATCGGCGCTGGCCTGTATCCGAGAAGGCACGGATCGTCGCGGAGAGCTTCGCGCCCGGCGGCTCGCTGAGGTCGGCGGCGAGGCGTCACGGCGTGGCCCGGTCAACGCTCTCCGAATGGCGCGCCCTGGCGCGGGAGGGCAAGCTCGGGCCCGTTCCGGAGGTTGCGGCGCCGGCGACCGGAACGCGCCGGGCCGGCGCGGACGCGCCCATGGTCCCGCGCATCGATGGTTCGGCACCATCGACTTCGGTCACCGTCGAGGCCGGGGCGGTCGTGGTGCGGCTTCCCTGGGACTGCCCCGTGGAGCGCATCGTCGCGGTGGCCTCGGGGCTGGAGCGGGCGCGATGATCATTCCCGGCTCGCAGCGGATCCTGCTGGCGACCCGGCCGGTGGACTTCCGCCGCGGCCACGACGCGCTTGCGGCGACCGCGGCGCTGGAGCTCGGCGTCGACATCCATTCCGGCGTGATCGTGGTGTTCCGGTCGAAGCGGGGCGACAGGCTGAAGATGCTGGCCTGGGACGGGACCGGCCTGGTGCTTGTCTACAAGCGGCTGGAGCAGGGCCGCTTCGCCTGGCCCGGGATCAGGGACGGGGCGATGCGGCTCACGCGCGGCCAGTTCGAGGCGCTGTTCGAGGGGCTGGACTGGCGCCACGTCCATGCGCGGCCGGTTCGCCGCCCGCTTGCGGCGGAATAGCCTCGGAAGCAGCACATCCTGTTGCCAGGCGGGAGCCGATACGCTACATGCGGCGTCATGACGGCCCTGCCTTCCATCACTCCCGGAGCCGACGGATCGGTTCCCATGGCGGTTGTCTCCGCGGCCCTCGCCGAGATGGAATCCCGGCTGGACGAGGAGCGTTCCGCGCGCCGGACGGCGCAGGAGCGTGCGGCACGCCAGAAGGCCGAGGCCGTGCGCCTTGCATCCGAGACGGCGCGGCTTGGAGCCGAGAACGCGGACCTCTCCGAGCAGGTCCGCCGCCTTGAGCATCTCAACGACGAGTTCCGGAAGCTCCTCTTCGGCAAGAAGTCCGAGAAGCTTCCCCCTGATGATCGCCAGCTGTCCTTCGAAGACCTTGGGATCGCGGTCGCCGAGGCCGGCGCCGAGCCTCCCGCCGACGATCGGGAGGACGAGGGGAATGCGCCTCGCCGCCGGAAGCGGACGGCCCGTCCCGGGTTCCGCTTTCCGGAGCATGTCGAGCGCCGCACCGAGGTGATCGAGCCCGAGAGCACGCTCTGCCCCTGCGGCTGCGGCGAGATGGCGCGGATCGGCGAGGACCGCAGCGAGCGGCTGGACTTCGTTCCGGCGAAGTGCGTGGTGGTCGAGACGGTCCGCCCGCGCTACGCCTGCAACAGGTGCAAGGGCGGCGGCGTGGTCCAGGCCGCGGCCCCGCCCGCGCTGATCGAGGGCGGGCTTCCGACCGAGGCGCTTCTGGCGCACGTGATCGTCTCGAAGTACGCGGACCATCTCCCTCTGTATCGCCAGACCCAGATGTTCGCCCGTCAGGGGATCGAACTTCACCGCGCGACGCTCGCCGACTGGGTCGGCAAGGCGTCGTTCCATCTCCGCCCGCTGGTGGACCGCCTGGCGGAGGACTTGAGGACGTCGGGCAAGCTCGGCATGGACGAGACGCCGGTTCCGGTTCTCGACCCCGGGCGCGGCAAGACCAAGCAGGGGTACATGTGGACGATGGTGCGCGACGAGCGGCCATGGTCGGGATCCGATCCTCCGGGCGTGGTCTACGGCTACGCGCCCGGGCGCGGCGGCAAGCATGGCGAGGCCCTGCTCGAAGGGTTCTCCGGTACGCTCCAGGTTGACGGCTATGCTGGCTACAACCGGCTGCGCCGGCATGACCGGCCCGGCGGGGCGCTCACCCTTGCGTACTGCTGGGTCCACGGTCGACGCGGCCTCAAGGAGGTCCACGATTCCAGCGGCTCGCCGATCGCCAGGGAGGGCCTGGCCCGGATCGCGCAGCTCTACGCGATCGAGGGCAGGATCCGTGGCGAGCATCCGGCGACGCGCCAGTTCGTGCGGTGGACGGAGTCCGCGCCGCTGGTCAACGCCTTCGGGGTCTGGCTCGACGAGCAGCGCTCGCGGGTGTCGCCGCGCTCGCGCCTCGGCGAGAAGCTGGCCTACTTCGCCAGGCATTGGGACGGCCTGCTGGTGTTCCTGCACGACGG
>JAJEHN010000031.1 GCA_022823665.1 Thermoanaerobaculia bacterium | reverse complement strand
GCACCACCTCGCGCACCCGCCAGGGCGGCCTGATCCCCAACAACTTCTCGAACGTCCTGGCACTCTTCATCCCGACAGCCTAAAAGGCCGACATGCACCCAGCGCCTGCACCGTCTGGCCCACACAGAAGCCTGAAGACCCCCCTTTTTTTGAAGACGGCCTTGTAGACATCCGTCTGTCTGACGACATCGAGGGTGTGCCCAACGGGGTCCAACTCGTCACAGTAGTTGAAGTGCTTGATCTTCGGCCGCTGCTCTCGCACGCGCCCATCGGGCTTCAGCAAGTAACGGTAGTTTAACCACCAGATCATCAGGTACTTGTCGATGGGGGAACCCAAGGTTACGAAGCTCTGCACGCGGCGTATCCAGCGCGTGTCAGGAGGGGCGAACCTGCCGCCATCTCGGAGGTAGCCGGGAAACTCCCACTGAGGTTCGCGACCGAGCCGAACGGCCGACGTTGCGCTGGCGTACAACAACGCGTCGAGGCTCATGATGCTGCCCAGGCTGTGGGCGATGACTACGTAGTGGGCTTCGCGAGGCGTGTCACTCTTTCGCTCGCACTCTCTGTGCTTGGCTTCCACCCGTGCCATCACTTCGTGAAAACGGCGGACCGCTTGACCGCGGCAGCGGTCATACTCACCGTACAACTGAACGTCGCCTAGGAACTTGACGAAGACGAGTTCCTTCATTTCCTTGAAACGGAAGTTCATGGCGAAGCGCACCAGGAGCAGCGTGTCGGCGAGGAGGTACAGGACGCGACGGATCCAGAGAGGTACCTTGGCCTCCTCGGCGGCTTTCTTCTCTTCCCCAGTCTTGGTCTTCCTGGCGGCGTCCTCGGCGGCTTTGTGCTTGCGCAGCAGACGGCCGAGAAGGCCCTTGGCCCACAGGTCGACGTCTTGTCCGACGTGCTCTATCGAGTCCTGCATCACGTCGGACCAGCAAAGGTCCACGAAGCGCAGGTTCTCACCCGGCTTCTTCGGTGGCTCTCCGAGGAACGGTCGGTCGGGCGTACCCGAGTCGGGCGAAGCAGGAATGCCCTCGAACTCGAGCCAGGGCTGTTCGGTGACCGGGACCTTCGACCACCCCGTCTGCCCGCTGGCCTTCCCGAGCGTGAGGACGTCGCGGTTGTCGTCCTCTTCGGCCCTACGCCGCGCCTCGGCAAAGCGGTTCACGACGTTGATCAGGCACTCGTTCTTGCGCTGCTCCCCTATGCCGTGCACGACGACGACGTAGGTCACGGTCTCGCGTCTCGACTGGGCAGGCGCCTCGTCCTTGGGCTCGCTCATGACGATTGGTTTCCTATGGAAAGGAGTTCGGCACCAGGCCTAGCGAAGCGACGCTCGACACAAATTGGCAACACACCGAACTGAGTGGACGTAGTCTTCGTCCAGATCCGTGCCGGCAGTGTGCCCGTCGGCTCGGGGTTGTCGTGTAGAGAATGAGTCTGCCCCTCGACGCTGGAACCAGGTTTGGTAGCGTGCAGTGCCTCGACGGGGCTGACCGCCGTACTGTCTCGCCAGCTCCAAGTCGATCAAGCGAAGCGTTGGCGGTGAAGAACTGCGACATCGGTTCCGGGGTTTCGAAGACCGTCTCTCTAGAGCCAGGCACGCTTATGTCAGCCGAGTCCTGCTGTAGCACCTGAATCCGCATGGCCTGGCGGCGTTGCCACGGCACGCGCGTCAGCGAGTACGCACGTTCGTGAGGTCGCCGCGTTCGTCGGTATCGCTTGATGGTATCCCTGCGTACCGGAAGATCGCGTCTAGCTTGTCCGTGATCGGAGACGCGTATCGCCGCCAATCCTCATGGCGCCGCGTCCAATGTGATTCCATGTACTGTCTCAGGTCTTCGCCGAACAGTAGGTCAACTTCCCTCGCGGACGGGAGCAGCAGGGCTTTTCGATCCCGTGCGAACGCGCGATCCTCAGCGCTCTTCCGGAATCTGTACCACCTCACGCCGAGGCACTCGTGGCTTTCTTCGTTCTTCAGGTCCCAAGAGCCGTTGTGGGGCTTTATGGCGTATGCAGTCTGGCGTCTCGGTCGGTCTGCGAACGCGCGTCTTGAAAGATCGATGACTTTGAAGTGATTCTTTAGCTTGGGCACCGGAAACACGCCGATTGTACCGCATTTCTCCGGATGTTGGTTCGTCGCGAAGAAGCGAGCAGTCGTGGAAGATGGGGAAACGTCAAACAGATCTGTCGGAAATCCGTAGTGCTGAAGGAATCCTAGCGCGTCGTCCCTGGTCGTGCCGAAGCGCTCAGCCAAGTAGTCGCTATAGTCTTCCTGGAAGTCGTAGAACGGCATCACGAGACCGGGGGACTTCATCGTCTTTCCATCGTCCTGAACCGAGAAGCGATGCATTGAGGATTCGGTCGTCGGCCATGGGCAGCTCTCACCACGGAGGAGAACGGCAGGTTCGGCGTGGTCGTGGGCCGAGAGCTGGATGTCGAAGTCCTCTTCGATCCTGGCTATGCAAGCGTCAAACGAATCTTGGATGTCGTAAGTCATTCTCCCTCCAGTAAAGGCCCGTGCTCTGATTGTCTGTCCTTCTTGGGAAACGGCTAGAGCCAGCCCACGTCGTGGCGGCCACAGAACTTGTTGGGTGAGAACGGGTCGTCGCTACTCAGGATCTGGTTCCCCGTGGGCTTGTGTGCTGTAAGGACTGCTCCGAAGGCTCTGAGGCGTTGAGTCTCTACTCAGTGTGTTTCTGAAGCCGTGGAAGCCAGGCTTCTGGCCTACCCGCTACTCTGACTGGCTCTTCCGGAGCAGCCGGCGCACCGCCTCGTCGTTGATCTTGTCGAGGTCGTCCTGGTACTTCAGCAGGACCCCCAGGGTGTCGCGCAGGATGGCGTCGGAGAGCGTTTCCTGGTCGAGGGCGATCAGGGCGTTCGTCCAGTCGAGGGTCTCGGCGACGCCGGGCTGCTTGAACAGGTCCTCCTCGCGCAGCGCCTGGACCAGGCGGACGATCTCGGCGGCGAAGTGCTCGGGCGCCTCGGGGACGCGGCGCAGGACGATCTGGACTTCCTTCTCGTAGTCCGGGAAGTCGATCCAGTGGTAGAGGCAGCGGCGCTTCAGCGCGTCGTGGACCTCGCGCGTGCGGTTGGATGTCACGACGGCGACCGGAGGCGTCTCGGCGGCGACGGTGCCGATCTCCGGGATCGTGATCTGGAAGTCGGCCAGGATCTCGAGCAGGTAGGCCTCGAACTCCTCGTCGGCCCGGTCCAGCTCGTCGATCAGCAGCACCGGCGGGGCCTGGCCCCTGCGGCTCTGCCGGACCGCGCGCAGCAGGGGCCGCTCGAGCAGGAAGTCGGCGGAGAACACGTCGTCGACCGCGGTGCGGGCGTCGGCACCGCCGGTCGCCTCGAGCCCGCGCAGGTGGAGCAGTTGCCGGCGGTAGTTCCACTCGTAGACGGCGGTCGAAACGTCGAGCCCCTCGTAGCACTGGAGCCGGATCAGCTCGGAGCCGAGGCAGCGGGAGAGCGCCTTGGCGACCTCCGTCTTGCCGACGCCGGGTTCGCCCTCGAGGAAGATCGGCTTGCCCATGCGGAGCGACAGGTAGATCGCGGTGGCGAGATCGCGCTCGGTGATGTAGTCCTCGGCGCGGAGGGCGGAGACCACAGCGTCGACATCGGGGAAGCCGCGTTCTGTGGCGGCTTCGGAGCGCTGGAAGTCGGGCGAGACCGTCATGGGCGGCTAGAGGTCGATGATCGCGTCGATCTCTTCCGGCAGCGGCTTCGGCTTCGACAGCAGTGAGATGCCGAAGAAGAGCGTCAGCGACAGGAGCAGTGAGATGGCGCCGCCGTGGATGCCGTGGGGTACCTGGATCTCCCTGATCTCGATGAAGAAGTTGACCGCCAGACTGGAGATGATCGCGACGTTCGCCGCGAGCGCGGTCGCCCGTTTCCAATTGAAGCCGATCGCCACGGTGGGCACGAGCGCCGCGGCGAACGTCCCCCAGCCGAAGGTGCCGAGCAGGGCGACCAGGTCCTCCTTGGAGAGGCTCACGAAGAGCGCCGCGCCGACAGCCAGGGCGAGCGTCGCCGTGCGCGCCCAGAACAGCTCCTTCCTGAGCGGCTTGCCGGTAATCGCCTTCGGGATGTCATGGATGATCGCCGCCGCGCCGATGTTCAGGAAACCGTCCGCGGTCGACATGATCGCCGCGAAGAGGGCGGCAAAGACGATGCCGGCCAGGATCGGATGCGCGTAGGCTTGAAGGAAGGCGTAGGCCGCGTCGTCGGGCTGGCCGAGCTCGGGGTGGTCGCCGCCGACTACGAGCGCTCGCATCGCGAAGCCGATCGCGATCCACAGGAGCGCCGCGAGAACGCCGGCGATCGCGCTGACCAGGAAGATCTGCTTGAACTGGCGGATCTTCTTGTTCATCATCAGTTTGGTGACGATGTGCGGCTGTCCGCAGGCGCCGGCCACGAACAGGAAGTAGTACGACAGCGCCCCCATGATGCCCAGGGTGCCCCACGGGCCGATCGCCTCCGGATCGTCGTTCACCAGGGTCATCGCGCCGCCGGCGAGGCCGCCGTCGACGGCGTTGACCGCGGCGATGACGACGAGTACGCCGGCCACCGCCATCACCGCGCCCTGGACGACATCGGTGTAGACGCCGGCGATGATGCCGCCCGTCACGCAGTAGAAGACGAGGACGGCCACGGAGATGCTCATCGCCGCGCCCAGGCTGACATGCGGGACCCAGTCGACGCTGTTCAGGATCTCCTGGAGAACGACCGCCATCGCCATGATCTGCGCAGCCAGGTAGCCGACGACGCCGAGGATGATCGCCACCGCGGTGAGGAACCGGGTGACTTCGCTCTGGTAGCGGAGCGCCACGGTGTCGGGCAGCGACACCGTCTGGTACACCTCGGAGAAGATGCGCAGCCGCTTCGCCACGAGGAAGAACGTGAAGCAGCTCGCCACCGTGCCGCAGACGATCATCCATACCGAGGTCATGCCCTGGCTGTAGACGAGCCCCGGGCCGCCGACGAAGCCGAACCCGGAGAGCGTGCTCGAGAAGAGGGCGAAGGCGGTGACGATGATGCCGAGTTCGCGGCCGGCCATGAAGAAGTCCTGGGACGACTTCGTGCGCCTGAGCGCCCAGACGCCGACGCCGATGCACAGGGCGAAGTAGATGAGCAGGCAGGTCAGGACGACCGCGTTGCGACTCTCCTCCATCAGCCGCCTCCCGCCCGGGCCGCGTCGCTGCCGCCGCCATCAAGCTCCCGCTGCCGCTGGGCCGCGGCGAGTTCCGCCACCTTCCGCTCGTCCTCCTCGGTGAAGAACCAGCGGTCGAAGATCCGCATGTAGACGAACATGAGGTACACCGGGAACGGCCAGACCGCGTAGAACACCCATGCCGTCGGCCTGGGGAAGCCGAGGAACAGGGTGTGCGTGTCCGCGGTGGCGTAGCGCTGGTACGAGAAGACGAGCGCGGTGAAGATCGCCGCCAGAATCAACGTGGCGTAGAGGAGCGGGCCGCGGGCGGGTCCCAGTGAGGGGCCTTCGGCGCCCCGCCGCTCCATGCCCATCGCCAGGCAGCCGCCGAAGAAGAGCACCTGGAAGATGACGAAGGCCCAGCCGATCCAGAGCGTCCTGGCGTGGCGTTCGGCGCCCGGGCCGCCCTGGCGCATCGTCGAGAAACGGTCGTGCTGGAAGCCGCTGCTGCTCACCACCTGCTCGGTCGCGCCGTCCTGCACGACCACTTCCGTTGGCGCGACGAATGCCGCGCCGACGGCAAGGCACATGCCGATCAGCGTGAGGAAGACGAACCAGTGGAGCTTCATGGATGGCGTACTTGCGCTGGGGAAAGCTGCGGCAGCCTACCCCAGCCGTGCGGCGCTCGGAGGAACCGCGTTGTTATGGTCCCCCGCCATGGACGGTGAGGCGGAAGGAAGCCAGAAGCCGCTCGCCCGCCTGTTCGGGTACATGCGCCTCGCCCCCGGCGCCTACGTCCTGGGCGGGATTCTCACCCTCCTCTACGCGCTCTTCTTTCAGCTCATCCCGCTGTCGATCCGGCGCATCGTCGCCGCCTTCGAGAACGCCCCGGACGTGGTCGGGAGGGCGATCCTGTGGCTGGTCGTCGCCTCGGTCTGTCTGGCTCTGGCGCGGCTGTTCTCGCGCATCGTCATGTTCAACATCGGCCGGCAGATCGAGTTCCGCATTCGCAACGACTACTTCGTCCATCTCCAGAGCCTGCCGCAGTCCTTCTACCTCGCTCACCGCACCGGCGACCTCATGTCGCGGGCCGTGAACGACATCAACAGCATCCGGATGTTCCTGGGGATGGGCCTGTTGAACCTGCTGCAGACGCCGGTGCTGTTCGCGGGCGCCTTGATCGTGCTGCTGCCGGTGGACGCGACGCTGACTCTCTGGGCGCTGGGGCCCTTCCCTCTCTTCGTCCTGATCACGCGGCACTACAGCCGCTACATGTTCCAGGCCAATCTGGCCGGTCAGGAGCAGCTCGGCAAGGTCTCGACGGTCGTCCAGGAGAACGCGTCGGGCGCGCTGGTCGTCAAGGCCTACGACCTGTCCAACCTGGAGCGGGACCGCTTCGAGGAGCAGAACCAGGAGCTCTTCCGGCGGATGATGAAGGTCGGGGTCATGCAGACGACGATGTTCGCCAGCGTCGGCCTGGTGCCGGCGCTGTCGGCTGCCGTGGTGCTGTGGCTGGGTGGCCAGCGGGTGCAGGCGGGACAACTCGGCACCGAGGACCTGTGGTTGTTCTGGGGCCTGATCGGCATGCTGACGTTCCCGACGATGATGCTGGGCTTCGTCGTGTCGATCACCCAGCGCGGCCTCGCGGCGCTGGAGCGGCTGGGCTCCGTTCTGGACATCGTGCCGTCGATCCGTGATCGCGAGGACGTCGCCGCGGTTTCGGAGATCAAGGGGCGCGTCGAGTTCCGCAACCTCACGTTCACCTACCCGGGCAGCTACGTGCCGGCGCTCAAGGGTGTCGATCTGACCGTCGAGGCCGGCAGCACGGTCGGCATCGTGGGACCGGTCGGCTCCGGCAAGACGACCCTCGTCAGCCTGGTGCCGCGACTCCTCGAGGTCGACGACGACGCGATCCTGATCGACGGCGTGGATCTCAACCGGATGCCGGTCCACCTGCTGCGTTCGAGCATCGCGATGGTGCCGCAGGACAGCTTCCTGTTCTCCATTTCGGTGGCCGAGAACATTCGCTACGGCGTACCCGACGCCGATCTCGAGGAGGTGAGGCGGGCGGCGGCCCGGGCCCAGGTCGAGCGGGAGATCGAGGAGTTCGAGGACGGCTTCGACACCGTCGTCGGCGAGCGCGGGGTCACCCTGTCAGGCGGCCAGCGCCAGCGCGTCGCCCTGGCCCGGGCGATGATCCTGCGCCCGTCGATCCTCATCCTGGACGACTCCCTCTCGAGTGTCGACCACGGGACCGAGGAGGCGATCCTGGGCGACCTCGAGGGCCGGCGGCGCGGCCGCACGTGCTTCATCGTGGCGCACCGGATCTCGGCCGTGCGGCACGCGGATCAGATCGTCGTGCTCGAGAACGGCCGGATCACGGAGCGCGGGACCCACCGCGAACTCGTCGAGCTGGGCGGCTTCTATGCCCGCCTGCACCATCGCCAGGAGCTGCTGTCGGAGCTCGAGGTTGGCGATCGTGGCGCAGCCTTGGCCGAGCCGGCCGCCGGCGTCCCTGCCCCGGCCGTTTCGGACCAGCGGCGGTTGCCCCTGGGGGAGCCGTCGTGAGCGAGGAGCGGAGCGAGGCTGCCCAGCTCGGCCGCGAGCGGGACCTCGGCAAGGTCTACGACACGGAGCTGATCAAGCGGCTCTGGCCGTTCATGCGGCCCTACCGCGGCTGGATCGGGCTCAACTTCGCCCTGATTCCGCCGCGCGCCGTTCTCGAGCTGATGCCGGCGCTGGTCGTCGGCGCCGCGCTGAACTACCTGACCGAGGGAGAGGCGACGACGGAGGTGGGTTGGATGGCGCCCTTCGTCGTGCCGCGGCTGGGACTCGGACCCCTGGCCTGGATGTTCGGGCTGGTGTTCGCCATCTCGATCGTCACGTTGATCATGGACTGGCTGCGGGCCTTCACGATGATCTCGCTCGGCCAGCGCACGGTCCGGGACGTCCGCAGGACGTTGTTCGATCACGTGCAGCGGCTGCCGATGCGCTTCTTCGACCGCTACCCGGTCGGCCGCCTCGTGACGCGGCTCACGAACGACCTGGAGCACCTGGCCGAGATGTTCTCGGCGGGTGTCATCGCGATGGTGGCCGATGTGTTCGTCATGGTCGTCATCCTCACCATGCTGTTCGCGATCGACCCGCGGCTGGCGCTGGCGGCGCTGGCCCTGGTGCCGGTCCTGGGGATCGCGGCGGCGATCTTCCGCTACAAGGTGCGGGAGGCGTACCGGGAGGTCCGGGTCAAGATCGCCCGCCTCAACGCCCACCTGCAGGAGACGATCTCCGGCATGAAGGTGGTCCAGTTGTTCGCCCGCGAACGGCGCAACTTCGAGGACTTCAGCCGCGAGAACGCCTCTCACCGGGATTCCTGGCTGCGCTCGATCCGCTACGACGCGCTGCTGTTCTCGACCGTCGACCTGGCGACGAACCTGACCCGGGCGCTCATCTTCTGGTACGGCGCGCAGATGATGGGACTGGGCGGCATCACGCTGGGCACGATCTACGTGTTCTCTGACTACATGAGCCGGTTCTTCCGGCCGCTGATGGACCTGTCGGCGAAGTACTCCGTGATGCAGTCGTCGATGGCCTCCGCCGAGCGCGTGTTCCAGTTGCTGGACGAGCCTCGGGAACCGGAGGGCCGGGTCGAGACGCCGGCCGCGGCGGCGGCGGAGCCGGGAGCGCAGGCGGCTGGCTGCGAGGTCGAGTTCGACGGCGTGACCTTCGCCTACGGCGCGGAAACCGTTCTGCGCGACGTCTCCTTCCGGGTCGCCGCCGGCGAGCGGGTCGCGATCGTCGGTCACACGGGCTCCGGGAAGACGACGACGCTCAAGCTGCTGGCGCGCCTCTACGAGCTGCAGGAGGGATCGATCCGGGTCGACGGCAGGGACATCCGCGACATTCCGAAGCCCGAACTGCGGCGGCGGATGGCGTTCGTGCTCCAGGACGTCTTCCTGTTCGACGGCGACCTGCGCTACAACATCGTCCTCGGCCGGGACGTCGCCGACGACGTGGTCGACGAGGCGGCGCGCGCCACCCACGTCGACGACCTGATCGAGCGGCTGCCGAACGGTTGGGCGCACAAGGTCAGCGAGCGCGGCGTCAACTTCTCGACCGGCCAGCGGCAGTTGCTCTCCTTCGCCCGCGCGCTGGCCCGCGAACCGCAGCTCCTGCTGCTCGACGAGGCCACGTCCAGCGTCGACACCGAGACCGAGGCCCTGATCCAGGACGCCCTCCGCCACCTCATGGAAGGCAAGACCTCGATCGTCGTCGCCCACCGCCTGTCGACGATCAAGGACGTCGACCGCATCTACGTCTTCCACCACGGCGCCATCTGCGAGCACGGCACCCACGACGAACTTCTGGACCGCCGCGGCGTGTACTGGCGCCTGTACCAGTTGCAGTACGCGCAGCAGGAGACGGCGGCGTAGCACCGCCGGGTGCACGAGCCCTCCGGTCCGCTGGGAACGCCGCTCTTCTGATCCGCTGGGTGCGCGGGTCTTCTGACCCGCCCTTGGAAACGCTGCGCCGCGAAGCGGCGACAATTCTCCGCCCGCTACCGCGGCCTTGACTGGTGCTCCGGCGCCTCCACCTCCGTCTGCAACCCCAGATCCCCCTGATCCGCCATCCACGCCCGCAACTGCGCGTGCATCTCCTCGATCCGCCCCTCGTACTCCGCCTCTTCCGCAAGATTCTTCAGTTCATGCGGATCCACTTCCAAGTCAAACAACTCGAACTCTGGCCGATGCTGGTACCGCTCGTACAGCGCCCGCGCCGCGGGATCCCCCTCGCCCGCGTCGCGCCACGAGAAGTAGAAGCCGTCGCGGTTCTCCTCCGTCACGAGGTTCGTGAACCGGTTCTCGTGGGCGATGTTCCAGATCAGCTTGTAATGCTCGTCGCGGATCGAGCGGATGGGGTAGGGCTCCAGATTGGCGATGATGCCGGTGGTCGTCTGGATGCCATAGACGAGGTCGCGGTGCTTCGGCCCCGGCTCCAGCAGCAGGTCGAGCATGCTCTCGCCCTCGATCTCGGGCGGGACGGCGCCGCCGGCTGCCTCGATCCAGGTCGGCAGGAGGTCGTTGATCTGGAGCAGCGCGGCTGAGGTCTGGCCGGACGGAATCCGGCGACTCCAGCGGGCGACGAGCGAGGTGCGGATACCCGCTTCGTACAGCGTCCACTTGGCCAGCGGACCGCTGATGCCCTGCTCGCTGTAGAACATCGTCAGGGTGTTCTCGTGCGCGGCGTGCTCCCGGAGCAGATCGAGGACCTGGCCGAGCTGCCCGTCCATGAAGGTGATCTCGGCGTAGTAGCGGGTGAGGGCCTCGCGGGTCTCCAGCGTGTCGACGAAGTAGGGAGGCAGCTTGAGCGCCGCCGCGTCGTAACGCGACGGATCGCCCTTGCTCCAGGGCTGGTGGGGCTCCGTCGAGGCGACGATCAACGCGAACGGCTGCTCCGGATCGCGGCCGATGAACTCGCTGATCTGGCCCGGGTCGAGGTCGCGGCCCGCCACCTTCTCGAACGGATAGACCTCCTCCGGCGCCACGTGCGACTTGCCGGCCAGACCGACCCGGTAGCCGAGGCCGCTCAGGTACTGGACGACGCTCTTCGTGCCGGGATTCGCCTTCGCGTGGTTCGGATAGGCGCCGCTTCGCACCGGGTACTGGCCGGTGTAGAGCATGTGCCGGGTGGGCGAGCACATGGCCGTCGCCGTGTACATGTGGGTGAAAGTCGTGCCCTGCTCGGTCAGGCGATCGAGATTCGGGGTGTGGACCTGCGGATTGCCCAGGGCGCCGGCGTCGCTGAACGTCATGTCGTCGGCGATGAAGAGGAGGATGTTCGGGCGGTGGGCGGGGGGCGTCCAGCGGTTGACGCCGGGTGTCGGCGGCCTCCAGGCGCCGGCGGTGCGGATCGCTCCGGGCTTTGAGGCGAGCAGGGCGTCGATCGCCTCTACGCGGGCGGCGTCTTCCGGCGCGAGGCTCGTGGCGTCGAGCGGCGACTGCTCGTTCGGATCGGCGGCGAGGTCGAACAGCCGGCCGTCGTGGTAGCGCTTGAAGCGCTCGTCGAAGGCGTAGCGCGCCGGAGGGCCCGCGTACCAGCGCGATTCGTAGTGGATGAACAGGGCGTCGCGTTCAAGCGGCGCGCCGCCCTTGAGCATCGGCAGCAGGCTCTCGCCGTCGAGGTCGAGGCCTGGCGGCAGGCCGGCGCCGGCCGCTTCGACCAGGGTCGGAAACACGTCGCCGACGTCGACCAGGGTCTCGTTCACCTGGCCGGCGGGGATCATGCCCGGCCACCAGGCGAGGTAGGGCACATGGCTGCCGGTCTGGAGCGACCGCCCCTTGCCGCCCGGGACCTCCCGGCCGTCGCGAACCGACGAGATCCGGGTCGAGGTGCCGTTGTCCCCGATGAACAGGAGCAGCGTGTCCCGCTCCAGTTCGTGCTCGACGAGCTTCGCCCGGACACGGCCCACCAGGTGATCCATGTAGGCCACCATCGCGGCGAACCGCTCCTGGTTCAACTCCGCGTCCGGGTTGTGCGGCGTCGTCACGAACGGATCGTGAGGAAGCGCCATCGGGTAGTAGACGAAGAGCGGCTTGCGGGTCGCCGGATCCGCCGCAGCGTGTTCGTCGATCGCCTCGAGCACGAAGTCGTTCGTCAGGTCCGGCCCGAAGACGTCCTCGCCCCAGGTCTCCTTGCGGTCGTTCGTCACCAGGGTCGGCCCCCAGTAGCGCGAACCGCGCCCTTCCCGCCTGAGCTGCCAGAGCCGGTGCTCGTCGAACCCCGCCTGCTGCGGCGAGGCCCCCTCGTGGACCACGTACAGGTTGTTCGTCAACTGCCACTTGCCCGAGATGACCGTCCGGTACCCCGCCTGCGCCAGCACGTGGGCGAACGTGACATCGGCCGGGTCGAGTTCCATGAACTCCCGGTAGTTCCGGTAGTTGTGCAGCCCCGTCATCAGCTTGACCCGGGTCGGCGTGCACAGCGGCTGCGAGTGCCCGTTCTCGAACCGCATGCCCTCCGCCGCGATCCGGTCGAGCTCCGGCGTCTCATAGGACGTGCCGCCGTACGTGCCGAGCGTCTCCACGCCGAGATCGTCAGCGAGGATGACGATGATGTTGGGCTGGGAGGGCCGCTGGGCGATCGTGGCGCCCGCTGAGAGGAGAAGCAGAGCGAGACCGCTCAGCACAGCGAACGCGCGGCGGTTTGGTGGCATAGGAGCCAAGTTACCAGTCGCCTGAGGAGTTGGACGACGAGCGGACCGGCGCGTAGGCTACGAGTCTGCCCACCTGAGGAGCCCGAGCATGACGAACACTGACCTCCTCGCCCGCATCACCGCCCGCCCGGATGTCTTCGGAGGCAAGCCGATCATCCGTGACATGCGAATCTCCGTCGAACTCATCCTCGGCCTGCTGGCCCAGGGTGTGACCGAAGAAGCGATCCTGGAGGACTATCCCGGTCTAGAAGCGGACGATGTTCGGGCCTGCGCCGCATACGCCCACGCGGTCATCGCCCGCGACACGCTGTCCGCCGTGACTGTTGGCGAGTAGTGCGGTTCCTCATCGACCGGTGCGCCGGTCGCCGATTGGCCGATTGGCTGCGGCAGGAAGGACACGATGTGGTCGAGTCACGGGAGCTTGGGACCGACCCAGGCGACCGTGCGCTGCTCGAGCTTGCCGCTGAAGACGATCGAATTCTGGTCACGATCGATACCGACTTCGGTGAACTCGTCTTCGTACAGGCAGTGCCTCATGCGGGCCTAGTGCGCCTTCCGGACACACCGGCGGAGAGGCGTATCGCCTTGATGAGTGAGGTGCTTGAGCGGCAACGCCCAGCTCTGGAGGCGCGAGCGGTGATCACGATACGAGGAGAGCGGGTTCGGGTGTCTTGGCCATCTTCGTCAGGAGCGTCTTGAACAGTCCGAGAGACTGGTTGCTCAATCACTGACCTCGCGCAGCACCTTCTCGTACTTCTTCCGCTGATCGTGGAGCCACTCTGCGGCTCGATCCCAATTGGTTGGATCGCGCGTGTCCATCGCCAGAACGCTAGTTCCCCATTTGTCTGTCGGCTTGGCGCCGAGCTTCTCCTGAAGGGCCTTTCGGTAGGGCTTGACTCTTGCTAGTACCTCCTTGTCGCGTTCCCCACGCTTGCCGACGAGAAAGACGCCGACTTCGTGCCGAGCAACGAACTGTGTGACCGCCAGGTCGGTTGCCTCAACGTCGTGACGAACGGAACTAGCGGCGTAGTTCGGTCGAACCTCAGTGGGATGCCTTGAGGCGACGTGGTTCCAGAAGTCACGCCTGAACTGGCCGAGTTCGCTGAGTTCCCCAGTCCGGACGTCGTCGTGCACTCTCCGGTCCCACTCGTTCGGGCGTTCCAACACCTCGAACACAGGCGCTAACGGTGACTCAGCGATCTGGACGACCCGGACGCGCACCGCGAAGAAAGCGAACGGATCATCGGTGTGGTCGTTCAGCCACCGGATGGCTGACCGGTGCTGTTCGTCGAACTCCTTGGCGATCCAGACGACCACCTTCGCCTCCAAGCCGGCCAGATAGGCCAGGACTTGGCCAAGATGCTGGAGGTCCGCATTCTCAAGCTGGTTCTCGATGAGCACGCGAGTGCCGTCCGATGGATCATTGGCAACGATGTCAGCGCGGTACGGCCCCACTTGGACTTCGCGACCCTCGATGTCGAGATTCAGGCCGATCACTTCTGACAGACGATCCAGATTCTCGGCGAGCCAAGGCGTGAAGTCGTGTGCTTCGTGCGACCACGCCTTTCGCAGGTCCGCCGTTACGAGCTCTCCCAACTCTGCGGTCATCTCAGCTCCTCTTCGACTCGTGCCGAGCGTTCGTGTGAAGCACATCGACGAACTCGGCCAGGATGTTGACCGCACCCGAACCCTGGTCGTTGTCTGCGACTAGCTCGATAGCTGCGAACTCGGTGTTCAGCGGTTCCAGGGTGATCCGCACGTGGCGCCACGGCCCGTCGTCTGCCGGGCGCTTCTCGCTTCGATAGCGCTTCACGGTGAAGCGCTCGCCGGTCTCCGGGTCGACTGCGTCCCGCAGCCGCACCAGGACGATGCGGCCAGTTCGGCTCCCGGCGACGCCTCTGCGGAACAGGCACACGGAGCCGTCTGGGATCCGCGGTTCCATTGACTTCCCTGCCACCCTGGCCGCGAACATGTCGGGCGTGAGCTGACGCCCGGAGTCGACCTCGATCCAGGGGGTTTCGGGATCGGCAAACTCGCCCAAGGCTCCGTGGGGATCACCGAAGTTGCCCGCCGCGGCTTCGAGGTCTTCCAGAAACGGCACGCAGCCTTGGTAGCGGTTCTCCGGGGTCGGCTCGACGAATCGGAGTACGGCGGCGCGACCTGGCTGAGTTTCCTCCGGCGACGGAGCCGCAGCGGCTGGCCCTGCCGGTGTCGCCTCTTCGAACCACGCACCGCCGGTGCTGACGGACTTCCGCACCTCCTCGGCGCCCAGGTACATGGCGAGCCGCCCGAAATGGCGCGTCATCGCTCCGGCGTCATCGAGGTCCGTCACGGTGATCTCGACGACCTCGTAGCCCTGCTGTCGCAACCAGTACCGGATCTCCCGGTCCCGCTCGGCGGTCCGGGGATTCCCGTGCAGGTGCTCACTCAGACCGTCGAGGTACACACACACATCGGGCGTACCGCCGAGGCCGCGGTAGATGACGTCGGGCGTCGTTGTGCCCAGGCCGGGGCCGAGGTTGATCTGTTCGCCGCGTACGCCTTCAGGGAAGCCCGCCGCCACGAGCAGGTGCCTGAGGCGGCGCTCGGCCTCGTTCACGGGCTGGGCGGTGGGCTCGCCGCCGGCTGGCGTGGCAGCGGGAATGGGGTGTGAGAGGGCCAGCTCACGCCCCCACTGGCGCAGGCACTCCAACGCAGTCTTTCGATTGAGATGGCTGTGGTAGTAGCCGTTCCGGAACGTCTGCAGGCAGTCGATGCAGGAGTGCTCGCAGCCGGACGCGCAACCCTCGGCGACGGCCTCCGCGGCCTGGGCGACTTCGTCGAAGCGCTCGACGAGTTGATCGAGCAGGCCCGAACCGCCTGGCATCGGGTCCCACAGCAGAGCGTTCACCTCGGGACGGTCGACCTGGCCCACGACCAGGACCTGCAGGTCGTCCAGGTGCATGTCCAGCACACCGGCGGCGCCGAACCGCAGTGCCTCCAGCACGCTGTAGGCGGTCGCTGGCTCCGGCAGGCTCGGGAGTGAGAGGACATCGGCCGTGACGTCGGCGTGAAAGCCGATTCGGTCCACCGGGCGCCCGCACCGCTCCAGGTGGCTCTTTGCGAACTCCGTCTGCTGGCGTTCGGAGGACAGCGGCGAGACACTCTGGCCGCAGACCGTGCATACCGGGTAGCCCAGCCCGGAACCGTCGCCGATCGCGGACGACGAACCCACATTGACCAGGCGCAGCTCGACGCCGTGACGCAGCAACGCGTCCTGCTCGCCCCAGTGGAAGGCGTGGCCGCCGCGGTGCCCTTCGCGTTCGACGCCATGGACGGCAACCGCCATCTGGAAGCGGTAGTCCTCGTCGTCCGAGATCTGGGACCGATGGGCCAGGTCCACGTCGCAGACTGCGAGCGTATTGAGCGTTCCACCGCTGATTGTCGATGCCGGGGCCCCGGCGTCGCACTGTCGCACCGCCTGGTGCTCGGTCGAGACCTCGAACGCGGGCATCTCCTCCCGGTCTTCGCCTGTCCCGCGCAGGAACCTCCTGGCGACGAAACGGTGCCCGTTGGCGTAGATCAGGTTGCCCGGGACGTACTCGCGCAGCGCGATGCCGGTTGGCCGGGGCAGGTTGAAGGCGAGCGCCCCGGAGTGCCAGACCGGTACCTCCGCCACTGCCTGGACCGACCCGGTCTCCAGCCCGTAGCCGGGGAGGAAGCCCTGCGCCGCCAACACGTTGAACGTGTTCGCGTCGTAGTGCCCCTGGGCGTCGCGGCGGTTCGCGCGCCTTTGTCCCTTGAGCCGCTTGACCAGGTCGTCGCAGCGTCGGAACAGAGCGTCGTCCTCCGGGTCGAGCGTGCCGCGCGGCCGGCGGGTCTGGTTCAGTCTCTCCATCTGGGCGAGTGCCCACTCGAGCCGGCGCCGCAGCGAGCGTTCGGCTTCCTCCAGGCCGGCGGTGAAGGAGTCGACGCAGCGGCCCAGCACCTCGGGCGTAGCCGCCTCGGCGTCCGCTGCCGGCCAACCCTGGGCGAAGGCCGCTTCGGCTTCGGCGAGAAGGGTGCGCCGGTGCCGGCGTATCACCTCGGCCAGGGGCCCGAAATCGAACGGCGACGTACGCACGGTGTCGCCCTCGAACAGCCAGGACGACACGCGGCGCGGCAGGCAGCGTTCGAGCGCCGCCCCGATCTCCTCCCGTTCAGCTGCGGGAAGTCCGCCCGGTGCGGTACCGTTCTCCCGGCTGAGCCGCTGCAGCCCGGTGAGGACGGAAGCGTTGACGTGCTTGCGGACCATCACGTCGTTGCTCAGGTTGAACGCCGGCGGGTCGACCCGCCCGGCCAGCAGCTTCTCGGGCTGGGCGAAGTAGGCGCGGTCGTGCGACACCGGCCGGCAGTACGTCAGATCGACGGCCATCCGATGACGTCGCCCGGCGCGCCCGGCTCGCTGCCAGTAGTTGGCGGGCAGGGGCGGCACGTTGCGCATCAGCACGGCGTCGAGAGCGCCGATGTCGACTCCGAGCTCGAGCGTGGCAGTGCAGACGAAGCAGTTCACCGCGTCGCTTCGACCCTTGAACAGGTTCTCCAGGCGTTCCCGCTCCCGGTTCGGAACCATCGCCGTGTGCTCTTCCGGGCGCAGCATGGAGTAGCCGCCGTCCAGGAGCTGCAGGTCGTAGTCGTCCGGGTCTTCGCGCAGCCACTCCAGCGTGCCGCTACACCGCCAGGCGGGGCAGCAGTCGTGCGGCGTCCGGCGGACCGTACGGGCGCGGCAACTTCGGCAGCGGTAGACGCCGCGGTGGGGCGTCAGCTCGATCCGATCGGCGTCGACCTGATACACGCCGCTGGCGTTCGGCATCGGGTTGCCGCGCGCGCCCAGGAGTTGCACCGATAGCAGCAGACCGCGCTCAACCAGCATCTCGAACAGGCTCCGCAGCAGCCCCTCCGCCTGCGCCGGCTCGGCGCCCCACTTCGCGGCCATCTGCCTCATCGTGGTCTGGCCGCCCTCGCTCAGCCACTGCAGAACGCGGCCGCGATCGTCGCCGGGGCCGCGTTGCAACTTGACGCCCTTCGGTCCGCCGGTCCGCCGCAGGTAGCCCTGCTGGATCTCCAGGTCGCCGGCGAGCCAGTTCTTGGTGAACGTCTTGTACTCCGCGTCGTGGAGGACCTTCTGCCGGCGCACGTAGTCGAGTGCCGCGGCGACCCCCTCGCGCATGGACTCGGGCGGCAGCCCGAGGCGGTGCGCTTGGTCCTGGATCCACGGCAGCGATGCGTCCAGGCCGGCGTAGTCGACCTTCATTCGGCCCCAGGGTTCCAGCCCCAGGGGTTGCCGGGCGGACTCCGAGATCTCGCGCAGCACCTGCATGCGCAGGAACTTCCGCCGTTCTTCGCGGTGGCGTTGGCCGACAGCCTCCTTGCGGGCTACGACCCAGACCTCAGGGATCAACGCGCGAGAGAGCGCCTCGTTCTCCTCCAGCGCGTCTTCCAGGAACCAGGTCAGGTCGCCCACCGATCTGTGCCCATCCTTGAGCCCGTCTGCCATCAACGACCGCAGCCGGAACCGGCGCGCGTGGTCCTTCATCCAGCCGGCCTGGAAGGCGGCGTCCTGGCGGTTGTCGCAGAACACGAGCAGCCGTCTCCGCTCGGATTGATGGACCATGTCTTGGGCCAGAACGTGGACATCGGCGGCGTTGCTGGCGCGCACGGGCCGTGCCGGTTCGCGGTAGTGGCCGCCTCCGCCCCGGCCGCCCAGCGCGTTGCACGAGAGGCAGCTCGTCAGGACGCCGGGCCTTTCCTTCTTCTGGCGGACGGCGTGAAGGCGGATTCGCGGGCCGGGCGCGCCGCAGGCGAGGCAGTCCCCGCCCGGTCGTTCATGGGCCGCGCCGCAGTGCCGGCAGAGGTGGACCGGGGCCGTTCGCCGTTCGAGGACGCTCGCGGCTTCGCTGTTGCCGTTGCGTCGTTCCTGGGCTGGACCGTCTTCGTCTTCCGCGTCGTGCTCGTCGCCGCCGATCAGGCGATCCACCAGGACCACTCGCTTGCCCTCCCGGGCCTCGTCGAGCTTTCGCCAGACGACACCCTCCCCATGCGGCTCGCCGCCACCCGGACGTTTGCCGGTGAACGAGAAGTCCTCGAGGTGGGCCTCGTAGTAGTGCTGGCCGCAGGTCGTGCAGGTGAGCACGGGCAGCCGCGCTGACCGCGCTTCACCTGACGGTTCGGCCTCCTCGGCCGGCGCGCTCCCGCCGTGCTCGATCTCGTCCTCCGCGGCAAGCCAGAGCCGAGGTTCGTCCCTCTCGTCGGGGAAGGAGACGACAGCGCCGGGAATTCCGCGCACGAAGCCGTGGACCACAGGCCGCAGCAGAGGCCGGCCATCGCGCCGTGCCGCGGCGGCCAGGGTCAGCCAGGCCAGGATCTCGGCCTCAGTGATCTCCCGGCCGATGGCCTCTTGGAGTTTCGGCGGCAGTTCGTGCAGCGGTCGCGGCTCGTGCAGCGCCTCGTTCAGGCGAAAGACGATCTCGCTCCGCGCCAAGGCCTCGTACAGCGCTTCGGGCCAGGTTTCGCCGTCGAGATCCCGGCCGGCGAGCGCCCGGTAAGCGCGGTGGACGGCGTCTCCCGGCCCTTCCAGGTCATCCTCGACGGCTGCCACGCAGTCGGCCAGGATTTCGGCGGTGTCTTCGTGTGGCGCCGCCGCCGGCAGCCATCTCTCTTCGCTCCAGAGCTCCTCCTCGTAATCCTCCGCCACCGTCTCGACGGACTCCTCCGGCACGCCGAAGAATCGCGAAGCGAAGGTCCGTGCCGCTTCCGGCCGGTCGCGGTCGACGATCGTCGCTGAGGTGGCGACGCAGACCGTGTCCGCGGCCTGCCGGCCACAGAAGGCCCGCAGACGGCGAACGAGGCATGCCGTCTCGGCCCCCATCGCTCCGGTGAACGTGTGAGCCTCGTCGAACACGAGGTAGTCGAGCCGGGCGTTCTGGAACAGTTCGGCGTCCCGCTGGCGAGTGAGAAGCAGCTCCAGTTGCTTCACGTTCGTGAGCAGGATTCGAGGTTGCCCGCCAGCCGAACGCATCGCTTCCCGCGAGCAGGCCTCTTCGGCCGGGAACACGCTCTCGCCGCTCTTGGTCTTACGCGTCGCCTCTAGCTGCGCCTCGTAGTCCGCCTGGGAAGACCCCGGAGGAAGCCGGACTCCGCCCACGTCGCCTTCCCTCTCCGGCGTCTTGCCGACGTACATGCCGAACGAAACGCCCGTGCCCGCCAGCAGCGAGCGCAGCCGCATCAACTGGTCCTCGGCCAGCGCGTTCATCGGATAGACGATCACGGCGCTGATCCCGGCCGGCGCACCCTCGTCCCGCAGACGCAGGCAGCGACTGACGATCGGGTAGAGGAAGCACTCCGTCTTGCCGGAGCCGGTGCCGGTCGAAACGAGCGTGGATCGACCTCCGACGATGGCGCGGATCGCCTTCTCCTGGTGCCGGTAGAGTTCCTTGATGTCGCTCGGAATCCGCTGCTCCAGGTGAGGGTGGAGCAGGCCCTCGTCCGCCAGCTCCGCTACGGCCGCGCCGCCGCGGAAGGGCCGCGAAAGGCTGACGAACGGCCCCTGCAGCAACGGCGACTGCCGCGCTTCGTCGAGCGACAGCAGTTCCCGCATCTGCCCATGGAGGTGCGGATCCGCGAACGGATAGGCCCGCAACTGGTAGCGGAGAAAGCTCTGGAGGACCTTCTCCGTGAAGACGACCGGGTTCAGCGCCATGGAGCCAGCAAGGCTAACGCCTGTGGTCTCTGTGCCTTGAGCCGCGCGTCCCCCGCGGGCGTCGGAGAACGGGTCATCATGCTTGAAATCTCGGCGGTCACCGCCGAATCTTCAAGCGTAAGGGCGACGAAGGCCAACCCGGGAGGCGATCCGGCGGGTAGAGCAGCGAGTCCGGCAGGGAGGGCACCGAATCCCCGAGGCCGTCGTTCGGCGGCGCTTCACCAGGAGCACGGCGAACTTCCGGCAGGTCTACCGGGGTTTCGTAGACTCCTGGCAGGTACTCGACCGGCGAGGCGCCGACTTGGTTCTCGTGGAGGAGGGAAGGAACCGATGACCGCGAAGGGGAGACGGCTACCCGTATCGAAGCTCGACGATCCCGACATGCAGGCAGTGCCCGCAGCGATGGAGCGGGCGGTGCGACGCGCGCACTGGGTCGCGCATGTGCACGGCACGAAGGTTCTGGTCGTCGAGAACGGCGAGATGGTGGAGGTCGACCCGGATCCCGAACTGTACGAAGACTACCGGGCTGCGAAGGCGAAAGAGGCGTTCGGCGCCCGCCGAGGGCTGATCAGGTAGCTGGTCCGACCCGATCCTCTTGCCTGCGTAACGGCGTAGGTCAACGGCCGGGAAGAGACGCCAGCCACTCCGCCGAGGACGTGAAGGAGCGTTCGTCTGGGGATGCGGCCTTGGCCTTGAGTCCCTCGAAGATCAAGACGTCCCAACGTACGTCCTGCATCGTCGCAACGATCCACATGTAGAGGTTGTCGAGGCGGTCGAGCGCTTCGAAGATCTCGTGCGAAGGCGAAGCGCCGGTCTCAACGAAGGCGTCGCGCAAGTGGCGGAGCTGCTCTTGACGGTGCTTGAAACAGGTCTCGGTTTGCTCGAGAGCAGCCACGCCTTCACCGTCGGGATCGGGGCTCTTCCCGGGATCGAGCTTCTTGATCGCCCCCGCGAGCGTGTGGCCTGCGCGATCGACAACCGGGAAGATGTCGTCGTAGTGGTGGCGCAGTGCCTTCGTGTGGGCGTCAAGCAGTTCGGCCGAGACGGGCACGGCAAAGTCGGGGTCAGCGGGCACAAGCGCTGGCAGGGCGCGGCTGACGTCACGAATGGTCTTGGAGTGTTCCAGCATGAGACGACTCACCGGGCCGGCCCGAGAGTCTGGCCGGTCGGTTTCGGCCATAGGCACGAAGACCCACGCCGCAGCGTGAGCCTCAGGAGGAGAGCTTGAAGGGTAGCGCGACCCTCCCTGCGTCTCGGCCGAGAGACTACGACCGGCCGATACTGACGGCCAAGCGCGTGCCGGGAGTTCCGGCCGTTGATCCCTGGAGGCGAACGCGGCCGGCCGCCGGTCGGCGAGCCCGCTTCTCAGGCCGTTCTCGACGCCTTCCGCTCCCTCGCCACCGCCTCTGCAAGGTGCGGCGGCGGCCGTCGAACGTACTCCAGGACGTAGCGCGGATCCACTGGCCGGCGGTCCCGAGCCGGCGGAGACTCCTCGCCGGTGACCTGGATGCCCGCGTCGTCCAAGCCTTCGACAAGCTAGAGTGCGGCGTCCAGCCGATTGCCAGCAGCGCCGGGTCTTCGTGTAGCAGCCGGGCGCGGGACATAGTGGAACTGTGGCGGCTCCAGCGTCCGCATGAACGGCTAGGGCGGCGCCGAGCCGAGCGCCGTCTCTGGGCGGGTCTTCGGTGCGCGTCCTGGTCGCCCGAGGCGCGCTCGCGGGCGTTCCGGTGGTCTTGTCGGCGGGAGAGGGCCTCGCCGCCCGCTGTCGGCGTGTACTGCCCGCTAGGTAAGCTAGGAAGCCGATGGGGGGCCTGGTCGAGAGGGCACGCGTGCTACGCTCCGCCTCCTTCTGAGGAACTCTGCTGCCAAGGGAAGGTCCACGCCACGACCCTTGGCCGATGATCGACTCGCACCCGAACCGCCACGATGCCGCGACGAAACACGGTCATAGGTCGTCTCCAGACCGAGCGGGCCCAGGGGCACTCGACTCGGAGAAGCCTCTTTGCGGACCTGTCTCGGGACCTTGGTCGACCTGTCGTAACCTACTTCACGAGTTTTGGCCACCCTGTCGCGATGGCGGACGAGGATGTTGAGACGCTGGAGGACATACTGCGCACCCTCGACCTCTCCAACGGCATGGCGATCATGATCAGCTCTCCCGGCGGGTCGGGACTCGCCGCCGAACGGATGATCAACGTGCTCAGGTCATACAGCGGTACTGGTGAGTACTGGGCCATCGTTCCGGCGAAGGCGAAGTCCGCCGCCACTATGGTCTGCCTCGGGGCGAGCAAGATCCTGATGGGTCCCGCGTCCGAATTGGGACCCATCGACCCGCAGGTCGTCTTTCAGGGCAAGGTGGTTTCGGTTCACGATGTCATCAACAGCTACCACAGGATGTTCAGAAATGCTGTACGCGCAAAGGGGAATCTGGAACCGTACTTGCAGCAACTCGCCAGCTTCGACGCGAGCGAGATCAGCCACCTGGAAACCGAGCGGGATCTTGCTGCCGATATGGCCGTTCGATGCCTGAAGGACGGGATGCTGTCAGGCGCTAGCGCCAAGTCGATAAAGGACAGAGTGAAGATCTTCTTGCTCCCTCAGCACAAGAAGGTACATGGTCGTCCCATCTACCATGCCGAGGCCGAGAAGTGCGGGCTCGCGGTAGAAGTGAACGATACCGATTCGGACCGCTGGAATCTCGTTTACGAGCTCTACGTTCGCACGAGGGACTTTGTAGGCCGGAACGTCGCTAAGCTCATCGAGACCGAAGATCAGTCGTTCTACGCACACGCTTCGTCGGTTGTCGAGGGGAACTCCGATGCCTAAGGAACTGGCGAAGGACAGGTGGGAGAAGGCCGCGGCTCGTTACGACGAGATCGAGAAGAAGCTCAGGCCGTATGTCCGGTCGGCCAAGAAGAGTGAGGCGCCGCTGGGAGAGTCTTGGCGACGAAGTGGCGAACTCCGGGACGATCGGCTCCACGGATTCAGAAGCGGCGTCTGAGCAACCGCGCCGGCCCGGCCGTCTGGAGCCCGCAGCCATCCGGTGTACGGTAGGCGCCGAACAGGCAGCGGCCTTCGGGTCGCTCCACACTGAACGAGGCATCCCGTGGCCAGGAACGATCCGCGAAAGCCAAACAACCGACTGGCTTCGGATGAAGGTGCAGCCAGAGTTGCCAGCAGGCGGGAAACCGGCGCGGGCCGCGATGGTCGGGAACGCCCTGCTGCCGGCGTTCGTCCGAAGCCACGCGCTCAAGGTCGCCGAGCATCTTTCCGCCACGTAGCGAAGAGGGCTACCAGCGCGGGTGCTTGGCTCGACCCGGACAACTCGCGCAACTTCAGCTTGCGGCGACCATGCCTTGGAACTCGCTCCGGCTGACGATCCCCTTATTCACGAGTATCGTCTGGATCACCCTGGGCTGCACATCAAAGTAGTGCGCGGCGGCTTCCACGTCGTCGGCACCGGGCCGATCCTTGCGTAAGTACGCAAGAAGGCTCTCGGCGGGGCACAGCAGACTCTGCGCGAAAGCGCGCTGGAACTTCTGCCGCGCGGAGTTCGCAGTCGAGAGAGGACCCAAGCGGTCTCCGCCGGACCAGAAAACGTCGCCAAGAGCTCTGCAGATCTCGAACCGCCCCGAAGGCGGCTGGCTCTTGCTCAGCGAGACGCGATGCAGATCCTCGCGCCCGTCGCGCAGGCGCAGGCCGTACCTCGCGTCGCGCCGCGCCAGCCGGATCTTCCCGGCCACGTCGAAGCCGACCACATCGCTCACGGCGTGGTTGGACAAAGGCTCAGTTGGGAGCCCGATAAGGTCGCGCAGTTGCCGCGCGGCATCTTCCGCCAACTGCCACGGTTCGCGCCCGGACTTGGCGTCGACCTTCATCGCTTCCGCCGGTAGCGGGCTCGTCATCTGGATCGCGGAGTTCCGCGCGACTTCGATCTCCCGTTGCAGCACAGTTGCCGCGTCGCCGCCTTGCGTAGCCAGTGCCGCTTCCTGGACGCCGTCCAGACCGTACTCGTCCGCCAACGCGGCAAGAGCGGTCATCAGTTCGTCCGGCGCCCTGTCCTGATCGAAGCCAAGTTGCGCCTCTAGCTTCCGCCAAGCTGCGACCGCCGGGTCATCTCGCTCGGCCGACAGATGCTGGAAGCAGGTTCTCAGCGCATCGCCGTCCGGCGTACCCGACTGCAGGAGCAGCCGCACAAAGTCATCGACGCCAGCCTCAAAGCTCGCCGCCCGGACCAGGAACCTGCCGTTGGCTAGGTAACGCAGGGACGAGGTCGGCTCGTCTGCCTGCGCCTCAACGCCGACCTGCTCACCCTCGCCCCATAACGCAACGCGCGGCCAGCAGTAGCCGCCACCGACCGAAGAGATGTCGTGCGCCAGTCGCCATTCAGGAGTGAAACCGGCCGGGGGATCCGGTTCCCAACGGATTCGCCACCAATTGTCGACGAACCAGAACGCCAGCGCTTCTGCCGGAACGTGCAGCCAGTCGTCCTGAGAGGAGTCGCCGGGCCGCTCAAGGCGCGTCAAGACGCTATCGCCCGCGCTGATCTTGACGCGTTGCAGGCCGTCCTCTTGCGGCACGGACTCGATCTGGAACTCAGGCATTACCAAACCCGTACTTGCGCTGACATGATTCCGCCGCGTCGTGGTCTATCTGCGTGCCTTGTTCCTGCGCCCACTGCGCGAAGCGACGGAAAACCGGTTCCGCGATGGCCTCGGTTCGGCGAAGCGGGTAGCCGTGGTACTCGGATTGCATCGCGTTGGTCTGCCGGAACTCGAACATCCAGCCATCGTTCGCAACGGCCCAGATGATGCGCCCTTCTTCGCTGACCAACCCGGCCCTGATGCCTCGGCGAACCAGGCTTGGGATACTCCGCATGTCCTCAGGCTGAAAACCGGCATGCCCATCGCACAGAGTGGCGTCACCCCGCTTGCCCTTGAAGGGCGGAAGGTTGTACAGGTGCGGGTGGCGCTTGTGCTTCGAGCTCCCCGCGTAGTTGACTGCGGACTCAAGACGCTCCAGCAGCACGGGCGGAGGATCCACCACCAACCTGCGCTTGTCGTTGTCGGACCGGCGTGGCGGCAGGTCGACTGGCTGTGGTCGTCGCATTCCTGGATCCCCGCATCTCTCTCGCGTGGTGCCGCTGCACCACCTCCCATCCCTGCGTGGGAGGGCGACTTTACCGCACCGGCTGGCCGTCTGGGGCCGGCATGGACGCACGAAGTAGGGTCGGCATGAACACCGGCTCGGGGCGGGTGCCGCACTCGCGCACGAGCATCTTCCGAACGCCCAGTCGGTAGCCTTCGTCGATCGCTTCGCGGCGAGTGGGGAAGACGCCGATCAACCGTTGGCCGCAGATCAGCACGTACTGGTCCGGGAATCTGGTCGCGTACTCGTCGAAGTGCTTCTCGTAGAACTCCAGTTCCTCGGTGAGGAGCGCCCCAGGCTGGATCTCGGCGCTTCTGTCTGGCAACGGGTTCCCTCCAAGCAGCGGGGCAGGTGCGGCACGTTGATGACCCTCTCGCTTCACCGTAGCAGGAGCGCGACCTGTTGCGACCGCGGCGGTCCGGCCTCTGCCGCTCCCGATGCCACTCGCTCCGCGCTTACTTCTTGCTGTACCCAGCAGGCGGCGTCTTCCACCTGTACCGGTCGTCGAGGTGCTCGAGTCTTCCTCGGCGGTACTCCACGACGTCCTTGATCCTGAAGAAGCCGAGGGTCGGTTGGTGTTCGCCGTGGAGGTGCATGAGCCTTCGTTCGTGGGGTGCGCCGATGGGCCAGTAGGCGCTGCTTCCACCGTAGCGACCGTTGTTTGCCACGACGACGAGTTGGTACATCTGGTAGCTGAGGGCCAGCGTAATGTTGTCGAAGGTCTGGACGTCCTTGTTGAGTGCCGGAATGACGTAGACGTCGGATCGTTCGCGAAGGTCGGCGGCGATTCCAAGGTCCGTGGCGTCGTAGCAGACCGAGGCGCTGAGTCGCAGGGGCTGAACGTTGGCAAGGGAGGATGGACATTCGATCTCTTGGGCGCCAGCACAAGCCGAAGCGGGGTGCCCTTCCAAACCAGGGGCTGTTGACTCTCCGCGGCCAGCTCCCGGACGAAGCTCTCCACCTTCACGGCGGTCAAGTCTAGGTCGAGGGTGTCGCTGAACCAGTTGTGCCGCCGGATGTAGGCGGCTGTCTTCTTCCAGGCCTGGACAAGGACGTACTCCTTCCGAAGAAGATCTAGTTTGGGGCTCAGCGTCCTCGCGACCATCGGGGGGATGCTGTCACAGGCGGGGCGGCGGGGTGGCCGTGCCGGCACGCCGGTCGGGTCCGTCGCTTCTGGCGTCCGGGTGTCATCCAAGGCACTCTTGGTCGCCTGTTCTCCGCAGGCTTGGTGAGACCCCACGGCGTTGGTTGGTCCTCCGCCGTGTCGCCGAAATCGACTGGCCGTTGGCAGACGACATCGTGCGCGTCGAACGGGACGGTGCGCGGCTCGCGGTCAGGACGCCGAGACTTCGTTGGCACCGCCACCACGGTCTGCTAGAATCCCTGAGAACCAGCCGTCAGCCGAGGGGAGAAGCCGCAATGGAAGACCGCAAGCGACCAACGGTCGTTTCTGCGCTCGCCATCAGACGAGCGATCGGGGTCCTCGGAGTCCTCTTGCCAATAGTCTTGATAGGTGGCGGCGGCTTCGACGTGAAGTCCACGATCAGCGACTACTACGGCTCGCCGATGGTCGGGATCTTCGTCGGCACTCTTGTGGCCATAGCGGTTTGCCTTTGGGTCTACAAGGGTTATGGCCGAGGTGATGACCTTCTTGGCAACATTGGTGCTGGCCTCGCGCTCGGCGTTGCGCTATTCCCGGCTACCGACGGAGGGCCTGTCGAGGTAGCGCACTATTTGGCCGCTACTGGCCTATTCTGCGTACTCGCCCTCTTCTGCCGCCAGTTCCGGAAGACCAACTCGCACCAGAAGACACCCGGCAAGACGAGGAGAAACCGGATGTACTTGGTGAGCGGTTGGACCATCATGGTGTGCATGGTTCTGATTGTGCTCGTCAATACCTACAAGCTCGCTCCCGTTCCTTCCCCTGTCTTCTGGCTGGAGACCCTTGCCATCTACGCATTCGCCGTCTCCTGGTTCACCAAGGGAAGGGCTCTACGGGCCCTGCGTGCGCTCTTTGGCCCCTCCTCGGAACCAGGGCCTCGCTGAGAAGACCAAGGATCGAAGTCGGGTGGTTCCAGAAGACTGGCCAAGTAACCGTGTGCTTGACTCGGTTACCTGGACATCAGAACCTTGGTGGAGATGACCCCGACGCCGAGTAGCGGGGGGGGGGGGGGGGGGCCCCCCGCGTGCGACTCGGCGTCGGGGTCATCTCCACCAAGGTTCTGATGTCCAGGTAACCGAGTCAAGCACACGGGTACTTGGCCAGTCTTCTGGAACCACCCGACTTCGATCCTTGGTCTTCTCAGCGAGGCCCTGGTTCCGAGGAGGGGCCAAAGAGCGCACGCAGGGCCCGTAGAGCCCTTC
>JAJEHN010000023.1 GCA_022823665.1 Thermoanaerobaculia bacterium | reverse complement strand
CAAACCCGCCAACCGCCGGCGATTCACTCCCCGGGCACCGCCGCTACACCCCGAAACAGCCTCTGAAGACTCTCAACCAGCCTGCGATTCCCCCTTCCTGAAGCGCAGAAAACCGCGTTTCTGGACGAGAACTAGCTAGGGCCGCTCCACGGAGTACACCAGGCCGACCGTGCCGGTTTCCTTGTAGATGTCCTGTGCTTCGAGTTCGAGCCTGATCCGCGGCGCCGGTTCGGCGATCAGCGGAACACCGCCGCCAAGGACCACCGGAATCACGGCCACTTCGACCGTGTCGACCAGGCCTGCCTCGGCAAGGCTGCGGAACAGCGACCCGCCGCCGAACAGCCAGATGTCCTTCTTGCCGGTTTCCTCCCGAAGTGCCTGGACCACTTCCTTCCAGTCGTCGCCGACGATCGTGACGTTCCTGTACTCGCCCGGGTCGAGAGTGCGCGAGAACACGAACGTGCGCACGCCCGGCATCGAGCCCTGGTCCTGGCCGCCGGTGCTCTCGAAGGTCTTGCGGCCGATGAGATAAGTGTCGAACTCGCCGTACAGTTCGGCGAAGTCGTAGTCGGGATCCATGACGATCCAGTCGGCTTCGCCGTTCGGTCCGGCGATGTAGCCGTCCAGGCTCATGGCGACGCAGTAGCGGATTTTCCTCATCGCTGTTCAACCTCCCGCGTAACGCGAGCCTAGTCCGTCGTCCGAGCCGGCACCCGGCTACACTCCCTGCCGTGCAGGTGCTCGACCCGTCCTGGGAGGGTTCGCCTCCTCCGCTCACGCCGGCGCCGCGGCTCGCCGGCCTCGAGGGCATCGCGGTCGCCCTGCTCTCGAACGGCAAGGCTGGCGTCGAGCCCCTGTTCGACCATCTGGAAGCCCTGCTGCGGCAACGCTGGGGCGTGGCCTCGGTCGAGCGGGCGACGAAGGGGAACTACAGCGCTCCGGCGGAGCCCGAACTGGTTCGTCGGTTGGCGCAGCGGCGCCTGGTGATTACCGGCGTCGGCGACTGAGGGAGTTGCTCGTCGTGCAGTCTGCACGACGCCGTCACGTTCGAGCGCGAAGGGGTGCCGGCGGTCGGCGTCATGACGTCGGCGTTCGTCGACGGCGCGGAACTGATGGCTGGCGCCTGCGGCGCGCCGGACTATGGGTTCGCGGTCATCGAGCACCCGATCAGCTGTGCGACCGGGGAGGAGCTTCTGGAGCGGGCGGCAGAGATCGTGAGGCAGGCGGAGGAGCTTGTGCTTGCAGGGGCCGCGGGGGACGCGCCGTGACGAGTCCGGGGCTACGGGCCGGAGTTGTGGCCGCGACGATCGTGCTGCTGGCGGCGCCGGCGGCGGGCCAGGACGGCGTCGTGCTCGCCGAGTTCATCTTCGACGACGCACCGCACCCCGAGTGCCACGCTTCCACGATCGCCGAGACCGCCTCGGGCGCCCTCGTCGCGGCCTGGTTCGGCGGCACCGCCGAGCGCAACCCCGACGTCGGCATCTGGTTCAGCCGGCTCGGCGGCGACGGCTGGACGGCTCCCGCCGAAGTGGCCAACGGCGTCCAGGCCGACGGTACCCGCTACCCGACCTGGAACCCGGTTCTCTACCAGCCGCCCCGAGACGGCGCGCCGCTGCTTCTCTTCTACAAGGTCGGCCCGAGCCCGCCGGAGTGGTGGGGGATGGTCATGGAATCGCAGGACGACGGCGGCACCTGGAGCGAGCCCTGGCGGCTTCCGGACGGCATCCTGGGACCGATCAAGAACAAGCCGATCACTCTCGCCGACGGCTCGATGCTGGCGGGTTCGAGCATCGAGGACGCGCCCGAACCTCCCGCCTGGCGGGCGCACTTCGAGCGTTCGCCCGACCTCGGGCAAACCTGGACGCGCAGCGAGCGGCTGGCCGGCAAGACGGCGGACGGCGAGGACTTCTGGATCATCCAGCCGACCATCTTCACGCTCGGCGGCGGCGAACTCCTGGCGATGTTCCGATCCAAGCAGAGCCGCATCGCCGCTTCCCGTTCCGCGGACGAGGGCAAGACCTGGGGGCCGATCCACGCCACCGGCCTGCTCAACCCGGACGCGGGCGTCGACGGCGTGACCCTGGCCGACGGCCGGCATCTCCTCGTGTACAACCACAAGGTACGCATCGACGGCGCCTGGGCCGGCTCCCGCTCCCGGCTCAACGTGGCGCTCTCGGACGCCGGGAACGCCTGGGACGCCGCGCTGATGCTGGAGGACCAGGACGGCGAGTACTCCTATCCGGCAGTGATTCAGGCCGGTGACGGGCTGGTCCACGTGACGTACACGCACCGCCGCACCCGCATCCGGCACGTCGTCCTCGACCCGGCGGCGCTGCCCCGGTACCCGATGCCCGGCGTCGAGTGGCCGCACGAAGCGCCGGTCCTGCCTTCCGAGTGACCGCCGGCGCCGATCTCGTCGTCTTCGCCGCCTACCTGGCGGCGGTCGTTGCGCTGGGCCTCTCGCTCGCCAAACGGAGCGGGACGGCGCGCGGTTTCATGGTCGCGGGCGGAGCGCTGCCGGGCTGGGCGGTCGGCATGTCGATGTTCGGCACGTTCCTTTCGAGCAACACGTTCATCGGAGTGCCCGGGCAGGCGTTCGGCGGCAACTGGAACGCCTTCGTGTTCTCGCTGTCCCTGCCGGTCGCGGCGTTCCTGGCGGCGCGCTGGTGGATTCCGTTCTACCGCCGCGGCGACGCGATATCGGCGTACCATCACCTGGAGGCGCGCTTCGGCCGCTGGGCGCGGACCTACGCCGTAGCCTGTTACCTCCTGACGCAGTTCGCGCGGGTCGGTTCGATCCTGTTCGGTGTGGCCCTGGCGATGAACGCCCTGACCGGCTGGCCGGTGGCCTGGATCATTCTCTGCACGGGCATCGTCGTCACGGTCTACACGCTGGTCGGAGGCATCGAGGCGGTCATCTGGACCGACGTGATCCAGAGCGTGGTGCTGACCGTGGGTGCTCTGATCGTCGTCGGACTCCTGGTCGCGGATGCGCAGGGCGGGTTGGGCGGCCTGATCGAGACGGCGCGGGCGGCGGAGAAGTTCTCGCTCGGCAGCTTCTCCTTCGAGTTCACGACCTCGACGTTCTGGGTCGTCCTGGTCTACGGCCTGTTCATCAACTTCACCAACTTCGGCATCGATCAGAGCTACGTTCAGCGCTACCACGCCGCGAACAGCGACCGGGCCGCGTCTCGCTCGGTGTGGCTTGCGGCCGGTCTCTACCTGCCGGTCTCGGCCGTCTTCTTCTTCATCGGAACCGGGCTGTTCGTCGTTCTTCAGGGACAGCCCGAGGCGGCCGGGCTCGCCGCCGATCAGGCCTTCCCGCACTACATCTCGACCCGGCTGCCGTCCGGCGCGGCGGGTCTGCTGATCGCGGCGCTGTTCGCGGCCGCGATGAGCAGCATCGACACGTCGTTCAACAGTTCGGCCACGGTCTTCCTGTCGGACATCTACCGGACCTGGATCCGGCCCGAGCGGGACGCCGATGGCGGCGAGGCCGAGGATCTGCGCGTGCTGCGCAGGGCCACGGTCGTGATCGGAGTGCTGGGCACCGGCGCCGCGCTGCTGATGATCGGCGCCGAGAGCCTGCTGGACGTCTGGTGGACGGTGTCGGGAATCTTTGCCGGCGGACTGCTCGGGCTGTTCGCGCTCGACCGCCTGGCGCCCCGGGCGGATCGGGCGGCGGCGCAGGCGGGAGTGGCCGTAGGGGTGCTGGTCATCGTGTGGATGACAGTTTCTCCGCGGCTCGAGGGCGGCCTCGCGATGCTGCGCATTCCGCTGCACAGCTACATGATCACCGTCATCGGCACGCTCACCATCTTCGGCGTCGGTTTGCTGCTGGCGAGCCGGCGGCGGCCGGCGGTGCTGCGATAGTGTGACCTCGTTCGCCGAGTCACCCGATGCTCGCTTCAGACTCTCCGCCGACCCCGCGCTTCAGCCATCCGCGCCGTCTGGCCATCCTCCTGGCTGCCTCGCTGCTGCTCCTGTCGCTCGGCGGCTGCGACAAGCGGGGCGATCTCCTGGGCGTCGAACTCGTCGTCTTCACCCTCGGCGAGTGGGCCGGCACCGGGCCGCAGGATGAGGAGTTCCGTTTCATCCTGGAACGCGACGATGACGACGTGAGGCTCGCCGCTTTCCTCGTTCATCTGCCGGGACTCGCGGACGCGGCCGTGGGCGAGCCCGAGGCCTGCGCCACGCTGGTCAACGCCTTCACGAGGTTCGGGAACTCCAACGCGAACATCCGGATCCGCGACGCCGGCTTCCGGTTCCGCACGCCGAACGACGTCCGCGTCGACCAGGACGGCCTGATCGAGGCGGTGATCACCGGCACCTTCGATTCCTCGGAGAGCGCGATGGTGGACGCCGAGATCGAGATCGACGCCACCCGTTTCCTGGCCTGCCGCATCGAAACGATGGTCAGTTGGCAGATGGAGCCGGTCGGTTCCTGAGCCGCGGGCGAGAAGAGCGCGAGACGGAGGCGGAGGATGTATCCCGGCAGGTACGCGCGTGAAACCCCGGACAAGCCGGCGGTCGTCATGGCCGGAACCGGCGAGACGGTCACCTACCTGGAACTCGACCGGCGGTCGAACCGGCTGGCGCAGCTCTGGTACGCCCGGGGCCTGCGGCCGGAAGACCACGTGGCGATCTTCATGGAGAACCACCCCCGGTACTTCGAGGTCTACTGGGCGGCGATCCGGTCGGGCCTCTACCTGACCACGGTGAACCGCTACCTGACCGCCGAGGAGGCCGCGTACATCGTCAAGGACTGCGGCGCGCGGAGCATCGTGGCGTCCGCGAAGCTGGCGGAAGCGTGCGCCGAACTGACGGACCTGATCCCGACCTGCCCCGGCCGGCTCATCGTCGACGACGATGGCCTGGGCGCCCCGCCCGGCTGGGACGACTACGGCGAGGCGACGGCCGCGTTCCCGGCGGAGCCCCTCGCCGAGGAGCCGCGCGGCGGCACGATGCTCTACAGCTCCGGCACGACCGGCCGGCCGAAGGGCATTCTGCGGCCGCTGACGGGGCTCTCGGTGGAGGAGATGCCGGACCAGCGCTTCGAGGTGCTGACGAGCATCTACGGCATCGACTCCGACTCGATCTACCTGTCGCCGGCGCCGCTCTACCACGCGGCGCCGATCGGTTTCACCGCAGGCACGCAGACCCTCGGCGGCACGGTCGTCGTGATGGAGCGCTTCGACCCGGAACTCTCGCTCAAGGCGATCGAGGACTACGGAATCACCGTCAGCCAGTGGGTGCCGACGATGTTCAACCGGATGCTCAAGCTCCCCGAGGAGGCGCGCACCCGCTACGACCTCTCGAGCCATGCGCGGGCGATCCACGCCGCCGCTCCCTGCCCGGTCGACGTCAAGCGGCGGATGATCGAGTGGTGGGGGCCGATCATCCTGGAGTACTACGCCGGCTCCGAGGGAAACGGCATGTGCGCGGTCGAAACGGACGAGTGGCTGAGGAGACCGGGCACGGTCGGCAAGTGCCTGACGGCGACGGTCCACATCTGCGACGACGACGGCGAGGAGCTGCCGCCGGGGGAGCCGGGGACGATCTTCTTCGAACCGCCCGAGGACGCGGATCTCTTCGAATACCACGGCGACCGGGAGAAGACGCTCGGCTCGCGGCATCCGGTCCATCCCCGCTGGAGCACGCTCGGCGACGTCGGCTATCTGGATGAAGACGGCTACGTCTTCCTCACGGACCGCAAGGCGTTCATGATCATCTCGGGCGGCGTCAACATCTATCCCCAGGAGATCGAGGACGCTCTCATCCTCCATCCGAAGGTGGCCGACGTGGCGGTGATCGGCGTGCCGAACGAGGACCTGGGCGAAGAGGTCAAGGCGGTCGTCCAGTTGATGCCGGACTTCGAAGAGAGTCCGGACGTCGGCGAGGAGCTCCTGGCCTACGCCCGCGAGCGCGTCGCACACTACAAGGCGCCGAAGTCGATCGACTTCGAGGAGCAGCTTCCGCGCTTGCCGACGGGCAAGCTGTACAAGCGCCTGCTGCGCGACCGCTACTGGACCGGCCGCACTTCACGGATCGTCTAGCTGCCGGACGGCGACCGGCTTTGCTGACCAGGATCGCGGACGAACTGGCGCGGGAGGTCGACCGGCTCGAGTTCGGGCCGCCGGTCGGCCACGTCTACAACCCGCTCATCTACGCCCGCGCGGCCCACCACGCCTACCTGAACCTGGCCGGCGACCGGCCCGGCAGGGTGGTCCTCCTGGGCATGAACCCGGGTCCCTGGGGCATGACGCAGACCGGCGTGCCGTTCGGCGAGGTGGCCCACGCGCGGGACTGGCTCGGCATCGACGCTCCGGTGGAGCCGCCGGCCGTTCAGCATCCGAAACGGCCGATCCTCGGCTTCGACTGCCGGCGGAGCGAGGTCAGCGGCCGGCGGGTGTGGGGCTGGGCGAAGCGGCGCTTCGGGAACCCGGAGGCGTTCTTCCAGCGCTTCCTGGTCTGGAACTACTGCCCGCTGGCGTTCCTCCTGGAGAGTGGCGCGAACCTGACCCCGGACCGCTTGGCCGCGCGCGAGAAGGCGCCTCTCTTCGAGGCGTGTGACCGCGCCTTGCGGCGGGCGGCCCGGGTTCTGGAGCCGCGGCTCGTGGTCGGTGTCGGCGCCTTCGCCGAGGGGAGGGCGCTGCGGGCGCTCGCGGACTTCGAAGTGCCGATCGGCAGGATGCTGCACCCGAGCCCGGCCAGCCCGGCCGCGAACCGCGGCTGGGAGCCGCAGGCTGAGCGTGACCTGCGCGCCCTGGGGGTCGAGTTCTAACTGATGCTGCCCACTGGGTGTGCCGGCGCCCCGCAGGCTAGCCGCCATCCCGGGCTTCGACCGTCACATCTGTGATCGCCAGCACGACCGCGTCGTGGATCGCCGGTCGGAGCCTGCGGATCGCGATGTTCTCGCGGGTCGGGTGCACCCGGTTGGTCAGCAGGACGACGATGAGTTCGAGTTCCGGGTCGATCCAAAGCGAAGTTCCCGTGAAGCCGGTGTGGCCGTAGGAGCGGGCCGAGAAGAAGCGGCCGGCGGAGCTGGGCTCGGAGGGCGTGTCCCAGCCGAGCGCCCGGCTGCTGCCGGGGACGAGCTCGGCCCGGCGGGTGAAGAGGGCGACCGTTTGGTTGGCCGCGATCCGGCGGCCACCGTAGGCGCCGCCGTTCAGCATCGCCTGCGCGAACGTCGCGACATCGCGCGCGGTGCCGAACAGGCCGGCGTGGGGCGCCACGCCCCCCAGCGCATGGGTGTTTTCGTCGTGGACCTCGCCGTGAGGGAGCCGGCCGCGCCAGTCGTCGGGCTCCGTCGGAGCGATCCGGTCGCGAAGAGCGGGATCGGGGAGGTAGCCGGTGTCCCGTAGCCCCAGCGGATCGAGGACTTCCTCCTGGACGAGGTCGTCGAGAGGCCGTCCGGCCCTGCGCTCCAGGACTTCCCCGAGCAGCAGCACGCCGAGGTCCGAGTAGATCGCCCGTTCGCGGGCCCCGGCCTCCATTTCGGTGGAGGCGATGTGCTCCAGGTAGCCGGCGCGGGCCTCGTCGCGGTCGAGGTTCTCGCCGAGTTCCCGGAACAGCTCGGTGCAGCAGGGCAGGCCGCTCGAGTGGGCGAGGAGATCCCGCAAGGTCGCGTCTCCGACCGGCCGTCTTTCGAGCTCCGGCAGGTAGGCGGCGGCGGTGGCGTCGAGGTCGAGCGCGCCGGACTCGACCCGGCGCATCATCAGGGTCGTCGTCGCGATGACCTTGGTCAGGGAGGCCAGGTCGTAGATCGTCGAAGGGGTGACCTCGGCCGCGCCGTCGTCCCAGGTCAGCCAGCCGGCAGCCCGTTCGAGCGAGATGGCGCCGCGGCGCGCGACCAGCAGGACGCCACCCGGAGTGACACCCTCGGCCACGGCCTTCTCCAACAGGGCGCCGGCCTGCTGGAGTCGCTCCGGGTCGAAGCCGGCCGCACCGGGCGGAGCGTTGCCAAGCACGGGGGCCGCCTGTGGCGGGTCGGCCGGCGTTGGTGGAGACAAGGGCGCCGTTGGTCGGGACGATTGACAGGCGGAAACGGCCGCGAGAAGCAGGACAACCGCCGGGAGCGGAACCGACCGTGCATTGGCGAGTCCTCGCACGGCGTCCATGGCGGGCGAAGCAGGCAACGCCGCGAGAATAGCGGTTGCTATCCTGACCCGCACCGCCCGGACGCGGCAGTTGGACACGAGGAGATGGACGATGAAGACGACGTTGGCGATTGTGACCGTGCTGCTGGCCGCCGGTTGCGGCTACGGCGGCGGAAGCGAGGAAGCGGAACCGATGGCGGAGGAGGCAACGGAAGCGATGGAGAGCGACGGTACGGTGCTGCGCAACGACCCGGCGATGGATGACCTGGTGCCCGCGGACGCCGTGGTCGAGAAGGTCGCGGACGGCTTCACGTTCACCGAGGGTCCGGTGTGGGTCCCCGGCGACCCCGACCGTCTCTACTTCAGCGATATCCCTCAGAACAGGGTCTACCGCTGGTCCGAAGGCGAGGGCGCGGTCGTCTTCCTCGAACCCGTCCTGCCGGACGACGCCGGCACAGGCGGCACCGGCGGCTCGAACGGGCTGGCCCTGCACCCGGACGGCCGCCTCGTTCTCTGCGAGCACGGCAACCGCGTGGTGTCGGCGATGGAGCTCGACGGCGAGCGGACAACGCTGGCAGGCAGCTACGACGGCAAGCGGCTGAACAGCCCGAACGACATCGTGTTCCACTCGAGCGGCGCCGCTTTCTTCACCGATCCGCCCTACGGTCTGCCGAACCAGTCCGAGAACAAGGAGCAGGACCACAACGGCATCTACCGCCTGGACCCGGATGGCACGGTGACCCTGCTCGAGACCGGCCAGACCCGCCCCAACGGCCTCGGACTGTCGCCGGACGAGAAGACGCTCTACGTGGCGAACTCGGACGCGCCGCCGAACCGCTACTGGAAGAAGTACGCGGTGAACGACGACCTCACCCTGGGCGAGGGCGAGATGTTCTTCGACGCGAGCGGCATGGAGGCGCCCGGCGCGCCGGACGGTCTGGCCGTCGACGTGGACGGGAACGTCTTCGCGACCGGGCCGGGCGGCGTGATGGTCTTCGCGCCGGACGGCCGCCACCTGGGCACGGTCGCGCCGGCCGAGCTTCCCGCCAACACCGCCTTCGGCGGCGACGGCAGTACGCTGTACATGACGGCGCGCACGGGGCTCTACCGCGTCACCACGAGTACCCGGGGTCTCGTCTACCGGGGCGAGTGATTCACTCGTAGGCCTGCATGGGCCTCGGCGGCAGCTTCGGCCTTGCCGACTGGCTGATTCTCCTGGCGCTGTTCGCCGGGATCACCCTGATGGCGCGCTCGCTGTCGCGCCGGCAGAAGACGGAGCGCGACTACTTCGGCGGGGCCCGGAACCTCCCCTGGTACGCGGTGGCGGCCTCCCTGGTCGCGACCGAGATCAGCGCGGTCACCTACATCAGCCTGCCCTCGATCGTCCATCGGCCGGGGGGCGACCTGACGTACCTGCAGATCGGGTTGTTCGGCTATCTCGCCGCGCGGTTGCTGGTGGCGTGGCTGCTCGTTCCCGCCTACTACCGCTACGACGTGATGAGTCCGTACGGCCTGATCGAGCGCCGGCTGGGTCCCGCGGGCGCCTCGGTGCGGCGGACGGCGACCGGCATGTTCTGGCTCGGCGGCGTCCTGGCCCAGTCCGCCCGCGTCTACCTGTCCGCGGTCGTTCTGGGCGTCCTGCTGCACCGGGAACTGGGTTGGCTGGAACGCGCGACGGGTGTGCCGCCCCACGTGGCGGCGGTGGCGGCGGTGGTCCTCATCGCCGTGATCTGGACCTGGCTCGGCGGCATCGCCGCGGTCGTGTGGACGGACGTCGTGCTCTTCCTGCTGTTCGTGGCCGGCGTCGCGGTCAGCCTGGGCGTCGTGGCGTGGGAGCTCGAGGCGGGCATGGCGCCGGCCATTGCCGACGCCTGGAGCGCGGGGAAGTTCACGCTGTTCGACCTGTCGGCGTCCCTGACCGCGCCGTACACGCTCTGGGCGGCGCTGATCGGCGCCACGATCGGCGGCGTCGCCGCCTTCGGCACGGACCAGTTGATGGCGCAACGCCTCTTCTGCTGCCGCAGCGCGCGGGACGCTCAACTGGCGGTGACCGCCAGCGGCGTCTCGGTGCTCGTTTCGCTCTCCTTCGCTTTCGTGGGGATCGGTCTGTGGGCCTACTACGAGCAGGTGCCTCTGGCGGGCGTTGCGGCCGAGATCGTGGCCGAGCAGCCCGACCGGATCTTCGCCGTCTTCGCGGTGGAGGCGGTGACCGTTGGCCTGAAGGCCCTGGTCGTCGCCGGCGCGCTGGCGGCCGCGGTTTCCAGCCTCGATTCGATCCTCGCGGCGCTCGCGCAGACGACATCCGCGCTCGTGCGCTCCCGCACACGCCCCGGCAACGGCGTGCGCCTGCCGCGGCTGCTCGTGCTCGGCTGGGGCCTCGTGCTCGGCCTGACTTCGCTCTCGATGGAGGCGGTCGCGGCCCGCTACGACGCGCTGCTCGACCTCGCCCTGGCGATGGCCGGGTACACCGGGGGCGCTCTGCTGGCGGCCGTGGCGCTGTCGCTGGCGCCGTGCGGCCGCGACGGGAGGGGCTTCCTCTGGTCCGGGCCGCTCTCGGCGCTCGCCGTCTTCGCCGCGGTCTGGCATCAGGCGGCGGCGGGTTGGATCTGCCTGCTCGGATGCGCCGTGCTGCTGGGGACCTGGTTGCGCATGGACGGCCGCGGCCGGCCGGCCGCCAGTGTTCTCCTGGCCCTGGGCGCGGCCTGCGTACTGGCCTTGTGGCGTTGGGCCGAGGGGCCCGGCGGCGAGGTGCTTGCCTGGCCGTGGTACGTGCCTCTTGGCGCCGCGGTGGCGTGGCTGTGGGGGTTGGGCCTGAGTGGCAGGACGGAGGAGCCGGCCTCCGGCCGGGGCGTTGCACTGCCGCCTTCGGCGGCGGCCGGCGAGGGCGCCGGCGCACCCAGTGGGGAGCCGTCCGGCGTTCTTGCTAGCGTGGTGCCATGAGCGGGAAGGAGGGCGCCACGCGGAGGCAGGTGATGGCCGCGGCGGGCGCGCTGGGCGCGGCGGCGGTGGCTGGTGCGGCTTGCGCTCCCTCCGACCGTGACCGGCGGGCAGACGACGCGCCGGCGGCGCCGGTCGATGGCTTCGAACTCGAAGAGGCCACCATCGCCGACCTGGGCCGTCAGATGGCGGCCGGCGAGCGGACGAGCGCCCGGATCACGAGGCTTTACCTGGACCGCATCGAGGCCCTCGACGGTCAGGGACCGACGCTGCGTTCCGTCATCGAGACGAACCCGGACGCCCTCGAGATCGCGGAAGAACTCGATCGCGAGCGCGCCGCCGGAAACGTGCGCGGTCCGCTGCACGGCGTCCCGATCCTGCTCAAGGACAACGTCGCGACCGCCGACCGCACGACGACCACCGCCGGTTCCCTGGCCCTCGAAGGGTCCATCCCGCCGCGGGATGCCTTCGTCGCGGCGCAACTCCGGCGTGCGGGCGCCGTTCTTCTCGGCAAGGCCAACCTGAGCGAGTGGGCCAACTTCCGCTCCAACCGGTCGAGTTCGGGCTGGAGCGCGCGCGGCGGACAGTGCCGCAATCCGTACGTCCTCAGCCGGAATCCGTGTGGTTCGAGTTCCGGCTCCGGCGCGGCGACGTCGGCCAACCTCTGCGCGGCCGCGGTCGGCACGGAGACCGACGGCTCGATCATCTGCCCGTCATCGGCGAACGGCCTCGTCGGCATCAAGCCGACCGTCGGTCTCGTCAGTCGTAGCGGCATCGTGCCGATCTCCGCGGTCCAGGACACCGCCGGCCCGATGGCGCGCACGGTCGCCGACGCCGCGGCGCTGCTCAGCGGCATGACGGGGCGCGATCCGCTGGACGAAGCCACCGCCGTGTCGCCGGTTCCGACGGATCTTGGTCGCCACCTCGAAGGCGAGTCTCCGGGTCAAGGGGGCGCGGCCGACCTGGGCGATCTTCGCATCGGCATCGGCCGCCAGTTCTTCGATCGCGACGGCCGGGTCGACGCGGTGATGGAGGAGGCGATCGAGACGCTCCGGAGCCTGGGCGCCGAGATCGTCGACCCGGTCGAGATCGCCCACCGCCAGGAGGTGGGACGGCACGAGTACGAAGCGATGCTCTACGAGTTCAAGTCCGGTCTGAACGCGTACCTGGCCGAACTCGGTGACGGAGCTCCGGTCGCGTCACTCGCCGACGTCATTGCATTCAACGAGGCGAACGCGGAGCGCGAAATGCCCTTCTTCGGCCAGGAGATCCTGGTCGAAGCGGAAGGCAAGGGACCGCTGACCGAAGCCGCCTACCGCACGGCGCGCGACACGGCGAGCCGCCTGTCCCGCGAGGAGGGTCTCGATGCGACGCTCTCCCGGCATCGGCTCGACGCCATCCTGGGGCCGAGCGGCGGCCCGGCCTGGGTCACCGACCTGGTCCATGGCGACACCTTCTCGGTCGGCAGCTCCGGCGCTGCGGCGGTCGCCGGCTATCCGAACGTCACCGTCCCGGCCGGCCACGTCCACGGCCTGCCGGTGGGCGTCTCGTTCTTCGGCGCGGCCTGGAGCGAGCCGACGCTGATTCGCATCGCCTGGGCGTTCGAGCAGGCCGCCCCGCATCGCCGGCCGCCGCGGTTCCGCGCCGCCGTCGACGACGCCTGATCGCCCTCCCGCAGCCTACGCCCGCATCGCGCGGAAGCACTTCCGCAGCTCGTCGACGAAGACGTCCGGCACCTCGAAAGCGGCGAAATGGCCGCCCTTCTCAAGCCGGTTCCAGTAGACGAGCTGGCGGTACCGCCGCTCCGCCCAGCGGCGGGACGAGCGGAAGATCTCCTTGGGAAAGATGCTGCAGCCGACCGGGATCTCGACCGGATCCCCGCCGCCCTTGCCGAAGCTCTCCCAGTAAAGCCGCCCCGAGGAGGCGCCGCAGGCCGGCAGCCAGTACAGCATCACGTTGTCGAGCAACTGGTCGCGCGTCAGCACGTTCTCCGGGTGGCCGTCACAGTCCATCCAGGACCAGAACTTCTCGATGATCCAGGCGGCCTGCCCGGCCGGCGAGTCGACCAGGCCGTAGCCAAGGGTCTGCGGGCGGGTCGACTGTTGCTTGGAGTAGCCGGAGTCCCAGTCCTGGTAGTGCTGGAGGCCGGCGAGGGCGTCCTTCTCGATGTCCGTCAGGTCGTCCATCGTGCTCCGGTCCACGCCCGAGGTCGGCATGTTCAGGTGGATGCCGTGGCAGTGCTCGTGGTCCTGGATCGCGATCGCCGTGCTGACCGCCGCACCCCAGTCGCCGCCCTGCGCGAAGTACCACTCGTAGCCGAGCCGCGACATGAGTTCGGCCCAGGCGTCGGCGATCTTCTCGACGCTCCAGCCCGCCGTGGCCGGTTTGTCCGAGAAGCCGAACCCCGGCAGTGCGGGAACGACCAGGTGAAAGGCGTCCTCCTCCGAGCCGCCGTGGGCGGTCGGATCGAGCAGCGGCTCCAACACCTCGAGGAACTCGACGATCGAGCCCGGCCAGCCGTGGGTCATGACCAGCGGCGCGGCGCCCCGGTGCTTCGAGCGCAGGTGGAGGAAGTGGACGCCCAGCCCGTCGATCTCGGTCCTGAACTGGTCGAGGTCGTTCAGGCGGTTCTCCAGGCGGCGCCAGTCGTAGGAGGAGGCCCAGTACTCGCAGACTTCCTTCGTGTAGGCGAGCGGGATCCCCTGGGTCCAGTCGTCGACCGTCTCGCTCTCGGGCCAGCGGGTGGCGGCCAGCCGGCGGCGAAGGTCGGTCAGTTCCTCTTCGTCGATCTCGATGCGGTAGGGCGTGATGTCGGTCATGCCGCGGACGCTAGCACTGGCGCCGCCACGCTCCTAGCGCCGTTCTAGAAGCCGATGCGGGCGCCGACCGAGAGGGTCTCGATGTCGCCGCCGATGGACTCGAATCGCCCGACGAGACTGAGACGGCCCAGGAGCTGGAACTCGGCGCCGATGCCGTAGATCAGGTCATCCTCGTCCAGATCCTCGAGCGCGACGTCGAAGTCGTCCAGCGCGTCCTCCAGGTCGGCGCCCCACGACACGATGCCGACCTTCGCGAAGATGGAGATGCGGCCGGTGATCGCGTAGCGGGGGACGATGGCGACCGACAGGACATTGATCTTGCCGCGGATCGGAATGTCGGGGCACGCCACGCCCTCGGCGCAGGGTCGGATCGCGCCGTCGACTTCCGACAGGTCGTGATAGCCGGCCTCCACGGCGAAGTTGTCGCTGAACCTGAAGCCGATTTCGTAGACCCGAGAGTTGCCGTCGCCGTCGAGGACCTGGTCGAAGGCGTCGTCGACGTTCACCGCGACGTCCGTCCGTCCGAGGTGGAAGCCGACGTACAACTCGCGTTCGGCGGTTGCAGGCGACGCGGTCAGCAGCAGGACGAGCGCGAGAGCGCCGGGCGCCGCCGCAGGCAGGAAACGGGGCATCGAAGAACGACTCTCCATCATCGTGGCCTCCCGGGAAGACGGCGCCGGAGTCAACGCGAAGATCATACAGGAATGGCTATAAGCCTGTGGAGGTGGATCGGGCGCTCTCCGCTGGAGGGAATGAAGTAGCGTCGGCGGCCGATGAGCGATCCGGTGTGCCTGATCTCCGGCGTCGGTCCCGGCACCGGGGCGGCGCTCGCCCGGCGGTTCGCCTCCGGTGGCTATCGGGTGGCGATGCTGGCCCGCGACGAAGACCGGCTGCGCGTCCTGGAGTCCGGGATCGAGGGTTCGCGCGCCTACGTCTGCGACGTCTCGAACTTCGAAGCCGTGAGCGCGGCCGTAGCCCGGGTGCGCGGCGATCTCGGGGCGCCGACGGTCCTCGTGCACAACGCCGTCGGCGGCGCCTTCGGCGACTTCCTGGAAGTCGAGCCCGAGCAGTTGCGCGCGAACTTCGAGGTCAACGTGATGGGGCTCCTGTACCTGGCCCGCGCGCTGGCGCCGGCGATGATCGAGTCGGGTCGGGGAGCGATCATGGTCACCGGGAACACGTCCGCTCGCCGCGGCATGCCGCGCTTTGCCGGCTTCGCGCCGACGAAGGCGGGACAGCGCATCCTGGCGGAGTCGATGGCGCGCAGCCTGGGGCCCCAGGGCGTTCACGTCGCGTACTTCGTGATCGACGCCGTGATCGACCTGGAGTGGACGCGGCGGCGGATGCCCGACCAGCCGGACGACTTCTTCATCAAGCCGGAAGCGATCGCGGAGAACGTCTGGTACGTGGCCCACCAGGATCCGTCGGCATGGAGTTTCGAGGTCGAGCTCAGGCCCTACGGCGAGCGCTGGTAGCGGCCCGTCCGGTCCGACCTCCGTGGTAGTTTGGATCGGCACACCCCCGGGCGGAGTACAGATGACACGTTCCCTCCTTGCTCTTCTGAGCGCACTCCTGATCGTCCTCGGCGCCGCGGCCTGCGGCGGCGGGAGCACGGCGCCGGCGCCTGACGAGGCGCCGGAAGCGGATGCCGCGGTTTCCGCCGACGGTGAAGACGGCGGCTGGGGACTCCGGAACGACCCTGTGGCGCAGCGGGTCGAGCCCTTCCGGATCTTCGACAACCTCTACTACGTCGGCATCGACTGGGTTTCGTGCTACCTGCTGGTGACGACGGATGGCCTGATCCTGATCGACACGCTCTACGGCGACTTCATCGACAACGCGGTCGACGGCATCCGCGCGATGGGGTTCGATCCTTCCGATCTGAAGTACGTCCTGGTGACCCACGGTCACTTCGACCACAACGGCGGGGCGGCGAGGTTCCAGGAAGAGTACGGCGCGCGGGTGGCGATGACGGAGGCCGACTGGGAACTGTCGGAGGCCGTCCCGAGCGACCCCCGGTTCGAGATCGACGTGCCGGTTCACGACATGGTGGTGGCCGACGGCGACACCCTGGAACTGGGCGACACCGAGATCCGCTTCTACGTCACGCCCGGTCACACCGAAGGCGTTCTCTCCATGGAGTTTCCGGTGCGGAATGGCGGGGAGGAACACCGGGCGTTCGTCTTCGGCGGCGTGGGCCTCAACTTCGAGGGAGTCCACCGGACGAACCTCTACCTGGACAGCGTGGCCCGGATCCGGAGACTCGCCGGCGAGGAGGACAATCCGATCGAGGTCAACATCACGAACCACGCCGAGATGGGGCGCGTCTTCGAGCGCGCGGAGCAGTTGGCGTCGCGGGGGGCTTCGGACCCCCACCCCTTCGTCGATCCGCAGGGCTACCTCGACTGGCTGGCGGAGTTGCAGCGAAACGCCGAGCACAAGCTGGTCGTCGAACGCGAGCTGGCCGGCGAGTAGGTGAAGAGCTTCGAGTTGATGCCGCGTTTCCAGAACGCGGTGGCGGGGTTCGATCTGTTCCACCGGGAAGACCCGGCGACGGCGACGATGGACGGCGAACAGGTGCCTCGGGAGCTGGCCTACTCGCGCCGGATGGCGGCCTGGGTCGAACGGCTCGATCCGGAAGCCGGTGAGATTCTGATGCTCGCGGCTCACTGCCAGCACTTGCGCCGCTTCAGCCTGCCGCGGACGGACTATCCCGAGGGCCGCAAGGGCTATCTCGCCTGGCGGCGCGCGGCCGCGCTGGAACACGCCCGTCTGGCGGGCGCCGTGCTACGCGATGCCGGCTACCGGCGGGAGAAGATCGAGCGCGTTCAGAACCTGGTGCTCAAGCGCGCGGGCCGGAGCGCGCCGGCGGAAGCGCAGACCCTGGAAGACGCGGCCTGCCTGGTGTTCCTGGAACACGACCTGGAAGCGCTCGCGGGCCGGCTCGGGCCGGACAGGACGGCGGAAGTGCTCGTCCGCACCTGGCCCAAGATGTCGGCCGCCGGCCGGGAGGCCGCGGCGGGGCTGGAACTGAAGCGGGAACTGCGGAAGCTCGTGGACCGCGCTGTCGACGGTGGCTAGCCGGTCCTCAGGGTCAGGCGGTCGCGCGCCTCTCCGATCCGCTGCACACCGGCCGGCCCGCGGTCGCCCGCGACGCCCGCCTCGGCCAGTGCCCGGCGGAGTGCCTCCCCGAGCGCTGAGGCGGTCTCGTCGTCGCGCGGAACGAGCCGGTCGTTGACCCGCAACTCGATCCGGTGGCGGTCGAAGGCGACCCGGCCGTTGAGTTGGGGCTCGGCCTCGATCTGATCGCAGGCCCGGAAGGCACAGAGGAGCAGCGACTCGAGCCGTTCGTTCAGGGTGCGGATGCCGGCAGTCTCCGGCGCGGTCTCTCGGCGGCGGCTGTAAAGCAGGCCCGGCTCCCCCCGGCTCTCGTCGTAGGCGTAGATGGCATCGTGGCCCACCAGGAGGACGCCGGGGCCTTCGTGGACGTGGCTGTAGTCGGCGACGTCGATCAGCAGTTCGGGCAGGACCCGCTCCGTGATCCAGCGATGGAAGACCGGGATGAACTCCTCGGGCGCCGCCGCTGACTCACTGCTGGCCAGGACTTTCAGATCCAGTTTGACGAGGTCGTCGAGCCCCGTTGCGGAAGTGGCGTTCATACCGCTCGTTTCAGGCTGCCGGCGGCCTGGAGCTCGGAGATCCGCTGGTTGCAGGCGTGGGCGGCCTCGATGAACAACTGCGCCTCCTCGATCCGGCGGTGCGCCTCCTCACCGGAGTCCGTCTCGGCGTCGCCGTGGATGCGGAACAGGTAATTCGCGAACTTGGCGCCGGCGTACGGGTCGAAGAAGAGTTCCGTGTCGTAGAAGCGGGTCCGGAACTCGCCGACGATTTCGTCCGGTTCGTTGCCGATATCGATGTTCTCCGTCGTGATCAGCGCCCGCGCCGCCTGGACCATCGCCGCGTATGCCCTGGATGCGGCGGTCCCCGCATCGCCCCGGTCGAGTTCGAGAAGGCCCTGGAACACCTCGCGCTCGGCCGCGGAGAGGCCGAACTCGACCGCGGTCACGACTTCGCCGGCGCACTCGCCGACTCCCAGGTCGCCGAGCGTGTACTCCCGGGGGTCGCCCCAGTCCGAGTAGAGCGTGCGGTCCTCGAGGTAGGTCGGCAGCTTCGTCAGGTCGTCGAGCAGTTGCCGGATGCGGGCCTTGCCGACCCGGGCGATGAAGCTCTGGAAGCTCTCCCCCTTCTCCCGCTCGGCGACGAACAGGCCGGCGATCCGTTCCACGACTTCCGGGATCCGCTTGGACGGCACGGCGACCACCGCCAGCCCGTAGGAGCCGGCGTTCTCGGTCCACTGGCCTCCGAGGATGACCTGGAAGTGGGGCATGGTGCGGCCGTCGCTCTTGCGGCTCACGCCGTAGAAGCCGATGTCCGCGACGTGGTGCTGGCCGCAGGAGTTGAAGCAGCCGGAGACCTTGATCCGCAGGTCCTTGACGGCCTCGTCGGCGAGCACGCCCGCCGTCCTGATCGAGTCGGCGATCCGCTTGCGGAGTTCGCCGGCGAGTCCGCGCGACGACGAGATACCGAGCTTGCAGGTGTCGGTGCCGGGGCAGGAGGTGACGTCCACCAGGGACGAGGCGCCGGGGGCGCCCAGACCCGCCGCGCGCAGCTCCGCGTAGAGGGCGGGCAGGTCGGCCTCGCCGACGTTGCGCAGGACGATGTTCTGCTCGACCGTGTTGCGGACCAGGCCGCCGTTGAACCGGCGGGCGGTATCGGCGAGCGCCCGCAACTGGGTGGAGGTCAGGTCGCCGAGCGGCAGGTTGACCGCGGCGGTGACGTAGCCGGCCTGCCGCTGGCGCTGGGCATTCGTGCCGAGCCACTCCGCGAAACCCTCCGGGCGCGGGCCGGGTTCGAGCGCCGCCCCCGGCCGAGTGGGGTGCTCGTCGGCCACGTCGAGATGGTCGAGGTAGGCGGTCCAGCGTTCGTCGGCGGGGAGGATCGCGAGTTCCTCGTCGACCAGGCGCGTGAACTCCTCGATCCCTAGCTTGGCGACGAGGAACTTGATCCGCGCTCGGGCGCGGTTCCGCTTCTCGCCCAGGCGCCCGAAGACGCGGCAGACCGCCTGCGCCAGGGGCAGGAGTTCGTCTTCGCGGACGAACTCGCGCAGCACCTTCGCCTGGTGCGGCACCGGGCCGAGACCGCCGCCGACGAAGACCTTGAATCCGCGCTCGGTGCTCTTCGTGCCGTGGCCGGTCGTACGAACCTGGGCGAGGACCCCGAGGTCGTGCATGTTGGCGAGACCGCAGGCGTGCTGCTCGCAGCCGGAGAAGGCGATCTTGAACTTGCGGCCGAAGTCCTGGGCGTCCCGGTGGCCGAGCAGGAAGTGGGTCATCGCGTGGGCGTAGGGCGAGACGTCGAACGGCTCGTCGCGGCAGACGCCGGCGAGCGGGCAGGCCGTCACGTTGCGCACCGAGTTGCCGCACGCCTCCTGCGTCGTGATGCCGACCGCCGCCAGCCGCCGCATGATGTCCGGCGTGTCGTCGATGTGGATGAAGTGGAGCTGGATGTCCTGGCGCGTGGTGACGTGGGCGATGCCGTCCGAGTACTCCTCGGCGAGGTCGGCGAGGACCTCCATCTGCTCCCCGTTCATCGCGCCGAACGGGATCTTGATCCGCAGCATGCCGGGGGCGTCCCAGACCGTGTTCGGCCCCTTCGTCAGGTCGCCGCAGGGGTACTCGAGGGCTCGGCTTGCCGTGCCGTCGTGGCGCTGGCCGTTGTCGTAGCGCTGGCCGTAGACGCCTCGGCGCAGGCGGGTCTCGGCGAAGACCTTGTCGTCGATCTTCCCCTGACGCTTCTGCGCGATCTGGGTCTCGAAGATCTCGATCTCCTCACTGAGGTGAGGCGGGACGCGGCCTTCGAGTTCGGCCTCCCAGGTTGCGGTGGAGTCAACGGTTAGCTGGCTCATGGATCGGTTCTCGCTTGCTCTTTCGGGAGTCGGCCGTCAGCTCCGGGGCGCCCTGTGGGCGAGGCCGGCGTAATCGTGACCATAATGGTCACATTGGTCATCATTCTACGTGCATCCGCGCGGTTCGTTGCAACCGCGCGGGATGGGTGGAGGCGATTCCGGCGTCCCCGGCGGGCTACATCAGGTCGGAGAAGTGAATCGGCTTCGGGAAGTCGGCCGAAGCGGCGCGGATCTTCTCGCCGATGGTGGCCACGTCCCACGGTCCCTGGTCGTTCGGACGCCTGGCGATCTCGAGCGACTGCCATGCGAGCAGCGTCACCGTGTTGCCGCCGACCGCGAAGATGCGGCCGGTGATGTCGGCGGCGTCGTCGCTGCACAGCCAGACGACGGCCGGCGACACCTTCTCGGGCGCCAGCGGCTCGGCCGTCGCCTCCGGCATGATGTCTTCGGTCAGACGGGACCAGGCGGCGGGAGCGAGGAGGTTCACCGTCACGCCGTACTTCGCGCCTTCGAGCGCGAGGCAGCGCATGAAGCCGGCCATCCCGGCCTTCGCGGCGCCGTAGTTCGTCTGGCCGAAGTTGCCGAGCAGGCCGGACGTCGAACTCGTCATGATGATCCGGCCGCCGGATTCCTGCTCGATCATCTGGTCGTAGGCGGCCTTGGTGACCAGGTAGGTGCCTCGGAGGTGCACGTCCATGACGATGTCCCACATTTCATCGGTCATGTTCTTGAACGACTTGTCGCGCAGGATGCCGGCGTTGTTGATCGCGATGTCGAGCTTGCCGAACTCGTCCACCGCGCGCTCGACCATCGCCCGGGCGGCATCGCCGTCGGACACCGAGCCGTAGTCGGCGACCGCCCGGCCGCCCGCGTCGCGGATCTCCTGGGCCACCTGGTCGGCCATCGCGGTGCCGGCGCCCGTGCCGTCGCGCGCTCCGCCCAGGTCGTTGACCACGACCGCGGCGCCTTCCTGCGCCAGGAGCAGCGCGTGCGTGCGGCCCAGACCACCGCCTGCGCCTGTAACGAGTGCAACCTTTCCGTCGAGCAGACCCATGATGTCGTTCCCTCTCTATGTCGTCCTGTCGTGATCGCTGTTCGAAGCGCGGAAGCGCGCGAAGTGTACCCGGATTCGGCGAGCTACAGTGCCGCCAGAGTGAGGACTGCGGAGTACAGGCGTTTCCTTCCTGCAATCGCCGGTCTGGTGGCGTTTGGGTGGGTGGGAGACGCCTTGACGCAGCAGGACCACGAGGCCAGCGCGGCGATGCTGCTGCGGCAGGCGAGTCTCCACGAGTCCCGGGGCGACTACGAGGCGGCTATCGCCGGTTACGACCGGGCGATCGAAGTCGAGCCGCGGAACTGGCAGCTCTATTTGCTGCGGGGATCGGCGCGGTTCAAGGCGGGCCGGATCGAAGCTTCGATCGAGGACTTCGACCGCGTGGTCGCGCTCGATCCGTCCCAGGATCCATACCTGTGGCAGCGGGGAATCTCGTACTACTACGTTGGTCGCTTCGCCGAGTGCCGGGGACAGTTCGAGCGCCACCGGCTGGTCAATCCGAACGACGTTGAGAATGCCGTCTGGCACCTGCTCTGCGTCGCTGCCGAGGAGGGTCTGGAGGCCGCGCGGAAGGCGATGCTGCCGGTCGGCCCGGATGCTCGCCGGCCGATGAAGGAGATCGACGCGCTGTTTCGGGGGGACGGCTCGGTCGCGGAGGTCGAAGCCGCGGTGGCGGCGGAAAGTCCCGGCGCGCGCTTCTACGCCGATCTGTACCTGGGCCTGTACTACGAGCTCATCGGCGAGATGGAGAGGGCAGCAGCGGCCATCGAGCGTGCGGCTTCGCTACCGAACCGCGGCTACATGGTCGAGGTGGCGCGGGCGCACCGCGATCTGACTCCCTAGCCGGTTTCCTCGCCGATCGCCCACAGGTGCCCGGCGGTGCGGATGTACCAGACGCCGCCGACGAGGGCGGGCGAGGCGATCGTCCGTTCGCCGATCCGGTTGACGTGGAGCAGCTCGAAGTCCGGCCCTTCCTTGATGACGAAGGTCTCGCCGTTGTCGTTGGTGAAGAAGATCTTGCCGCCGAAGGCGACCGGCGCGGCGGAGAAGCCTTCGCGCATCCGTTCGCCGAGGCGTTCCTGCCAGAGGACCTCGCCGGTCTTCGCTTCGTAGACGGTGATCACGCTCGCCATGTCGTTGACCATGTAGAGGTAGTCGCCGACGAGCATCGGCGCGACGACGAAGGGGGAGCCCTTCGCGGCGGTCCAGACGATCCGGCTGTCCGTCACGTCGCCGTTGCCGCCGGGGCGGATCGCCAGGGTCGGCCCCGCGCGGCCCGAGGTGCTGAACAGCAGGTCGTGGCCGACGACGGGACTCGGGATGACCTCGAAGGTCGTGCCGCTGGCGCGCCACAGCTCCCGGCCGTCCTCGGGCGCGTAGGCGATCACGTGGTGCTGGCTGTTGACGATGATCTCGTCACGCTCTTCGCCGTCGTCGGTGGTCACCGAGACGGCGGCCGGCGAACTCCAGCCGACCTGGGTGTCGCGTTCGGTGCGCCACAGTTCCTCGCCCGTGCGGCGGTCGAAGGCGGCGATGAAGGACGCGGAACGTTGCTGTTCCTGGACGACGATCAGGCGGTCTCCAAGCAGCAGCGGCGACGAGGCCGTGCCGTGAAAGGCGTTCAACTCGCCGAACGACTTGTGCCAGACGATCTCGCCGTCCATGTCGAGCGCCATCAGGCCGTGGTTGCCGAGGTAGGCGTAGACCCGCTCGCCGTCGGTCGTCGGGGTCGAGGAGGCGTGTCCGTTCTTGGGATAGGCGCGTTCGGGGTTCGCGTTGGGCGCCGCGGTGGTCCAGAGCCTCTTCCCGGTCTCCCGGTCGAAGGCGAGTACGGAGCGTTTGGCGCCGGCCGCTTCCGCGGTGGTCAGGAAGATGCGATCTCCCCAGATGATCGGCGAGGAGTTGCCCTTGCCGGGGACGGCGACCTTCCAGCGGACGTTCTCCTCCGGGCCCCAACGGTCGACGTAGCCGCTGCCCACGACGTCGCCCTGTCCGCTCGGCCCGCGCCAGCGCGGCCAGGTCTCGGCGGGATCGGCGGCGGCCGGCGTCATCCGGGCGCGGTCATTGGCGGCGTTGTTGGCGGCGGCGGAAGCCGCGGCGGGCCCCAGCAGCAGGAAGGCGGCGACGAACAGTCGCATGGGCGTGATGCGGAGCGTGCCTGAGGAGGTCGTGGAAGTCATGGCGGAATGATAGAACCTCGGCGGCGCGTCCGCGCGCCGCCCGCGTCGCAGTCCGAGCGCCCGTCTTCGGGCGGTCGGATCGCCACCCTCGGGCTTGCCTGCACCCCCAAACCGAGGAAGAAACCGAGAATGAGCGACACCTTTCGAGCGGTCGTCGTCGACAAGGTCGACGATCAGCACACCGCCGGCCTGCGTGACCTGACGCTGGGCGACCTGCCCGAGCACGACGTGCTGGTGGATGTCGAGTACTCCACCCTGAACTACAAGGACGGCCTGGCGATCACCGGCGCCGCGCCGATCTGCCGTTCGGTGCCGATGGTCTGCGGCATCGATCTGGCCGGGACGGTGGCCGAATCCGCTTCGGATTCGTTCTCGCCGGGCGACCGCGTACTGGTCAACGGCTACGGCCTGAGCGAGAGCCACTGGGGCGGCTACTCGCAACGGGCACGGATGAAGCCGGATTGGCTCGTCCCGGTGCCGGACGCCTTCACCAACGAGCAGGCGATGGCGATCGGCACCGCGGGTTACACGGCGATGCTCTGCGTGATGGCGCTGCAGGATCACGGTGTCGCGCCGGAAAGTGGCGACGTCGTGGTCACCGGCGCCGCCGGCGGCGTGGGCTCGGTGGCGGTGGCGCTGCTGGCGCGGGCCGGCTACCGGGTCATCGCGTCCACCGGCCGCGAGGCGGAGCACGACTACCTGAGCAGCCTGGGCGCGGCCGACTTCATCGCCCGCGACACGCTAGCCGCGAAGCCGAGGCCGATCGGCCGGGAGAACTGGGCTGGCGCGGTCGACGTCGTCGGCTCGGCGACGCTGGCCAACCTGATCGCCCAGACCCGTTACGGCGGCTGCGTCGCCGCCTGCGGACTGGCCGGCGGCATGGACCTGCCGTCGAGCGTCTATCCCTTCATCCTGCGCGGTGTCGTCCTCGCGGGCGTCGACTCCGTGATGGCGCCCATGGAACGGCGACGGGAGGCTTGGCGCCGGCTGGCGGCGGAGCTTCCGGCCGACCTGCTGTCCGAGATGACGACGGTCGAGCCGATGAGCGGCATCGAGGAACTGGCGGCGTCGATCCTCGCGGGCCGGACGCGCGGCAGGGTGGTCATCGACGTCAACGCGTGAACGACCGGACGGGAGGAGCCGAATGAACCCGGGATTGCGGCAGGGAGCCTTGGCGGCGGCCCTCTGCCTTGTCGTTGCTCCCGTTTCGAGCGCCGCCCAGGACAGCGAGTGGCCGGTGACGACCGGCGACCAGGGCGGGCAGCGCTACGCACCGCTCGACCAGATCGATGCGGAAAACGTCGGCGACCTGGAGATCGCCTGGCGCTGGTCGTCACCCGACAACGATCGGGTCGCCGAGGATCGCCGGTTGCGCAGCCGCCGGATGCAGCCCGGCGGCAACCAGGTCACGCCGATCAAGATCGGCGACCGCCTCTACGCGACGACCGGCCTGAGCCAGATCGCCGCGCTCGATCCGGCGACCGGGGAGACGGAATGGGTCTACGACCCGGAGGCCTACGAGGCCGGCCGGCCCACGAACCTCGGCTTCGTCCACCGAGGCGCCAGCTACTGGCCGGGGAGAGCCGCCGGCGACGACGGCGAAGAGGTTCCGGCGCGGTTGTTCTACGGTACCGGCGACGCCCGGCTCCTGGCGGTCGACCCGTTCACCGGCGAACCGGTCGGCAGCTTCGGCGACGGCGGGGCGGTCGACCTGACCGAGGGCCTCCGGCGCGAGGTCCGGCGGCGCCGCGCCTATGCGGTGAGTTCGCCGGTCATGGTCTGTCGCGACACCGTGATCGTGGGCGCATCGATATCGGACGCCCCGAACCACCCCGACGCGCCGCCCGGAGACGTGCGCGGTTTCGATCCGGTGACCGGCGAACTGCGCTGGACCTTCCACTCGATTCCGGAGCCGGGGGAAGTCGGCCACGACACCTGGGAGAACGACTCCTGGCAGTACACCGGCAACGCGAACGTCTGGACGCTGATCACCGCCGACGAGGGCCTCGGCCTCGTCTACCTGCCGTTCGGCACGCCGACGAACGACTGGTACGGCGGACACCGGCTCGGCGACAACCTGTTCGCGGAGAGCCTGGTGGCGCTCGACTGCGAGACGGGCGAGCGCAAGTGGCACTTCCAGGCGATCCGCCACGGCCTGTGGGACTACGACCTGGTGACGCCGCCCATCCTGGGCGATATCGAGGTCGACGGCCGCGAACTCAAGGTCGCGGCGCAGCTCAGCAAGCAGGGCTTCGTCTACGTCTTCGACGCCGACAGCGGCGAGCCGGTGTGGCCGATCGAGGACCGTCCGGTGCCGCGGAGCACGGTGCCGGGCGAGCGCTCGGCTCGGACCCAGCCGTTTCCGACCAAGCCGCCGGCGTACGAACGCCAGGGCATGCACGAAGACCAGTTGATCGACTTCACGCCGGAGATCCTCGAGCGAGCGAAGGAGATCCTGGAGCGGTACGACTACGGTCCGCTCTACACGCCGCCTTCGCTGCGGGGTACCTGGCAGGTGCCCGGATGGGGCGGCGGCGCGAGCTGGCCGGGCGGCGCGTTCGACCCGGAGACGGGCTGGCTCTACGTGCCCTCCTTCAACCGGCCGGTGGTGCTGACGATCAAGAAGCCGGACGCGGCCCGGTCGTCCTTTGACTACATCGGTTCGATCCAGACGACTCCTCCCGGCCCGTTCGGGCTGCCGATCGTCAAGCCGCCGTACACACGGCTGACCGCCTACGACCTGAACCGTGGCGAGATCGAGTGGATGCGGCCACTGGGCGAGGGGCCGACCGGGCATCCGGCCATCCGAGACCTGAACCTGGGGCCGATGGGCTCGGGGTCACGCGCCCATGTGCTGCTCACGCCTGAGCTGCTGTTCGTGGGCCTGGAGGCGACGGTCCATCCGGACGCGGAAATGGAAGCCGAGTCGATGGACCTGGAATCGTCGGCGCTCGAGGAACTGGCTGTGGCGAACGAAGAGCAGGCGGCGGCGCTCGCCGAGATCGCGGCGAGCCGCGACTGGCGTTTCGAGCCGTCGACGTTCTCGGCCCTCGACAAGGCGTCGGGCGAGACGGTCTGGTCGGTGGAGATCGAAGCCGGCGTCGGCGGATCGCCGATGACCTACCTGCACGAGGGCCGTCAGTACGTGGTACTCGCCGTCGGCGGCAGCGGGGTGGCGTCGGAGTTGATCGCCTTCGCGCTGCCGGGAGAAACAGGCTGAGTTTCCGCGCGTACAATGCCTCGGGCACTTTTCCCGCACCGAGCAACGAAGGAGAACGAAGATGTGGCGATCTGGCGAACGGACGAACCGACGACGCCTGGCGGCGGTTGCCGCCTGTGCCCTCCTGTTGGGATCGGTAGGGGGAGCGGCGATGGGCAGTGACCTGATGGACCGCGTGGAGCACGGCTACGCCGATTCGGACGGCGTGAAGATCCACTACGCCTCCATCGGCGAGGGGCCCCTGGTCGTCATGATCCACGGCTTCCCGGACTTCTGGTACTCGTGGCGCGACCAGATGGAGGCGCTGTCGAGCGACTTCCAGGTCGTGGCGATCGACCAGCGCGGCTACAACAGGAGCGACTCGCCCGACGGCGAAGAGAACTACGACATGCGCTACCTGGTCGGCGACGTGGCGGCGGTGATCCGCCATCTCGGCCGGGACAAGGCGACGATCGTCGGCCACGACTGGGGCGGCGCGGTCGCCTGGCAGTTCGCGTTCCACGTGCCCCAGATGACGGAGCGGCTGATCATCCTGAACCTGCCGCACCCGAACGGCATGGGCCGCGAACTGGCGAACAACCAGGAGCAGCAGCAGAACAGCGGCTACGCCCGCAAGTTCCAGGAAGGCAAGGCCAGCGACCCGGACATCTTCTTCGGCATGCCGATGAACGCGATGACGCTCTCCGGCTGGGTGCAGGACGAGGACGCGCGAGCGCACTACCAGGCGGCGTTCGAGCGCTCCGACTTCGACGCCATGCTGGCCTACTACAAGCGGAACTACCCGAGCGAAGACGGCGGCGGCATCGGTCAGGCGCCGGGCCAGGAACTTCCCCGGCTGGGCATGCCGGTACTCCAGTTCCACGGCCTGGAAGACGCCGCCCTGCACTCCGACGGCCTGAACAACACCTGGGACTGGCTCGACAGCGACCTGACTCTGGTCACCGTGCCGGGCGCCAGCCACTTCGTACAGCAGGACGCCGCCGACCTCGTGTCGACCACGATGAAGTGGTGGCTGCTGTCGCGCGTGGAGTAGCGCCGCCGCCGACAGGCGCTGGACCTACCAGCGGGGCCGGGTGCTGACGTAGGCCGGGTCGTCCGTCAGTTGGACGACCTCGCCTGTCTCGATCTCGATCGTCCAGATCTCCCAGTTCCCGGAGCGGTCCGACTCGAAGACGATCGAGCGGCCGTCGCGGGAGAACCAGGGGTGGCCATCGTTCGCGTCGGACGCAGTCAGCCGGCGCTGGTTCGAGCCGTCGATGTCGGCGAGGAAGATGTCGTCGGTCGGACCGGTCAGGTTCGTCTGCCAGGCGATGGTCTGCCCGTCCGGTGAGACGGCCGGGCGGCGGTGGCGGTGTTCGCGGTCGGTGAGCGCGGTGTAGGTGCCCTGGCCGTAGCCGTCGAAGCGGATGATCGCGATTTCCATCCGCCGTTCGCCGTTCTCGGGCTCGTCTTCGGCCTGGAACAGGACGGCCCGCCCGAGGCCGACGCCGTTGCCGACCGCGAGCGCCGTCGTGTTCGAGGCGTCGATCTGGCGGCGGTCGCTCAGCTCGAGGATCAGGCCCTTGTTGAAGCCGTCACCTTCGGGGCAGTTGCGGGCGTAGACGAGCTGCCGGGTGATCGGCGAGATGCTGGCGTGGTGGACGGCGCAGCCCTCGACCTCGCGCAGCACCTCCCGCTCGCCGGTCGCGAGATCCTCGCTGAAGATGCGGGCGCCGGCCTCGACGCCGGCTTCGGCGTCGGTGAACTCGGCGTAGACCACGTTCTCGAGGTCAAAGGTCAACGAAGGGTGGTCCAGGTGCTGCGGAACACCCTTCCGCACCAGACGTACGCCGCTGCCATCGCCCTCCATGATCCAGATGTCGGCACCGCCGTAGAAGCCGGGGATGGTCGGCGTGGCGCCGGTGTTGGCGAAGCGCTGAAAGACGATCGGGGCGGTGAACTCCTGGGCCGCTTCTGGCGGTGGAGTTTCGGCTACGTCGCCGGCGGGAGTCGCCTCGTTGGCGCCGCAACCGAGCGCCGTCGCCGCGATCAGAAGCGTGACGACGGCGGCCGGCGAGCGGTGACGTCCGACCGCCCTCGGACGGGCGCTCGGACCGTGACGCTGGTGACGAGCGGACGCGCCACCAGGGTTCACTGCCCGGCGGGACCCGCCGGGGTCGCCGCTTTGGCGGCGGCGCTGTCGGCGGCGACGTAGTCGATGAAGCCGATCAGCATCTCGTCGGTCGAATCGGCGCCCCAGGTGACGTCGACGGTCGGGTCCGGGTTGTGCGGGTTGTCGGCCGAGTTGTCGAACGAAGCCGAAACCTCGATCCGCGTGCCGGCCGGCAGCCGCATCGGCTCGGCCAGGTCGTAGGCCATCTGCCAGTTGAAGTCGTAGCGGCTGACGCTCAGCAGTTCCCTTTGCTCACCGTTGGGCAGGAAGGCGGTGTACTTCATCGACTTCCCGCGGTAGTGCATGTGGGGCGTGAACGAGCGGATCACCACGTCCTGGTCGAAGACGTGGGTCGCCTGGGCCCGGTAGTCCGCTTCGCCGGCCGGGATGTGGAACGTGTTGTTGACGATCCAGAGGTTGACCAGTTCCCTCTCGACCTCTTCCGGCTCGGCGAACCAGAGGGCGACGCGGGTCCTGTCGGTCGCCGCCGTGCCGTTCGGGTGGTAGTGGAAGTCGCCGATCAGGTTGCGGCCCTTCGGCAGCAGGCGGCCGGTGCCGGGCGGGAAGTGCTGGGGCGCGAAGCCCGTGGCCCAGGCGCCGACCCAGCCCTCCTGGACCGGGCTGTTCTCGCTGGCCCGCCAGAGGATGAAGTGGTGAAGCACCGTGCGGTCGCCGGCCTGGACCTCGACCGCGCGGATCCAGCGATCCTCCTGGAATCCGGTCACGATCGGCACGTCGAGGAACTGGTCCGGTCCTTCGGCGGCCACCTCGTGGGGATCGAACTCGAACACCCAGTCCGGCTCGCCGAACGTCCACTCGCCTTCCTTCTCGGGCTTCCTGTAGACGGGCTCGTCCCCTTCGCCGCGGGGCGCGCCGTTCGCCGCCCAGCGGGTGATCGCCGCGATCTCGTCGTCGCTCAGGCTGATGTCGTTCTTGAAGGGACCGTAGCCCGGGTCGGCGTCCCAGGGCGGCATGTCGCGATTCTCGACCGCGCGGGCGATCGACCGGGCCCACGGCCGCGCCTCGCGATAGGTCCGCAGCGACATCGGCCCGATCTCGTCGGGCTGGTGGCAGGAGGCGCAGTTCGCGTGGAGGATCGGCGCGACGTCGTCGACGAAGGTGGGCTGGTCGAGGTTCAGGCCCGCGGCGAGGGCCGGCGCCAGCAGGAGGGCGGTCGCCGCGGCGGTCGCGGGTCGGATCAGGCGGGAGGCTCGGTTCATCGGGTGCTCTCCGGGGCTGTTCGAGATGTGACCCGGATTGTAGCCGGACGCCCCGGCCTCTTCCGGGGCGTTCCTAGCCGGTCGGCAGCGTGGACGGAGTCTCGTTCTCGGCCGGCGTGCCGATCATCTCGCCCGGTCCCATGTTCATCCGCAGCGTACCGTCTTCCTGGATGGAGCCCTTGAGCTGCATCGTGTTGCCGGGCGTCTGCGCGGTAGCGGTCACGTTGTCGCCGTCCCAGACGATGTCGACGATCGGCGCCGGCAGCACCAGGGTGCCGAACTGGACGAACCAGCCGCCCGGCACGCCGCCGCGCGGCAGGAGCATGGCGGTCGGCTCGGGACCCTTGCCGGGCTCGCGCTGGACGTCGAAGCGCCACGCCTGTCCGGGATGGGTTTGGCCGAGTTCCGCCAGCTTGGCGATCACCGGGCTCGCCGGCTTCGGACTGACGCCCTCGGCGGCCACGAAGTCGACGAAGCCGATCAGCATCTCGTCGGTCGAGTCGGTTCCCCAGGTGACGTCGATCGTCGGGTCCGGGTTGTGCGGATTGTCGGCCGAGTTGTCCCAGTGGGCGGTGACCTCGATCCGGGTGCCGGCCGGCAGGGCGACCGGCTCGACGAAGTTGTAGCCCGTCTGCCAGTTGAAGTCGTAGCGGCTGACGCTGAGGAGGTTCTGCTTCGTGCCGTCCGGAAGGTGCGCCGTGTACGTCATGTCCTTGCCGCGGTAGTGCATGTGAGGCGCCAGCGAACGGACGACAACGTCCTCCGTGAAGACGTGGTTCGCCTGCGCCTGGTAGTTCGCGTCGCCGGCCGGGATCCTGAACGTGGAGTTCATCACCCAGAGGTTGATCAGCTCCTTCTCGACCTCGTCCGGCTCGGCGAACCAGACGCCGATGCGGGTCTTGTCTGTCGACGCGGTGCCGTTCGGGTGGTAGTGGAAGTCGCCGATCAGGTTCTGGCCCTTGGGCACCAGGCGCGCCGTTCCGGCCGGGAATTCGTTCGGCCGCGCGCCGGCGGCCCAGGCGTCGATCCAGGCGTCCTGGACCTCGCTGCCCGGGGCGGCTCGCCAGAGGATGAAGTGGTGGACGACCTCGCGGTCGCCGGGCTGCACCTCGATCGCCCGGATCCAGCGGTCCTCGTCCCAGCCGGTCTCGACCGGGAGCATGGCGAACTCGTCGGGACCGTCGGCGGCGACCTCGAAGGGATCGAACTCGTAGACCCAGTCCGGTTCGCCGAACGCCCAGCCGGCGTCTCGCGCCGGCGCTTCGTAGACGGGCTCCTCGCCGTCGCCGCGGGGAGCGCCGCTGCCGGCCCAGCGTGTGATCGCCGCGATCTCCTCGTCGCTCAGGGAGATGTCGTTCGTGAAGGGGCCGTAGCCGGGGTCGGCGTCCCACGGCGGCATGTCGCGGTTCTCGACCGCCCGGGCGATCGAACGCGCCCAGGGCCGCACCTCGCGGTAGGTGCGAAGCGACATCGGGGCGATTTCCTCCGGCTGGTGGCAGGAGGCGCAGTTCTCATGGAGGATCGGCGCGATGTCGTCCACGAAGGTGGGCTGGTCCAGGTTCAGGGCGAGGCCCGTCGCCGGCAGGGCGAGCAATCCGAGGGCGATGGTCGTTGCCGCGGGACCACGGCAGGGGATCCGGTTCATGTTCGTGTCCTTGTGAGTCGGATGAGGGAGGCTCATGCAACCTTGCGGATGCCGGATGCGTCTACGACTTGGAGCGCCGGCGCGTCCGATATGGCCTGCACAGTACCGGACTATACGGTGCTCCGGTCCCCGGGGTTTCGTCCTGCGCGATGGTCCGGGTGCTACGCTCATCGCCATGTTTCCGGTCGAATCGACACCGTCCAGGAGCGCCGAATCACGGCTCCGGCGATGTCCGTTCGACCGATGTCTGAAGGGCGCTGTTGACGCCCGCTTGCGGGTGTCTTTCTTCGCGGCGTCAGCTCTCCTGGCTTCCGTCATGTTGTGGGGCCACCCGGTCGCCGCCCAGAATGTGCTCTCCAAGGCGCTCCAGGACCGCGTCCAGGAGAATCCCCACACCACCGAGGCTGACGTCGAGGCCGGCGCCAGGGTGTTCCGGCGGAGTTGCTCGCTCTGCCACGGCGCGGACGGCACCGGCGGCGACGGACCGGACCTCACGCGCGGCGTGTTCCGCCACGGCAGCAGCGACGCCGCGCTGTTCCGAAACATCCTGACCGGGATCCCGAACAGCGGCATGGGCGGCATCTACCAGCCGGACAGGTCGATCTGGCAGGTCGTGTCCTACGTGCGCTCGCTCAGCCGGGGCGGCGGCGAGGAAGAGGTGCCGGGTGATCCCCGACGCGGCGGGATGCTGTACAGAAGCCGCGGCTCCTGCTCCGATTGCCATCGACTGAACGGCTCGGGCGGCCGGCTCGGACCCGACCTCAGCGATCTGGGCTGGCGGCGCTCGCCCGACCACATCCGCGCTTCGATCGTGGAGCCCGCGGAGTCGATCGACGGGGGCTACAGGACGGTCGAGGTCAGGACGGAGAGTGGCGCCACCGTGCGCGGCGTGCTGCGCAACGAGGATCGCTACTCGATCCAGATCTTCGACGAGTTCGAGAACCTCCGGTCCTTCCAGAAGACGGACCTTGCGGCGATCGACAAGCCGGAAGAGTCGTTGATGCCGCCGCTCGGCAGCTTCTTCCGCGGCGGCGATCTGGACGACCTGGTCGCTTTCCTCTACTCGCTCAGGCCGGAGTGAAGATGACGAACGGAACGAAGACCGCGGTTCTCGCCGCGTCCCTCCTGCTCGCGGCCGCTGGCGTCTCCGCCCAGGGCGGCGTGTCCTACGAACGGCTGCTGGCGGCGGCCGACGAGCCGGGCAACTGGCTCATGTATTCGGGCCAGTTCAACAGCCAGCGCTTCAGCCGCCTCGACGAGATCGACCGTTCTAACGCTGCGGATCTTCAGCTTCGCTGGGTTCGTCAGCTTCCCACCCTCGGGCGCGTCGAGACGACGCCGCTGGTGATCGACGAGGTGATGTACGCGACGACGGCGGACAACGTCGTCATCGCACTCGACGCGCGCACCGGCCAGCGGTACTGGTCCTACGTTCATGAGCTGCCGGATCAGCTTGCCCTCTGCTGCGGCAAGCAGAACCGGGGGGTCGCGGTTCATGGCGAGCGGCTCTACATGGGGACGATCGACGGCCGCCTGGTGTCCCTGGACGCGAAGACGGGCGCCACGATCTGGAACACGGCGGTTGGCAGCCCGCGCTCCGGGCACTCGATCACGGCGGCGCCGATGATCATCCGCGACCTCGTGATCACCGGGATCGGCGGCGGCGAGTACGGCATCCGGGGCTTCCTCGACGCCTACGACGCGGACAGCGGCGAACTCCGCTGGCGCACCTACACGATTCCCGGACCGGGCGAGCCGGGCAACGAGACCTGGGAGGGCGACTCCTGGAAGACGGGCGGCGCGCCGACCTGGATGACGGGCTCCTACGACCCCGACCTCGACCTGCTCTACTGGGGCACCGGCAATCCGGGGCCGGACTGGAACGGCGAGGTCCGCGAGGGCGACAACCTGCACTCGGATTCCGTGCTGGCGATCCGGCCCGATACGGGCGAGATCGTCTGGACCTTCCAGTTCACGCCGCACGACGTCCACGACTGGGACGCCTGCCAGGTGCCGATCCTGTTCGACGCGGAGTACCAGGGCGAGCAGCGCAAGCTGATGGCCTTCGCCAACCGGAACGCCTTCTTCTACCTGCTGGACCGCGAGACCGGCGAGTTCCTGTTCGCGCGCGAGTTCGCCCGGCAGACCTGGGCCGAGGGAATCGACCAGGAGACCGGCCGCCCGATCCGGGTGCCGAACATGTTCCCCAGCGAGGAAGGAACTCTCGTCGCGCCGACGATCGGCGGGGCGGCCAACTGGTTCTCGCCCACATACAGCCCCGACACCGGCCTCTTCTACATCCAGGCCTACGACGCGGAGATGCTCTACTACATGGCCGAGGCCGAGTACGAGGAGGGCGAACTCTTCGTCGGCGGCTACGGCAAGCCGGCCGGGCCCGGCGACCAGTACGTCAGCGCCGTGCGGGCGCTCGATCCGCTGACCGGGGACCGCGTGTGGGAGTACCAGGTGCAGCCCCGGTCCACCTCGGGTCTGCTCGCCACGAAGGGCGGCCTGGTGTTCGGGGGCAGCGTGGCCGGCATCTTCTACGCCCTCGACGCCGAAAGCGGCGAGGAGCTCTGGCACCGCCGCCTGGGCGGCAACGTCTTCGCCGCGCCGATCAGCTACGAGGCGGGCGGGCAGCAGCACGTGACGATTGCCGCCGGCCGGGCGCTGTTCACGTTCGCTTTGCCGGAGCCGGAGTAGAAACCGACCGCCGGGTGTTCTGCCGGGAGAACCCAGGTCCACCGAGAATCGGCAATGAGCATCTTCCCGGAACTGTCGATCGAACAACTTCGAGGCGAGATCGAGCCGGCGCTGCTCGGCCGGCGGGCCGGCGAACAGGGCATGCCGCCGCTCGAAGCGGCCGAGGATCCGTCTCAGGCGGAGATCGAGGAGTTCATCGAGGCGAAGAAGAACGATGCGGTGAGGATCCGCGATGCGCAGCTCGAACAGGTGGACGGCCACCTGGATCAGCTGGACCAGGCGGTGCTCGCGGGAGACCTGGAGTCTTCGGCGCGAAAGGCGGCGACCGAATTTCGGGAGGTCGAACAGAGCGAACTGCAGGCGCTCAAGGCGAGCCTGCACGAGTTCGAACGCAAGCGCCGCGACTTCTTCGACTTCAAGCATCGCAACGGACTGGACCGCGAGCCGGACTATGTGAGTCCGCGCACGACGGCGATCCTGATCGGGCTCGTGGTTCTCCTGTTCGCGATCGAGAGCGGCCTGAACGGCGCCTTTCTGGCCGTCGGCAGCGAGGGCGGGCTGGTCGGCGGCTGGGGTCTGGCGCTCGGTTTCAGCGTCGTGAACCTCGTGTTGCCCGCTCTCTTCTTCGGCCCCGTCAGCCGCTACGTGAGCCACATCGGCCTGCTGTTGAAGGCTGTGGGCGTCCTCGCCATCCTTGGCTGGCTCTGCACTGCGCTCGTGCTCAACCTCGGACTCGCGCACTTCCGCGATGCTTCAGCCGATCTGAGCGAGAACATCGGCGCCGAGGCGCTCAGCCGATTCCAGGCGTCGCCGCTGGGACTGCAGGACGCGGAGTCGTGGCTGCTGTTCGTGCTCGGCTTCTTCTTCTCGGGCGTTGCGTTCTTCGACGGCCGCAAGCTCTTCGGTGACTCCTATCCGGGGTACTCCCGCAAGCACCGCAAGATGGAGGAGGCGCGAGCCGACTACGACGATCACTGGCAGGACATCGTCGAGCAGTTGCGCACGATCCGCGAAGACGGCCTGGACGCGATCCGGCGCACGGCGCACCAGGCGAAGAGCCAGCCCGTCGAACGCCGGCGCGCGGTCGAAAGCGAAGCGAAGCTCCTGGCCGCGTTCGACTCCCACGTCGAGCAGTTGCAGCGCTTCGGGACGATGCTGATCGAGGAGTACCGCGAGGCGAACCGCTCGGTGCGCTTCGACCGGGGCACGCCGGCGTCGTATGGCAGGCCGTGGACCATGGACCCGCCGGCGCCGCACCGGCGGCGCCGCGAGCCGGGCGCGGTCGAGGATGTGGACCTGGACGGGTTGAACGACCAGTACGAATCGGCGCTGCTCCGCGTACACGCGGAGTGGGAACAGACCCAGGTGCGCCTGGACCTCGAGGGCTCGACGTCTCGCGGTAGCCCGGCCGAACCCGTTCCCGCAGATGGCGCCTCGTAGACGGCGCCGCCGTTCGCGGCGGGGCGACCTGTCGGCTCGGGATCTGGCCATCGGCGGGGGTCTCGCCGTCGTCGCGCTCGTGCTGCTGGTCGTCGGCGCCCGCTTCACGATCTTCTCCCCGGGGCCTCCGGACCGCGACCCCGAGACGGGTTGTCCGGAGGCCGGCCCCGCGGCCCTGACCGCGATCCTGATCGATGTCACGGACCAGGTCGGCGCAATCAGCCGCGCCGACGTGCTTGCGCACCTCGACGAGTACGTCGCCGACAGCCGGGAAGACGAGATGGTCCTGGCATATGAGGCGAAGCCGGTGGGGAACGAGATCGGCAGTCCGCTGCTTTCGGTCTGCCATCCGGGCGATCCGGACGAGGCCAGCGAGTGGACGGAGAACCCGCGGTTGATCCGGCGACGCCTGGAAGAACGGTTCGAGCGGCCGCTCGAGGAGCTCTTCGCCGAGCTGCTGGGCCGGGAGCCGGCGTCGACTTCGCCGCTGATGGAGAGCGTTCAGAGCGTGGCGGTCTCCGTTCTCGGCCGGCACGAGTACGCGGGTCTTCCGAAGCGTCTGATCCTGGTCTCCGACCTGATGCAGAACACGCGCAACCTCTCCTTCTTCCGCCAGGCGGTCGACTACGAGGCCTTCGCCGCGACGGCCGGCGCCGACGCGCTGGGAACGGACCTTCGCGGAACCGCGGTCGAGGTCCTGTTCGTGCAGCGGACCGCCCACCGGCGCCTGGACGGCACCCGCGGCCTGATCGACTTCTGGCAGCGGTGGATCGAAGAGCAGGGCGGCACCCTGAATCGGGTTGCGCGGATCGACGGCGTCAACTGATGCCGGCCGTGTCGCGGCGGCGGTCGAGGGACGCCGGGCCGCGGAGCGGCCGCGGGCCGTTTCTGGCGTTCTTCGTCGGCGGGGGCTTCCTCATCCTGCTGATGAAGTCGCTGACGGCCAGCCCGCTGCTCGCCGTGCTGCTGCCGGTCGTCCTGATGGGGAGCTACGCCCTGCTGCTGGTGGACTGGCCGGACCTGCGGCCGAAGTACGACTTCGCGGGCGACAACTTCTACTACCTGGGCTTCCTCTACACCCTGATCTCGCTCGCCATCTCGCTGTACCAGTTCAACACCGATGGAGCGACGAGTGCAATCATCACGAACTTCGGTCTGGCGCTGACCAGCACGATCCTCGGCCTCGCCGGACGCATCCTCCTGAACCAGCCGCAGGACGACGACGAGGCGGAAGCGAGGGCGCGCGAGGATCTGGCGCGAGTGAACCGCCGCCTGCGGGCCGAGATGGAGTACTCGATCGACGAGTTCCAGCAGTTCCGCGTGGAAGCCAGGCGGGTGTTCGAGCAGCTCGATCGGGGCGTGGCCGCCGCGGGCGCCGCACTGGAACGGCAACTCGAACACCTGGAGGGCGGCGCCGCCCGGTTCGGGGCGCTCGGGCAACGGGTCGGCGAGGTCGACCAAGCCGCGGCCGGGGCGCTCCGCGACATCCAGGCTCAGCGGGAACGATTCGTCTCCGAGTCGCGGGATGTGAGCGACTCCCTTCAGCAACTGCTCGCACACTTCCGCTCCGTCGACTTCCGGCGGGAGTTCATCGACGAACTGATCGAGCCGACGTCGGAGCAGTTCCGGGGGCTGGCCCGCGAGTTCCTTTCCGTCGCGGAGGGGCTCCGTCGGTTGGAAGCCGGTCAGCTACGGGTCATGGAGCAGAACCAGGGTGCCGTGGCCCGGCTGGCAGAGATCCTGGAAGAGAACCGCCGCTTCTCGCAGGCGAACGCGCGGGCGGCGAACGGCTTTCGTAACGCCACCGAGGCGCTCGTGTCGCTCCGGGCGGACATCGACCGGTACAGCGAGGGAACGCGGACGGTGGCGGGCGAACTCGAGGCGGCGCGGCGGCAGTTGCACGACGCGCCGGAGCGGATCGAAGCGATGAACCGGTCGCTGCTGCGAATGGCCGGGAGACTGGACGAGGTGGCGGAGGAGAGCGACCGGAGACGCGCCGTCGAGCGAAGACAGCAGGGCTGGAGTCCCTGGTGACTGACCGCGGGCGTACGTTCCCGCGCGGCCTCGTCCTCGGCCTGACGATGGCCGAGATCGCCATCCTGATCATCTTCGTGCTGCTGCTCGCGCTGGCCGCGCTGCTGGCGCGCGAGGCGGACAGGCGAGAGGACGCCGAACGGAAACTGGCCGACTACGAGCAGATCGAGACCCTGTTCGAGGACGAGGCTCTTCCCAGGGACCCCGTGGCGCTCGGGGCGGTCTTGCGCGAGCGGGTGGACGAGCGCCGGGATGCCGACAACTGGCGCGAACTTGTCCGTGAGACGGAGGCGGCCGATGTGGAACCGGCTGTGCTTGTCGAGCAGCTCAGTCAAGCCCGGGAACGGATCGAAAGGCTGGAGGCCCAGGCGGTGGCCCGGGGCGGCGGTGGGCTGGATCATCCGAGCTGCTGGTACGACCGCGACGGCACGGTCGCCTACCTCTTCGATGTCGCGCTGGCGCCCGGCGGTTTCGTTCTGGCGATGGCCCGTGCTCCCGAGCACGAGGCGGAACGGAGCCAGCTTCCGACCGGGTCGGTCCGGACGGGCCGGTTGCTTACCGAAACCCAGTTTCTGCGCCAGACCCGCTCCGTCTACGACTGGAGCGTCGAGAGGAAGTGCCGCTTCTTCGTCCGGGCGTTCGATCGCATTGCCGCCGATCAGAAGGACCTCTACAAACGGCGCATGCGCGTACTGGAGTCGCGCTTCTACAAGAACGCCAATCCGACCGGCGGCCTGCCGGCGGGTCTTCGCTCCGCCCGCTGATCAGTCCGGTGGGTTCGAGCCGCCGACGGCGGTGCCCCACAGGCCTCTCCGGTTGTCCCGGGCCTCTCGCTCGAACTGCCGGAACGCTTCCATGTGCCGGAAGGGGAACCGCGTGTAGGCGTGGCCGTAGCCGCGGCGGATGATCTCGGCGTTCACGAACGTCCCGTTCTCCAGGTAGACGTAGGCCAGGGTGCGGCCGTAGCGATCCTGCCGTTCCTGGTCGTACTCGAGCCGCACCCGCTTCCCCTCGAGCAGCCGCTTCGTGAAGGCGCTGGCCTCCTTGCCGAAGAACTCGACCCGCCGGTTCGGGTGGACGGTCTCCGGCGTGTCGACGCCGATCAGGCGGACGCGGCCGACGCCCTCGACGATGATCGTGTCGCCGTCGACGACGCGCTCCACCGACTGGCCCGGCACCGCGGCGGCGGCCATGACGCCGAAGAGGAACGCGATTCCGCAGCGGACGGCAAAGGGATGGCGGAACAGGGGATGCACTTCGCGAGGGCGCAGCGGCGGCACCCGTGCAGGGCGTCCCCGCCGACGAGCCCGAAGTCAAGGAGATTTGACGGTTTGGCCGGTTTGGACCAGTGCATTCTGTCGGCGGCTGCGTGTCTTGTCCAGGTTGTGTGACGCCCTGGCCGGTCCAGGATGGCGAGCCGGTGCACTCCGGAAGTCGTCCCGTGAGCCTCGTCGTGAACGAGGCGGATTTCGAGCCCCGCCTCTTCTGGCAGGCCGCCGCTACCTGACGCGGTGCGGCGCTACTCGGGGTACCCGGCGAAGCAGGGGATGCTCTCGTCGAGAGCGCTCCACGGCGCCTTGGAACCCGTGAAGATGTTCACCGCTGGCTTGACGCCCGGGTCGGCGTCGAGTCCGCCGGCCGGGATCTGCATCCCGCCGGGGTCGCGGAGCCGGGGCACGAGGCTGCCGCAGTGTCGGCAGAACGCGCTGCCCTTGATGTCCGCTTCCGGCATCTTGTAGTCGACGATCGAGTCGCTGCCGGTCAGCCAGCGGAAGGCGTCCTCCGCGACGAAGACGAACGTGCCGTAGGCGCCGCTGGTCTGTCGGCGGCACCGGGAGCAGTGGCAGTTGACCATCCGCTCCGGTGGGCCGTCGTACTCGTATCGCACCTCGCCGCAGAGGCAGCTGCCCGGCGTGGCGCCCGGAGTTTCGGCCTCCCGAACGGGTCGGTCTATTCCGGACGGAGCGCCCCATTCGGGCGGATACTCCTCGTGCCGGGGCAGATCGTCGACGATCGTGTGCCACGGCGCCTTCGACCCGGCGAAGATGTGAACCGCGGGCCGGATGTTCGGGTCCTCGGCGACGCTGCCCATGGTGGCCAGGGCGATCGGCCCGCCCTCCGGGTTCGCCGGAACCGCCGAACCGCAGCGGGGGCAGAAGTGCCGGAAGCCGTGCTCCGACGACTGGTGGTGCGCGATCTTCTCCTCGCCGCGCGTCCAGCGGAAGAACTTCGGGTCGACCGCGCCGAAGGTGGCGTAGGCCGAACCGTGGAACTTCCTGCACGCCGAGCAGTGGCAGTGGGCGATCTCGATGAGATCGCCGTCGACCTCGAACCCCACATCACCGCAAAGACAGGCGCCCGTGAGCATGGCTCGACTCTCCGTACCGTCAGGTCGGTGTCCGGTGAACTGGTCGTGGTGGTGCGTGTCCGCCTTGTCGGCGAGAGCCGGGGTCGGAGCCTGCGAGCGTGCTCCGTTCACCGCTGCGGTGACCCGGCTTCGCTACCAAGGCAGTGGCGCACCTTCCCCGGGCAGATACGAGAGCTGCCCGCAAGGGGCACTTGGAAGCTGCGCCGTCCCGAAAGCTAGCACGCTGCGGCTTGTGACCCGTTGGGCGGCTTGACGTGTCTGTCGAGGCTGGGCTACTTTCCCGGAAACGTTACCGGAGAATCGTATGGCGGACCCTGCGAAGAAAGACACGTCGAGCGAGCGGGTGAGGCGCCACCGGCGGAAAGCGATCGCGGAAGGATCGAGAAGGGTCGAAGTGACGGTGCCGGACGAGGACGCGGCGCTCGTCCGCGAAGTGGCGCGCACGCTCAGGAGCGGCGGCCGGACCGCAGAGGCGTTGCGCAGCCGGATTGCAGCCTCGATCGTGCCACCACAGGCGCAAACCGGAAGAGAACTGGTGGCTTTCCTCCGTTCGTCGCCGCTGGGTTGCTTCGAGTTGGACATTGAACGGGATCGCTCCACCGGGCGCGTGATCGACCTGGAGTGACCTACCTCCTCGACACCAACGTCGTCAGCGAGGGCATGAAGGCTCGCCCCGAACCGCGGGTGGTGGTCTGGTTCCTTGAGCATCGGGCGGCGGATGTCTACTTTTCCACGCTCACGTTGGGTGAACTGGTGCGCGGTGCGCGCAAGCACCCGGATGAGGGCAGGAGGCGCGTTCTCGAGACCTGGATTCGCGACGACCTCGCCAGGCAGTTCAAGGGTCGCATTCTGCCCTTCGACAAAGAGGCGGCGGTGATCTGGGGCGACCTGCTGGCAGCCGGAGATCAGGCGGGACTGCGGCTTCCGGCCGTCGACGCGCAGATTGCGGCGGTCGCTCGTCGGCACGGGATGACGGTTGTGACGCGGAACGTCCGCGACTTCTCGCTGATGGATGTGCCGCTCTTGAATCCCTGGTCGGAGTAGGGCCGGTCGCGGCGCCTGTAGATCGGCGTCGTGGCGACGCTGGGTGTCTGCGGGTCCTCTCCTGCTTACGGTAGGTTCCCTCCCATGCGGCGTGGAGTTGTAGTGGCGGCTCTGGGCGCGGCCTGTCTGCTGCCGCTACCGCTCGCGGCCCAGGATGGCGTCGCGGCAAGCGAAGACGCCCACGTCGTGGTCGCCTTCGCCGCCGAGCCGACCCAGATCGACCCCACACGCACCTCGGCCGGCGTCGACCAGTACTTCATGGCGCTGTTCTACGAGCAGTTGCTGGCGGCGGGGCCGGATCTCAGGCAGCGGAACTGGCTGGCCGAGTCCTGGCGGCTGTTCGAGCGCGACGGGGTCTGGCTGATCGGCGTCGAGTTGCGGCGGGGCGTCCGGTTCCACAACGGCGACGAACTGACGGCGCACGACCTGCGGTACTGCTATCTCCGCCAGCGGGATCCGGGCCTGTCGCGGCAGGCCGGGCGCTGGCGGCACGTGGCGGATGTCTGCGTGCTCGGCGACTACGAGCTGGAGATCGTCTTCAAGGGTCTGCCGGACTCGGCGCTGCTGCCGCTCAACCTCGATCTCTGGGCCATCCCGCGCCGCTACTACGAGGAGGTCGGGAACGAAGGCGTGCAGGCGCATCCGATCGGCACCGGGCCCTGGAAGTTCGTGTCCCGCAGTGTGCGCGAGGAGATCGTCGTCGAGCGGTTCGACGACTACTGGGACCCCGACTCCTTGCCGGGAATCCGACGACTGACGATCAAGATCATCCCCGAGGACACGACCCGGGTCGCCGCCTTCAAGACCGGCGCGGTCGACTGGATCGACGCGGTGCCCCCTGCCCAGGTCGTGGACTTCGAGCGGACGCCCGGCGTGAAGGTCGCCTCGCTGCCGACGAGCAACAACCTGTTCCTCGCGTTGAACGCTCTCGACCCGAGAAGTCCGCTGGGCGATGTCCGGGTGCGCCGGGCGGTGGCGCACGCGATCGACTTCGACGCGATCATCCGGTACATCCTCCATGGCCAGGGCATCCGGACGGTCCAGGTGACGCCGGGGGCGCCTGGGCACGACCCGGCGCTCGAGCCGTACGTCTTCGACCCGGGCCGATCCCGCGAGCTGCTGCGGCAGGCCGGCTACGGCCGCGGCATCAACGTGAACTGCTACAACCTGACGACGCCGCGCGAGCCGTACCTCAAGGAAGTGGGCGAGGCGATGTTCGCCTACCTGACCGCGGCGGGCATCCGCTGCCGGATCGTCCAGCTCGAGTACGGCGCCTGGATCAACCTCGGCCGGCGGGACGCCCGCCCGGAGATGGACGGCATCGCGAGCTGGATGTGGGGCCACGGCGCTCTCGGCGATCCGACCGACCCCTGGGGCGGCCACCTCCATTCCTATGGCGACGGTTGGGGCTGGTACTCGTACCACGACGACGCGGAACTGGACGAGATGGTCGAGACGCTCCGGGTGACGGTCGACCCGGAGGCGAAGGAGGCGCTGATCCGGGAACTTGCCCGGCTCAAGCACGAACGCGTGGCCGGCGGTGTGCCGACCTACCGGCCGCTCGTGACCCTGGCCTGGCGCGACACGCTGCGCTTCGTGCCCTGGCCCCAGGCCAATTGGCGAATGATGCGGGACATCGGCCTGGCGGCCGACTCGCCGTCTCGCTGAGCGCGGCGGAGCGATGCGCGCCTACCTGATCCGCCGTCTCTGGCAGGGCGCGGTGGCGGTGCTCGGCGCGCTCCTGATCGTCTTCGTTGCGCAACGCCTGGCCGGCGACCCGGTCGCCCTGCTGCTGCCGATGGACGCTTCGGAGGAGGACTTCGCGGCGATGCGCGAGGCCCTGGGGCTCGACCGGCCCCTGCCGGTCCAGTTCGTCGTCTTCCTGCGCGACGCGTTCAGCGGCGACTTCGGCGAGTCCTATCAGTGGCAGGCGCCGGCGATGCCGCTTCTGCTGGAGCGTTTGCCGGCGACGCTCGAGTTGGCGCTGGCCGGGCTCGTCTTCGCGCTTCTCCTGGCCGTGCCCCTGGGTGTGTTGTCGGCGGTCTACCGAGGCCGCTGGGTCGACCGTCTGGCAAAGGTGCTGGCTCTGCTCGGCCAGGCGATGCCGGGCTTCTGGGTCGGCCTGCTGCTCATCCTGTACCTGGCGGTCAGGCTTCAATGGCTGCCGGCGTTCGGCCGCGAGGGACCGCTTCACCTCGTCCTGCCGGCGATCGCTCTCGGCTGGTACCCGGTGGCGGCGATGACGCGCACGCTGCGCTCGTCCATGCTGGACATCCTGGACAGCGACTACATCCGCACCGGCCGGGTGATGGGGCTGCCGGAACGCACCGTCATCTGGCGGTATGCCCTGCGCAACGCCGCCGTGCCGCTGGCGACGATGATCGGCGTCTACTTCGCGAACATGCTCGGCGGCGCGTTCGTCATCGAGGTCGTGTTCGCCTGGCCGGGCGTCGGCCGCACCGTGGTCGACGCCGTCTTCGCGCGCGACTTTCCGGTCGTGCAGGCCGGGGTCGTGCTGTCGGCGGTCATCTTCGTCGTCGTGAACCTCCTCGTCGACCTGAGCTACGGGCTGATCGATCCGAGGATCCGCCATGGCTGAGCGGCATGCCGCCATTCCCAAGCGGCGGATGCCCGTCGTTTCCTGCGCGGTGCTCGGCCTGGTCCTGCTCTGCGCCGTGGCGGGGCCGTGGTTCGCGCCTCACGAGGCCTCCGAGATCGCGCTCGCCGAGTCGATGACGCCGCCGTTCTGGCGGACCGGCGGCAGCCTCGACCACCCGCTCGGAACGGACATGCTGGGGCGCGACATCCTGAGCCGGATCATCGCCGGCGCCCGCGTCTCGGTGACGGTGGCGATCTACGCCATCGCTCTCTCCGGCGGCATCGGCGCCGCGCTGGGGATCTCGGCGGGCTACTTCGGTGGGATCGTCGACGCCGTGATTTCGCGGTTGATCGATATCCAGATGTCGATCCCGGCGATCCCGCTCGCCATGCTGTTCGCGGCCGTGTTGCCGCCGGGTGAGGGCATGGTGATCACGATCATCGTCCTGACCTACTGGACCTGGTATGCGCGGATCGTGCGCGGCGAGGTGCTCAGCCTGCGCGAGCGGGACTTCATCACCGTGGCCAGGGTGTCGGGTGTCTCGAGTCCGATGATCCTGATCCGCCACCTGACCCCGAACGTCCTGAACACGCTGCTCGTGCTGGCGACGCTCCAGTTCGGCAGCGTGATCGTCTTCGAAGCGGGCTTGAGCTTCCTTGGGCTCGGCATTCAGCCGCCCCAGGTGTCGTGGGGCGGCATGCTGGCGGACGGTCGGAACTTCATCGAGGTCGCGTGGTGGCTGATCACGATGCCGGGGATTGCGATCATGGCTTCGTGTCTGGCGTCCAACCTGCTCGGCGACTGGCTGCGGGACACGTTCGATCCGAAGAGGCGGATCACGTAGTGGCGCTTTCTCGGAAGGACCTGGACCCTTGACCGACCCAGTCCTCAACGCGTGGGGTTGGAGGCCCGACTTCGCCGACTCCTACGCGCGCTTCGTCGAGCGGGCGGCGTTTCCAGGGCCGCTGGTTCCGGCGCGCGTCGTGTCGATAGCGCGCGGCGTCTACCAGGTCGTGGCCGCGGAGGGCGAGGTGTCGGCCCGGCTGCTGAAGCGCGCGCGCCGCGCCGTTCCCGGTGGCCCCGCGGTCGGCGACTGGGTCGTGGTCGAGACGTCGTCCGTGCCGGGCGTCGATCCACGGATCGTCCACGTGCTCGACCGTCGCAGCCGGCTCTCGCGAAAGGCGGCCGGCGCCCGCACCGAGGAGCAGGTCGTGGCCGCGAACGTCGACACGGTCTTCCTGGTGATGGGCATGGACGGCGACTTCAACGTTCGCCGCCTGGAGCGCTTCGTCGCCATGGTCACGGAAAGCGGCGCCGAACCGGTCGTCGTGCTGACCAAGGCGGACCTCGCGGCCGATCCGGACGCGATGCGGGAGCGGGCAGCGGAAGCGTCGCCGGGAGCGACCGTCGTCGCGGTCAATGCGCTGGCGAAGCAGGACCTGGAACCGCTCGCGCTTCACCTTGCCCCGGGCCGCACCGTGGCCATGCTCGGCTCCTCGGGCGCGGGCAAGTCGACCCTGCTCAACGGCCTGAGCGGCGAGGAAGTGATGCGCACCGCGCCGGTGCGCGAAGGTGACGACCGCGGCCGTCACACGACGACGCACCGGCGCCTCGTCCAGTTGCCCGGCGGCGGTCTGCTGATCGACAATCCGGGAATTCGCGAGCTCCAGCTCTGGGCCGACGACGAGAGCAGCCTGGAGGAGACCTTCGACGACATCGAGGGAGTCGCTCTCGATTGCCGCTTCCGGGACTGCGGCCATGGAGAGGAGCCCGGCTGCGCCGTTCGGGCGGCGATCCGGGACGGCTCTCTGGATCCGGCCCGGCTGCGCAACTACAACGACCTCCGGGAAGAACAGCGCCGGCTCGAGCAGCGCCGCGACGAAGCGTCCCGCCGTGCCGAGGACCGCCGGCTGGGCGCGTACTACAAGTCGGTCCAGCGGGCGAAGAAGAACCGGCGGACGTAGGCCGCGCCAGTCGGTGTGCGGGAGGTTCGGGTCCCCGGCTGTTCAGGCTGACCTTCGCCGCCTGCCCCGGTCACCAGCACGCAAAGCGCCGGCGGACGAAGGGGGCGGTAAGTGTCGAGAGCGACTCTCTCTGCGCCCCGGCGATGTCGAAGTTGCCGGGCGCGAGCCAGCGCTCATAGCAGGATTCCAGTTGCTTCCAGTCCCGGTCGATGATCGCGAACCAGGCCGTGTCGCGGTTCCGCTCCCGGAAGATCGTGGCTTGCCGGAACACGCCTTCGAAGGTGAAGCCCAGACGTTCGGCGGCGGCGATGGAAGGTGCGTTCAGGGCGTCGCACTTCCATTCGTAGCGCCGGTAGCCGAGCTCGAAGGCGTAGCGCATCATCAGGACCATCGCCTCCGTGGCGGCCGTGGTCCGCTGCAGACGGGGTGGATAGCAGATGCTCCCGACCTCGATCGAGCCCACGGCGGGCGCGATCCGCAGATACGACGCAACGCCGGCCGCGCCTCCGTCCGCTTCGTCCACGATGGCGAAGAAGAGTGGATCTTCGCTTGCTGCCGCGGCTTCGGCCCATGACCGGAGTTCGGCGGGTGAGCCGAACGGACCGTAGTTGAGGTAGGTCCAGATGCGGCCTTCAGTGTCGGCTGCGGTGGCTTCGTACAGGTCTCCGGTGTGGCGAGCGGGATCGAGGGGCTCAACGCGACAATGGCGTCCAACCAGCGAACCGCGGGAGGGAGGCGGCGGGGCGGTCCAGCCGCCGAGCGCGCGGCCGACGGGCTGGCCGAGCGGATTCAGGGTCGACTGGCTCATCGGAGGATCGGATCGGCACAGGGCGAGCTGCTACGAGGCCTCTGCGGGCCGTTAACCGAACAGCCCCTTCGCCGCCTTCGCCTCCGGCGCCATCAAGGCCGCGACGCAGTAGGCGGCAAACGAGATCGCCATCGCCGGGAACACTGCGTGCATGCCCTGGATGTCGAGGAGCATCCACAGTCCCAGCGTCGCGCCGCCGGCGGCGAAGGACCAGAGGGCAGCGGCGCCGTTGCCGCGGCGCCAGGTGAGGCCCAGGGCGAGAGAGGGCAGGAAGCAGGCAGCGTAGAGGGCGCCGGAGAACGACGTCAACTCGACGATGCCGCCGGGCGGGTCGATGGCGAGAATCGCCGTGATCGCGGCGAACAGCACGACGCAGACGCGCGTGTTGCGGACGGCGTGACGGTCGTCGGCCGGAACCAGCAGGCCGAGCAGGTCGCGCTGGAAAGTCGACGCCATGACGAGGAGGACGCTGTCGAGTGAGGACATGGCGGCGGAGACCAGGGCGAGGAACAGCAGGGCCTGCACGACCGGCGGGAAGATGGCCGGGTCGCTGAGCATCATCGGGATGACCTGGTCGGTGTCCGCGACGCCCTGACCGACGACGAAGTGGGCGTAGAGCCCGAGCGGCGCCAGCAGGCTGAACACGATCAGAAAGCTCAGGGTCGACACGACGAGGCCGCTCCTGGCTGCGGTCTCGGTTTCCAGTGCGTAGAAGCGCGAGAGCTGGCGCGGTTCGACGATCAGCTTGACGGTCGAAGCGAAGACGACTCCGATCAGCATCCCCAGCGGCTGCGCGGTATCCCAGCGGGCGAGCGAGCCGTCGTCGATCTGGGCCAGGTCAGCCAGGCGGCCGATGCCGCCTGCGGCCCGGGTGATGAGGAAGAACATCAGCAACGCGGCCATCGTCATCAGCATGCCCTGGACGAAGTCGGTCCGCGCCACCGAGTGGAAGCCGCCGATCATCGTGTACAGGCAGACGATCAGGACGACGACGAAGAGCGCCAGGCCGTAGCTCAGGTCGAGGAGTTCGACCAGCAATGAGCCGATGCCCTTGAACACCGCGGTCATGTAGAGGAAGCTGGAGAAGATGACGATCACGGCGGCGGCGAAGCGGGCCGGCCGGCTGTTGAAGCGGAAGCCGATGTAGTCCGGGATGGTCACCGAACCGAGGGTCTCGGTCACCCCGCGCAGGCGCGGCGCCAGCCATGCCCAGGCGACGAAGGAGAGGACGACCGCGGTCGGGATGATCAGGAGCCAGGCGATGCCCGAGGCGTAGGCCCTGCCGGCGAAGCCGATGAAGCTGTTCGTGCTGGCGTAGGTGGCGAAGAAGGAGACGCCGAGGATGATGCCTCCGAGCGAGCGGCCGCCGACCAGGAAGTCGGCCAGATCGCGCGTCCGGCGCTGACCGATCAGCGCGTGGTGAACCAGTACGCCCGTGTACAGGGCGAACAGGACGAGGATCAGCGCGTGTTCACGGAGCCACATGAATGGTCTTCAGAGTCGAGGCTCGCGCGGCGCGGTGCGCGCCAGCCGGGAGCGCCGGCTCACAGGCCCATCTGGTCCAGATACCAGCCACCGAACACCTGGAGGCAGGCTTCGCTCTCTTCGTAGGCCGTGGGGCTGTAGCCGCGAGAGGCGACGCCCAACTGGGTGCGCGCGCAGACGTCCCAGTCCTGGCTGTTCACGAGGTGCCAGAAGTCGACGGCGTCGCTTGGGTCGAAGCCGGGCGCCACGGCGGTATCGGGGGCGAAGAGCCATTCGCAGACGATTCGGGTGCGGCCGGCCTCGATCGGCCACAGCGTGTGGGTCACCACGTAGTCCCGGTGCAGGCTGATCAGCAGGTTGGGGTACACATGGTAGTACTGGACCGAGGTCCGGTCGGCGACCTCGATGGCGGGCAGGTCAGGCCGGTTGCTGCGGCCGGTCGCTGTCATCGTGTTGCAACCGTCGTTCAGTGTCATCGGCCCGCCGACGTAGTAGCGGCCGTACTCCAGATTGCCCCCGTTGCGGTAGTCCGAGACCCGGTTCAACTCCGGGTGGACGACGGCGCAGTGGTAGCACTCGTTGTAGTTCTCGCAGAGGATCTTCCAGTTCGCCTGCGCCTCGTACTCGTGGCGGTCGCCCCGGACCAGCCGGCCGAGGGTGAACCGGGACAGGTCCGGCAGGTCGGCGGCGACCTCGGCGAGCGGCGGTCCGTCGGCCGCGAGCGACAGGTAGAAGAAGCCGTTCAGCGCGCCGATCCGCACCGGCACCAGGCCGGCGCTCTTCGCGTCGAAGTCGTTCCCCATGTGCGGCGCGCCGACCAGCCGGCCGTCGAGGCCGTAGGTCCAGGCGTGGTAGGGGCACTGGAAGACCTTCGTCCTTCCGGCGCAGTCGTCGACGACGCGGGCGCCCCGGTGGCGGCAGACGTTGTAGAACGCGGCCAGCCCGTGCCGTGTCTCGGCGGCCGCACCGTTGCCGTTCGATCCGGCGGCGTCGCCGGCTGCAGCGGTCCGAACGGCGATCACCGATTCGCCGCCGATCTCGCGGGTCACGAACCGGCCCGGTTCGTCCAACTCCTCGAGCCGTCCTCCGCACAGCCACATGCGCGAGAAGATGCGCTCCATCTCCTCGCTGAAGACGGCGGCGTCGGTGTAGAGATGGCCTTCCAGCGGCCGGGGAGCCTTGCGCGGGTTCACGAACCGATCCTAGCGTCGTTGATGTGCCATCATCTCAGCCGTGCCGCGCCTGCTCATCGCGTTGCTCTTCGCGCTCTCGGTGCCCGGGGCCGTGTCGGCCCAGGAAGCCGGCACGGAAGGCGTCGCCTCCGCCGACGGCGTCACTGAGGAAGCGGTGAGCACGGAAGGCGAGGTGGTCGCGGAGTTCGATGACGAGTTGGTGGTGGTGGGCAGCCGCGCACGGCCGCGGTCGGTGACCGAATCGTCCGTCCCGATCGACGCCATCCCGGTAGAGGATGTCGTCAGCCAGGGCGCCAGCACGCTGGACTACCAGTTGCGGAACCTGGTCCCCTCGTTCAACGTGGCGACCCATCCGATCAGCGGCGCGGCAACGCTGGTGCGGCCGGCCAGTCTGCGCAACCTGGCCCACGACCACACGCTCGTTCTCGTCAACGGCAAGCGCAGGCACCGGTCCGCGATCCTGGTCTGGTTCGGGGGCGTGACCGACGGCACCCAGGGGCCGGACATCTCCACGATTCCGGCGACCGCGCTGCGGCTGGTCGAGGTGCTCCGCGACGGCGCCTCGGCGCAGTACGGCTCCGACGCGATCGCCGGCGTGATGAACTTCCTGCTGAAGGACGCGCCGTCGGGCGGCAGCCTGGAGGTGAAGAGCGGCGTCTACGGCGCTGGCGACGGTCAGGCTTACACGATCGCCGGCGACGTCGGCCTGCCGCTGGGCGAGAACGGCTTCGCCCACCTGAGCATGGAGTACGGCAATGCCGACCCGACCAGCCGCAGCGTCCAGCGCGCCGATGCGGCGGCGTTGACCGCCGCCGGCAACACGCACATCCGGGACCCGGCGCAGGTCTGGGGCGACTCGGAGTACGAGGACGACCTGAAGCTCTTCGGCAACTTCGGCAAGCTGCTCGGGAACGGCGCGCAGGTATACGGGCACGCGAACTACGCGGAGAAGACGGCGACGCAGGGTTTCTACTACCGCAACCCCAACACCCGCGCCAACATCTTCAGTCTGGACGGAGGACGCACGCTCCTCATCGGCGACGTGCTCGACGCGCAGGACGGCGTGCGCGACGGTTCGGCGGGCTGCCCGACCGTGGCGATCACGGACGATCGGCCGGATCCGGACGCGCTGGCACAGGTCTTCGCCGACCCGAACTGCTTCTCCTTCCAGGAGATCGCTCCGGGCGGCTTCACCCCCTACTTCAGCGGCGTGATGACTGACACGTCGGCCGTGGCCGGCGTGCGCCGGACCACGAAGGGCGGCTTCACCTGGGACGCGAGCGCCAGCTACGGCTCTCACGAAGCGGACTTCTTCCTCTTCAATACGGTGAACGCCTCGCTGGGTCCGACGAGTCCGCGCGACTTCGATCCGGGCGTCTACCGGCAGGCCGAACTCAACCTGAACCTCGACGTCTCCTACGACGTCTCCGAACTCGTTCACCTGGCCGGCGGCGCCGAGTGGCGTGACGAGCGCTTCACGATCCGTTCCGGTGGGCTGCCGTCATGGCAGGTCGGACCGTACGCCGCGCAGGGTTTCGTTTCCGGCTCCAATGGTTTCCCGGGGTTCCCGGACTACACGGCCGGGACCTGGAGCCGTGCCAACACGGCGGTGTACGGCGACCTGGAACTGCGGGATCCGGACGGCCGATGGACGCTTGGCGGCGCGCTGCGGTTCGAGCACTTCGACGTCTTCGGCAACACGACGAACGGAAAGCTCTCGGCCCGCTACGCCGTGACGGACACGGTCTCCGTGCGGGGCGGCGTGAGCACCGGTTTCCGGGCCCCGACGCCCGGTCAGCAGAACGTGTTCAACGTGCAGTCGACGATCAACCCGGAGACGCTCGATCTGGTCGACAGCGCCACGGTGCCGTCGACCTTCCGCGCGGCGCAGTTCCGGGGCGGCCAGCCCCTCGAACCCGAAACCTCGACGAACGTGACCGCCGGCCTGGTGGTGGACACCGGGCCGTTCACGTTGACGGCGGACACCTACCACATCGACGTCGACCGGCGGCTCGCCCTGTCCCAGTTCTTCACGCTGTCCGGCGAAGAGCGCGCCCTGTTGCTGTCGGAAGGCATCACCTCGGCGCGCACGCTGTCCTCGTTCCGCTTCTTCATCAACGACTTCTCGTCGCGCACCCAGGGGATCGACATCGTCTCGACCTGGACGCCGCCGGCGCTGGGCGGGAACACGACGTTCAGCCTGGCGCTGAACCACACGGAGACGGAGATCACGAAGGACTCCGAGCTGCTCGGTCCCGGCGACGTGCTCGCCCTGGAGCGGGGCGTGCCGGAGACGCGGTGGAACCTGGCCGTCAGCCAGGGCGTCGACGTGGGAAGTCGGCGGGTCGACCTGCTGGGGCGGCTGCACTACTTCGGGTCGTGGGTCGACCACCTGGACGCGCGCTCCGTGCGTCGGGCCGGCGCGCCGGTTCTCGGCGGCCGGTACATCTTCGACCTGGAGGTCAGCGTTCCGCTCGTGCGCGACACGACGCTCTCCGTCGGCGGCCAGAACGTCTTCGACACGTTCTCGGATCGCATGGACCTGTTCGCCGCGCAGTTCGGCCTGCCCTACAGCCAGTTCACGCCCTGGGGCCTCGGCGGCGGGTACTACTACGCGCGCCTGCACTACCGCTGGGGCCGGTAGTTGGCGCGCCGGGCTCCGCAGGGAACGCAGGCCGTTCAGCGTGCACTGGGGCTGCTCCGCTCGTTCACGGCCGAGGCGCCGGAGCATCGGCTTTCGGAACTGGCGGCGGCTCATGGGCTTCATCCGTCGACGGCGCATCGCCTGCTCGGCGTGCTCGAGGCGGAGGGGCTGATCGGCCGCAGTCCGGACAGCCAGGCCTACCGGTGGCTGCCGGGTGCGCCGGGTGGGGGAGTTGCCGGGTCGTCACCGCGCCGCAACGGCCTGCGGCCGCTGGAGCCGCTGCGAACGCCGTTTCACCGCCGCACGTCGGTGCTGTGCGAGAGCGACTCGTGGCGCGACTGGTCGGGCTACACGTGCGTCGAAACCTACGAGCCGACGCCTGAACGGGAGTATTGGGCGGTCCGCAACGCGGCTGCTCTCATCGACGTGTCGCCGCTGTTCAAGTACGAGATCGCGGGCCCGGACGCGGAGCGGCTGCTGGACCGGGTGATGACGCGGGACTTCTCGAAGTGCCGCACGGGCCGGGTGATGTACACGTCCTGGTGCAACGAGGAGGGCCACCTGCTGCAGGACGGCAACGTGCAGCGCCTCGCGCACGAGCGCTTCCTGGTGAGCGCCGCCGAGCCCTGCCTGCGCTGGTTCGAGGACTGCGGCTGGAGCATGGACGTCGACGTGCGGGACATCTCGGAGGAGATCGGCGTGCTCGCGCTCCAGGGGCCGCGGGCGAGGGCGATCGGCGAGGCGGCCACGACGGGCATCGACTTCGGCGCGATGCGCTACTTCGACCTCGCGGCCGGCGAGATCGGCCCGGGCGCCGGAGGCGGCCAGGTGACGGTGACCCGCACCGGCTACACGGGCGATCTGGGTTACGAGTTCTGGGTGGCCTCGGAGCGCGCGGAGGCGCTGTGGGATGCGCTCGTCGACGCGGGCCGGGACCACGGGCTGCTGCCCGCGGGCCTCCTGGCGCTCGACATGGCGAGGACCGAGGCCGGCCTGGTGCTGATCGATGTGGACTACGTGTCCGCGGTGGACGCCGAGATCGAGGTGCTGAAGGTCACGCCGGCCGAGGCGGGCCTCGGTTTCACCGTGAAGCTCGACAAGCAGGCCGACTTCGTGGGCCGTCGTGCCCTGGAGCTGGAACGCGACCGCGGACCGGCCTGGGCGATGGTCGGCCTCGAGGTCGACTGGTTCGAGCTGGAGCGGCTGTGGTCCGAGATCGACCTTCGGCCGCAGGTCGTGGGCCAGCCGGCGTGCCGGGAGCCGACGCCGGTGTTCGCCCCCGGCGGATGGCAGGTCGGTCAGTGCACGACCCGGTTCTTCTCGCCCCTGCTCAAGAAGTACCTCGGCCTCGCCACGGTGCGCGGCGAGGCGGCCGACCCCGGCACAGAACTCGATGTCGAGGTCGCGGTCGGCTACGGCCGGCGCCGGGCGAAGGCCCGGGTCGTGGAGCGGCCGTTCTTCAATCCGCCGCGCAAGACGGCGGTCGATCCCACGCCTGGAGTCAACGGATGACGGCGGAGTCGACGGCGGCCAGCATCGGCAGCGGCACGCCGTCACGGGGCGGCGGCCGCTTCGATGCGATCGTGGTCGGCGCCGGCCACAACGGCCTGGTCGCGGCGGCCTACCTCGCCCGCGCCGGCCTCGACGTCGTGGTGCTGGAGTCCTCTCCCGAGATCGGCGGCGCCACCCGCAGCGAGGAGGCCTTCCCGGGCTTCCGGTTCAGCGTGTTTTCCTACCTCGTTTCATTGTTGCGGCCGGAGGTCATCCACGAACTCGACCTCGTCCGCCACGGCCTCTTCCTGGTCCCCACCGCGAGCACCCTGAACCCGCTGCCGGGCGGCGACTGCCTGTTCCGCGAGGCGGATCCGCAGCGGACCTACCGCCACATCGCCCGCCACTCGCGCCGGGATGCCGAGGCGCTGTTCGAGTACAAGCTCGAGATGCGCCGCATGGGGCACCTGATGTACCGCTTGCAGCGGGCGGCGCCCGACGAACTGGCGGCGGCGATCGGCGACCGCGTCGCCGAGAGTGCGGAGCACCTGGATGTCGACGTGTCGGCGGAGGTCGCCGACATCGCGCGCTACTTCCTCGACCTGCCGGCGGCCCGGTTGCGCTCCTTCGTCCAGATGCTGACGATGAGCTCCGCCGACTTCCTTGGCCAGTGGTTCGAGTCCGACGTGCTGAAGGCCGCGCTCTCCAGTTCCAGCATCATCGGCTCCATGCTGTCGCCCCGCACGCCGGGCTCGGCGTACGTGCTGCTGCACCACTACATGGGCGAGGTCGACGGGGCCTACCGGGAGTGGGGCTTCCAGAAGGGCGGCACCGGCGCGGTGGCGGCAACGATCGCCAGGGCGGCGCGAAGCCACGGAGCCGAGATCCGGACGGACAGCCCCGTCGCGCGCGTACTGGCCCGTGACGGCCGGACGGCGGGCGTGGCGCTGGCGAACGGCGACGAGTTGCGGGCCGGCGTCGTCATGTCGTCGGCGGCGCCTCAGATCAGCCTCGGCCGCCTGCTCGATCCGGAGGACGTCCCGGGCGATGCCGGCGCCGGACTCGTCGAACGGGCGGCGCGGTGGCAGAGCGGCGGCTGCGCCGGCAAGGTGAACCTTGCCATCTCCGGCCTGCCGCGGTTTGAATGCATGCCGGAGCCCGGACCCCATCTCTCGGGCGGAATCACGATCGCCCCGGGTCTCGACTACGTCGACCGCGCCTACGACGAAGCGAAGTACGGCGGCTTCTCCGAGCGACCCTTCATCGACATGATCATTCCGTCCGTCCTCGATCCGGACATGGCGCCGCCGGGCAAGCATGTCCTGTCGTGCTTCGTGCAGTACGCGCCGTACGAACTGGCGGCCGGCGACTGGGATGACGGTCGGCGCGAGGCGTTTGGCGACGCCGTCGTGCGCACCCTCGCCGAGTACGCGCCCGGCATCGAGGACCAGATCCTGCACCGGCAGGTCCTCGTGCCGCCGGACATCGAAGCGATCGCCGGTATTCCGGGCGGCAACATCTTCCACGGCGAGTTGCGGCTGTCGCAGTTGTTCCTGCTGCGCCCGGACCCGGCCGCGGCGGCCTTCCGGACGCCGTTGCCGGGCTACTACCTCTGCGGTTCGTCGACGCAGTTCGGCGGCGGTATCTCCGGCGGTCCCGCCCGGCTGGCAGCGCTCCGGGTGCTGGACGATCTGCGTGGCGTCGAGTCGGCCGCCGGCGGCGGCGCGGAGACGCCTTGAGCGATCGGGTAGTCATCGTTGGCGGCGGCCATAACGGACTGGTCGCCGCGGCGCTCCTGGCGCGTTCGGGACGCGACGTCGTTCTGCTCGAGGCGCGTCCGGAACTCGGCGGGCTGGCCGCGACGCGGGAACTCATCCCCGGCCATCGCGTCGATGCGGGCAGCCACGACCTGGGGATGTTCCGCCGTTCCGTGATGGAGGAGCTGGAGCTTGGCGGACATGGGCTGGAGTTGATCGAGGCGCCGGCGGTAGCCGCGGTTCCGGCGACCGCCGATTCGAGCGCCGTCGTGCTCTGGCCTGAAGTGGCGCGTACCGTGGAGGGGCTGGGTCAGGTCAGCCGTCGGGACGCGGCAGCCTGGCCCGGCTTCGTGTTCGAGCTGGCCGAGCGCGCGGCGGCTCTCGAGCCGCTCCTTTCCAGGCCGTTGGAACTCGCCGACATGGGGCGCCTTCTCATCGCGCCGGAACTCCTGCGGACGCTGTCCTCACCGCTCGAGGAGTCGCTGCGCGAGCGGTTCGAGAACCCGTCGCTGCTGGCCGCGCTTTGCGGAGTGGCGCTCCCCGCGACCGGCCTGGGGCCTCGGGCGAACGGTACCGGCTGGCCGTTGCTCTTCCACTGCGCGCTGGGCGGTTCCGACCGGTTGGCGCCGGTCGTGCGCGCTCGGGGCGGCGCCGGGGCCCTGGCTTCCGCCCTGGCCGCTTCGGCCGCGGCGTCGGGCGCCGCGATCCGGACCGGCGCCGTCGTCTCCCGGATTCTCGTGGATGCGGGCCGCGTTGCCGGCGTCCGGCTGGCGGATGGCGAACGGATCGAGGCCGGGGCCGTCATCTCGACCGCGACGCTCTCCGTCACCTTCCTCGATCTGATCGGCGCGCCACTCCTCGAACCTCGCTTCGTGCGGCGCGTGCTCAACGTGAAGTACCGGGGCGCCGCCGCGAGACTGGCCCTGTCGCTCGACGGGCTGCCGGCTTTTCGCGGCCTGGAGCGGCCGGCGCTGACCGGCCGGATCGTGCTGGCGGAGCAGCCGGACGACATCGAGCGCGCGGCCGACGCCGCGAAGTACCGCCGCCTGCCGCCGCGGCCGTGGATCGAGGCGGCGCTGCCCACGGCGCTCGATCCGACGCTGGCGCCCGCGGGGCGGCACCTGTTGCTGGCGACGGTCCACCACCTGCCGTTCGACCTCGAGGGCGGCTGGGCCACGGGCGGTCCGGAGCTGCTGGCCCGGGTGGCGGCCGAACTGGAGCGGTGGGCGCCCGGCATCGGTGGCCTGGTTCGGGAGCACGCGGTTCTGCTTCCCACGGACTACGAGGCGGACTACGGCGCCACGGCCGGCGCGCTCCATCACGGCGAGATGAACCCGTCCCAGAGCCTGTGGCTTCGACCGACGGCGTCGGCCTGGGCGGGCGAGCCGCTGCCGGTCGACGGCCTGTGGCTGGGCGGCGCCGGCTGCCATCCCGGCGGCGGTCTGACCGGCTTGCCGGGAATGATCGCTGCGGTATCCCTGCTCAGGGGATAACCTCGCGCGACTCGACCTGGAGACAATTGATGAAGAACTTCCTTCCATTCGTGTTCGCGCTCGGCACGGCGCTCTGCTGGGGCCTCTACGGCCCGGTGCTCGGCAGGGCTCGCCTGGTGGACGAGTCCATGTCCCCGTTCAAGCCCTACGTCGGCATCGGCATCGCCTATCTCGTCATCGCGATCGTAGGCGGTCTGATCGGCATGCGGGTGATGGGCGACAGCTTCGAGCCCACGGGTCCGTCCGGCGTCTGGGGTCTCTACGCGGGCACGTTGGGCGCGCTGGGCGCGCTGTCCCTGACGCTCGCGATGTTCAGCGGCGGGGCGCGGATCCCCTACGCCGTCATGCCGGTCGTGTTCGGCGGCGCGGTCACGGTCACGGCGCTCTACACGCTCTACCGCGGCCGAGGCCAGCTCGAGGTGAGCCCGCTGCTCTGGGTGGGCATCGCGGGCATGCTGATCTCGGTCGTGCTGATCACGACGAACACGCCGCATCCCGGGCCGCCGGGCGGGGGGCACGGCGAGTCCACCGAGCACGCGGAGTCGGTTGAGGACGCTGCTGGCGAAAGCGGGCCCTAGGGCGTCAACGTCCGGCGTGCTGGCGCCGGAACGCCGCTCGGAGCGGCTTCACCACGTGGGCGCCGTAACCGAGGAGGAAGAGCCCCGACGCGACCAGGTGAACCGCGATCCAGATCTGTCGCCAGGAAGCGCCGACCGCGGTCTGGATCAGGTAGCCGGAGACGATCATCGGGGCACAGCCCAGCAGCAGGGAGAGGCCGCTGGGACGGCGGTCGCGTACGCGGCGCTGGTAGTGCCGCCAGACGTGGTCGCGCCAGATCAGGCCGATGCCGAACACGAGCAGGGGCGCCGTCCACAGGTGGAGGTGCTGGACGTGCGGCTGCCAGGGGTGGCCGACGATCGCGAATTCGTCGGCCGGCACGGTGAAGTAGCGCATCCAGGCGTAGACGATGCCCGTGCCGCCGACCAGCAGCGTCGACGTGTGGAGGCTCCACGCGGTGACGCGGTTCATGGCACGAGTTCGCCGTCCCGGAACCCGTTCTTCCTGAGCACCTGATCGAGCGCCAGGATCCTCCGCACCGCGTCCGTCGTGGCGCGGGCGGTCAGGGTGGCGCCCGTCACCGCGTGGATCGACCGTTTCAGGCGCAGTCTCGAGTCGAGCCGCAGCCTCAGGAACTGGTCGTACCAACTCCGGCGGGGGATGTACTCCTCCGGTTCCAGGAAGGACATGACCTCCAGGCGGACGACCCGACCCTCCGCGTCGACCACGACCATCAGGGTCTCGGCGAGCGTGCGGACCCGGTGGACGTCGAAGTAGGCGACGCCTCCGCAATCGGAGCGGTAGCGCACGACGAGACGTGAGTCGATCCTGACGCCGGCCAGATCTGCGGCGCGCCGTCGCTCGTCCTGGGTCAGGTAGAGGGTCTCGCGATCGATCTTGCAGTCAGGGAACGCGAGTTCCAGTGCCTCGTCGCGGGTCAGGAACACGCCGCCGGCTGCCGGCTGGGGCGCCCACAGCGAGAGCACGAGGCAACCGGCTGCCGCGGCCGCGAGCGCTGCGCGGCGGCTGTTCGCGTCGAAACCCACGACGTTGCGTCTCTGCCGCGCAGGCTCCTAGAAGAGGTAGCCCATGGCCAGGTTCCACTCGTCGAAGCCGGTGCCGCCGGGGTTGGTCCAGTCCTGGTAGCCGACCTTGAACACGAGCCGGTCGATGGGTTGCCAGGCGGCGCCCCAGGTCAGGATCTCGCGATCGAAGATCGGGTCGATCTCGAATCCGGCCGGCACGCGGACCTGAGTGTCGATCGACTCGATCCGGACGAAGGGCGACAGCGAAGCGCGCCCGCCACGGTGGGCAAGCACGTCGTAGGCCAGTTCGAGGTAGTGCCCCTCCAGCCGCTCTCCGACCGAGTCGCTGCCGGTGATGCCCAGCGCCGCGTTCAGGCGCGCCGCGTCGCCGACGTCGCCCTGGGCCCACAGTCCGCGCAGCCGGAAACCCCGGTGACTCCAGTCGAAGTGAAAATCGAGGATCTCGGTCCGGGCGTCGATCGTGGCGCCGTTGGGGTCGAGGAGTCCCTGGCCGGAGTTCCCGACGTAGGCGGAGACGCCGACGATCAGCCCGGGCGTCGCGGTGTAGTCCAGTCGCCCGGTCCAGGCGAAGTCCTCCGCCTGCGCCCTGGCGCCCTTCTGGCGCCCGCCGCGGAGGCCGTTGGAAGTGAAGCCGGCGCCCTTCAGGCCGTTGACGACGTAGCTCCGGTAGGAGAAGGGACCCACGTCGCCGAAGATGCCGGCCCCGTTCTCCCGCCAGGTACTGGGGATCAGGACCTGCTCCACGTAGGGGCGCTCGGCGCTCGGGAAGAGCGTGGGCTCGTGCAGTTCGTTGAGCCAGCCCATGGGGAGCAGCAGGATTCCCGTGCGGAAGTTCAACTGCGGCTTCCACAGATAGTCGACGTACGCGAACTCGACGGAGGCGCTGCCGGACTTGGATGTCGAGGCGTGCTCGAACTCGATCTCCGAGTTGAACACCCACCGGTCGTCGAACTTGTAACCGACGTAGACGATGGCGCGCAGGAAGTCGATGGTGTCGCCGAAGCCGGTCGGTTCGCCGCCTTCGCGCTTGCTGGCGTAGCTCTCGAAGACCATCTCGCCGTAACCGCCGATCGACAGGCCTTCCTCCACGCGATAGACCTTCGAGGCGGCGATGCCCATGCCGTAGAGCCCCTCGTCGGCTTCGGCTGCCCCGGACGCCGCGGCGCCGAGGTTGAGCTTCTCGATTTCCTCGGCGAGGACCTCGATCTGCGCTTCCAGCTCGGCCACTCGCTCGGCGGGCGCCTGGGCGGCGAGCTCGGCGATCGCCCGGCGCAGGGCGTCGATCTGCTCCTCGAGCGCCTCGATGCGCTCGTCGGTCGCGTCTTGCGCGGCGGCCGGGGTGGCCGGCGGGACGAGCGCCACCAGTGCCAGGAGCAGCACGAGTGATCCCGTTCCGGCCTTTCGAGAGTTCGTCTTCATCCGGTTCGCCTGCCCTCCAGTTTCGCCAGGCAACGAAGCTGCCTTTCAGCGAGTCCGGCGGATAGTGGATCGTATTGGTCCTATTTGTCAAGGACCAGGCAGACGGCCGGAGGGACCGTGGGCCGGTTGCGCGGTGCTGGCTCGGACGGAGGGCTACTCGACGACGCGGGTGGCGTTGGCTTCCATGTCGCCGAAGTCGCTGGCGAACGCGCCGGTGAGCGTGTCGCCGTCGACGGTGCCGGAGAACGTCAGGCTGAGCGACTGTCCGCCGGCGTCGATGTTCATCGTGAAGCCGAGCGTGCCGTCGTCGTTCCAGGTCACGTCGCCGAGCTCGACGTCACCCTGGGGAGAACTCATCGTTCCCATCAGGCCGCTGGCGTCGCCGGACACGATCAGGGTGGGTTCCTGGGTGCCGAGCGGAGTCTCGATCGTCATGTTCCACGAGCCGACGGCGGCGGGCAGGGCCGGGGCGCCGTAGCCGCTGCAGGCGAGCGTGAGCAGGGCGGCGACGAGGGCCAGGAGCAGGGTGTTGCGGAGTTTCCCGGTTGTGGGGGTCATGGTGGCCTTTCCGGTCCCCGTCGGGACCCGTGTCGTTCGAAGCGTTGCCTGGAGCGTTCGATCGCTCCGTAGTCAGGATCGCGTAGGCGGCGAATGATAGCCGAGGAACGAGTTGGCGGCGCGCTACTCGTTCTCCAAGCGGCGGCGCATGTCGTCGAACATGGCCAGATCGGCCAGCGACGGTTCCGGGTTGTGCAGGTCGAGGCTCGCGAGCGTGTCGCGCACGATGTCGGCGACCGCCCAGCGCATGTACGGCTTGCTGTCGGCGGGAATGGCGTACCACGGCGCGTGGCTTCTGGTGGTGGACCGGATCGCCTCGCCGTAGGCGCTCATGTACTCGTTCCAGAACCCACGCTCACGGACGTCGCTGATGGCGAACTTCCAGTGCTTGTCGGGACGGTCGAGTCGGCGAAGGAAGCGCGCCTTCTGCTCGTCGCGCGAGATGTTCAGGAAGAACTTCAGGATGACGGTGCCGTTGCGCGCCAGGTGCCGCTCGTGCTCGACGATCGACTCCATGCGCTGCTGCCACAGGCCGTTCGGGTCCAGATGGGGAAGGTTCTGCTTCTCCAGGATCTCGGGATGGACCCGGACCACGAGGACCTCCTCGTAGTAGCTGCGGTTGAAGACGCCGATGCGGCCGCGCTCGGGCAGGCTGCGGGCCGTGCGCCAGAGGAAGTCGTGATCGAGTTCCTCGCTCGAAGGCTGCTTGAAGTTGAAGACCTGGCAACCCGCCGGATTGACGCCGGTGAGCAGGGCGTTGATCGTGCTGTCCTTGCCGGCGGCGTCCATGGCCTGGAAGATCAGCAGCAGCGCATGGCGGTTCTCGGCGTAGAGCAACCGCTGCTGGCGGCTGATGTCGCGCACGGCGCGGCGCCGCAACTTGCGGAGCTCGTTGTGTCGCGGAGCATCCGGCGGCGGCGCCGTCGGCCACTGCCGGGGATCGAAGCGCTTCGTACCCTCGGGCACCAGGTAGCGCTGCGCCGGCTTGGCGGCCTCCTGGAGGGCGCATTCGGGACCGTTCGGGGGCATGAACGCCTAGGATACTCGCTACGGATTGACCGGGCCGGGAGACGATCGCGATGAAGCGAACCCATCGACGCGAATTCCTCAGGACCGTGGGGGCGGCGACGGCAGGCGTGGCCGTTGCGTGCAGTCTGCGGTCCGAGCGGGACCTGGATCGGTTGCCCAATGTCGTCTTCATCCTGGCCGACGACATGGGTTACGGCGACATCACCGGGTTGAACCGCGACTCGCGGATCCCGACCGCGAACATCGATCGCCTGATCCGCGAAGGCCGGTACTTCACCGACGCCCACTCGCCCTCGGCCCTGTGCACGCCGACCCGCTACGGCGTGCTCACCGGCCGCTACTGCTTCCGTACCCGAGTGAAGCGCAGCGTGCTCTGGGGCTACAGCCGCCACCTGATCGAGCCCGAGCGCACGACGGTCGCGTCGCTCCTCAGGGACAGCGGCTATCGAACCCACTGCATCGGCAAATGGCACCTGGGCATGGACATGCCGGCTCGGGGAGGGGGCGGTTTTCCGGAGGGCGACGAAGTCGTCGACCAGCGGGCCTACACCGGCGATGTCGACTGGGCGGGCCGGATCGAGAACGGGCCGGTCGCGAACGGCTTCGACACGTTCTACGGCATCTCGGCTTCGCTCGACATGCACCCCTACATCTACATCGAGGACGACCGTTTCCTCGGCGAGTGCACCGCCCTGAACGACCTGCTCTTCATCACCGAGGACACCAGGGAAGAGCGCTACGGCGACAACCTTGGCCCGGCCCATGCCGACTTCCGCGCCGACGAGGTGATGCCGAAGCTGACCCGGCGGACCGTGGAGACGATCGAGGCCCAGACCGCCGACGAGCCGTTCTTCGTCTTTCTCGGCCTCACGGCTCCCCACATCCCGATCGTTCCCTCGGAGAGGTTCCGCGGACTGAGCGAGATCGGGCCATACGGCGACTTCTGCCTCGAGGTCGACGACACGGTGGGGCAGGTGCTCGACGCCCTCGATCGCAAGGGACTGGCCGACGACACGCTGGTCATCTTCACCGCGGACAACGGCTGTGCGCCCTACATCGGAGTCGAGGAGATGAACGAGCAGGGGCACTACCCCAGCTACGTCTACCGGGGCTACAAGTCGGACATCTACGAGGGAGGCCACCGCATTCCGTTCGCCGCCCGCTGGCCGCGGCGGATCCCGGCGGGAACCCGTTCGGACGAGATCATCTGCCTGACGGACCTGCTGGCGACCTGCGCCGGCCTCACCGGCACGAGGCTCCCGGAAGACGCCGGCGAGGACAGTTACGACATTCTCCCGGCGCTTCTCGGCGAGCCGCTGTCGGCGCCGATCCGGGAGGCGACGGTGTATCAGGCCGGCGACGGCTCGTACGCGATCCGGCAGGGGCGCTGGAAGCTGGAGGACACGCCGAGTTCGGGCGGCTACTACCGGGTGTCCCGTGAAGAGGCGCGCGAAGCCGGCCTGCCGGAGATCCAGCTCTACGACCTTGCGGCGGACGTCGGAGAACGGAGGAACGTGTACGCGGAGCACCCCGACGTGGTCGGACACCTGATGGCCCTGCTCGAGAAGTACAAGCGCGAACCACGCAGCGCACCGGTGCGGGGATAGGGGCGGCAGAAGGTCCGGAAGCCGGCGCTGCGCGCCGGATGCCGGCGGGGGCGCCGGCGCACCCAGTGTTTCTGCCGCGCAGGCTCCTGGGACTTACCTGACGTTCGTCTTGGGAAGGAACGCGGCGAGTTCCTCGACGACGGCGGCGTACTCCGGCAGGGACGCCAGGTTGGTCCACTCGTTCGGGTCGGCGTGGTGGTCGTAGAGCTCCCTGCCGCCGTCGTGGTACTCGATGTAGCGCCAGCGTTCGGTGCGGATGGAGTGGTTGCGATAGCCGTACGTCGTCAGCACGGGTCGCGGCCACTCGGCCTTCGGGTTCTCCAGCAGGGGCACGAGGCTCTGGCCGTCCAGTCCGCTTCGGCCGGGGACTCCGGCAAGCTCGACCAGGGTCGGGTACAGATCGACCAGGCTGACCGGGCGTGGACTCGCGGTGCCGCGCCGCGTTTCCGCGGGCAGGGAGATGATCAATGTCGTGCGGGTCGCCACCTCCCAGAGTGCGTGCTTCCGCCAATGCTGCTTCTGGCCGAGATGCCAGCCGTGGTCGCCCCAGAGCACGACGATCGTGTTGCCGGCGTGCTCGCTCGCGTCCAGGGCGTCCAGCAGCCGGCCGACGTGCGCGTCGACGAAGCTGATCGTGGCCAGATAGCTCTGCACCGCCCGCTGCCACTGGTCGTGCCTCAGCACCATCGCGTGGTCCTCGCCGTGCCGGCTGAAGTTGCGGGAGTTCGAGACCGCGTACACCTCCGCCGCGAGCTTCTTTCCGAACGCCGGAAGGTCGTCCCGGTCGCTGTCCAGGGTCGCCGGCAGTTCGATGCCTTCGAGCGGGTGCAAGTCGAAGTACTTCCTGGGCACGTACCAGGGCAGGTGCGGCTTGGTGAAGCCGCAGGCCAGGAAGAAGGGCTTCTCGCGCGGCTTGTTCAGCTCGCCGATCGTCCAGTCCACGATCTGGACGTCGAACATCTCGGAGTCGTCCACGTCGAGGGGCCCCCAGGGCGCCCAGGCGGACTCCGGTACGGCTTCCTGCCGTTCGCCGACGTGCCGGGGGCCTCTCGGCCGCGCCGGCGTGTAGTACTCGTCCCAGGAGTCCGGATCGCCGGCGCGCGTTCCATGGAAGATCTTGCCGCCGCCCTGCGTGGAGTAGCCATGCGCCTTCAGGTGCTGCATCAGGGTCACGGCGTCGGGCAGCTTCTCGCGAAACCGCTCGCCGTTGCCGTAGACGCCGGACTTCGACGGCAGGACGCCCGACAGCAGACTGACCCTGGAGGGGTTGCAGAGAGGCGCTGGCGCGTAGGCCCTGGTGAAGGACACGCCGCGGCGCGCCAGGCGATCGATGTTCGGCGTGCTCGCCTGCGGGTGGCCGCCCAGGTGGCCGACCCAGTCGTTCAGGTCGTCGACGGCGATGAAGAGGATGTTCGGAGGCCGGTCCTGCGCAGGCGCGGGCGTAGCGACGAGCGCGGACAAGGCGATGAGCGATGCAGCGAATGGGAACCTGAGCATGCGGCCTCCCGACCTTCGTTGACCCGCTCTACTATAGGGCTGGATCGAGCCGCTAGAGTCGTCGCGTGGAGCAGACCCGCCGTACCTTCCTGGCCTCGTCCGCCGCGATGCTGAGCGCGGCGGCGCTGCCCGCCAGGAAGCCGCAGGCGGTCCGTGCCCCCAACATCCTGCTCTGCATCTCCGACGACCAGTCCTGGTCGCACACCGGTGCGGGAGGCGATCCGATCGTCCGCACTCCGGGCTTCGACCGCGTGGCGGCCGAGGGAGTTCTCTTCCCGAACGCCTTCTGCGACGCGCCGACCTGCGGACCTTCGCGCAGTGCGCTCGTGACCGGTCAGCCGATCTGGCGACTCGAGGAAGCGGGGAACATCCACAGCACCCTGCCGGCGAAGTTCGCCACCTATACCGAACTGCTGGAGCAGGTGGGCTATGCCATCGGGCACACGCGGAAGGGCTGGGGTCCGGGGCGGTTGCCGCCGGGAGGCCGCACGCGCAACCCGGCGGGCGACAAGTTCGAGAGCTTCGAGGCCTTTCTTCAGACCCGCGGCGAGAGCCAGCCGTTCTGCTTCTGGCTCGGCAGCTACGACCCGCACCGGCCGTACACGGCGGGCTCGGGACAGGAATCGGGCAAGGATCCGGGGAAGGTCGAGGTCCCGCCGCACCTGCCGGATCACCCGATCGTCCGCGATGACATCCTCGACTACTACGTCGAGGTGGAGCGGTTTGATGGAAGGGTGAACGCCGCCCTCGGACTCCTCGAACAGGCGGGGGAACTCGAGAACACGCTCGTCGTCGTCACCAGCGATCACGGCATGCCGTTCCCGCGGGCGAAGGCCAGCCTGTACGACTACGGCAGCCGGGTGCCGCTGGCGGTTCGCTGGGGCGAGGAGATTCCCGGCGGTCGGGTCGTCGACGACTTCGTCAGCCTGAGCGACCTGGCTCCGACGTTCCTCGAGGCGGCGGGACTGGAGCCCGCGGAGGGGATGACGGCGCGCAGCCTGTTGCCGCTGCTTGCCTCTTCGGCCGGCGGCCGCGTGGAGCCGGACCGCGACGCGGCCTTCATCGCGATGGAGAGGCACGATGGTTGCCGTCGCGGCGGCAAGGGCTACCCGTGCCGGGCGATCCGGACCGCCGGCCACCTGTACATCCGCAACTTCGAGCCCACCCGGTGGCCGTCCGGTTCGCCCAACGCGAAGGACTGCGCCCGGGGCATCCCCTACGGTGAGATCGATTCCTCGCCGACGAAGACGCTGATGATGGAGTCGCGCGGCGAGCCGGGGATCGACCGCCTGGCCGAACTGTCCTTCGGGACCCGGCCGGAGAACGAGCTCTACGATCTACGGAGCGACCCGGGCCAGCTGAACAATCTGGCGGGGCAGCCCTCCGCGCAGCAACTCGTCGGGCAGCTTCGCGATCGGCTGATGAACCATCTCGCGGCCACCGGCGATCCCCGGGCCCTGGGCCTCCCCGCGCCCTGGGACTACTACCCCTACTACGGCCGGAGAGTGAACGAGGACTGGGAAGTCGATCCGCCGCCGGGCTAGAGTTGCCTCAACCCCCTCTGGAAGGAGAAACGCATGAACAGAGTCGACTGGTACTACCACCGCAACGGCTGAACGAGCTGCAAGAGAGCGTCCAAGTTGCTGGACGCACGCGGCGCGGAGATTGCGGACAGGACCCCGGCGAGCCGCAAGCTGGGCCGGGAGGACGCGGAGGCGCTGCTCGCCGACGCGGAGACCCTCTACGTCGCCAAGGGGCGAAAGCAGACGGAACTGCAGGCGTCGGATCCCGGCGCGGCCGACATGATGTTGGGCCCGACGGGCAACCTCCGGGCGCCGGTGGTCAGGGTGGGCCGCACGCTGATCGTGGGCTACCACGAAGAGGCGCTGAACCAGGCTCTCGGGTAAGCAGGGAAGCGCCCAGACAGACGACTCGGGCTCGCCGCTTCGCCTTGGTGCCGGCCAGAAGGCCGGCGCACCCAGGGATTAGTTGTAGCTGAGGGGCCTGACGTCCTCCGGGTCGTCGCCTTCGAACAGCAGGCGGCCGTCGATGAAGCGGGCGCTGGGGAGCGCGACCGCCAGCACCTCGCCCAATTGCTCGACGGCGTGGACCTTCAGGGTCTCCAGCACGTCGGCGGGCAGGTCCTCCAGGTCGGCCTCGTTCTGCTTCGGCAGGACGATCTCCCGGATGCCGGCGCGCACCGCGCCCAGCACCTTCTCCTTGACGCCGCCGATCGGCAGCACGCGCCCGGAGAGCGTAATCTCTCCGGTCATCGCGATGCGCGCTCTGGCCGGCCGGCCGGAGAGCGCCGAGACCAGGGCGGCGGCCATCGTCACGCCGGCTGAGGGGCCGTCCTTGGGGATGGCCCCCGCCGGCACGTGGACGTGCACGTCGGTCTCGAAACTCCCGGGCGGTATCCGCAGCGCCTCGGCGTTCGACCTGGCGTAGGTCCAGGCCGCCCGCGCCGACTCCTTCATCACGTCGCCGAGCTGTCCGGTGAGCTGGAGTTCGCCCTTGCCACCCGTCGTCTCGACCTCGACGAACATGATGTCGCCGCCGACCGGCGTGTAGTACATGCCCGTGGCGACGCCGACCGCGTCCCGTTCGAGTGCCCGCTCCGGCCGTACGCGGGGACGGCCCAGGAACTCCCGCACCTCGGCGGCGCCGACGTTCGTCGGCGCGACCGGTTCCGCGGCCTCTTCGGAGGTGTCGCCCGGTTCCTCGGGCGTCGACGCGAGCCTGCGCGCGACCTTGCGCACCATGCGGCCGAGTTCACGCTCCAGTTGGCGGACGCCGGCTTCGTGGGTGTAACGGGAAATCACCTCGCCCAGCGCTTCGTCGCCGACCTCGATCTGGTCGGCCGACAGGCCGCCGTTGCGGACGGCGCGGGGTAGCAGGAACTGGCGGGCGATGCCGAACTTCTCCCGCTCGGTGTAGCCCGAGAACTCGACCGTCTCCATGCGGTCGCGCAGCGGCGCCGGGATGTTCTGGGTGAAGTTCGCGGTGGCGATGAACAGCACCTGGCTCAGGTCGTAGGGGACTCCGAGGTAGTGGTCGATGAAGGCGCTGTTCTGCGCCGGATCGAGCACTTCGAGGAGGGCGGCGGAGGGGTCGCCCTGGAGCGACGCGCCGAGCTTGTCGACCTCGTCGAGCAGGAAGACCGGGTTCTTGACCCCGGCCTGTTTCATGCCGTGGAGGATGCGGCCGGGCATCGAGCCGACGTAGGTGCGCCGGTGGCCCCGGATGTCCGCCTCGTCGCGAGCGCCGCCGAGCGAGACGCGGACGTACTCGCGGCCCATGGCGCGCGCGATGGACTTGGCGATCGACGTCTTGCCGACTCCTGGGGGGCCGGCGAACAGCAGGATCGGGCTGCGGTTGGACTCGTCGTCGCCGTCGGCCGGCGGTCTCTCGGCGGCCTCGGTCTCTTCTTCCGCTTCCGGCTCTTCCCGTCGGGCCCGCCGGTCGTGCATGACCCGCACCGCCAGGAACTCGAGGATGCGGTCCTTCACGTCGTCGAGGCCGTAGTGGTCCTCGTCCAGGATGCGGGCCGCGTCGGCGAGGTCGAGCCGTTCCTCGCTCACCTCGCTCCAGGGCAGTTCGCACACGGTCTCGATGTAGGTGCGGATGACCTGGGACTCCATCGATTCGCGGCCCATGCGTTCCAGGCGCCGGAACTCACGGTCCACCTCCTTGCGGGCCGCTTCCGGCAGCTCCAGGTCGGCGACGCGGTCCTTGAGTTCCTCGAGATCGTCGGCGCCGTCGTCGTCGCCGAGTTCCTTGCGGATCGCCTTCAACTGCTCGCGGAGGTACATCTCGCGCTGGCGGTCGCCGAGCTCCTCCTGGACCTGGGTGTTGATGTCCTCCTGGGCGTCGAGGACCTTGATCCGCCGCTGGACGAGGGTCAGGACCCGGCGCATCCGCTCCTCGACCGCCAGGGTCTCGAGCAGGGACTGGTGGTCGTTGGCCGGGAGTTCGAGGTGCCCCGCCACCAGGTCGGCGAGCTGCCCGGAGTCGCTGACCGCGCGCAGCGTCTTCGTGATGACGTCGTTCGGGATACCGGACCGGGCGCCCAGCTCGGCGGCGCGGTTTCGCAGTTCCTCGTCGAGGGCGACGAAGGCGAGGTCCTTCGGGTCCACCGGCAGCAGTTCCTCCGCCGGCGACACGGTAGCGGTGAGGTGCTCGTCGCCCTCCTCGATGCGCAGCACGATGCCGCGGTGGAGTCCGACGACGACCGCCTGGGTGCCGCGCAGGCCGTGCTGGAGCTGGACGACCCGGGCGACGACGCCGATCGTGTGCAGGCCGAGGGGGTCGACTTTCTCGCTCTTCTCGCGCTGGAGCAGCGCGAAGAACGTGCGTTCGGGATGCTCGGCGGCGGCCTGGATCGCGCTCAGCGTGTCGGCCCGTCCGATCTCCATCGGCATCGTGACTCCCGGATAGACGACCAGGTCGCGGAGGACGATGACGGGCAGCTCCGGCATGGGCGCCTTTGCCCGCGTGGCCAGCGGCGCTTCGGCGGCGGCCTGTTCCTCGGGCGGCGCGTCTCCCTCAGCCTCGTGGTTCTCGTGCCGGTCGTCGGGTTCGGTCATGTGTCGAGTGCCTCGCGGTTCGGGGCGGTTGTCGTTCTTTCTGTCCGCCGGAACGGAGCTGGCGCAGGATCTTATTCCATTTCGCTTAGGTTGTACATATCTTAGTGCTATCTCATAAAGATCGACTCAAGCGACTCCTCCTTGCGTCGCCAGCGGTCGTTCAGCCAGCTCGCCGCTTCGTCCGGCTCCACTGTAGCTATCGGAATCGCCTCCCAGGTCACTTCCACCGAACCCGCGGCCCCGCCGAGAAACTCCCAGAAGGTGGTGGGCCGGGCGTAGATCAGGGTCACGTCCACGATCGAACCACCGCCCGGTGCAAGCGCCTCGATCATCGAGGCGAAGCCGCCGGCGCGGGGCGGCAGCAAGTGCTCGTAGGGCCCGTTCAGGACCTCGCGCTTGGCGAGGGTGAAGCGCGTGCCCTCGGCGAACGAGAGAATGGCGGCGGGGGAGTCGAGCAGGGCGGCCGCGGCGTGAGCCACGCGGCGGCGGTCGTCGTCGCGGCGGTCCGCGGGATCGGCCCCGCGCCGGCTGCGACGCCGCAGCACCGGGAAGTCGAAGGCGAGGATGATCATGCCGAAGATCGGCACATAGAGGAGTTCGCGCTTGCACAGGAACGTGACGATGGGGCCGCGTGTGGCGATGAGACTCTGGACCAGGAAGATGTCGGCCCAGGAACGGTGGTTCGAGAGGACGATGTGAGGCCGCGCCGCGTCGAGGCTCAGTTCGCGGGCGTGCCAGGAGGCGCGGGAGACGCGCCGCAGGAGCACGTTGTCGACGCGCACGGCGGCGCGATAGATGCGGGCGGCGACTCGCCGGAACCAGGGTCGCGTCCGCGGCGCCGCCTTGGCGGGCAGCAGGACGAGCAGCAGAAGCGCCCAGAAGGTCAGGTTTAGCGTGATGACGGCGAGGCAGATCGCCGCCTTCAGGTGCTGCCGCGCCGTCAAGTCCTGCGGGGCGGCCTGGGCAGGAGCGTGTTCGTGCGACGGACGTAGTCCCGGTAGCCGGGATCGTCGCGCCACCTGCGGTTCGCCCGCGCTTCGAGCATCCGCACGCCGCTGATCCTGGTCAGGAGCAGCCAGACGAAGACCGGCGACACCAGCGTGGCCAGTTGCCAGGCCTCGAGGGTCGGCGCCGCGATCACGGCGATGCCGACCCACAGGACGATCTCGCCGAAATAGTTCGGGTGGCGCGACCAGGCCCAGAGTCCCGACGTGATGTACCGGTCCCGGTTCTCGGGTGCGGCGCGGAAGCGGGTCTTCTGGGCGTCGGCGGTCACTTCGAGCAGGAAGCCGAGCATCCACAGGGCCAGGCCGGCCGCGAGGGTCCAGTCCGGCGGCGTGCTTTCGCTGGCCAGCAAGGCCGCCAGTGCCGCGGCGGCGGTCAGGGACACCCACAGGCCCTGCAGCGTCCAGGTCATCAGGAAGACGGGGAGATTCGGCTTGATCTGCCGGAAGCGTCGGTCCTCGCCGTCCCGGCGGACCCGCAGGAAGAGGAAGGGACCCAGCCGCAGCGCCCAGACCGCGATAGCCGCGGCGATGGCGAGCGATCGCGGGTCGAAGCCGCCGCGGATCAGCAGGGCGCTCGCGGTCAGGACGAGGAAGGTGACGCTGCCGGTCAGGTCGAAGAAGCGCTCCGTCTGGAGGAACCAGGCCGGGACGAAGGCGATCCACTGGACGGCGAAGGCGGCGGCAATCAGGACCGCGAAGGCCGGCAGGCCGCCGACTTCCACGCCGCGGCTGCCGCCGGCGGCCGCCATCAACGCACCGGCAATCAGCGCCCCGGCGATGCCCAGGTAGGGAAGGGACTTCGGCACGGACGGAACCTAGCAGCCGGCGGCAGGCTCAGTACGGCATGTCGTCGTCGCCCAGACCGAAGTGGTGTCCGAGCTCGTGCACGAGGGTGTCGCGCACTTCGCGCACGACATCCGCCTCCGTGTTGCAGATCCACAGGATCGGCAGTCGATAGATCACGACCCGGTCGGGCAGGGAGCTGTAGCCGTGGCCGCGTTCGTCGAGCGGCACGCCGTGGTAGAGCCCGAGCAGGTCGTCCTCCTCCGGGTCGAGTCCGACCAGGCGCAGATCCTCCTCGCTCGGTTCCTCTTCGACGACGACGGCGACGTTGTCGATGAGATCGGCGAACGCCGGGGGCAGCGTGTCCAGGGCCCGGGACAGCAGGTACTCGAACCGCGGCAGGTCGACTTCGATCATCGGCGGCAAGCCTGTCAGGCGCCGTCCCTGACTGCTAGGGTCCCGCCCGAAAGAGAGCGAGCGCCTCCGTGACCGATCCCAGACGACGTCCGAACATGAGCGCCGACCCGCTGGCGCCGGGAGAAGCGGCCAGAAACGCGCTGACGCTTCACGAACTGGTCGTCGCCGCGCGCCGGAACCTGGACGGCAACGTCTGGGACTACCTGGTCGGAGGCGCCGAGACCGAGACGAGCGTCAAGCGCAACCGCCAGGCGCTGGACTCCGTCGCCTTCCGGCCCCGCGTGCTGACCGACGTCTCCGAAGTCCGTGCCGGCGGATCCCTGCTCGGTCACGACCTCCGCATCCCCGTGATCCTCGCGCCGATCGGCTCGTTGCAACTGTTCGAGGAGGGCGGCGGCGCCACGGCCGGGAAGGCGGCCGAGGACTTCGGGATCATGAACATCGTCAGCTCGGTGTGTCTGCCCGGACTCGAGGGCACCGCCGAAGCGTCCGACTCGGCAAAGGTGTACCAGCTCTACCTGGCCGACGACGAGGACTGGATGCGCGGTCTGATCCGCCGGGCGGTGGCCGCGGGCTACGACGGCTTCTGCCTGACCGTCGACACCCAGGTCTACAGCCGGCGGGAACGGGACCTGCTGAAGCGCTGGCGGCCGCCCTCGGTCGGCGAGGCGACGACCCGCGTGGCGCCCCTGAACTACCAGGCGCGGATGACCTGGGACCTGGTCAAGCGGATCAAGGACGAGTTCGACATCCCGCTGATTCTCAAGGGCATCGCCACAGCCGAAGACGCGGGTCTGGCCTGCGAGCACGGCGTCGACGTCGTCTACGTGTCGAACCACGGCGGCAGGCAGCTCGACCACTGCCGGGGCACGCTCGACACCCTGCCGGAGGTCGTCGAGGAAGTCGACGGTCGCACCCAGGTCGTCGTCGACGGCGGCTTCATGCGCGGCACGGACGTGGTCAAGGCGATGGTCCTGGGCGCGGATGCGGTGGGCATCGGCCGCCTCGAGGCCATCGCCATGGCCGCCGGCGGCCGCGAAGGCGTCGTGCGGATGCTCAGGATCCTGGAACACGAGATCGTCACCTGCCTCGGCCTGCTCGGCGTCACCGGCTGGGACGAACTCGATGCCTCCTACCTCCACCGCGCCCTGCCGGTCGATCCGCCGGATGTGCTGGGCGCGATCCCCTTCCTGGATCTGGACTATCGCTATCCCTGAGTCGGGTCGTCGCTGACCTGGACCACCATCTTCCCGGTGTTCTCGCCGCGGAAGAGGCCCATGAACGCTTCAGGGGCGTTCTCGAGGCCGGAGACGATCGTCTCGCGGTAAGTGACCTTGCCCTCGGCGATCCAGCCGGCGACGTCGCGGACGAAGTCGGCCCGGCGGTCCATGTGGTCGGAGACGATGAAGCCCTGCATCCTGAGGCGCTTCGGAATGATCGAGATGAGCGTCCGCGGCCCCGGCCGCGGCTCCTCGTCGTTGTAGTGGGCGATCATCCCGCACACCGGAATGCGGCCGAACATGTTCATGTGCAGCAGCACGGCCTCGAGCATCGGCCCGCCGACGTTCTCGAAGTAGACGTCGATGCCGTCGGGGCAGGTCTCGCCGAGGCAGTGGTTCAGGTCGTCGTGGTAGTCGAAGGCGGCGTCGTAGCCGAGGTCGGAGACCAGGTGGTCGACCTTGTCCTGCGATCCGGCGCTGCCCACGGCGCGGCAGCCCTTGATCCTGGCGATCTGGCCGACCAGGCTGCCGACCGCGCCGGCGGCGGCCGACACGAAGACCGTCTCGCCCTCCTTCGGTTCGCCGAGGTCCAGCAGGCCGACGTAGGCGGTCATCCCGGGCATGCCGAGCACGCCGAGGAAGGCGGACAGCGGCGCGCCGTGGGTGTCGAGCTTCTGCAGCTCCGTCGCGTGGGCGGCGAAGTGGCTGCGCCAGCCGAAGCGGCTCGAGACGAGATCGCCGGGCGAGAGGGCGTCCGTGTTCGACTCCTCGACGACTCCCACGGCGCCGCCGTCGAGCGCCTTGCCGATCGCGAACGGCGGCGTGTAGGACTTGATGTCCCGCATGCGGCCTCGCATGTACGGGTCGACCGACATGTAGACGTTGCGCACGAGCGCCTGCCCGGCGCCCGCGGCCGGCATGCCGGTCTCGGCGAGTTCGAAGTTCGCCGCCTCGGGTTCGCCGGCGGGTCGGGAAGCGAGGCGGATTTCCAGGCTGCGGTCGGACATCGTTCGTCGTGCTCCGGAAGGGTCAGTCGATGATCGCCTGGTAGGCGAGGTTGCGGAACTCCGTGCCGTAGGTCAGGCCGGCGTGGGGGAGGATCTGGATCATGAACACGGCGACCATCTCCTCGTCGGGGTCGATCCAGAAGCGGGTACCCGCGGCGCCGCCCCAACTGTAGTCACCCGGCGAGCCGAGGGCGCCGTTGTGGCCGGGGTGCTCGTTGACGCGGAAGGTGAGGCCGAAGCCGTCGCCCGGTCCCAGGAGCTGGCCGGCGCGCGGGATGTCGCCGATATGGTCGCTGCTCAGCAGCTTGACCGACTTCGGGCTCAGCATCTGGCCGCCGTCGTAGCGGCCGCCGTCGAGCAGCATCTGGATCATCCGGTAGTAGTCGGTGGTCGTCGACACGAGGCCGGCGCCGCCGTAGAAGATCTTCGGCTTCTTGAGGTAGGAGTCCTGGGGAGGCGCCGTGGAGCGCTTGACCGTGCCGTCGCCGGCCTCGCGGTCCGGCGTGTAGAGCACCGCCAGCCGGTCCTCCGTGCCCGGGCGGACGTAGAACGCGGTGTCCTTCATTCCCAGCGGCTCGAAGATCTCCTCCTCGAGGAAGACGTCGAAGGTCTGGCCGGAGATCACTTCGACCAGGCGTCCCAGGACGTCCATGCCGTAGCCGTAGCGCCACACCGTGCCGGGATGGTCGTGCAGAGGCGCCTGGCCCAGCTTGTCGACGAACTCCTCGAGAGTCTGGTCGCGGCTGCCGACCCCGAGTTCGGCGTAGTACATGCCGCCGCGCGCGTTGCGCGGACCGCCGTAGCTGATGCCGTCGCTATGGGTCAGCAGGTCCTGGACGGTCATGTCGCGATTCGCGGGAACGAGTTCCATGCGCGGATCGCCGGTCCCCGGATCGACGCTCCATTCGGTGACTTCCAGGTCGCCGAGCGCCGGAATCCAGCGCGAGGCGGGGGTCCGCAGGGGGAAGCCGTACTTCTCGTGGAGGATCATCACGGCGACGCCGGTCACCGCCTTGGACATCGAGTAGATGCGGAAGAGAGCGTCCTTCGGCATCGGCTCCTTCGTCTCCAGGTCGCGGTAGCCGTAGGTGTTGAAGTACGCGATCTCGCCGCGGCGGGCGATCAGACCGGTGGCGCCGGCGATCCTCCCCGCTTCGACGTAGCCGTTCATCGCCGCGTCGATGCGGGCGAGCCGCTCGGCCGAGAGGCCGACCTGTTCCGGCTTCGAGACGGTGACCTCCGGGTCGGCCGCCGCCAGCGGGGCCACGGCTGCCAGGGTCAGGGCGAGCAGCGCTGCGATCGCAGGCCGCCAGGGTGAGAGCATCCCTCGCTTCATCGTCGTCTCCTCGTACGTTGGTCGTGAGGTGGGGCCGATCGTAGCGTCCGGCGGCACGCCATGCGAGTCGGCGCCCGCGTTCGCGCTGCTACAGTGCCCTCGACTCCGTCATTCCGTAGAACCGCGAGAGCTGGTGGGCGGCTCGGCCCGTGCCGGCTGGAGGGCGCCACATGCCGGTACCGATCCCACCCCTGCGCGAGGAAAACCTGCCCGAGCGCAAGCTGTCTTTCTGGCAACTTGCCGGGCCGGGCGCGATCATGATCGGCCTCGCGATCGGCGCCGGAGAACTCGCCGTGTGGCCCTGGGTGACGGCCAAGTTCGGCGCGGTGATGATCTGGGCGGCGGCGCTCGGCGTGTTCCTGCAGCTCTGGATCAACATCGAGATCGGCCGCTGGGCGGTGGTCACCGGCGAACACCCGTACACCTCCTACGCCCGCATGTCGATGGGAGTCATCTACGCCTTCCTGTCGCTCGGCTTCGTGGGGCTGTTCCTGCCGGGCTGGGCGCGGATGTCGGGCGCGGCGCTCAAGGCGCTCTTCTTTGGACCGGACGGACCGGGCCCGGAGTGGTTCTGGACCGCCGTAACGTTCGGCCTGATCGCTTTGATCCTGTTCGGGCCCAAGCAGATGTACAAGGCGGTGGAGCGGGCGATCGGGATCATGGTGCTCGTCATCACGATCGGGCTGATCTACGTCGCGTTCTCGGTCGGCACCTGGGATGCGATCAAGGAGATGGGCAGAGGGCTGGTCAACTTCGGCCACATCGAACTCGACGACCAGTTCACCTTCGCCCGCTTCTTCGGCGCGGTCGTCTTCGCCGGCATCGGCGGCGCCGGCAACCTCTGGTACGCCTTCTACCTGAGGGACAAGAACATCGGCATGGGCGGCCGCATCCCGGTCCTGGCGAACCCGCTGCGCGTGCACGAGACGGCAGAGGTCCAGACGGGCTTTCGCTACCACGAGACCCCGGAGAACGCGAGCCGGTTCAGGCGCTGGATGCGCTACGTCATCCAGGACCAGGTCATCTTCTTCTGGCTGGGCAACACCTTCACGATGTTCCTTTTCATGTTCGGGGCGCTGACCGTCCTGCGCCCGGCGGGCATCGTCCCCGAGGAGGGCCAGATCGTCTGGGACATGTCGGTCATCCTGGAGACGAGCCTCGGCACACCCGGCCGCTACGTGTTCCTGCTGATCGGCATGGCGGCGCTGTTCAGTTCCCAGCTCGGCGCCGTCGACGGCGGCGCCCGCACCTGGTCCTACCTGCTGGGCTCCATGTTCAAGTTCGGCCAGAAGCGGACCCAGAGCCAGTGGTACCTGACTTTCGCCATCATGTTCATGGTCGCCGGCACCGCTTCGACCGCCTTCTTCGAACTCTCGGGCGTCTCGGCGCTCGGCTTCATCTTCAACTCCGCCCTGCTGGGCGGCTTCGCGATGGCGATCTACGTCCCGCTGACCCTCTACGTGAACCTGACGAAGCTGCCGAAGTCCGCCCGGCCGAAGGCGCTCAACATCGTGATGATGCTGATCGCGTCGGCGGTCTACGTGTCCTTCACCCTGTTCACGATCTGGGGCCTGATCTTCGGTTGATCGCGGGTTGAAGGAGACTTCGATGAGAACGGTTGAGGAGTACCAGGAAGACGTGATCGCGGCGGCCCGTGCGGTCTACACGGCGCTCGGCGAGGGCTACGCCGAGTCGGTCTACGAGAAGGCGATGGCGATCGAGTTCCGGGCGAACGGCACGCCCTACACGATCGAGAACAACGTCGAAGTCATGTACCGGGGCGAGTGCGTCGGAATGCAGCGCCTCGACTTCGTTATCGCCGGGCAGATCGCCGTCGAACTGAAGGCTGGCGGCTCCATCACCAAGGGTCATGTGTCGCAGACGAGAGCGTACCTTCGGACTACACAGTTCGCAGAAGCGATCATCATCAACTTCCCGTCGCCGCAGAAGGACGAGATCGTCTCCCAGGTGGTCGAGAGGAGTCTCGAGGAACCAGACTCATAGCCGGTCTAGGCTCAGGCGCCTCCCGACCCTTCCCTGCGGTGCCATTAGCTACTTTGGGCGGAATCTCGCCTTGACATCGCCCAGTGTAAGTTCCGAACCGTCCTCGGCCGTCGCCAGTCCTTCGACCACGGCGCGAAGGAACGATCGCTCGTCCTGCGCTTCCTCGTACTGCGCCAGCGACTGAAGGACGGCGACTCCGCGGCCGCGCGATGTCAGAAGGACAGGGCGGCCCGAGTCAGTGGCGTGGCGCACGACGGCACCCGGGTTCACTTTGACCTCACCGAGAGGCACGATGTCCTCTGAGAATCTGACCCGCGGTCCATAGACCGTTTGTCGTTCGTTCATGGTGCCGGAGAGTAGTGCTCTCAACGGGTGCCGTCAAGAGGTGCTGTACGACGATCGGGCGGGTTGCCACCACGGGAGGAGCCGGCCGGAGTCGTCACCAGTTGGCCGCGCCTAAGCAGCCTGCGGCTCTGGCCGCTTTCGGGCCGACCCGCCGTACCGCTCCCGGTCCACTAGCGCCTGCAGGTGGGGCGGCGGCTTCCACAGGCACTCCATCACGTACCGCAGATCCATCGGCGTGCCGTCCCATGCCGGTATCGACTCCTTGCCTGTGACGACGATGCCGGCATCTTCGAGGTCCCGGAGGAGATCGTCGCAGGGGTAGGGGCCGACTGGTGGGGGCTCGGGACTCTCGTGGAGCGGCCAGCCATTGGGGTGGAAGAACTGAACCGCTCCATCCGCGCCCATTCGGGCGTCGAAGCCTCCTTCGTGCAGGAGCCGGTGATGCCGACGGCAGACAAGCACGAGGTTCGAGAGCTTCGTTTCGCCTCCATCGGCCCAATGGCGGAGGTGATGAGCGTCGCAGTGCCGGGAAGTGCAGCCGGGGAAGCGGCATCCACGGTCTCGGAACTCCAGCGCGCGGCGAACCGGCGGTGGAATGGTGCGCGTCTTGCGGCCGACACTCAGGATCTCGCCGTTCCGGTGGGTCATCCGGACTCTTCCGGCGTCAGAGGCGATGCGCCTTGCTGTTTCCGCGGAAACAGGTATGTGCGAGTCCCCGAGCCAGGCGCCGTTCCTTGAAGGCGCTTCCGCGGAAACGCCATTGCGGGTTCCTTGCCCGGTAGCGGACCTCGTCGGAACGTTGCCGCTGTGCGTTTCCGCGGAAACACGAGGCTCCGCGCTGTTCGCGGACGGCCTCTCCCCGTCGCTTTGGAGGTCCGCCTCGTTGACATGGACGACTACCTGGTAGCGGTCGCCGCTTGACCCCCTATCGAGGCCGCTCGCAAGAGCGCTCTCGGCCACCAATCCGAGAGCATCGGCCCGCAGCTTGCCAACCGGAGGACGGTCGACCTTGTCCTTCTCGGTACGGCTCTCGTCGTACAGCTTCTCGCTCGCCGCGTCGAGCGCCTTCATCAGCACCTCGCCGACCTCCGGGGCCAGCCGTCCACGAATCACGAACATGCCGTTCTCGTCGATGTGCGTGACCACGTGACTGGCGGCCTCTCGCAGTTCATCGTCGTGAGGCTCAAGTGTGCGGTCCACTCTTCGCCATGCCCTCACGACCCGTTCGATGTGCGCTGCTGTGGCGGCCCTGCCAAGGTCCACAAGTGACTTCTCGGTATCCGGCCTGGCGACTCTGGTCAGCGCCCTGACCTTCGAGTAGGAAAGCTGGCCATGTTTCATCGCCTCGCTCATCAGGGGCAGTTCGCCCAGGGCACGAGCGACTCGCACCTTCTCCCGCGCCGCGCTCGGTGCCAGACCGATACGCCAGGTGAGCCATTGGGCGCAGTTCAGGAAGCTGTCGTTCCAGCCCTCCTGTTCGTCGAACTTGCGGATCAACACGAGCAGTTCGTAGGTGGCCGCATCGATGCGGGCGGCGAGCGAGGCGATCTTCTCGCCCAGGCGATCCTTGGCGTTCATGTGAGGATGATTGTCAATCATTCTTGACCTGCGTTGGAGTCTTTGGAGGAGGGTGTAGGCAGTGGGTGGACGTGTCCGGCCGCCGCGTGCGAAGAAGACAGTCTATCCGTAATGCTTGCTAATTGCAAGGTTCTTCTTAGCGACGGGGAGGTGTAGTCCCGCGCGCGCTGTGGGCCGGAAACGGCGTGCGCGCTTCGTCGCCTTGGTGGTCCGAGAACCACGAGCAGTTGATTCAGATTGGCGTAGGCAAGTAGGGTTGCGCCGTGATCCCGGCCAAGAAGCTGACTGCGGCGGTCGAGGCGTACTCGAGGACCTCCGGCGCCTCCGTGCGTCGGGCGGTGCCACTGACGAACGATCAAGCTACGTTCCGCTCGCGAACCTCCTGAACGCCGTCGGCGGGTCGCTCAAGCCGAAGGTGTTCTGCATTATCGAACTGGCGGACCAGGGCTCGGGTCATCCCGACATGGGTCTCTACGCCGCGAAGCAGGTGCAGAAGGGCAAGCCGCGTCAGGGTCAGGTTCCGGAGCGTGGAGTCGTGGAGGTGAAGTCGGCCAAGGTGGCTCTCGCGACGACCGAGGTGCGCGAGCAGGTGAACCGGTACTGGTCCCGCTATCGCCTCGTGCTGGTAACGAACCTGAGGGAGTTCGAGCTTGTCGGTCGGCACTCCTCGGGCGACGAGATCAAGTTGGAGACCTACCGGCTCGCAGCGACGGAGTCAGAATTCGAGCGGCTCCTCGAGAAACCGCGCGCGTCGGCGGCGAACGTCGGAAGGGGTTTGGGGGAGTACCTTTCACGCGCCTTGTCGCATCAGGCGGCGCTGGCGGATCCGCAAGACCTGGCGTGGCTGCTGGCTTCGTACGCCCGCGATGGTCTTGCGCGGGTCGAGCGGGCAGGGGACTCGCCCTCGCTGGGAGCGGTGCGTTCAGCCCTGGAGGAGGCGCTCGGCGTGCGGTTCGAGGGCGGGAAAGGAGCCCGTTTCTTCCACTCGACCCTCGTGCAGACGCTCTTCTACGGCGTCTTCTCTGCTTGGGTGTTGTGGTCGCGGCAGTTGCCCGATCCTGGCAGTGTGTTCGACTGGCGGACAGCCGTCTGGCACCTTCGCGCGCCGGTGTTGCGAGCGCTGTTCCAGCAGCTTGCGGACCCAGGCCGTCTGAAGCCGCTGGGCTTGGTCGAAGTGCTGGACTGGACGGCCGCGGCTCTGAACCGGGTGGATCGCGGTGCCTTCTTCGCCAGCTTCAACGAGGGCGAGGCGGTGCCGTACTTCTACGAGCCGTTCCTGCAGGCCTTCGACCCGACACTCCGCAAGCAGTTGGGCGTCTGGTACACGCCCACCGAGGTGGTGCAGTACATGGTTGCGCGCGTGGACAAGGCGCTCCGCGACGACCTGGACATCTCGGACGGCCTGGCGGCGGACAACGTCTACGTCCTCGATCCGTGCTGCGGAACCGGGGCCTATCTCGCCGAGGTGCTGAGGCGGATCGCCGCGAATCTCGAAGGCCGAGGACTTGGAGCGCTCGCCGGTGCCCGGGTCAAGCAGGCCGCCACGGAGCGCGTCTTCGGCTTCGAGATCATGCCGGCGCCGTTCGTCATTGCCCATCTGCAGGTGGGCTTGACGATGCAGGACCTCGACGCTCCATTGGCAGAGGACGGGTCGGAACGCGCCGGCGTGTTCCTGACCAACGCCCTCACTGGCTGGGAACCGAGAACGAACAAGCCGCTTCCGTTCCCTGAACTGGAAGAGGAGCGGGATCGAGCCGAGAAGGTGAAGCAGGAAGCGCCGATTCTGGTCATCCTGGGCAATCCGCCGTACAACGGTTTCCCGGGTCTCGCCGTGGAGGAAGAGCGGGAACTGACGGACGCATACCGCGCGACGAAGCGCGTACGCCGACCGGAAGGTCGGGGCCTGAACGATCTCTACGTGAGGTTCTTCCGCATGGCGGAGAGGCGGATCGCCGAGCGGACGGGGCAGGGCATTGTCTCCTTCATTTCGAACTACTCGTGGCTGGATGGCCTGTCCTTTCCCGGGATGCGTGAACGGTACGTCGAGGCCTTCGACGCGATACGGATCGACTGTCTGAACGGCGACAAGTACAAGACCGGGAAGATCGCACCGGACGGTTCCCCGGACCCGAGCATCTTCTCGACCGAGGGCAATCGCGTGGGCATCCAGGTCGGCACGGCGATCGCTACGCTGGTCAGGAAGGCGGAACACGAGCCGGCGTCGGAGGTTCACCTCCGGCATCTCTGGGGCCGGAGGAAGCGCGAGGACCTGCTGGAGACGGCCGATGCAGAGCCGGAGGCGCTCTACGAGGGGGTCGAACCGTCCCTGCCACTCGGAATGCCCTTCCTGCGAACGACGGTCGACGAACGCTGGTTCGATTGGCCGGCCTTGCCGGAGTTGTTCCCGGTGCGCTTTCACGGCGTGCTGACGAACCGGGACGCGTTTCTCGTTGATGTCGACCTGGACAGGCTCCGAGATCGCGTCGGCGACTACTTCGACGCGAGCCTGACCCACGAGGAGATCGAGCGTCGCTATCCGAGCGCGATGAAGTCCACCGCGCGGTTCGACGCGCGGGAGGGCCGCGAAGCGCTGCTCGCTCGCGGCGGGCCGGTGGAGAGCGGCTTCTGTCGGATCACTTACCGGCCGCTCGACAATCGGTGGCTCTACTGGGAGGAAGAGACGGGGCTGTTCGATCGGCCGCGACCGGACTATCGGGAGAATGTTGTCCCCGGGAACCTCTGGCTCTCAGCGTCCCAACATGTCCGGCAAGATGCCTCGGAACCGCAAGCCGTGTTCACGACCCATCTCGGCTCGCATCACCTGATCGAGCGCGGTTCGAACCTCTTTCCGCTGTACCTTAAGCAGGAAGCTGAACTTGGCGCCGAAGCGGGGCTGCGCGCGAACCTCTCGGTCGCTGCGCAGCGCTACCTGAAGGGCATCGGCGGCACTGTGGAAGATCTCTTCCACTTCGTTCTTGCGACCCTGCACGATGCCCGGTTCAGCACAGTCAACGCCGATGGCCTGCGCCTCGGATGGCCACGCATCCCGCTTCCGGGCTGGTCCGAGGACGCTGACGAGGTTGCGGCAGGACGTTTCGCTGCCATCGCGGAACGAGGCCGCGAACTCGCCCGTCTTCTAGACCCGGAAGCTCCCGTGCCTGGCGTCACGATCGGCGACCCCGGTCCGGAGGTCGCCGTTGTCGCGGTCCCGACCAAGATCGACGGCCACCAGATGAGCGGCGACGACTTTGCCGTGACCGCGGGATGGGGTCATTTCGGCGGCAGAGACGCTGTGATGCCAGGCCACGGGCGCGCAGTAGAGCGTTCCTACACCGGCGATGAGCGAGAAGCTCTCGGCGATGCGGCGTCCGTGCTTGGCGAAAGCACCTTTGACATCTACCTGAACTCACGAGTCTGCTGGCGGAACGTGCCCGCCGCCGTTTGGACCTATCGCCTCGGTGGGTACCAGGTCTTGAAGAAGTGGCTGTCGTACCGGGAGAGGCAGATTCTCGGCCGGCACCTTGAACTGGACGAGGTTTCGCACGTCGTCGAAGTGGCTCGACGAATCTCAGTCCTGTTGTCCCTGAGCAGGCGGTGAGTCTCCGCTGCATCGGAGTGAGGAATGGGTGCGAACAGGCCAAAGCGTCAGCACTACCTGCCGAGATTCCTCATCAAGAACTTCCTGACTCAGGATGGACGCATCTGGGTCGGCGACAGGGAAGAGGGAAGCGTCTTTTGTACGGGGCCTGACAGGGTCTTTGTGGACTCCGAGCAGTACACTGCGTATGGATTCGGTCCTGACGCTGAGGAGAAGGACTATGACTATGAGGAGGCAATCTCCCGCCTGGAGTCAGAAGCCGCGCCGGTCGTGGCGGAGATTGTCGACAGGGCCCGCAGCCGCCGTCCGCCGAGACTCTCGGCGCGGCAGGTCTGTACCTTCCAGCGGTTCGTTTTCTTGCAATCTCGACGGACAGGAGAATCGCGGCAACGCGTCTCTTCTCAGCGGGACCCTGACGAGATCCTCAGTGAGGTCGCAGCTTCGGTCCTTGCTAGGGGAGGGTACGATGCGCCGCCTCAGCACATGCTGTTAGGTGACCCAAGCATGAGACAGTTCGCGAAGCGTATAGCTCACAACGTAGATGCCCGGTTCGCGGCCGGTGACGATCCTGGGCTTGTGGAGGAAGAAGCGAGATTCTGTCGGGAAACAGGACTACTCGTCGTGGCAATCGAAGAGCAGTGTGGGAGCTTCATTCTCGGAAGTCACGGGCTCACGATCCATGAGACCAACGTAGGTGGTAGGTGTCTGCGGAGCAGTCTACTCCCGGTGGCACACGATGTGATCGTGCGCGTAACTCCCGTCGCAGGGCAGTTGGCGCTGTTGTGCCTGGACCAGGCCAACGACCCGCTGATCACGGAGATCAACCGGAGCAGCGCTTCACGAAGCAGGTGGATTGCCGGGAAGTCGGAGCGCTTGATTCGCGCTTTGGTCTAAGATCGTAGGGAGGGCCGGCGCTTGTGCAATCGGCCCATTCGGGCTGACGCTCACGTGCGACGGTTTCCCGCGCGACCTTCGCCCTTGGATTGTAGAGTTCAGCGTACTCGCGACATCCCTGGGAGGAAGAGCGTGTCGGTGAAGGCAATCCGGTCATTAGGCCGGAGGCGCCTCAGCGAGCGGGATCGCGCTTTTCCGGTGGGATCGAGGATCTGAATCTCGCCTTCTTCCCGCAGCCGGAGCATGACCTTGTTCAGGTCCTCAAAGCGGGCGGCCGTTCTGTTCGCGAATTGGTGGTGTATAGCCTCCACGGTGACAGGATTGTCGGCGGCTAGAGCGAAGAGCTCTTGGGGCATAGAATCGAGGAGTTGGCCGTGCATCTGAGACTCGTCTAGTTCACCGAAGTTGAACAGCGGCATCGTGGCCGACTCCTTAAGCGGATCCCAACCCATCATGTCGAGACCGCCCGAGCCGTCGTGTTCGAATGTGTTGTGAATCCGCCAATGCTGGTGGACTATCACGTCGCGAGCAATGAGGCGTTTCGAGAGATGCAAGAACCAGAGAGACCGCCGGGACAACTCGGGCCGAATGAAGAACGGCGTACAGTAAGTGGCACCCGTCTTCTCGAGAATGTGCGGCCTCAGGGTTCGTTGTGCTAGAGCCCGTCCTCCGTGGTTATGGCGGTCTTGAATCAGTTTCTCGAGCAGCGTCGCGGAAAGGTCAAGCGGCGCGACCGCCTTGACTATCGCCGGTGTGACTGCCAGATGGTTGATCAGGGCATCGGCTGCAAAGGTCAGAATTACTTCGGCCGCCGGCAGTTCCCGAAAGAGGGTCTTCAGGCTTCTGTGTGGGCCAGACGGTGCAGGCGCTGGGTGCATGTCGGCCTTTTAGGCTGTCGGGATGAAGAGTGCCAGGACGTTCGAGAAGTTGTTGGGGATCAGGCCGCCCTGGCGGGTGCGCGAGGTGGTGC
>JAJEHN010000029.1 GCA_022823665.1 Thermoanaerobaculia bacterium | reverse complement strand
GCACCACCTCGCGCACCCGCCAGGGCGGCCTGATCCCCAACAACTTCTCGAACGTCCTGGCACTCTTCATCCCGACAGCCTAAAAGGCCGACATGCACCCAGCGCCTGCACCGTCTGGCCCACACAGAAGCCTGAAGACCCAGTAGTAAAGAGGCACCGAGACCGGGTCCAACGCACCGAAAATGTGAAGAGGAGTGGCGACTTCTGCTCGGTCCATTTCCAGACGTAGCCGCGCGATTCGAACCATGCGGTCGATCATGCTCGTTCCAAGCTCCTTCTCCGTCAGACCGACCACATCGAACCGACCTAACTCCTCCACGTCCGCGATCGCTGCCCCTAGCGTTCTCGTGAGCGTTCGTTGATCTCTTGTCTCTGGCTTAAGGAGTATCTGGCTCAGATGCCGTTCCCGCCCTTCGAAGAAGCGCCGCGCCTCCTCAACCTGTTCGGCGAACGGCCGTCGCCGATCCGGGTGGTCGTAGCTGACGAACACGGCGGGAAGCTCTTCAGGCCAACCGTCCGCCACCTCTTCCAACTGCTCGACTTCCCAGTCATCCGGCTGAGGAAGCGGGTCGATAACAGAAGAGTAGTCGCGGTCTCTCGATTTCTCATAACCGCCACTATCGACGAATGTCAACTCAGGCCTGTGGTCGAACTCCTCAGGCGGCGGCAGGTGGCCATAGTACAGGTCGTACGCACTGACAAGGAACGTTTCCGTGATGGTCTCCCCCGCCACCTTGAAAATGTCTCCAAGCTCACTCTTACCCGACTTGGTCCTTGCAAATCCCTTGCTTGAGAACGAGGGGATCAAGAGTGGCGTACGCACCGTCACGCCCGAAGCTCTGTGTCGGAGCTTCGACGTTCTACAGAGTGGCCTATCCAACGTCATCGAGCGCACTCCTGTCTCTGCAGGACAGGCAACGACCGCACGGGGGGTTGACACCTTCTTCGCAACTGTAAGTTAGCTGTAGAGGCACACGAGAACTCGTGCAGAATCCGAACACTTGGTCCTTAGTCCAATCAAGGAACGGCGCAACGAGACGCACGCGTCCATCACAGTACCCGTCCACTATTCTCTGAAGTGAGGCTAGGAACTCCGGTGAGCAATCATAGTAGGGCGTGCCCGCGTGCACACCCGAAGCCAAGAGTCCGGAACGGTCGCCGATCTCAAGAAGCGCTCCAAGATACAGAAACGCGTTTCGCCCAGCGATCTCGCCGCTCCCCAAGCTCCGCGTACCAGACCATCGGAGCACCGTTAGAGGTGAACAAAAGTGGCCTGCCAAGCGTGCTGCGGCAATGCGTTCCGGCCGCTCCGCGGCTTGACCGAAGCTCAGGTGAAGGCAGTGTGCCGCGAACCCCTGGTTCATATAGAAGGCCAAACAGGCAGCCGAGTCTACACCGCCGCTCAAGAGGATCCACACTGTCTGCTTGAGCGCGGGCTGTTCTTTCTCTGGCATGCCTGCCCTTTCTCGACCTCATCAGAACCTCACCCGTCACGAAGCGGCGTGCACGAGGCTGGCTTGCGGTCAGTTCTTTGCAAGAGCTTCTGCTTCAGCCGGAGCATTCGGCCACGGTGGACTCGCGCCTCCACTCGAAGTCAGCTTCGCCGTCGACCACCCGCAGCAGCAGCGTGGCGTGTTCACGGACCCAGCCGGCGCTGACCTGCTTGCGGAAACGCTGGCGAACCGGCTCAGCAGAATACGGCCGCTCGGCTTCCCAGGCGGCGAAGTGGTCCTCCAACTGCCCGCCGTCGCAGCACCAGACCTCAACAGCACGCAGGTCGTCGCCATACCAGACAAAGGCGTGCGCAGAACGACGGTCCGCATCCAACTTCTTCTGCCAGGACTTCCGGTGATACTGATACTCGAAGGAGCCGCCGGCGACTGCCGACTTGACCTCAACGTCGCCAAGGTCTGGACCCTCTCGACTCTCCACGCCCTGGCGCCTCAGGAGGATTGACGCGAACACCTCCCAATCTTCCGACATGACCATTCGCGGCTTCAGGCCTCGGTCCCTGAACAGCCGAAGACGCCCCTGATAGGGGCCGTACATGTAGGCGTGGAAGTAGATCAACGCCGCGCGAACGTCGAGCGTGTCTGGCAGCATGAAGCGGGCGAGTTTAGTCGAATAGCGGGCGTTGCGACTCGCCGCGGCCGGTCGTCGGCGGAGCGTAGGGGAACTGAGCTGGCGGCGTTGCGCGAGAAGACTCAGGCGCATTCAGCACCGCGCGGGGTTCTGGGTCGAAGGCGTGCTTCACAAGCCACCTGACAGCCTGAACGCAGACGGCATCGCCGAAACCAAGCCTTGCCTGGCGGTCGTTCACTTCGATGGGGAAGGAGTCCGCTCCTTGCAGACGAGCGTACTCTCGACCTGTCAGCGGACGGATCCGAGGCGCTCCGGGACGGCAGTCGACCAAGAACTGGACGCTGCTGCCGCCTTGGGGCGTTCTGAGGCAACCCGCAAGCCGGTCGGGCCTGAGTTCGCCCACGGTCCGGCCGTTTCGACGACGGCGGAACATCGTCGCAACCCCATCACGCTCTCCGGCAAGCAGTTCATTCACACGCTGGCGATTCTGCGGCGCCATCTCCGCGACCAGGGCATCCACCCGATCTTCGGGCCACCAGCGGGAGTCATTCGGCGGAAGGTCCTCAAGCACGGAAACGAGCCGGCCTAGCGCCTCGGCAGGCGGCGACGGCAACGCCAGGTCCACGAAGGGCAACTCGGCGTGAGCTGCTTCGAACCGGCGTATCGCCGCGGGCCGCACTCGCGATGGCTCGGAGTCCGCCCGGCACCATGGACCTCCACTCTCGCGTTGCTGCGCCGCCACGAACAGTCGAGGGCGGCTCTGGGGCCGGAACCAGCGCGCGTCAACGAACAGGAGGTCGACGATGTAGTCGATAGCGGCCAGACGGCGGCAGACGGCGGCAAGATCGGCACCGCCACGCGACGTGAGAAAGCCCGTCACGTTCTCCAACAAGACGGCCGATGGCGGCGTACCTCGTACACACAGGCCCGTCACGATGTCGAGAAACGGCCAGATCGTGCCCGAGTGTCGGCCCGCCAGACCCGCGCGGTTTCCGGCCAGCGACAGATCGATGCATGGGAAGGACGCCGTGACCAAGTCCAACCCGGGCGGCAGATCGCCGACGCCGAGGTTGTGGATGTCGCCAAGGAGAAAGTGCTCGTCGCCGAAGCGCCGCAGGTACATCTCCTGTTTGCGCGGCGCTATGTCGTTGGCGAAGACGCACTTCCAGCCAAGCGGCTCGATCGCCTCGCGAACCAGCCCGATACCAGCAAAGAACTCAGCAAAGCGGCCCGCCGGAGCCGCGACGGCGGCGGTGCTGGTCGGCTCCTCGGGCCCTTCTTCGGCGGTCTCGAACAAGCCTCATGTGCTCCTGGGGCCGGTCGGATCCTCAGTCGACCCGACGAGGTGGGTGGCACCCGCGACTATACAGGAGCAAGGTCGCCCGCTCGTGACCAGGCACCGGTGGGATAGCCTGACTGCCTCCCAGCGAACGTCGCCGGCTTGGCCGGGCCGGAAGGAGAGAGTGCCGGACACCTTCGACAGCGCGACTCGTTCGCGCATCATGGCCCGAGTCCGAGGCCGGAACACCGGGCCCGAGTTGGCCCTGCGGCGCGCACTCCACGCCCGCGGCCTCCGCTACAAGCTCCACGATCCCGCGCTTCCGGGCCGGCCGGACGTCGTCTTCCCCCGGTACAGGGCAGTCTGTTTCGTGCATGGCTGCTTCTGGCATCGCCACGACGGGTGTCCGCGAGCGACGACCCCAGCAACGAACCGGAGCTACTGGGAGCGGAAGTTCGCGGCAAACGTGCGCCGAGACCAAAACCATCGGGCGGCCCTGCTTGCGGCCAACTGGCGTGTAGCAGTCATCTGGGAATGCGCGCTCCGCCCTAGAGCACGATTGGACGAGGTCGCAGCCGAGGTAGAACGATGGCTGAAGGGCCGAGCCGACGAGTTCGTCGCTGAGCGGCGCTAAGCCGGTTTCCGGTCTGGGGCGGTCTGGGGCCCTTCCCCTGACCACGCTCATGCTCCGGCCCCGCTCCTCGCACGTCATGGCTAGGTCCTGCGAATAGGCGTCGGACTGGATGCCCTCTGCACCTCGCCAGCGCGCTCTACTGACGTTACTCGCACGGTATCGGCACCACGATAGGCGACACTGAAGTCGACATAGCTGATCTCGTCGGGCGCGCACCGGAAGCAGTTGTTGAACGCTTGCATGATCTCCACGTCTTCGAGAGCCTGCGCCGGTGGGCGCGGATTGTTCCGCGGCGTCGGGATTGTCGCAGGCAGCATGTACAAGCATGGCGGCGGCAGCGAGAACGGACCGACGCGAGTCCTGCGCGCCGGGTCGTCAGCCAGTTTCGGGCACGGCCTTCCGATCGTGCCGCACACCATGTCCCAGATCACGATGCCATCGACGCGCTGCTCGCCCGCGATGATCTCCGCGCTCAACCGCGTGTGTATCCCGGACCACGCGTTGTGCCGCGGGTCCGCGCCGGCGTTCGTGCAGACGCTCCAGATGATGAACTCGTGCGCGTGTGGCGGCCGCTCGAAGATGTTGGTGTTGTTCCCGCCAAGGCAGCCCTTCAACTCAATAACCGCTGTCCGGCCGGAGTTGAGCCGCACAGCGTAGTCATGCCGATTGGCCTCGCCCGCGGCCTCCCAACCACCGATAGCGCCGCCGTCGTGCATGTGATCGAGGACGTGCCGGACAAACTCGCGCTTTTCGCGCATCGTCGCCGAGAACTGGCCCCGCACACGCTCGATCGCACCTCTGAACAGGCCGCTGTTGTAGAACTCGTCTTCGTCGAGACCGTGATCGCCGAGGGTGTGCGATTCCGCCTTCAACACTTCCGCGAACTGCGCGATCTTCCGGCGCAGTTCCTTGTTCCGCTCGCAAGGAATGACACTCATGCAGCCTCGTGCGTCCTCCTAGTTCACACCAGCACCGGCTCGAACATGCCCAGAACGAAAAGCTCAACCACGGGCACGGCAACCCCGTCTCCCGTTGGATGGACCTCACTACAGTTCTCGGTGGGCGCGTACTTCGAGATTGTGGCGGATACGGCCATGATCGTCAACTCAAGTCCAAACGCCTCATCTCACGAGGGGGACGGGACAGCTCCCCTTTTCGTGGGCGGCGCATCCGAACTAGGTCGATCCTACGCTTCGGAGTCCGGTCCCCCCGATTCCGGGCGATGCCGCTCATCCCGACGCGCTGCCAGCTACGACTACTCTTGTACGCTTGGATTCAGGAAGGCCTCGGAGTCTGCGGTTCAGACTCGGCACGAAGCCGTCGCGTAGCCCTGTGCTCTGTTCCGGGCGCTGTTGGTCCAACGAGTGGAAGCGGCGATTGCGTCGCGGTTCCGAGGCAGGGGCGCACGACTACGAAGACAAGCACCGCCCCGTGTGGGTCCTCCCCACGTCCGCTGAATCCTCGTTGGCCTAGCCGTGCCTAGAAGACTCACGCGTGGGTGCCTAACAGCAGCCGGTTGCGCTTGTCATGCAGGCGCTGGACCTCGGCCATCTCCTCGTCCGATAGGTCTAATCCGTCGGTCCGATGGTAGGTGAAAAGCGTTCCAGCTGAGCCGCCGTAGGGGTTGAACATGAGCGGCCCATCCGGCAGCTTCCCGGCACGGTCTAGGAGCTTGATTCCGCAATGAAACGCCCCGCTCAGCGTTCTATGGTTGTGGCTACGTGGACAAATGCTGGTGCGATACATGGTTGCTCTCGGCCCGCCCACGGCGCTTCCTTGTCTGCCACAGTGCCGCCAAACGCACTGTACGAGATTGACCGGACCGAGCCGTGAGTCTACCTGACAGAATCCCGGGGCTGACCTCGTGTCCTCCGCCGCTCTCCAGGAACGAGCCTTCCGGAACCCTCTCTGTGCAGCGCACGCGTACACCTCTCATCGGAAGTCTGCTCCAAAGCTAGAGTTCAACTCTTCCGTCTAGTTTCCGGCGCGGCTCTAGCCTGTCGTGTCCGAGCCCCCGCGAAGGCTCCCACTCGAACTCAATCCTGCGTCGGCCCCCTACGGAGGTCCCCAGCCTGAACTTCATGACTCTGACCGCCCGGCCTGAACCGACCAGCTCATCGACGATCATCAACTCAGCGAGCGGGCGCACGATTTCTTCCGCCACCCGCGCCTCCCGCAACGGTTGAAGAGGATCGGGCAGTTCCGCCAAGAAGCCCATCCCACGGCTCGACAAGCGGTTCGGCTCGCCCAACAGAGCCGTGCGAATTGCCGCCTCCGTCAGGTCAGCCGGTTCGAGCCCTTCAAAACTGACACCCATCAACATGTCCCGCTCCTGGTCGATGACTTCGAACTGAAGCCGAAGCAGCGTAGAGTACGCCGTCGTCGTCGTACTCTGGACCCTACCCACACGAACGTAACGAGAACGGCCGGCCCACGTGAATCGGCACTCGTGCTTTCGGCCGAACTCGTTAGGAGCGAGGTTCTCGAGGGCGTGCGCGACCGCGCCGGTGTGAATGCGCGCCGTCACGGCGATTCCGGCCCCCTCCTGCGTGATCTCGCTTGCACGGAACACGAGGTGGCCAAGTTTGCTCCAAGGGGCAAGCTCCTCTGCCGCGATCTCCCTAAGCCGGTCGTCGACCTGTCGACCGAGTTCCGCTGGCGTACCGAAAGAAGGTACGACGTAGGAGGTCCGCGCCTCGTCTAGAAACGCCTGCTGTGGATCCTCCCGGTCCCCTGTGCGAAGGGTCCATACGGCCATTCTCAGGCCGTGCTGCTCCGCACGCTGAAACTCGCTATGCGTTGCCGACAAACCAGTCGCTAGCAGCGTTCCGTAGCGTCGACCGAGAACACCGAGGTAGACATCACTTCTTTCTACCTCATCCAAGTAGGCATCCACCGGGTTCGTATCGCGGCCGCCGAACTCCTCGAACATCACGGGCCGTGCACCGACCGCGCGAACGGCTCCCGCAGCAGCATCACGCTCATCGGGAAGCTCAGTCATCACGCTTGAGATGAACACCCGTTTGTCGCGAGCCCACTGGCGAATAGACTCGTCGCTAGGCAGTTCCGCAGCTGCCGCGCGATCAATCACGAGCGTTTCGTGATCTTGGACGTGCTGGCGGTACATGTAGCTAGTATGATCTAGGGGCCAACGTTGAAGAAGATTGTGGCGCGATGCCGCGCTTGCAAGTACGAGTTCCGAACAGAGATCCTAGACCAAGACGAGGCCAAGGATCCGACGATACCGCGCCGGCCGTTGACGTGCCCCAAGTGCGGCAGCAGAAGCCTAGATACGCGCTAGGGTAGGTCAGGGGAACTGACGTGAAGCTCCCTGAGAGTCCCAAACTGGCTCCTTGGTGAGCTACCAGGGCATAGTCCGCCCACTGTACTCCCTCCCCACCTCCGCCGAATCCTCCCGTCTCCCCGCCCCAATCATCACCCCCCGATCAATCTGCCCCGCCACATTCCCCGGCAGCACATTGTCCAGGAAGAACATCCCCCGCTCCTTCGTCAGCTCCAGCACCATGTCGCCCGCCGCGACCACCTCCGGCGGCAACGGCGGGTCCGCCCGGCCTTCCAGGTAGCCGTACGACAGCCCCAGGTCCCGCGGTCCGTGTTCGGCGAAGGCCAGGCCCGGCACCGACAGCGTCTCCGCCGCGTTGTCCAGCGCCTCCTGGTCCTCCAGCTTCACGCCGAGCATGATCTCGCCATCGGGGTTGAGCGGCCAGACGTCGGCCTTCTGCAGGTACTCCGGGACGCTCAGCCCCCAGACCCAGGCGGCGTAGGTGTGGCTGCCCCAGCCGCGGAGGCCGACGCCCAGGGTGTCGGTGGCCTGCTTGTGGATCGGGTAGCGGGCGGCCTGGACGAAGCGCTTGACTCCCTCGGGGTCGCGGGCGCGGGCGAGGTGGACGCCGTGAACGCCCTGGGCTAGGGCCTGCTGGACCATCCAGCCGCCGGCGGTGACGGTCGCTTCGTCGAGGCCGAGCAGGGGCAGGGAGGCGATGACGGTCGGCGTGCGGTGGCCGCTCGGGGTGGGGCCGGCGTCGACGAGGCCCCGCATGAACTCGCGAAGCGCCGCGAAGTCGAGCGCCACGTGCTCGACGTTGTAGATGATGTAGTCGCCCCAAGTGCCGGCCATGCGTATGCCTTCTTCGTAGCCGCCGGTGGAGGCGTCGTAGTAGATGGGCTGACCGCGCTCGAGGAGCTCGATGGACTTGTTGACGCGCCGGGGCTGGTAGTCGGACACGGCGCGGGCCGCGTCGGCGCCCTTGCCGAAGCCGGGGGAATCGGCGAGCTGGCGGTAGGTCGGGAGCAGGCGGAGTTCGGTGGCGGGACGGAAGTCGCGCCAGAGCGTCAGGTGGCGACCGGAGGCGGAGTGGACGACCCCCCAGCCGTACTGGCTTGCGACCACGCGGTTGGTGAGGTCGCCCGGGGGAAGGGGCGCGGCGACGGTGGCGCGGGTCTGGTGGGTGGACGGCGACCAGGAGGTGGCGAGGACCTGGAGTTCCCGGCCGTCGTCGAGGAGTTCGGGTAGTCCGGCCTCGTTGCCATCGCCCTGGGAACCGTCGCGGATCAAGGACGCGGTGACGATCGCCGTGCCGTCGCTCTCCAGCGACCCGGTGACGATGTTGTTGCTGAAGCGGGTGGGCTCGAGCCCCTCCTTGGTCTCGATGAGCAGGGTGTCTTCGAGGATCGTGTTGTCGGTGACCTCCAGCTCGCTCCGCTGCAGGTAGAAGCCGGAGTTGAGCGCGGCGACGTTGCCGGCGACGCGGCCGCGGCTCTCCATCGTGATGCGGGTGGCGCCGGAGTTGCGGGACGGGTTCGAGTTGCCGAAGAAGCGGTTGCCGGTCACTTCGACGAAGAACTCCTCGGGCGCGGGCATCGGGTCGAACGGCCGGTCGTAGCGGTGCTCCTGGCCGCCGACGAACAGGCCGCCGCCGTCGTCTCCGCCCTGGTTGGCGACGATGACGTTGTCCTGGACCCTGGCCGAGGACCAGTAGGCGACGAAGATGCCGCCGCCGTCGTTGTTGTGGAGCGCCCAGTTGGCGAGGACGACGTTGCCGGTGATCTCGGGCGACGACCAGTTGAAGATGGAGATGCCGCCGCCGTCGCTGCTGCGCATGGGGTCGGCGGCGGCACCGGCGACGTTGCTGATGATGGCGTTGTCGGCGATCAGGCCGTCGCAGCCGTGGTCGAAGGCGATGCCGCCGCCCCGGCCGACTTCGGTGCCGTTCTCGGTGATCAGGTTGTTGCGGATCACCGGGGCGCCACCGTTGCGGCAGTAGATGGCGCCGCCGTCGTGGGCGGTTTCGTGGAGGTACTTGGGGGCCCAGTTGGCGGGAGTGAGCGTGCTGTTGTTGGTGAAGACGTTGTTGGAGAGGACGGGTGAGGCGCCGTCGATGAGGATGCCGCCGCCGGGGCCGCGGACCAGGCCGCCCTGGATGCGAAGGCCGTCGATGCGGGGGTTGGTGTCGGCGTCGGCGGAGACTGTGAGGACGCGGTCTTCGCCCTGGGCGTCGAGGATGGTTGGGTGGGCCTGGATGTCGCGGTCGCGGGTCCAGTCGGTGGAGGCGGGGTCGAAGCCGCCGTAGAGGTCGGTGTTGGGCGGGAGTTCGAGGTTGTGGGTTGGGTAGGTGCCGGCGGCTATGAGGATGGCGGTGCGCGTCGTGGTGGCGTCGGCGGTGGCCGCGGCGAGGGCGGCGGTGATGGTGGCGTAGGGGGAGGAGGCGGTGCCGGTGGCTGTGGCGTCGTTGCCGGTGGTGGCGGAGACGTGGAGGACGCTGGCGTAGGCGTCGAGGTCGACGGGGGTTGTCTGGGGGCCGGGGGCGGCGAAGGTGGCGGTTGCGACGGCAAACAGAAGCGCGGCAGCCAGTGCTCTGGGTGCGCGGGTCTTCTGACCCGCTGCCGGCGCAGCCGGCGGGAACATCGTCGCCGGCCTCCGGCCGGCGGCTGCTTTCTTTCGGGCTTCACCGCTTCGCGGCTTCGCCCGAAGGCGGGTCAGAAGACCCGCGCACCCAGCGGAGGCGGACGTGCGTGTCCGGCGGGTCGGAAGACCCGTGCACCCAGAGCTACGGTGTGGACTGTTCTGTGACATCTCCTTACCCTCCTTCTACGAACTGCATGGCGTAGAGCTTGGCGCCGCGCATGCGAAAGACGACTCGCACAGCTCGGCCGAGCAGCGGGGACAGATCGGCCCCGGTCCCCAGCCAGTCGACTTCCTTCGCGATGAAGTCGCCGTTGACGTAGACGCAGTCGTCCACGGTGTAGCCCTCGATTGGCCGCCCCTGCTCGTCCAGGAAGCCGACCTGGAGGTAGCCGACGGCGTCGGTGTCGACGTTGAGCTGCAACCGGTTGCCGGTGAAGGTGAGGGGCTTGGTGATCGCGGTCGTCTCGCGGCCGTAGGGGCTGTCGAGGGAGATGAAGCCGTCGAGGCGCTGAACGAGGCGATAGACGCCGCGGCCGTCCGGGTCTTCCGTGTGGGGCGAGTGGTAGTGGGTCTCGCCGAAGTAGTACTGCCAGAGCTCCTCGCCGCGGCGGACCATGCCCTGGGCGATGTAGGCGGTGACGACGTCGCGGCCCTCGTGGCGGCCGATTCCCACGTAGGCCGGCTCGGGGTAGCGCTTCCAGTCGAGCCCGTTGCGGCTGACGGCGACCTGCGATTCGAGCGGGCCGGAGCCGAGGCCGCGCTCCTCCAGGCCCAGCACGGTGCGGGCCTCCGGACCGTCGCCGTAGTAGTGGAAGTAGCCCACGGGGAAGGCGAGGTACGTGTCGGGCGCGTAGGGGTACTTGATCGCCTTGGTCAGGTAGAAGTCCACGCCGGCCGGGTCTTCGGCGGTCGGGTCGAACAGGTGGGGATACTCCATGCCGAACCCGCCCGGCGTCAGCGGACCGTTGTCCACCCACCAGGGCAGCGGGTCGCGGAGCGGATACTCGGCGCGCAGCTCGAGGTACTCCCGCTGCGTCAGCGGCGTGAACGGCTGGGTCGTCCGCAGGTCCTCGTGCTCCGTGACCACGGAACTGCGCTGCGTCGCGCCGCCGGGCGTGTGGAAGATGCCGGAGCGGTGGAAGGCGACGTAGACCTGCCGCTGGTCGTCGTAGAAGGTGCTGCTCTGGGTGCCGGACCGGAACGGCAGGATGATGTTGCGGCGCCGCGTCCAGTTGTAGCCGTCGGGCGAGGTGTAGAGGTAGATGCCGCGCCGCTGGTAGTCCGTGAGGTACTTCCAGTGTTCCTCGGGCGGCCCGTGCGGGTCCCGGAACGGGCTGCCGAGGCCGCCGACCATGTCGGGGATGACGATGTTGCGGTGGCCGTTGATCTCGCCGCGCCCCTGGTCGGGCCGGTCGAAGTGGACGCCGTCGGTCGACGTGTAGACGGCGAGGTGGTCCTCCTCCACCGAGTTGTAGATGCGGATGACGCCGTCGTCGCCTTCGATGACGGTGAGGTGCTTGCGGAAGGTGCCCTTGATGTTGTCGATGACGCGCTCGGCGCGCTTCGGCGGGTTGACGACGAACTTGGTGTCGCCGGAGGAGGCGAGGATGGCGCCGTCGATGAAGAGGTGTTTGCGGGTGCCGAGGTCTAGGGGCTCCGGAGAGTCGGCGGCGGTGGAGGCGGCGAAGAGGAGCGGCGGGCCCTGGGTGAGTTCGAGGGGTTCCGGTGTGGTGGCGAAGGTCGCGGGTGGTTCGAAACTGGGTGCGCCGGCGCCCCCGCCGGCATCCGGCGCGAAGTCGGCGGTGTAGACCAGGCCGCGGCTGACGCGGAACTCGTCGAGCAGGCCGGTCAGGGGGCGGGTGAAGAGGCCGTCGCTGGCGAGGATGAAGTAGGCCTCGTCGCCGGCGGGGAGGGCTTCGAGGGCGGCGGATTGTTGTTGGGGTTCGGTTTGGGGTTGGGGTCGGGGTTGGGCGGTGCCGTCGACGTAGTGGGTTAGCTGGTTGGATGTGGAGTCGTAGGTGAAGGCGTAGTGGCGCCAGTCAGAGGTGGGCGCGGCGCCGGCGGATGCGGCGTCGGCCGGCGCAACTTGCGCCGCTGCCGCGGCGGCGGTGGGGATCGCGATGGCCGCGCCGGAAGGCTGGTTGACGAACACGAAACGGGAGCGGTCGGCGGACCAGGTGAGCCGGGTGACGATGTCGTTCTCGCCGCGGGGGCCCGTGCCGATCTCGAAGACGACGGCTTCGCCGGCGGCCGGCGCGTCGCCCGGGGAGTGCCAGAACTCGACCGTCCAGTCGAAGTCGCCGAGGTTGAGGGCGCTCGTCGTGGGGTTCTTGAAGCCGACCTGCTTGCGGAGGTGGTTCTCGCCGGAGGTCATGAGCGCCGCGTAGTGGGCGGTGAACCAGCTCAGCGGCTCGACGGTCCGGCCTTCGGGGATCGGCAGGCGCGCAAGGCCGAACTCGCCCGGCTTCTCTTCGGCCGGCGGCACCTCGAGCGGCGGGTCGAGCGGAGCGAGCAGCAGGGCGTTGCCGTAGCGGCCCGGGACAACCTGGGCTCCGAGGCCGAGGGTGAGGACCATGTCGTTGTCGGACATGTCGTCGAGCGCGTGGCTCGGGTAGAGGCCGGCTGGTTCGTCGAAGAGCCAGAGGGCGGTTGTGGTTGTGGTGGCGTCGGTGGTTGTTGGGGCGTCGGCGGCTGGAGTGCAGGCCGTGAGTGCGAGGATGGCCAGGAGGCCCAAGGTGCCCCACGCTCGGTGCGCACACTGGGTGCGCCGGCGCCCTCGCCGGCTTTCGGGCGACGCCGCGGAGCGGTGGCGCCCGAAGTCAACTCGCGAGGCCGAAGGCCTCTCCTTGCTGGCCGCGGACAAAAGGAGCGAGGCTTGCGCCTCGCGCGTTCTCGATGCCGCCTGCGGCGGCAGCCGGCGGGGGCGCCGGCGCACCCAGTGTGAAGCGGCGCTGCCGGAGGCGCTGTTCTCTACTGGCATACGCGCGTCCATCTAGCTGGCCTCAGACTTGGTCACTGCGAGGTCGGCATGCCGAATCACGAGCGTCTCGATCAACTCATCATCAATCGAGTAGATCTCGTACGTCACCCGCGGCTCCTCCCGCGCCGTCTCAAACGTCAGCAGCCCGAACGAGTCCTTCAGGTTGTAGCTGAACAGCGCTCCCGGCTCCACGGGATGCGTATGGATATTCGTCAACTGCCCGCTCAGGAGATCGTGAAACGCGTAACCGCTGTCCCGCTCGATCGCCCAGGCTTCGGAACGGTGGCGGTCCGACGACAGCAGGACAACTCCGGTGATGTCGTTCTCCTCGACGAAGCGGAAGATCTCCTCCCGCTCCTCGGGATAGCCCGACCAGGTGTCCCGGCTGCCGGGCTTGGCGCCGTCGGCCCAAGCGACGGGGCTGGCGATCACCTTGAAGGTGGCTTCCGAGACACTCAGCGATTCGAGCAGCCAGGCCTTCTGCTCCGGACCGAGCATGGTCGGATCCGCGGACCCGTCATCGAACGGGTTCGTCCGGTAGGTACGACCGTCGAGCAGGAAGAAGTCCACGTCCCCGAGCGAGAACCCGAACCAGACCCCCGGATGGGACTCCGAGCCGTAGCCCGGGTTGTTCCAGTTGCGGCGGAACAGGTCGACCATCGGCTGCTTCCAGGCCGGCCGGTCGACGTACGGACCGAGCCAGATGTCGTCGACGGCGGCGTCGTGGTCGTCCCAGACGGCGTAGACGGGGCTCGCACTCACCAGACGCCGGAACTCGGGGCGGGACTGGCGCTGGTAGTAGGTGTAGTCGTGGAAGGGGCCCGGATGCTCCGGCAGGTCGATGTACACGTTGTCGCCGAGGATGAGGAAGGCGTGCGGGGCGTGGCCGGCGATCGTGTCCCACATGCGTTCGTTGGCGGGGGTGTAGCCGGCACAGCCGCCGAAGGCGATGGTGAAGGTGCCGGGGGTGCCGGGGGCGGGAGCGGTGCGGAGAGTGTGGCTGGGCTCGGCGGGCGCCTGGAGCGGTGGTGACTGCTGCGACCGCGGGGACTGTGACGACCCGGACGGCTGGGACGACGCGGACGACTGCCCAAGCGGCGACCGCTGGGACGACCCGGAAGGCTGCGACGACTGCCCCGGCTGCGGCTTTGCCCGCGGCTCGGACGGCGCCGTCAGACGGACCTGGTAGCTGTAGGTCGTGCCCGGCGAGAGGCCTTCAAGGGTTGCGGTGCCGGTGTAGTCGAGGTCGGCGATGGTGGCGCCGGAGGTGGTGTGATGCTCGTCGGCGGTTGTGGCGATGACTTCGAAGGGAGTTGCTTCGGCGGTTCGGACCCAGACGCGGGCGGTCGTATCGGTGACGGCGCCCAGCATGGGGCCGTGGATGATCGCGTTCTGCGGGCTCGCCGCGTGGAGCGCGAAGGTCGAGGTGGCGGCGAGCGGGGCGAGCAGGTCGCGCGGGCCGGCCAGGAAGCGGCCGAAGGGCATGCCGGCGTCGAGGGCCGCCTGCATTGCCGCTTCGGCTTCGTCGATCCGGTCGAGTTGGGTAAGGGCTACGGCCCGGATGAAGTGCGATTCGGCGTCGGCGGGGTCGTCGGCGAGCCGGGCATCGGCCAGCTCGATGGCGCGGGCCGGGTTGTCGTCGAGGATCTCCAGGAGCTGCCGCTGGCCGCGGCGCTTGTAGTAGAGGTCGGCGGAGCGCTCGTCGAACATGCGCCGGCTCCACTCGTTCTCGGCGCCGTAGAACGGGTGGGGGTTGTCGCCTTCGTAGGCGTCGGGCGGGCCGAACTCGCCGAAGTTCTCGCCCCCGGGGTTGCCGGCTTCGCGGGCGGTGAGTTCGGCGGTGCGGTCGAGGTCGTCGGAGGGGGCGGTGCAGGCGAGGGTGGCGAGGAGCGCTGCGCACCACATTGCCGCCGTTCCGGCTCTGCTGGGTGCGCGGGTCTTCCGACCCGCCTGCGGGCGGAGCTGCGGAGCGGCGTAGCCCGCCGGAACAAGGCCGCCGGCCGGAGGCCGGCGACGATTTCGACGCCGCCTCCGGCGGCAGCGGGTCAGAAGACCCGCGCACCCAGCGGAATCGAAGCGCCGACGATTTCGACGCCGCCTTCGGCGGCAGCGGGTCAGAAGACCCGCGCACCCAGCGGAATCGGAATCAGCGGTCGACGAAGGCGCCATCTTCGGTCGTCAAGGTGCTCCAGCTCTTCGGCTCGTACGGGAACTTCGCGGCCACCTCCTCGTCGAGGTCGATGCCGAGGCCGGGGCGGCTGGGGAGCCTGGCGAAGCCGCGTTCGTAGGAGAAATGGCCGCCATGGAAGAGGTCCTGCCAGAACGGGTCCTGGCCGCTGCCGATCTCGAGGATGGTGCAGTTCGGGGTGCAGGCGCAGACGTGCATGGAGGCGAGCGTGCTGACTTCGCTCTGCGGGTTGTGCGGCGACACGTCGACCCGGAAGCCCTCGGCCATGATCGCGATCTTGCGCAGCTCGGAGATGCCGCCGACGTGGACGACGTCGGGCATGATCACGTCGACGAGCCGCTCGGAGCACAGCGGCGCGAAGTGGTATCGCGAGGTGAGGCGCTCGCCGGTCGCCAGCGGCACGCGGGTCTGGGCGCGGATCTGGCGGACCTCCTCGATCACCTCGTTCTCGAGCTGGGTGACCTCCTCGACCCAGAACGGCCGGAACTCCTCCACCCGGTTGCAGAACTCGACGGCGGAGAGCGGCGTCGGCTTGCCGTGCGCTTCGACGATGATGTCGAAGTCCGGCCCGACGACGTCGCGCACCTTGGCGAGGAGCTCGACGCCGCGGCGGATCGACACGCGGTGGTTGATCGGCCGGCCGCCCGGGTAGAAGCCGCCCTTGACGCAGGTCCAGCCCGCTTCCTTCTTCTGCCGCCAGAGGTCGAGCGCTTCCTCCTCGTCGGCGGCGCGGCGCTTCTGGCGGTGGCTGATCCGTTCGAGGTAGCCCTCGTGGCAGTAGAGCCGCACCTTGTCGCGCGCCTTGCCGCCGAGAAGCTGCCAGATCGGCTGGCCGAGGGCCTGGCCGAGGATGTCCCACATCGCGATCTCGACCGCGGAGAGGGCCGACATGAGCACCGGGCCGCCGCGGTAGCGCGGGCCGATGAACATGCCGCGCCAGTGGCGCTCGATCTCGGTGGGGTCCTTGCCGACGAGGTAGCGCTTGTGGTTCTCGATCGCGGCGGCGACGACTTCGCCCTTGTTGGCGAGGGTGCCTTCGCCGAGGCCGGTGATGCCCTGGTTGGTGTAGAGCTTGACGAAGACGAAGTTCTCGTCGTTGCCGGCGTCGACCAGGAAGGTGCGGAGGTCGGTGATGCGGAGGTTTAGGGGTTTGGCGTCTTCGAAGGTCTTTTCCAGGGGACCGGGTTGTTGTTGAGCCTGGGTCTGCGCGCGCAGGGGGCGGGCGGCGGCGGTGCCGAGGAGGCCGAGGGCGGCGAGGAGGGCGTCTCTGCGGTTGATTTCAGTCATGCGTGCTGGTTTCCCGCTGGGTGCGCGGGTCTTCTGACCCGCCTGCGGGCGGAGCCGCGGAGCGGCGTAGCCCGGACAATAGAGCCGCCGGCCGGAGGCCGGCGACGTTGCTGTCGGCCGCCTGCGGCGGCAGCGGGTCAGAAGACCCGCGCACCCAGCGGAAGTTCATCTGGCGTCGCCTCCGTGTTCGTCGACGAAGCGCCAGTCGTGGCGGGCTTTCTCGTAGCCGGGGTTGATCGTCATTTCTCCGGCGCCGACTTCCTGGCGCCAGGCGGCGAGTTGCGCCAGCAGGCTGTCGGCGAGTTCGGGCTTCGCGGCGGCGAGGTCGGTCGTCTCGCCGGGGTCGTCCGCGAGGTTGAAGAGGCTGACGGCGGGACCGACGCCGGCGATCGTGCCTTCGAACCACTCGATCAGCTTGTAGTCGCCCTGACGAATGGCGCCGGCGGGCATGTAGCCGAGGTGGTGGTAGTGCGGGTAGTGGAAGTAGAGCGTGTCGCGGTCGAGCGACCCCGTGCCGTCGAGCACCGGCAGGAAGTTCAGGCCGTCGATGTCGGCGGGGAGTTCGTCGACGTCGAGGATGTCGGCGATCGTCGGGAAGAAGTCGTCCGAGGTGATCAGCTCATCGCTGACCGTGCCGGGCTCGACGACGCCGGGCCACTTGACGGCCAGCGGCACGCGGATGCCGCCTTCCCAGATCATCGCCTTGCCGCCGCGGAAGGGGTCCTGGGCCTGGAGCTGCTCGAAGCCGCCGTTGTCGGAGTAGAAGATGACGATCGTGCGCTCGGTCAGGCCGTGCTCCTCGATGCGGTCCAGGATCTGGCCGAAGCCGGTGTCCATCGTCTCGATCATCGCGCCCATGATCGGGTTGTTCACGGGGTCGTCGGCACCGGGCTTCGCCTCGTACTTCGCGATCAGCTTCGGGTCTTCCAGCAGCGGGCGGTGGACGACGTGGTGGGTGACATAGAGGAAGAACGGGTTGTCCCGGTTCGCGTCGAGGAAGGCGAGCGAACGCTCCGTGATCTCGCGGGCGTGATGGGCGTCGCCTAACGGGTCGTCCTCGTACTCCGGCTTGACGGTGGTCAGGATGTCGTCGAAGCCCTGGGACGCCGGGTCCATCGGACGGCCGGGCACGTACTCCTTGTCGACGTTCAGGTGCCACTTGCCGAAGTGGCCGGTGGCGTAGCCCTGGGACTTGAAGAGTTCGGCGAGCGTCACCTCCTCGAGCGGCAGTCCGGGGACTTCCGCCGGACGCAGGAGGCGGGCGTACGGGTAGGGGCTGCCGGGGATGTAGTCGGTGATCTGGAGGCGGGCCGGGTTCTTGCCGGTCATCAGGCTGGCGCGGGTGGGCGAGCAGACCGGGTTGGCCGAGTAGGCGTTGGAGAACTGCATGCCCGCGGCGGCGACGGCGTCGATGGTGGGGGTCTCGTAGAAGGTCGTGCCGTGGTAGCCGACCTGGTTCCAGGCGAGGTCGTCGGCGAGGAAGAGGACTACGTTCCAGGGGGGTTCGGGTGTGGAGTCCGCGGTGGGCGGCGTTGCGTCGGGGGCGGGGGCGCAGGCGGCAGCGAGGAGAAGGAGTGAAAGCGCCGCCATGCCGACGACCGTCCTCTGGGTGCGCGGGTCTTCCGACCCGCCAGCGGGCGAAGCCGCGGAGCGGCGCAGCCCGGAAAAAAAGGTCGCCGGCTTCGCCGGCGGCGATTCTGTCGCCGCCTTCGGCGGAAAGCGGGTCAGAAGACCCGCGCACCCAGCGGACGCAGACGCGCACCAGTACTTCTTGCTCATTCGCTGCCTGCCTTTCGGTCTTTCCAGCCAGCATAGGTCAGATTGCGGTCCACCTCCCGGGCCGGGAAGAAGTAGCTCGCCGCCCAGGCGACGCCGAACAGGACGATGTGGCTGTAGACGCCGAGCATGTAGTTGTGCTGCGTGTAGTTGAGCGGCCCGAGGTCGAGCAGGATGCGCGGCTCACCGCCGAGGCTGAACTCGGTCGACGTGAGCAGGGCCGCCGCCGTGAACAGCACGCAGACGCCGATGCCGACATAGAGGCCCTCCCTGTTCACCCGCGGCACGAAGATGCCGAGCAGGAACATCCCCGCGATGCCGCCCGAGAAGATCGCGTAGAGCGCGAACACGGTCGCCAGCACGCCGGCATCCCCGGCGGCGACGTAGATCAGCGCGACGACGATCGAGCCGAGTCCGGAGAGCGTGACGACGATCTTCCCCATGCGCACCCGCTGCAGCTCGGTGCTCCGGGGCCGGAGTTTCTTGTAGTAGTCGTCGACGGCCACGGCCGCCAGGCAGTTGAGGTCCGAGTCGAGCGACGAGATCGCGGCGGCGAGCAGCGCCGCGATGATCAGGCCGATCACGCCCGCCGGCATCTCGTTCAGGATGAAGTGCGGAAACACGGCGTCGGCCCGCAGGCCGTCGGGCAGGGTCGCTGACCCCTGGTAGAAGGCGTAGAGCGCGGTGCCGATGAACATGAACAGCACCCACACCGGCACCACCATCAGCACGCCGCCGATCGAGGCCCGGATCGCCTCGCGGTCCGACCGGGCCGTCAGATAGCGCTGCACCATCGTCTGGTCCGTGCCGTACTTCTGGACGGCGTAGAAGATGCCGTTGATCGCCATCACCCAGAAGGTCAGCTCGACCAGGTTCCAGTCGAACGAGCCGAGGCTCACCTTGTTCTCGGCGGCCGCGACCGCGAACACCTGGCCGAGGCCGCCGTCGATCTTGACCGCGATGACGAGCAGCGCGACGAGCCCGCCCAGGATGAGGAGCACGCCCTGGATCACGTCGAGCCAGATGACCGCCTCCATCCCGCCCAGCAGCGTCAGGACGGTCACCACCAGGCCGAGGACCACGACCACCGTCACGACGCCGATGCCGGTCATGCTGGAGACCGCCAGCGCCAGCAGGAAGAACACCGAGCCCATGCCGGCGAACTGCGCCAGCACGAAGGCCAGCGAGGCGTAGAGCCGGGCGAGGTAGCCGAAGCGGCGCTCGAAGTACTCGTAGGCGCTGAGCCCGATCACCTTGCGGTACATCGGCACGATGAAGCCGATGCCGAGCAGCACGACGATCGGCACCATGAGCCCCTGCACCAGGCGCACCCAATTGCCGGCGAAGCCGTCGCCCGGGTAGGCCAGGAAGGTGAGGCTGCTGATCAGCGTCGCGAAGATCGACAGGCCGATCGCCCACACCGGCACGTTGCGGCCGGCGGCGAAGTACTTCGACATCGTCGACTGGGCCTTCGCGAAGCGGACGCCGACACCGACCGACAGGACGAGGCTCGCCCCGATGATCAGGTAGTCGAGGGGGTGGAGGGAAGGGCTCGTTAGAACGACCAGCGCATGCCGGCGTTGAAGGTCCGGCCGGTGATGTTGTGCTCGGAGGACCGGCTGCCGACGCCGAGGTACAGGTAGACCACCTCTTCGGTCAGGTTGTTGGCCTGGAGGAACAGCTCGAGGCCGCTGTCGAAGAGGTAGGTGAACGAGTAGTCGAGGTACATCGCCGAGTCGTTCCACTCGTCGTAGTCGGCGGACTCGCCGACCTCGGTCATCCACCTGCCGTTCATGTTGAGGGCGAGCCGGGTCAGGATCCGGTTCTTCTCGTAGATGAGCGCCAGGTTGCCCAGCCGCTCACGCTGTTCCGGCAGCACGTCGATGTCGTCCCGGTCGGTCTGTTCGCCCAGGTCGATGCTCAGCACGTTGGTGTACGTGTAGTTCGCGTAGATGCCGAAGCCCGAGTTCCACTGCTGCTCCCAGGCGACCTCGATCCCCATCAGCTCGGCGTTGCCGCCGTTGACCGGCGACTCCACGTCGAAGCCGTCGAAGGGGCCGCCGCGCTGCGTGGTCGCGGTGACGAAGTTGAAGTCGTCGATGCTCTTGAGGAACACGCCGCCCGAGATGATCCCGACATTCGGCAGGAAGTGCTCGACCAGGAAGTCGAGGTTGTCCGAGATCGCCGGCTCGAGGTACGGGTTGCCGCGGATGATCTCCTCGTCGTCCGTGTGGGTGTAGGAGAACGGCATGGAATCCCAGAAGTTGGGCCGGGCCATGCCGCGCGTGTACGCGGCCCTCAGATTGGTCTGCGGGTCGAGGCGATAGCGGAACTGCAGGTTGGGGTAGACGAAGTCGTAGGACCGCGCCACGTTCTCCTGCGTGTTGCTGATCACGTCGTCGTCGTTGACCACGAGGTTCGCGCCGGTGTAGTCGAGCTCGTTGAACTCGGCCCGGACGCCCATCAGCATGGTCAGCCGGCCGTAGTCCTGGGTGGTCATCGCGTAGACGCTGGTGATGTCCTCCTCGGCGTTGTACGGCTCGCCCAGGTTCACGTCGTTGCGGACCTGCTCCTCGAAGGCGCCCGGCCCCTGGTTCGCGTAGAAGAAGGAGCGGAAGGCCTCGCGGTTGTACACGCGGCCGATGTTGTAGCCGCCCTCGGTGATCGTGGAGTCGCTTCCCTCGAACTGGCTCAGGTACAGGTCGTCGCCCCGCCATCTCCAGCGCGAGCGCAGGTCGGCGCGTTCCTTGTTCAGCGCGCGGAGCTTCGCGCCCATCTTGAACTCGCCGGTATCGCTGTTCCACTGCATCGGCCTGGTGATGTCCAGCGTCAGGGCGTCGATCGTGCTCGTCGTGTTCTCGAACTTCTCGTCGACGATGTCGAACTCGAACGCGTTGCTCGCGTGGATGTCCATCCGGTTCGGATCCCAGCGCGGCGCCTTGCCGCCGACGTCGACGATGTCCAGGTCGTAGCCGCGAGCCTGGAACTCGGGCCTCAACTGGCCGTCCGGCTTCTTGGTGAAGGCGGAACTCGTCGACAGGCTGAAGTCGAGCAGGGTCAGGCCCAGGCGATGCTCGCCGGCGACGCTGTAGGTCGTGCTCTCCTGCTCTTCGAGCCGGTCGTGCAGGGACTTGACGAGCCGCAGGCCCTCGACTTCCGTGGCGCTGATGTAGTCGCCGCGGTCCCAGCGGATCCGCGTGATCTGCCGGTCCTGGTCGTCCTCGCGGAAGTTCTGCACGACGCTGAAGTCGAGCTTGTTGTCGTCGTCGATCCGGACCTCGAGGCGCGCGTTCGCGCCGTAGCGGTCGCGGTTGTTGGCCGAGAACTGGACCTCCGAGTTCCTCAGCGCGAGCGGCAGGTCGACCCCGCCGACGGTCTCACGGTCTCCCCACCGTTGCTCGTTGTTGTGGCGCTCGGCCGCCGTGCGGGCGAAGTTGACGCCGATCGAGAACCCGAGGTTCTGGTTGGCGCCACCAACGGTCGAGTAGTTGAACGACGAGCGCGAGTGGGTGCCGTCGGCGATCGAGTTGTCGCCCACGCCCAGGGTGAAGTTCGTCACGCCCTCCGGCTGGTCGAACGCGCTCCGCGTCTTCAGGTTGATCGAACCGCCGATCGAGTCGGCGTCCATGTCCGGGGTGAGCACCTTGGTCACCTCGATGCCGGAGAGCTGCGCCGCCGAGATGACGTCGAGCTCGACCATCCGGTTCTCCGTGTTCGAGTAGCCGACCTGGTGGCCGTTCACCGTCACGTTGGTCATCGCCGACGGCGTGCCCCGCATGGAGACGAACCGGCCTTCTCCACTGTCGCGCTGGATGCCGATGCCGGCGACGCGTTGCAGGACTTCCGCGGTGTTCAGGTCGGGGAAGCTCTGGATCTGCTCCTCGGAGAGGACGTTCTTGATGTTGACGGCCTCCTTCTGTTCGTTCAGCGCCTTGCTCTGGCCGAAGCGGACCGCCTGCACGACGATCTCTTCGTCGAACTCGTAACGGGCGTCGAGCTCGATCGCCAGGCTGACGGTTTCCCCGGCCGCGACCGTGACGCTGGTCTCGAAGTCCTCGAAGCCGACGTAGCTCACGACGAGCGTGTAGTCGCCGGCGGGCACGCCGTCGAGCCGGTAGCGGCCGTCGCTGCCCGAGCGGGTGCGGTATGGCGTGCCGTCAAGCGACACCTCGGCGCCCGGGAGCAGGGCGCCCGATTCCGTCTCGGTGATCGTCCCCTGGACGGATGGTCCGTTCTGCGCCCAGGCGGCGCCGGCGCAGAGAAGGACAGCCAGGGCGGCGATGCCGGCGTACGTCAAACCGTTTCCGAGTCGCTTCTTCATGGCGCAGTCTCCCCAAGCAGTGGTTATGGGTTCACTCACCCCGCGCTCGACGAGAGCCGGAGTGTTGATCGGCTCGGTGGGGAGCTATCGCGCGGATAGCCGACTTGAAACGCTGTTGGAAAAGTTAGCACAGCCGCTCCGCCCGCGGCATCTGGAGGCGCGGGGATCCAACCGGTTGGATAGTCCGACCGTCGGTGCGCCGGCCGGTTTACTTCCGCTGGGTGCGCGGGTCTTCTGACCCGCTGCCGCCGGAGGCGGCCAGGTAATCGCGCCGGCCGCAGGCCGGCGACCTTGCGGCGTGTAGCGCCGGCCTCCTGGCCGGCACCCCATCGCAGTCCGACTGTCGGTGCGCCGGCCTTCTGGCCGGCCCTATGGCACCCCGGTGCAGCCAGTCAGGGAGCGACCGACCGTGCCACCCGGAAGCCGATGAAGTAGCTCCGAAATCGCGAGTAGATCTTGAGCCGCATCGCGGAACGCAGATAGCCCGGGCCACCGTTGTAGGCGCCGCCCCGGGTGACGCGGCCGACACAGTCGCCGTCGAGCCAGGCCGAGCCGTCCGTCGGCGCGCCCTCGTAGCTGTCGTTCCAGCAGTCGGCGGTCCACTCCCAGACGTTGCCGTGAACGTCGTGGAGCCCGAACGCGTTCGCCTCGAACGACCCGACCGGCGCCGTGTGCCGGTGGCCATCGTCGGGCCAGCCGTGGTCCTGCTCGCCGTTCGCGTGTTCCGCGCTCGGTTCGTCGCCCCAGCTATAGCGCGTCGACGTGCCGGCGCGGGCCGCGTACTCCCACTCCGCCTCGCTGGGCAGGCGGTACGCCTCGCCGGTCACCGCGGTCAGCCAGAAGACATAGGCGCGCGCGTTGTCCCAGTTCGCGTTGAGCACGGGATAGCTGCCGCGGCCGCGGCCCTCGTCGCCCGCCTCGTAGCCCTCGCAGCCGCCGGCCGCGACGCAGGCGTCCCACTCCTCGAACGTCACCTCGCGGACGCCGATCGCGAAGGGCTCCGCGATCGTCACCTCGTGCGCCGGCCCCTCGTCGTCGTAGCGCCCGGGCTCGTCCGGCGGCGAGCCCATGACGAAGGAGCCGGCCGGCACGACGACCATCTCGGGGCAGACGTCGCAGTCGCGGAAGGTCGTGCCTGGGTCCGGCTGGGCTTGCGCTGCCGTGGCTGCGATGCCGGCGAGCGACACCGTGGCGACGCACAGGAGGCTGAACCTCCGACAGAGAGCTGGGGACCGCATGCTCCTCCGCGTAGTCTACGGTCACTCGCCATGAAGCAAGTCACCGTACATGCAGCGAAGACGCACGTTCGAAGGCCAGAGCTGACGCGAGTGCCACCGATGCCGGTCCACCACTTCACCCTGATCGTCGAGGGCATCGACCTGCAAGCCGAACCGACAATCGACGCCCTCTTCGAAGCCGGCTGCGACGACGCGACCGTCGGCCGAGTGGATGGCGTTCAGTACATCGACTTCGACCGGGAAGCGGAAAGCCTCGGCGAGGCGATCATTTCCGCAACACGGGATGTCGAGAAGGTCGACGGCGCTGCTGTCCTCCACCCGTCCGCGGAGGTCTAGCGACCCCGGCCACCGGGTTCCGCTGGGTGCGCGGGTCTTCTGACCCGCCCCGGGCGGAGCCGCGGAGCGGTGGAGCCCGGATCAAAGCGGCCGCCGGCGAAGCCGGCGACGATTGCGACGCCACGCGGCAGGCGAGTTCCGCAGGGAGCGTCAGCAGGCTAGCCCAGCCGGAACTCGACGCGGCTACTTAGGCCGGCCCAGACAGGTCAACCTTGACGGTGATTCTGGCGTTGGCGTCCAGCGCGGCCAACATCTTCATCAGCCGATCCAGCGTGAAGCGCCCGAGGTCGGCGTTGCGGATGCGGGAGAAATCCGCCGCCGCAAACCCGGTGAGACTCGCCGCCTTGCGCACGGCGAGACCGCGGTCGTCCAACACCGTGATGATCCTCGCAGCAAGGACGGCCTTGGCCTGCTTCAGGTCGGCCTCGGGGTCACCGAAGTCTCGGAAGACGTTCCCGCTTCCGTGAACGAGTTCGGTGTCTTTCTCGATCAAGAGTGAGCTCCGGCTCCTCGGTCAACGCTTCCGCTGCTTCTGACATCAGCCGCTCCAATCCTCCGCCGAGTCAGAGGATCTCCTCCGGCTCGACCGGAGGATCCTCGATGTTCGGGAAGTCCTCTTCCAGCGGGGAGAGCCGCGAGAGAACCTCTGCAAGGGATGGCTTCCGGTCGTCAGTATTCGACATGCGCCAAGCCTAAGGCATGGTCCGCCGAGTGTGAGCTCTCCCCACTTCCGCTGGGTGCGCGGGTCTTCTGACCCGCCCGGGCGGAGCCGCGGAGCGGTGGAGCCCGGAGCAAAGCGGCCGCCGGCGGAGCCGGCGACGATTTCAACGCCGCCTTCGGCGGCAGCGGGTCAGAAGACCCGCGCACCCGGAGATAGCCTCGCCGTCATACGGCACCAGGGAGCCTCTATGTCGATCAAGTCCTTCGCCTCTAAGCAGTTCTCGACTCATCTCCTGGACGAGCGGCGACGCGACAAGGCGCGGGCGCGGGCTGAGCGGGAGCGGCGGCGGAAGGGGGAGCCGCATCGGATCGAGTTCTTTCACCAGGTCGACGATCCGTACTCGCATCTGCTGGCTCAGGCGCTGGCGAAGCTGCAGGAGCGCTACGAGGTCGAGGTCGTGACCTGGCTGGTGGAGCCGCCGGAGGACTGGGCGGCGCCGGCGCGGGCGCTGCTGGAGTCGTACTCGCTGGTAGATGCGCGGCGGTTGGCGGAGAAGGCGGGTTTGCATCCGACGGCCGCGGCGCCGCCGAGCGCTGAACCGGTGCTCGATGTTCAGCAGCAGCTGGTCGCGACTCTGCCGACGCCCGAGGAGGCGGGAGGCCGCAACACGCTCGAGGCCGCGGTGACGCTGGGCAGGGCGCTGTGGCAGAGCGAGTTGGATGGGGCGGACCTTTCCGGAAGCCGGCCAGAAGGCCGGCGCACCCAGTGTGAAGCGTCGGTGCGGACTGCGCTTCGTGCCGGGACCGCGCGGCGCGCGGAGTTGGGCCACTACCTGGGCGGCACCTGTTTCTATGGTGGCGAGTGGACCTGGGGGATTGATCGGCTGGCTTACCTGGAGGAGCGGTTGGCCGATCTGGGGGCGCGGCGAGCGGGAGACGACGCGGATGCCGGCCGAAAGGCCGGCGCACCGACAGGCGGGGCACCAACAGTGGAGCATGGGGCCATCGCGCCGATCTACGCGCAGCCGCGGCTGCTCGAGGAGCCGGTTCCGGCTGACGCCCTTGAAGCGGCAGACCTTCCAGACCTCCACTTCTTCGCGTCGTTCAGGAGCCCGTACACCTGGATATCGACCGAGCGGGTGATCCGGCTCGCCGAGGCGTTCGGCGTCAACCTGCGGATCCGGTTCGTCCTGCCGATGGTCATGCGCGGCCTGCCGGTGAAGCGGTCGAAGCGCGTCTACATCCTGCTCGACGCGGCACGCGAGGCGCGGCGGAACGGCGTTCAGTTCGGGCCTATCTCCGACCCGGTGGGCAAGCCGGTCGAGCGGGGTTACTCGCTGCTGCCGTGGGCGATCGAGCAGGGCAAGGGCATCGAGTACTTCCGGTCGTTCATGACCCTGGTGTTCTCGCAGGCCGTCGATGCGGGTTCGGATCGGGGGTTGAAGCGGATCGTCGAGGAGGCGGGGTTGGACTGGTCGGAGGGACGTGGCTACCTGGATGATCCAGCCTGGCGGGAGGAGGCGGAGCGGAACCGGGAGGAGTTGTTTGATCTCGGGCTTTGGGGCGTGCCTTCGTTTCGGGTGGGGTCGGTGGCGGCCTGGGGGCAGGATCGGTTGTGGGTGCTGGAGGATGAGTACCGGCGGCTCGCGGGCGGCAGGGCGTAGCTCTGGGTGCGCGGGTCTTCTGACCCGCCCCGGGCGGAGCCGCGGAGCGGTGGAGCCCGGAACAAAGCAGCCGCCGGCGAAGCCGGCGACGATTTCAACGCCGCCTTCGGCGGCAGCGGGTCAGAGGACCCGCGCACCCAGAGGGCGTTCTCGGTGTTTACCAGCGGTAGTTGAGGCGGGCGTAGTAGTAGCCGCCCGACAGACCCCACGGCGTCACCGGGCTGTACCGGGAACCCAGCACGTCGACCAGCGGCGCGGGCGCCGACGCGAGGACGTCGAACATGTTCTGCGCGCCGATGGACAGCGTCGTGTCCGCGGCGATCGGGATGCTCGCCTCGAAGTCGACGATGTAGGCAGTGTCCTGGACCGGCGGCGCGGAGTCGACCCACAACCGCGTGTAGTAGTAGTCGATCCAGGAGCCGTAGTAGCTGAGGCGGCCGAGGAGGTTCACCGGCCCGACCTGCTGGCCGACGGCGAAGTTCCAGCGCAGCCGCGGCACGCCGCGCTCGATGGAGAGCACGTCGGCCGCGCTCAGCAGGTCGGAGTCCTTCGTGACCTCGGTGTCCGTGTAGTTCAGGGTGAAGCTGAACTCGGTGTCGCCGTCGAGGGCGAGCGGAATCCAGGTCGAGACGAGGTCGATGCCCTGGGTGCGGGTCGAGAAGTCGTTGATGAAGAAGCGGAAGAAGGAGAGGTTCCGGGCGGAGGTGATGCCCTGCGACAGCAGCAGTTCGCGCTCGTCCTCGGTCAGCGTGATCACCTGCGACAGGGACAGCCGGTCGTCGATCTCGACGTTGAAGAGGTCGGCCGTCAGCGTGAACGGTCCGTTGTCGATCACCAGGCCGGCCGTGGTGTGAACCGACTCCTCGGGCTGAAGCGGCTTGCCTCCCCGCAGCTCCGCCGCGATGAAGGTGGACGGCACGGTCGCGCTGTCGACGAGTTCCAGGGTCGTCGGGTCGATCGTCGTCTGCACGTTCAGCGCGTTCTGCTGCCCGGGGGTCGGCGCGCGGAACCCGGTGCTGACGCCGCCGCGTAGTGCGGCGGTGTCGTTCAGTTCACGGCGGAACGACAGCTTGCCGTTCGTCGTGTTGCCGAAGACGTCGTAGTCCTCGACCCTGAGCGCGGCCCCCAGGCCCCAGCGGTCGTCCTCGCCGTGCAGTTCGACATCGCCGTAGACGGCAACGTTGTCGCGGCTCCACGTGCCGGCCGTGTAGTCGGGGAAGCCAGGAAAGCCGTTCGAGGCGGGAATGAAGCCCTGCTCCGCGTAGGGGCCGACCTCCCAGGACGGCCGCCCCCCGGCGCCGATCGTGAAGCTCTCGTCGCGCCACTCGGCGCCCGCGGCGACGCTCAGCCTGTGGGACACGGAGTAGGAGATGTCGAAGTTCAGGTTGACGTCTTCCTGTTCGTAGAGGCCTGGGTCGAAGTCGCGCGGCGTGTCCGGGCCGAGCGACGCGTTCACCGTGTTCCGGAAGAAGAAGTCCGACTCGTGCGAGCCGAGGCTGGCGGAGAGATCCCAGGTGAAGCCGTTGTCCAGCTCCTTGCGGAAACCCGCGACGATCGAGCTGTCGCTCACGATGCCGCCGAACTGCGGCGTGAAGCCGCCCGGCGCGACCTCCTGGAAGGAGAAGCAGTTCGGGTCGGCGAAGACCTGGGCGAGGGCGTCCTGGTCGGGCACGTTGTCCGTCACCGTGACCGTGGGGCAGTTCGCCGAACCCATGCCCCGCGCCCGGAGCACGTCGCCGATCAGCAGCGTCTCGCCGCCGTCGAGGCTGTAGATGCTCTGACGCGAGTTCGGATTCCGGAAGAAGAAGCCCTCCGTCATCGTCTTCTCGGCGAAGTTGGCGAAGCCGTAGAACTCCAGGCCGCTGGCGGAGCTGTGGCCGATGTTGGCGAACAGCTTCACGTCGTCGTCGACGGCCGGGTTGCCCCAGATCTGCGCCGGCTGGCGGACCTCGTGGTTGCCGGCGGCGATCAGCGCAGCCGCGTCCTGGCGCTGGACGCTGCGGCTGGTCGGGTCTGCCTCGCCGTACTCGAAACTCAGGTTGGCGAAGCCGTTCGCGCCCATCGGCAGGCCGAAGTTGCCGGCGACGCTGTAGCCGGCGCCGTCGCCGCGGATGTAGCTGCCGCTGTTCAGCTCGATGGCGCCGCCGGAAGCGTCGTCCTTCAGCAGGAAGTTGATGACGCCCGCGATCGCGTCCGAGCCGTACTGGGCCGACGCGCCGTCCCGCAGCACCTCGACTCTCTGGAGAGCGATCGCCGGGATGGTCGAGATGTCCGGGCCCTGCGCGCCGTCCGTCACGCCGCCGAACCAGGCGACGACGGAGGACCGGTGGCGCCGCTTGCCGTTGACCAGGATCAGCGTGTGGTCGTGCGCCAGGTTGCGCAAGCTGGACGGCCGCACCAGGGTCGCCGCGTCGCTGATCGGATGGGTCGCGACGTTGAAGGAGGGGATCAGGTTCCGCAACTGGTAGTCGAGCGCGGCGGCGCCCTGGCGGGTGATGTCCTCGACGGGAATCGCGTCGATGGGGACCTGCGATTCGGTCACCGAACGGGCGTGCGCGCGGCTGCCGAGGACGACGATCTGCTCGTCGAACTCGTGTTCGTGGGCGTGCTCGTCTTCCTCCGCGTGAGCGTGTTCCTCTTCGGCGGACTCCGCCTCCTGGGCCGTGGCGGCGGCTGGCGCGAGCAGTAGTGAGGCGGCGACCGCCGCCGCCAGCGGCATGTATCTCGTCGTCCGGGTCATGGACGCTCCTTTCGTTTCTCGTGATGGCTGTGTTGCCGCGGACCCTGCAGGCCGGGGGGCCTGTGTGCCGGCCAGGCCGCGCGGCTAGCTCATCAATGCGGCGGGGATCATATGGGAACCGATGCAGAGTGGTCGCCGCTTCGCGGCGCGTTTTGCTCAGAAGCCGGCGAGGGCGCCGGCGCACCCAGTGTGGGACGCCGTACTGTTCTCGGGTGCCGGCGCACCCAGTGTGAATGGTCGACGGAGTTGCACACTGGGTGCGCCGACGCCCTCGTCGGCCTCTGAAGGAGAACGCGCGAGGCCGAAGGCCTCGCTCCGCATCTTGGCTACGGCGGCTCGCTTCCCAGGTCGAGGGCCGCGTTCATCAGGGCGCGGGTGTAAGGCTCCTGCGGGGCCTCGAACAGCTCGTCGGCCGGGCCGTGCTCGACGATCTGGCCGTCCTTCATCACGGCGATGTCGTCGCAGAGGGCGCGGACGACTTTCAGGTCGTGGCTGATGAAGAGGTAGGTGAGGCCGTGGCGACGCTGAAGATCGAGCAGGAGCTCCACGATCTGGGCCTGCACGGTCATGTCGAGCGAGGACGTCGGCTCGTCGAGGACGACGAAGCGGGGCCGTAGGATCATCGCGCGAGCGACGGCGATCCGCTGGCGCTGGCCGCCGGAGAACTCGTGCGGATAGCGGCTCTGGATCCCGGGCTCCAGGCCGACCTCGCCGAGAATCTCGGCGACCCGGCGGCGGCGCTCGTCCGCCGGGAGGCCGGGTTCGTGGATGCCCAGGCCCTCGGCCACGATCTCCTCGACGGTCAGGCGCGGTGACAGGCTGCCGTACGGGTCCTGGAAGACGATCTGCATCGACCGGCGCAGGGGCCGGAGCTGCCGGAAGCCCAGGCCGTCGATCGCGCCGCCGTCGAAGACGATCTCGCCGCGGCTCCTGAGCAGCCGGACGATCGCCATCGCCAGGGTCGTCTTGCCGCTTCCGGACTCGCCGACGACGCCGAGGCTGTGCCCTTGCCGGACGCGGAGAGACACGTCGTCGACGGCGACGAGGGTCTTCTTCCGCGGCCAGCCGCGCAGCGGGAACTCCACGGTCAGGTCCTTCGCTTCGACCAGGGCCGGGGCGTCGTCTTCGGGGATCGGGCAGGCGCCGCGGGGTTCCGCGTCGATCAGCTTGCGCGTGTACGAGTGGCTCGGGCGCTGGAAGACGTCGGCGGTGGCCCCCTCCTCGACGACGTGCCCCTGCTCCATCACGTAAACGCGGTCCGCCATCGCGCGGACGATGCCGAGGTCGTGGGTGATCAGCAGCAGCGCCATGCCGAGCCGCCCCTGCAGCTCCTTGATCAGCGCGAGGATCTGCGCCTGGACGGTGACGTCGAGCGCGGTCGTCGGTTCGTCGGCGATCAGCAGGTCGGGATCGCCCGCGATCGCCATGGCGATCATCACCCGCTGGCGCTGGCCGCCGGATAGCTGGTGCGGGTAGGAGTCGAGCCGCTCGCGGGCCTCCTGCAGGCCGACGAGTTCGAGCAACTCGACGGTCCGCTCGAGGGCCTCGGGTCCGCGCAGTCCGCCGTGCAGGGCCAGCACTTCCTCGACCTGCTTGCGGATCGTGTGGAGCGGGTTCAGCGAGGTCATCGGCTCCTGGAAGACCATGGAGATCCGGCTGCCGCGGATGGCGCGCATCCGCGGCTCGCCGGCCCCGACGACCTCGGCGCCGTCGACGAGGATCGAGCCGGTCGGATGCGAGGCGCGCGGGTAGGACAGGAGCTGGAGCACCGAGAGCGCCGTGACCGACTTGCCCGAGCCGGATTCGCCGACGAGGGCGACGGACTCGCCGCGGTCGAGGCGCAGGTCGAGCCCGTGGACGACCCTGACGCCGTCGAAGGCGACGGCGAGGTTCGTGACGTCGAGCAAGGGGGTCGCGGTCATCCAGGTGCTGCTTGCGGAGCAGATTGGTCGCCGCTGCGCGGCGCGCTTTCTGGCCGCCTGCGGCGGCAGCGGGTCAGAAGACCCGCGCACCCAGCGGAGGGCGCCGGTGCGATCACGACGGAGTCCCGGTTCGCCGGGGGTCGAAGGCGTCGCGGAGCGCTTCGCCGATGAAGATGACGAGGGTCAGCAGCGTGGCCAGCGTGAAGAAGGACACGAGCCCCAGCCAGGGGGCGTGCAGGTTCATCCGGCCCTGGGCGAGGAGCCGGCCGAGCGACGGCGAGTCGGCGGGCAGGCCGAAGCCGAGGAAGTCGAGCGAGGTGAGCAAGGTGATCGACCCGGTGAGGATGAAGGGCAGGAAGGTCAACGTGGCGACCATCGCGTTGGGCAGAACGTGGCGGCGGACGATCGTCCGGTCCCCCACGCCCAGGGCGCGCGCGGCGGTCACGTACTGGAAGTTCCGCGCGCGCAGCACTTCCGCCCGCACCACGCCCACCAGCGCCATCCAACTGAAGGCCACCAGGATGCCCAGCAGCCAGAACACGTTCGACTCCACGATGCTGGAGAGAATGATCAGCACGAAGAGCACCGGCAGGCCGGCCCAGATCTCGATCAGGCGCTGGCCGAAGAGGTCCACCTTGCCTCCCAGGTAGCCCTGGACGGCGCCCGCCAGCACGCCGATGATCGAACTGAGCGCGGTGAGCACCAGACCGAACACGAAGGACAGCCGGGTGCCGTAGATGAGGCCGGCGAGCACGTCCTTGCCGACGTCGTCCGTGCCCAGCCAGTGCCGGGCCGACGGCGGATAGGGGGCCGGGCCGGGCAGCTCGTAGTCGATCGTGTCGTGGGCGTAGGGGATCGGCGGCCAGATCATCCAGCCGCCGGCGTCGCGAATGAGGTCCTTGACGAACGGCTCCCGATAGTCGGCTTCCGTCTCGAACACGCCGCCGAACTCGGTCTCGGCGTACGTCGCGACGATCGGGAAGTAGAACCGCCCCTCGTGGCGGACGACCAGCGGCTTGTCGTTGGCGAGGACTTCCGCGAACAGGGTCGCGCCGAAGATGACGAGGAAGACCCGCAGCGACCACCAGCCCCGCCGGTTCGCCTTGAAGGCCGCCCACCGCCTCTTCGCGAGCGTGCTCACACTTCCCTGCTCTCGAAGTCGATCCGCGGATCGGTCAGCGTGTACGTGATGTCCGTCAGGAGCTGCAGCACGAGCGCCAGCAGGGTCGAGATGTACAGGGTCCCGAAGATGATCGGGTAGTCGCGGGTGACGATCGCCTCGAAGCCGAGGAGCCCCAGTCCGTCGAGCGAGAAGATGATCTCGGCCAGCAGCACCCCGGTGAACAACGCCCCGACGAGAGCGCGCGGGAAGCCGGCGATGATGATCAGCATCGCGTTGCGGAACACGTGGCCGTAGAGCACGCGCCGTGTCCGCAGGCCCTTGGCCTTGGCCGTCAGCACGTACTGCTTGTGGATCTCGTCGAGGAACGAGTTCTTGGTCAGCATGGTGAGGGTGGCGAAGCTGCCCGCGACCAGGGCCGTGATCGGCAGCACCAGGTGCCAGAAGTAGTCCTTCACCTGGGCCCAGAGACCCAGATCGCCGAAGTCCTCGGAAACCAGGCCGCGCAGCGGGAAGTACTCGATCATCCCGCCGCGCGCGAAGAGCACGATCAGCAGGACGGCGAGGATGAACGCGGGGATCGCGTAGCCGACGAGGATCACGACGCTCGTCCAGACGTCGAACGGCGAACCGTCGGCCGTCGCCTTGCGGATGCCGAGCGGGATCGAAACCGAGTAGACGATGAGCAGCGTCCAGAGCCCGAGGGAGATCGACACCGGCAGTCGATCGAGGACGAGGTCGATCACCGGCACGTCCTGGTAGAAGCTCTCGCCCAGGTCGAAGCGCAGGTAGTCGCGCAGCATGATGAAGAAGCGCACGTGCGCCGGCTTGTCGAAGCCGAACTGCCGCTCGAGCTCCTCGATCAGCGCCGGGTCGATGCCGCCGGTGGCGGTGAGCTCGGTCTCCAGGGTCGCGCCCGCCCCGCCGCCGAGCAGCCCGACGCCGGCGTCGAGGCCGGTGCCCTGGAGCCGGGCGATCGCCTGGTCCACCGGCCCGCCGGGCGCCGCCTGGATGATGACGAAGTTGACCAGCAGCACGCCGACCAGCGTCGGCACCATGAGGAGGATCCGGCGTAGGATGTAGAGGAGCATGCTGTGCGGCGGGCGGCGTCGACGGCTCGGCCGCCCTAGCGGGTTTCGCCCAGAGCGGCGTCGACCCGGGCGCTCTTCTCCGCGTCGAACCACCAGAGCTGCGGGAAGCCGGTCCAGTTCATGTGCTCGTGCCCCAGGGGCGGATGGCCGAAGCGATCCCAGTACAGAAGGTGGCGGCCCTTGGGGGCGCCTTCGGGGATGACGTAGAAGCTCCACAGCAGGACCCGGTCGAGCGCCCGGCCGGCGATGTTCATCTCCTCTTCGGTCTCGGCAGCGATCACCTGCTCCACCAGGACGTCGACCGCCGGGTTCCTGATGCCCGCGTAGTTCCACAGGTTCGGTAGGTCGGCGCTCCGGGAGTGCAGGTGGCTGCGCGTGCGGGCCGGCTGCGGAATCGGGTGGGTGTAGATCTTCTGCATCGTCATGTCGAAGTCGTACTCGCGCGCGCGGTTCGTGAAGATGTTCGACTCGACCCGGCGGACAGTCGCTTCGATGCCCAGGCGCGTCAGGTTGTCTGTGAACGGCAGCATCATCCGTTCGTGCTCCCTGAGCACGACCATGATCTCGAAGCGGAACGGCTCTCCGGTCGCCTCGTCGACCCGCTTCATGTCTTGCAGGACCCAGCCGGCTTCGTCGAGCAGGTCTCCTGCCTCGATCAGCGCCTCCCGGTTGCGGCCGTAGCCGTCGTTCTCCGGCAGCGCGAACTCGTGCGTGAACACGCGTTCCGGGACGTGCTCCCGCAGGGGTTCCAGCAACGCCAGTTCCGCCGGTGACGGCAGGCCCCGCGCCGCCATCTCCGAACCGAGGAAGAACGTGCTGTTGCGACGCAGGGCGCCGTACTGCAGGGTGCGGTTGCCCCAGTCGAAGTTGTAGGCCAGGGTCAGCGCCTCGCGCACGCGGATGTCCTCGAACAGCGGCCGGCGAGTGTTGAAGACCGCCGACCAGTGCATCCCGTAGGTCATCCGCATCCGGTAGGTCTCCTTGTTGAAGAGCCCCATCCCGACCTCGGGGAAGTCGTAGGCGGTGGCGACCTCGCGTTCGTCCTGATCGCGCCAGTAGTCGACGACGCGGGCCTTGAGCGCCTGGATTCCCGCCTTCATGTCCCGGAAGTAGAGGACGGCGATGCGGTCGAAGTTGTGGTACCCCCGCCTGAAGTTGAGGTCCTTCGCCCAGTAGTCCGGAACGCGCTCGAACACGAGACGCCGACCGGGGTCGACCTCCCTGACGCGGTAGGGGCCGTTGCCCAGCGGCCCCTCCAGGCTGGTCGCCGTGAAGTCGCGGTCCCGCCAGTAGTGCTTCGCCATCGGGAGGAAGGCGGACGCCTCCATCACCGCTCTGCGGCTTCTCCCCCCTTCCGCGAAGAGGAAGCGGAACGAACGCTCGCCGAGACGTTCGATGCCTTCCACGTGCCCCCAGTTCGCCTTGAAGCTGAGCGGACCGTCGGTCTTCAGGGTTTCGAAGGTCCACACGACATCGTCCACCGTGACCGGCACTCCGTCGTGCCACCGCGCCTCGGGCCGCAGCGTGTAGGCCACCCAACTGTGGTCTTCGGCGACCTCGACCGTCTCGCAGAGCAGACAGTAGAGGGTCGAAAGCTCGTCCTCCGAGGGCATCATCAGGCGATCCGACGTGATCACCGTGACCCGCCAGTTGGTCCAGGTCGGCGTGCGCCCCTTGTCCGCGTAGGGATGAATGTTGTTGAACGTGCCCGGCAGCCAGGTGCGCATCTCACCGCCCTTGGGCGCGTCGGGGTTGGCGTAGGGAAAGTGCGGGATGTCCGCGGCGTACCTCGGTTCGCCGAAGTACGCGATCGCGTGGCTCGGGCCGGTCCTCGCCTGGGCTCCGAGCGCCGCGGCGGCGCCCAGGCAGCACAACGCGCCGACGGCGGCCGCGGCGACTTTGCACTCGACAACCCGCGAGATCGGCGAGGCGCGAGAAGTGCCCTTCACGGATCGGCACAATAGCGAACACTCGGCCAGGGAGAAGCCAGTTCGCAGTCGCTCAACCCAAGAATGTGATCTTCGTACTACAGTAAAGCACCTAACGAGTTACGAAATGCCCACTCCCCACTATCCGACAGCCGCTGTCCGCAGGACTCTCCGCAAGCTGGGCGCGGATCTGCACGATGCCCGGCGCCGGCGTCGGCTGTCGATGCAGATCGTTGCGGACCGGGCCTTCACGTCCCGGTCGACCCTGCAGCGGGTCGAAGCGGGGGACCACCGGGTCGGAATGGGGATCTACGCTTCGGTCATCCATGCCCTGGGACTGCTCGACGGCCTCGGAGACGTAGCCGACTGGCGGCGGGACGAGTTCGGTCACGCGTTGATGACGGCCGAGCTGCCCCGCAGGGTAAGACGTCGATGGCCTGCCCGGTCGAGATCCGATGACTGAAGAACCGCGCCGCGGGAGGTGGGGACCGCGGTACGCGGCTGGCGCGAGGTCGCCCTGGCGGTTGGCGCCGCGCAGGCGGAGATCGACCGGATGGCGAGCGCGTTCGAGCACGACGACCTGAAGGAGGCTCTGGCCATCCGCGTCTGATCCTTGCGGAGCCGTGCACCGGGTGCGCCGGCGCCCTCGCCGGCTGCTGCCGAAGGCGGCCAAACAGCCGTCTTGCCCGGCCGGCTTTCCCTCAGGCCTCTCCTCGGACGCTTCCAGCCGCCTGGCCGCAGTACACTCTTCGCCCGCCGTCAAACGACGAACAGAAGGGATCGGGTGTGAACGACGTCTCGAGACCCGTGGCCGCGGCCACGGACGCCCCGCGCAGTACGGATCGCTACCTCGGCGAGGACGCGGCCTCGCGGTCGCTCTACGAGCGCGCCCTCGACGTCATGCCCGGCGGCAACAGCCGCCACACCCTGGTCATGGACCCGTACCCGATCTACGCGGCGTCGGGGCACGGCTGCATCGTGACGGACGTCGAAGGCCAGGAGCGCATCGACTTCGTCAACAACTACACCTCGCTGATCCTCGGGCACTCGCACCCCGAGGTGACGGAAGCGGTCGCCCGGGTGATCGGGAACGGCACGGCGTTCTCGCTGCCGACCGAAACGGACATCCGGCTCGCCGAACTGCTGGTGGAGCGCATTCCCTACATCGACCAGGTCCGGTTCGCGAACTCGGGCAGCGAGGGCGTGCTGCTGGCGATCCGGGCGGCGCGCGCGGCGACCGGCCGCAGCAAGATCGCGAAGTTCGAGGGTTGCTACCACGGCATCTACGACTACGCGCAGGCGAGCGACAGTTCGCGGCCGAAGAACTGGGGCGAGTCGGAACGGCCGGCGACGACGCTCGAGCCGAGCATGGCGAAGAGCCTCGAGACGGAGGTCGTCACGCTGCCGCTCAACGACATCGAGGTCTGCGGCGCCCTGATCGACGAGCACGGGGACGACCTGGCGGCGGTCGTCATGGACCCGCTGCCCGCGGCGCTCGGGTTGATTCCGCCGAGGGCCGATTTCGTCGCGGCGATCCGGGCGAAGACGAAAGAGTGCGGCGCCCTGCTGATCGCGGACGAGGTGCTGTCCTTCCGCATCGACTACCGCGGCGCCTGCCACCGCTTCGGGATCGAGCCGGACCTGGTGTCGCTCGGCAAGATCATCGGCGGCGGCTTCCCGGTCGGGGCGGTGGCCGGCAAGGCGGACGTGATGAGGGTCTTCGACCACCGCGACGGCGAGCTCGTCCACCACGGCGGCACCTACAACGGCAACCCGGTGACCATGGTCGCCGGCTACGAGACGATGAAGCGCCTGACGCCGGACGTCTTCGCCGAGTTCGACCGGCTCGGCGACCGGGTCCGGGACGGGCTGCAGGAGGTTCTGCGTAGACACGGCATCGAAGCGGTCGCGACCGGCCGAGGCTCGCTCTTCTCCGTGGTCCCGGGGGACCAGCCGCCGAAGGACTTCCGCGCCGTCTTCACCGCCCGCTCCACCGCGCCGCAACTCCAGAAGATCGCCCTGGAGATGCTGAACCGGGGCATGCTGATGGGCGCCCGCGGCCTGTTCGGCGCGCTCTCGACGCCGATGGGCGACGCGGAGATCGACCGCTTCCTCGAAGCGGCCGACGGCGCCGCCCACTGGGTGCGCGGGTCTTCTGACCCGCCCCGGGCGACGCCGCGAAGCGGGGGCGCCCGAACAAAGTAGCCGCCGGCCTCCGGCCGGCGAAGGCGCCGGCGCACCCAGTGTAGGACGGTGTCAGCGGGCGGTCCGACCGGCCAGGATCTCAAGATAGTCCTCGATCTCCTGCCGGGTCGACCCGGCGCCGAGCGCAACCATCAGGAAAACCCGGGCCTTGAGGCCGTCGAGGTCCTCGCCGCCGAGAACGCCCATCTCGTCGAACGGCGGGTAGACGACGACCCGGCCGCCGCCCGTGCGGGTCACGAACAGGACGACGACGCCCCGCTCGATCGCCTCGCGCAGGGCCGGCACGACCCGTTCCGGCACGTTGCCGCGGCCGAAGACCTCGACGACCAGCCCCTTCGCGCCGTTCTCGACCGCCGCGCGGACCAGGTGGCCGTCGCTGCCGGCGACGAGCCGCACCAGGTCGACGTTGGGCTCGATCCTCGTCGCCGGGATGAGCAGCCGCCGGGCCGGGCGACGCTTCAGGTAGAAGACGCCGTCGTCGACGCTGCCGAGCGGGCCGGCGCCGGGCGACGCGAACGCCTGCACCGCCACCGAGTGCGTCTTGCGCACGTCGCGGGCCGCGTGGACTTGGTCGTTCAGTGTCACGAGGATGCCGAGACCTCGGGCCGACGGCGAAGCGGCGAGGGTGACCGCGTTCCGCAGGTTGCGCGGCCCGTCCGTGTCGACCCGCCGCGGCGGGCGCTGGGCCGCGGCGAATACGACGGAACGCGGGTCCCCCACCAGGAGATCGAGAAGGAACGCGGTCTCTTCGAGCGAGTCCGTGCCGTGGGTGACCACGATGCCGCCGAGCGAAGGATCGGCCGCGAAGAGCTCGTTCACGCGCTCCGCCAGCGCGAACTGGAGCTCGGGCGTCATCTGCGAACTGCCGATGGCGCTCCAGTCCTCGCCGGTCACGGCGGCGATGCCGGCCAGCTCGGGGACGGCCTCCACCAGGCTGGACGCGGAGAGCTCTCCGCCGGCCGCGCTGGCGATCGTGCCGCCGGTCGCCAGGACGTGGACCCGGGTTAGCTCGCCGCCCGGGCTGTCCGAGCCTTCCCGCCGCAGCGCGCGACCCGGCCGGGCGCCGGTCACCTCGCCGTCGAGCAGAACGAAGACGCCGTCCACCAGGACGTGCCGCGCGCCCGTCGCGTAGTGGTGCGGATCGCCGAACGCGGCCGGGTCGTCGATCTCGTCGACGGCGAAGACCGCGATGTCGGCGACCGCACCTTCGCGCAGGCGGCCGCGGTCCGCGAGGCCCAGCCGGTCGGCCGGGAACGAGGACATCTTGCGGATCGCCTCGGGCAGGGACAGCACGCCCTCGTCGCGAGCGTAGTGGCCGAGGACGCGGGCGAAGGTGCCGTAGTTGCGTGGATGCGGCACGCCCTCGCCCGGCGCGACGATGCCGCCGTCCGAGGCGATCATCGTCTGCGGGTGCCGCATGATCCGGACGACATCGTCTTCCCGCATCGCGTGGAAGATGCCGCTGAAGCCGCCCTTCTCCTGCAGCTCGAGCGCGAGTTCCGCGGCCGCGTCAAGGTCGTCCCGGGCCTCGCCGCGTCCGGCCAGGATGTCGGCGAGGCTCAACCCGTTGAGCGACGGGTCCCACTCGCAGTAGGAGACGACGACGTTCTTCGGATGGCCGCCACCCCGGTCGACCCGCAGGTTCTCGACGATGGCGGCCTTGATCCGCGCCCTGGCGTCGGCGTCGCGGAGGCGCGCCAGCAGGTCCGCGGGCTCACCTTCCAGGCTCCAGGCGGGGAAGAGGATCGACAGCGACGTGCCCGACGCGGTGTACGGATACTGGTCGATCGTCACGTCGACGCCTCTCGCCCGGGCCGCGTCGACCAGGGCCAGGGTGCGCTCGCTCGCGCCCCACATCCGGGCGCCGACGACCTTGTGGTGGGTCAACTGGGTCGGCAGGCCGCCTTCTTCGCCGATGCGGATCGTCTCTTCGACCGAGGCGATGAGATCAAGGCCCTCCTCGCGCATGTGGCTGACGTGGAAACCGCCGAAGCGGCCGGCGACGCGCGCCAGCTCGATGACTTCCTCGGTCGTCGCGTAGGCGCCAGGCACGTACTTGAGGCCCGTCGAGAGGCCGAACGCCCCCTCCCGCATCGCCTGCTCGACCAGCTGCTTCATCTCCTGGATCTCGTCGTCGGTCGGCGCCCGGTCCTCGTTGCCGATGACCAGGCCGCGGATCGCGCCGTGGCCGACGGTGAGGCCGAAGTTGATCGCCGGCGGATGGAGGTCGATGCGCGCCAGGAACTCGGCGACGGGGAACGGCGAGCTGCCGTCCGGCCCCTCGATGACCGTCGTCACGCCCTGGCGGAGGTAGTTCTCGGCCAGCGGGTGGCGGAAGACGCCGCGGACGGCGTGGCTGTGGATGTCGATGAAGCCGGGCGTGACGGCGAGGCCGGTCACGTCGAGACGTTCGGCGGCGCGCGCGTCGTCGAGGTCGCCGATGGTGTGGATCCTGCGGCCTGTGATGCCGATGTCGGCGACGTAGGGGACGCCGCCGTCGCCGTCGTGGATCGTGCCGCCTTCGAGGATGAGGTTGTAGACCGGCGGGTCGGCGGGCTGGGCGAGGAGGGTGGTGGCGGCGAGGGCGAGGAAGGTGGTGGTGGCGAAGCGGAGCCGGCCTCCGGCCGGCGCGTTTCCTGGCCGCCTTCGGCGGCGGCGGGTCAGAAGACCCGCGCACCCAGCGGAGGCTCCGCGGAGGCGGTTCAAGGTCGTTCCAGGAGCAGGCCTAGCAGCGCGTCGCGGACCTGGTTGCGGAAGTCGAGTTCGTTCTGGTTGAACTGGACGGCGACGGCGATGCCTGAGTCCCGGTGGTAGTACATCGTGGAGCGCCAGCCGGGGAACCAGCCGCCGTGGCCGACGAGTTCGCCGTGCGGCGAGTCGCCGCGATAGACGCCGAGGCCGTAGGTCGCGCCGGCGTCTTCGCCGCGGTAGCCGGAGTTCAGCATCTCCTCCAGGTACGGTCCTTCGAGGGCGCGCTCCTCGTAGAGGATCTTCGCCCAGCGGGCCAGGTCGCGGGAGTTGGAAACGTAGCCGCCGCCGGTCCACTCGGTCTGCGGGCTGAAGGCCATCAGGTCGCCCTCGGCGGTCTTGGCCGGGAGTAAGAAGGGATTGTCCTCGCCGACGTGGCCGGGAGCGAGATCGGGGAACGCGCGGCCGATCTGCTCCACCGTGCGCGGCAGGTCGTGGCGGTCGAGGACGCGGCGGCGAGCCTCGTCGTAGTACGCGCCGCCGGAGGCGGCCTCCAGCACGAGGCCCGCGACGATAAAGCCGGTGTCGGTGTAGGCGTAGCCTTCGCCGGCCGGGAACAGGGGCTCCTTGTCGAGGACGTACTGGACCAGATCCCGCGGCTCGAAGTACGCGTCGGGGTCGCCGGCCGGGCCGCGCCGTGACCGGGCTTCGTCGCGCCAGGCTTCGTCGTAGACGTGGTCGGTCAGCCCGCTCGAATGGCTGAGCAGGTGGCGCAGCGTCATCGTCTCGTGGTTGGGAAGGCGCGTCCACCAGGGTTCGTCGCCGAGCCAGCGCGAGGCCAGGTCGTCGAGGCCGAGCAGGCCCTCGTTGACCATGCTGAGCGCCGTCGCGGCGGCGATCGTCTTGCCGATGCTGCCGGCCGGCATGCGGTGCTCGGGCGTCATCGGCAGGTCGTTCTCCGGGTCGGCGTAGCCGGTGGCGGCTGCGCCTTCGGCGCCGTCCGGGAGGACGAAGGCGGCGGTGGCGCCGATGAAGCCGAGTTCGGCGCGGAGTTCGTCGAGGCGTTGCTGGAAGAGGTGTTGGGTCTCGGTCAATGTCGTGTCGGGGGCGGGTGGCGCGGCGCAGGCCATGGTCAGGAGCACCGCGGCGACGACGCTGCTACTCCCAGCCGTAGGCGGCGCGGATCCGCATCGGCAGTTCGACGAAGATGACCGGGTTGGCGACACTGCCGCTGGCCAGAATGACATAGCCGTTACCTCCTTCGAGCGATCCGACGAAGTTCCCGCGGAAGCCCCAGTTGCCGCCGGTGTGGCCAAAGTAGCGGTCCGCCTCTCCGGGCGGCGCCGGGCGGTGCGGAGTCTCCGAGCCGGTGGTGAAACCGAGAGCGTAGTGGCCGACGCCTCCGGGCGTCACCATCTTGCGCGTTGACTCTGCCGTGAGAATGCGGTTCGAGCGTCCTTCCAGCGAAAGCTGCACCTCGATCAGGAACTTCGCCAGGTCCGTCGGCGTCGTCCAGAGCCCGGCGGCGTAGAGCTCCGGGTAGACGTGCCAGGGCGCCCGGGGCGCGCGGCCCTCCGCGGCGCTGCCGGTCACCGACCCGCCGGCCCGCGCGGCGTTGCCGTGGAGTGCCTCAGGCAACGGCTGGCAGAAGCAACTGCGGGTCATGCCGAGCGGGTCCAGAACGGTCTCCTGGAGGATCTCCTCGAACGGCTTGCCCTGAACATCGCTCAGCGCGAGCTGCAGAATGGTCGAGCCTCCTCCCGAGTACTCGTAGCGGCTGCCGGGCTGCCAGCCGACGACGACCGGCTTGGTGTTCGCAGGCGTCTCTTCACCCGCACGACCGAGGACTTCGGGCACGGTCGGGAGCTGGACGTCGGGCTTGTAGCCGGGGAACCCCGAGACTGTCGTGCCTGCCGTCATGCTCAGCAGCATGCGCGGCGTCACCGGCGTCTCGGCGAGCAGTTCGGCGTCGTCCTGGAGCTGCCAGGAACGGAGGAGCGAGTTGATGTCGTCGTCGAGCTCGAAGAGACCGTCCTGCACCGCCCCCAGCACCGCCATCGCCGACACCGGCTTGCTGATCGAGGCGGCCTGAAACAGGGTCTCGGTGTCGGCGAGGGCGCCGGTCGTTTCGTCCGCGACGCCGTAGGCCCTGGCCCAGTGCAGCCGGTAGTCCTGGACGACGGCGACACTCAGCGCGGAGATGCCGTGCGTCTCCATCAGCTCGGCGAGGCCCTTGCCGGCGTCCTCGCTCGACCCCGTCTCGCGCGGCGCTTCGATCCGGGCGATCAGTTCTGCCGGGTCGTCCGCCGCGGCCGCGGTCGACTGCGCCTGGAGGGGCGCAACGAGGAGCCAGGCGAGCAGAAGGCCGGTGGTCCAGCCGGATGAGGCGCCGTTCACTCGCGGCAGGTTAGCGAAAACCGGGGTGGCGGAGAGCGCCGTCCGCTGGGTGCGCGGGTCTTCCGACCCGCTGCCGCCGCAGGCGGCTTCGAATCGCCGGCCGAAGGCCGACCTTCTCCTCTGCGGCCGACATCGTCGCCGGCTTCGCCGGCGGCGCTTCAAACCGGGCTACGCCGCTCCGCGGCTCCACCCGGGGCGGGTCAGAAGACCCGCGCACCCAGTGGGCAACGCTCCGGGTTCTTTACTTCCCGCCGGCGGACGGACCCATTCCACCGCCGAGGCCGTAAAGCGTCTTGCGGCCGCCGAGACGGAAGTTGGCCGTCACGCCGACTTCCCGCTCGTCGGTGAGCGAGCCGCGGATCACGCCGGTGCCGAAGCCGTAGCCTTCGTTCGGCCGCCACTGCTGCACGGCGATCTGGTCGAGCACGTTCTTGGCGAAGAGGTGAACCTGCAGGCCCTCGCGCGGCGTGAACCAGATCGCCCGGAGGTCGAGGCGCGTGTACTCGGGGATCTTGTACTTCGGCAGGTTGCTGATGTCCGTGTTCTTGTCCGTCGTGTGGCCGAGCGTGCCCAGGAAACGGAGGTTGCCGAGGTCGTAGATCGCGGTCAGCGAGAACTTGTGCTTCGGCTGCAACGGCATCTGGTTACCACCGAAGTTCGTCAGGCTGGCGATCTCCTGCGTGAAGGTGTTGCCCTCGCGGTCCTGGAACTCGACCGTCTCGGTCGGCGCGGCCGGGTCGCAGCAGTAGATCGTGTCGAAGTCGCCGATCGCGGAGTCGAGGTAGTTGTACCAGCCGCGAATCGTGAAGCGGTCCGTGGCGCGGTACGCCGCCGTGAGTTCGAGCCCCGAGATCCAACTTCCGTCGATCGTGTTCATTTCGCCTTCGAAGATGCTCTCGCCGGGGATCCGCTGCTCGACCGGCAGCAGGCGGCTGGAGTTGATCCAGTAGCCCTGGTAGTCGTTGTAGAACACCGCGGCCTCCAGTTGCAGCCGGTTGTCCGCCAGCAGGCCCTTCCAGCCGCCTTCGTAGTTGATCAGCTCCTCCGAGTCGAAGGTCACCTCGTTCATGTTGCCGAAGCCGACGAAGCCGCCGGGGCGGCCGCCCTTGGAGACGCGGCCGTACCACATGCTGGCGGGGTTGGCCGAGTACTGGAAGCCGGCGTTCCAGGTGGTCTGGTTCCACTCCGCGTCGTTCTTGCCCTCGAAGCCCTCGACCGCCGCGTTGCGGAAGATCCAGAGGTCGACCGCGAAGCCGAAGTTGATGCCGATCCGGACGTCGTTCTGGACGTGGGTCTTGATGTCCTGGTCGTGGCGGATGCCGCCGAACAGCGTCCACCTGTCGCCGAGCTGATACTCGACGTTCCCGTAGTAGGCCCGCGTCTCGAACTGCGAGTGGCCGTAGAAGTCGAGCCAGTGGCCGTTCATGTTGCCGTCGGAGAACGCGCCGATGGCGCCCGCGTTCGACCAGTCGAGCAGTTCGCCGGGGCACGCCCAGACGCCTCCCTGACCCGACTGGCGCGACGTGGTGCCGAAGTCGCTCAGCAGGGGAAGCCCGAAGAACGGCAGCGACGCCTGGCAGGTCGCCAGCGTGTTCGTGTTGAAGGCGGGGTTGGCGAAGTTGAAGAAGCGGGCGTCGTAGGGCTCGTCGCCGTCCCGCTGGAAGCCGCCCAGGACGAACTGGAAGTCGCCGGCGAAGCTCGAGGCCAGACGCACCTCGTGGGAGGTCTGCTCCGAGTACCGGAAGTAGTTCGTCATCGTGTCGGCGAACGGGTAGCCGTTCGCGTCGAGGAACGGGTTGTCGGGACCGCCGACGCGCGAGGTGCCGTCGGTGTCGGTCTGCGCGTTCTCCGTCGTCTCGCGGTAGCCGCCCTTGTAGGACAGGGACAATCCCCGGCTGGGCCGGATGTTCAGGTCCGCCACGGCCATCTGGAGTTCGGAGTCCTCGTTGCCGGGCGTGTTGTAGTCGACGACGTTGCGCAGGTCGTCGCCGGGACAGATGAGCCGGTTGGGATCGCTGAGGTCGCAGTCCCTGACCGACGGCGCCTGGTTCGCGGCGCCGAGGAAGGGATTCGGGAACAGGCAGGTCGGGTTGCCCTCCGGGTCGGTCCCTGTCAGCAGGCACTCGGTGGTCACGTCGCGGCCGGTCAGTTCGACCGAGGTGCGGGGCGCGCCGCTGTCCTCGCGCCCGGCGTAGCGAAGGTTGAAGTCAACGGTCTCACCGAGATAGCGGAGCTGGGGCGCCCAGTGGGTGTTGTCCGGCTCGTCGTAGTCGCCGCCGGGGCCGATGTTCGGCTGCGCGCCTTCGCCCTGCCAGCTACCGGCCGTCAGCCGCCAGCTCACCCGGCTGTCGCCGATCGGTCCGCCGATCGCGAGGTCGCCGCGCTGCGAGGTCTGGTCGGTGTACTCGGCCAGCGCGTTCACGTCGAACTGGGCGGTCGGCTTGATTGTGTTGAAGCTGATCGCGCCGGCGATCGCCGCGCGGCCGCCGGTGGTTCCCTGCGGGCCCCGCGCCACGTTCATGCTCTCGACGTCGAAGAGGTTGCCGGGCTCGAGTCCGTAGATCTCGTCGGTGTAGATGCCGTCGACGTAGGTGGCGACCGCGGTCGCCTGGAAGAACTCCTGGTTGCGCTGCGAGCCGATGCCGCGCAGGTAGAGGTGGTTGCCGTGGCCCGAATCGGGCGACTGGTGGCCGATCTGCAGCCCCGGCGTGAGCGCCTCGAGGTCGTTGTTGTTGTTCATGCCGAGCTCGACGACCATGCCCTCGTTGAAGCCGGTGACGGTCATCGGACGTCTCAGGACGTTCTCCTCGCCGATCTCGCCCTGGACGACGATCTGCTCGACGACGGAGAGGCCGAGCGCGAACTCGACGGAGGCCATGCCTCCCGAGACCTCGACCGCTTCGCTCGATGAACGGAAGCCCTGGAGCGACGCCGTCGCCGTGTAGGCGCCGTCGGCGACGCCGTCGATGCGGAAGGCGCCGGAAGCGTCCGTCTGCGTGCTCTTGCCGAGGTCCTCGCCGTCGGCGTTCTGGAGGCTGACGGTGACGCCGGGCAGGGCGCCGCCCTCGCGGTCGTAGACCGTGCCCGAGACGCTCCCGTCCTGGGCCGCGGCGGGCAGGGCGAGCAACGCCGGCGCGAGAAACGCCATCAGGACGGGGTTCCGAGTTCTCCGGCCAAAGCACCGCTTGCGGTCCATACTCGTCCTCCTGAAGTTCGTGAGGGCCTGGTCTTTCCTGAAGGGTACGCAAAACATGATACAGCGTTTCATCTTGTTCCAAGTTGAGACACTGTTACAACTTCGGTACACTGGCTGCCGGAGTCTGGAGGACGAGATGAAGCACCGAGGAATCTCCCGAGCGGCGGCAGCCGTGCTGCTCGCTCTCGTGGCGCAGCACGGAGCACTGGCCGAAGACGCCTGCGTACCGGGCGGCAAGGTGCAGACGATGCCGGAGACGGCGTCGGAGTACGCCGCGATGTGCCTGCCCCACGTCGGCGTGCCGCCGACGATCGACTGCGGCGCCGGAGTGCGGATCCCGATTCACGTCGACGGCGTGGAGGTCTTCGAGAGTCCGGGCTACCGCGAGTGCGACACGCCCGACTTCAAGGGCAACTGCAACGTCGGCTCGCGGATCGGCAGGGTGCAGGGCAAGGCGGCCGACGGCAGCCCCCTGGACGACGTCGTCTGGGCGTACCTCTGCCGCTCGGCCGGGCAGGAACTCTTCAAGAGGGGCATCGCGTCCGTCCAGATGATCGGCCACAACAAGACGACCGGCGCCACCTGCTTCTTCGAATCACCGGACGGGAAAGGCGATCTCATTCAGGCGAAGGAGTACCTCCACTTCGGCGAAGACGGCATGCTCGCCGGGAAGCTCCCCGGTCCCGACGACGAGGACTTCGACAAGGCCTTCATCCCACCGCCTCCCGGCGTCCAGTGCGTTCAGTGCCACCAGAACAACGCCTTCCTGCACGACCCCTGGATCGACGGCGCCAAACTGCCGTCCAACCCGAGCGAGCCTGTCCTGCCGGGGTGGGTGGACCCGGAGGCGCCCTACTGGGTGGTCGGCGGAACGCACTGGGACATGAGGACGCCGCACATCGAGGGCAACGCCTGCCTCGACTGCCACCGCGCGCCGACCCGGACAGCCCGCCTGCTCGAGGCCGGGCAAGTTCACGTCAACGAGTTCATGCCGCCACGCAGGCCGGGCAGCCTGAAGGCGGACTACGCGGCGCTCCTGGCCTGCCACGACGACGGCCCGGACAACACGCCGGGCTGTGACTGGGTCGTTCCTCCCGGCGGCGGCTGCCCGGGCGGCATCGTCGCCGGAGCCGGCGAGGGCGATCGCGTGCCGACCGGGAGAGTGAAGGAGGGGAACTGAAGGTGTCCAAGCTCGACCTGACCGACCGGGTCGCCATCGTCACCGGCGGCGCCGGCGGCATCGGCACCTGCATCGCCAAGTCCTACGCCGAGGCCGGCGCCAGGGTCGTCGTCGCCTCGCGCAAGAAGGAGAACCTGGACGGCGTCGTCGGCGAGATCGAACAGGCGGGCGGGACGGCGCTGGCCGTCGGCTGCGACATCACGGTCCCCGACCAGGTCGACGGGCTGATCGCCGAGACCGTCGGCGCCTTCGGGCGGCTGGACGTCATGGTGAACAACGCCGGCGGCGGCGCGACGCCGCGCATGCCCGAGGACACGCCCTACGACGAGTGGCAGCGCATCGTCGACCTGAACCTGACGGGCACCTGGCTGTGCTGCATCGCCGCCGGCAAGCAGATGATCGAGCAGCAGAGCGGCAACATCATCAACATCTCGTCGGTGGCCGGCACCAAGGGCCACCCCGGAATGCTCCACTACTCGGCCGCCAAGGCCGGCGTGATCAGCCTGAGCAACAACCTCGCCTTCCAGTGGGCGAAGCACAACATCCGCGTGAACTGCGTGGCGCCGGGGCTGATCGCGACGCCGGCGATGGTCAAGTGGGGCGTCATCCAGCCCGCCGAGAAGGAAGACGGCACCCCCGTGCCGCGCCTCGAGCGGCCGCCCGACCCCGAGGACGTCGCCGACCTCTGCCTGTTCCTCGCTTCCGCGGCGTCGGACCTCCTGACCGGCGAAGTCATCCCGATCCGGTCCTGGACCCGGCTCGATCGCTTCTGGAACTGACCGATGGACCTGATCTCCGAAACGACCGCAACCTTCGTCCGCCCGCTCGACACCCGCGACGACGATCTCGACCTGCTGGGCGGCAAGGGCCGCTCGCTGGCGCGCGCCTCGAACGCGGGGTTCGCGGTGCCGGGCGGCTTCCACGTCACGACGGCGGCCTACCGGGCCTTCGTGGCGGAGAACGGCCTGCAGGAGCGCATCGTGGCCCTCGCGAAGCCGGAACTGGTGAACGGCGCCATCTCGTTCGACGCGGCATCGGCCGCGATCCAGGACCTCCTGGCGGAACACGCCCCCTCCGACCTCGCCATCTCCGAGATCGCCGCCGCCTACCGCGGACTCGAGCCGGCCGGAGCGCCGGTGGCCGTGCGCTCGTCGGCCAACGCCGAGGACCTGCCTGACGCATCGTTCGCCGGCCAGCAGGACACCTACCTCAACGTGCGCGGCGAGGACGCCGTCGTCGCGGCGGTGCGTGACTGCTGGGCGTCCCTGTGGACGCCGCGGGCGATCGCCTACCGCCACCAGATGGGCATCGACCAGGGTACGGTCGCGATGGCGGTCGTGGTGCAGATCATGGTGCCGTCCGAGGTCTCCGGGATCCTGTTCACCGCGAACCCGGCGACCGGCGAGCGCGCCGAAGCGATCGTCAACGCGAGCTTCGGCCTCGGCGAGGCGGTCGTCGGCGGCCAGGTGACGCCGGATACCTACGTGGTCGACCGCGCGACCGGCGAGGCGTCGGAGACGATCATCGGCACGAAGGAACAGCAGATCGTCCAGGAAGGCGACCAGGGCACGCGGCTCGAAGCGGTCGATGAGGCCGAGCGCGGCCGTTCGTCGCTGTCGCCGGAGGCCCTCCGGGAACTCGTCGAGCTCGGCGGCGCGGTCGAGGCGCGGTTCGACGGCGTGCCCCAGGACATCGAGTGGGCGATCTCCGCCGGCAGGCTCCACCTGCTGCAATCGCGGCCGATCACGAACCTGCCGCCGCAGCCGATCGAGGTCGAGTGGGTGCCGACTCCTCCGGCCCGGATCCTGACGCGCCGCCAGATCGTCGAGAACATGCCCGACCCCATCTGCCCACTGTTCGAGGAGCTCTACCTGACGATCGGTCTCGAGAAGGCCCGCGGCGGCAAGAGCATGATGGTCGGTGGCGGCCCGGTCTTCGTCACGATGAACGGCTTCGCCTACCAGCGCGGCGACTGGCAGATGCTCTTCCCGGACGGCGACAACACGGAGATCAGGAAGCCGACCGAGGAGGAGATGGAGGCCGCGGAACGCGCGATGGCCGAGCGGCGCAAGGACTCCCCCGCCGAGAACGTCGAGATGGCGGAGCACGACCTGAAGCTGTTTCGGGACGCGCTCGGCGACGAGGACCGCCGCGCCTTCGACGCCTGGGCGGCCTCGGCCGAACCCGGCGAGTCGCTGGCGCAGCGGGTGACGATGCCCGAGAGCAGGAACCCGACCTTCATCGCCTTCAACCGCACCCAGTGGAACGAGGGCGTGCTCAGGAAGTGGCGGGAAGAGACGATGCCGCGCCTGGTCCGGATCACCGGCGAATGGCGCGAGATCGATCCGGCGTCGGCGTCCGACGAGACCCTGCTCCAGGGCATCGTCGACCTCGGCGTGGCCGAGGGCGACTACTGGTCGAACGACACCGGCCACACCTTCGGCGTCGCCAAGTCGACCGACGACCAGCTCCAGTGCTTCCTGCGCGAGACGCTGCCCGACCACCGCTTCACCAGCGGCCAGTTCCTCAGCGGCTTCAAGTCGAAGACGATGGAGGCGAACGACGCGATCTACGAGGTCGCGAAGCGCATCCGGGCCGACGACTCGCTGTGGGAACTCGTGATGGTGACCCCGGCCTCACGGCTCATGGACGCGCTCCAGGAGCACCCGGCGAGCGGCCCCGCACTGGAGGCGATCGACGACTATCTCCGGACCTTCGGGCACCAGGGCTACACGCTGGACTTCGTGGAGCCGCCGCAGAGCGAGGATCCGACGCCGTTCTTCGCGACGCTGAAGACGATGGTCGCCAACCGGGACTACAGCCCGGAGCAGCACGACATCGACGCGAGGGCAAAGAAGGAGAAGGCGCTGGCCGAGATCGAAGGGCTGCTCGACGGCCTGGAGTACTGGCAGTTCCGCTTCCGCCTGTGGTTTACCTACCTCTTCTACCCGATCCGCGAGGAGACGATGTTCTACCTCGGAAGTTCCTGGCCCGTCCTGCGCTCGCTGGCGGCGGAGCTGGGGCGGCGCCTGGTCGAGGCCGGCACGTTCGGGCGGCCGGACGACATCTACTTCTGCGTCACGGACGAGATCCGCGAGGCGATCGAGGCCCGCGCGCGCGGCGAGGCGCGGCCCGACCTCGGCGCGCTCGCCGCCGAACGCCGGGAACTGCGCGAGGCCCGCAAGCGCCTGCACCCGCCCGGCACCGTGCCGGAAGAGGCGAGCGAGCACCCGTCCATCGCCTTCAAGGAGACCCAGGCGCGCAACGATCCGAACAGTCCCACGCTGCGCGGCGTCCCGGTGAGCCCCGGCACCGTGACCGCGCCGGCGAGCCTGATCAAGTCGCCGCCGGAGTTCGACCGGATGCGGTCCGGCTCGATCCTCGTCTGTCCGATGACGAATCCGGCGTGGACGCCGCTGTTCGCCCATGCCTCGGGGCTGGTGACCGACATCGGCGGCATCCTCGGCCATGGGTCCATCGTGGCCCGGGAGTACGGCATTCCCGCGGTCGTGGGTACGGGCACGATCACCCAGCGCGTGGCGCAGGGGCAAGAGATCAGCGTCGATGGCGATGCGGGTGTCGTGACGCTTCACGACTCCTGAGGGACTGTAAAGCGGTGCCGGCCTTACGGCCGGCCGGTCTTCCGGCCGCCTTCGGCGGCAGCCGGCGAGGGCGCCGGCGCACCCAGTGCGGAACGACCTGCCAGTGAAAGCGCCCTTGCGCTCACAGATACTCTCTGGCTTGGATGAGACTTGCTACGGCCTTCGCCACCGCCTTCCTGCTGTGCTCGACTAGCGGCGTCGCGCAGGCACAACCCGCGGCCGAGACCTTCGGCGAGACGATCGACGTGCGCGTCGTCAACGTCGACGTCTGGGTGACCGACCGCGACGGCAACCCGGTGACCGGCCTGACCGCCGACGACTTCGAGGTGCGGGAGAACGGTCGCCCGGTGGAGCTGTCGAACTTCTTCGAGTTCACGGACGGCCTCGACGCGAGCACGCGCGAACGGGAGGCCGCCACCTTCCGGGACCGCCGGCCCCGGGAGAGCGACCTCGACCGCTTCATCCCGGCCGAGCCGCCGCCCCCGGAGCACCGGCTGAGCCTGATGGTCTACATCGACAACAACAACCTGACGCCGACGGACCGCAACCGGTTGCTGCCCTTCCTGCGGAACTTCCTGAGCGTCCAGCTCAGCCCGTACGACCGGGCGATGCTCGCCGTCTACGATGCGGGCAGGTTCGAGGTCGCGCTTCCCTTCACGACCGAGGCGTGGCGCGTCGCCGAGGCGACCGGGGAGGTCGCGAGGGTCGTCGGCGGCCGCGAGCGGACCGAGTCGGAGCGGCTCGACATCCTGCGCGAGATCGACGACGACTGGGTCCGCTACAACGCCGTGGTGGACTTGATCCGCGGCTTCGCAACCACCGTCCGAAGCGAAGTCGACGCCTCGATCGTGAACCTCGAGAACGCGATCCGGACGATGGCGGGCCTGCCGGGGCGCAAGGCCATCCTGTACATCAGCAACGGGCTGCCCATGCGGCCGGCCGAAGACCTGTTCCGGGCGCTGGAGGAGCGGTTCACCGATACGCGCGGTCGGTGGAGCGCCAGTCCCGGAGCGACCTCGCCCTTCGCCGACGCAAGGAGCTTCGACGCGGCGAACGCCTCCCTCGAGGCCTTCAACTACGACCTCGCACGGCGATTCGACGAGCTCGCCTCGCTCGCCAACGCCAACGGCGTCACCTTCCACAGCGTCGCCGCCGCCGGAGCTCGCATCAGCGGGATGAACACCGCGGACCTCCGCTTCTCCAACAGCATCGAGTTCACCCGCGCCGCCAATCTCGAGGAACCGCTGCTCCGCCTGGCCGATCGCACCGGCGGCCGGGCGATCGTCAATACCCGTAACTTCGCGGGCGGCCTCGACAGCATCGCCAGCGACCTCCAGAACCGCTACTCGCTCGGGTACTCGCCGACCCACCTCGAGCGGGGGAACACCCATCGGATCGAGGTCGAGCTGACCGACGAGGCCAGGCGGCGGTACCGGGGACGCCTGATGCTTCGCCACCGCGACAGCTATGTCGACAAGCCCGCCTCGGCCCGGATGGCCGACCTGACGCTGGCGGCCCTCTCGATGGGAGAGGCCGCGAACCCGATGGGAGTCCGGATCGCGCCGGTCCGCGGCACGGGCAGCCAGGTCGAGCTGGAGAACGGCGACATCCAGTCGCGGATGCTCGTCGCGATCCCCATCGGTCCGCTGACCCTGGCTCCGGCCGGCGGCGGTCAGGAGGCGAAGGTCCGCCTGTGGGTCCAGGTGATGGACGAGGAGGCGCGCCTTTCAGAGGTCACGGAGCACTCCGTCCCCGTCCTCGTGAAGGAAGGAGAGATCGAGGACGCCCGGGACCTCTCGTGGCCGTTCGCGGTCGACGTGGTCACCGCGCCCGGGCCGCATCGCGTCGCGGTTGGCGTGCGCGACGATCTTGCCGCCACGACCTCCGTCGTCACCTTCGACCTCGATGCCGGAAACGCCCCGGCCGCGCCGGAGGCGCCCGCCGTGGTCACCGAGGCGCCGTCCCCGCCGGACACCGCCGAACGATGGCTCGCCGAGGCGGCGGCGCACTACCAGCGGTCCGAGCTCGAACAGATGGCCAACGCCGCCCGCCGCGCGCTGGAGCTGACCGAGGACCTTCGCTTGCGAACGCGGGCCCACAACGCGCTCGGCGTGGCCCTCTTCGACAAGCCCGACCGCACGGAGCAGGACGTGGTCGAGGCCGAGGATGCCTTCCGCCGCGTGATCGCGGTGATGGACGATGAGGCGTCCGTTGCGCCGCGCTACAGCCTCGCGCGGCTGCTGGTGGACTCCGGCCGGTCAGATGAAGGCGTGGCCGAGGCGAGGAGCATCCTCGCCATCTCGCCTGAAGGCCCGATCCCCGACCGGGCGCGGATCCTCGTCTGTCACTCGCGGGCGGTGGCAGGGGAGGAGGCCACGAACCCGCAGGCGGACGCCGTCGGCGACCCAGACCGCAGGCCGGGCGAGATGATCTACCGGGTGGCCCACGAGTACACGGACGAAGCGATAGAAGCCGGCGTCGAGGGCGTGGTTGGCCTCGGCGTCAGCATCGACGAGGAAGGTTGCGTGGTCGGCGTCGAGGTGCTGGAGAGCTTGCCCCACGGCCTGACCGAGAACGCCGTCGCGGCGATGCGGCGTGCCGTCTTCCGGCCGGCCGTGGAGGACGGTGAAGCGGTGGGGGCTACTTACAGGACGGCTGTGCGGTTTTCGCTGGACGGCAGGTAGGGCGGAGCGGTCCGGCGGCGGAGTTCCGGAGGCCGGCGCTTTGCGCCGGATGCCGGCGAGGGCGTCGGCGCACCCAGTGCTTTCAGACGGCTAGGAGCGCCAGGAAGCGCCGCTTCTGCTCGTCCGTCATCGCCTCGAAGTCCGGGACGGCCATGTCCGTCGTGGGAAAGTCCGCGAACTCGGGGGACGGCATCTGCAGGCTCGCGGCGATGTTGTGGAGGCCGCCGCCTTCCTCCGCGCCCTTGCCCAGGGCCATGCCGACTTCGCGGGGCCAGACGTGCTTGGGGCCGCCGCCCAGGCCGAGGGGATTCGGCCGCCCGACGTACTCCTCGATCTGCTGGAACATGACCTTCTCCTGGGCCGACCGCCGCATCTGACCCTCGCGGCCGTACTTCGTGCGCGACTGGTTGCAGATCGAGGCCCAGGGCATCGCGATGTGGAAGCCCGGCAGCGCGCGGCACTCTTCGGGGGCGCCGTCGCCGCCGGTGATCCGGCCGTCCTTGACCATGATGAAGTACGCCGACATCTCGCGGCCGCCCTCCAGCAATCGCTCCGGCGCGTGGGTGTAGATCTCCGTGAATCCCCACGCGGTGTCCGCCGGCAGATCGCCGTCTTCCAGGAGTTGCACGCCGTACCCGGCGCAGGCCTCGCACCAGGCCTTCGAGCCGAACTCCCCCACGGGTTCGAGTTCAGCCACGTTGATTTCGGTCACTTGTCGTCTCCCTGGTCTGCCCGCCCTGCCGGTCGGCCGTAGCTGGTAGAGGTCGCCGCTTTCGCTGCGCGCCTTCCCGGAAGCCGGCAATGGCACTGGCGCACCCGCTCAAACTTGAAACAATGTACCATCTTCGAGCGGGTTCCCGCCCGCGTATGATCCCTGCCGGTCCCCCGGTCATGACGAGTCGCGATGCCAACGGTCCCACAGCCACGCGGACTACGGGCCGGCGCGAAGCGAACGTGGCGGCGCGCCGGCAGCGCATCCTCGAGTCGGCTCGCACGCTGCTGAAGGAGTCCGGGCCCGACGGCCTTTCGATGCGGAAGCTGGCCCGCAACGCCGGTTTGAGCGTGACCACGCTGTACAACCTGCTCGGATCCCGCGAAGAGATCCTGCAGGCGTTGATCCGGGACTCGGTACAGCGCCTCGATGAGCCGGCCCCCGACGCCCGCACCACTCGCGATCCGCTGCGGCGGGCGGCGAGAGCGATGGAGGGTCTGCTCAGCTACATGATCGACAACGGCGACCTGCTGCGGCCGCTCATCGTGGCCGACTTCAGCACCGGCCACTGGGCGCGGCTCGTCCAGCAGGACGAGGGCCGGCGCCTGCAATCGCTCAAGGGAGCGATTCACACGGCGGTCGGCGACGCCCTCGACCGCGGTCAACTGAGAACTTCGGTCGGCCAGCCGTTCCTCGAGACACAGCTCTACGTGGGCTGGGAACTCGCCCTCGACCAGTGGGCCTTCGGCATCCTCGACGATGAGGTCTACCGGCTGAAGAGCCTCTGCGGCTTCTACGTGGCACTGCTCGCTTTCGCCGCTCCCGACGTCCGCCCCCGCATCGAGAAGGAACTCCGTCGTCTCGAACGCAAGTCCACCTCGGTCGAAGCGCGCCCGAAGCGGGCCGGCTAGAGCTCGCTTGGACGTCGTAGGCCTCGGCCTCGCGATCGTGGACGTCGTGCTGCGCGTCGAGCGCATGCCGGTCTGGGAGGATCCGCGCGGTCTCCTCGATTTCACGCTCGCCGACGGCGGGCCCGCCGGCACGGCGTGTTTCGTCGCCTCGACGTTCGGCCTCCGTACAGGCTTCGTCGACACCGTGGGCACGGACGATCTCGGCGAGCACCGTCGACGGTCGCTGGGGAAAGCCGGAGTCGACACCAGCCGGCTCGTGCCGCGGGAAGGGCCGGAGGACCATGTGGTCGTCGTCTATGTCGACGCCGCGACCGGAGAGCGGGTGTTCTCATTCCGGCGCGGCTTCCTCTCGCGGCCCGTGGACCCCTCGGAACTCGACCGCGCCTACATCGAGTCCGCGCGGATCCTCCACCTCGACGGCAGTCACGGCGCCGCCGCGCTCGCCGCGGCGCGCTGGATGAAGGAGGCGGGCGGCACGGTCGTGCTGGACGCCGCCGCCACCAGTCACAAGGTCCTCGAACCGGCCCGGGCGCTCGTGGCGGAAACCGACGTGCTGATCTGCGGCTCGGGCTTTGCGCCGGCGCTCACCGGCGAGGAAGACGTGTGGCGAGCGGGCCGCGCCGCCCTCGGCCTCGGGCCGCGCGTGGTCGTGCAGACGGAGGGCGCTGCCGGCAGCTACACGGTGACGCGTGAAGCCGAGTTCCACACGCCCGCGTTCGAGGTCGACGTCGTCGACACGACGGGCGCCGGCGACACCTTCCACGGCGCCTACCTCGTGGGCCTGGCCAGGGGATGGGGCCTCGAGCGCTGCGCCGCGTTCTCGTCCGCGGTCGCGGCCCTGCACTGCACGGTGCTCGGCAATCGCAAGGGGATCCCGTCGATGGCCGAGGTCGAGGCGCTGATGGCCGCTCAGCCGGCCGGCAGGGCGGCGGCCGCGTCGACGGCTCCGTAAGGGTTCAGGGAGAGAAGCGCATGGGAAGAATCGGCATCACCTTCAACTACTGGGGCAACGAGTGGATGGAGGACATCGAGGAGTACGAACGCCGGATGGCCCGCGCCGCCGCGATCGGCTTCGACCTGATGTCCTTCTCCCAGGACGTTCTCTTCCTGTACACCGCGGAGCAGAAGAAGCGCTTTGTCGCCTCGGCGGCCGAGCACGGGATCAGGATCAACTACATGGCGGGGCTCGGCCCCAAGCAGGACATCAACTCCGACTCGGAGGAGGACCGGCGCCGCGGCATCGCGCACCTTCGCGCCCTGGCCGAGACGGCGAGCGAGATGCAGCAGATCGCGGGCGGCGGCGGCGCCGACGTCGGCGGCGCGATCACCGGCGTCATGCGACAGGGGCTCGACGGCCGCGACAAGGCTCGCTGCTGGGCCCACGCCGTCGGCGCCATGGCCGAGGCGATGAAGACCGCCGAGGACCTCGGCGTGACCTTCCACATCGAGGTCCTGAACCGCTTCGAGCACTTCCTGATCAACACCTGCGACGAGGCGCTGCGCTTCCTCGACGACGTCGGCAGCCCGAACCTGAAGATGATGCTCGACACGTACCACATGAACATCGAGGAGGACTCGCTGGGCGAGGCGATCGTCCGCGCCGGCGACCAGCTCGGCACCTTCCACATCGGCGAGAACAACCGCCGGCCGCCCGGCCAGGGGCACATTCCCTGGGACGAGGTCGTCGCGGCGCTGCACGAGATCGGCTACGACCGCGACACGGTGATGGAGCCGATCGTCCACATGGGCGGCGGCGTCGGCAACCTGCTCGGCGTGTGGCGCGACATGACCGGCGGCCGCGACCTCGACGAGGCGGCCCGGGAGGGCCTCGAGTTCTACCGCGCCAGGCTCGCGGCGGCCGCCAACGGAGGCGGCGCATGACAGCAGAATCGAACCTGGCCGCGACCGCAAGCCGCATGGTTACCCCCGGCAAGGGCATCTTCGCCGCCGACGTCCCGCTCAAGGGCCTCGTGCGCGGCTGGTGGGGCGAGTCGACCCACGCCAGCACCGAGGACGCGGCGGCCGACTTCCAGGAGATGATCTGCCGCACGCCCGGACTCGGCGAGCACCTGTCGAGCATCATCGTCTTTCCCGACGTCCTCGATCGCCGGGCCGGCGACGGCACGCCGCTCGTCGAACTCATCGCGGAACGCGGCCTGCTGCTCGGCATCACGCCGACCACCGGCTGGCAGTTCCTCGGCGGCTCCGAGCACGAGTACGTCCCCCGCGGTCTCGAGGGACTGGCGAAGCGGCTCGAAGCCTGGCGCGAGCGCGGCGTCGCCTTCGTCAAGTGGCGGGTCGCGGCGCGCGTGCGCCCGGGACTTCCCACGGAACGCGCCCTCGTCACGAACGCCCGCAGCGTCGCCGAGGTCGCGGCGCTCGCTCACCAGTTCGATCTCGTTCCGATCGTCGAGCCCGAGGTCGAGATGAAGGGCGAGCACACGATCGAACGCCAGTTCGAGGTGTCCGAGCGCTTCCTGCACCGCACGTTCGAGGCGCTGTACGAGCACGGCGTCGCGCCCGAAGAGATCGTGCTGAAGACGAACATGGTCGTCTCGGGCAGCGACTGTCGCGAACAGGCCGGCGCCGACACGGTGGCCCGGGAGACGCTGCGCTGCCTGCGCCGGGTCGTGCCGCCCGCCCTGCCGGGGATCGGCTTCCTCTCCGGAGGCCAGTCGGACCTGGACGCGACGGCCCACCTCGACGCGATGAACCGCCTCGATCCGCAGCCCTGGGCGCTCAGCTTCTCGTTCGGTCGCGCCATCGGCCGCGCCCCGGTCGAGGCCTGGGACGGCAGGACCGACGAATCGAGCGGGCAGACGGCGCTCCGCCACCGCGCCCGCATGAACGGACTGGCCACTCTGGGCGAGTGGTCGGCGGAGATGGAGAACGGCAACGATGATTGACTTCGCAGGCCACCATGTAGTCGACCTCAGCCCGCGGATGGTCGGGCGCATCACCCGGCTCGACGGCAGCGTCGAGGAGGGGAACAAGGACATCTACGGTCTGCCATGGATCCTGGAAGAAGGCCGCGTGCCCTACGACGACACGCTCTACACGCTGGTCGGCGGCAAGGAGGGCGACTCCTACTGGCCGCCCGGAAGGGTCAGCGCCCACTGCGGCGGTTCGCACATCGAGGGCGGCAAGGGCCACATGGACCACTGGGAGGGCCTTCCCGACGATGTCCGCGGCCTGTGGGAGTTGCCCCTCGACACGTTCTTCGGCCCCGCTGCCGTCTGCTTCTTCGACGAACTCGAACCGGTGGAGCAGAAGAACGACGAAGGGGAAGTCGTCAAGGTCGGCCAGCCGATCCTGCCCGAGCATCTGTCGAACGTTCGCAAGGGCGACATCGTCCTCCTCGGCAGCCCGTTCCGAGGCGCGGAGCAGCCGACCTTGCCGGCCGGGACGACCAGGTGGCTGGCCGACACCGGCATCAAGCTGCTGGCCGTCGGCGCCCCCGGCATCGCCTGGGAGTCGGACTTCCAGACTCCGCAACCTGACAACTCGCCCACCCACCGCAACATGCTCGGCAACAACATCCCGATCTGCTACCCGCTGGTGAACGTCGAGAAGCTGAAGAAGGACCGCGCCTTTTTCATCGCCATGCCGCTCAACGTCGAGCGGCTGGAAGCGACCTGGGTGCGGGCGATCGCCGTCGAAGAGCTGTAGCCCACTGGGTGCGCTACACGTACCCTTCCCGCGCAAACCGCGTCCACGGCTCCCGCTCGCCGATCCCGTAGCCACTCAGCAACGCCTTCCTCAGCCACTCCCGGAACTCGGGAAACCCGTCGAGCGGCCCAACGCCGTCGAGCGCCTCCAGCCATGGACCGGGCTCGTACTCCACCTGGCAGTGGCGGAACACCCCGTCCTCGATCACCCCGTAGCAGGCAACCCGCCGGCCGCAGCGCGGCTGGCCGACGCTGCCGGGGTTGATGAACTCCTGCCCGTCGATCGCACGCCGGAACTGGATGTGCGAGTGGCCGAAGAGCACCAGCGGACAGTCCGTGCCGCCCGCCAACGCGGCCAGGCGATCGTCGGCCGTGTCCGGCAACGCCTGCCGCGGCTCGTCGGGCAGCACGCCGTGGTGCAGGAACACGCGCCCGCCGCCGACCTCGTACTCGCCCTCCGGCTGCAGGCCGCGGAGCAGCTTCCAACCCGCCGGCTCCAGCGTGTCGAGGATCCAGTTCGTGTAGGCCCGCCACGGAGCCGGCCAGCCCTCGAACCGCTCGGGCTCGAGCATCTCCACGTCGTGGTTGCCCTCGATCAGCACCCCGTCGAGGTCCGCGAGCAGAGCCATCGTCTCGTTCGGCTGCGGCCCGGAGAGAACGGTGTCGCCGAGGAAGATCGTCGCGTCGACATCGCGTTCCTTCTCAAGCACCGCGGAGAGCGCCTCGGCGTTCCCGTGCACGTCGGCGATGACCAGGATCTTCACAAGGGCACTACAACAGCTTCCTGAACTCTGCCTCGGTCAAACCGGCGTCCTGTGCGATGCGTCCCATCGTGAACGCATTGACGGGGTTGTTGCGTGGCACCGTAATGATGCGCCGGCCGTCCGTGAGCACGATGTGCTTGCCTTGCCGCGCGATGCGGAAACCGACCTTCTCCAGTGCACGTACCGCCCGGAGGTGATTGACCCCAGGGATCCTTGGCATCGCCTACACGGCGACTTCGATTTCGCGGATCTTCATGCCTGCAGCGTTCTCGGCCGCCACTTCCAGGTACTCCCGAACGGCCTCAGTGATGTTGGCCAGGGCTTCCTCTTCCGTCTTGCCTTGTGACACACAACCGGGCAGGCCCGGCACCCAGACGCTGAACCCCTCTTCGGACTCCTGAAGCGCTACCTGGTACTTCATTCTCGACCTCTCATCCTCAGCCGATCCCACGGGGCATCGCGATCTGGCCGCCACAGCCTACTACTCGGCCGCCTCCGGCGGCAGCCGGCGGGGGCGCCGGCGCACCCAGCGTGTGGCCAACTCCATGGGCTCCTGACTAGCCGACATCGGCGGCGCAGCGAAAGCCCATGTGTCCGGCCGCGCTGTCGGGCGTGTTGTGGGTACGGGCGGACAGGCGGTAGCGACTGCAGTAGGAGACGTGGCAGAGGTGCGACCCGCCGCGGGTGACTCGCGAGGTGCCGGTGGCGGGACCGCGCGGATTGCGGGCGCCCGGCGCGGCGGGACGGGCGCTCCACCAGTCCGCGCACCAGTCCCAGACGTTGCCGCAGACGTTGTAGAGGCCGAAGCCGTTGGGCTCGAACGCGTCGACCGGGCAGGTGCCGCGCCAGCCGTCGAGGCCGAGATCGCGGTTGGGGAAGCTGCCCTGCCAGACGTTGCAGCGATGCTCGCCATCGGGCTCGAGCTCGTCGCCCCAGGGCTGCGCGGTCTGCTCCACGCCTCCGCGGGCCGCGAACTCCCACTCCGCCTCGGTCGGAAGCCGGCATCCCGCCCACGCGCAGTAGGCCACGGCGTCGTGGTGCGACACCTGGACGACGGGATGGTCCTGGCGCCGGGCGATCGACGACCCCGGTCCCTCGGGGTGCCGCCAGTCGGCGCCGCTGATCTTGCACCACCACCCGGCGCCCGGCAGACGGTCCTCGATCGCCGTGCGCCGGAGCTTGCGCGACAGGCGGCCCTCGAAGACGAAGGACCAGCCCAGGCGCTCGCTGTCGGTCTGGTAGCCGGTGGCGTCGGCAAAGGCGGCGAAGTCGGCGTTGGAGACGGCGCAGGCGTCGATGCGGAACGGGTCGACGAAGATCTCGCGTATCGGCGTCTCGCCGTCTCCCGGTATGGCGTCGGCCGAGTCGGTGCCCATGAGGAACCGGCCGCCGTCGAGAGTCACCATCTCGCGGTCGTTCGGTCCCGGTCCCGAGGATGGCGCCGGCGCCGCGGAGGCCGGGCCCACGCCGCCGGCCGGCAGCTCGGGATCACGCGCGGGAGTGCAGCAGGCCGTCATGGCGATCGTCGGTGCAATGTAGCCCACCGCACGAGCCGTCGAGGCGGCGCGGAGTTCGTTACGGCGCGCCTCAACCAGCGTAGAGGCGCTCGGCGACGGCGGTCAGCTCCCTGACGATGCCGGAGTTGCCGGTGTCGTCGATCACGTTGTTGAACTCTCCCGGATCGGCCTCGAGGTCGAACAGCTCCGAGCGCGCCCAACTCAAGTAGTTGAGCTTCCACTTGCCGGTGCGCACCATCAGGATGGGCGGCTTGCCGACGTAGCGGTCGTCCACCGTGAAGCTGCGGTGGCAGAAGTAGTACTCCGAGTAGACGTGCTCCCGCGGCGTGTACGTTCCGCCCTGGACCAGGGGTGCGAAGCTCCGGCCGTCGATCCCGGAGGAGGGACTCCCGAGCCCGCACAGCTCGGTCAGGGTCGGAAGCAGATCGGTGTGCTCGATGAGCTGCGTGCGGGCCGTCCCGGCTTCCATCCGGTCCGGCATGCGCACGATCAGCGGCACGCTGACGCTCTGCTCGTACATGTTGTGCTTGGTCCACGTGCGGTGCGCGCCGGCCATCTCGCCGTGGTCCGAGGTGTAGACGACCACCGTGTTCTTGTCGAGCCCCAGTTCCCGCAACGTGTCGAACACCCGCCCGACGTTGGCGTCCGTCTGGGAGATGTTGCCGTAGTAGCCGCGGATCGCTTCGCGCAGAGAGTCGTCCTCCTGGTCGTACCAGCCGCGCTGCCTGGAGCGAATCAGGTGCCCCTCGAAGCCGTCCTCCAGCTCCCGGTCCGAACGCTCGGGCAGACTGAGAGTGATTCCGTCGTACATGTCCCAGTACTGCTTCGCCGGCACCAGCGGCGTATGCGGCATGTAGAACGACGTCCACAGGCAGAACGGCCGGTCCTTGTTCTCGCGCAGGAAGGCGACCGACTCCTCGGCGAAGAAGGTGTCGGGGAAGTACCGCTCCGGCAGGGTCGAGGCGGAACCGCTCAGCCCGGTCGCGTACCCGCCGTCCGCGGGGTAGTTCACGCACTGGTCGTCCCGAAACGCCTGCTGCTCAGCCTGGGTGAGCCGTTTGTCGTGATCGGGGCGATGGAGCCTGTGGTCGAAGCCGTGCCGCCGCGTCTCGTCGACGAAGTGCATCTTGCCGATCGCACCGGTGACGTAGCCGTGATCCTTGAAGTAGTGGGCGACCGTGCGCGCCTCGTTGGGCAGCGGGTCCCGCAGGATCTTCGCCCCGTGCCTGCAGGGGTGGAGGCCCGTGATGATCGACCCGCGGGAGGGAACGCAGACGGGCGCGTTGCAATAGGCGCGGTCGAAGCGAACGCCGTCCGAGGCGATCTCGTCGATGTGGGGCGTCTGCGCTTCGTCGCTGCCGTAGCAGCCGGTCGCGGCGGTCTGGTGCTGATCCGAGCACAGGAAGAGCAGGTTCGCCCGGTTCGTTTTCGCGAAGCTGAAGGCGGCTCCCAGGGCGGACCCCGCCGACGCGGCGGCGACGCTCTTGACTGCTTCTCGGCGTGTGATCATGATGGCCGGGATTCTAACGCAGGTGGAAAAATCTGACGCCGTAGGCGACAATCAGGCCATGACAACGCACCGCGCCGGCACCGCCGCCCTCGTCCTCGCCCTGGGAGCGCTGGCAGCGCTTCCGCTGCACGTTCCTCTGCACGGGGCCGAACCGCCGAACATCCTCTGGATCATCGTCGACGACATGTCGGCCAACCTCTCCGCCTACGGAGAGACGGTGATCGAGACGCCGCATCTCGACCGCCTGGCGAGCCGCGGAGTGCGCTTCACCAATGCGTACGTCACGGCGCCGGTCTGCTCGCCCAACCGCTCGGCGTTCATCACCGGGATGTACCAGACGTCCATCGGCGTTCATCACCACAACAGCAGCCAGGGGGAACTGAAGATCCACCTGCCTCCCGGCATCCGGCCGATCCCCGAGCTGTTTCAGGAAGCCGGCTACTACACCGCGATCACCGGCTGGCCGAACACTGACCGAGAGACCATCGGGAAGACGCACTACAACTTCGAGTGGGACCAGGCCATGTACGACGGCCCCGACTGGAGTCAGCGTCGACCCGGCCAGCCATTCTTCGCGCAGGTCCACCTCCCCGGCGGAAAGCACCGCGGCCGGTCGCTCGAGTCGTTCCGGCGGATCAGCGATCGCGTCGAGAAACTCCTGGGGAGCAGGACCGATCCCTCCGATGTGAAGCTGCCGCCCTACTATCCGGACGATCCGGTCCTGCTGGCGGATTGGGCGGCGTACCTCGACTCGGTTCGGCTCACCGACAGCTTCGTCGGCGACGTCATCGAACGGCTCGAAGACGAGGGCGACCTCGAGGACACGGTCGTTCTCTTCATGACCGACCACGGGATCAGCCATGCCAGGGGGAAGCAGTTCCTCTACGACGAAGGCATGCACGTGCCCCTGGTCATCGCCGGACCGACGATCGAGCCGGGGCAGGTGCGCGACGACCTCGTGGAGCACATCGACATCGCGGCCCTTTCCCTCGCACTCGCCGGCATCGAGATTCCCGGCCACATGCACGCCCGCGACATCCTCGGCCGGGATTACGAGGAGCGGACGGCGGTCTTCGCCGCTCGCGACCGCTGCGACGAGACGGTCGACTACATCCGGGCGCTACGGACGACGCGCTTCAAGTACATCCGCAACTTCCTGCCCGGCCGCCCCCATCTGCAACCCAACCTCTACAAGGACGGAAAGAGCATCGTCATCGCGCTGCGCGAGGCTCATGCTGCCGGAACGTTGAACGAGACGCAGCAGCTTCTCTTCACTCCCACCCGCCCCGCGGAGGAACTCTACGACCTGTCGGAGGATCCGTTCGAAGTCCGGAACCTGGCCGGCGATCCGAAGCACCAGGCGCAACTCAAGAAACTCAGGAAGCGCATGGACGATTGGATCGAGCGCACGAACGACCACGGCGCGGAATCGGCAGCCATGTACGACAGCGAAATGGCCGCGTACTCCGCGCGCGTCAGCGCGAACCCCGAATCCGCGGCCATCCTGAGCCGCAACATCGCCCTGATGAAGCGCTGGGCGGCCGAGGGCAAGTAGCTCGGCCCGGTTCTCAGGAGGAGCCAATGAGAAAGAAGTTCGTACCCCTTCTGCTCGCCACTGTCGCGTCCTCTCCGGCAGTCGCGGAATCTCCCAATATCGTCCTCCTGCTCGCCGACGACCTCGGCTGGACGGGTACCTCGGTGCAGATGGACGAGCGCGTCGCCAACTCGAAGAGCGACCTCTACCGCACACCCAATCTCGAGCGCCTGGCGTCGCAAGGCATGCGTTTCTCCAACGCCTACTCGCCGGCGCCGAACTGCTCACCGACCCGCATGTCGATTCAAACGGGAAAGACCGCTGCCCGGCTGGGAGCCACCGACATCATCGACGTCGTGCCCGACGAGACCGGCCGTGCGGCATACCAGTTCTTCTACGATGACTTTTACCGCAACAAGCCGATGCACGTACCGCTCCCGGTCTCTGATCTGGCCGATGAGGAGCTGACGATCGCGGAGTTTCTCAAGCAGCAGGATCCGCGTTACGTCGCCGGCCACATCGGCAAATGGCACATGGGCGGCGGCTCGCCGGAGCGTCATGGCTACGACGAGCACGACGGCCTCACGACGAACGCGCCCGGAAGGCAGGGCATGCCCGATCCCAAGCGTACCGGCGAGATCACCGAGCGATCTCTCGCCTTTCTGGAGAGGCACGGCGCCTCTGAGCGGCCCTTTCTACTGCAGATCTCCTACTACGCGGTCCACATGCCGGTCCTGGCGAAGCCGGAGACCGTCTCGCGCTATCACGGCTATTCGAGCGTTACTCACTCGAACAGTACGTACGGCGCGATGACCGACGAGCTGGACCAGAGCGTCGGCAGGATCCTCGACAGGATCGACGCTCTCGGCATCGCCGGCGACACCTATGTCATCTTCACCTCCGACAACGGCGGCGAATCCGACCGCCCCGTGACCAGCAACGTTCCGTTGTCGATGGGCAAGACGCATGTGTGGGAAGGCGGCATTCGAGTACCGCTCATCGTGCGGGGTCCCGGTATCGCCGCGGGTACCCAGAGTCACGTGCCGGCCATCGGCTACGACCTCCTGCCGACGATCGCCGACTGGTTGGGCGCGGGCGATCGGCTTCCCCACCATCTCGACGGCGGCAGTCTGGCCGGCGTGCTGGCAAACGGAGGAGCCGGCGAAGTCGATCGGCGTACGGAGCCTCTCATCTGGTACTACGGCGCCTATCGCAACATGAAGCACGTCACTCCTCAAGCGGCGATCCGTCTCGACCATCACAAACTCATCCGCGAGCTGGAGTCCGGGCGCGAAGTCCTCTACGACCTCGATCTGGATCTCTCGGAGACCACCGACCTCAGCCGGTTTCGTCCCCAGGTCGCTCGCCGGCTCTCACGCATGCTCGACGACTATCTCGATAGCGTGGATCTAGAGTTGCCAACGCCGAATCCCGAGTACGATCCAACCAAGGACTCGGGACTGATCTCGGTGGGAGGGATCGGCTCGCCTTGAGCGGCGGAACGCTCTCGCGGCGCGAATTGCTCGGGGGCCTGGGACTCGGCGCCCTGGCCGCGGGCTGCGCGGCCAGTCGAGGGCCGCGGGCCGACGGCCCGAACGTCCTGATGATCTCGATCGACGATCTGAACGACTGGATCGGCGTCCTCGACGGACACCCGCAGACGCTCACGCCGAACATCGACGCGCTCGCCGGCCGCGGCGTCACGTTCCGGCGGGCCTACTGCCAGACGCCCGCCTGCAACCCCTCCCGGGCGAGTCTGATGACCAGCCAGCGTCCCACCACCTCCGGCTGCTACGGCAACGGCGACGTCTGGCGCGACGCCATGCCGCAGGCCGTCACTCTGCCGCAGCACTTCATGCAGCACGGCTACGAAGCGATCGGCGGCGGCAAGACGTTTCACCAGAGCCAGAACGAGGCCTCGTCGTGGCACTACTACAACAGCTTCCGCGGCTTTCTCTGGGCCTCCGGCTACCCCGTGAACGAGCTCGACCGCGGCGGCTTCGACTGGGGCTCCCTCGACGTCGACGACGAGGAGACGACCGACACCCAGCTCGCCAACTGGGCGGCCGAGTACCTGTCGAGAGATCACTCCAGGCCGTTCTTCCTGGCCTGCGGCTTCTACCGCCCGCACCTGCCGTTCTACGCCCCGAAGAAGTACTTCGACAAGTTCCCCGAGGACGAGATGCAGCTGCCGCCCTGGCTCGAGAACGACCTCGACGACGTGCCGGCGTCCGCGGCCACGGAGCGCGGCCTGGAAGACCACGAGCTGGTGACGGCGACCGGGCAGTGGCGCCGCGCCATAGCGGCCTACCTGGCATGCATCAACTTCACCGACGCGAACGTGGGGCGCGTGCTGAAGGCGCTCGACGAAGGGCCGCACGTGGAGAACACGGTCATCGTCCTGTGGACCGACCACGGCTGGCAGCTCGGCGAGAAGAACCAGTGGCGCAAGTACACGCTCTGGGAGCGCTCCTGCCGCGTGCCGATCATCTTCGCCGGCCCCGGGGTCGAGGCGGAGGGAGAGTTCTGCGACCGGACCGCCGAGCTGCTCGACATCTACCCCACCCTGGCGGATCTCGCCGGGATCCCCGGGCGTGACGACCTCGACGGCGAGAGCCTGCGGCCGCTGCTCGAGGATCCCGAGGCGGAGTGGGATCACCCCGCGATCACGTCCGACGCGCCGGACAGGCACTCGATCCGTACCGAGCGCTGGCGCTACACGACCTATCCCGACGGCGAAGAGCTCTACGACCACGACACCGATCCGAACGAGTGGCGCAACCTGGCGAGCGTTCCCGAGCACGCCGGCACGAAGGAGCGGCTGCGGGCGCTGCTGCCGCGGAACCCTTCGCGCAAGAGCGTGCTGCAGTTCGGCGATCAACCCGAGGAAGAGCGTCGCCTCACCGAGCTCCTGCCGGGCCGCTCGCACAGGGCCGGCGCGGCGAACGACGTCGGCCTCGATCCGGCGCCGCCCTACTAGCGCGCTAGCTGCCGGGAACGATCCAGATCGGCGACGACCAGGCGCGCTCCTGGATCGTCGCCGGCAGGGACACGCGCGGCGCAACGCCGGCTTTCACGGCATCCCACGTCGACCAGCGGCACGTCGGGTTCTCCAGGACGCGGACGTAGTAGAACGCGTGATGCTCCGGGTCGAAGCCGGGATCGCTCCAGGTCGCTCCCAGCTCGGCGTCGCCCACGTCCTGGCTGATGGCGCAGTTGGTCAGGTCGACGGTGGCGCCGTTGTCCGGACAGCGGTGGGTCCCCGGATCCGGCTCCAGCCCGTCGGAGCAGGCGACGTCGAAGATCCGCTCCTGCTGATCGCCGTCCTGCACCCAGCCCTTGACGATCTGGAGACGCTGGAGCGGGGCGCCGGACGGGTCGCGCAGCGCGCGGACCGCGAACGCGGGACTGCCGCCCCGACCGGCGTCGAGTTCGCCTCCCATGGCGACGCCGCGCTCGTAGCCCACGGCCGCCATGTCGTCGCGGCGGTGAAGGTCGTCGGGCAGGCCGTAGCCGGCGAACATCCGCACCCGGATGCGGGTGCCCGAGGTGGCGAAAGTCTCCTTGCGGCGCAGAGCCGCGTAGATGGCCTCCCGGCTGTTCTCCTCGGCCCAGACGCCGGTCAGGCCCGAGTTGCTGTAGTAGCGGCGGAAGACCTCGCGATACGTCGGCACGCCGTCGACGACGTCGGCCGGGACCGAGCCCCGGCTGACCGGGTCGAAGTCATGCACGCCGACCTTGCCGGTGTGCTTCTCCTCGTCGAACTGGAAACCCGAGTTGTGGGTGTCGCTGGCGCCGACGAACCCCAGTCGGTACGGGTTGAAGCCCTCCCGGCTCTGGAACGCGATGCCGTCCAGCAACGCCTGGCGAACGTAGCTGCCCCTGGGCCGGCTCGTGGCCCACATGCCGACGCGAAAGGGGAAGATCTCGAAGTCGGCCCACTCGTCGTTGGGCGACAGAAAGGGATGGGTCTCGGAGGTCCCCTTGACCTGCGTGATCTCGACGACCGGCTCGTTGCGCATCCGTTTCGTCGCGTACTCGGCGTCGAGCGGGCCGCCGGCGAACGTCTCGGTCTGGAACATCCAGCCGTCCGAGCCGTTCGAGTTGTGCGGGATCGCCAGCGCCTCGATGCCCTCGTCCCGCAGGCGGTCCATCCAGCTCCAGAGGTCTTCGGGATTCGCCGAATCGAGTCGGCTGAAGGGCTCCCGGGGCGCCGTGCCGTCCCTGAAGATCACGTTCCGGTGCAGGTTGCCGCCGTCCCGCGAGGGGGTGTACTCGTAGCCAATGAAGGTCGTCAGGGTGCCCGGCCGGTAGTGACGTTCCGCCGCGGCGACTATCTCCTGCCAGGCCGTCCGGAACACTTCCGGGTCCGCGTGCCGGGCAACGAACTCCTGGGCGCCCGGCAGGTAGCCGCCTCGCGCCTTGACCGTCGTCGCTTCGACGTAGCGCCTGACCTCGGGGTCGTCCGCGAGCGGGTGGCCGGGGTCGGCGAGGGCGCGCAGGACCCCCAGGTACGCTGCGTGATCCGTCACCGCGTAGAAGTCGAGGGGCCGGTCGAGCTGGATCTCGTTTCCCGAGGGATGCCTGATCGCCTCGCCGGCAGCGAATCGGTACGCGTCGTCGGGGGTCGTCCGCGTGGCGAACGAGAAGGCATCGAACGAGTAGGCGGTGTGCACGTGCAGGTCGCCGAAGAACGCCGACCGCTCCTCGCCCGAGGCGGGTGAGAGCGGCGCGACCGCCGGGAGAATCCCCAGGATCGCCGGGAGAAGGAGTCGAGGAGATCGCACGGTGGCTCCGGGTGTCACTCGTAGTCTGCCTGGTCCAACGACACGGAGATCATCTCCTCGTCGTTTCTCACGTAGATGTGCTTGTTGGCGTAAGCCGGGTGAACCCAGTTCACGTAGCGCAGCTCGCGCCGGTTGCCGGGCCGCGACGTGGGCGTGATGAGGTGCGTCCGGCTGATCTCTTCGTAGCCGGAAGGACTCAGTCTGGCGATGATCAGGTCGCCGCGATCGTTGTTGATGAACACCCGATCGCCGTTCCGGACCAGGAAGCCGGACACCCAGCGCCGTCGTTCTCCGGTCGCTTCCTGCGTTTCCCAGAGACGCTCGCCCGTCTCGGCGTTCAGGCCGCGCAACTGGCCGTAACTGCAGATGCCGTAGATCGTCCCGCCCTCGATGATCGGCGTCGCCAGGACGGCGTGGAGCCCGTCCGTCTGGATCTCGCTGTTGCTCGAGCCCTTCCAGGCGACGGTGGCGCCGGGTCTGTCCTGGTCGAGGTTCAGCATCAGGGGTCCGTCGTAGAAGGTCGTGAAGAACAGTTGCGATCCGACCTGCACCGGCGTCGCGACGGTCATCGCGCCGCCGACCGTGTAGGGCTGCCGCCAGTAGAACTCGCCGTTGGTCGGATCGAGCGAGACGACCTCTTCCGGATTCCAGACGATGAGCTGCCGGGCGCCGCCGGCCTCGATGATGATCGGCTGCGCGACGCCGAGGTCCGCTTCGCTGTCCAGCGCGCGCCAGATCTCCTCGCCGGTCATCTTGTCGAACGCCACCACCCGCGCGTTCTCCGGGCCGCCGACGAAGCAGATGAGCCGCGGACCGTCGACCAGCGGCGCGCTGGCGAAACCCCAGTCGAATCCCCACTGCAAGCGGTCGACCCCGTAGTCCTCGGCGTAGTCCTTGCGCCAGAGGAGCTCGCCCGTCTCCACGTGGAACGCCGACAGGACGCCCGTGCGTCCCAGGGTGTAGACGCGGTCTCCGTCGACCGTCGGGGTCGCGCCGGGGCCCGTTTCCCACTGGATCCCGGCGTAGTCCGCCTCCCATGCCTGGGTCCACAGGATGCGGCCGGTCGCCTCATCGAGCGCGAGCGCTCGCTCGGTTCCGCGCATGCCGTGGGTGGCTTCGAAGTCGGTGATGAAGACGCGGCCGTCGACCACGGCGGGACCCGCAAAGCCGGCCTTGATCGGCGTCCGCCAGCGCACCTTCAGGCCCTCGGCGGGGAACTCCTCCAGGAGCCCCGTCTCGTGCCAGACGCCGAGACGGCCCTTGCCTCGAAACTCCGGCCAGTCGTCGGCACGGGCCTGGGTCGCACCCACCAGGAGGGTTGCGGCGCACACGAGGGGCGCTGCGAGTCTTCCGGCCATCCGCGGCCCGCTACCGGTTCGCCAGCTCGTCATAGATCGCCTCGATGTTCGCTCTCGCGTGCTCCATGCCGTAGTCCTTGTAGCGCTCGGGCAGCTCGAGGGTCGCCGCCGCCTCGTCGACGGTCAGGCCGGCCCGGAAGGCTCTTACCGTGGCCTCCAGAAAGTCGCGATTGAAGTCGGCGTACTCCTCCAGATCTTCCCACGTCATGAACCCCGTCCAGGGGCGATCCGCCCCGGTTTCGCGGCGACCCCTTCCGGCGTAGGTCACAGGAGCCTCGCCGTGGCCCGTGATCACACGGCTCACACCCGGGATCCCGGCAACCGCCTTCGCCAGTGTGTCGGGGAAGGCCACGCCGCTGCCGCCGTTGCTCGTGTCGATGACCGGCGTCGCCTTCGATGGAAACAGGCCTCCCATGTACGCCACCCCCTTGGCGGGGAAGACGACGATGATGTCGCCATCGGTGTGGGCGGGTCCGAAGTGGTACAGCTCGATACGGTCGATGTCCTCGAGCAGCGAGAACCGGTCGGCGAACGTCGTCGTGGGTAGCGAGGCGGCGTTCGCACCCGAGTAGAGATCCATCCGGGCCAGGTTCGCCTTCGTGTTCTCGTGCGCCACGATCAGGGCGGCGCTCCCGAACTCGCCGTTGCTGCCGGCATGATCCGGATGCGCGTGGGTGTTGATGATCGTCGTGACCGGGAGGTCGGTCACCCCGTCGAGTGCGTCCCGCACCGGCTGACCCCACCCCGGGGGCTTCGTGTCGATCAACACGACGCCGCCATTGATCTCGTCGATGAGCGCCAGCGAGTTGGCGCCGCCGCCCGACAGGTGGTAGAGCGTGTCCATCACGCTCAGGGTGTCGATGCGAACGGTCTTCGGCTCCTGCGCCTGACCGCCTGCCGCGATGGCCACGAGTGACACCAGTGAGAGAACCACGAGCCTCACGTCCAACCTCGCGCGCCGTTTCATGAACTCCTCCTCGGCCAACACAGTGGCAAACTAGCAGCGTGCGCCGTAGAACGCAGCGAAGCAGGTTCTCAGGCGGTCGCTGATCGTGACGATGCGGCAGAATCGGCGCGAATCCGCAACAGGGAGGGAAGAGAATGAAGGCCACACATCTGGGGCTCGCCATGGCTTGCACGCTGCTGGTTGCCGCCTGCGCGGCCCAGGAGCAGGAGACTGAGCCGGCATCGGACTCGGAAGCACTCGCATCCTCACTCGAACCCGCCCCGAGCTACTCACCCGAATCGCGCGATCTCACCCAGGCGGATATCGAGCGCCTGATGGAGGAACTCTCCAACTGGGGTCGCTGGGGCGACGACGACCAGCTCGGCACGGCCAACCTGATCACGCCCGAGAAGCGCCTCGAGGCTCTGGCGCTGGCGACGGAGGGCATTTCCGTCTCCCTCGCCCATCCGCTGATCATCGAGCAGGCCGTCGACGTGCCGTTCCCCTTCGAGCGCGCCATCCTGCGGCTGCCCGATCCCGACGAGGAGCCCGCGTTTCGCGGCGGCGTGAGCGACCGCTACGAGATCAGCTACCACGGCTACTCGCACAGCCACATCGACGCGCTCTGCCACATCCTCTACAAGGGGAAGATGTACAACGGCTACTCGCAGGACACGGTGACCGGAGAAGGCTGCACGCGGTCCTCCATCTTCAACCTCCGCGGCGGCATCGTCACCAGGGGCATCGTGTTCGACATTCCGCGCCTCAAGGGTGTGCCGTATCTCGAGCCGGGCACGCCGATCTACACCGAGGACCTCGAGGCCTTCGAGGAGATGGCCGGACTCCGCGTCCGTTCCGGCGACGCGATCTTCATCCGCACCGGGCGCTGGGCGCGCCGCGCCGAAGTCGGACCCTGGGACGTGTCGCAGAACGCGGCCGGCCTCCACGGCTCGACGATGCCCTGGGTGCGCTCCCGCGACATCTCGTTCATCGGCTCCGATGCCGCGCTCGACGTCGTGCCGTCGCAGGTGGAGGGCGTCGACCTTCCGGTCCACATCCTCACGATCGTCGCCATGGGCATCGACATCTTCGACAACCAGGACCTCGAAGCGGTCGCCGAAACGGCGGCCGAACTGGGTCGCTGGGAGTTCCTGCTCGTGGCGGGGCCGCTGGCCGTCGAAACCGGCACCGGCTCGCCGATCAACGCACTGGCGATTTTCTGAGACCGCCCTCGATAGAACGACTGAAGGAGAGACGATGATCGATTTCGAGATTCCAGCAGAGACCAAGGCGGTGCGCGCCAGGGTGCGCGACTTCGTCCAGAACGAGTGCATCCCGGCCGAAGAGGGATGCACGCCGGAGAACTTCGACGAGGTGCTGGCCGGGCTCCGCGCGAAGGCGAGGTCGCAGGGGCTGTGGTGCCCCTTCATCCCGGAGGAGTACGGCGGCATGGGCCTGAAGCCGCTGGCCAACGCGCTGGTCCAGATGGAACTCGGCGAGAGCTTCCTCGGAGCGCTCTCCCTCAACACGCAGGGTCCCGACGACGCGACCATGCTGACGCTGCTCGAGAACGGCACCGAGGACCAGAAGGAGCGCTTCCTGAAGCCGCTGCTGGCGGGCGAGAAGCGCATCTGCTACTCGATGACCGAGAGAGCCGCCGGCGCCGACGCCACGGGCATGCAGACGTCGGCCGTTCTCGACGGCGACAACTACGTGCTGAACGGCGAGAAGTGGTTCAGCTCCTCCGCAAGCGTCGCCGACGTCGCCCTCGTCATGGCGAAGACCGATCCCGACGTCGCCCGCCACCGGCAGTTCTCGACGTTCCTCGTCGAGTTGCCGAACCCCGGCTACCGGATCGTCCGCGACATCGAGACGATGCAGCCGCACACCGATCTCGGCCTGAAGCTCGGAGGCTCGCACTCGGAGATCCGCATCGAGAACCTCATCGTCCCGAAGGAGAACCTCCTCGGCGGCCGCGGCCAGGGCTTCGCGATGGGCCAGCACCGCCTCGCCTACGGGCGGCTGCGTCACGGCATGCACAACGTGGCGATGGCGCAGCGCGCCCTCGACCTCGCCGTCGGACACACGGTGAAGCGGGTGACGTTCGGCAAGCGCCTCGCCGACCGCCAGGGGGTGCGCTGGATGCTCGCCGACTGCGCCGCCGAACTCTACAAGGCCCGGCTCATGTTGCTCCACATCGCCTACAAGGCGGAGAACGGCATGGACCTGCGCGTCGAGAACGGCATCGCCAAGGTCTTCCTCGCGAACATGGTGCACCAGGTGGTCGACACCGCGATCCAGCTCCACGGCGCCCTGGGTTACAGCATGGACACTCCGCTGGCCCGCTGGTACCGCGGCATCCGCGCCCAGCGCCTGGTCGACGGGCCGGACGAGGTCCATCGCTGGCGCAGCGGCAAGAACGTCGTGCAGGCCTTCGAGGCGCACGGGACCTGTGCTTCCGCCTGCGGCGGCGATCTGCTTTGATCCTGAGCGCCCTTGCTCTCTCGGCGTTCGCCTGGGCCGAGACCGCGGAATGGTCGCGATTCCGGGGACCGAACGGCGGCGGCGCCATCGAGGCGGGCGCCCTGCCGGTCGAAGTGGGACCCGACCGCAACCTGCTCTGGCGAACCGGGATCCCGGCCGGCGACTCGTCGCCCGTCCTGAGCGCGGAACGGATCTTCCTGACCGCCTCGGACGGCGAAGCGCTCTACACGATCGCCCTCGATCGCGAAACCGGAGCGGAGCTCTGGCGGCGCGAGGCCCCCAGGCCGCGGACCGAGACGCTCGACAACCGCAACGGACCGGCGTCGCCGTCGGCGGTCACCGACGGCGAGCGCGTCTGGGTCTTCTTCGGCGACTTCGGCCTGCTCTGCTACACGGTCGAAGGGGAGGAACTCTGGCGCCACCCCCTCGGTCCCTTCGACAACATCTACGGCATGGGCGCCTCGCCGATCCTCGCCGCCGGCAACGTGGTTCTCGCGGTCGACCAGCAGCGGGACTCCTACATCCTGGCCGTGGACGCCGGGTCCGGCGAGCCGGTCTGGCGCACCGAACGGCCGGCTGCGAGAAGCGGCCACTCGACGCCCACCCTCCACCATCCCGACGGCGGCGAACTCCAGGTCGTCGTGCCGGGCTCGTTCTTCCTCACCGGCTACTCGGCCGCGACGGGCGAGCGCCTCTGGTGGGTGAGCGGCCTCTCGTTCGAGATGAAGTCCACTGCGGCCGTCGAGGACGGCATCCTCTTCATCAACGGCTACGCGATGCCGCTGAACGAGGAAGGGCGCCACGTCCGGCTCGACCCCTTCAGCGAAGTCGTCGCCGAGCACGACGGCGACGGGGACGGGAAGATCTCCCAGGACGAGGCGCCGGAGGGCCTGGTGAGCAATCTCCTGTCCTACTTCGATCTGGCCAGCGACGGCCACCTCGACGAAGGGGACTGGACGTACTTCCAGTCGGCGCTCGACAGCCGCAACGGCATCCTCGCCATCGAGCTGCCCGAGGCGGATCTCAGAGGAGACCTGACGGCCACCCACACGCGGTGGACCTACCACCGCAAGATCCCGCAGCTTCCGTCGCCCATCGTCGACGACGGCGTTCTCCTCATGGTCGACGACAGCGGCATCACGACGACGCTCCGCTCCGCGACGGGGGAACTCATCGAGCAGGGTCGCCTCGAGGGAGCGGTCGACAGTTACTACGCGTCGCCGATCGTGGCGGACGGCAAGTTCTATCTGCTGTCGAGGTCCGGCAAGCTCGTCGTGCTGCCGAGCGATGGCTCGCTCGAGCCGCTGGCCGTGTCCGATCTCGACGACCTGGCCACGGCGACGCCGGCGATCGACGGCACGACGATGTACCTGCGCACGCGAAGCGCGCTATGGGCGTTTCAGCGTTCGGCGGACGACTCCCCGGCCGGCCGGTAGACTCCCTCCACCCCCATGAACGACACGCAGAGCGCAAGCGACCCGGTGACGTCGCCCACCCGGGCGGAGCACGCGGCCGGGTTGGCGGCGTACCAGAAAGAAGGTCTGCGCATCGCCGCCGAGATCGGCAACCGGGGGCCGATTCGCCTGACCGATGGCGGCCGGCTCCATCCGGACATCCTGGCGGCGTACTGGAGGCACGGGTTCTACGTCTTCGAAGGACTCATCGACGGCGACGAGGTGGCCGAGCTGCGCCGCGATGCGAACGAGATGCTGGAGCGCGCGCCGGTTGGTCCGGACGCGGAGGTGGACGCTCAGGGGCGGCCGGCGCTGGGGCTCGACTACGCCCGCCCGCCGTATCTCTTCGCCAAGCCGCTGGCCGACCCCTGGGGCGGCACCGGGCTTCTCAGCGGACGTCACCCGACACAGATGACGCAGCCGCGCCCCGACCGGGACGCGCCGGCGGACATCGTCTTCCTCATGAACTCCATGTGCCAGGCAATGCCCTCCGGCTTGCGGCTCTACGGCCACCCGCTCCTCCTGGAGATCGCCGCGGCGATCAACGGCGACGACTTCGTGCCCTTCACCGACACGATCTTCGTCAAGCAGCCCGGTCTCGGCGGTTCGGTGGCGTGGCACCAGGACGGCGTCACCCACTGGGGTTCTCCCGACTGGGACGAGGGCATCCACGGCTTCAACTTCCAGGTGCAGCTCTATCCCACGGCCCCGGCGAGCTGTCTCTGGGTCGTGCCGGGCACGCACAAGCTCGGCAAGATCGACATCGAGGCGCGGGTCCAGGCGAACGGAGGAAGCGAGCAGCTCCCCGGCGCCCTGCCGCTCGTCTGCGACGCCGGCGACGTGACGATCGTCAACCGCCAGATGCTCCACGCCTCGTTCGCCAACACGTCGTCGGAACTGCGCATCTCGCTCACCTTCGGCTTCCACCGGCGAAGGTCGGTGGAAGGGCAGAAGGGCGCCCTGGGCGTCGAAGCCGACCAGGTCGTCCACGACGCCCAGCGCATCTTCGATCGCTCGTCCGTAATCGCCGTGGCGATCGACGCCCGCCGGCAACACCGGCCCGGGGAGCCGTCGTTCGTCTACCAGCCGTTCGCCGGCCTGGAGGACGACTTCCGCTTCAACGACGAGACGTTCGAGCGCGTGATCCGCGACTACAACCTGAACGATCTGGCTATCTAGAGCCGTCCGCCGCGACGTAGTCGACCAGGCCGTTCAGCATCTCGTCGGTGGATTCCAGGCCCCACCTGACGTCGACCGTCGGGTCGGGGTTGCTGGGGTTGCCGGCCGAGTTGTCGAAGATGGCCTTCACACGGACCCGCGTCCCGGCCGGCAGCCGGACCGGCTCGGCCAACTGGTACGTCGTCTGCCAGTTGAAGTCGTAGCGGCTGACCCGGAGCAGGTCCCTGGTGCTGCCGTCCGGAAGCTCCGCGCTGAAGTGCATGGACTTCCCGCGGTAGTGCATGTGCGGCGTGAAGGCGCGGATCTCGACGTCCTCCTCGAAGACGCGGCTCGCCTCCGCTTCGTAGTTCGGGTCGCCTGCCGGGATGTGGATGCCAGCGTTCCAGATCGGCAGCGTGATCAGTTCCTTCCCGACTTCCCCGGGTTCGGCGAACCAGAGACCGATGCGGCTGCTGTCGGTCGCCGCCTCGCCGCTCGGGTGGTAGTGGAAGTCGCCGATCAGCTTGCGGCTCTTCTGCAGCAGGCGGGCCGACCCAGCCGGGAATTGGTAGGGCTTGCTGCCCGCGGTCCAGGCGGCCATCCAGCTTTCCTGGAAGGTCGCTCCCTCGGCGGCCCGCCAGAGAATGAAGTGATGGAGCACGTTGCGGTCTCCAGGCTTGATCTCGACGGCGCGGATCCAGCGGTCCTCGTCGAATCCGGTCGTGATGGCCACGTCGCGGAACTCGTCCGGTCCGTCCGCGGCCACTTCGTGGGGATCGAACTCGAACACCCAGTCCGGTTCTCCGAAGGCCCACTCGCCTTCGGTTTCCGGCCGCACATGGACCGGCTCGTCGCCATCGCCGCGAGGCGCGCCGTTCGCCGCCCAGCGGACAATCGCCGCGATCTCGTCCTCGCTCAGGCTGATGTCGTTCAGCCAGGGCCCGTAGCCCGGATCAGCGTCCCAGGGCGGCATGTCGCGGTTCTCGACCGCGCGGGCGATGGACCGGGCCCACGGCCGCACCTCGCGGTAGGTACGCAGCGACATCGGCCCGATCTCGCCGGGCTGGTGGCAGGAGACGCAGTTGGCGTGGAGGATCGGCGCCACGTCGTCGACGAACGTGGGCTGATCGACGCCGGGGCCGGCGGCAATGGCCGGCGCCAGAAGGAGAATTGTTGCCGTGGCGCCCGCAACGCGGGCCACGCGCGTAGCCAGGTTCATCGGGGGCTCTCCGAAGATGCTTGGAGGAGGGCGGGTCCAAGGCCCCGCGCCACTCTACCCGAGACGCCCCCGAGGCGCCGTTTCCGGCGGTGCTACGGATCAGCGATACGACTTGACCGGCGGCAGCCGCGCCCCCGTCTCGCCCGGCGGCTTCTCGCCGGCGACGACCGGGAGCCGGAGCGTGCCGATGCCGTCGATCGACGCCTCGACGACCTCGCCCGGCTTGAGGAAGCGATCCTCCGGCCCGCGGGTCGCGGCCGCGCCGGCGGCCGTGCCGCCGGAGGTGCCGTTGTTGATCACGTCACCCGGGTAGAGCGTGATGATCGACGATCCGTACTCGATCAGCTCCCACAGCGAGTGGATCATGTCGCCGGCGCGCGCCTCCTGAAGCAACGTGCCGTCGACGCTCAAGGTCTGGCGGAGGTTCTCCATCGGATCGCCGTAGAACTCTCGCGGCACGATCCACGGGCCCTGCGGCGCGAAGGTGTCGTGCCCCTTGCCGACGAACCAGTCGCTGCGGATGGGGTTGCCCCCCGGCGGCCGCCCGCCGCGGTCGGAGACGTCGATGGAGACCATGTAACCGAAGACGTGGTCCTGGGCCTCGGCGGCGGAGACGTACCTCGCCGTCCGCCCGATGACCGCGCCCAGCTCGACTTCCCAGTCCGTGCGGTCGCGGCCGTAGGGGATCACGATCTCGTCGCCGCTTCCGACCACGGCGCCACGGGACGGCTTGAGGAAGAGATACGGGACGCCACGGTTCTCCCGGCGCTGGCGCCGGGCCGCGGCTCGCTCTTCCTCGGTTCCCGACTCGTTGACGTGACTGTAGAAGTTGACGGCGGCGTTCAGGATCTTCCCCGGATACATGATCGGCGGCCGGATCCTGAGCTCGTCGACCGCGTGGACGTATGCCGGCGCCTCGCTCCCGAGGAGATCGTTCCCGACGAGATGGTTCACGATCTCGTACAGCCGGTACTTCAGGCCGTACTCGTAGCGACCGATCAGCTCGAGCATGTCCGCCGGCATCGGCATCACGGGAAAGGCGGGATCCGACTCGAGGCCCCGGTTCGCCTCCCCGATGTCGACCACGAGGCTGTCCCGCAGGACGAGGCCGACGCGCGGCACGCCGTCGATGTCGAAGGTCCCGACCTTGAAGGGTTCGGCCGATTCCGTTGCCTGGCCGAAGGCGGTCGGCGCGCCTATCAGGACGACCAGGAGACCGGCGAGCGGACACCAACGAAGTTCACGCATGGTTCTTCTCCTCATGAAACGTTGTCGACTACCGGGTTTTGTTCGACCACGGGTCAGGCCGCCGTCTCGGCTTGCCGGGCTCGTGCCAGATCATAGGCGCCTTGCATGCGTACCCAATGTGCAGCGTCGCTCCAGCCGAGCCGTTCCAGGGCCAGCGCCAACCGCGGCGAAACACCTGCCCGCCGATTGACGACGCGCGAAAGTGTGTTCCGCGTGACGCCGAGTCGGGCGGCCGCGTCCGAGACGGTCCAGCCCTCGGCCTCTATCGCGTCCCGAATGATCTCGCCTGGATGTGCAGGGTCATACATCGCGCTCACAGCGTTGCCCTCCTCAGTGGTAGTCGATCAAGTCCACGTCGACGGCCTCGGAGCCGTCAAATCCGAACACGATTCGCCAGTTGGCCGAGACCCGGACACTCCAGAGATGGCCCCGCTCTCCCTTCAATTGGTGGAGACGCCAGCCGGGGAGAGCCATGTGACTTGGATGGGTCGCTTCGTCCAAGGCAGTCAGAATTCGTCGAATCCGCGGCACCAGATCAGGGTTCAGTCGTCGTGGGTCGCCACGCTCATACAGCCGCTGGAGCCCTCGATGAACGAACTTCACTGGCGGACTGTAACGCGCAACGTGTCACGTTGCAATCTGGGCGTTCCAACGGGTGGCCTCGCAGCCCCCCGCGCCAGGCTCTCGGCCCGTCAGGTTCCGGGCGATCGACCAGCAACCAAGATGGGAAACTGCCGATCCGGGTCGTTCTGGAGAACGGGCCGGTAGCCGGCGCTCTCGTCGGGCTCCATGCGGCGAGCCCCGTCGGGGGCGAGCTGAACGATGTAGGCCTTGCGGACCTCGGAAGTGAGATTCGGCCCGGTGGCATGCGGCGTGAGTGAGGAGAAGACGACGATGCTGCCCGCTCTCGCCGGTGCGGCGAGCCCTTCGGCGTCTTCTTCCGCACAGCAGTAGCCGAGATCGGTGGTCCAGTGCTCGAGCGTGCCGTGGCGATGCAGCCCAGGGAGCACCCGTGGGCAGCCGTTGCTGGTTGTGGCGTCGGTCAGTGCGATCCAGCAGGTGAGATAGGCCTGCGGGTCGAGGAAGCCGTAGCCGTTGTCCTGGTGCCAGGGAAAGGGGGCCGGAACGCTCGGCTTCTTGTAGACCGCCTGGTCCCAGTAGAGCCGGACGTCGGGGCCCACCAGGTCCCAGGCGAGATCCCGAAAGAGCGGCCCGGCACAGAAATCGCGGAGAAGGGCCGAGCGCAGCACCAGGTGGACGGTGAAGGTGATCTCGTCCGCGCGGGCGATGAAGCGACGGCCCTGCGGCAGTTCGCGCAGCGCCGCCTCGGCCCTGGCCTCCCATGGGTCGATCTCGGCGATCAGGCGCTCGAGCGTGGAGGGCTCGACAGCGTCCTCGAGCACGAAGAAGCCCTGCTCGCTCCATTGGCGGGCCTGCTCGGAAGAGATGCGCCGGTAGGGGCCGCGTCTGGCCTCCCAGCGAAAGTCCCGGTTGAGCGGATGGAGCTTCGGCGTCATGCCTGCAGGGACGGCTCCAGCCTGTTTCCCGTGTCGCTCACCCCGTTCCTTGCTTGATCTTCGTGTTGCGGATCGCAAGCACGACCATGGCGAGGCTGAGCGCCAGCATCGGCAGGTTTCCGATCTTGCCGGGCGGCGTCCGCAGGTAGTACTCGGGCGTGAGCGGATGCATCATGCCGACTCCGAGGCGAAACAGGACCTCCACGAGCATCAGGGCCCACATGAGCGGGATGAGGTTTCGGTAGCGGGCGAGCACGGCTGCGTAGACCATCAGCATGATGACCTGCTGCGATCCCCAGAGAGAGCTGAACATGTAGATGACGTTGTTCGGATCCGGCGTCCCGGAGAAGAGCACGATCGACGCGATCGAGTTCACGCCGCTGTCGTCCCGGAGGAAGTGGACGAATGAGCGGAAAGTCGCCACCGCGACAAGGACGTAGAACAAGTAGAGGGGAACGCGGCCTCCGCGATAGTCGTTGTTCGCGGCGCGCGGGAGCAGAACGTCAAGAGCGGTCATGGGCGGGTCTCCTCGTACGGCAGTTAGCGGCTTGCAACAACCAGTCCTCCGATCGGCGTGCTGCGGCCAGCCTCCCGGCCGAGCGGCTCGAAGCGCTCCACATCCAGCCCGCGGTCCGAGCCCGGCGAAGATCGGCCCAGGTCAGTTCTTCAGCTCGATCGTGCGTTCCTTCAGCGGCTGCACGGGGCGCGCATTCATCGGATAGAGAGCCGCGAAGGCGTCGACCTGCTCCTGGGAAACCGCGATCGCTTCGGTCATCACGACCCAACTGACGATCTCCGAGCAGGGCGGCGTCGTCAGCGAACCGGGATAGCGGTAGTGGCTGCCTCCCTCCGGCAGCAATGCGCTCGGATCGAACGCCGCCAGTGCTCCGGCCGACTCTCCGGAGGCCGGAATCGCCTCCCAGATGCTCTGGATCGCCGGATCGGCTTCGCCCGCCTCCATGAACACTCCGATCACCGCCAGATCGCCCTCAGCCGCGGCATGCACGAAGTGGATGTCCATCGGGGAGGCGCTTCCCTCCACGATGTGCTCGCTGGGCAGGTGGAAGTGGAACTGCAGCAGCGCGAACTCCCTTCCCTCCAGGCTGATGGCGCTTCCCTCCGCCACGTTGACCACGATGGTGTGGCCGTTGTCGACGACCTCGGCGTCGCCGGGCTGCCAGCGGATCTCGAGCTCGCTCCCGCCGCCGGCCGTCGCTCCGACGATGTCCACCGGCGACTGCCGTACGCCGTCGTCGCAGGCCGCGAAGGACGGGTCGAGAGAGCCCCACATGGCGGGGCCGGTGTCGCCTTCGTAGGACCAGTGGAGTTCGTGGTCGCCGTCGCCTTCTTCGTGCTGAGCGTCCATCTCGGCGTCAACGACGGCATCGGCGGCCTGGTCGGCCTGACATGCCGAGAGGGCAACGACGGCGAGAGCGGCGACGAACGTGATGAAGATGGCGCGGGGGATTTCGGGTCGGGGCATGGAAGGTCCTCCTTCTTCGATGTGGTGTAGCGGAGAGTGCGGTTATCTACAGAGCCTACTTCGCGTTGCGTGACGATCGCCCAGCTGGTGGGCGATAATCGCCCGCGTCATGGGCGATTATCACAACGTCCTTCGCCTGGCGGCCGGACTCCTCGGAGGCGTCCTGGTTGCGTGTGATGGAACTCGCCGATTCGGAGTCCACTCCGAGCTGGAGCGACCGCTCGAACCGCGGACCTCCCCTACACCGCCACCGGCGTCAAGCTGAACACGCGTGCGTACCTCGTCGCCGTTTCCAGGTCCCCTCGACGCAGGGCCTGCCGTACGTCGTCGAGCCGGTACGCACCTTCCAGAGACAGGTGCGGCGACCATTCTTCTGGTTCTTCCAGCAGTTCGACGTCCACTTCCGCGACGTAACTCCCCTCGTGAACGAGCTTTGTCCTCTTGGTTCGCTTCATCTCAGCCCCCGCCTGAATCCGCCAGTTCAGCCGCGACCTCCTCGAACGCCTCAAGCGCTGACCGCAGATCCTCCACGATCTCAGCCGCCAGCACGTCCGGTTCCGGCAGATTCTCAGCGTCTTCCAGAGACCGGTCCTTGACCCAGGACAGGTCCAGGTTCAGCTTGTCGCGCTCGGTCAGTTCGTCGTAGTCGTACGCCCGCCACCGTCCGTCCGGGTTCTCCTCGCTCCATGTCGGTTCGCGCTCGTGGCGTTCGCCCGGCCGGTAGCACGCGACGAACTCGTCCAGGTCGGAACGCCGGAGCGGCTTCATCTTGAGGGTGAAGTGCTTGTTCGTGCGGAGGTCGTAGACCCAGAGCCGCTCCGTCCAGGGCTTCTCCCGCGCCGGCTTGGAGTCGAAGAAGAGGACGTTCGCCTTGACGCCCTGGGCGTAGAAGATGCCCGTGGGCAGCCGCAGCAGCGTGTGGACGTCGAACTGCTGGAGCAGCTTGCGGCGCACCGTCTCGCCCGCGCCGACCTCGAAGAGCACGTTGTCGGGCACGACGATGGCGCACGAACCGGGCAGCTTGAGCAGCGTCTTCACGTGCTGGAGGAAGTTGAGCTGCTTGTTCTTCGTGCTGGTCCAGAAGTCCTGTCGCTCGTAGGAGTCGGACTCCGTTTCCAGCTCGCCCTCCTCGTTGACGATGCGGACCGTGCTCTTCGTCCCGAACGGCGGATTCGTGAGGACCATCGAGAACCGTCGGCCGGGGTCGCTCGCGAGACTGTCCACGCCGGACTGAACCGGGCATGGGTCCGCGTCGATGCCGTGCAGGTAGAGATTCATGATGCAGAGCCTGGCCGTGGCGGGAACGATGTCCATTCCCTGGACGAACTCCCGGCGGAGATGGCGCTTCTGGTCCGGATCGAGCGTGCTTCCGTGCTCCCTCAGGACATGGTCGTGCGCCGCGAGCAGGAAGCCGCCGGTGCCGCAGGCGGGATCGCACACCGTGTCGTCCGGCCCCGGCCGCATGACGTCGACGATCGCCCGGATCACCTCGCGCGGCGTGAAGTACTGGCCCGCGCCCTTGGGGGACTCCTGCGCCGACTTGGCGAGCAGACCCTCGTAGACATCGCCCTTGACGTCGGCGGCGAGCGAACTCCAGTCCTCCGGATCGATCAGGTCGACGATGAGCCGCCTCAGGGTTGCCGGATTCTGGATCTGCTGCCGGGCCCGCCGGAAGATCTCCCCGAGCATGCCGTCCTCGCGGGAGAGCTCGGTCAGGATGTGGCGATACTGCGATTCGAGGTCGGCGCCGTCTTCCGCCAGCAAGCTGGGCCAGTCCAGCCCATCCGGGACCATCGAGGGCCGGTTCCACGGCGGCCTGGTCCGCTCGTGCGCCATCTTGAGGAAGAGCAGGAAGGTGATCTGCTCGGTGTACTCCATGTACGACAGGCCGTCGTCGCGCAGGAGGTGGGCGAAGCTCCACGCCTTGTTGACGATGCGCTGGGTGTGGTTGTCGGACATAGCAACGTTTGACGGCAGGGGCGCCCTCCGTCAGTCCTCGGCGAGCCCGCACCGCTCACGGAGCTCGTCAACGGTCATCACGTTGCCTTCCCCGGCGTCGGCCCGCGCTGCCGCCTGCCGCAGTCGTTCGGCGTTCTTCGGAGAGCGAAGCAGGTACTCCGTCCCCACCCACGAGCCGAGTGCGCTTGCCGGCACGAGAGCGACGGGCTCCTTGCCTCGCCGCCGAATCAGCACCGGCTCCCGGGTCTCCACGACCTGGTCCAGCAGCGCTGCGAGGTTCCGCCTCGCGTTCGTGTAGGTCGTCTCCCTGATCATGGTCCTGCCTCCTTCTGCGCCGCTCGAGAGAAGACGCGCGGCACGAAGTTCGCCGCGTTGGCGGATGCTAGCGCCGTTGCCGGTCGCCGGGATGCCGAAATGGACGGCGGCGTCCGGCCCTTTGGCCGGGGAGCCTTCATGGACGCCGTCGCCGGCTCCTCCGTATACTCCCAAGCATGTCCGTGACGCTGCTCGAACAGCCGCCGCCGACCGTGCCTCGGAGACCTGGCCCCTATCGTCGGGCCGACTACGCCGCACTTCCAGACGAACCCCGCTGCGAACTGATCCATGGCAGGTTCTACTTGAGTCCGAGTCCGGTTCGGATCCACCAGTCCGTGGTTGGCCACATCGGCCGCGTCCTGCACGACACAGCCGAGGCAACCGGTGGAGAAGCGATCGTCGCGCCGATGGATGTCCACCTCGCCGACCACACCGTGGCACAGCCCGATGTTCTGTACGTCTCTCCCGAGCGGCACGAGATCCTGCAAACCTGGGTCGAGGGCGCGCCGGACGTGGTCGTGGAGGTGCTCTCTCCCAGCACCGTGCGCATGGACAGGCTCCTCAAGCTGAACCGCTACGCCGAGGGTGGCGTCAGGGAGTACTGGCTCGTCGATCCCGCAGCGAGGACCATTGAGTTCTACGTGAGCGACGGCGAACGCTTCGTCGTTCACACGCAGGAAAGCGGCTCCTGGGAATCCCCCGCCGTGTCTGGTGTCGAGCTGGACATCGACGGGCTCTGGGAGGCCGTGGAACGGAAGTTCGGGCCTTAGCGTCAGTGCCGGTATCCGACCTTCTCAACAACGAGGCGCTGGATGAAGAAACGGTTCCGAAGGCGTCGTTCTCGCCACTCGGCGACGAAGCCCAAGGGTTGGATGGACCGCCTCTGGAAGTGGCTTCCGGTCGCCGTGGCGATCACCGGTCTTGGCGCTTGGTGGACTGGATTCCTGAACCACTATCTTCCGTGCCCGGAACGAGTCACGCTCGCTTTCGGGAACGTCTGGCGAGGTCAGGCAGAACCCGGCGAACACCGGTTTCGGGTCGTGCTGTGTTGGCTGGAAGGAGACCGCGACGGAGATAGCACGAGAAACGTGGCGCAAGCCTTCACGAGTATCGAGGGAGTCGAGTTAGTTCGCTCTTCTCGTGTGGTGGCCGCCCTCGGCGCAGCAGACCATTGGCGCGAAGCCATGCGGAAAGACGCGCGCTCAGTGCTGGAAGATTGGGGTGCTGACTTGGCCGTTGTCGGGCTCGTCAAGCAACCCGGAGGGGCGTTGGGTCTCTGGTTCGTGCCAGCGTACGGCGGGGAAGGATCGCTTGGTCGCGGAGACACGCCATACGAGTTGGAGAACGCGACCCTCGGTTCAGACTTCCACCACGATTTCGGCGCTGAACTCGCAACGGTAGCCTTGGTCGCGGTCGCTCCGCTCGCAACGACCGAGGCTCGGGGGCGGGTGCTGGAGACCGGGCTCAGGGGCGCCGCGGAGAAGCTTGCAACTCTGTTGGAGAGTCCCTCCGCAGTTGAGCCGACCGAGCGTCGCGGTCGTCTGCATCTGTCACTTGGCACTGCGTTTGCCACTTTGGGCGAGCGCGAAAGTGGCAGCGGCGAACTCGAACGGGCCGTTGCCGCCTATCAGGCGGCACTTCGGGAGTACAGGCGAGAGAGCTTCCCGCTCTCTTGGGCCATGACGCAGAATGGCCTCGGTGCCGCCTTGGCTCTCCTTGGCGAGCGGGAGAGCAACAGGGTGCGCCTGGAGCAGGCTGTCGCCGCCTTTCGCGCCGCCCTTGAAGAGTACGACCAGGACCATGTGCCGCTGCTTTGGGCCATGGCGCAGCACAACCTCGGCGCTGCGCTCGCACTCTTGGCCGAGCGCGAGACGGGCTCGGCGCTCCTGAGAGAGTCCGTTGCTGCCTACCGTGCTGCCTTGGAGGAACGTACCCGGGAGCGCGTGCCGCTTTACTGGGCGGCCACGCAGAACAACCTCGGCAATGTCCTTCAGGACTTGGGCGAGCACGAGTCCGACACGGCGCTCTTGAGGGAGTCCGTTGCTGCCTACCGAACGGCTCTGGAGGAGAGTGCCCGGGAGCGGGTGCCTCTGTATTGGGCGGCGACGCAGAACAATCTAGGCAACGCACTCTGGCTTTTGGGCGAGCGAGAAGCCAGTACCGGGCACCTGGAAGAGGCGGTTACTGCCTACAATCGTGCCTTGGAGGAACGTACCCGGGAGCGGGTGCCGCTCGATTGGGCGGAGACGCAGAACAACCTCGGCAATGTCCTTCGGAGCCTGGGCGAGCGGGAAGGGGGGACCGTGCGGCTCTACGAGTCCGTAGCCGCGTTCCGTGCCGCGCTTGAAGAGTGGACTCGCGACCACGTGCCACTCGATTGGGCGGCGGCTCAGAACAACCTTGGAAACACTCTTCGTTACTTGGGTGAACGCGAGGACAGCATGGTTCGCTTTGAGGAGTCCGTCGCCGCATACCGCGCTGCCTTGGAGGAGCGCACACGCGAGCGTGTACCGCTCGATTGGGCCGCCACGCAGAACAACTTGGGCCATGCCCTTGGGTTCCTGGCCGAGCAGGCGGGGAGCACCGCGCACTTGGAGGAGGCCATCGCCGCATACCGCGCCGCCCTTGAGGAACGCACCCGGGTGCGCGTCCCGCTCGACTGGGCGGAGACGCAGACCAACCTAGGCTATCTTCTTGGACTCCTTGGCGAGTGGGAGGGCAGCATGGCCTACTCGGCGGATGCGGTTGAAGCCTTCCGTCTGGCTTTAGATGTGTTCGTCGACGAGGGTTCACCCGAATCCCGTGCCACGGCGAAGGCGAATCTAGACGCTGCCCTTCGGCGGTGGGGCGGGGGAAGACAACCCCCACCCTGAAGGTGTCGTCTTGGCCATCAAACCAGGAGGAACACGCCCGTAGGTCACGTTGGCTTTTGACCTCTGGCTCATACCCTCACCACTCCTAACGGGCACTGGCTCTAGCTCTCGCCAGGATACGATCGAGTAGCACGGAAGCAGGTTCGTCGGTCGGATCCTGTGGAACGAGGCGGCCTTCAAAGGCGCGCTTGAGGATGGACTGGCGGAGGATCGCGGACTGGGCATCGATGCCGCTTCGCACCCTTGTTCGAGCTACTCCAGCGCTACCGCGCAGCGAGTCAGCGATCGCGATGGCCGCAACTTGCTCCCTCCAGGGCGCCAGAGGAATCGGAAGCGCCCTGACTTTCGAGAGGCTCAGCGTGTACAGCCCCGAGGTCGAACTGGCCTTCTTCAAGACCGCCTGCCGGCCCGTTGGCGACAAGAGCCACAGGAGAAGCCAGCGCGGTCGGCAGGCGCCGTCCGGGGCGCAACGCACCTTGATCAAGTGGTTCTGATGGCAGCACGCGGTCAGTTCGCCATTCCATTCCGCAACCCGACCAATCTGACCGGGGCTTCCGTTGCCCTCCACGACCATCAAGTCGCCGGAGCGGAGAAGGACACGGTCGAGCTCCGACTCCGCGACACCGATGGTCTTGACATCGTCCAGTCTCAACTCGTCCGCGTAGACATTGGCGACCCGGAGGTAGGGGTACTTGGTCGGCAGCTTGGACCGGGCCTCGTTCTTCGTGAGCCCGCCAATGACTTGGCCCACCTGGTCCACTGTCGCCCAACACCACCCTTCCGGCAGCTCCGGCAACCCGCTCGTGTCCGGTGCTACCGGTTCCTTGTACTTCGACTTCCAGTTCGCCGGCGGCTTGCGACCCCTGTCCGCGAAGTTCGCGAGTTGCTCCTGCTCCCAGCGATTCCGGCGCTCGGCGAGAATGCGTCGAAGCAGTTCTTCGCCCGTCTCGTCGGGCCGATTCTCCTTGCGCCACTGCTCGGTGAGCCGGCCCTCAACCGCGGCCTTGAGCACGGATGCCCGGTAGCGTTCCAGATTCGTTTCGGCGCGCTTGAGCGCGTCGATGCCGTCATCAAGTCTGGCAAGGAGTGCCTCTAGCCGGGCGACAATGCGGCGCTGTTCGAGTAACGGAGCGAAGGGTATCGGCAGGGCGGCCAGCTTCTTGGCGTTCACATTGGGCATGGCGATCCCTGATGTTCCATGGCTTATCGCCACCCAGTACGCCGGGGACTGCAAGAACGACGCAATGTACCGCGGTGCGCCGCCTAAGGCCCGGAAGCGAACAAGGTAGGAGGCAAACACTGCCGCCGGTATCGGCCGTTGAAGCAACGCACTGACTCCAACGGAGCCCGCTCGCGAGATGACCATGTCCCCGTCCGCGAGTAAGTACTTCTCAGGTTCTGGCGGATCTGCGGAACAAAACGGAACCGACCGCCAGTCTAACGAGGACTTCGCAATATCCGTGGTGCGGAGCAGTTTGATTCGGCCGCGTTCCGCTCCTTTTGTAGTCCAGCCGTACTGCGGCTTGGAACAGATCTCGCCGAGGGTCGTCCAAGCCCACCCCTCCGGCAGTTCCCTCATGCCGCCAGCCTTTCATTCAACTCGGCAAGCACCGAATCCAGATCCTCGCCGAACGCCCCATACACAGCACCAAGCCCGCCCATCTGGCCGAAGGGCGCGTACTCGAAGTCGTCCCGCTCGATCGTGAGGCTCTTCGCGATGTGGTCCTTGATCGCATCCAACCACCGCCGCTGCTCCGCGGTGAAGGACTGCCCGCCGCGTGCCTTCTCCGCCAGCCACTCTTCGTAGCGATCCTCCACCTGGTCGGCCATCGGGACGAGCGGCTCGGCCGGATGAATGGCGTGCTTGACGATGGCCACCAGGTCGACCAGAGCGTCGCCGCCTCGCCCTTCCACGTTCTCCGGCTCCGTGGCCCGGTACAAGAGCCACAGCCCCCTAGCCGGGTCTTGCAGCCCGACCGGCGGATGGCGCAACGCGTCCCGGAGCTCCTTGACGTGGCGGTACCGGAGACCCGCCCGGTAGGGACGGCTGTACAGGATCCTCAGCGCCTCGATGCTGTCGCGATTGTCTTCTAGGAACCGCTTGAAATCGTCGAGCCTGGAGCGTGCTCCCTCGACCGCGGTTCCATCGAACCCGGCGCCCACCAGTTCGTCGAGAGTGATCTCGTCGATGACCTGAAAGAGGCTGCGGCCGATGTCGACGATCACGCGGCGCAGTCCGGGCCGCGTGAAGGGCCTGAGCGCTTTCGCCATGCGCTTCCGCTCGACGCTCTCGAGCTGGTCCGCTGTCGGAGTCGCGTCAGCCGCCAGCCCGTGCTCGCGGACCGCCGCATCGTGGGCTGCGTCAGGGTCGATGCTGTCCAGAAGCCCGCCGGTCAGCGCGGCCAATGTCGTCCCGTCCGCTTCCGCGACGATCCGGGACCGCTGCGCCTCGTCGACCTGCCGCCCCAGGCGCGCCAGGCGCGAAGCCAAACTCGACACCAGGTCGGCGTCCACCCGTCCCTGGGCCGCCATCTGGAGCAGCTTCTCGGTGCTGACGGAGGGCTTTCGCTCCAGCGGTTTCGACTCCGTTTTGTCGTTCGTGCACACGCCGACGGCATCGACGATCACGAAGTGCGTCTTCGCCTGCGCGTCGGGCGTCACGCCCAGGAGGTCGTCGCTCTCGATCACGCGTACGCCGCGCCCCTTCATCTGCTCGAAGTACGAGGCCGAGTTCACGTTGCGCATGAAGAGCAGGCATTCGAGGGGCTTCACGTCCGTCCCCGTCGCGATCATGTCCACCGTGACGGCGATGCGCGGGTTGTAGGAGTTGCGGAAGCTGCTCAGCAGGTCCTCGGGCTTCGCCCCGGTCGTCTTCGACGTGATCTTCTGGCAGAAGTCGTTGCCCTTGCCAAACTCCTCCTTGAGGATCTTCACGATGTCGTCGGCGTGGCTGTCCTGCTTGGCGAACACGAGCGTCTTGGGCACTTCCGTGCGCTCCGGGAAGATCTCCGTGAACAGGCGGTCCCGGAACGTACGCACGACGAGCCGGATCTGGTCCGGCGCAACGACGTCGCGGTCGAGCTGCTTCGCGCCGTAGGTGAGGTCGTCCTCCATCTCGGCCAGGGTCATCTTGCGGGTGCGGCGGTCGCGCTGGGGGATGTAGCGTCCCGCCTGCACCCTGCTTCCCTCCTCCGAGACCTTGGTCCTGATGCGGTAGACCTCGTAGCCGACGTTGATCCCGTCCGCGACCGCCTTCGTGTGCGAGTAGTCCTGCACGATGTTGTTGTTGAAGAAGCCGATGGTCTGCGGACTCGGCGTGGCGGTCAGGCCGATCAGGAACGCGTCGAAGTACTCGACGACCTGTCGCCACGCGTTGTAGATCGACCGGTGGCACTCGTCGATGACGATGAAGTCGAACATCTCGATGGGCAGCTCCGGCGCGTACTCGACCGGAACGGGCTCCCCGCCGGTCACCCGGCCGGACTCGAACATCGACTCCTCTTCGTTCGCCGGGTCGTACTCCGTGTCGCCCTTCAGGATGGAGTAGAGCCGCTGAATCGTGGTGATCACGACCTTGCTGGCCGGGTCGATCGCGTTGCCCTTCAGCCGCTGGACCACGAACTCATCGGCGAAGCTGTAGCCCGACGAGGAATCGCGGAACTGCTTGAACTCGTTCAGAGTCTGCTTCCCGAGGTTGTTCCGGTCGACCAGGAACAGGATGCGCTTCGCCTTCGCGTGCTTGATCAGGCGATGGCAGGCCGAGACTGCCGTGAACGTCTTGCCGCTGCCGGTGGCCATCTGGATGAGGGAGCGAGGACGGCCGTGTGCGAGCGACTGCTCCAGGTTCCGGATCGCGTTGTGCTGCACACGCCAGAGTCGGCCCTGCTCCAGTTCCGGCATCCGCCGCAGCATGCCGCGCAGTTGCTCGGGCTCCAGGCCCTGCAAGCGCAGCAACTCCTCCGGCCGGTGAAAGGTGAAGACCTCGCGGCTCCGCGGCTCGGGATCGAGACCGTTGGTGAACTGGGTCACTTCGCCGGTCGATTCGTACGCGAACGGAAGGGGGCGACTCCAGGCCGGGACCCACGGCTCCAGCCCTTCGGTGTACTTCTTCGACTGGAGGATGACCCCCTGGAGCGTGTGCCCCGCGGGCTTCGCCTCGACGACCCCTATCGCCTTGCCGTCGGCATACAGGAGGTAGTCGGCGAACCCGCTCCTGGGCTCGCCGTCTTCCCGCCACGTCAGCGGGTACTCCCTGACGGCCACGCCGGAACTCGCGTGGATGTCCATGTCCCGGTAGCCCTGGACCCGCCAGCCCGCGGCGGCGAGTTGGCAATCGATCCTCTCGCGGGCGCGCTGTTCGGGGGTCAGGGGCATTCGTTCGGAGACGGCCGCCGAGCGACCGGATACCTGCGTGCCCGGCGGGCACTGTCGGAGGTCCGCCGGATGGGTGAGCGACCTGAAGGGAATCGCCGCATGGTACAAGCCCGTTCCAGGGAACCCGGAGTTGTCAGGCGGGGGAGGGTGTGTTCTCTTCGATCTCACCAACCCGGCGACTGATCCGTCGCCCGTCGAACAGGAGATCCCGATGCCTGAGAAGCTACTCGCGGAAGAGCGAGCTTTCTACGAGGAACACTTCGAGGAGTACCGGCGGAAGTACGCCGGGCGCTACCTCTTGATCCACGGTTCCAGGTTGATCGGCGATTACGAGAACGAGATGGACGCCTGCTACGAGGGCTACCGGCAGGCATGGCGGACAGGCACGGAAGACCACGGCTACCTGGTCCTGAAGGCCGGCGAGCCGGCCGTGAAGACGGTGACGATGGTGTCGCCTATTGTCATCGGGAGGATGCGGGCCGCCACAGGCCGAGCCTGCACTCCGGGAGGACCTGTACCGAACGTCGAGGCGCGGGCGCGGCGCCTGGTTCGAGGGCAAACCGACGAATCCGGCCGGCAACAGGACGGCGGAAAGGCGAGTTGACGGGGCTCGATGTCGCAGACTAGTGTGGCGTCTAGTCTGTTGAGAAGGAGAGCCGATGGGCAACGTATGGCAGGTACAGGATGCGAAGGCCCGCTTCAGCGAGTTTCTCGAGACGAGCGTGGCGGAAGGGCCGCAGGTCGTCACGAAGCGCGGCGTGCCGACCGCTGTCCTGGTGCCGATCGATCAGTGGCGGAGGCTCTCAAGGGCGTCCAAGCCCGATCTCAAGACGCTCCTTCTGGCGCCCGAACCGAGAACCGAGGAACTGGCCCTGCCCAGACGCGACTTCCGCTATCGCGAAGCGCCTCGACTCGAGTAGGGGATGTACCTCCTCGACACGAACGTCGTCTCGGAGTTGCGTCGCAACCGGCCGCATCCCGCGGTCCTGGAGTGGCTCCGAAACGTCCCGGCGGAACGACTCCACCTGTCCGCGGTGACCGTAGGCGAGATTCAGGGGGGAATCGAGAAGACTCGCGCCCAAGACCCCGCAAAGGCCGAAGTACTGGAGAAGTGGCTCGATCAGGTCATGGAGGCGTACCCCATCCTGTCTCTCGATGGCACGATCTTCCGCGAGTGGGGACGGCTGATGCACCGTCAGTCGGTCGCCCTGTCCCAGGATGCGATGATCGCCGCCGTCGCCAAGATTCACCGACTGACCGTCGTCACCCGCAACGTTCGCGACTTCAAGCGCCTGGGAATAGAGCCGTTGGACCCGTTCATCCCGGCGCCCTGATGGCTGAGGCCAAGGCCGAGTTCGGATGACAGACCCGCGTACCCAGTGTCTTCTACCCCTGCTGGCGAATCCACCAGTCGATGTGCTCCTCCAGCACGACCATCGGCATGGCGCCGCTGCCGATCACGGCGGCGTGGAAGGCCTTGATGTCGAAGCGGTCGCCGAGGGCTTCCTCGGCCTTCCGGCGCAGGCGGAGGATCTCCAGGTTGCCGATGCGGTAGGCGAGGGCTTGGCCGTGGATGTCGGCTGAGTAGCGCAGCAACTCCGTGGCGACCTCGACGTCGGAGTAGACGACCCGGGCGCTCATGTACTCGCGGGCGCGTTCGAGGTCCCAGCCGAAGTAGTTCATGCCGGTGTCGAGCACCAGGCGGCAGGAGATGAACATCTCCATGACCAGGCGGCCGTAGAGGTCGTAGGGGTCCTCGTAGAGGCCCATCTCCTTGCCGAGGTTGGCGGCGTACTCGGCCCAGCCTTCGGTGAAGGCGCCGTAGCCGATCGTCTCGCGGCGGAAGCGGGGCAGCTCCTCGCGCTCGTTCGCCAGCGCGAGCTGGAAGTGGTGGCCGGGGATCAGCTCGTGGTAGATCAGCCCCTGGGCCGAGAACAGGGAGCGGTTCTCCAGGTCCGAGCCGTTGTAGCGGTACTCGCCGCGCGGGTTGGCGGCGGTCGGGAGCTGGTAGACGCCGAAGGTCATCGTCGCCTCGGAGGTCGGGTCGAGCCGGCGGACGCCGTAGGGCGCCTCCGGCAGAACATCGAAGTAGTCGGCGACGTGGGGCTCGATCTTCTCGATGTAGCCCATGTAACGCTCCTCGACCTCTTCGGGCGACGCGGCGATGAAGCGCGGGTCGGCGCGGACCTGGTCGAGGAACTCCTTCATCGCGGTCTCTTCCGAGCTGGCCTCGAAGCCGATCTCGTCTCGCAGCACCGCCAGCTCTGCTTCGATTCGCGCGACCTCGTCTAGGCCGAGCTGGTGGATCTCCTCGGGGGTGAGGTCGGTCGTCGTGTGCATCCGGACGCGGTGGACGTAGAGCTCGCGGCCGCCGGGCGCCGTGCTCAGCCCGACCTGCTCGGGCGCCGCCTCCAGGTAGTCGTCGCCGAGTTCCGCGATCAGGCGGCCGAGCTGTGCGTCGATTCCCGTTTCGACGGCCTCGCGGGCCCGGGCCAGGAAGTCGTCGCCCCCGTCGCCGGCGCGGTCGGCGGCCGGCACGAACAGCTCTTCGAGCCGACCCCGGTAGCCCTCGAACATCCCGGCCACGGCCGGGACCTGGGCCTTCGGCAGATGGATCCCGCGCTCCTTCTGGCCCGCCACCTTGTCGGCGAGCTGCCCGATCCCCTGGGCGTACTCATCGAGCAGGTGGAGGTAGTGCGCGCGCTCCTCGTCGGTGCCGACCGGAGCGGCGCCGAGCACCTGGTGGAGGATGTTCAGGCTGAAGCCGCCGGCCGCGTAGGGCGTGATGTTGAAGTCCGCCCAGTAGTGCTTCGGCGCCTCGACCAGCATGCCGAGGTTCCAGCGCAGGAGCTCGAGCGAGAGCCAGTCCTCGTGGTCGATCGCCTCCTCGTCGACCCCGGCGAGCCGGTCCAGCAGGTCCCGGGCGAAGGCTGCGTCGGCCTCGGCGGCTTCAAGCGTCCAGTCCGGGAAGTTCTCCACCTTCTCGCCGCGGCGGAACTTGAGGTAGGGGTCCTGGTCGGCGACGAACTCCAGGTACTCGTTGCCGGCGGCGGCGATGAGGTCCGCGGCGGCGGAGCCGTCGCTGGAGTCGCCCACGCTGCAGGCGAGGAGGGGAGATACGAGGGCGACGGCCAGGAACGCTATGGGTCTCATGATCGCTACAACCTAGCGGAAGATCGGTCGCCGCTTCGCGGCGCGTGCTCTTGGCCGCCTTCGGCGGCAGCGGGTCAGAAGACCCGCGCACCCAGCCGGCACCCAGTGTCAGGCGCGCAGGTTCCTGGCGTAGAGCACCGGCACGACGACCAGGTTCAGGAACGTCGACGTCAACAGCCCGCCGAGAATGACCTGGGCCATCGGACTCAGGATCTCGTTGCCCGGCTCGCCGGCGCCCAGCACCAGCGGCACCAGCGCGAGTCCGGCGGTGAGCGCCGTCATCAGGATGGGCGGCATGCGCTCCTCCGAACCGCGGCGGACGGCGGCTTCCAGCGACAGTCCCTCGCGGAGCAGGCGCCGGTAGTTGCTGACCAGCAGAACGCCGTTGCGCGTCGCGATCCCGAACAGCGTGACGAAGCCGACCACGGTCGCGAGCGACAGGACGCCGCCGCCCAGAGCCACCGCGACGACTCCGCCCACCAGGGCCAGCGGCACGTTGACGAGCATCGCCAGGGTGTCGCGGTGGCTGCCGAACTCCACGTAGAGCAGGCCGTACATTCCGGCCAGGATGAGCGCGATCAGGAGGCCCATCGTCGAGAAGCGCCGGCCGGCCTCCTCGAACTGCCCGCCGAAGGTCACGAAGTAGCCGGCCGGCAGGTCGACCTCCGCGGCGACAGCGGCCTCCGCGCGCTCGACCGTGCCCACCAGATCCGCGCCCGCGACGTTCGCCGTGACCATCGCCACCCGCTGGGCGTTCTCCCGCCGGATCAGGGACGGACCCAGGGCATGCCGCACGCTGCCCACCGCGCCGAGGCGCACGAGATCGCCGCCCGGGGTGGAAACCGGGAGGGCCGCGACCCGGTCCGGCTCGGCCCGGAGACCCGGAGGCAGGCGCACCGCGATGTCCGAGACCAGCCCTTCCTCCACGATCTCGCCGACGACGACGCCCTGGAAGAGCGCTTCCACCGCCTCCCCGAGGTCGGCCAGGCTCAACCCGTACCGGGCCATCGCTGCGCGATCGAAGTCGACGACGAGCTGCGGGACCGGCGACTGCTCCTGGTTCGACAGGTCGACGATGCCGGGCACGTCCCCGAGGACCTGCTCGATCCGCGCCGCGAGCGACCGCAGCACGGCGAGATCGGGGCCGAAGACCTTCACCGCGAGGTTCGTTCTGGAGCCCGAGATCATGTGGTCGATCCGGTGGCTGATCGGCTGCCCGAAGGAGACGGTGGCGCCCGGAATCGCCGCCACGGCAAGGCGCATCTCCGCCACGAGTTCGTCCTTGGAGCGTCCGTCTTCGAGCCGGGCGAGCACGACCTCCATCTCGGAAGCGTTCACGCCCTGCACGTGCTCGTCCTTCTCCGCCCGACCGGTGCGCCGGCTCGTCGAGACGACTTCTGGGAAGGCGAGCAGCGCCTCTTCGACCTGGCTTCCCAGCCGATCGCTCTCCGCGAGCGGGATGCCGGGCGCGCTGACTACCGACACGGTGAGCGACCCCTCGTTGAACGGCGGCAGGAAGCTGCGCCCCAACCCGGGCAGGAGTGCCAGCGCGAGCGCCACGAGCACGGCCGACGACGAAAGCACCGCCCAGCGATGCGAGAGGCACCAGTCGAGAGTCGGCGTGTACGCCCACTGGAAGGCGCGCAGAAGCCACGGCCCGCGGGTCCGGAGCGCCCGCGCCCGGCCGAGGAACAGGAGCGCCAGCACCGGCGTGACGGTCAGCGCCACGATCAGGGAGGCCGAGAGCGCCGTGATGAAGGCGAAGCCGAGCGGCCGCAGCAGCCGGCCCTCCAGGCCCGGCAGGAAGAAGATCGGAACGAACACCAGGACGACGATCAGGGTGGCGAGGAGGATCGGGCTCAGCACCTCCTTCGTCGCGGCCGCGACCACTTCTTCGGCCGGCCGGCGTTCACCTTCCGGCAGCCGCCGCTCGTCCCTCATCCGGCGGAAGATGTTCTCGATCGCGATGATCGCGTCGTCCACCAGCAGGCCGATGGCGATCGACAGACCGCCGAGGGTCATCGTGTCGATCTGGAGCCCGAAGGCCGAGATGACCAGGATCCCGGTGACCAGGGAGAGCGGGATCGCGAACGCCGAGATGAACGTCGTGCGGACGCTGCCGAGGAAGAGCGCCAGGATGACGATGACGAGGATCGCTCCGTCGCGAAGCGCCTCGGAGACGTTGCCGATCGCCACTTCGATGAAGTCGGCCTGACGGAAGTTCTCGCTCTCGAGGGTCACGCCTTCGGGGAGCGTCGGCTGCAGCCGCGCGAGCGTCTCGTCGATCGTCGCGGTCAGATCGAGCGTGTTGGCCCCCGGCTGCTTCTGCACCGACAGGATGACCGCGGGGCGGTTGCGGTAGGAGCCGGTGCCGCGGACCGGCGCGGGTCCCCACTCGACGCTTGCCACGTCGCCGACCCGCAGCGGGATCCCGCCATCGACCCGCACGACGGCGGCCGCCACCTCCTCCGGGCTGCGCGCGCGGCTGCGCACGCGGACGATGTGCTCCTCGCCGGCCTCCACGTGAAAGCCGGCCGCCAGACTGCGGCTCGACCGGGCCACGGCACGGGTGACGTCGGCGAGCGGAAGGTCGTTCTGGGCGAGAACGGTCGGTCGCACCGTGACCTGGAGCTGCCGCCTTTCACCGCCGATCGGGACGACCTGGGATACGCCGGGGAGGGCGAGGAGAGTCCGCCGGACGACCGTCTCCGCCACCCGGCGCAGCTCCATCGAACCGACGCCGCCTTCCTCGACGGGATCCGACGTCATCGCGATGAACGTGATCTCGCCCATGATCGACGAGATCGGTCCCAGCTCCGGCGTCTCGGCCTGCGCCGGAAGGTCGACCCGCTGCAGGCGCTCGCTAACGACCTGGCGTGCGCGGTAGATGTCGGTTCCCCAGTTGAACTCGACCCAGGCCACCGAGATCCCGTCGGCCGAGATCGACCGCAACCGCCGCACCCCGGGCGAGCCGTTGATCGCCGACTCGACCGCGTAGGTCACCAGGAGCTCGACCTCCTCCGCGGCCATTCCCGGCGCCTCCGTGATCACGGTCACCGTGGGCGCCGAAAGGTCGGGGAAGATGTCCACCGGCAGGCTCAGGATCCAGACCGCTCCGCCGGCGGTGAGAACCGCGGCCCCGGCGACCACCAGAAACCGATGGCGGAGGGAGAAGCGAAGCAGTCGCTCGAGTGGGCCCATCCTTCAGCCCTCAGTGGACGTGGCCGTGGGCTTCGCCGCTCGCCATGAGCGACGAGCGGCGGATCGCGTCGCCGCCGCGGGTCACCAGGCGCTGGCCGGGCGCCAGGCCGCCGACGAGCACCTCGTCCCCCTGCCGGCCGAGCACCGTCACCGTCTGGCGCTGGAAGTCCTCGCCGGAGAGTTGCAGGAAGACGACCGGCACGCCGCCGTCGTCGACCACGGCCGAAGCGGGTACGACGATGCCGCTCTCCTCGCCGGCCATCAGCACCTGAGCCGCCACGGTCGACCCGAGCGCGAAACCCGTGCCGGCAAGGCCGGGGGCCTCGAGCAGAACGGTCACCGTGCCGGTCCGGTGCGAAAGCTCCGGCGAAACCGAGACGAGGGAGAGGCCCTCGTCGATGCGTACCGGTCCGCTCTCCGGGTCGTCCAGAACGACGCCGCGCAGGCCGGCCGCCGCGAGCCGCCGCGCGTCCTGAGGCGGCAGGGCGACCTCGATCCACACCACGTCGGTCCGAACCAGCCGGGCCAGGGCGTCGCCGGCGGCGACCGTCGCGCCGGGTGTGGTGCTGACGGCGGCGATCCGGCCGGAGAACGGAGCCTTGAGCGAGATGCCGGCGCCCTCCGCTCCGCCTTCGCGCGAGGAACGGGCCGATTCGAGGTCCCGCTCCGCCGCCCGGTGCCGCGCCTCGAGCGTGCGGGCCCGGACCCCGGTCACCTCGACCTCCCGCTCGCTGACCGCTTCGAGCGCCAGGAGTTCGCGAAGCCGCGTGCTTCGCGACCGCGCGCTCTCCAGCTCCACCGCCAGCGCCTCGAGTTCCCCTTCGAGGGTCGCCAGACTGCGCTCGGAAGCGACCAGCGGAACCACTCGAAACAGCGGTGCGTCCCGCTCCACGCGGCGTCCGACGAACGGCCAGGAACGCGCTCCCCCGGGAGGCTGGACGACGCCGTCCACCTGCGCGGTCACCGTGCTCTCGCCGCCCGCCGGCGGCCGGAAGGTGGCCACGCCGGAGACGCTGAGAGCCAGGTGCCCCTCCTCGACCCAGGCGGTCGCGAAGCGGCCCTGCCACTGCTGCTCCTTGATGAAGGCCACGGGCTCGCCACCGTCGGACCCGGCCGGCAGCTCCGGCGCCTGGATGAGGCCTTCCGGTTGATCCGCCGCGCCGACACGGACCCGGCCGCCCGGGATCTCCTCGATTCCCGCTCCGTCGTCGATCCGGAAGAGCAGATCCGCCTCGCCGGGACGTTGCGGCATGACCTCGACGAGGAAGTGGCCGGGGTCGGCCGACTCGCCGGCGCCGAACACCTGTTCGCCCTCGCCGTCGACGAGCACGATCTCCACGGTCCCCTCCACCAGGGGTCCGAAGTCCGCCAGACGGGTGACGTGAGTGTGGGCCGTCGCCGTTTGTCCGACCTCCAGAGCGTCGATCTCGGGGAAGACCTCGAAGCGCTCGCCGAGAGCCGTGACCGTCCAGCTCTCGTGAGAATGATCGTGTTCCTCGGTCGGCGGCGAGCTCACGCAACCAAGGAGGAGTACAGGAAGCGCCGCGAAGATCGCTGTCAAGCCATGTCCTGGCACGCCTCGTGTCGGTGCGCCGGCCTTCTGGCCGGCTTCCGCCGCAGCTCCACCCCACCTCATGACCCCGCCCCCCCTTCCCGGCTGGCCGCGAGCCGTTCGAGTTCACGATGCGCCGCCAGCGCCGCCTCATGCAGATCGAGCACCGCCAGTTCCGCCTCGGTCACCGAACGGTGCGTCTCCAGCAGATCGGTCAGGCCGGCCTCGCCCTGCCGGAAAGCCGCCTCGGCGCCGTCCAGCATTCGCTCGGTGGCGCCAAGCTCCTGACGCGCGTCCGCGAGAGCGGCGCCCAGCCGGGCGAAGTTGTTTCTCGCGGCGGCTCGCGCCGCGGCCGATTCGCGCTCCGCGAGTTCGAGCCTGGCCCGGGCGGCGTCCAGGCCAGCTTCCGAGCTTCGCCGCGCCGCCTGCCGGCGGTCGAACAGCGGAACGGACCAGGCGACTCCGAAGATCGGTCCGTCGACCGCGCCCGGCGTCAGGTCCTGCCGGCGCCAGCCCAGCGTCAGCTCGGGCGAAGCAAGCACCGGTCGGGTCGCGAGCTGAGCCAGTTCGGCCGAAGCCAGCGCCGCCTCGGCGGCTCGCACACGGGAATCGGTCCCGTCCAGCGGCGGCGCCTCCGGCAGCTCCGGCAGAACCGGCCGCGCGTCCACCGGCAAGTCGGGATGCCAGGCCGCGGCCTCGCCCCTCGCCCGTTCGCTCGCCCCGACAGCGAGAGCGACGCGGGAACGGAGCGTGGCGGCGGCCAGGCGGAGCCGGCGGGCCTGGAGCCCCGAGGCTTCCCCTCTCTCCGCGCGGGACGCTTCGCGCTCCGCGAGCGACTCGACGCGCTCCGCCTGCACCGAGAGTCGTTGCCACCGCGCGGCGGCCACGGCCCAGCCGGCATAGGCCTCCCTCATCGCGAGGCGGTAACCAAGCAGATCGTGGGCCAGACGCCTCCGGGCGGCCCCGATCTCGCCTTCCCGAGCTTCGATCTCCGGGCGGCGCGCGGCGTTCGGAATCTGCCAGGAAACGAGAACGTCGGTCTGGCCGATCGGGCCGGCGGGATCCTCGCGGACCGCCTCAACGACCGGATTGTCGAATGCCCGGGCCGCCAGCAGACGGGCCTCGGCGAGTCCGACAGCCTCGGCGCTCTCGCGAACCGCGGGGTGTGTCTCGTCGAGAACCGAGAGGAACTCGGCCTCGGTGACGACAGGTCCGCTCTGGGCAGCGCCGGCGACGGCGAAGAAGCCTCCAAGGAGGCCGATCAGGCTGAAACGATGCATGCTGACTCCTTTCCGCGTCCAGGTTCCGGGCGCGAATCGAGCCCGGGCCAAGGCCGCGGATCAGAGCAGCAGTGCGCAGTGAGACCGGAAGAGAGGCGCCGGCGGTCCGCGTCGGGACGCCGCGTCGTAGGGGGACCCCTCGGCGAGCGTCAGGGACGCCGAAGACGGCAGGGCGAGTACCACAGTCGCCGACGGGTCGGGGGGCCGCACGCCCGCTTCCGAGTCCAGCGTGACGTCGTGGTCGTGGTCGGGTACCGCCTCGTCGTCGTGGTGATGCCCGTGGGTCGCCGACCTGGTCAGAGCCGAGGTGTCGTGCTCGTGCTCCGACGCGAAGACATGAGCCGCCAGGTCCAGCGCGGCCGTGAACGCAAACGCGCCCGGCGTCTGGCATCCCAGCAGGATGGCGACCGCAACGACACGCTTGAGCGGAAGACTCACCTTGATCACTGTGCCAGACGTGCAGCGGTTGGTCAATGAACGGGCGGCCGACGACAGACGATACGCTTGCCGCTTGCCCGCACCGAAGCCACACGCCCTCGTTCTGGCCGCCCTGCTTCTCCTGGGCCTCGCAGCCTGCGGCGGCGACTACCCGCCGCCACCCGAGACAGAGCGGATCCCCTTCACCGAGACGCTCCACGGGGTCGAGTTCGAGGATCCGTACCGGTGGCTGGAGGACCAGGACAGCCCGGAGACCCGAGCGTTCATCGACCGCCAGAACGAGTACGCCGAGCTGATCGTCGGCGAGCCGCCGGAGCGCGAATGGGCGCGGCGGCGGCTGGCCGAGCTGATCGACACGCCGTCCATCGGCTCCCCGCACAAGGCCGGCGAGTACGAGCTCTTCACTCTCCGCCGGGCCGGCGAGGAGCTAGCCTCCATCGCGCGCAGGCCGGCACCGGAGGACGCGGAGGCCGGGCCCGCGAAGATCGACCCGGCAGGCGAGTACGAGGTCGTGATCGACCCGGCGGATGTGGATCTCGGCGGCGACTACGCCCACCTGGGCATCGTCGGCGTTTCGCCCGACGGGAAGCAGATGCTCTACAACGTCCGCATCGGCGGCGCGGACGAGACGACGGTTCGCCTGCGCGACCTGGATCAGAACGTCGACCTCGACTTCGAATTGCCGCGGGCGCTGAACGACCAGGCGTTCTTCGCGAAGGACGGCAGCGGCATCTACTACACGGTCCGCGATCGCCACGAGGGACCGCGCGTCCGCTTCCACAGGTTCGGCACCGAGCGCGCGGACGACGCCCTGGTGTTCGGCGAAGGGATCGGGCCGCGCGCCTTCGTCCGCGCCGAGCAGATCGACGACTCGAGGCTGCTCGTCGGCGTCCAGCACGGATGGGCGCGGAGCGACGTGTACCTGGTCGAGATCGGCACCTGGCGGCCGACGCCGATCGTCGAAGGCATGGAGGCCCGCTTCAACACTCACCACCACGACGGCCGGCTGTTCGTGCGCACGAACCTGGACGCGCCGCTCAACCGGTTGATGGAGGTCGATCTCGACCGGCCGGCTGTTGCTGACTGGCGCGAGGTCGTGCCGGAGGCCGAGGACGTCCTGCAGGGCGTGTCGGTCATCGACGACAGGCTCTACCTGACCTACCTGCACCACGTGGCCAGCCGGATCCGCGTCTTCGAACTCGACGGCACTCCGGCCGGCGAGGTCGAGGTGCCCGAACACCACAACGCCGGCATTCGCGGGGCCGGCGAGGGCAAGGCGCTGCTGTCGCTCGCCTCCTACCTGCAGCCGCCCGTCACCTGGCTGCTCGACCTCGAGACCGGCGAGCGCGAGGTCTTCCGGGAGCCTCAGGTGCCGTTCTCCGGCGACGGCTACGTCCTGAAGCAAGTGCGCTACACCTCGAAGGACGGCACCTCCGCGCCGATGTACATCGCCCACCGGGAGGGCTTCGAGCCCGACGGCACGACGCCCGCCCTGCTCAACGGCTACGGCGGCTTCAACGTCTCCCTGACCCCGCGGTTCAACCCGCTGGCGGCGTTGTGGCTCGAGGCCGGCGGCGTCTACGCCGTCGCGACCCTGCGGGGCGGCAGCGAGTACGGCGAGGAATGGCACCAGGCCGGGATGCGCCACAACAAGCAGACCGTCTTCGACGACTTCATCTCGGCCGGCGAATGGCTGATCGCCGAGGGCTACAGCGACCCGGACCGCCTGGCGATCCACGGCGCGAGCAACGGCGGCCTGCTGGTCGGCGCCTCCCTGACCCAGCGCCCCGACCTCTACCGCGCCGTGCTCTGCGGCTTCCCCGAGCTCGACCTGATCCGCTTCTACACCTTCACCGAGACGAACAACATGCCCGCCCTGCTCGAGTACGGCGACGGAGAGATCCCCGACCAGTTCGAGTCGCTGCGCGGTTTCTCCCCCTACCAGGCGATTCGCGACGGCGTCGCCTACCCGGCCGTCATGCTGACCCAGGGCGACCTGGACACCCGCGTGCCGCCGCTCCAGGCCCGCAAGGTCGCTGCCCGGCTGCAGGCGGCGACGTCCTCGGGGTTGCCGGTCATCATGCGCTATCACCCATTTGCGGGCCACGCGGCGAGTCGGGGTTTACCCATGTCGGAGCGGGTCGAGTTCGTCGCGGCGGAGGCTACGTTCCTGTTGAGTCAGACTGGGTTGGGGGAGCCTGAGACTGACTCTTGAGTAAGGAGGGGGTCGACAACTTATGACAAACTTCGTCGGCGCTCACGGCGCGATGTCGATGTATGTCATATCCGCTCTTCCATCCTGAGTCCGGACGCCCGCCGGTCAGCACACTTGCCGAGCGGGAACTCGCCCTCGAGTTCCCGCAAGAGGACCGGTTCGTCGAGTTCAAGGAGGGGTTCGGCCAGCGTCGGCTCCAGGAAGCCGTAGTCGCCTTCTCGAACTCGGACGGTGGAGTGATCCTGATCGGTGTCCGTGACGACGGCTTGGTCAAGGGAGTAGTACCCAGCGGCAACCGCGAGGCGACGCTGCACCAGCTTGTTGCGAACCTTCACAACCCGGGGCGCTACAAGGTCCGCCACCTTACGGTGGAGAAACGGAACATCGTCGTGCTGACCATCCAGTGCCGGCACGAGGGGTTCTCGCAAACTCCGGACGGCCGGGTCCTGGTAAGACGCGGCGCCTCGAACACGGCCCTCATAGGGCGCGAACTCTCCGAGTTTATGGCCCGACGGACCCTCGTACACTTCGAGCGAACCGCAACGGCGATGCCCCTCCGCGCGGCGGATCAAGACCTGCTTCGCGAGTTGGCCACGGCGTGGGGCTGGTCTGGGGACGCAGTCGCCGAGCGGCTTCGAGAGGCGTCGCTCGTGACCAGGGAAGACGGCGAGGAGCGCCTGACCGTAGCCGGGGCGCTCTACCTGACCGAGCAGCCTCACCGCGTTCTCGGCAAGACGTTCGTCGAGATCTTCCGGTACCGCGACGACGGCCCGAGTTACGACCGACGCATTGAGGTCCAAGGGCCCCTGCCAACCCAGGTCCGCGAAACCACTCGACTCGTCCAGGCAGAACTCGGATTCGATCTCGTCGTGGTGGGCCTGATCAGACAGCAACTGCCTCGTCTCCCCGAAGAGGTTCTTCGCGAAGCGATCGCCAACGCAGTAGCCCATCGTTCTTACGAGACGGCGGGAGCGTCAGTCCGCGTGGAGATTCGGCCCGACCGGGTCGACATCATCTCTCCCGGCGGCCTACCCGAACCGGTAACGCTAGAGAACATCCGCGAACAGTGTTCCGCCCGCAACAACGACGTCATCCGAACGCTTCGACGGTTCAAGCTCGCAGAAGACGCCGGCACCGGCGTCGATCGGATGGAGGACGCGATGGCGGCGAATCTCCTGCGGCCGCCCCTCTTCAAGGAACCGGGCGGCACGGCTGTTTCCGTAACGCTTTGGCTGGAAACGGCGGTCACGAAGGAGGAAAGGGCCTGGATCGACGAACTCGAACTTGGCGGATCCCTGCGAGCGTCCGACCGTTTGCTAGTGGTCATGGCCGCACGCGGCGAGGCGCTCAGCAACGCGCGCGCCCGGGAGATCCTCGGCGTGGATCACCTCGCAGCACGCAAGGCCCTGCAGCGACTTCGCGACCACGGCCTGCTCGTCCAGTCCGGCCAGCGTGGCGGCGCCACCTATCGCATCAGCCAAGTCCTTCCCGGAACCCGCACGCAACTCGACCAGGACGAGATCGAGAAGCTCGTACTAGAGGCGGCACGCGAAGCGCCGCTCACGAACACCTCTGTACGGCGACTCACGGGACTCGATCGGTCCGGAGCCTTGACCCTGCTTGCTCGCCTTGTGGCCCGTGGCGATCTGAGACGCCGAGGTGAACGCCGGGGTGCACACTACGTCCGCACACTGCGGACCAAGCCCCTGCCAAGGGGCGAATCAGAACGGCTTCTTGCCCCGCTGGTCGACCAAACCTGGCAGGCGTTCGACCGAGCCGGCAATCTGCCTTCGCGCGTCACACCAGCCGCGCCGATCCTGTTCTTCGGTGACCTCGACGCATACCTGGGCTCGCCCTTGCGCGTGCTGACGGTCGGCTTGAATCCTTCGCTTCACGAGTTCCCTTCGGACAACGCCTTCGCGCGCTTTCCCCTGATTCGAAACCAGCGCGAACGGGAACCGAGCCGCTATCTAGCCGCAATGTCGGCCTACTTTCGGACCTACCCCTACAGGCGCTGGTTCAGCGCCTACGAGTACCTGCTCAACGGCGCGAGCACGAGCTACTACGACGCTCGGAAGGCCTCGACAGCCCTCCACACCGACATTTGCTCGCCCGTCGCAACCAACCCGACCTGGAGCGAGCTGAGGCGGGATCGCGCAGACCTCGAAGCAGTCGGCGTGCCGCTCTGGCACGAACTGCTAGTGGCACTCAGACCTCAGATCGTGTTCCTGTCTGTAGCGAAGGTTCATCTAGATCGGATCAGGTTCCCCCCGATAGACGAGTGGCGTTCCCTCAGAGTCTTCAAACGAACAAGCCGAGGCGACGTCCGCAGGCGGCCATACAGGGTCCGGGCACGCTGGTACGACGTGGACGGCGAGGAGTCGCTGTTCGTCTTCGGACAAGCGGCCTTCACACCGTTCCAACTGCTTTCCCGTGACCAAAAGCACGAGGTGGGAGCCAGCGCGACGGAGACCTACGAAGATGGCTGCTGACCGGTGCTTCGTTCAACTCTCCCACCCCAGACGGGAGCACGAACCCGACCGCGGCACCGACAAGACCTGGAACACGCAGGAACACGCTCACGCGCGGAAGTTCATGCAGATGCACGGCCAGTGGATTGACCGGGACGATCAACGACAGTCCGGTGATCTGTACGGCTGGGGCGAGTGGGAAGCGGAGTCCGAGCTTGTACACCCACTCAATCCCCCGGACGGCGACTTCCTCTATCCGCGGTGGCTGTGGCGCCCGTACTACGTTCCGAGAAACAGCTACGAGGGCCTGCACAACACCGACCCCTTCATCTTCGGACCGCGATTCCTCTACTCGAACTGTTTCCAGCCGAGCAAACCCGGCCTGAGACGACTCGCCGAAGGGTCCGTCATCGCATTCGGGAGCGCCAAGAAGCGCAACGGTGCGTGGCGGTGGATGCTCGATACCGTGCTCGTCGTCAAGGACTTCAAGGACTACCACGGTGCTGACGCACGCTCCGTACTCAGAGATTGGGTTCCGAACACCTTCCTGAACGTGACCATCCGGCCCCTGACCGGTGACACGCCGGCGGCGAAGACCTGTGCAACGGCCCGCGACCGGCTCCGCCTCTACCGGGGAGCGACGCCTGACGATCCCGTCGAAGGCATGTTCAGCTTCTTTCCCGCGAGTCCCGAGTGCGGCGATTCGGGCTTCAGGCGCCCGTTCATCGATCTTCCGATCGAGTATCTGAACCCGGCCGCCTTCCGAACTCCGAGGGGACTCGGTCGCGACCGGAAGCCCGCCGAGCTTCGTGCACTGTGGGATCAGCTCGTGGCGCAAGCCCGCGACGCAGGACTCGTTCTGGGGACGTTCGCCGAGTTGCCGGAGCGGCGCTGAGAGCGGCCGCTTCCGGCGCAGAATGGTCGCCGCTTCGCGGCGCGTCCACTTGGCCGCCTGCGGCGGCAGCCGGCGGGGGCGCCGGCGCACCCAGTGTGCGGCTGCCGGGCTACGGGAGGGGGAACTCCTGCAGATACCGCTCATAGCCGGGCTCGACGTCGATCTCCAGCGACCGGAGGACGCGGACGACCGCGTTGTAGAACGCGATGATGATCGTGAGTTCGACCAGGAGTTCGGCGTCCAGGTGACGGCGTAGCGCATCGAAGGTCGCGGCGCTGATCTCGAGACCTTCGGTCGCCTCGTCGGCGGCGGTGAGGACGAGACGTTCGAGTTCCGGCAGCGATCCGGCGTCCGGTCCCGCGATGACGGCGCGGATGTCGTCGTCGGAGAGACCGAACTGGCGGCCGAGTTCGATGTGGTGGCTGTACTCGTAGTCGGTGCGGGTGATGACGCCGATGCGCAGGATCGCCATCTCGCGCAGCCGCGGATCGAAGCGGGACTTCCAGCGAATCCAGGCTCCGGTGCCGCGGAACGACCGCGTGCCCGCGGGGCTGTGCGCGAGCATCCGCGCCAGGTTGATCGGCCGGTCGAGCAGCTCCCGGTCTTCGGGGGCGAGATCGTCCACGTCCAGGTAAGGCAGTCGAGCCACGGGGAGCCTCCTTTGCGGGCGGGATGCCCACGTTGCCAGGAAGCGATGAGGGTATCGCCGCGCCGCCGGCACTCCACTAGGGCAGCGGGAACTCCTCGAGGTAACGCTCGTACTCGGACTCGACGTCGACCCCGAGCGAGTTCAACATTCGAACGACGCCGTTGTAGTACGAGATCGTCATCGTGAGTTCGACGAGCATCCCCTCGTCGAGGTGGCCCTGCAACGCCTCGAAGGTCTCGGCGCCGATGCCGACGCCGGTGGTCGCCTCGTCGGTGGCGGTGAGGACGAGCCGTTCGACTTCCGTGAGCGACCCGGCGTCCGGACCCGCTACGACGGCCCGGATGTCGTCGTCGGAGAGCCCGAACTGGCGGCCGAGCTCGATGTGGTGGCTGTACTCGTACTCGGTGCGCGTGACGGCGCCGACGCGCAGGATCGCCATCTGGCGCAGGCGCGGGCCGAGCTTCGTCTTGAAGCGAATCCAGATGCCCATGCGGCCGAACAGGCGGGCCCCCTCAGGGCAGTACGCCAGGACCCTGAACAGGTTGAGCGGCGGATCGAGGAGGCGACGGTCTTCGGGGGCGAGATCGTCCACATCGAGGTAGGGAAGTCGTGGCATTGGAGGACCTTTCCTGCAGGTAGGAATCGCCAGGAATCGCGGGCGGCAGTCAGCGCACCGGAGACAGCACGGTGACGCCGCCGTCGACGACCAGCGCCTGGCCGGTGATGTAGCGCGCGTGGCCGGAGGCCAGGAAGACGACCGCGCGACCGATGTCCCAACCGGTCCCCTCGATCCGCAGCGCCGAGGCGTTCTTGCGGCGCTCGCGGATCTCCGGCGTCATCGTCGGGCGCTGGACCATCGGGGTCCAGACCGGGCCCGGGAGCACGACGTTCACGCGGATCCCGTCGCGGGCATGGTCGACGGCCATCGCCCTGGTCAGGGACACGACCGCGCCCTTCGACGTCGAGTAGGGCGTGAGCCCCTTGGGGCGGATCGCGGAGATCGAGCCGATGTTGACGATCGAGCCGCCGCCGGCTCCCGCCATCGCCGGGATCAGGGCGCGGGAGACCAGGTACATCGACGCGACGTTGACCTTCATCACGCGGTCCCAGAAGTCCGGTTCGGTGTCGAGGACGGTGCCGGGCGCGCCGATGCCGACGTTGTTGATCAGCACGGTCGGCGGTCCGAAGCGATCGACAGTGAAGGAAGCCAGGGACGAGCAGTCGTCGTCGCTCGTCACGTCGCCGACGAAGAGATCGGCGACGCCGCCTTCCTCTTCGATCATCTCGACGGTGCCGCGCCCCGCTTCCTCGTTCCGGTCGACGATCACGACCTCGGCGCCGGCCCGTGCCAGGAGCAACGCGGCCGCGCGTCCGTTCCCGATTCCGTCGCCTCGGGCCCCGCCTCCGGTCACCACGGCGACCCGGCCGCGGAAGTCGCTGCCACCCTTCGTCGGATCCTCCCTGCTCATTGGCCCTCCTCCCGGTCCAGCACCTCTTCCCTGCACTCGAAGTGCACCACGTCGCTCAGTTCGCCGCTGCCGGAGTAGATCGCAACCTTCGGGTAGCGGCAGATGGGACGCGATTCGATGAGATCGCCGTTCTCGTCCCGGCGCGTGGCGGGAAGGGTCTCGGGAGCGATCCCGTCCTCGACCCAGCGGACGACCGCGGCGAAGGCGTTGTCCGGTGTGCGACCCGGAATGTCGCGGCAATGCAGCGCGCCGGGGACCATGAAGAGGCGCAGGAAGGCGGCCGTCTCACCCATGCGCGCCTGGACGCCTTCGAACCAGTCGACCGTCCCCTGTGCGTAGATCAACGGATCCGACCAGCCGTGCCAGACGATCGCCTTGCCACCGCGGTCGCGGAAGCCGGACAGGTCCGTGCGGTCCGTGCCGAACACGCGACCGAACTCCTCCACGGACTGGTCCCAGTAGTGCTCGTAGGAAGCGCGGGTGAGGCCGGTCCAGTCCCACTCCGGGTCGCGGGCGAGGAAGTAGCGGAACCAGTCGAGGGTGATCCGCATGGGCCGGCCCGCCGGCGGGTCGCCGGCGGTTCCGTTGAGCGAGAGGAAGTTCGTCCCGCGCGCCAGGCCGTACCAGAGGAAGGAGCCGTCGCTGCGGCGCGGGCCTTCGAGGATCTTCCGGATGACGGCGACGTCCGCTTCGGTGATCGGGCCGCAGTTCTCGCTCTCCGCCTCCGCCTCGGCGCCGAGAAGCTCCCCGGGATCGAACGGACACTGCCGCGGGTCGGGGATGACACCGTCGGCCAGACCGTCCTGGAGATCGCAGGCTTCGACGGCCTTTGCCTGGGCGAGCCGGAAGGCGCACGGGCGCACGAAGTGATCCGCCTCCAGCATGACGAGCTGTCCCCACATCTGGCCGAGGTGGAGCCGGTCCCAGTTGATCGCCGGCGCGCCGGAGAGGACGCCGTCGTAGTCGTCGGGGTACCGCTGGACCTCCATCAGCCCCTGGCGGCCGCCGGTCGAGCAGCCGCGGAAGTAGGAGTAGCCCGGCGGGCGGCCGTAGAAGGCCGCCGTCAGCTCCTTGCCGACCCGGGTCATCGCGTGGATGCCGAGGTAGGCGTTGTCCCGGATCAGCATCCACTCGAGGGCGCCGTCCGGTCCGAGGGCGAAGCTGCCGCTGTTCTCTTCGTGGCCGGTGTCCGTGGCAGCGGCAGCGAAGCCTTCCCTCACGGCTGCCGGCAGCGTGCGCGGGCTGCCGCCGGAGAAGCCGCCGCCTCCGGTGCCGAGGAAGCGGCCGTTCCAGTTCTCGGTGGGCAGTGCGACCCAGATCGTGATGCGGTCGTTGGCCGGTGGGTGGGTGGCGATCACCGTGACCCGGCAGTAGGCGGGGGTGTCGGCGGCTGCGGCCTCGACTGACGCGGACTCAATCGTGGCGTCGGCGAGTTCGAGAGTGGTGAGGCTCTCGCAGGTCCGGGTTGGGCTAGCGGAGTCGTAGAGGGGCGGTGGCGGCCATGGCGCCACGGCGGGAACGGCAGCAGCCAGGACAAAGGCAACGATGATCATCGGCGCCGCAGTATGGTCGCCGCTTCGCGGCGCGTCCAGTTGGTGTAGTGGCTCAGTACATATGAGACTCGGAGGTCTTCAAGCCGCGCAGTTGTGTAGATAGTGCCACGGTGTCCGTCCGTCGAGTGCCTGGTGTGGTCTCTGGTGGTTGTAGTGGTGGTTGAAGTCGTCGAGACAGCGGTTG
>JAJEHN010000011.1 GCA_022823665.1 Thermoanaerobaculia bacterium | reverse complement strand
GTGTTTCTCCGCACGGTCGGCAGCGTTCCGCTCGCTCTCCTGGTCGACGGGAAGAACGTGATCCCCGGCGGCAGCCCCGACAACCCGTAACGGTAAGGCGGCGTGCCTCCGGACGCCGCCGGAAACACCGTGTTCACCACTCCCGCCGAAGGCAACCGGAAGTTCGGGATCGCCGGAACCGACAGCGGTGTGACCGGCGGGAGCGGTGAAGGCGCGGCCGGCGTCGTCAACGTGACGACGTTCGACCACGCCCCGTCGCCATGCGAACTCGTGGCGCGCAACCGGTACTGGCGGACCAGGCCCGCCGGGGTCGTCACGCTCCAGGACCGCGCGCTCGCGCCGATGCTCGACGACGGCGAAGGACTGCCCGCCGTCGTGAAACGCCACGAGTGAGCCGCCGACGCCCTGGTCTCCAACTGATAGCGCGTGATTGCAGCCGCGCTCGAGGGCGGCTGCCAACTCAACGTCTGCGTCCGGCCAGCGACCGCGCCGCTCAGCCCCGGCGCCGCCGGCGGTTCCGCGGCCGGCGGAGGAGGGGGCGGCGCGGTCGTGGTTCCACCCGCGGCCGCTGCCTTCAGCGTGTAGCTGCCCGAACCGCCGCCGTACGGATACACCGTCACGGTATGCGTACCGGCGGCAAGCGTGCCGCCCCACGAATCGTCCAGCGTGCCGCCGCGGTTCGTGCAATCGCTCGCACCGACCCGGCAGTCCATGTCGCGGCTCATCCCCGTCACGGACACCTCCACCTTCGTCCCGGACGTGACGACAAAGGTGTAAGCCTGCTCGCCCGAAACGTCCGTCTCGGAAACCGTGAACGGCAACGTCCGCGCCGCCGCCGCCGACGTGAGTTCCACAACGTTCGACCACGCCCCGTCGCCGCCGGCGTTCGTCGCCCGGACACGGTAACGAAGGACCATCCCGGCACGGGTCGTCACGCTCCATGACGTCACCTTCGGGTCGATGCTCGACGACGGCGAAGGCGAACCCGAACTCGTGAAGTACCAGTCCTGGCTCTCTCGAAGCTGGAGCTGGTAGCGCGTCAGCGGACTCCCGGTCGTCGGCGCCGTCCAGCTCAGTGACTGCTTCCGGCCCGAGACCTCGCCCGAAAGCACCGGCGCCGCGGGCGGAGGCGTCAAGGCGCCTTCCGCTTCGACACTCAACTTGTAGGCCCCCGTGCCGCCACCGTACGGATACACGGTCACCGTGTGAACGCCCGCTTCCAGCGAACCGCTCCACGAATCGTCCTCCGTACCGCCATGGTTGCTGCACCGGGCGCTGTTCACCCGGCAGTCCATGTCGCGGTCCATGCCGGTCAGGGACAACTTCACCTTGCTCTTCGACTTCAGAGCGAAACGGAAGACGCGGTCGCCGCCGACCGCCGTCTCCGAAACCGTGAACGGCAGGCCGCGGACGGGGCTCGACCTGACCGACAACGTGTAGTCGCCGGTCACGCCCCCGCTCGGGTAAACCGTCAGCTTGTGCGCGCCGGCCGGCAGCAGACCGCTCCACGTGTCGGCTGTGGTACCGCTCCTGTTCGTGCAGTTCTCCGAACTCTCCCCTCCGGACACGGCCGCGGGCGGCGGCGTGCCGCCGAGCGGCTCGCCCGCCGCGAGCCGGCAGTCGAAGTCCTTGCTCATGCCGGTCAGCGACGCCGTCACCATGGCGGGGGAATCCAGGTGAATCCGGTAGTCGATGGAGGCCGACACGCTCGTTTGCGTCACCATGCCCGACCGGTCGCCGGGAACGCCGCCCGGCGGCGGCGCCATCGGTATGCAGGCCCAACCCAGTCCGGGAACCGGCCACCAGACGCAGCCCGACGTCGTTACGTTCCCGCACTTCGGCTGGTTCGGATTCAGGATGCAACTGTCGCAGTCCGGGTGGTTCCGATTGACCGAGCAGTTCGCCGGACACCGCGAGTCGTTCGGGTTCAGGTCGCAGTTTGGGCCTCCGAGAGGACCGCCGTCGTCGCCCGGACCGGGGTTCGGGTCGCCGTCATCGGGACCGTCGCCGCCAGGGGGAGGCGGCTTCACCGTGCGGTCGAGTTCCCGCTTGACGTCCTCGCACGTCTGCGTCGACACGCTCCTGTTGGCGCTATAGGACATGATCGACGGCTTCTCGCCCGGTTCAGTGGGCGCCCGACAGGCCTCGATGTGGTTAGCATCACCGAGTCGGAACAAATGCCCCAGTTCATGCGCAATCGTCTCCTCGATCGGTGGGCAGGATGACGGCCGATCCTTGAAGATCATGATCACGTTTCCGGTAATCGTCCGCCTTATGCGGCCACACTTGAACCTTCCGGTCACAGGGTCTCGTGGCGGCTCCTGAAAGGCACTGTAGGTATCTTCCCTGACGGTCCAGGTCTCCAGGGAGACATGGCCTTTCCGTTCGATTCCCGGCAGGACGCCGCTCCCTGTGCATCGCGAAGTCCATTTCCCTATGGCTGCGGTCACTTTCCCGGACGCGACATTGCTGTTCTCGTCGTCGATGTAGAGCGTGTCGGGGAGAATCCCGAGAGACGAGTGGGCGACCGTCGGCACCACGCATCCTGTCTGTCCCTCCACTACCCCGGAAGCCAGAAAGACGGAGGCCCCCAACCAGACCGCCGCTCGACTCATCAGTTGACGTTTAAGCCCGGGCAGGCCGCCGCCGGGTTCAGACCAGCCCCCAGTCGGCCGAACGTTCCGGCATCCAGGCACGAATGACGGCGGAGGAGCTCCCACTGCTGAATGAACTGCCGTCGCTCCTCGGAGCCGGCAGGTCTTCCGGACAGCGCGCGCGAGACTGCGAAGAGCTGGTTCGCCTCGAACTCCCTGGCGTAGCGCAAGACGGCGTCCAGTTCTTCGGGACCCTTGGGCCCGAACTTCCACTCGAGCTCACCCTCATCACGAACGACTGCCAGCCCCGACGCGCCCATCGCCACTGCCCGGTCGGCCCATCCGGACACCAGGAGCAAGCGGTTGCCAACGTTGAAGGCGACGTTGTACGAAGGCCGCATCCAGGAGCCGCAGATGACGCGATCACGAATCACCAGCTGCCCCAGGGGAACCAGCGCGTACTCGGGCAGCGGTGCGTCGGCGTGCAGGGGTTGGACGTTTCTCAGCGGGAGCAGAGCTGCCGGCGCGCCGTTGTAGTAGAAACCTGGAACGACGTCAGCGACTTCGGCCGTTACGGCCACCTCCGAGAGCAGCAAATGCAGGTCGAAGGACGAGTACTCGGGTGGGGGCTGGTCACCAACGAACCCGCCGGCTGCGGGTGAGCAGAAACGTCGGGGCGGGATCTCGCCGTCACCGAGGCCATGAGCGGCCGCACTGCCGAACCGCAATCTGAAGTCAGCCGACTGGGCCAGGAGCTGCTCCCTGAGTGGCGCCGGGATCCTCGCGGAAACCGAGCCACTCTCGTCGAACGCCGAAGACGCGGACGTCCACATGTGTCCCCACGAACCCGACTCGCCAAGAACCTCCGGGTGCCTCCGATCGGCCGCCTCCTGCGCCAAGCCAGCCGAGACCACGCCATGACCCAACGCAAGAGCTAACCCCATCGCCACCAGACCGTTACGTCTTCCGTCCATCGTCTCGTTCTCCACAAGTCAGGACTGCGACCCGGAGCATAGCGCTCTACCTCTCTGGTTCTCCGGGCGGTCCTCCACAAGCCCATCGAAATCCCACCGTGGGCACCGTCCGACAGGCCCTCGATGCGCTTAGCACCGCCGAGCCGAAACGCACATTCGGTCAGTTCGAGTCGCCGTCGCCTGCGGTCCAGCTCGGCAGGGACGCCGGATCGATCCCCAGCGAGGCGAGCGCGCCCGACCAGGCATCCACCGGGTCGCCGGAAAACACGATCGATTCCTCGATCGGCGCCGTCAGCCAGTCGCTGCGGCTGACTTCCTGCATCAACTGACCCGGCGCCCAGCCCGCGTGGCCCAGGAGCAGTCTCATCCGGTCCGGTGCGCTGCGGGCGAGCGTGCGCAGCGCGAGGATGTTCTGCGTCGCTCCGACGCCCGGAGCGATCTCCGTGATGCCGTCCCGATCCAGGCCGGTCAGGCCGTCGAGGGAGAGCAGCACCGTGCCGACCTCGGGATGCACCGGACCGCCGACGAAGGCCACGACTTCCGAGCCGCCGGACCATTCGATGTCGAGTTCACGCAGGACCTCGTCGACCTTGAGCTGGCTCGGCCGGTTGACGACGAAGCCCAGGCTGCCCCCCTCGCCGCCGTCCTCGTGAGCCGCGAGCAGCACGACTGCCCGAAAGAAGAAGGGATCGAGAACCTGGGGCATGGCGACCAGCAGCGTCGGCGTCTCGAAGTCGTCCACCCCGGCCATGGGCGCGACTCTACACGCGGCCATGCGGGCGGCGGGACGGCTTTGGGTAATCTCCGGCCGAGGCCGCACCTGAACTTCAAGCGTCCGGCTGCCCAAGCCGGCGATCACCGAGAGAGCCAGACATGACGAACAGCTTCGGCGCGATAAGAACGATGACCGCAGCCGGCCGGTCCTTCCGGATCGCGCACCTGCCGACCTTGGGCGCCGCCGGCCTGCCGGTGGAGCGCCTGCCGTACGCTCTCAAGATCCTGCTCGAGAACCTGCTCCGCCGGGAGGACGGCCGCGCCGTGCCGGCCGCCGACATCGAGGCCGTGGCCCGCTGGGAACCCCGGGCCGAGCCGAACGTCGAGATCGCCTTCATGCCCGGACGGGTGCTGCTTCAGGACTTCACCGGCGTCCCCGCAGTGGCCGATCTGGCCGCGATGCGCGACGCGATGGCGGCCATGGGCAGCGATGCCGCCCGGATCAACCCGCTGCAGCCGGCGGAACTGGTGATCGACCACTCGGTGCAGGTCGACGAGTACGGCTCCGCCGCCGCGCTCCTGATCAACGCCGAACGGGAGTTCGAGCGCAACGAGGAGCGCTACCTGTTCCTGCGCTGGGGGCAGACCGCCTTCGAGAACTTCCGCGTCGTGCCGCCGGCGACCGGCATCGTCCACCAGGTGAACCTCGAGTACCTGGCGCGCGGCGTCATGCACTCCCGGAACGGCCACGCCGAGCCGCCCTTCGCCTACCCCGACACCCTCGTGGGCACCGACTCCCACACCACTATGATCAACGGCCTGGGCGTCCTCGGCTGGGGCGTGGGCGGCATCGAGGCGGAGGCCGCGATGCTCGGTCAGCCGATCGCGATGCTGGTGCCGCAGGTCGTCGGCTTCCGCCTCGTCGGCGCCCTGCCGGAGGGCACCACCGCCACCGACCTCGTGCTGCGGGTGACGGAGATGCTGCGCAGCCACGGAGTCGTCGGCAAGTTCGTCGAGTTCTTCGGCCCCGGGCTCGCCGAGCTCAGACTCGCCGACCGAGCGACGATCGCGAACATGGCGCCCGAGTACGGCGCCACCTGCGGCATCTTCCCGATCGACCGCGCAGCCATCGACTACCTCCGGTTCACCGGCCGCAGCGAAGCGCAGGTGGAACTGGTCGAGGCGTACTGCCGCGAACAGGGGCTCTTCCACGATCAGGACACGCCGGAGGCCGAGTACAGCGACACGCTGGAGTTGGACCTGGCCACGGTCGAGCCGTCGCTGGCCGGCCCGAGGCGGCCCCAGGACCGGGTTCCCCTGTCCGGGGTCAAGGACTCCTTCCTCGGCCAGTTGCCGCAACTGTCGACCCGCGGCGGCGGCCTGCCGGTGCTCGACGGCGACGGCCGCGGCGATGCCGCCCCGGCGGGGGACGCCGGGGAAGCGGCCGGGATCACGGACGGTTCCGTGGTCATCGCCGCGATCACGAGCTGCACGAACACCTCGAACCCGTCCGTCATGCTGGCGGCCGGACTGCTGGCGAAGAAGGCCGTCGAGGCGGGGCTCCGGACCAGGCCGTGGGTGAAGACGAGCCTGGCGCCCGGGTCCAAGGTCGTCACCGACTACCTGGCGGAGGCCGGTCTGACCGCCTACCTGGAGGAGCTCGGCTTCCACACCGTCGGCTACGGCTGCACGACCTGCATCGGCAACAGCGGGCCGCTGCCCGCCGCGACATCGGCCGCGATCGCCGAAGGCGAGCTGGTCACGGTTTCCGTCCTCTCCGGGAACCGCAACTTCGAGGGCCGGATCTCGAGCGAAGTGCGCGCCAACTACCTGGCCTCGCCGCCGCTGGTCGTGGCCTACGCCCTCGCCGGCCGCATCGACATCGACCTGTACAACGAGCCCCTGGCCGACGGCCCGGGCGGGCCGGTCTACCTGCGTGACATCTGGCCGGCCCAGGGCGACATTCAGGCGGCCCTCGAGAACTCGCTGAGGCCGGAGATGTTCACGCGGCAGTACTCGGACGTCTTCGCGGGCAGCGAAGCCTGGCAGGCGCTCGACGTCCCGGCCGGCCAGACGTTCGACTGGCAGGAGGACTCCACCTACGTCAAGCAGCCGCCCTTCTTCGCCGACATGCCGCGGCAGCCCGAGCCGGTACGGGACATCACCGGCGCCCGCGTGCTGGCGCTGCTCGGCGACACGGTGACGACGGACCACATCTCGCCCGCCGGCCCGATCAGCCCGGACAGCCCGGCCGGGCACTACCTCCGCGAGCTCGGGGTGGCGCCCGCGGACTTCAACGCCTACGGCGCGCGCCGCGGCAATCACGAGGTCATGATGCGGGGCACGTTCGCCAACGTCCGCCTGCGGAATCTCCTGGTGCCGGGGGTCGAGGGCGGTTACACCGTGCTCCTGCCGGAAGGCGAACAGATGTCGATCTTCGACGCGGCGATGGCCTACCGCGAACGCGGCGTGCCCCAGATCATCCTGGCCGGCCTCGAATACGGCACGGGTTCGTCGCGCGACTGGGCAGCCAAGGGGCCCCGGCTCCTGGGGGTCAGCGCGGTCATCGCCAGGAGCTACGAACGGATCCACCGCAGCAACCTGGTCGGGATGGGGATCGCGCCGCTCGAGTTCCTGGACGGCGAAGGCCCCGCCGAGCTGGGGCTGACGGGCCGCGAGGAGTACGCCATCGAGGGTCTTGCCGCCGGCCTAGCCGCCGACTTCGAACCCGGCCTGACCGTGCAGGTGCGGGCCGCGGGCGACGCCGGCGAGATCGCGTTCCGCGCACGCGTCCGCCTCGACACGCCCCAAGAGGCGGAGTACTACCGGCACGCCGGGATCCTCCAGTACGTGCTGCGACAGCTCCTTGACGACGACGCCTGATCGAGGTTTTCCGGTCGACCCGGTCGCGGCCCTGCCGCCGGCCGAGCGGCTCCGGGTCAACGAGATCTTCTACTCGATCCAGGGCGAATCGACCTTCGCGGGCCGGCCCTGCGTGCTCGTGCGACTGACGGGCTGCCAGATGCGCTGCACCTGGTGCGACACCGAGTACAGCTTCTACGAAGGCCGGTGGATGCGGGTCGACGAAGTCATCGAGGAGGTACTCGCCTACGGCTGCCCCCTGGCGGAAGTCACGGGCGGCGAACCGCTGCTCCAACCCGGGGTCCACACCCTGATGGGCGGGTTGTGCGACCGCGGTCTCGAGGTCCTGCTCGAGACCGGCGGCGGACTCGACATCTCCGGCGTCGACCCGCGCGTCAGGCGAATCGTCGACCTGAAGTGCCCGGCCAGCGGCGAAGCGGAGAACAACCACTGGCCGAACCTCGCGGACCTGCGAGCCACGGACGAGGTGAAGCTCGTCGTCCAGGACCGCGGCGACTACGAGTGGGCGCGAAACGCCATCCGGGAGCGCGGGATCGACCGCCTCTGCACCGTCCACCTCTCACCCGTCTGGGAAGCCCTGGCGCCCGCCGAACTCGCCGCCTGGGTGCTCGAGGACCGGCTGTCGGCGAGGGTCTCGCTGCAGCTTCACAAGGCCCTGTGGGGCGCCGAAGAGCGCGGCGTCTGAACCGGACCGCGGCGCGTCCCACGGGCGCCTGAGGGACTGCTACACTCCGCGCCGAATGCTGCCCAGATGGAATTCGAATGCCGGGAAGGGCAGAGTTCCGCGGGAGGAAGAAGGGGTGAGACAGTCAAGATGAAAGCGGCCAAACTGACCTACGAGGACCAGGAGTACGAATTCCCCGTAATCGTCGGCTCCGAGGGCGAAGTGGCGATCCAGAGCCACGCCCTCCGGAGCCTGACCGGCGCGATCACACTGGACCCCGGCTACGGAAACACCGGTTCCTGCCGCAGCGCGATCACCTTCATCGACGGCGAACAGGGGATCCTGCGCTACCGCGGCTACCCCATCGAACAGCTCGCGGAGGAGGCGTCCTTCGTCGAGGTCTGCTACCTGCTGATCTACGGCGAGTTGCCCAACGAAGACGAGCTCGAGGACTTCCGCGCCAGGCTGCGGCGGCACACGCTGATCCACGAGGACATGAAGAAGTTCTTCGAGGCGTACCCGCCGACGGCCCATCCGATGGCGATCCTGTCCTCGATGATCTCGTCGCTCGCCACCTTCTACTCCGAGGACGAGGACGTCGACCTGCACGTCGTCCGCCTGATCGCCAAGCTGCCGACCATCGCCTCGTTCTCCTACAAGAAGTCGATCGGCCAGCCCTTCGTCTACCCGCAGAATGACCTCGGCTACGCGGAGAACTTCCTGAACATGATGTTCTCCGTCCCCTGCGAGGACTACGAGCCGCCGCCGGTCCTGGCCCGGGCCCTGAACATGCTGCTCATCCTGCACGCCGACCACGAGCAGAACTGCTCCACCTCGACGGTCCGCATGGTCGGGAGTTCCGGCGCCAGCCTGTTCGCCGCCATCTCGGCCGGCATCGACGCGCTGTCAGGACCGCTTCACGGCGGCGCGAACCAGCAGGTGATCGAGATGCTGGAGGCGATCCGCGACAGCGGAGACGACTTCAGCAAGTTCGTCGGCCGCGCCAAGGACCGGGACGACCCCTTCCGCCTGATGGGCTTCGGGCACCGGGTCTACAAGAACTTCGACCCGCGAGCCAGCATCCTGAAGGGCGCCGCGGACGAGGTGCTCGCGGAACTCGGCGTGAACGATCCGCTGCTGGCGATCGCGAGGAATCTGGAGGAGGTTGCCCTCCAGGACAACTTCTTCGTCGACCGAAAGCTCTACCCGAACGTCGACTTCTACAGCGGCATCATCTACCGGGCGATGGGCCTGCCGACGAACATGTTCACCGTCATGTTCGCTCTCGGCCGGCTGCCCGGCTGGCTGGCCCACTGGAAGGAAATGAGCGTCGACCCGGACAACCGGATCAACCGGCCCCGGCAGATCTACACCGGCGCCCAGGCCCGCGACTACCTACCGCTGGCCGACCGCTAGGCGCGCAGTTCCGGGCGGGTCGGCTTCGCCGGCACGTGTCCCCGGCGGTACACCAGGATCGTCCGGTCGAAGGTGATGACCGGCTTGCCGTCCTGGTTGTAGCCGACGGTCCGGAAGCCGACGATTCCCTGGTGCGGCCGCGACTTCGACTCCCGCACGGAGAGCACCTCGCTCTGCGCGTAGAGGGTGTCGCCCTCGAACACCGGGTTGGGCAAGCGGACGCTGTCCCAGCCCAGGTTCACCGCGTTCTGCGAGAGATCGGCCACCGTCAGGGCCGTGACCAGCGACAGCGTGAAGCAGGAGTTGACCAGGGGCCTGCCCCACTCCGTCTGACCCGCGTACTCCCGGTCGAAGTGAATCGGGTTCGGGTTCAGGGTGATCATCGTCAGCCAGACGTTGTCGCCCTCGGTGACCGTGCGGCCCAGCGCGTGCCGGAACACCTGGCCGACCTCGAAGTCCTCGAAGACCCTGCCGGCTCCGCCGGCAGGCGGGGCCTCGTGCGTGTTCGTGTCCGTCATGTCCTCAGGATCGCTCCTTCCTCTTCCAGTTCGACCAACTCTTCGGCGCTCAGGCCCAACGCGGCCAGAACGTCCTCGGTGTGCTCTCCCATCCGCGGTTCACGCCGCCGGAGAGCGCCCGGCGTGCGCTCCAGCCGCGGCGCCGGCGCGATGTGAATCTCGCCGTCGGGTCCGACCGGAAACGTGCCGCGCTCGGCGTTGTGGGCGTGCCGGGGCGCCTCGTCGAGGTCGAGCACCGGCGACACGCAGGCGTCCAGCCCGGTGAAGACCTCGGCCCATTCGTCCCGCGTCCGCGTCAGGAACGCGCGTCGAAACGCCTCGATGTGCTCCGGCCAGCGATCGGTGTCCATCTGCTCGGCGACGACGTCGACGCCGGTGCCTTCGCAAAGGGCGGCGAAGAACTGCGGCTCGATCGCGCCGACGGAGACGTAGCCGCCGCACTTGCACTCGTAGCAGCGGTAGAACGCGGCGCCGCCTCCGAGCAGTCCGACGCCGGGCGTCGAGCGCGCCCCCTTCTGCCCGAAGTGAACCGCCATCAGCGACGCGGCCCCGTCGACCATCGCCGCGTCGATGTACTGGCCCCGGCCCGAGCGCTCGCGCTCGAACAGGGCGCAGAGGATGCCGAAGGCGGCCATCAAGCCACCCCCGCCGAAGTCGGCGACCAGGTTCAGCGGCGGCAGCGGCGGATCCGTGCCGTTGCCGATCTGCGACAGGACGCCCGCCAGGGCGATGTAGTTCACGTCGTGGCCGGCGGCCTGCGCCATCGGGCCCGACTGCCCGTAGCCGGTGAGCGAGCAGTAGACGAGGCGCTGGTTGAGCGCCGACAGCGTCGCGTAGTCGCAGCCGAGCCGCGCACAGACGCCCGGCCGGTTGCCCTCCAGGAAGACGTCGGCTTCCGCCGCCAGCCGGTGGAGGATCCGCTGGCCGCCCGCCGTCTTCAGGTTGAGCGCGATGCTCCGCTTGTTGCGAGAGACCATGTCGCCGGAGCGGACCGGTCCGCCGACCGCATTGTCGACGCGCAGCACGTCCGCTCCCATGTCGGCGAGCAGCATGGAGCAGTAGGGGCCGGGCGCCAGCCGCGACAGGTCGAGAACCCGCAATCCGTCGAGCGCGCCCACGGGAGCGGAGGATACTCCACCGTCGGCGTTGGGCGCCGAACGGCCCTTGGCCCGGTGAGCCAGAAGTCAGGGCTCGGCGCAGGAACTCTCGAAGGCCTCGACGTCCGTGATCGCAGCCGCCGACGTGCCGGGTTCGTTCCGATAGACCGACACGTCGTCCGTTGCCGTGTCCGTCACCCGGATCGTGTAGCCGAGTTCCGTGGCCGACGCGGCGAACACCCATACGTGGCCGTTGATCTCGCAGCCGTCCAGCACCTTGACCAGGACCTCCCAGTTCGCCGGATCGAAGAAGCTGAACATGCCTGCGTAGTTCGTCCCCGCCTGAACCACGGCCGCTTCAGCCGTGCCGCCGTCCGCGGTCCGCCACTCGACCTTGACGGCATAGCGGGAATCCCCCAGGCAACGGGTGAACGGTCCGGCCTCGCAGTCGCCAGCGGGCGACGCCGCCTCGACCAGGAAGAGTCTGGAAGCCGTCGATTCCCGGTCGCCGTCGTCGCCGACCGTAAGCGTCACCTCGTAGACGTTGTCGCCGGCCGCGTCCCGAGGGTTCTCGAAGTCCTGCGCGGGCAGCCGCAGCTTCCCAAGCGAGTCGATATCGAAGCGGGCCGCATCCGCGCCGCCGGACTTCGTGAACTTCAGGTCACCGAGCGGATGTCCCTTGAACGTTGGCGGCCCGGAGTTCCAGGCGGTGTTCTCGTTCACCGCGACGCTCGACGGACGCAGCAGGTCCAGGGGGCGGGGCAGCGCGTCGACGATGCGGAACCTCACGCTCGTCGTGCTTGTGTTGGAGTCTTCGTCCGTCCCGGTGAGCTCGAGCTCGTAGTCGTTGTCCCCGTCCGCGCTCCGGGGGTTCTCGTAGTCCCTCGCGGTGAGCACGAGGCGGTCTCCCGACCAGGTGAACAGGGAGGCGTCCGCCCCCTCCACGCGCCACGTCACCGTATCCCCCGAAGGAGGATCGTCGATCACCCAGACTCCCCCGCGCTCGACGTAGTCCGCCACGAGGCTGGGCCTCAGCCGAAGATCCCGGCCCTCCGGGTACTTCGAACTGCCGACACCGGAAATCCAGACCGCTCTGGGTTCGATGACGTCCGTCACCGTCACCGAGACGGACCCCGTGGCGTGGTTTCCGTGGCTGTCGGCGCCTGTGATCGTGGCCTCGTAGACGTTGTCCGCGTCGCCGTCCAGCGCGTTCTCGTAGTCCCGGCCGGACAGGGTGACGACGCCGGTGGCCTCGTCGATCGAGAACCCCGGATCCCGCGCCTGGAAGGACCAGGCGACCGTACCCACCGGGCCGCCGTCAAGCGACGGCGTAGCGGATGTCCAGGTCGAACTCGGGCACGGATCGGAATCGCAACTGTTCGTGACCTCGGCCACCGAACCGTCCAAGAGGCCGCTGACCGAGAGCGAGGGGCTCGAGAGCTGCGGGTCGAAGGCGATCTGCGCGGTCTGCTCCGCATTGCCCTGTCCAAGCTGGTCGAGGGCCGCGGACGCGGGAACGGTGAGGGTGATCGTCTGGACGCTGGCCGCGTCCTGAAGCGTCACCGCGGCGGTGCGGACCCTGTCGCTGGTTGGTTCGTGCCAGTCGAAAGAGGCCCCGGAAGCCCTGACGCCGACGGGCGTGTTCCAGGTCACCGCTTCGTTCCAGCGCACGGTCAGAAGAAACGGCGAGGCGCCGGCCGTCACCGGCGAAACAGAGGCAACGGCGGGGGCCGAGTTGTCCAGTCCATAGGTCCGTTCCGCGTCGGCGGGCCAGGTTGGCGACAGCCCCGTGCCGGCCAGATCCTCGATATCCTGGCTGGAGGCGAAATCGAGCCCGACCTCGCCGTCGAAGTTCGCCAGTCCGCCGCCCGAGGCCTCGAGGTCGTATGAGCGCCGGCTGGTGCCTCTCGGCGTCACCGTGATGACGGGCGAACCGAAGCCCGAACCGGTCAGCACGAAGTCGTCCGCGGAGACGTTGCGAACGTCCTTGCTGAAGGCGACGCGCCAACCGAGCGTGTCCGCCAGCGTAAAGCCTCGGGGACCGGGGCCGAGGCGGTCATCGTCCGTCGTTCGTCTGACCCAGACGACGGCGGGGGCAGCCGTCGGGGGCGACCGAAACGCCGCCGCCACTGGCGCCGAGATGTTCAGCGTGGTGACGGCGTCGGCCGGCCCGGTGATGAGACTCGAGTCCGCGGTGGAGTCGACGCCAAGCGGGTCGCCGGCCTCCATGAGGCGGGGGTTCGAGAAGTAGTTGATGAACGTGCAGTTCGTGATCTCCAGGTGCCTGCACATCGTGCGGTAGGACATGATCGTGGCCCAGGAGACGTTGTCGGCGGGCAGCGGCTCCTCCAGGAGCCTGTGGTTGACGTAGCCGTAAGAGCCAACGTGGGGATCGTTGCTGAAGGTCCCCAGGCCCTCGAACCAGTTCTGGTAGCGGTCGTGAATGAGCCCCAGGTTGTGGCCGATCTCGTGGGCGAACGTATAGGCGCCGCAACTGACCTGCGTCGTGCCGAAGGCAAGCCCCGCGAAGCTCTGGCCCAGGGTGCTCATGCGGTGTGCACGGCCGCAGTAGGTGGCGTGCCCTTCGATCATGTGGACCAGATCCGCCCCCACCGCCTCCCGCAGCGTGAGCGCCTCGTCCATCTGGCCGTCTTCCGACAGGAGCAGGCGGGCCAGATCGGTAAAGCCGCTGTTTCGGCGCTGTCCGGCAGCGCGTCCTCGTCGATCTGGCGAATGACGACCTCGCCGTCCCCCCTCCCCTCCATCGAATAGGCGCCGGCCGGCGTCCGGACGGAACCCGCGATTTCCGGCCCGTTGACGACGATGGCGACCGTGCCGTAAGCCACGCCCTCGATCTTGCCCGTGATCGAGTATCCGGCGGAGGTCGCGCCGATCTTGAGATCGGTGACGCGGAAGGTCACGTCGTCGAAGAGATTCAGGTCCAGGAGACCGGCCGGCGACGCGCCCGAAGCCGCGGTGGCGCGGACGCGCTCCAGCAGGCCGCGGTCGACCCGCGCCAGCCGCTGCCGCAGGGTCGGCACGGCGAGACCGACCTCCGGCAACGCGACAGCCGCCGCCGGGACGCCCGCGGGATCATCCGGGGCTCCGGCGGCCGCCGGAGCGGGGGGCAGGAACAGATCGTCCGCCCGTACCGGGCCCGAAGCTGCCGCAAGGCAGCCCACCAGCAACAACGGGCCGAAACCTCTCGCTGAGACCATGTTTGTTGCAACCAAGACGTTAGCACTCCGTGCGACCGCTCGGCCGACATGAGCCGCGATCAGTCGGGCGGGCAACTACGGGCGAAGGCGGTCACATCCGTGATCGCGGGCGCCGACGTGCCGGGTTCGTTGCGGTAAACGACCGTTTCTTCGGTGACTGTGTCCGTTACCCGGATCGTGTAGCCCAGATCGGTCGTCGAGGCGGCGAACACCCATACGTGGCCGTTCGTCTCGCAGCCGTCCAGCACCTTGACCAGGACCTCCCAGTTCGCCGGATCGAAGAAGCTGAACAGGCCGGAGTCGTTCGTGCCGGAATGGACCACCGAAGCATCCCCGGTCCGGCCGTCCGCCGTCCGCCAGTCGACCTCGATCCGGTAACGGGAATCCTGGAGGCAACGGTTGGACGATCCGCTCTCGCAGGGGCCCGCGGGCTCCGCCGGCTCGACCAGGAACGTCCGTGACGCCGAAAGCTCCCGCGAACCGTCGCTCACCACCAGGACGACCTCGTAGAAGCCGGGGGAACCCCAGCTCTGGAGGGGGTTCCGCAGGCGGGATGTCCTGCCGTCGCCGAAGTCCCAGCGGCGGGAACGCGCGCTGGAACTCGTGTCGGTGAAGCGGATGCGCGCCCCAGCTACCACCCGGCACGGGCCATCCGCGGCAGCGCAGTCCGCATCGACGTCAAACGACGCCCGGAGCGGGCCGCCCGTCCCTGGTGGCGGGGGCGGCGGGGGACCGGGCGGAGGCGGGGGCGGCGGTGGCGGGGGACCGGGCGGAGGCGGGGTTCCTCCTCCGCCTCCACCTCCTCCGCCGCCTCCGCCCGGCGGGGGCGGTGGCGGGGGTGGCGGGGGCGGGGGTGGCGGACCGGGCGGAGGCGGGTCCGTCCGACGATCCAGGTCGCGGATCAGCAGCGACACGCTACGGGGCGAACCGGGATCCACGTCCGACGGCAGTGGACCCAGCGACACGGTCAGCCGCTCGTCCGACGTGTCGCTGTCCCGCACCGTGCGGATGGCGACCTGGACCTCCGTCTTCCCGCCGGCAATCGTCACGGCTGCCGGCACGACGTAGTCGCCCGCCTCCGCCGAAACCGGCGTCACGACGAGCGGCACGCGAATCGCCCGCGACATGGAACGTGACAAGCGCGCCGTCAGCACGGCGAAGTTGCCCTCGTCCACCTCGCCGACGGCCAGCGACAGGCTCAGCGTCGGGCGGGCCGGGGGCCGCGTCGTATCCGTGATCGTCACGTCCACGCTGGACGGCGAACCGCGCCGCACCGTGCCCGGCAGCGCGCCCAGCGCCACCGTGAACGCCTCGTTCTCCTGGTCCGGATCCGTCCTCGTTGCAAGCGTTGTCGCGCCGGACAACTGGTTCGCCCCGATCGTCACGTCGCCAAGGGTTCCCAAGTCCTCCGGTTCCGCCGTGTCGCGGGTCAGGCTCAACGGGACCGTCACGGACGCGGACAGCGGCGCCGTCAAGGTCGCCGTCACCGTGACGCTCGAACCCTCCGACACGGGATTGGGCGCTACGCCGAGGCTCACGCCCGGCGCGGGACTCGGCGTCGTGTCCGCTATGACGACCGTAACGCTCGACGAGGAGCCCCTGACCAGACCCGACGGCAAGGACTGCGGCAGGCTGACCGTCAACTCCTCGTCGTCCCGGTCCGAGTCGTTCACCGTCCCGAGAGTCGCCGTGCCGGATGTGGCGCCGGCCGCGATCGTCACCGAGCCCGGCGCCGTGTAGTCGCTCTGCTCCGCCGGCGACGAGCCGGACGGCGCGGTTTGCGGCGCGATCGTGACGTTTGAACTCCATGCCTTCGACAGCTCGACCGTGACTGTCGCGTTCTCACCCTCCGTCACCGGGTTGTTCGACACCTTGAGGCTGACCTCCGGCGTACCGTCGGTAATCGTCACCTCCACGCTGGACGGCGTACCCGCGACCACGCCCGACGGCAGATTCGCCGTGTCCAGAGCCAAGGTCAGCGTCTCGTCGCCCAGGTCCGTGTTCGCCGTCGTCGACAGCGTCCCCGAGCCCGACGACTGGCCGGCCGCAACCGACACGCTCGACGGCGCCGAGTAGTCCGAGGGACTCTGCGCCGTGCCCCCCGTCACCCGAAGCGGAACGGACAGCGCCGAACCCCATGTCTTCGAGAAGTCCACCGTTACCGTCGCGCTCGAACCCTCCGACACCGGGTTGTCCGACACCCTGAGCGTCAGAACCGGCGTGCCGTCCTGGATCGTCACCGTCACCTGCCGCCTCGAACCGGCGCGAACCGTGGACGGCAGGGCGCCCAGAGACACCGTCACCGTCTCGCTCGAGACCGTGTCCGTGTCGGCCGCCGCCTGAAGCGACACGGACGCCGACGACTGGTTCGCCGGGATCGTGATGCTCGACGGCAACGTGTAGTCCGACGAGGAAGCCGTGCCCCCCGTCACCGAGATCGGAATCGTCACCGACGACGAAAGAGAAGACGACAGCGTCGCCGTGACGCTCGTGCTCGCGCCCTCGGCGATCGTCGCGGAACCGGCGGAAAGATCGACCGTCGGCGCCAGCGCCGTGTCCGACACGTCCCGCACGGTGACCGTGATGTCCTTGTCGGTGAAGCTGCTCTCCTCGTCCGCCAGCCGGAGAGTCACCTCGTAGACGTTGTCCCTGTCCGCGTCCCGGGGATCCTCGAAGTCCTGCGCGGGAAGCCTCAGGTTCTTGAACGAGTCGATCGTGAAGAGGGCCGCGTCCGCTCCGGACTTCGTCAGCGTCGTGTCGCCCAACGGCTGGCCGTTGAAGGTCGGCGCGCCGCCGGTCCAGGCGGAATTCTCGTTCACCGCGCCGCTCGACGGAGTCAAGAGATCCAGTGGCCGGGGCAGAGCATCGATGATGCGGACGGTCATGTTTTCCGTGACCGAGTTCGCGTCCTGGTCTGTCCCCGTGATCCTCAGCTCGTAGTCGTTGTCCCCGTCCGCGCTCCCGGGATTCTCGAAGTCCTTCGCGGCGAACACGAGGTTGTTTCCGTTCCACGCGAACTGCGAGGCGTCCTCGCCCTCCAGGCGCCAGGTCACGTCTCCGGAGGGACCGTCGTCCACCCGCCACACCCCCGCGCGCTGGACGGTGCTGGCCACCAGGCGGGGCGTCAACCGAAGCCCCAGCCGCTCCGGGCGCTTGCGGCTGGATATGCCCTCGATCGTCAGCGACCTGGGCTCGACGACATCCGTCACCGTTACCGAGACGGACGCCGTGGCGTAGTTCCCGTTGCCGTCGGAGCCCGCGATCGTGGCCTCGTAGACGTTGTCCCCGTCCGCATCCAGCGGGTTTTCGAAGTCCCGCTCCGCCAGCGTGACGACACCGGTAGCGCCGTCGATGACGAACCCCTCGTCCCGCGACTGGAAGGTCCAGGCGACGGTCCCCACCGGGCCGCCGTCGAGCGACGGCGTGGCCGAGGTCCACGTCGAAGTCGGGCAGGCTCCAGTGCAACTGTTCGTGGCCTCCGCCACCGAGCCGTCCGAGAAGCCGCTGACGGAGAGCGAAGGGCTCGAAAGCTGCGGGTCGAAGGAGACGTGCGCGGTCCACACCGCGCTGTTGTGCCGGAGGCGGTCGAATGCCTCGAAGGCGGGAATCGTGACGTTGATCGTCTGCGCGGTGGGAGTGTTCTGGAGGGTTGCCGTGCCGGTCCGGATTCTGTCGCCGGTCATGTCGTGCCAGTCGAAGACGACTCCCGGCGCGGTGACCCGAATGGGAGTGAGCCAGGTAACGGGTTCGTCCCAGCGCACCGTCACGAGAAACGGCGAGGCGCTGGCGGTTGCGGGCGAGACGGTGGCGACCGGTCCCGAGTTGTCCACGTTGTACGCCCGTTCCGCGTCGGCGGGCCAGGTGGTCGACAACGCCGTGCCGGAGAGACTCTCGATGTTCTGGTCGGAGGCGAAGCCGAGTTCGACCTCGCCGTCGAAGCTCGCCAACCCGCCGCCCGAGGCCTCGATGTCGTATGCGCGCTGGCTTGTGCCCCTGGCGCTCACCGTGAGGGTGGGCGAACCCAGTCCCGCCGAGCTCGTCAGCACGAAGTCGTCCGCGGTGACGTTGCGGACATCGGTGGTGAACGCAATGCGCCAGCCCAGCGTATCCGCCAGGGTCCAGCCCGGGGGGCCGAGGTCCGCGCCGAGCGCAGTCTCCTCCGTCGTGCGCCTGAGCCAGGCGACGCCGGGGGCGGCCGTCGGCGGCGCGCGAAACGCCGCCATCACCGGGGCCGTGACGTTCAGGGTGTGCACGGCGTCGGCCGGCCCCGTCACGAGACTCGAATCGGCGGTGGAAGCCACGCCTAGCGGGTGGCCGGTCCCGGTGAACTGGATGTCGGGGTTCGAGAAACGGTCGATCCACGTGCACCCCGAAGCGATCCCCATATGGTCGCACATCGTGCCGTAGGCCATGACCGTCCGCCACGCGACGTTCGCGGCGGGCGCCGCATCCTCCAGAATCTTCAGGTTGCTGTAGCCGTAGGAGCCAACGTGGGGCTGGTTGCGGAAATGTCCCAGGGACTGGAGATTCTGCTGATAGCGGTCGTGGGAGAGCCCCATGTTGTGACCGATCTCGTGGGCGAACACTCTGCCGGGGCAGCTGACATTCGTCGCGCCGAAAGCCGAGCTTGCGAAGCTCGCGCTCACGGCTCGCATGACGTACGCGATACCGCAGTAGCGGGAGTGTCCTTCGAGCAGGTGGACGACGTCCGCTCCGACCGCGTCCCGCAGCGCGTGCGCCTCGTCCAGGTAGCCGTCCCCCGACAAGGCCAGACGGGTGAGGTCCGTCGTAGAGTTCCCGGTCGTATCCTCGTCGTAGTCAACCTCGGCCACGAGGACGGGGCGAAGCGTGGCGTTGACGCCGCTGTCCGTGAACATCTGGTTCGCCTCGGTGAACCAGAGGTCGATCTTCGTCTCCAGCGCCGCCCGGCTTGCGTGCCTTCGCAGGGCAAGCGGCGTGTAGAGAATGAGGACGTCGATCCGGGAAACCTGCGTCTGCGGGCTCGACGTGAACGGCAGATCGGCCGCGGCGGCCGGACCTCCGGGCCCGATCGCGGACAGAGCGAGCGGCGGAGGTCCCGGCGGCGGTTCGACGCCGCCCGGGCCGCCGGCCCCGGGCAGGGGTTCCAGCGGCTCGGCGCCTGGAGGCAGCGCGTCCTCGTCGATCTCGCGAATCACGACATGACCGTCAGCGCCCCGCTCGAACGAGTAGTAGCCGCCTGGCACGCGGACGGAACCGGCGATCTCCGGGCCGTTCACCACGATGGCCACGGAGCCGTACGCCACGTCTCCGAGCCGCCCGGTGATCGCGAAGCCGGCCGAAGTAGCCGACGTCCGAAGATCGGTGACGCGGAAGACCGCGTCCTCGAACAGGTTCAGGTCCAGCAGGCCGGCCGACGGGCCGCCCGAATCCGCCGCGGCGCGCACCCGCTCCAGCAAGCCGCGGTCGAACCGCGCAAGACGCTGCCGCAAGGTCGGCGTCGCGAAACCCACCTCGGGCGCCGCGCCGACTGCCGAGGCGGCGCTTGCGGGGTCGCCCGGAACCGGGGCGAGGTCCGCCGACGGATCGGGGGGCAGGAACAGATCGTCCGCCCGCGCCGGGCCGGGTAGGACCGCAAGGATCGCCACGGCCAACCAAGCACGCACTCCTCCGATGCGTTCCACAACGGTACAAGCTATCAAGCCCGAAGCGGTACCCGGTCGCGTTGATAGCCTGACCCGATGGAAGCGCCGGCCCCGGCCACCGTTCTGCCGCGCTCCAAGCATCCCATCGCCTCGCGCCGGCTGTCCGCCGGCGCGCTGAAGGTCCTGCGCCGACTCCGCCAGAACGGCAGGAACGCCTGCCTGGTGGGCGGAAGCGTGCGCGACCTGATGCTCGGCCGACGCCCCAAGGACTTCGACGTCGTGACCGACGCAAGGCCCGAAGAAGTGCGGCGGCTGTTCAGGAACTCGCGGATCATCGGCCGGCGCTTTCGCCTGGTCCATGTCCTGTTCAGCGACGAGGTGGTCGAGGTGTCCACGTTCCGTGGCGCGCCGGACCCCCAGCATCAGAAGAGATCGCCGGGCGAACTGCTGGTCACCAGCGACAACACCTACGGGACGCCGCGCCAGGACGCCTTTCGCCGCGACTTCACGGTCAATGCCCTGCTCTATCGAGCCTCGGACCGCGCCGTCGTCGACTACACGGGCGGCCTCGAAGACCTCGAACACGGCTGCATTCGCGTGATCGGCAACCCGAACCTGCGTTTCCGCGAGGATCCGGTCCGCATGTTGCGGGCCTGCGAGTTCGCCGCGCGCCTCGGCTTCGACCTCGAGGAAGGCACGCTGGCCGCCGCCGTCGAGCACCGGAGCGAGATTGGCAAGGCATCGCCGCATCGGTTGATCGAGGAGCTGCTGGACCTGCTCGCGACCGGACACAGCGACGCGGCCTTCGACTGGATGGAACGTTGCGGTCTGCTGCCGATCGTCCTTCCTGAAGTCGACGAAGTTCGGGGGCCGTCCGGCGCGACAGGAGGTTTCGGAGCGCTCGCCCGCCGGCTCGACGAACGAATGAGGACGGGGGCCGCCCTGCCGCCGACGGTGCTGCTCTCGGCCCTGCTGTTGCCCCGGATCGTGGTCGGCAGGGAGAGGCTGGAAACGGAAGGCGCCACCGTCCAGCGCCGCCGCCTGCGGCAACTCGTGGACGACGTGGTGGCCGATCTGGGCAGCCGGTTCGCCCTCTCGGCCGCGCGCCGGTTCAGGATGAAGGGTGCGCTGGAGACCTTCCAGCGCTTGTGCGAACAGCCCCGGAGTTCAAGAACCGTGCAGAGCCTCGTCCGGCGCGAAGCGTTCGGGCCCGCTCTCGATCTCTTCGCCCTGCTCTCGGCCGCCACCGGCAGCGGCGCCGAAGCGTTGGAGGGGTGGCGGCGGCACGCCGCGGCCGCACCGCCCGGCAAACCAGTCGACGGCGGCGGGCCACGGCGTCGCAGGAGGCGCCGGCCCCGGCGCCACCTGTAAGTCCAAAGACCTGCGCGGAACTGGTCGCCTGCCTGAAGGCGCAGACGTTCGCCATCCCGCCGGCGCTCAGGGCGCCATGCAGCGCTCCCGCCAGCGGTCCGGCAGCCGGTCGCAGAACGGCGCCCGGTTCACCGACACGGCATGAGCCTGGTTGACGATGGCCTGCCAGCAGGCCTCCGCCACGATCGGCTCCTCCACCTCCGCGCAGAGCGCCAGACCCGCCTCTTGCTGCGTCGCGTCCCAGAACAGCGTCCGCGCGGCGCCGTCGATGCAGTCGCCCCGGTGCTGAAGACTCCCCGGCAGAAGGCAGTACTGGACGACAAGGTACGGGTTCCCGCGGTGGGCGGCGCCCACGTCCCGGCCGTAGCTCCCGAAACAGGATCGCCGGCCGATGGCCGGCGCCTCCAGGCAAGTCTCCGCGACCCGCTCCAGGTCCTGGCCGAATACGTTCAGCATCTGCGACGTCTGGTACCAGTAGCAGTCGTTGACGTAGCGCTCCGGCAGAGCGTTGCAGGGGTAGTGGGGATCCTCCGCGTCCACGTACGTGGACCTCTGCCCAACCGTTCCCGACAGACCGCTCACGACGTTCTCCATGAACACCCCGCTGTAGCACGACCTCCGGCTCGAATCGTCGCCCAGGCGGCCGCAGATCCCCAGCGCATCCTCCAGCTCGTACGCCGTCCACGCCATGACCCCGTGGCCCACCCCGTGAAAGCACTGGTGGCGGCCGAACGCGTCGCCCGCTTCCGGGCACAGCGCGTCGACGTCGTCGGCCAGATTGGCGATCCCCCTGCCGACGAAGAGCTGCTCCATCACCCCGTGCCGCATGCCGGACTGGCAGGCCTCCGACAGACCCGCCACGGCGGCGGCCCCGTACTCCGCGAACGCCATCCGTCCCAGGTGATGCGCACCGCCATGGCAGTCGATGCCGGTCTCGACTTCACCTAGACGCAGAAGCTCGAGGGTCTGCCCCGGGCCGTAGGTCTCCATGGTCTCCCCCAGCCGTTCCATGTCCGTGAGCAGCACCGTGAAGTCCTCCGCCGTCATCTCCGGCGGACTGGCCGACGGCAGCTCGCCCCGGCTCATGACCAGGGGCGGCGGCGTCTCGCCCGGCGGCGTCAGCGCCACGACCAGCGCCGCGTCACCCGGCGCCGCGGCGTTGTGGAACCGCCAGTAACCGCTGGTCTCGAACTTGTGAGCGAACCGGCGCTCCGAAGCGTCGTCGCTCCCGTTCTCCGGCATCCAGACCGGGCCCTCGCCGTGGTCGTGGACGGCGTGCCCTGCGTGAGCGTCCCCGGAATCTCCATGCTCGCCGTGTTCGCCCGGCGCGCCGGAGGCTTCCGTCGCCGCCGTTTCCTGCCGCCCGACGCCGAACCGGGGCGTCAGTTGCCCGCCCGTCTCATCGACCAGCACGACCCGAGTACCGGCCTCCACGTCGAGCCGACCCGGTACGAAGCCCTCGCCCGCGCGGTACCGGACGAACCGCACCGGACCGGCCATGCCGTCCTGGCTGTCACCGTGGGGGCCGTGCGCACGGACCGACTCCCGCGTAGCCGGGTCGGAATCCGGCACACCAGGTTCCGCCCCCGCACCCGCCGTACGGCAGCCCGGCGCCGAGACGACCGCTACCAGCAACGCAGCGATCAGAAAACAGTAGCGACTACCCATGTCGGTTTCTTCTTCGGCTACGATCCAGCGCGCCGTGGCGGCGCGGACATCGACCACCGGAAACGTCGTGACGAAAGCCACGACTCCCGAGAACTCTACGACGAGTTCACGGCCTTCGCCACATCATGTAGTGGCTCAGTACATATGAGACTCGGAGGTCTTCAAGCCGCGCAGTTGTGTAGATAGTGCCACGGTGTCCGTCCGTCGAGTGCCTGGTGTGGTCTCTGGTGGTTGTAGTGGTGGTTGAAGTCGTCGAGACAGCGGTTG
>JAJEHN010000019.1 GCA_022823665.1 Thermoanaerobaculia bacterium | reverse complement strand
GCCAAACCCGCCAACCGCCGGCGATTCACTCCCCGGGCACCGCCGCTACACCCCGAAACAGCCTCTGAAGACTCTCAACCAGCCTGCGATTCCCCCTTCCTGAAGCGCAGAAAACCGCGTTTCTGGACGAGAACTAGCTAGCTCAGATAGCGAACGGCAGCCAGCAGCGTCTCGTCCGGCCGCCCCTCGAACACCGCCCGCCACCCGGTCAGGTCCGGCCTTCCGCCGAACAGGACAATCGTCTGACCGTCGCGCTCAGCGCCCGGTCGCAGGCCCGCGTCGACACGCCATCCTCCGGCGGCGCCCGGCAACAGCGCGGCTGATCGCGCCGTGAGACCGGAAGACCCTGCCGACCGCAGGCGCCGGGCCTCTTCCCTGCACGCGGCGTACGACCCGGTGTCGCCGGTCTGGGTTTCCGCCGGCAATTCGGCGCGGGCCAGATGTTCCGACCCGATGTCGACCGCCCATAGCGACCGACGTACGAAGGACAGCTCCTCGGGATCGTGGAGGTCCTCGTGTCGCAGGAACTCGGCCCACGCACCGTCGGGCGTATCGCTGAGGTACTGCACCGGTCCTTCACCTTCAGCGTGCCACCGGGCAGCCGGCTGCGAGCCGCCCTCCTCCCACAGGAACGGGAAGCGGGGGTCCGCGTTGCGGTAGGCGATCACGTGGCAGGCGACCAGACCAGGGCTCTGGCCAGGTCGCGAACCCGCCGCGGACCCCGATCCTCCGGCTGCCATTCGACTTCCAGCAGTTCCGCCGGGCTCCGGCCGTCCAGCAGCGAGCGCGGTCGATCGAACCAGCGCCGCACGCCGATGTCGTTGTAGGCCCCCGCAAGGTCGCCAGCGACGAGCGCGAGGAAATGCAAGCGCGCCGCGACCGCGTCAGGCACCGCTCTTTCGCCCGCCAGGTAGCGTCGCAGGCTCACGGCTGACACCCGCAGCAACCTGGCAAGGAGCTCACGCCCCAGCAGCTTGTCGAGCCGAGGTCCCTCTGCCGCCGGAACCGGCGACTCCTCCAGTGCGTCGCTCAGTTGCTGGAGTTGACGGACGAATCCTTCACGTTCGTCCCCACCTTGCGGGACGATTGCCGGCAGGTGGCGTCCCACGCCGGCATTCCGTATCCGGGCCAGTACGTCCTTCCAGACCGACGCATCCAGCGTGTCGATGGCGCCCTTGCCCAGGATCCCCATCGCTTCCGCTCGGGTCAGCACTTGAATCCCCAGGGGCAAGGACTGGCGGTCATCGAACGGATCGTCAACGGATCGAATACGGATATCGCTCATTGATCCGAACGGTATCCGAGTCGGCTCCAGGCCGTCAACCGCGACTCACGTAGCGTTCTACGGCGCGAGCCCCTAGGATCCCTGCCATGGCCGCAGCCCCCTGGGTCATCGTCATCGACGACGAGGCCGGTTCCCGCCAGTCCATGGCGATCGCCCTGGAGCGGGCCGGACTCCGCGTGCGCGTCTTCGACGACGCCGAACCGGCGCTCGCCTTCGTCGAACGCGAACCCAAGGTGCGCCTGGCGGTCTGCGACCTGCGCATGCCGGGGATGGACGGCCTGGCCTTCCTGAACCGGGTGCGGGCCCAGGAACTCGACCTGGCGGTCATCCTGGTGACCGGCTTCGGCACGATCGAGTCGGCGGTCGAGGCGATGCGGGTCGGGGCCGACGACTACCTGACCAAGCCGGTCGACCTCTACGAGTTGCGGAGCCGCGTCCTCAAGCTGATCGAGAACTGGCAGTTGCGGGACGAGGTGACGAACCTGCGCGAGATGCTCGACGAGCGTTTCGGCTTCGACGCCATCGTGGGCCAGTCGGCGGCGATGGAGCAGTTGTTCCAGCAGATGCGCCAGGTCGCGCCGAGCCGGGCCTCGGTGCTGATCCTGGGCGAGAGCGGCACCGGCAAGGAACTCGTGGCGAAAGCCCTGCACCAGGCGAGCGACCGGCGACAGGAGAGGTTCCTGGCGCTCAACTGCGGCGCCATCCCGAACGAGATCCTGGAGAGCGAACTGTTCGGGCACGAGAAGGGCTCCTTCACCGGCGCGGTCGGCCGCAAGATCGGCAAGTTCGAGCTCGCGGCGCGCGGGACCCTGCTCCTGGACGAGATCAGCGAGCTGATCCCGGAACTCCAGGTCAAGCTGCTGCGGGTGCTCGAAGAGCGGCAGATCATGCGGGTCGGCGGCAGCAGGATGCTCGACGTCGACTTCCGGCTGCTGGCGGCCACCAACCGCAACCTGGAGGAGGCGGTCGAACAGGGCGTTTTCCGGGAGGACCTCTACTACCGGCTCAAGGTCGTGACGCTGCGCATTCCGCCGCTGCGGGACCGCCTCGACGACCTGCCGCTGCTCGCCGACCACTTCCTCAGGGAGTTCGCGGCCCGCGAGGGCAAGCCGGAGATGCAGCTCTCGGGCAGGGCGCTCTCGTGCCTGGCCCAGAACCGCTGGCAGGGGAACGTGCGGGAGCTGCGCAACGTGCTCGAGACGGTCGCGGTCTTCCACGGCGGCGGCCGCATCGAGGTCGGCGATCTGCCCGAGGAGATTCGCCAGGCCGCCGAGGCGCCCGCCGAAGCCGCCGTCCAGACCTCCTTCGGCGAACCGCGGACGATGGCCGAGATCGAGCGCCATGCCATCCTGCAGACCCTGGACCGCACCGGGGGCAAGCGCGCCGAAGCGGCGCGGCTGCTGGGCATCGGCGTGCGGACGCTGCAGCGGAAGCTGAAGGACTACCGGGAGCGGGGGCTGGTCGGGGGATAACGATGTGGAGCCGGCCTGCGGCCGGCGCGTGCTCCAGCCGCCTTCGGCGGCAGCGGGTCGGAAGACCCGCGCACCCAGAGGTCAGCCCTGCATTGCTTCGAGCATCTCGGCGACGGCGGCGGGCATGCCGATGAGGACTGCCCGGGACACGATGGAGTGGCCGATGTTCAGCTCGCTGACGCCGGCGAGCGCGGCCACGCGGCCGACGTTGGCGACGGTCAGGCCGTGCCCGGCGTACGCCTCCCGGCCCGTGGCGAGGCCGCGCTCGGCCGCCGCCTCGATCTTCGCGAACTCGGCGTCGGCTTCGGCGCCGGAGACGCGGGTGTAAGCGTCGGTGTTCAGTTCGAAGCCGGTGACGTCGTCCTGGTCGGCCAGCGCCCCGAGTTGTTCCAGGTCGGGGTCGACGAAGACGGCGACGCGGATGCCGGCCTCGACCAGGCGGCCGGCGGCGCGGCGCACCTGCTCACCGCGAGCGATCAGGTCGAGGCCGCCTTCGGTGGTCACTTCGTCCGGACGCTCGGGAACCAGGGTCACCTGATCGGGCTTCACCCGCTCCGCGAACCGGAGCATCGGCTCCTCGGCCGCGATCTCGAGGTTGAGCCGGCCCGTGACCGCGGCCCGGAGGTCGACGACATCCTGGTCCTGAATGTGGCGGCGGTCCTGGCGCAGATGCACGGTGATGCCGAAGGCGCCGGCGTCCTCGGCGAGGCGCGCCGCTTCCAGGGGGCTCGGGTAGCCGGCGAGTCGAGCCTGTCGCAGCGTCGCGACGTGGTCGACGTTGACGGAGAGATGGGTCATGGTGTGATCCTAGATCGACTGCCGGCTGGGTGCGCGGGTCTTCCGACCCGCCTCCGGGCGGAGCCGCGAAGCGGTGGAGCCCGGAGAGTATTGCCGCCGGCGAAGCCGGCGACGACTTTGAAGCCGCCTCCGGCGGCAGCGGGTCAGAAGACCCGCGCACCCAGAGGTCAGCCGAGTTCGGTTTCGAGGACGGTGGCGATGCGGCCGCAGAGTTCTTCGATGCGGTTCTGGTCGGGGCCTTCGATCATCACTCGGGCGAGGGCTTCGGTGCCGCTGTAACGGAGCAGGACGCGGCCTGAGGTTCCGAGTTCGCGTTCGACGGACGCGACGGCTTCGCCGAGGCCGGGGATCCTCTCGAGCGGCTGTTTCTCGCGCACCTTCACGTTGCGCAGGATCTGCGGGAAGCGCCGGAAACCGGCGGCCAGGTCGGCGAGCGGGCGGCCGGACGCGGCGACGATGCTCGCGACGGCGGCCGCGGTGAGCAGGCCGTCGCCGGTCGTGCCGAGTTCCAGGTCGACCAGGTGGCCGGACTGTTCGCCGCCGAGGCGGACGCCTTCCCGCCGCATGGCCTCGACCACCTCGCGGTCGCCGACGCCGCAGCGAACCACGCCGACGTCGGCGGATTCGAGCGCCTTCTCCAGGCCCATGTTCGACATCGTCGTGGCGACGATGCGGCGGCCCGGGAGTTCGCCGCGGGCCGCGAGGTGGGTGGCCCAGACGTAGAGCAGGATGTCGCCGTCGCAGATGCGCCCGCGGTGGTCGCAGAGCAGGGCGCGGTCGGCGTCGCCGTCGAGGGCGACGCCGAGGTCGCTGCCCGTGGCGCGGGTGAAGGCCGCGATGCGCCCGGTGCAGGTCGAGCCGCAGTCGAGGTTGATGTTCCGGCCGTCCGGCTGGTCGCAGGTGACGGCGCAGTCGGCGCCCAGGCCGGCGAAGAGCCGCGCGGCGTACGGAGCGCCGGCGCCGTTCGCGGCGTCGACGGCGATCCGCAGGCCGGCCAGGGGTTGGTCTCCCGGCAGCGAGGCCGCGAGGTGGTCGACGTAGCGGTCGGCGAGCTCCGGCTCGTCCTCGACGACGCCGTCCGCACGCCGAGCGCTTCCTCTGGGTGCGCGGGTCTTCCGACCCGCTGCCGCCGGAGGCGGCTTCGAATCGCCGGCCGAAGGCCGACCAATCTCTCCTCCGCCACCCTCCGCGACCCGTTCTTCGATCGCCTGCTCGACTTCGGGATCGACCTTGAAACCGTCCGCGCCGATCAGCTTGACGCCATTGTCGGTGGACGGATTGTGGCTGGCCGAGACGACGATGCCCCCGGCGGCGCCGAGTTCGGTGACGAGGTAGGCCACCGCCGGCGTGGGCACGACGCCGGCGGAGCGGACGTCGCAGCCGGCGGCGCGGACGGCGGCGGCGAGCCAGGCGGTGATTTCGGCACGGCTGGCGCGGGTGTCGCCGCCGAGGATCAACAGCGGAGCCGGCCTTCGGCCGGCGCGATTCCTGGCCGCCTCCGGCGGCAGCGGGTCGGAAGACCCGCGCACCCAGAGGGGCACCTCTGCCGCGCAGAGTTTGGCGAACCAGTAGCCGACGGCCTGGACGGTCGGTTGATCGAGCGGCGGCGTGCCGAAGACGGCGCGCATGCCGTCCGTGCCGAACAGCTTCGGGGTCAATTGCCCGCGCCGGAGCTCTGGGGCTGCCTCGAGATCATCGGCACCGACACGTCGACGATGGTCGGGAACTCGACCCGGACGTGTTCGCTGCCGAACCGCACGCGTACTTGCCTGGCCGTGAAGTCGAGGCCACGGCCGGTGAGGTCGATGGGCCCGGCCAGCGCGAACTCCAGCTTGTTGATCTCGGAGCGCGCCCCCTGCACGGTGACCCTCTCCGGCGTGATCTGGACGTTCTCGAGGTCGACGCTGATGCCGCCGATCGGCTCGCCGATCCAGACGACCTGCACCGGCACCGCGACCGAGATCTCCTCGTCGACGCTCAGGACGAGGCGATCCGGCGCCACGGACACGACCTGGACCTGGTCGTCGGGCAACACGACGTCTTCGGCGGCGAGCACGACCTCGACTTCCCGCGGGCCGCTGTAGGGCCCGGCGGCGAACACGTCGTCGGGCAACGGCACCTGGACGCGGACCTGATCGAGTTCCAGGGAGTCGATCAGCTCGTCGTTGCCGCGAATGCGCACCTGAACACCTTCGGGTTCGATGCTCAGCACCGTCAGGCGCTCGTGATCGGGGATCGTCAACCGCCCCGCCACGTTCGCTTCGATCGGCGGCGTCGTGATCTCGCGCAGGCGCGGACAGAACGACGCGGGCAGCCAGATGCCGATCGCGATCACGACCGCGAGCGCCCGGAACGTCCAGCGATTGCCGCCCTCGCTCATCCCGAAGACCTGCCCGTGCCGGGCGTCAGCAACAGTTCGAAGAGCTGGTTGCGCAACTCGCGCAGGGTGAGGTCGCCGGTCAGGCGACCTTCCTGCGCGATCGAGATCCTGCCGGTCTCCTCCGAGACGACGACCACCACGGCGTCCGTCTCCTCGGTGATGCCGATCGCGGCGCGGTGGCGGGTGCCGTGCTCGATGGAAACGCCGGCGCTGGTGGTCAGCGGCAGAAAGCAGGCCGCGGCCGCGATGCGGTCCTTCTGGACGATCACGGCGCCGTCGTGAAGCGGCGTACCGCGAGCGAAGATCGTCAGCAGCAGGTCGTGGGAAACCGCCGCGTCGAGGGCGATGCCGTTCTCCGCGTAGTCCCGCAGACCGTCGATCCGCTCGACCACGATCAACGCGCCCAGCTTCCGGACGGACAGGGCCTGAGCCGCGATCACGATCTCCTCGATCCCGGACCCGTCCGTCTGGTCCGCCGTCAGCCGCAGCAGGGGGTTGCGGCCGACGCGGGCCAGCGCTCTCCGGATCGGGTTCTGGAACAGGACGACGATGACGATCGGCAGTGCCGGCAACAGGTAGTTCAGCGAGGCTTGCAGGGTGTCCAGGCGAAGCAGCGCCGCGATCCACGCCGCCGCGGCCAGCACCAGGATGCCGACCAGGATGCGGACGCCCCCGGTGCCGCGGATGAGGAGCAGAAGGTTGTAGACGACGAGGCCGACCACCACCAGGTCGACCAGATCCCTCCAGCCTAGAAGCCCGAGCGGCTGAGCCAAGTCCATCGCGTTCCGATCACGACCTCCGGCCCGAGCCTACTCCCGAACCTGGCGGCGTTAGCTCTCCGCCTTCGGCAACGGCAGGGGCACCGGGTCGGGTTCCTGCCGCTCGGAGATCGTTGCGGGTTCGGGCGTGCCGGCCACGTCGGGCGCCGGAGTGTCGTCCGCGGCGGGGGCCTCCTGGCCCTCGTCCGGCGGTTCCAGGTCGGGGATGCGGGTCGTCGGACGCGCCGGCGTCAGGTCCTGGCCCGTGGCGTCGAGGATCAACTGGTAGACCCGGTCGCCCTCGATCGACTCGAGCTCGAGCAGTTCCCTGGCCAGCGACTCCAGCAGCTCGCGGTACTCGGAGAGGATGTCGCGGGCCTTGTCGTAGCCGCGCTGGACGATGGCCTGGATCTCGGTGTCGATCGACTGGGCGGTGCTGTCCGAGTAGTCGGACCGCTGGCTGAAATCGCGGCCGAGGAACACCGGCTCGCTCTTCTCGCCGAAGTTGAGCGGCCCGAGGTCCGACATGCCCCACTCGCAGACCATCTGCCGGGCCATGTCCGTGGCGCGCTCGATGTCGTTGCCGGCGCCGGTGGTGATGTCGTCCTGCGTCAGTTCCTCGGCGACCCGCCCGCCCATGAGGATCGCGATCTGGGCATCGACGTACTTGCGGCGGTAGGTGTGCTTGTCCTCGGTCGGGAGCTGCATCGTCAACCCCAGGGCGCGGCCGCGGGGGATGATCGTGATCTTGTGCAGGGGGTCGGCCTCGGGCATGAAGGCGGCGACCAGGGCGTGACCGGCCTCGTGGTAGGCGGTGACCTCCTTCTCCTGCTCGGTGAGCATCATGGTCTTGCGCTCGGCGCCCATGATCACCTTGTCCTTGGCGAACTCGAAGGAGGCCATGTCGACCTTCTTGTGGTTGCGCCGCGCCGCGATCAGCGCCGCCTCGTTGACGAGGTTGGCGAGATCGGCGCCGGAGAAGCCGGGCGTGCCGCGCGCCAGGACCTGGAGATCGACGTCCGGATCGAGCGGGATGTTCCGGCTGTGGACCTGCAGGATGCCGAGGCGGCCGGCGATGTCGGGCCGGTCGACGACCACGCGGCGGTCGAAGCGGCCGGGCCGCAGCAGCGCCGGGTCGAGCACGTCCGGCCGGTTGGTGGCGGCGATCAGGATCACGCCCTCGTTCGTCTCGAAGCCGTCCATCTCGACCAGCAACTGGTTCAGCGTCTGCTCGCGCTCGTCGTGACCGCCGCCGAGGCCGGCGCCGCGGTGGCGGCCGACGGCGTCGATCTCGTCGATGAAGATGATGCAGGGGGCGTTCTTCTTGCCCTGCTCGAACAGGTCGCGGACCCGACTGGCGCCGACGCCGACGAACATCTCGACGAAGTCCGAGCCGGAGATGGAGAAGAAGGGAACGCTGGCCTCGCCGGCGATCGCCCGCGCCAGCAGGGTCTTGCCGGTTCCGGGCGGGCCCATCAGCAGCACGCCCTTGGGAATCCGGCCGCCGAGCTTCTGGAACTTCTGCGGCTCCTTGAGGAACTCGACGATCTCGGAGAGTTCCTCCTTCGCCTCCTCGACCCCGGCCACATCCTTGAAGGTGACCTTCTTGCCGCTGGCGTTGAGCAGCTTGGCCTTGCTCTTGCCGAAGGAGAGGGCGCGGTTGCCGCCGCTCTGCATCTGGCGCATGAAGAAGATCCAGAGGCCGACGATCAGGAGCAGCGGACCCCAGGTCATCAGGACCATCGTCAGCGTGTTCTCCTTGACTTCCTCGACCTCGATCCGCACACCCTGCTCACGGAGCAGGGCCATGAGAATCGCGGAATCCTCCGGCAGCACCTGGGTCGTGAAACTGCCGTCGCCCACGCCATCGCGCGGCCGGGTCTTGTAGGTGCCGCTCACCCTGCCGTCGGTGTCGATCTTGACCTCTTCCACGCGGCCCTTCCCGACGTCGTCGAAGAAGTCGCTGTAGATGACCGCTCCACGGCGCGCCGCGCCCTGGTTGAACAGGTTGAAGATGAGGATCACCATCACGAAGATGGCGGCCCACAGGAGGAGGTTCTTGAGCGTTGCGTTCATCTTGCTGAGCAGGGCTTCACCCGCGGGGGACAACGGTGCCGAAGCCCGCGGGATTCCATGACCACTGTACGAGCGGGTGCCCGGAAGGTTGTCACTCCAGCCCCCCGACTTCAAGGGATCCAATCCCTTGATTCTCCCGGGGACCTGGGCGAAGCACCCTGAGCCGGTCGCGACTCTGTTCCCAGCGCCAGCCGCCGCCGCAGTCGCAGCCGACCGACCGACCGCTCGTCTTCCGCCGGTCGAGCTGCCGCGCCAGCTCCCGCCGGGCGTTCCGGGTGGGCGGGTAGGCCGCGCCGGCAAGCCGGTGCAAACGGGCCAGCGCCGCCGGCCACAGCGACGCCGGCAGCCGCGCCAGGGCCTCGGCCTCGACCTCGCAGGACTGCTCGCCGGGACACGGCGCCAACGCCTCGTCGAGCAGGCGGCGCACCGTGGGCTCGGCCCTCCGCGCGGCCCGGGCCAGACGGACGAGCCGCTCGTCGATGTCGGGGACCTCCGCCGCGAGGACGGGCAACAGGCGGCGGCGGACGAAGTTGCGCCGCGGCCCGGAGGCGCGGTTGGTCGGATCGTCGACGGGCTCGATGCCGCCGTGGGCCGCGTAGTCCCGCAGAGCGCCGGGCGCCAGGTCCAGCAGCGGCCGGAGCAGCGGCAGTCCGAGCCGGTTCGAGACCGGCCGCATCGCTCCGAGACCGGCGGTGCCGCTGCCGAAGAGGATGCGGAGAAGAACCGTCTCGGCCTGGTCGAGACGGTGGTGGGCGGTCAGGACCGCCGCCGCTCCCAGCGAGCCGGCGGCGGCGACGAGCAGCCGGTAGCGCTCGGCGCGGGCCCATTCCTCCAGGCTCCGGCCGGCCGGCAGGGAGCGGGCCACGTGGACCTGGAAGGGGACTCCGAGGCGCGCGGCGATCCGGGCCGCCGTCCGGGCCCGCCGGGCGGAACCGTCGTCCAGCCGGTGGTCGACGTGGACGGCCACGGGCCTCCAGGCGAACCGGGGCGCGCGGAGCCGCATGGCGCGCAGGAGCGCCGTCGAGTCGGGGCCGCCCGAGAAGGCGACGGCCAGCGGAGCGTCGCGGACCGTTCGGGCGAGTTCCGGGCGCCGAGCGAAGAAGCCCGCCACGGCGGCCTCGACCGGCTGCATGGTCATCGTCGCACCTCAGCAGCCGACGGAGGCGTGAAGTGGTGGCGGTGGAGGGACTCGAACCCCCGACACAGCGGATATGAGCCGCTTGCTCTAACCGGCTGAGCTACACCGCCGGATCGACGCGGAACCCTACCGGAATCGACGCCCGGGTCGCGCGAGCGAAGTTCGCTCAGGGGCCGGGCTTGCGCAGCGAGTCCTGACAGCTTCGGAACTGCCCGAAGAAGCTGCGCATCGACTCGGACAGCGCCTCGTCGTTCAAACGGTAGATCACGTTCTGGCCGCGCCTCTGGTCGATCACCAGGTCGGCTTCCTTGAGCACGGACAGATGGCGCGAGATGGTCGGCTGGGAGAGATCGAACTCGCCGACGATGTCGCCGACGCAACGCTGCTCGTCTTCCAACAGCCGGAGTATGTTCTGCCGGGTCGAGTCGGACAGCGCCTTGAAGACCTTCGTCATGTGACGGGAGCGCCGGTCGCGAGGCTCGAGGCCGCTCAGGGAGCCGCCGAGGCGTACAGGCCGATGTTCTGTCTTCTGGTCCACGATCAGGGGTCTCCAGGGAATGAAGAGAGTTGGCCATTATGCCATAACTTGAGCCTGACTTGGGACTTCGACTCGTCCGAGGGCCACAGGCAACGAGTTCCCCGAGCGCCCGCACCGGCGCTCAGGCCCCCGGACTCAGGCGTGACGGCACGAAGAGACCGCGGCGACGGAGCTCCCGGCGCATGCGGCTGAGCACGGTCGCCACGGTGGCGGGCGCCAGTTGGACCACACGCGCCGCCTCGCGAGAGCTCCACCCGTCCACCACCATGCGCTCCGTGATCCAGATGTCGCGCCAGACCGTGCCGCCGCTATTGGCGACGCAGCCGCACTCGCGACGGAACCTGCCGCGGAGTTCCCGAGCGTAGATGGCGTCGAGCGGACTGGAGGTCCGACTCGGGACCTCGAAACCATCGACCTCGTCGGCCAGCCCGTTCAGGACGTCGAGGCTGAGTTCGGCGGCCGGCCCGCGCTTGAGCGCCCGGCGGGCGCGCAGCCAGTCGATAAGGGTGCTCCGAGCGACCCGGCGCAGGTAGGACCGGATGGTCGATTCGGATTCTGCCCGGCAGCCGCGAAGCACCCGTCGATCGTTCCGAAGCAGACGGACGTAGATCTCCTGGATCACCTCGTCGAGGAGATCCCGGTTCAGGTAGACGCCGTAGCTCCGCCCCAGGCCGGCCAGGGTGCTCCGCAACATCGGGTCGACACGCTGAACGAGGGATGCCCAATCCGTATCCCTGGCGACGCACCGGTACCAGATGGTCGCAAGGTCTTGCGACTCCTTGCTCTGCTGATCACAGGTCTGTGAGTTCATCTTCCGCTCCATGAAAGTGGAGCGGAGGCGCCAGGGCCAGCCTACTCAGGGTTGGGCAAGGGCGCGAGAGCGTAGCACCCTCGGAGGGCGAATTGCAGACTCGTGAGCCGCAATCGGAGAACCTCGGGCTCGCCGCTTCGCGGCATCGCAAGTCCCCGGGTCAGAAGACCCGGGGCTACAGACCCGCGCACCCAGTGGTTTTCGTGGGGGCTGGCTACCGCATTTTCTCTTCGACGAACTCGACGTGGCGGCGGACCTTCGGGTCGTACTTCTTCAGCTTCAGCTTCTCCTGGCTGAGCTTCTTGTTCTTCGTCGTGGTGTAGAAGTACCCGGTACCCGCGCTGGATACGAGCTTGATCTTTTCTCTCACGTCGTCACCTCAACATGCGGTCCGGCGGCTCGATCGGCCAGGAACGGAATGGCGGGGCCGACGGGACTCGAACCCGCGACCTCCGGCGTGACAGGCCGGCATTCTAACCAGCTGAACTACGACCCCGTGCGTTCCGTCCTCGTCGTATCGCCCTCGTGCTGCTTCATCCTGCTCCCGCCTCCGTGGTGGGAGGTGGGGGATTCGAACCCGCGACCCCCTGCGTGTAAAGCAGGTGCTCTAGCCCCTGAGCTAACCTCCCCGGCCGCGACCCTTCGGCCGCCCGGCGGATATCGCAGGCCGCGGAATCTTAGGGCAGGCGGCGAACATCGTCAACGCTCCGGCGTGAAGGTCACCGGCATACGCATCACCGCATCGAACCAGATCGACCGCAGGCGACCGATCTCGCCGGGACGGATGTCGGGAATCCGCGTGACGATCTCCTTGAGCAGAGCGAAGAGCTGCATCCGGGCCAGGCGCGCTCCGATGCAGGCGTGCGGACCGATGCCGAACGCCAGGTGCCGGGCCGCGTTCTCCCGCGTGATGTCGAAACGGTCCGGGTCGGGGAACATCTCGGGATCGCGGTTGGCCGCCGGGTAGGACAGGTAGACCTTGTCGCCCTCGTGAAGCTCCTTGCCGTGCAACGTGACGTCCTCCGCCACGGTGCGCCGGAAGTTCGTGACCGGCGGCGCGTAGCGCAGCACCTCCTCGATCGCGTTCGGCAGGTAGCGGTCGGGATCGGAGCAGACGAGCTCGTACTGGTCCGGGTACTCGTTCATCAGCCGGATGAAGTGGCCCGCCGTGCCCCGGGTCGTCTCGTGCCCGGCGATCGCCATGGTGAGGAAGAACATGTTCAACTGGAGCGGGTTCAGCTTCTCGCCCTCCACCTCGCCGTGAACGAGGCGGCTCATCAGGCTCTTGTCGGGCGCCGCCTGCTTCTCGGCGACGATCTGCGTAGAGATCTGGAACAACTGGGCCGCCAGGTCCATCTCCTCGTTGCCGGCGTAGTTGTCCACGTTCTCCACGTCCGCGTTCAGGTTGCCAAGCCGGGCCACGGTCTCCCGCTTCTCCGGCGACACGCCGGTCAGGCTGCAGAACGTGTACACCGGCAGCTTGGAGGCGACGTCGAACACGAACTCGCACTCGCCCGCGCCCGCCACCTCGTCGATGATCTCCTTCGCGACGGCGTCGATCTGCGGCTGGAACGCCATCAGCTCGCTGCGAGTGAACGGCGGCACGATCAGGCGGCGGACGGCCCGGTGCGCGTCCATCGGCATGCCCATCAGGCCCGCCTGCTGCCTCTGCAGCCCCTCGGCGCTGAGATCCCAGATGACCGGCCCGCCGGTATGGGACGAAAAGACCCGCTGGTTGCGGGAGACGTCCGCCACATCCTTGTAGCGGGTCAGGACATAGAAGCCCCGCGTCGGCAGGGAGTCCCGCGGCGGCGGATACTCCGGATTCGGCGGATTCCAGTGAATCGGATCGTCCTCGCGCCAGGCGCTGAAGAGCTCGTGCGGCGGACCGCTTCCGTGCGGGAAGAGATCCGGATCAAGAAGGTTCACGCTTTCGGACATGGTTGACAGCTCCTCAGGTTTGGGAAGGCGGATCGCCGACGCCTCACGGCAGCAGGCCGCGCACCACGGCCAGCGCCGGCGGACCGGCGACGACGGCGACCACCGCGTCGTCGAAGCCCGCCTCGGCGAAGCGCTGAAGCCGGACCTTCAGTTCGCCCGAATCGCCGCCCGGCGGAAACACGATACTCGAGACAATCGCTCGCGCCCCGCCGGAGGCCCGATACCGCGGCAGGGCGCCGACGACCTCGTCGTCCGTGCGATGGAAGGCGGAGGCCACCCAGCCGTCGAACTCCCGGGCCGCTCGCTCGACCCCCTTGCCCCAAGTGCCGTAGATCATCCGCTGCCGGCCGACGACGGCCGGCGGCGGGGTCAGGTCGACCTCGCCCACCTTGCCCGACGCGAGGCCGTCGCGCAGCGTGGCGAGGGTCGCGGTGAACGTCCTGAAGCGGGTCGCGTGATCGCGGCCGAACGCCTCGAAGTCGGCGGCCGTCGAGCCGGGTCCGACGCCCAGCGTCAGGCGTCTCCCCGCCAGAATCCTGAGCGAAAGGACCCGGTGCAGCAGGTCGACCGGCTGGTAAAGCGGGAGCTGGAGGATCGCGGTGCCGACCTCGACGCGATCTGTGGCCGTCGCGGCCGCCGTCATCGCGACGAGCGGATCGAGCGCCATCATGCCGCGGCCGATCATCTGCGGCGCCCAGATCGAATCGAAGCCCTCCCCTTCGATCGCGCGCGCGAAGTCGCGGAACGAGGCGGGATCCGCGGGATTCGGGCTCTGCCCGACGAGAACGCCGAGACGCATGGCTCTAGCGAGCCGCCGCGAAGCCGGCCATGATGCGCTCCATGGAGTACTGCTCGTCCCCGTCGCGGCGCGGGGCCTGCGCCTCGAAGGCGGCGGCCACCTCCTCCCAGCGCCGTCTGGCGATCTCGACGACGTGGGAATGGGAAACGATGTAGAAGGCCTCGTCGCGGATGGCGTCGACCACCCGCGTCGCCACCTCGGCGGGCGGCATGCCGAGCTTCATCACGGCGGCCGCAGCCGGATTGGCCTCCGCCGCTCCGCCGAACCGCTCCGGCCGCCGTTCCGAGGAGCGCCAGATCCCGGTATCCACCAGGCCGGGGCAAAGAACGCTCACGCCGACATGGTCGGGAAGCTCTCCCCGCAGGACCGCCGAGAGGCCGAGCACCGCGTGTTTGGAGGCCGTGTACAGGCCGGAGTGGAGATGCGGAACGCCCAGGCAGTGCTCCGAGCCGGTGTTCACGATCCACGAAGCGTTCCCCGACCGCGCGAACCTCCCGCCGAAGGCGCGGATCCCACTGAGCATGCCCCGCACGTTGACGCCGAAGACCCAGTCGAAGTCCGAGGCGGCGGACTCCAGCAGCGGTCCGGGTTTCGAGCTGACTCCGGCGTTGTTGACCAGGATCTCGACCGAGCCGAAGTCCTGGAAGGATCGTTCGGCCAAGGCCTCGACGCCGGCGTCGCTGGTCACGTCGACTCCATAGGCCCTTGCGACGACGCCCTCGATCTCGATCTCCGCGGCCGCTCGCTCCGCCGCCTCCCGTTCGACGTCCGCCACGCCCACGTTGCAACCTCCGGCCGCCAGCGCCCGGGCGATGGCGCGGCCGATTCCGGAACCCCCGCCCGTGACCACGGCGGTCTTGCCAGCTACATCCAACCTGCTCCCTCCGAGTTCTCGATTCTATCCGCTCCCGACGACTTTCCGGGGCAACAGACTGGACAGGCGGACGGCCTCCTTCCCGGCCGGGACCTCGGCGTCCAGCCAATGGTCGGCGATGACGCCGTCCGGACGGACGAGCACGACGCCGTCGTTCGCGTAGGGCGCGTCGTCGTCCAGACGCGGCAGGGCCTGCACGGAGATGGGGAAGCCGCCGGCCGAGAGTCGCTCCACCTGGTCGTCCCAGCGTCCGCGATCGACGGAGGCGCCCAGGAGAACCCTGTAGTCGAGCCCGAAACCGTCGAGCACGGACGTCTCCCCCGCCTCATCCAGCCAGATGTGCGGCGCCCGCCTTCCGGAACGAACGACCGGCACGAAGTCGATGACCGGATCGTCAACGGACGGTGGATCGTCGGAATCCACCGCGAGCACACCGGACTTCAGCTCGAAGCCCATCAGTAGACCGTCGTAGTTCCCGTACAGCTTCGTCGCCTTGACCGCCTCGGTGATGTCCTGGCCGCTGACGAACCCCATCATCATGGCGCCCATCGCCTCGTAGATGCGGACGCCGGCGTCGATGCGATCCTGGGCGATGGGCCTGTGCTCTTCTTCGTAGGTCTCCAGAATTCCCGGCGGCGAAATCCCGCGCAAGACGAAGGCAAGCTTCCAGGCCAGGTTCCGGATGCCGCTGAACCCCGTGTTGTTCCCCATGCCGCCGGTCGGGATCGCGATGTGCGCCGCATCGCCGGCGAGGAAGATCCGGCCGAGCGAGAAGCGGGTGGTGCATCCGGGCGTCGGCTGCCACATGGACATGCTGACGATCGTCATCGGGACGTCGTCCTCCGTGCCGAGCGCCTGCCGGATCCTCTCCATCGCCGCCTCTTCCGGGATCAGATCCGCCGTCGGCACGGTGATCTGGCAGCGCCAGCGACGAACGCCGTCGAGCGGCTGGAAGACGACCATGCCGCCGGTCGGCGGCGTGTTGTAGAGCAGCGCGCCCTTGCGTCCTTCCACGTACCGCGACAGGTCCGCGTCGAAGATGACGTCCTGCGAGTTGACGGGCCGCGGGTCCGTCTCGAGTTCGCTGTCGATGACGGAGCGCGTGGAGCTGCCTGGACCGTCGGCGCCGATCGTGTAGTCCGCGAACACCTCCTCTTCCGCGCCGGTCTGCCGGTTCGTCAGCTTGAGCCGGGTCCCCGACTCGTCCTGCGTGAGGTCGGAAGCCAACGTCCGGAAACGGACGTCGATGTTCGACTCGCCGCGGATCTTCTCGAGCAGGACGTTCTCCACCAGGTCCTGGGCGGTCATCACCGGCAGGCACGGGCTCGTGTCCCGCGGCACGGTGAGGAACGTCGGGCTGGGGATGCGCGCGTACTGCGTCTTCGTCAGCGCCGTGCACCAGCGGTTGAATGCCGTCCAGTCCGGCCCCAGCCCAGTCGCCTCGACCTTCTTCTCCAGGCCGAACTCGCGCAGCAGCTCCATCGTGTTCGTGTCGACGAAGCGCGAACGTGGATGCGTGTTCAACTCGCCGCGGCGCTCCACGAGAAGCGTCTGGATGCCGAGGCGCGACAGGAGCAGCGCTCCGGTCATGCCGATCGGCCCGGCGCCGATGATGCAGACAGGTACCACCGTCGTCATGACGGGACATCCTGACAGCGCGGCCTGCTCGACACAAGACGGCGCCGGAGGGCTCGATGCAAGGACACTCTCCGTCCCGAGTCAGACGCGCCGGCCGCGGCCCGCCCAGTACGGCGCCCGCAGGCTCTTCTTGTCGATCTTGCCGACCGGGGTGCGCGGCAGGTCGGCGACGAACTCGACGCTCTTCGGCGCCTTGACGCCGCCGAGTCGCTCCCGGACGGCGGCGATGACCTGGGCCTCCCGTGGCTCCGCGCCGTCGGACGCGACGACGACCGCGTGGACCGCCTCGCCCCAGCGGTCGCTGGGGACGCCGATGACCGCGGCGAGCGTTATCTCCGGCATGGCCAGCAGCGCCTGCTCCACTTCCGTCGAGTAAACGTTGAAACCGCCGGTGATGATCATGTCCTTCTTGCGATCGACGATCGTGAGGTAGCCGGCCTCGTCCAGCACCCCGATGTCGCCCGTGAGGTGCCAGCCGTTCCGGCGGATCTTCGCCGTCTCCTCCGGGTCCTGGTAGTAGCCCTCGGAGACGTTCGGCCCCTTGACGACAATCTCGCCAAGTTCGCCGGGGCCCACGAGGCCGCCGTCATCGTCCATGATGGCGACTTCGGAGATGACGGTCGACTTGCCGACGCTTCGCAGGATGCGGTCCGGAGCGAGCCGGCCGGAGGCCGGGTCGCCGTTCTCGAAGTGCTCTTCCGCGGTAAGCCGGGAAATGAACATCGGGCACTCCGTCTGGCCGAAGCCGCCGCGCATGATCGGGCCAAGCACCCGAAGCGCCTGCTTGAGGCGAGCCAGCGACATGGGCGCCGAGCCGTAGCTCAGCCCGACGAGGCTCGAAAGATCGAAGTCGCCCAGGTTCGGCTGGTCGAGCAGAGAGTAGATGGCCGTCGGCGGCAGGAAGAAATCCGTGATCCGCTCCTGCTCGATCGTCCGCGGGATGACCTGGAGATCGACCTTCTCCAGGATGACGAAGCGCGCGCCGGAGGAGAGCGACGTCAAGGCGGCCCGCCCGCCGACGTGCGTCATCGGCGCCGCGCACAGGCTGACCGGCCGGCGGCCGGCGTACCCGTGGCGCATCGCGTACTCGATCGCGCGAAGGTTGCGATGGCTCAGCATGACGCCCTTCGGCAGACCCGTCGTGCCGCCGGTCATCGGGATGGTCAGGGTGTCGCTTCCCTTCATCTCGACCGCCGGCGGCGTGGCGGAGGCGCCGGCGATGAAGTCGTCGAGCGGTTCGGCCGCTTCCATGCTGGCCGCGGACAGCGCATTCGACGGGTCTCCGCCGCCCAGGCTGACCACCGCCCGCAGTGCGCCGAGCCCTTCCGCCGCCTCCGCTACGGGCTCGCGGAAGGTCTCCTGAAAGAAGATCGCCTCGCAACCGAACCGGACGAGAATCTCCACGTTGTCGCGGGCCGAGTTCCGCGGGTTGACCGGAATCCAGACGCCCCCGGCCCGCAGCAGACCGATCGCGGCAATGAACGCGACCGCCGAGTTCAGGCTCCAGACGGCGCCCTTCATCCCCGGTCCGAAGCCGCGCCGGGCCAGCCCGTTGGCAACCCGCGCCGAGAGATCGTCAACCTCGCCGTATGTGTACGTCTCGTTCTCGAAGACGAGACACACGTCGTCCCGGAAGTCCTGGAACGCCCGATCGATGATCGGCAGGAAGGAGCGGTCGAACTCCGCGATGTCCGGGAGACCCTCGCCGTTGCCCACGGCTATGCTGCTTCGGCGGCGCCGGCCATGAGTCCGGCGATATCGCCAACATCCGTCACCGTGTCCAGACGAAGCGACATCTCCCGCAGCCGGCCGCTTGCCTCGGCGCCGACGATGGGCGCCACGAGACCCGTCATCTTCGCCGCGAGCTTCTCGCCCTGGGCGTCGAGGTCGGTAGCCGGGACGCCCGTGTCGTGGAACTCCTCGAGGCGGTCGCCGTTCGCCCGCAGCTCGACCCGGGCCTGCGTGTGGCCCATGGAGCGGTCCGTCCGCACCTCGACCCTGCCGATCATCCGCGCGACCTCAGGATCGCGCAGCGTAGCGTCGACGAAGGTCCCGCTGCTCGTCGTGTCGATGCCGAGCATCGCGAGCGAGGTCGTGGCGGTGAGGCTGAACTTCGCCTCGAGACCCGTGGTGGGCGCCGGGATGCCGCAGATGTCGAGCAGGCCCGGGTGCACCGTGACAATCGCCTTCTCGACGTTCTCCGGGGAGACGCCGGCTTCCAGAAGCCGCGGACGGAGCCGACCCACCGACTCGATGGCGGCGTGCGTCAGGTAGCAGGCGGCGTGGTACTTGAACAGCGTGTCCTCGATCAGGAAGCGGCCGTCCTGCTGATGAAGCCGCTCCCAGTCCAGCTCCTCGCGGCCGGAAGCGGCGGCGTCCGCGTAGCCCTGCCGGCCGTCTATGGCCTCGGGATTCGCGGTGAAGCCCCGCATGGCGAGCCGCGCCGCCAGCAGGCCGCGCTCGGCCGCGTGACCGGCGTGGAAGGGCTTCGTCATCGTGCCGAAGTTCGCCTTCAGACCGCCGGCCTGAGACGCCGCGAGGCCCAACGCATGGCCGAACTGCTCGCCCGTCGCGCCCAGCAACCGGCAAGCGGCCGCCGCGGCGCCATGAACCCCGATCGTCGAGGTGGAATGCCAGCCCTTGACGTACGGCGCGGGACCGACGAGCGCGCCGATGCGTGACTCGACCTCGATGCCGACGACGAACGCCGCCAGCAGCTCCTCGCCGCTCGCGCCCTGTTCCTGGGCCTGAGCCAGGGCGGCCGGGAAGACCGGGACGGTGGGGTGGCCCCCCATCGTCGTATGGGCGTCGTCGAAGTCGAGCGCGTGGCCGGCGGCGCCGTTGAGCAGCGCGGCGACGCCCGGAGCGCACCGCAGGTTCGAGCCGACGATGGAGCACGGCCCGGACTGGCCGCCCAGTTCGTCGCGCAGGATCCCGGACAACGGCTCCCGGCTGCCGACCAGGGCGCAGCCGAACCAGTCCAGCACGCACTGGCCGGCGACCGTGCGGGCCGATTGCGTGAGATCGTCCACGTTCAGGCCGCCGAAACGGTCCCAGAGGTGGTTCGCTAGTCTCATCTCAGCTCCTCCTCGACGGCTTGCCGAGCAACTCGTCCGAAATGATCTTCAGCATGATCTCGGACGTGCCCTCGAAGATCTTCGTCAACCGCGCGTCGCGCCAGTAGCGCTCGACCGGATAGTCCGTCGTGTACCCCGCGCCCGCCAGCACCTGCAGCGCGTCGGAGGCCACCCGCTCCGACATCTCGGCGGCGTAGTACTTGACCATCGCCGCCTCCTTGGCGCAGGAGACGCCGGTGTCGATCTTCGCGCATACCGAGTAGTTCAACTGCCGGGCCGCCTCGACCTCGGTCGCCATGTTCGCGATCTTGAAGCGGATCGCCTGGAAGTCGGCGATGGGCCGCCGGAACTGAATGCGCTCCTTCGAATAGGCGATGGCCTGTTCGAGGGCGCCCTGGGCGAGGCCGATGGAACGGGCGGCGGTGTGCGCCCGCGCCGTCTGCAAGCCGCGGGTCATGCCGTAGAACGCGCGACCCCGGGACTCCTTCTGCTCCTTCGTGATCGGCACGCGCACGTTCTCGAAGTGGAGCTCCCAGGTCCTCCAGCCGTGGTAGCCGATCTTCGGGATCGGCGAACCGGTGACGCCCTCCGGCAGCTCGCCCGGCGGCTTCTCGATCCCGATGCCGGTGAGGGCCGCGTGGCGCTTCGACGGATCGCCCTCCGTCCGCGCGATGACCTGGATGAAGTTCGCGCCGTCGGCGAACGTACACCAGTACTTGTTGCCGGTGATCACCCAGTGGTCGTCCTCCATCCGCGCCCGGCAGGTGATCGACGAGATGTCCGAGCCCACCTCCGGCTCCGACATCGCCAGCGCGCCGAGGTACTTGCCCTCCGCCATCAGCCTGATCCGCTTGCGGCGCTCCTCGCCCTCGAAGGGAATCGAGCGGTGAAAGCCATTTCCGCGTGCAATCAGGCTGGCCACGCTCATCCAGCCCCGCGCCAGCTCCTCGGCCACCAGGCAGTACTCGAACGCGCCAAGCCCCGCGCCACCGTACTCCTCGGGAATCGTGATGCCGAAGAAGCCCAGCTCGCCCATCTTGTCGATCAGCGACTGCGGAATCGTCTCCTTCTTCGGATCCAGCTCGTTGGCTACCGGCAGAACTTCCTTGTCCGCGAAGTCCCGCGCGATCCGCCGGAGCATCTCGCGCTCCGGAGTCATGTAGCCGACGGTCTTCCGCGTTTCCTCCATTGCGATGGTTCCTTCTTCCGCCGTCGCGGGCCGTGTGGGCAGAGCGTAACAGTGGCTTCTTCCCGGTGAAGGCGACACAGCCCGCTCTGCTACCGTCGCGGAAGTCCGCGTCCGATCTTGCGGTCGGATCCTGGCGGATGCGCCGTGGCGGTTCGCCCGCAGCCCCTTTGAAGGCCAGCCACGAGGAGGAACAGGGGGGACGTTGCGTGGGGTCGACGAGGGCAAGAGGGGGGACCAGGATCCCCGGCCGCTGGAAGCGGAAGAGGGCTTGAGGCCATTCCCGCCGGCCGCGCTCGGAGCAATCCTGGTCGCCGCGACCGCTCTCGCGGGGGACGGCGCCGCGGCCCAGAGGTTGCTGAGCTACGTCGAGAAAGGCCCGGCGACCGTCTCTTCCGCGCAATCGACTCGACACTCAGCCCGGACGAACGCGCGACGGTTCGACGTCCAGGTCGACTTCGACCTGCTCCGCTCGGCGCCCGAGAAGCTGGAGGTGGCGACCCCGTACGGCACGACGGTCCACGCCCGGCTCGCCGAGTTCCAGGATCGCGGCGGCGGCGACTTTCTGTGGTCCGGGCACGCGGTCGACGAGAACGGCGACGTGGCGGGCCTCGTCGTGTTGACGATGGTGGACAGCGGCATCGCCGGCGTGTTCGACGAGCCAGGCGGCACGACGCTCGAACTCCACGCTGTCGAGGCGGACGAAGCCGGCGAGGTGCTGGAGCCGAACTGGATTCTCGACGCCTTCGGGCTGCACGACCATGACCATGACCACGACGATCATCAGTGCGCCATCTTCACCGAACCGTCGCCCGAGATGACGGACGCCGGCGGCGTTGCGGCCACCACGGCCGCCTCGCAGCCCTTCAGCCTCGGCAGCGCGCAGTCCACCCTGCCCGGCGTCACGCTGAGCGTGAGCCCCGCGCAAGTGACGGAAGACGTCGCCTCGCCGGTCGAGGTCACGGTGACCGCCGGGATCTCCGGAACCGACCGCTTCAGCGCCGACCAGACGCTGAGGATCGGCGTCGGCGGCGGCACGTCGGCTTCCGGCACGGACTACACCGCCGTCCCGGACTTCGATCTGGTGATCCCCGCGGGCGACGGCGACGCCTCGGCCACGTTCGACCTCCATCTGGTGAACGACGAGATCGCCGAGCCGCACGAGACGATCCGGATCGGCGGCTTTCTTCCCGGCGTGAACGTGACGCCGGCCGAGATCGAGCTTCAGTCGGACGACCGGCACCGGATCGACGTGGTGGTGCTGTTTACCGCCTTTCTCCGGTCTCGACTCCCCAGCATCAGAACGACGATGCAGCGGGACACGACTCTCATGTTCGACTACGCAAGCCGGGCGCTCCAGGACGCGGGAGCGGCGGCCGAGTACAACGTCGTTCACATCGGCCATGCGCCATTGGATCTGGAGACAGCGTTACGAAGCACACGCGCCATCTTCGCCCTCCGCGACAGCCGACAGGCGATGAGGCTGCGGGACGAGCATGACGGGGACATCATCTACCTGATGGGCGCCGGCAGAGGCGGAATCTGGGATGGCGGGCAGGCATTCTGGCGACATTCCGCCTACCCCACGATTCGCGAGTACGCCTGGGCGGGCCAGAACACGACGAACTACGCGCGCGCCGGCCGCTACCGAGCGACCGCCCATGAACTGGCCCACACCCTGGGCGGTCTCCACGAACGAGGCGAGGCGGGCCAGGCCGTCCTCCTTCAAACCCGCGAGCCGCTGGCGCCGTACGCCTACGGCTACTACAACTCCCAGGCCGAAATCAGAACCATCCTTGCCTACGGCACCAGCCGCAATCCTTCGAGCCCGGCCATCTATGCGACGGCGCGCCGGACCTGGAACGGTCACGCGATCGGCGCGGTCGACCGGGAAGAGGTGGACCGTCTGCTGAAGCGCACCGCTCCGGAGACGGCCTACCTGAGCGACTGGATCACTCCAGGTCCGCCCACCGGCATCGGCGGCACGGCTTCGGCCAACGGCGGCACGGCAAGCGTCGCCCTGACCTGGACGGACGAGTCGAGCCGAGAAACCGCCCAGAGAATCGAGTACATCACGTCGGACAGGGACCCTGAAGAGAGGGACGAGTGGACCACCGCCGTCACGGTCGGCCCGGACGTGACATCGGTCACCATCACGGGCCTTCTCCCCGCGACCCGCTACGGCTTCCGCATCCGGGCGTTGAACCACCTCCGTTCCTATCCGAGTGAAACCTGGTGGGTGACGACGCCGGGGAGCGGGCCGCCGACGCGGCCCTCAAGTCTCGAGGCGAGCGCACCGGCCGACCGCACGATCCGGCTGGAGTGGCAAGACAACTCGACCACCGAAAACGGCTTCGACGCGCAGTACCGGACCTACGGCGCATCCGCCTGGACGGCGGGCCCCGGCGCCGCCCCGGACGCCGTGACGGTCGATGTGACGGGGCTTCTGGACGACACGGAGTACGAGTTCCGCGTCGGCGCGACGAACACCCAGGGAACCTCATGGAGCGACGTGGTCATTGCCCACACGAACGTGCCCACCGCGCCGCCGCCGCCGCCCAGGCCACAAGCGCCGGCCGAACTCCTCGGCGCCCGGCTCACCAGCACGAGCGTCCGCCTGGAGTGGTCCGATCTCTCCACTAACGAGACGGGCTTCGCGGTGGAAGTCCGCCCGGACGGCGGCGGCCCCGCCGACTGGTACGTGGCGCGGACCCTGCCCGCGAATGTCAGGGAAGCGATCGTCGCGGGCCTTCCGGAGAACGCCGCCCTGGAGTTCCGTATCGCGGCGATTGGCGCTGCGGCGTCCTCCCGAAGCGACCCCCTGGCCATCGACCTCAGCGTCGATCCGCCGCCCGCCGCGGCGCTCACGGGCCGGATCAAGCGGGTCGGCCAAGCGATCTTCGCGGATCTGCGCTGGACGATCGACCGCAAGTACAAGGGCGAGTTCCGGATCTGGCACAAGGCGAGCACCCGGCCCGACTGGGAGATCGAGCCGTCCTGGCGATCCAACAGGACCAGGGACGCGCGGCTCACCGTGCCCTCCTACGACCGGGTGCTCCGCACCTACCGGGTTGAAACCAGGAGCGCCGGCGGCAGGACCTTCAGCAACGAGATCGAGATCGACTTCAACAACCTGCCGCCCGCCGCCGTGAAGAAGCTGACGGCCGCTGTCGCCCCCGGCATCCCGACGGAGGTCCGACTGAGCTGGAAAACGGCCCGCAACGCCACCGGCTACCGCGTGAGCTACACACTCAAGGGGAAGACCACCGTCCACGCGGTCTATCCGTCGGATGCGACCAAGGCCTACGTCGACGGCCTGGAGCCCGGCAGCTACACCTTCACCGTCGCCTCCCTGAGCCGGACCGGCTTCAGCGAAGCCGAAAAGAAGCTCAAGCTGCCCAAGCCGGCCAGCGCTCCTCCCAAGGCCGCGGAACTCCTGAGCGTGGAGCACTTCGGCAAGAGAGCCCTCCAGCTCCGCTACAAGGATCGCTCGACCGATGAAACGGTCTTTCAGAGCGCCATCAGGGCGGACGACGGCTACTGGACCTACGCCAACGTCACCACTCAGGACGGGCCGGGCGACGGCGGCACAAGTCGCGGGAACTGGGTGGTCGAGGAGAAGACCGTCTACCACCTCCGCGTCCTCGCCGGGTCCACGAACGGCTCGCTGAACAGCAACATCATCACGATCTACTCCTCGCAGGATCCGGGCGACGTGACGGTCGTTCCCACGGGGTCCACCAGCGTCGACGTCACCTGGACGGACCGCGCCAACCAGGAGACGCGCTTCGTCGTCCAGTACCGGGGCGAAACCGGCGGCTGGACGAATGGCGCGACGGTCAAGAGGAACGGCACGAAGGCATCGGTGGACGAGCTCGTGGCGGGCGCCCGCTACCGGTTCCGCGTCCGGGCGCGCATCCCCTACTCCTTCGGCGACGACTACTGGGACGACAGCGACGTGGTCATCGTGACGATGCCGCCGCCCGGGCCTTCCGGGGTTACGGCGACCGCGCTCGACTCGACTTCCGCCACCGTCCAGTGGACCGCCGCCTCCGCGACGGAGACCGGCTTCGTCATCGAGGCGCGGCCCGCCGGCGACCCGAACGCGGAGTGGTCCGTCCACGGCACGGCAGGGGCCGGCGCCACCACCGCCACGGCGATCAACCTGACGCCGAGCGCCACTCACGAGATCCGCGTGCTCGCCGTCCACCAGGAGAACGGCCGCTCGACGCCCAGCGATCCCGTCGCCACGGTCAGCATGCCGCCGCCGCCGCCGAGCGGGCTCTCCGCCACGAGCACCGGCGCCGACCGCGTGAACCTCATGTGGATGGACGAATCAACCGACGAGACGGGCTTCGTCGCCGAGTACCGGATTGAAGGCGCCGTGACCTGGACGACCTTCGGGACGGAGGCGAACGCGAACGCGACAAGGCTCACCGTGACGGGACTGACAGGCGGCGGCAACTTCGAGTTCCAGGTCCGGGCGAGAAGCGCCAACGGCTTGTCCTCTCCCAGCAACACCGCCCGCGTCACGGGTCTCGGCGCTCCGGCCGCCGCCACCGGCCTGACGGCGACCGCCACCGGCCCCACGACCGTGGACCTCGCGTGGGCCGACAACTCGAACGACGAGACGGGCTTCGATATCGAGCACCGGAAGAACGGCCTCGGCGCCTGGACCAGCGCGCCCGGGGCCGCAACCAACGACAGGGCGGCCACCGTGAGCGGTCTAGCGCCGAGCACCGTCTACGAGTTCCGGGTGAACGCCCGCAACGGGAGCGGCGCCGCCCCCGGCGTGCCGGTTTCCGTCACCATGCCGCCGCGGGAACCCCTGCAGGTGGCTGTCCAGGCAACGGACGCCACCTCGGCGCTGGTCACCTGGGTCGACCGGACGCGGGACGAAACGGGCTTCCGGGTCGAGCGGCGGACCGGCGGAGGCGCCTGGTCCGTCACCGAAACCACGGACCCGGATGTCCAGCGGGCGACCCTTGCCGGGCTTGCGACCAGCACGCCGTACGACGTCCGCGTCACGGCCGTCAGCGCGAGCGGCGAGTCGCCCGGCAACGTCCTCTCCCTCACCATGCCGCCGGCGGCGCCGACCGGCCTCGCCGCGACGGAGGCAAGCCCCACGAGCGTCACCCTGACCTGGATGGAGAGTTCGCCGGACGAGGCGGGCTTCATCGCCGAGTACCGCGCCGCTCGCTCGGGCGCCGCGTGGACCGCCTGGGGCACGGAGGCCGCGGCCAACGCCACGACGATCACGGTCAGCGGGCTCACGTCGGGCACGGGCTACGAGTTCCGCGTGCTGGCGAAGAGCAACGCCGGGCCGAACACCCCGAGCGACCCGGTGTCCATCGATCCGCTCGGCGGGCCGACCGCGCCCACGAGCGTGATGGCGACCGCGCTGGGGTCGAACGGCGCGTCCGTCTCCTGGCGGGACAACTCGTCCGATGAAACCGGCTTCGCCGTCGAATGGCGCCTGGGGGCCGACCTCTGGACCACCGGCGCCACGGTCGGCCCGAACGGGACGTCGGCGGCGATAGGCCACCTCTTCGGCAGCCGCTCCTACGAGTTCCGGGTCACCGCCAGAAACGCCGTCGGCGCGAGTTCCAGCGCGCCCGCGACGCTCACGCTGCCGCCGCCCGCTCCGACGGAGCTTTCCGCTTCGCCGGCGTCGAGGACGAGCGTCACGTTGACCTGGACGGACAACTCGGCCGACGAGAACAACTTCGTCATCGAGTACCTCGCCGCAAGCTCGCTGGCCGTGGCGTTGGCAACGTCCACCGACACCGAAGGCGCGCCGACTTCGGGCGGTCCGGAAGGCATGACCGCCGGCCAGACAGCGGCCACCTGGATCACGTTCGGAACGACGGCCGCCGCCGACGCGGAAACGATCGCCGTTACCGGCCTCGCCTCGGACACGCCCTACGCCTTCCGGGTCTCCGCCGACCATGGAACGAACGGGATGTCCTCGCCGAGCAACCTCGTCTGGCTCGGCAGTCTGGGGCTCCCGCTCGCCGCCACGGGAGTTACCGTTCAGGCTTCAGGTTCCACCACCGTGTCCGTGACCTGGATGGACAACTCCTCGGACGAGACGGGATTCGCGGTCCAGTACCGGCAGCCCCTGGGCGCCTGGACCACCGCCCTGACGGCCGGCGAGAACGCCCGTTCGGCCACGGTGAGCGGCCTTGCTTCCAGTACGGCCTACGAGTTCCGGGTGAACGCCATGAACGAGAACGGGTCCCAGCCAAGCGCCGCGGTTTCCCTCACCATGCCGCCGGCGGCCCCGACCAACCTGATTGCTGCCCCTGTCTCCGGTACGGAGGTGCTCCTGATCTGGACCGATGCGTCGACTGACGAGACCGGCTTCATCGTCGAGTATCGGGAGTCCGGCCAGACCTCCTGGACCACGTTCGGAAGCGAACTGCCGGCCGACACGACGCGCGTAACCGTGACCGGGCTTGTGGCCGGCAAGGGGTACAGGTTCCGCGTGTTCGCGAACCACGGCACGAACGGACTGTCCTCGCCCAGCAACGTCGAATCCACCCTCGGCGTGCCGCCGCCGGCGGCGCCAACGGGCGTATCCGTTACGGCCGCCGGCTCGACCACGGCGGTGGTCTCCTGGACGGACGCGTCGGCGAACGAGCAGGGCTTCCGCGTCCAGTACCGAACGGGGTCGGACCCATGGACGAACGGGCCGACGACCGGCTCGAACACGGCCTCGGCGACGGTCAGCGGGCTAACGGCAAGCACGGCGTACGACTTCCGGGTGGAGGCGTACAACTCGACCGGCACGGCGCCGAGTTCCGCCGTCTCCCTCGTCATGCCCCCGGCGGCGCCGACGGACCTCGTGGCTTCCGCAGCGTCGGCCACGAGCGTCACCCTGTCGTGGACGGACAACTCATCGGACGAGACCTCGTTCATGGCGGAGTACCGAGCGGCCGGCGCGGCGAACTGGACGGTGTTCGGTACGGAGGCCGTGGCCGGCGCCACGACTCTCACGGTGACGGGTCTTGTCGCCGGCACGGCCTACGAGTTCCGGGTGTACGCGAAGCACGGTACGAACGGCCTTTCGTCGCCGTCGAACGTCGCGGCGGTGGCGGGCCTCTCCTTCTCCAGCTCCGCCGTGAACGTGACGGAGGGGAGCAGCGCGACCTACACCGTGAAGCTGGCCACCCGGCCGACGAGCGCCGTCACGGTCACGGTGAGCGGCCACGGAAGCACGGACCTGTCCGTCGACACGGACAGCACGACGCCGAACGACCAGACGACCCTGACCTTCACGGACTCCACCTGGAACACGGCGCAGACGGTCACGGTGAACGCGACCACGGACAGCGACTCGGACAACGAGGCGCCGATCACGCTGTCCCACGCGGCGTCCGGCGGCGGCTACAACGGCGTGTCGGGCAGCGTGACGGTGAACATCATCGACAGCGACAACCCCACGGTCGAGCTGTCCGTGTCCGGCGGCGGCGCGGTGACGGAGGGCGGCACGCTGACGGTGACGGCGACGGTGAGCCGTGCGCCCTCCGGGAACCTGAGCGTGCCGGTCCAGCGGGTAGCGGGGAACTCGACGGCCGACGCGAGCGACTACTCGCTGCCGGCGCTCACGATCGCCGCCGGGGCGACCTCCGGCACGGCGACCTTCACCGCGACGAACGACGCGGCGGACGAGCCGGCCGAGACGCTGCGCCTGGAGCTCGGCACGGTGTCGGGCTACGACCACGGCACATCGCACCAGGTGGACATCGCGATCACGGACGACGACCCGACGACCGTGGCGCTCTCCGTGCCGGATGCGACGGCCACGGAAGACAGCTCCTCGGCCACGGCGACGATCCGGTTGACCCTCGGCCGGGGCCTGGTCGCCGGCGAGGCCCTGGCGGTGCCGCTGACCTTGAGCGGCGGCACGGCGGGGACGGACTTCACGCTCGGGCTGGCGGGATCGCCCGCGGGCGTGACCTTCAACGCGGCTACCGGCACGGTGACATTCACCGGTCCAAGCGCCACGGTGGCGAACGTCACTCTGACCGCGTCATCCGACGCCGACGCGGAAGGCCTCACGGTCACCGTGTCGATTCCCGCGACGTTCACTGGCACGAACCTCGACGGCGGCGCTGCCGGCAGCCGGTCGGGCGCCGGCCAGATCACGATCACGGACGACGAGTCGAAGGCGTTGACGTTCTCGAACTCCACCGTGAACGTGACGGAGGGGAACAACGCGACCTACACGGTGAGGCTCACGTCCCGTCCGACGGCCAGCGTGAACGTCGCGATCACGGGCCAGGCCGGCACGGACCTCACGGTCGGCACGCCGAACCTGACGTTCACGACGACGAACTGGAACAGCGCGCGGACGGTGACGGTGAGCGCCTCGACGGACAACGACTCGGACAACGAGGCACCGATCACGCTTGCGCACGCGGCATCCGGCGGCGGCTACAACGGGGTTTCCGGCAACGTCACGGTGAACATCATCGACAGCACCGCCCCGGTGGTGCTGCCAACGGCGCCGTCGGGCGTGTCCGTCGCGGCCACGGGTTCGACGTCCGTTTCCGTCGCCTGGACGGACGAGTCCTCCAACGAGACGGGCTTCACGTTGGAGCACCGGACGGGCGCGGGCGCCTGGACCTCGGGCGCGACGGCGGACGCGGACGCCGAGTCGGCCCCGGTGACGGATCTTCTGGCGAGCACGGCGTACGACTTCCGGGTATTGGCCGTGAACGTTCACGGCTCCTCGCCGAGCGGCGCGGTCTCGCTCACCATGCCGCCGGCGGCGCCGACGGGCCTGGTGGCGTCCTCTGCGACGAACACGAGCGCGACGCTGACCTGGAGGGACGCGTCGTCGGACGAGACGTCGTTCGTCGTTCAGTACCGGCCGGCCGGCTCGCGGGGCTGGACGATGTTCGCGACGGAGGCCGCGGCGGGCGCCACGTCGCTCACGGTGACGGGGCTTGTCGCGGGGACGAGCTACGAGTTCCGGGTGTTCGCGAAGCACTCGGCGAACGGCCTGTCGTCTCCGTCGAACGTGGCGTCGGTCGGGACGTCGGCGCCGCCCGCGACGCCGACGGGGCTTGCGGTTGAGGCGTCCGGTTCGACGAGCGTGTCCGTGTCGTGGACGGACGCCTCGACGGACGAGACGGGTTTCGAGGTGGAGTACCGGACGGGAAGCGGTCCCTGGGCGACGGGCGCGACGGTGGAGGCCGGCGTCACGGCCGCGACCGTCACGGGCCTCTCGCCGGCGACGGCGTACGACTTCCGGGTGGCGTCGGTCAACGCGAACGGCCGTTCGCCGAGCTTCCCGCAGTCGCTCACGATGCCTCCGGCCGCCGCGTCCGACCTCGACGGCACGGCCACCGACGCCACCAGCGTGACGCTCTCCTGGACCGTCAACTCGACGGGCGAGACGGGCTTCCAGGTCGAGTACCGTCCCGCGCGGACGGAGGAATGGACGACGTTCGCTACCGAGTTCCCGGCCGGCACGACGACCGCGGTCGTCACGGGCCTCGCCGCCGGGACGAGCCACGACTTCCGCGTGTACGCGAAGCACGGCACGAACGGCCTGGCGTCTTCGAGCAACGTGGCGCGCGTCGGCGCGTTCGGCGCGCCGGCGCCGGCGACGGAGCTCGCGGCGACGCCGGTCGGGGCGGGTTCGGTGCGCCTGACGTGGAGGGACGCGTCGGAGGACGAGACGGGCTTCGAGATCGAGTACCGGGAGGCGAACCCCGGCGCGTGGCGGAAGTTCGAGAGGGAGGCGGCGGCCGACGCGGAGACGATCGTGGTGACGGGTCTGGCGCCCGAGACGCTCTACGAGTTCCGGGTGATCGCGAAGAGCGCGGCCGGCCTGTCGACGCCGTCGCCCGCGAGCGAGGCGGCCACGGAGGGACGCGTGACTCCTCCTCCGCCGCCGGGTCCGCCGTTGCCGCCGTTGCCGCCGCCGAACCGGGCGCCGGCCTTCGATCCGGCGACGCCGCTCTTGCTCACCGTCGTCGAAGGGTCGACCGGCGCCATCGGCCTCGTCGCGGCCCATGACCCGGACGGCGACGACATCTCGTACCGTCTTTCCGGCGCCGGCCGGCGATTCGCGATCGACGCGGACACGGGCGAGATCTCGGTGCGGCGCGGCGTGACGCTGGACGCTTCCGCGCGGTCGTCGTACGCGTTCACGGCGGTCGCTTCGGACGGCGAGTTGAGCGCGAGCCGGGACGTGACCGTGGAAGTCGTCGAGCCCGATCCTCCGGGCAGCGACCCCGTGGAACAGGCGCCGGCTGCGCCTTCGGGCCTTCAGGCGACGCTCCTGACTTCGTCGGTGGTCGTTCTGACCTGGGCGGACGTCGCCGACGACGAGACCGGTTACCAGGTCTTCCGGCGCGAGGGCGTGGGCGGCTGGGAGCAGGCGCGCACGCTGCCGGCGGAAGCGGAGATGGCGACGGTGGAGGAGCTTTCGGCCGGGATCGAGTACGAGTTCGTGGTCGTGGCGGCGAACCGGCACGGCCGGGCGGCGAGCAACGTGGCGGCCGTCGAGCTGTCGCTGGCGCCGCCGACGCATCTCGACGCCGCGCCGTTGGAAGAAACGAGCGTACGGGTGTCCTGGCGCGACAACTCGATCTCGGAGACCGGCTTCGAAGTGCAGATCAGGCCGCGGGCCCGCGGGGACGACCCGGATGACGAAGCCGACGGGACGCGAGCTTCCAGCGGAACCGGAACCGACGGCGAGGGCGGCGCCGCCAACGGCTGGACCGCGGCGGCGACGCTTGGGCCGAACTCGACCTCCGCCGTGCTGGACGGCCTGGAACCGGGCGGCCGCTACCTCTTCCGGGTCGGCGCGCTGGGACCCGGCGCGCCGGCGTTCGGCCGCACCGGCGCTTTTGCCGTTGCGTCCGCGCCCGCGCCCGGCGAGATGACGGACTGCGAACCGGGCGAAACGGCGGCGGTGCTGTCCGGCGGCTACGAGGTGCGGATGTGCTTCGAGATGCCCTCCGGCGCGCGGGTCGACGCCTCGAACTACCACCTGGAGTCGACCGCTTCGGGCCTGCTCTACTTCTTCGACCGGGACAACGTGGAGGTCCTGGTCAAGGTGCTCGACGGCTGCGCGATCAACGGCCACCGCTGGGTCTTCGCCGCGCCCGTGACCGACCTGGCGTTCAACCTGGAGATCACGGAGCAGGCGACGGGCCGCGCCTTCACCCACCGCAACCCCCGAGGCATGACCGCGGCGACGGCCGGCGACGCGGCCGCCTTCCCCTGCGACCCGGCGACGGCGGCCGCCGCAAGCGCCGCCGAGCCCGGCGGCGCGCCGCCGGAGCTCCCGGGCCCCGCCGCCGGCCAGCCCGTCCTGACCGCCGCTCAGCTCGACGACGGGAATCCGGACAAGCCGCCGGTCTGCGAACCGGAGGGCCCGGGCATCGAACTCGAAGCCGGCCACCGCATCGACATGTGCTTCCAGACACCGGACGGCGAAATCGGCCGGGCGCGGGACTGGGGACTGAGGTCCCGATCCTCGGCCCTGCTCCACTTCTTCGACCGCGAGAACGCCGAAGTCCTCGTCAAGGTCCTCGACGGCTGTAACGTCAACGGCCATCACTGGGTCTTCGCAGCGGCGGCCACCGACCTCGCCTTCCAACTCGTCGTCACCGCGCCCGACGGCCAACGATGGATGCACCGCAACAGCGACGGAGACACCGCGAAACCGCGAGCCGACGCCGCTGCCTTCCGCTGCCTGCAGTGACCCGCTCGCGCAAGACAGGATCGGGACGCCGCTGCTAGTCTGAACACCGCAGGGGAATGCCGAGCGCCAACAGAACGTTGACTCAACCCCTACCACCCTCGCACCGAGCGGCGTGGACGCCGACCGCGGACCGGTGGGTACGCTCTTCAGTCATCGTTCGCTGATCGGAATCGTCCCGCGATTGGAAGCGCCGCCCGAGTAGCCATGGAGGACACACGGATGGTCAAGGGCAACCCGCGCCGGGTCGCCGGCGCGCTGATGGCGGTCACGCTGCTCGCCGCGGGCGGAAGCGCCGCGCAGACGCCGATGGGCTGCGAGCCCTGCGCGATCGGCGTGGTGTTCGACGGCCCGTGGGAGCGCAACGAGGAGATGAGGGCCGGCTTGGAGGAGGAGATCACCGAGCTGGCGGCACCGCGGTTCACCGTCTCCTTTCCGGCCGGCGCGCGGCGCGTGTCCGACTGGACGCTTCGGGGCGCGCGCGCCGCCGTCGAGGACCTGCTAAGGGACCCGGAGGTCGACATCGTGTTGACCTGGGGGCCGGTCTCTTCGACCGTCGCGATCACCCGGGGCGGCCCGCCGAAACCGGTCGTGGCGGCGTTCGTGCTCGACCCGGAGGCACAGGGCTTCCCGCTCCAGCCGGGCGCTGACGGGGAACGGATCAGCGGCGTGCCCAATCTCGCGTACATCACCTTCACCGGCGATCCGGTGTACGAGCTCGGTCGCCTCCGGGAGGTCGCGCCGTTCAGCCGGTTGACCTGGCTGACGAGCGAAGCGTTGATCGCCGCGGCCCCGGCGCTGGAAACGAGCCTCCGCCGGATGGCGCGGGAACTCGGCGCCGAAGCGGAGATCGTCCGGGTCGGCGCCTCGGTCGACGCCGCTTTGGAGGCGCTGCCGCGGGCGACCGGCGCGGTCTACGTCACACCGATGACGCAGCTTTCGCCCGGCGAGTTCGACCGTCTCGTTCGCGCGCTGATCGATCGCCGGCTGCCTTCTTTCTCGTACTGGGGCCGCGGCGAGGTCGATCGCGGTCTGCTGGCGAGCCTCTACCTCGATCCGGACGTGCGGCGCCTTGGGCGGCGGGCGGCGCTGCACGTGCAGCGCATCCTCGGCGGCGAGGACGCCGGCGACCTGCCGGTCGACTTCCGGCGAGGCCGCCGCCTGACCCTGAACATGGCGACGGCGCGGGCGATCGGCGTCCATCCGAACTGGCGCGTCGCAACCGAGGCGGAGCTTCTTCACGACGAGCCGTCGAACGTGGCGAGGCGCCTCAGCCTGGCGTCGGCGGCGCGCGAGGCCGTGGCCGCCAACCTCGACCTCGCGGCCGCCGACCGGTCGGTCGTGGCCGGTCGCCAGGCCGTGCTCGCCGCCAGGGCGGCCTTGCGGCCGCAGGTCCTGGCTTCCGCCGGAACCCGGAGGATCGATCACACCGGTTCCGGCCACCCCCTCGGTCTGTTTCCGTTACGGACAGCGGCCGGATCCGTGGGCTTCTCGCAGCTCCTCTACTCGGACGGCGCGCGCGCCGGCGCGGCCATCGAACGCCACGCCCAGACATCGCGCGAACAAGCCCGCGAGGAGCTGCGGCTCGACGTGGCGCGCGACGCCGCCGTCGCCTACCTGAACGTGCTCCGGACCAGAACGTTCCAGCGCATCCAGCGGGAGAACCTCGCACTGACCCGATCGAACCTGGAGCTCGCGCGGTCGCGCCGCCGGATCGGCGTCGCCCGCGAAGCCGAGGTCGTTCGCTGGGAGCACCAGATCGCGCTCGACCGGCGAGCCGTGATCGACGCGGGCGCGGCGCGCGGCGCCGCCGAGGTCGCGCTGAACCGGCTGCTGCACCGCCCGCTCGAGGAGCCGTTCGAGACCACCGAGGTCGACCTCCACGACCCCGCCCTGCTCGTGGACGCCGCGACGGCCGAGGCACACATCGACAATCCCTTCGCGTTCGCCATCTTCCGCGACTTCATGGCCGCCGAAGCGCTCGCCCGGTCGCCGGAACTGCGCCAGATCGACGCCGCGATCGACGCCCGGGAGAGGGCGGCGCTTGCCGCCCGCCGGGCGCTCTGGGCGCCGACCGTGTCGGCCATGGGCGACCTGACGGCGCAGGATCTCGACGCGGACCTCGACGCCGGTCTCGACGCGCTGGACCTCTCGTTCCCCGGCATTCGTCCGGACGGGCTGAACTGGTCCGTCGGCGTGTCCGCCACCTTGCCGCTCTTCACCGGCGGCGCCCGCCGAGCCGAACGGACGAAGGCCGAAGAGGAGCTCGCGGAGCTCCGCCTGACTCGCCATGCCGTCGCCGAGCGGGTCGAACAGCGGCTGCGAACCGAACTGCTTCAGGCCGGCGCCTCCTGGGCCGGCATCGATCTGGCCGCGGACGCCGCCGACGCCGCGCGGCGGAACCTGGACCTGGTCGCCGACGCCTACGAACAGGGCGTCCTGTCGATTCTCGATCTGATCGACGCCCAGAACGCGGCGCTGGTCGCGGAACAGGGCGCCGCGACGGCCGTTCACGATTTCCTCGTCGACCTGATGGACGTGCACCGGGCGAGCGGCCGTTTCGGCCTGTTCATGGAACCGGCCGCGCTCGACGCGTTCGGCGCGCGCCTGCGCGCCTTCTTCGCGGAGGCGGGTTACGAACCGAGGAGCGTGCCGTGAGAACCAACGAAGTGGAGAAGATCATGCGAGACCTCATCGCCGCCGGGGGCCGGCGCGGCCTCCTCGGCCGCGGGCGTCGGGCGGCGGCCGTCGCTCTGCTCGCCGGCGCGCTGCCGGCCCTGTCCTGCGGCGAGCCGCCGGAGCCGCCCGAGCCGGTCGTCCGGCCGGTGCGCACCGTCACCGCGCAGGCCGTCGGCGGCATGCGGACCCGGACCTTCTCGGGCGTGGCTCGAGCAGGCGTCGAGTCCTCGTTGAGCTTCCGCGTCGCCGGCACGATCTCGCGGCTCGAGGTCGCGGTGGGCGACCGGCTCCGCGCCGGCGCCCTGATCGCCACTCTCGACCCGGTGGACTACGAACTGCAAGTGCGGGAGGCGGAAGCCTCGCTGCGGCAGGCGACCGCGCGCGCCGGCAACGCCGAGGCCGATCTGCGCCGGGTCCGCGGCCTCTACGAAAACGACAACGCGGCCCGTACCGAACTCGACGCGGCGACCGCCGCCGCCGACTCCGCCGCCGCGCAGGTCGAGTCGGTGGCGCGAAGGCTGGATCTGATCCGCCGCCAGGTCGAGTACACGCGGCTCGTTGCGCCGGCCGCCGGCGCCGTCGCGAACGTGCTGGTGGAAATGAACGAGAACGTGGCGGCGGGGCAGCCGGTGGCCGTGCTGGCCTCGGGGTCGGCGCCGGAAGTGGCTTTCGCCGTGCCGGAAGCGCTGATCAGCGACATCGCGCCGGGCACGCCGGCGACGGTCGGCTTCGATGCGATTCCGGGCGAGCGCTTCAAGGGCGTGGTGACGGAGGTCGGGGTGACCGCGAGCGCCACCGGAACGACCTTTCCGGTGACCGTCCGTCTGGAGGGCGACGCCTCGGAGATCCGGCCCGGCATGGCGGCGGTCGTGGACATGCTCCTCGGCGACCCGGACGCTCCGGATCGGTTCATCCTGCCCGGACACGCGGTGGGCGAGGATCGGGGGGGCCGCTTCGTCTTCGTGGCCGAGCCGGCGGCGAACGGCCTGGCCGTGGTAAGCCGGAAGGCGGTCACTGTCGGAGACTTCGCCTCTTCGGGCCTCGAGGTCCTGGACGGTGTAGCCATTGGAGACCGGGTCGTCGTAGCGGGCCTGGGGCGCCTGCGGGAGGGTGACGAAGTGCGGCTTCAAGGCGCGGAGGCGCCCTGATCTTGGACCTGACCCGCGCTGCGATCGAGAAGAACCGGATCACCGCGGTCGCTCTGCTGATTCTGCTGGTGGGCGGCCTGGCGGCGTTCCAGGGAATGTCGCGCGCCGAGGACCCGGGGTTCACCATCCGGGCGGCGCAGGTGCTGACCCTGTTTCCCGGCGCGAGCCCGGAGCGGATCGAGGAACTCGTCACCGATCCGCTCGAGGAGGCGATCCAGGAACTTCCGGAGATCGACTTCATCTCCTCGACGTCGAAGACCGGCGTGTCCATCGTCATGGTCCACGTGCGCGACGAGTTCGACGACATGCGGCCGATCTGGGACGGCCTGCGCCGGAAGGTGGAGCGGGCGGCGGGCGATCTTCCCGAAGGCGTGATCGGACCGCGGGTGAACGACGAGTTCGGCGACGTCTTCGGCATCGTGATCATGCTGACCGGCGACGGCTATTCCTGGGCCGACCTGAAGCTCGTCGCGGACGAGGTCCGCGACGAGCTCCTCCGGGTTCCCGATGTCGCCAAGGTCGAGACTTACGGGGCGCAGGACGAGCGGATCTTCGTCGACTACGACAACGCGCGGCTGGCCGAGCTGGGTCTGTCGCCCCTGCAGCTCCGGTCGATTCTGGAGAGCGCCAACATCGTGACTCCGGGCGGCGCCGTTCGAACCGGCGCCGAGCGCATCGCCCTCGAGCCGACCGGCAACTTCGAGTCGGTCGCCGATCTGCGGCGAACGGCGGTTCGGCTTCCCGGCCGCCCTGAGATCCTCTTCCTCGAGGATCTGGCCGAGATCCACCGCGGCTACGCGGAACCGCCGTCCAGCCGGGTCTACGCCTCGGGCGTTCCCGCGCTCGGGATAGGGGTCGCCATGCGCGACGGCGGCAACATGGTCTCGCTCGGAGACGGAGTCGCGCGCGAACTGGAGAGGTTGCGGGCGGTCTATCCGATCGGCGTCGACTTCGACGTCGTCGTCTTCCAGCCGGAGGTCGTCGATCGCAAGGTGCGGGAGTTCGTCGCCAATCTCGGACAGGCCGTCGCCATCGTCCTGGTCGTCATGCTGCTCTTCCTCGGCCCCCGGACGGGCCTCGTCGTGGCGGCCCTCGTGCCGATGGCGATGATCGCGTCGCTGCTGGTAATGGCCTTCCTGGGCATCGGCCTGGACCAGATGTCGCTGGCCGCCCTGATCATCGCGCTCGGCATGCTGGTGGACAACGCGATCGTGATGGCCGAGTCGATCATGGTGCGAATGGCGGCCGGGGACCGCCGGGTGGAGGCGGCGGTCGGCGCGGCTCGGGAACTGCGCGTACCCCTGCTGATCTCCTCGCTGACCACGGCGGCGGCGTTCCTGCCGATCGCCCTGGCGCGATCGACCACCGGGGAGTACACGGCGCCGCTCTTCCAGGTGATCACGATCGCCCTGCTCTCTTCGTGGTTGCTCTCGCTGACCATGACGCCCCTTCTCTGCGTGCTCTTCCTGAAGGTCCGGCCGGTCGCGGCCGGAGAGCGTTTGGGCGGAAGGCTGTACCGGACGTACCGCGGTGTCCTGATCGGTTGTCTGCGTCGTCCCGCGGTCACCCTGGCCGTCGTGGCCGGCGTGTTTCTGCTGGCGATCCAGGGCTTCCGCCTCCTCCCGAGCGTGTTCTTCCCGCCGTCGGACCGGGCGGTCTTCACGGCGGAGTACGAGCTGCCGGCCGGCGCCTCCATCGAGCGGACGCTGGAAGTCGTCGAAGCGGTGGACCGCTTCATCGCCGCCGAGCTGCCCGCCGGCGAGACGTCCGAGGGGGTCCTCAACTGGGCGACCTTCGTCGGCAACGGCGGGCCGCGCTTCTACCTGGCGCACAATCCCCAACCCCCCAACCCGCGGTACGCCTTCTCCCTCCTGAACGCGACGAGCCGCGACGCGGTCGTCGACGAACTGATTCCGCGGCTCGCCGCATTCTGCCGCGAGCGATTCCCGGAGCTCGACGTCAAGCTGAATCCGCTGCAGCTCGGACCGCCGGTCAGCGCGCCGGTCCAGGTGAGGTTGTCGGGCCGCGACCCGGACCGGCTCTTCGACCTGGTCGACGCCGTGAAGGCGGAACTCCGCTCGATTCCAGGCGCTGCCGGCATCACGGACGACTGGGGCGCCCACAGCAAGAAGCTGGTCGTCGAAGTCGATCAGCCGCGAGCCAGACGGGCCGGGGTAACGAACCAGGACGTCGCGATTTCACTGCAGACGGGCTTGAGCGGCATCGAGACGACGCAGTACCGCGAAGGCGAGGCGGTCATTCCGGTCACCCTGCGCTCGACACTGGCCGGCCGCGGCGACGACGTGACGAAGCTCGACAGCCTGAACGTCCAAGCGCAGGCTACCGGCGCGTCCGTGCCGCTGCTCCAGGTCGCCGACGTCTCGGTCGCCTGGCAGCCCTCGACCATCCGCCGGCGGGGACGGCTGAAGACGGTCACCGTCTCCTCCGAACTCGCGCCGGGCGCGGTCGCCTCCAACGTGGTGGCCCGCCTGCGGCCCTGGCTGGACGCCGAGCAGGCCGGTTGGCCTCCCGGCTATCGCTACGAGTTCGGCGGCGAGGAGGAAACCTCGGTGCGGGCCAATCGGTCGATCGCCGAACAGTTGCCCATCGCCGGGCTGATCATCCTCCTGCTGCTCGTCGGCCAGTTCAACTCGATCCGCCGGACCGCCATCATCCTGCTGGCCATTCCTCTCGGTCTGATCGGCGTCGTCGCCGGCCTGCTTCTGGCGCGGTCCTACTTCGGCTTCATGACCCTGCTCGGCGTCATCGCGCTGGCCGGCGTGATCATCAACAACGCAATCGTCCTGATCGACCGCATCCGCATCGAGATCGACGACAACGGACTGGCGCCGCCGCGGGCCATCGTGGAGGCGGCACAGGGGCGTTTCCGGCCCATCCTGCTGACCACCGCGACCACGGTCGCGGGGCTCCTGCCGCTCTGGTTCGGAGGCGGCCCGATGTGGGCGCCGATGGCCATCGCAATCATTTTCGGCCTGCTGGGCGCAACGATGCTGACCCTCGGCGTGGTGCCGGTTCTCTACTCCCTGTTCTTCCGAGTGCGCTTCGACCGCTTCAACTACTGAGGCGTCGGCCGTGCTCGTCCTCGCCGCCGTCGTCCTGCCGCTGGTCGCCGTCAGGCTGCACTACGAGTTGCTGCTCCTGACCTCGAAGCTGGTCCGCCGCCTGTCGGGCTACCTCCGCGCCGGCGTGGCCCTGGCGGTCGCCCTGGCGCTTCTGGCGCACGTGCTCGAAGTCGTCGTGTTCGGAGCTGGCTGGTTCCTGTTGATCGAGGCCGGGCTGGTCGAAATCGAGCCGCCGACGCCGTCGTTCGTCGACGCGATCTACTTCTCGGGCGCGGTCTACACGTCGCTCGGCTTCGGAGACGTTGTTCCCACAAACGGTGGCGGCAGGCTCCTGGCGGTGCTGGAGGCCCTCACCGGGCTCGTGCTCATCGCCTGGACGGCATCCTTCACCTTCTACCAGATGCAGCGACACTGGCTCGAAACGAGCCGGACCGGTGACGAAGGAGAATCATGAAGGGTCCGAGTCGGCTGCGCCATGAGGCGGCAAGCGTGCCGACTCGCGGCGGTCGCGCCAGGACTGGCGGAAGGCCGCTCCGAATGTCCCAGGTGACGGTCGAGATCGTCACCGTTCGGTCATGAGAAGTCACGCTGAATCACACGTCCCCATCTTGCAGTCGTGCGAGACTCCCGGCCATGCGTATTGCTGACTTCGCACACCGTGGCCGCGACGCCCACGGGTCGCGCCGCCTGCGATTCGGCGACTTCGAGTTCCATCCGGCCACGCGGGAACTCAGCGGCCCCGAGGGCGCCGTCAGGCTCCAGCCACAACCGGCCAGACTGCTCGGGTTGCTGCTCGAGAACCAGGGCGACGTGGTCTCGCGGGAACAGGTCCGGCGCCGCCTGTGGCCGGACGAGGTTCACGTCGAGTTCGACCAGGGCATGAACACTTGCATCAAGCGGATTCGCGCCACGCTCAACGACAGCGCCGAGACGCCGCGCTACATCGAGACCCTGCCGCGCCTCGGCTACCGGTTTCTCGCTCCGGTCACGGAGGTCGAAACAGCCGCCGGCCTGCTCGGCGCAAGGGGCGGTCGACGCCGACGACGATTTCGATTCGCTCTCATCGCCCTGCTCGCCGCGGCGGGTCTGGCCGCCGGCGCCTTCGCCTTGCGTGAACTGACCGCTCCGCCATGTGCCGACCAGGAGCCGGCGCAAGTGGCCGGCGCCGGCAGCGCCAACAAACGCCCGGACACTCCGGCGGACCCGGGACGTTCTCCGAATCCCTGAACCGCCGCCGGCCGACGCCCGCGAAAGGTCGCGTCAGTAGGATCACGAACCGATGACGGCGCCCGGTGCATCCCCGCCAGGAAGCCGCGAGCGACTGGTCGTCGTCGGCTTCGGCATCGCCGCGTACCGGTTCATCGAGCGTCTGACCGCGCTCGGCGCTCACGACCGCTACGACATCACGGTCATCGGCGAGGAGGCCGACCCCGCCTACAACCGGGTCCGCCTGTCCGAATGGCTCGACCGGCCTCTTCCGGACGCGCGGGCGGCGCCGCGCGATCGGGGCCCCCGCGATCTGCGACCCCTGGCCCTCGCGAGCCCCGACTGGGGCAAGGCGCGCGGCATTCGCACCCTCCTGTCGACCACGGTCGTCTCCATCGACCGCGACGCCCGCACGGTCGAAACGGCTCGCGGCGAGAGCATCGGCTACGACCGTCTCGTACTGGCCACGGGGTCCGTGCCGATTGTCCCGCGCATCGAGGGAGCGGACAGCGACGGCGTCTTCGTGTACCGCACAATCGAGGATCTCGATGCGCTCCGGGAACGGGCGTCGCGGGCGAAGCGCGCGGCCGTGCTCGGCGGCGGTCTGCTGGGAATCGAGGCGGCCGAAGGGCTCCGGCGCCTGGGTCTCTCGGTCGTTCTGTTGCAACGGGCGCCCCACCTGCTCAATCGGCAGTTCGGCCCCGACGCGGGAATGTACCTGGAAACCAGGGTCCGCGCCGCCGGCATTCAGCCGATGCTGGGCGCCGCCTCGGTCCGCATCGAAGCCAGGAGCCACGCGCTGGCCATCGAGCTGGCCGGCAAGGACATGCCGCTCACGACCGACCTCGTCGTCGTCGCGGCGGGCGTGCGCCCCCGCGACCGGCTGGCCAAAGAGGCCGGCCTCATCGTGGCGTTCCGCGGCGGAGGTATCGTCGTCAACGACCGGTTGCACACCTCCGACCCGCGCATCCAGGCGATCGGCGAGTGCGCCTCCGCCGGCAGGACGGTGTACGGAATGGCCGGGCCGACCCAGGGGATGGCCCACACGCTGGCGGAGATCATGGCGGGACGGTCCTCGCGCTTCGGACGCCAGGTCCCGGCGACCCGGCTCCGTCTGGTGGACCTGGACATCTGGGCGATTGGCGACACGGCCGCGCTGGCGGAACGCGTCACCTGGACCCGGAACGCCTCCTACCGCCAGCTCAAGCTCCGGGCCGGCCAGATCATCGCGGCGACCACGATCGGCCCCTGGGAGGAACTGGGCGTCGTCCAGGATCTGATACGGCAGCGCAGTCCGATCTGGTGGTGGCAGTTGCGCCGGTTCCGCCGGACCGGCATGCTGTTTCCCCGTTCCGAGACCCTTCCCGTTGCGGAGTGGCCGAGCGCCAGGGTCGTCTGCAACTGCCTCGGCGTGACGCGGGGAGAGCTCGCCGCGGCCAGGCGGGAAGGGTGCGACTCGGTGGAGGCGATGGCCCGGCGCACCGGCGCCTCGACCGTTTGCGGAGCATGCCGGCCCCTGCTCGCCGAGTTCCTGGGCACGGACCTGGTCGCGGCGAGAGGGGCGCTCGCCCCGGCGGAGGCCAGGGCGCGGCGGCCGCTCCTGGCTGCCGCGGCCGCGGTCGCGGCGCTGGCGGTCGCAATGGTCGCGGCGCCACCGACCCCTCCGGCCGACAGCGTGATCGAGGCCGGGTTTCTGGACGTCCTGCAGAGGGACCGCGCCCTGAAGCGCCTGACCGGCTTCGCCCTGCTGGGAGCGACCCTCGGCACGCTCGTCCTGTCGCTGCGCAAGCGCTGGAACTGGATGCGCAAGGGCGACTTCGCGGCCTGGCGCCTGATGCACGGCGTGGTCGCCGCGCTGGCGCTGGCGACGCTCGTCCTGCACACCGGGTTCCGCCTGGGTACGGGCCTCAACCTGGCGCTCAGCGCGACCTTCCTCGCGACCTCCGTCCTCGGGAGCCTCGCCGCGGCTGGCGTCGGCCGCCGCGGCGCACGAACGATGTTCTGGCTCCACGTCTTCGCCGTCTGGCCGCTGCCGGTGTTGATCGCCTTTCACATCCTCAAGACCTGGTACTTCTGAACCGCCACTTCCAGCCGTGCGCTCACCCCGTCCGACCGTCGTCTGGCTGCTGTTCACCCTGGCCGCCTGCGCCTGGCTCGGCTGGTCCCTGGCGCGGCCGCGGGCCGCCGTCTTCTTGCCCGGACCGTCGAGCGACGGGCACCACCAGATCGAAGCCGCCTGCGACCTTTGCCACACGCCCTTCCGGGGAGTCGCGCAGGAGGCCTGCCTCGACTGTCACGCCGAGGAACTCGAAAGAGCTCGGGATTCCCACGCCGCGGCCGTCTTCAGCGACCCCCGGAACGCCGCGGACCTGGCGAAGCTCGACGTCCGGCTCTGCGTCACCTGTCACACGGAGCACCAGCCGGAGATCACGGCCGCGATGGGCGTGACCCTGCAGCGGGACTTCTGCGTTCACTGCCACGCCGACATCGGCGACGAACGGCCCACGCACGTGGACTTCGCGCCGGCAACGTGCGCCAGCGGCGGCTGCCACAACTTCCACGACAACCGGAACCTCCACCAGGACTTCCTGGCGCGGCACGGCGCCGGCGGCGTCGCGACGTTCGAAGGTTCCCTGCCGACCCGCGAAGCGTGGATTGCCGTCGACCTCGGCGACCGGGCGCCTGTTTCCGCCGTCGATGCCGACAGTCCCGGGAACGCCGCGCCGGAACTCGCGGAGGCCTGGGCGTCATCCGCGCACGCGGCGTCCGGAGTCGCCTGTTCGGACTGTCACGGCGGCGGGGCGGACTGGATCGACCGTCCCCGCCCGGACGTCTGCGCCTCCTGCCACGGAGCCGAATCGACCGGCTTCCTCGCCGGGAGGCACGGCATGCGCCTGGCGGCGAACCTCGAACCCATGTCGCCGGCCGACGCACGTCTGCCCATGCGTCCCGAGGCGGCGTCGCGGACGCTCGATTGCGGCGCCTGCCACGACCCGCACGACGTCGATGTGCGGGTCGCCGCCGTCGACGCTTGCCTTGGATGCCATGCGGACGACCACTCGACCGCATACGCCGAATCGCCGCACGCCGGCGCCTGGCGGGCGGAACTCTCGGGCGAAACGGCGCCTGGCAGCGGCGCGAGCTGCGCCTCCTGCCACCTGCCGAGAACGGAAGCGCGCCTCGGCGGCGCCCCGCGCATCGTCGTCCAGCACAACCAGAACGACAACCTCCGACCGAACGAGAAGATGCTCCGCGACGTCTGCATGAACTGTCATTCCCTGGCCTTTTCGCTCGACGCGCTGGCCGACCGGGAACTGATCCGACGGAACTTCAGAGGGCTGCCGGCGCGGCACGTGGAGAGCGTCGATATGGTTCCGTCACCGGCCGACGCACCATGAGAAACAGCCTGGAGAAGGAGACGCCATGAGACTCCGTACCCCTCGCCCCCCTTGGACTTCCCGCGGCGCCGTTGCCGCCCTCACACTCGCCGCCGTCGCCATCCTCGCCGGCGCCGTCACCGCCTGTGGCGGCTCGACCCAGGGAACCCGAAGCCCCGGCATCCCGCCGGAGGCGATGGCGGACGCCATTCACCACGTGCTCGAATCAGACCGCACCGTCTACGCCCGCCACGTGGTGAACCGCTTGCAGGACGAGGAGGGCGTCATCGCCGCCAGCGAACAGTGGGAGGACGACCGGACGCTTCCCCTGCCGGCCCAGATGTTCCGCATGAGCGCTCAGCTCACCGCCGAGAAGACGGACAGGGTCAGCTACGCGCTGCTGTCCCCGTGGCCGATCAACAGCCGGAACGCCCCCAGGACGGAGGCCGAGGAAGCGGGCCTCGAAAGCGTCGCGGCCGATCCGTCGAAGCCGTTCTACGGCACGGAAAGCCTGGGCGACACCGAGTACTTCACCGCCGTCTACGCCGACATTGCCGTATCGCCCGCTTGCGTCACGTGCCACAACGCCCACGCGGACAGTCCCCGCAACGACTTCGAACTGGGCGACACGATGGGCGGCGTCGTCGTCCGCATCGCGCTCGACTGAGCCGCGAGGCGACCGGACAGTCTCACTCGTGGCAGAATCGCGGCGGCAGAACCACCTTTCCCGAGGAGCACTCACTCAATGCACGAAGTTCCCGATCTGGCCTACCCGTTCGACGCGCTCGAGCCCCACATCGACGCGAGGACGATGGAGATACACCACGACAAACACCACGCTGCCTATGTCGCCAACCTGAACGGAGCGCTCGAAGGCCGCGACGAACTCGCCGCGATGAGCGTCGAGAACCTGCTCCGCAACTTCGACGAGGTGCCGGACCCGATCAAGGGCGCCGTGCGCAACCATGGCGGAGGCCACGCCAACCACTCGCTGTTCTGGTCGGTCATGAGCCCGAACGGCGGCGGCGCTCCGAGCGGCGACCTGGCCACTGCCATCGACATCCGCTTCGGCAGCTTCGACCAGATGAAGGAGCGCTTCGTCAGCGCCGCGATGGGCCAGTTCGGCAGCGGCTGGGGCTGGCTGGTGAGCGGCGACGACGGCCTGGCCGTGATCGCGCGTCCCAACCAGGACTCACCGCTGATGGAGGGCCTGACGCCGCTGCTCGGAGTCGACGTGTGGGAGCACGCCTACTACCTGAACTACCAGAACCGGCGTCTGGACTACCTGAACGCCTTCTGGAACGTCGTCGACTGGGAGGCCGTGGCGGCGCGGTTCAGGGGTTAGCGACGAGGCCGGTGCTTTGGCTGCGGCCGCGGGTCTGGCGGTCCTGCTCCATGCGGCGCTCCAGCAATTCCTCCGCTTCGTCGAGGAGTTCGAGCGCCCTTTCGAGCTGGTTGTCGAGTTGCCGCTCGGCCTTGAAGCCCTCGGTCAGGCCGAAGGCGGTGTTGAAGATCTCGTAGCGGAGCCGGACGCGGGCGTGGCGCTCGACGGCGGGATTCTCCAGAGCCTCGTCCAGCTCTTCGGCTGAGACGAGGTCCTCCGCGACGATCCAGTCCCAGAACCGTTCCAGGTAGTCGTCCGTCACCTGCCAGTCGGTGGAGTCGACCCCCTCGGGCACCCCCTCCTCGAAGGGGAAGCGGTGGAAGCCGCTGCGCGTCCGCAGGCGGAAGATGATGGGCGGATCCTCGTCCAGCTCGACCACGTAGTCGGGGGTCACGCCGCCGCCGCCGTAGACCTCGCGGCCGAGATCGGTGTGGAAGACCGGCCGATCCTCGCTCTCCGGCTGATCGACCGGCGGCAGTTCGTCCTCGTCGCCGTTGTCGCCGTTCGCGTCGTACCCGGTGTAGTAGTCCCAGTACGAGGAGTAGTCGCGCTGGATCAGCCGCCCCGCCGGCGTGTAGTAGCGCGCCGTCGTCAGGGCCAGCCCGGCGCCGTAGGACAGCTCGTAGACCGTCTGCACCAGGCCCTTGCCCCAGGTCGACTCGCCGACGACGAGGCCCACGTCGTGATCCTGGATGGCGCCCGAGACGATCTCGGAGGCGGAAGCGGAGCCGCCGTTCACGAGCACGACGACCGGCAGGCCGAGCGGCTCGTGGCGGCCGGTGGAACCGTACGACTGGTGTGAACTGTCGATCCGGCCCCGGGTCTCGACGATCGTCGTGCCCGGAGGCACGAACTGGTCGGAGACGGCGATCGCCTGGTCGAGCAGGCCGCCGCCGTTGAACCGGAGATCGAGAATCAGCCGCCGCATGCCCTGGTCCTTGAGCTCGGCCAGGGCGCGGGCGACCTCTCCGCCGGTCGAACGGGAGAAGTCCGTGATCCAGAGGAAGCCGGTTTCCGGCGTCAGCATGTGGGCGTGGCGAACGGTCTCCTGGGGGATCTCGGCCCGCGTCACCGTGACCTCCAGCGGTTCGTCCAGGCCGGGACGAAGCAGCGTGACCGTGACGTCGGTTCCCTTCGGTCCCTTGAGCTTCCGGATCGCCTCGTTCGGGTTCATCTCCTCCGTCGGCTCGCCGTTGATCAGGTGGATGATGTCGCCGGCGCGGATGCCCTTCTCGTAGCCCGGCGTGCCCTCGATCGGGGAGATGACGGTCAGGCGGTTGTTGCGCGTGCCGACGTAGATGCCCAGGCCGTAGAAGGAACTCTGCTGGCGTTCGAGCATCGAGTCGTAGGCCACGGGCGGCAGGAAGCTCGTGTGCGGATCGAGGTTGCGCAGCATGCCCCCGATCGAGGCGTAGACGAGATCCCGGTAGGTGACGTCGTCGACCGCGTAGTTGGCGTGGGCCGCCTCGACCAGCTCCGTGTAGTGGCGGACCTGGGCGATCTGCTCCGCGTCGACCGCCCCCAGGTTGCCGCCCGCCAGCAAGCCGACGGCCACCGCCGCGGCGAAGAGAAGGAGTACCAGATTGCGCCAGGGTTGCTTCACGGTTTCACCGGGAAAACACCGATTGTACCAGCGAAATCGGTCGCCGCTTCGCGGCGCGTATCAAGGCCGCCTTCGTCGGCAGCGGGTCAGAGGACCCGCGTACCCAGTGTGCAGTGCCTCCGGTTGGCGTATCATGCCGGGCCATGTTCGGCCCGATCGGCATGCAGGAGATGCTGTTCATCCTGGCGGCCGCCCTGCTCATCTTCGGCCCCAGGAAGCTGCCCGAGCTCGGCCGCACCCTCGGCCGCGGGATGGCCGAGTTCCGCCGCGCCACGACCGACCTGAAGCGGTCGATCGACGTCGAACTCGACGACGAGAAGCGGCCCGCGCCGGCGCGGCGCATCGACACTCCCAGGAGAAGCGCCAGCGCGTCCAGTCCGGGCAGTTCGAAGAAACCGCCCGAATCGGGCGCCGGGGCCCCGAGTGACCCCGCCGTCTGAGGACGACGCTCCGGTCCAGCCGCCCGAAGCGCCGGAACCGGAGCGGCTGCCCGAAACGAGGCTGGGCAAGCGGAAGCCCGACGAGGAGGAAGAAGAAGAACTTCCGCGGATGACGCTGCTCGAGCACCTCGACGAGCTGCGCCGCCGCATCCTGCGCACGCTGATCGTCGTGGTGGTCGCCTTCTTCGGCTGCTTCGCCTTCGCCGAGGAGATCTACACGTTCCTGGCGAAACCGATCGAGCCCCACGTCGACCAGCTCGTCTTCGACGGGGTCGCCGATCCGTTCATCGTGCACGTGAAGGTGGCTCTGCTGGCCGCCGTCTTCGTCACGTCGCCCTATCTCGTCGCCCAGCTCTGGGGCTTCGTCTCGCCGGGCCTCTACCGCCGCGAGAAGCGCTACGCGATCCCCTTCATCTTCTTCGGCTCCTTCTTCTTCATCGGCGGCGGCGCTTTCGGCTACTTCGTCGCCCTGCCCTTCGCGGTCGAGTTCCTGGTCAACATGGGCGTGAGCAGTGGCTGGGACGCGGATATCCGGATCGAGCGCTACTTCAGCTTCGCGGTCAACGTCCTGCTCGGGCTGGCGGTCATGTTCCAGCTCCCCATCGTGATCTTCATGCTGTCGCAGCTCGGGGTCGTCACGCCGCGGTTCCTGATGCGGCACTTCCGCTGGGCCGTGCTCATCATCATCGTCCTCTCCGCCGTGATCACGCCGACGCCGGACGTCGTGAACATGACGATCGTGGCCGGGCCGACGTTGCTGCTGTATCTGGTGGGGGTGGGCGCTTCGGCGCTCGTGCAGCGGCGGAGGAAGCGTCTGGAAGAAGAAGAGTAGGCAACGGAGCTTCCGCTGGGTGCGCGGGTCTTCTGACCCGCTGCCGCCACAGGCGGCCGACAGCAACGTCGCCGGCCTCCGGCCGGCGGCTCTATTGTCCGGGCTACGCCGCTCCGCGGCTCCGCCCGTGGGGCGGGTCAGAAGACCCGCGCACCCAGTGGCGGCACCCAGTGTCTAGGAGACGGGGCCGAGGGCTTCGATGATGCGGTCGACGAGTTCGCGGGCGGCGCCGCGGCCGCCGCGGGCGTCGAGCACGAGGTCGACGTTGTCGCGGACTTCCTGCACGGCGTCGGCCGGGGCCGCGGACAGGCCCGCGGCGCGCAGCACCGGCAGGTCGACCAGGTCGTCGCCGACGTAGGCGACCTCGGACGCATCGAGCCCCCGGCGCTCCAGCAGGTCGGCGAAGGCCGCGGCCTTGTCGCGGCAGCCCAGGAGGACCTCGTCGAAACCGAGGTGGGCGGCGCGGCGCTCGACGGCGGGCGAGTCTCTCCTGGCGCTCAGCAGACCCATTCCGAGGCCCGCCTCGCGCGCGCGGCGCACGGCCAGGCCGTCGCGGGTGTCGAAGGCAACGGCCACTTCGTCGCCGACGTAGTAGAGCCGGCCGTCGGTGAGCACGCCGTCGACATCGAAGAGCAGGAAACGCAATCGCAGGACGACGGAGGAGAGCATGGGAGGGTTCCGCGGGAGCTACTTGCGGCGCAGGCCCCAGAGGTCGTGAACGTGCACCAGGCCCTCGAGCCGGCCGTCGGCGTGGCAGGTGAACAGGGACGTGATGCGGTGCCGCTCCATCGCCTCCTGGGCGACGGTGACCAGGGCGTCGGCGGGGATCGTCTTCGGCTCGGCCGTCATGTAGTGGCGAACCGAGCGGTCGAGGAAGGCGCCGCCGCCCGCGCCCGGCGCAGGCTCCGTGTTCAGCAACCGCCGCAGGTCGCCGTCGGAGATCACGCCGCGGAGCCTGCCCTCGCCGTCGAGGACCGCCGTGATGCCAAACGACTTCTCCGTCATCTCGAACAGCGCCTCGCGCAGGGACGCCCCGAGCCCCACGCGGGGCAGGGCGTCGCCGCGGTGCATGACCTGCTCCACGGTCATCAGGCGGCGGCCGAGCGAGCCGCCCGGATGAAGCGTCGCGAAGTCCTCCAGCGTGAAGCCGCGGGCTTCGAGCAGCGCCATCGCCAGCGCGTCGCCCAGGGCCAGCGTCGCGGTCGTCGAAGCGGTCGGGGCCAGGTTCAGCGGGCAGGCCTCCTGGTCGATCGCGGCCGAGAGGTGGAGGTCGGCCCGCTCGGCGATCGTGCTCCGGGCGGCGCCGGTGATCGCGATCAGGGGAACGCCGCGACGATGCAGCACGTCGATCATCTTGAGCAGTTCTTCCGTGCGGCCGGACGACGACGCGGCCAGGACGACGTCGCCCGGCACGATCATGCCGAGGTCGCCGTGGATCGCCTCGGCCGGATGGATGAACAGGGCCGGGGTCCCGGTCGAGGACAGGGTCGCCGCCACCTTCTTCATCACGTGGCCGCTCTTGCCCATGCCGGTGCAGACGACGCGGCCCCGGCAGTCGCGCATCCGCCGCACCGCCTCCGCGAAGTCCTCACCGAGCTGGCCGATCAACCCCTGAATGGCGGCAGCCTCGATCTCCAGCACCTTGCGGGCGATCTCAAGGCTGCGATCCGTGCCGGCCGCCTGGGCCGCGACCCCTTCAGCGATCTTCGACGCGGTCACACCCAGGGTCCCTCGGCCGCCCGCGAACGGTGGATCTCGAGCGCGGACAGGAGCAGGTGCTCGGCCCGCTCGAGCGGCAACTGCGTCTCCCGGTCGCAGCGCGCGCTGTCCGGGTGGGGATGCACCTCCAGGTAGAGGCCGGCGGCGCCGGCGGCGATGGCGGCCCGGGTCAGGGGTTCGGCGAAGCGGCGGTCGCCGCCGCTCTCCTTCTCCCGCGCTCCGGGAAGCTGCAGCGAGTGGGTCACGTCGTAGAGGACGGCGATCCCGTGCTCGGCCAGGATCCGGAAGCTCCGCATGTCGACGACCAGGTTGTGGTAGCCGAACGAGCTGCCGCGTTCGGTGACGGCGATGCGGGCGTTGCCGGTAGCCCGCGCCTTGTCGACCGTCCTCACCATGTCGGCGGGCGCCATGAACTGCCCCTTCTTGATCAGGAGGGCTCTGCCGGTCGCCGCGGCCTCGATCACCAGGTCAGTCTGCCGGCAGAGGAAGGCCGGGATCTGGAGCACGTCGCAGACCTCGGCGGCGGCGCCGCACTGGTTCGGCTGGTGGACGTCGGTCAGCACGGGAAGGCCGGTGACCGCCTTGACTTCCTCGAGCGCCTTGAGTCCATCCTCGAGGCCGGGACCCCGGAAGCTGTCGCCGGAGCTGCGGTTCGCCTTGTCGAAGGAGGACTTGAAGATCAGCGGCAGGCCCAGGCGATGGCTCATCGCCTGGAGTTCCTGGCCGAAGCCGACCAGCCAGTCGCGGCCCTCGATCACGCAGGGGCCGGCGATGACCGGCAGCGCGCCGCCGCCGAGCGCGACCCCCGGCGCGAGCTCGAAGCCGTCTGTCAAGACGTCCTCAGTTCGCCTCGGCGCTGCCGGCCGGCAACTCGTCGCCGGCGCTCGCCGAGGCGGCCGCGTTCCGCTCCCTCTGTTCCACCGCGGCGCGGATGTAGGACACGAAGAGCGGGTGCGGGTCGGTCGGCCGCGAGCGGTACTCGGGGTGGAACTGGCAGCCGAGGAACCAGGGATGGTCCGGCAGCTCGACGATCTCGACGAACTTGCCGTCCGGGCTGCGGCCGGAGACGACGAGACCGGCGCTCTGGAGCGCGGCGAGGTACTTCTGGTTGACCTCGTAGCGGTGGCGGTGGCGCTCCTGGATCAGCATCCGGCCCTCCGCTTCCCCGGCCGACCCGTCGAAGACCTCGGCCGCCAGGGTGCCCTCCTCGACCAGGCAGGGATAGGCGCCGAGCCGCATCGTGCCGCCCATCTCCTCGACACCGAGCAGATCGCGGAGCTTGTAGATCACCGGATCAGCGGCCGCTTCGTCGAACTCCGTCGAGTGGGCGCCCGTCAGACCGCAGGCGTTGCGGGACATCTCGATCACCATGCACTGCATCCCCAGGCAGATGCCGAACATCGGCACGCGCTTCTCGCGGGCGTAACGGATCGCCCGGATCTTGCCTTCCACGCCGCGGGGGCCGAAGCCGATGGGAACCAGCAGGCCGTCGACCTCGAACAGTTCCTGCGGCCAGGATTCGGCCTCCAGGTCCTCCGCGTTGATGTAGACCAACTGGACCTCGACGTCGTTGGCGATGCCGCCGTGCATCAGCGCCTCGTTCAGACTCTTGTAGGCGTCGGGCAGTTCGACGTACTTGCCCACGATGCCGATCCGCACCCGGCCCCGCGGGTTGCGGATGCGGTCGACCATCCGTTCCCAACCGGCCAGGTTGCGCGGAGAACCCGGCAGGTTCAGCAGGTCGAGGAGCGACTCGTCCAGGCCCTCGCGGCAGAACATCAGCGGCACTTCGTAGATCGTGTCGACGTCGCGGGCGGCGACCACGTTGCGCGCGTCGACGTTGCAGAACAGGGCGATCTTCGCCTTCGTCTCCGCCGGCAGGTCGCGGTCCACGCGGCAGAGCAGGATGTCCGGCGAGATGCCGATCGCCCGCAGTTCACGCACCGAGTGCTGGGTGGGCTTCGTCTTCTGCTCGTCGGAGGCGGCGATGTAGGGCACCAGGGTGAGATGGAGGTTGACCGCGTTGTTGCGTCCGAGTTCCTGGCGGAACTGCCGGATCGCCTCCAGGAAGGGCAGGGACTCGATGTCGCCCACCGTGCCGCCGATCTCGACCAGGACGACGTCGGCGTCGCCGGCCACCCTCCGCATTCCGGCCTTGATCTCGTCCGTCACGTGGGGAATCACCTGGACGGTGTTGCCCAGGTAGTCCCCGCGCCGCTCCTTGTTGATCACGGCCTCGTAGATCTTGCCCGTCGTGTAGTTGTGCTTCTTGCTCGTGTTGCACGTGGTGAAGCGTTCGTAGTGCCCGAGGTCGAGATCCGCCTCGGCGCCGTCGTCGGTCACGAAGACCTCGCCGTGCTGGTAGGGCGACATCGTTCCCGGATCCACGTTGACGTACGGGTCGAGCTTCATCATTTCGACCGAGAATCCGCGCGCTTCGAGGATCGCCCCGACGGACGAAGCGGCGACGCCCTTCCCCAGAGAAGAAACGACGCCGCCGGTGATGAAGATGTACTTGGCCATGGGGCTGATCCTCGTCTTGTCTGTCAGTGACTCACTTCGGCGAGCATCCGGCGCTCGGCTACCGCCAGGTCCCCCGGCGTGTCGACCCCGAGCGGCGCCTCGTCGACCGGCAGCACGCGGATGCGGATGCCGTTCTCCAGGGCGCGAAGCTGCTCCAGGCCTTCACGGCGCTCGAGCGGCGTCTGCTCCAGGGCGGCGAGCCGCAGGAGAACTCTCCGCCGGTAGCCGTAGACGCCCACGTGCAACCGGACCGGCGCGGCCGGTTCTCCTTCGTCCGCGACTTGCCGGCGGAAGGGAATCCCCGCGCGGCTGAAGTACAGGGCATAGCCGTCGCCGCCGCAGACGACCTTGACCTGGTTCGGATCCTCGAGCGCATCCTCGTCGACTTCGGCGGCCAGCGTCGCCATGTCCTCCCCGGGATGAGCGCGAAGGTGCGAGGCCAGCCCGGTGATCGCCCCGGGATCGAGCAGCGGCTCGTCACCCTGCACGTTGATCACGGCATCCGCCCGCCACCGGCGAGCCGCCCAGGCGATCCGGTCGGTGCCGCTCCTGCAGTCCTCCGGCGTCATCTCGCAGTGGCCGCCGAAGCCTTCCACCGTGCGGCGGATCTCCTCGTGGTCCGTCAGCACGACGACGGCGTCGAGCCCGGAGGCCGCGCTCGCCCGCCGGTAGACGTGCTCGATCATTGGTCGGCCGCAGATCGGTAGCAGAGCCTTCCTGGGCAGTCGGATCGAGTCATAGCGAGCAGGAATGGCACAGACGACGCCGACCGCGTCTGCTACGAGTCCAGCACTCGACACGGCCCACACTAACCGCGCGCCGCGCCGAGGGTCAAACCGCAGGCTGGGTGAGTACTACGCCGCGGAGCGGCGACGTTAGGCTCGCCGCGTGAGGAGAACGCGTCCAGGCGCACTCGCCATCGCGCTGCTCGCCATCGGGCTTGCGCAGCCGGGCTGCGTCAGCGCGCCGGCGCCGACCGGCGCGGCCGAGTGGATCTGGGCCGACGACGCCTCCGCCGCGCCGGGACAGCCGGCGGCCTACGTGTTGCTGCGCGACTTCGAGCTGCCGGCGGCGCCCAGTGAGGCGGCGCGGCTGTTCGTCGCGGCCGACCGCGAGTACGCGGTCCACCTGAACGGACACCAGATCGCCCGAGGCGCGTACCGGCGGGGTGAGCCGGTCGACGAGTTCCAGGTCGCCCACCTGCTGCGCGAGGGTCCGAATCGCCTGACGATCGAAGCGCGGACGCCCCATGGCGACGGCGGCGTGCTCGCCGGCATCGAGCTCGCGGACGCCTCGATGCCGGTGGTGACGGACGGCGGCTGGCAGTTCACCGACGACTGGGATCCCCGCCTGGTCAAGGGAGAGACCCTCCTCGCGGACGCCCGCCCCGCGCTCCGGCCCGTCCGGGTCTGGGGACGGCCGCCGGTGGGCCGCTGGGGCCGCGTGAGCCGCGGTGACATGCAGAAGCCCGATCAGATCTGGCGCGCGGCAGGAGCCCGGCGCATCGTCCGCGTGACCGCGTCGCCGGGCCTCGAGATCGAGCCCGGACGGCGGTTGTCTCATCGGGTCGACTTCGGCCGGGAGGTCGCCGGGGTGCTGGAACTCGACTTTCGACCGGCCGCTGCCGACGACCCCCGCGAACTGCGCATCTGTCTGGCAGGCGACTGCGAGCGGCTGCCCCTGGTGTTGACTCCCGGCAGGCCGGCGTGGCGCGATTCAGCCCCGCGCAGCTTCGACACGGTGATCGTTACGGGTGTGCCTGGGTTGCGGGCTGTGCGGGCGCGGCGGTAGGCGGAGCGCGGTCGCCGCATCGCGGCGCAGTTTCCAGGCCGCCTGCGGCGGCAGCGGGTCAGAAGACCCGCGCACCCAGAGCACTGCTCTTCCCACATCGACGGTCACTGCTGCAGACGATCGTCCTCGGCAGAGTCACGACGCCTCCGGAACAGAGCCACGATCACGGCGACGGCCTTCCTCTGGGTGCGCGGGTCTTCTGACCCGCTCCGGGCATCGCCGCGCAGCGGCGAGGCCCGGTTTGAAGCTGCCGCCGGCGCCAGCCGGCGACCTTCTACGGTTCGTCCCAGTCGATGCCCGGCGGCGGTTCGAAGCGACCGGGCGGCGCGCCGGAGCGGTAGTCGCCGACCCGAAAACGGTTCTCGTTCCGCTGGGCGTCGTAGTAGGTCAGTTCGCGCAACCGCTGGTCCCCGGCGTCGATCACCACCTGCACTTCCACCACGTCCTCGCTCGGCTTGAGCGGCCGCAGGACGAGGCGCAGGCGGTTCCCTTCCGCCGTGTCCAGCTCCGCCTCGTAACGGTCCCGGAGGTCGCTGGTCGTCAGCAGGAAGAAGTCGAGGCCGGGCGCGGGCTGTTCCGAGAGGTCGTAGCGCTGGCCGACCGTCTCGCCGGGATTCCAGTGGTGGACCGTGCGTCCGCAGAGCAGAAACGCCTTCTCGAACGGCGGGAAGTAGTCCCAGCGCAGGCAGCCGGGGAGGTCGATGGCGAGATTGCCGCGCTCGGTTTCCCCGTCCTCGGGCGCGAAGCCGAAGGGTACGAAGGTCTGCACGAAACCGGCCGACAGGGGACCCGAGTCGTCAAGCACCCGGCGGAAGTCTTCCAGGACCTGCCACGGGTCGTCGGCGGCCGGCGCCGCGGCCGCGCCGAAGCCGACCGCGGAGGCGACGACGGTCGCCAGCGCCGCAGCCCGGACCGGTGACATCAGTGCTTGAAGTGACGCCGGCCGGTGAGCACCATCGCGATGCCGTGCTCGTCGGCGGCGGCGACGATCTCGTCGTCGCGCACCGACCCGCCCGGCTGGGCGATCGCGGTCACGCCGGCGGCAGCCAGGGTGTCGACGCCGTCGCGGAAGGGAAAGAAGGCGTCGGACGCCGCCACCGTTCCGGCGATTTGCAGTTGCGCCTTGTCCAGCGCGATCCGGCAGGAGTCGACGCGGCTCATCTGGCCGGCGCCGATGCCTACCGTCTGGTGCTCGTTGGTGACGACGATCGCGTTCGACTTCGTTGCCCGGCAGACCTTCCACGCGAAGTCGAGAGCGCGAAGCTGGGCCGCGTCCGGCTGAGCGCGCGTCGGGCAGTTCCAGCCGGCCGGATCCTCCGGCGCGGCGTCGATCTGCTGCCCGAGAAAGCCGCCTTCGATGGCTCGCAACTCCCACTGGCCGGGGACCGGCGAGAAGGGGGGACATTCGAGCAGGCGCAGGTTCTTCTTCCTGCCCAGCCGCTCCAGCGCGGCCGGCTCGTAGGAAGGCGCCGTCACCACCTCGACGAAGAGCTTCGCCATCGCTTCGGCGAGAGCGCCGCCGAACGGCCGGTTGACCGCGATGATCGAACCGAACGCGGATACCGGATCGCAGGCCAGCGCGCGTTCGTAGGCCTCGACCAGCGTGCCACCGCGACCGACGCCGCAGGGATTGTTGTGCTTGACGATGACGACGACGGGGTCTTCCTCCGGACCGTCGAACAGCGCCGACAGCTTGCGCGCCGCGTCGGCGTCCAGGAGGTTGTTCCACGAGAGCTCCTTGCCCTGGAGCTGCCGGAAGCCGCCGAACACGCCGCCGTCGCCCACCTGCCGGTAGACCGCGGCCGCCTGGTGCGGGTTCTCGCCGTAGCGGGGCTGGAGGATCTGCTCGAGTTCGATCCGCACCGTCGCGGGCAGGGACGCATGGTCGGCCTTCGGCGGCGGGTCAGAGGACGGGCCAACGCGGCCGTTGCTCAGCCAGTCGGCGATCGCCGCGTCGTAGCTCCGCGTGTGACGGAAGGCCTTGAGCGCCAGCCCGCGGCGGACGTCTTCGGAGAGGCCGCCCTCGCTCTCGAGCGCCGCGAGCACGACCGGGTAGTCGGACGGGTCCACAACGACGGCGACGTTGGCGAAGTTCTTGGCCGCCGCCCGGACCATGCTGGGCCCGCCGATGTCGATCATCTCCACCGTGCCGTCCACCGTCGCGTCCGGGGCCTCGGCGGCGTCCTCGAACGGGTAGAGGTTGACCGCCACCAGGTCGATCGGGGGGATCTCGTGCTGCTCGAGTTCGTCGCGGTGCTCCGAGCGCCGGCGGTCGGCGAGGATGCCGCCGAAGATACGGGGGTGCAGGCTCTTGACCCGGCCGTGGAGGATCTCCGGGTGGCCGGTGATCTCGGACACCGCGGTCACCGGCACGCCGCCTTCCGCGAGCTGCCGTGCCGTACCGCCGGTCGAGATGATCTCGACGCCCAGCTTCGCCAGACCCGATCCAAGATCCTCGAGGCCCGTCTTGTCGAAGACCGAAACCAGTGCGCGGCGAACGGGGAGCATCGGCGTCGGCGCAGCGTAGCACGCAGGATCCGCTTCCTCGGCCATTGCGCTCCGACGGCGCAAGCTGCTAGAAACCGTCTCCATCGTGCGGCCCGCGCGACGCTGCCCAGGTAGCTCAGTTGGTAGAGCACCTGACTGAAAATCAGGGTGTCGGTGGTTCGAATCCGCCCCTGGGCACCATGTCCGCGACCCGGTCAAGGCCCCCCTTCCAGACCGCCGGTGCGGAGGATTCGGAGAATCCGCAGGTATTCCGCAGTGCCTTCCAGAACGCTTCAACCGGGTTCCGGGAGCGGCAAGTAACGGCAATGAAAACACTTACGGCCGAACCGAGCCGCCCGCCCCGCCACCGGAGAAGAACACCGTCTTGACACACCCTTCATACGGCCTGTACGTTGTTTCGCGGATAGGGACTGTGACCAAGAATCGCATCCTGATCCACCGGTCCTGAGACGCGACCTTCGGATCGGAGCCTGAGAAGGGCGAAAGTCACGTTCGCGTGGTGGGCGCCAGTCAAAGGCGAAGGGAGGAAGGTCAAGACTCGGACGCCGGGCTCGGCGGCAGGAGCCGCTGGGAGTTGGGGGAACCGGAGGCGCAAGCCAAAGGGAAACCGGATTCCGAAAAGCTCCAGTCATCGAGTGGCTCCCGTGGCCGACAGTCTTCCCGGGAGCGGCGCCGAAGGGCGAAAGCCTGCCGGAGACGCTAATGGGAAGGCGGCTTCAGGGAAGCGGACGGCCGGAAAGTTGCCCGGCAGCAACTGAATGGCCGACCGGCAACTGAAGCGCCTAGTCGGCAGACCCTACGGGGGCTTCGTCGTGAGACCCGACCAGTCGAGCGACGGAGTGCCCCGCAGGCGTCAGGCCGGCAAAGGCCAGGCTTCGGTGAGTCCCCGGCTGGTGGCGCGCTCGCGCTCCAAGACCCATGCCCGCCAAGCTGTAGAGGTCTGAGAGATGCGAACGGTGGGGTGAGAGGCTGAGGTCGATTCGGGTGAGAATCCTGAAGCGGTCCCTATCCTCTTTTTTTGGCCCGGCGGAAACCTAGCACGGTACGCCCGTAAGTGCAACCCCGCCAGTAACTTACAGGTCATTGCGCCGCGCCCGGAGAGCGAACGCACCCCCAAAATGGGAGGGCCCCGGCGGTCAGACACTGGTCAGCCAAGCGTCACGCATCGGACGGAATGCTCCGAACGTAGTGTCCTTTAGAGTTATCGAAAACTCGGGGGCCGGTCCCGCGCTCGCGGCGGCCGGCCTCCCGGCGCAGGGAACGTTCGCCCCACGTAGCAGTCGAGAAGCCAGCCCATGCAGCGCGGTAACGGCACGTCGCAAGAGGCAGCGCCCAGGCGCGGCAAGCGCCGGGTCACCGCCCGCGGCCGGCCGCGCCGCCTGCGTTTCGGCAACTTCGAGTTCGATCCCGAGACGCTCGAACTGCACGGCGACAGGGAGTCGATCCGGCTCCAGCCGCAGCCGGCCAAGCTGCTTCACCTGCTGATCGCCAGCCGCGGCGCCGTCGTCTCGCGCGCGGCGGTTCGGCGGCACCTCTGGCCCGACGAGATCCACGTCGAGTTCGACCAGAGCATGAACTCCTGCGTCAAACGCATTCGGGTGGCGCTCGGGGACAGCGCGGAGGCTCCCCGCTACATCGAGACGCTTCCGCGGATCGGCTATCGATTCCTCCAGCCGGTGATGGAAGTTCGGAAAGGTGATCCGCGGCTGCCGGCTCCGCGGGCCGCGCCGGCCGCCCCGAAGCCCCGGCCCCGGTCTCGACGGATCGCGGCCGCAGTGCTCGCAGCGGCGGGCGCGGCCCTTGGAATCGTCCTCACGGTCCTGATCTGGCATGCCCTGGACTCCCGGCCCGGCACCGCGAACGAGCCGCCGCGCCAGGTACTTGCGGTCCTGCCCTTCGCCGCCCTCGAGAACTGGACCGGGGCCGAGCCCTTCCGCCAGGCCCTGGCCCAGGAACTCATCACCTCACTCGCCCGCCACGGCTCGCAGAACCTCGCGGTCGTGGCCCAGGACGCCGGGCCCGACGTGGATACCGGCGCGGCCGTGCCCGGTGTCCATGCCGACTTCGTCCTCGACGGCCGCGTTCAGCGCGAGCAGGGCACGCTGCGCGTGTGGGCGCGCCTGCTGCTCGCGAAGGACGGCACCGTGCTGTGGACCGAGGCCTACGACGGCGCGGAGGACGAAATCCTCGTCTTCCAGACCGAAGTGAGCGCCATGATCGGCGACGCCGTGCTCGGGCGGTTGGCGCAGCTCGTCGAGGAAGGTCCGCGCGCCCGGCTAACTCCGCCAGGAGCCGGGGCGGCCGCGTAGCGCGACGGCGGCCGCCAGTTCGTCCAGGAAGCGGGTTCGCGCGATCTCCTCGGCTCCGAAGCGCAGGAGATGCTCGGTGACCTGCTGGCAATCGATGAAGGCGAAACCCCAGTTCCGCAGACGGTCGACAAGGTGAACCAGGGCGACCTTGGACGCGTTCGAACGCCGCGTGAACATCGACTCGCCGAAGAACGCGCCGCCGACGGCGACCCCGTAGAGGCCGCCGGCCAGCTCGCCGTCCGCGAGACACTCGACCGAGTGCGCGAACCCCCCGCGGTGCAGGCGATCGAACGCATCGATCAGAGGCTGCGTGATCCAGGTGCCCGGCCTGCCCGAACGGTCCTCCGCGCAGGCGGCCATGACCTCACGGAAACGCGTGTCGACCGTGACCTCGAAGCGACCATGCCGCAGTTCCTTGCGGAGGCTCCGCGAAACCCGGAACCGCTCCGGATAGAGCACCAGCCGCGGGTCGGGCGAGAACCAGAGCATGGGTCCGTCGACGCCCAGGAGCGGCCAGGGGAAGATGCCCGCCGTGTAGGCGGCCAGCACGCGCTCCGGTTCGAGGTCGCCGCCCACCGCCAGCAGGCCGCTCGGATCCGCCAGCTCCGGAGACGGGAAGTCCAGGCTCCGTTCGTCGAGCAGGAAGGGGCCCGGCCGGTTCATCGCCGGCAGCTCACACGTTGAAGCGGAAGTGAACGACCTCGCCGTCCCGCACCGGGTAGCCCCGGCCCTCCAGGCGCAAGGTTCCGCGGTCCCGGCAGGCCGCCAGCGAGCCGGCGTCGATCAGCTCCCGCCAGTCGACGACCTCGGCGCGGATGAAGCCGCGTTCGATGTCCGAATGAACGGCCCCGGCCGCGGTTCCGGCCGTGTCGCCGCGGCGAATGGTCCAGGCACGCACCTCGTCCTCGCCGACGGTGAAGAAGGAGATCAGCCCCAGGAGGCGGTAGCCCGCCCTCACCACGCGCACCGCGCTGGGCTCGTCCAGGCCCGCTTCAGCCACAAAGGCGCCGCGGTCCTCCGGCTCGAGGCGCGAGATCTCCTCTTCGAGGGCAGCGCTGACGGCCAACCCGTCGGCGCCGGGCGGAAACTCGAGACCGGCGATCGCCTCCCGGTCCCCCGCGACCTCCTCGTCGACGTTGAGCACGACCAGCATCGGCTTCAGGGACAGCAGTCCGTAGCCCCGCAACTGCTTCTCTTCATCGTCGCCGAACGCCATCGACCGCAGCGACGTCTCCGCTTCGAGCGCGGGAAGAACACGCCCGGACAGGAGTGCGCGCTCGCGCTTCTCCTGGTCGGTGAGGCCCCGCTTCGCGGCCTGGACCAGGCGCTCGAGCCGGCGCTCGACCAGCTCGTAGTCCGCGAGGATCAGCTCCAGGTCGACCGCGGCGACGTCGCGCGCCGGGTCGACGCCGCCGGCCGGATGGACGAGTTCCGGATCCTCGAACGCGCGCACGACGTGAACGAGGGCGTCCATCATCCGCAACTCGGCCAGGTCGAGGGTCTCGCCCCGGCCGCGGTCGATGCCCGGGACGTCCACGAACCGCACCTGCGCCGGCACGTGGCGCCGCGGGTCGTAGAGCTCGCGGAGCCTCTCCAGGCGCGGATCGTCGACGTGCGCGACGCCGAGGTTCGTCGTCCTGGACGCCTTGAACTTCGCGGTCTCCTGACGCGAGGCCGTCAGCGCGTTGAAGAGCGCCGTCTTGCCCGCCTTCGGCAGGCCGAGGATGCCGAGCTGCATCCGGAGCGCCTTTCAGACGCCGGCGCCGAAGTTGGCGGCGAGGACGGCCAGGTCCTCGCCGTCGACCTGACCGCTGCCGTCGAGATCGGCGTCGGCGTCGTAGCGCCGCGAACTCGCGCCGGCGCCGAACGCCAGGCCGAGGCGGACCAGATCCGAGCCGGTGACCCGTCCGTCCCGGTCCACGTCGCCCGGCGGAATGACCGCGCCGTGGACCTGGAAGCGGCCGAGCAACCGGTTGAAGACGTTCCCGTTCAGATCCCATGCGCGAAGGGTCATCGTGACCACGCCGCTCAAGGGGACGGGCGGCTTGTAGCTCCAGTGCAGACGGCGTCCATCGTCGTCCACGACAGGTGCCGGCGCCGGCGCGCCCCCGACCACGAGCGTTGCCGACCCTTCCACGATGTCGCTGCCGAAATCCGTCACCTCCACTTCCACCGCGGCTTCGGCCGGGATCTGAATCGCGCCGTGCGCCGGTTCGAGCCGCGTGGGCACGGGCGGCACGGTGTCCGTCCCGAGGAGGACGTCGGCGAAGACCGCCGCCAGCAGGTCGTAACCCGGTCCGTTCGGGTGCCCAACGGGGTCCTCCTCTCCCGCGTAGTAGTACTCCCGGAACAGCCGCGGCCGGGTACTGAACACCTCGAACGGATCGACCAGGCCGCGGCCGCGCTCCGCGGCCAGCCGCCGGATCGCCTGAACGAGGTCCTGGTTGTCCACGTTGTTCGGGTCGAAACGGGCATTCAGCAGGCGTGGAATCAACGTCGCGTGGTACGGCGCGCGCCCGGCTTCGGCCGCCCGCGAGGCCATCCGGTCCAGGTTGAACAGGGTCGTCTCCGGCGAGATTCCGCGGCTGATGTCGTTCGTGCCTTCCATCAGCAGCAGACAGTCGCCGGGCTCCGCGAGCACGCCGTCGATGCGCGCCAGCCCCTCCGGCGTCCGCTCGGCGCCCACGCCGCGGTTGTCGACGACGAGCCCGGGAACCAGTTCCTCCAGGCGCGGCGGGTAGCCGGACGCCTCCCGCCCCGGATCGTCGCCCACGCCGGCCGTGATGCTGTCGCCGAACGCCTTGCAGCGGCTCGGCGTCTGGGCCGTGGCGGAGGCACCGAACGTGATGGCGCCGACGAGAGTCGCGACGGCGAGCCGGAGGGCCCGCGGTGCGCTGCCAGGGGACCCGATGAGGTAGCTACCGGCCAATGGGCGGCCATCCTACAAAGCGCCGGGTTCGGACCGTCAGATGGGTTCCTTCTTCCTGGATTATGTGCTATTGTGCATGTTTGCACATACTGTGAGTTTTCCTTGGCAGTTGTCCTCGGACTGGGGGCCCATCGCGTCCTTGAGGAGAAGAACGGAATGATGAGGCAAACCTGCGGTCTGGTTCTGGCAGTCCTGCTCGGAGTTCCCGCCGCGCTTTCGGCACAGGGAACGTCTTACGTCCTGATCGGCGACAGCGACGACGCCAGGGAAGTTCTGCTCAGCGTTCACAACCCGACCGGCCACGGCCAGAGCTTCGACGTTCTCCCGATCGCCGCGGGAACCAACGGCGTCCATCGCTCGACCTCGCCGACCCGCATCGACGTTCCGGCCGGACGCACGATGGTCTACTCGGAGCTCGCCGGCGGCGGTCCCGCGATGGTCGAGCTGACGGCCCACGGCGAGCTCACCTTCCAGGCGTACCTGATGCCCCTGAACTCGAGCGGCAGCCGGGTCGGTCTGCGCCAGCAGGTCCCGATCGTCGACTCGGAGAGCCTCATCCGCGGCGGCAACTGGGCCTATGTGACCGGACTGCGCCGCGACTCCTACGATCGTTCCGACTACGCGATCCTGAACCTCTCCCATTCGACCAACACCTGCGAGCACCGGGTCCGCAGCCGCGAAGGCTACTGGGCCCGGGAGTCGAGCGTCCTGAGGCACCCGCCCCTGTCCCTGACCTACGTGGCCGACGTGCTCAAGGTGGTCGGCGTGGAGCTTGGCGATCGCTACACCATCTCGACCAACTGCGGCGACAGCTTCTACGTGGCGGCTCTCGTTTCGGACGACAGGAACGACAGGCTGACCGTGCTGGAGCCGTCTCAGAGCGGCGTGTCGAGCCTGAGGCCGCCCGGATACGACGAGCCACCGGCGACACCGGACCCGGAAACGCCGGACCCGCCGCCGCCCGCCGGTTGCCCCAGCGGCTGGACCTGTCTGAGTCCGGACCGAACGAGCCACACGGTGAGAAGGCAGGACCTCCAGTACATCTTCCGCGCCGCCCTGGAGGCCGGCAGCTATCGCTCCGTCGAGCTGGAGTTCAACCTGCGCACGACCAGCATCGACCCGGCAGGGGCCCAGATCTTCTGGCTCGGCATCAACCGCCACAGAGACCTGCTCGGATTCACGGTTCAGCGTCGAAGCGACCTGTTCGTCCGCCACGGCCTGGGTGTCACCCACACCGACAAGGCCCGCCTCGTCCTGCCGCGGGCGTTGGCGCGGAATCAGACGTACCGGCTGAGCTACAGCTACAACGCCGGCGGGGAGGTATCCCTCTGCGTGACGGACAGCCAGGAGACGCGGTTCTGCTCCCGGGGCACGGCAAACGTCGACTCGCTCTCGTTTGCCGCCTCCGATCGACTGATCCTGGTCATGGGCAGCGACGGCACCGAGGAGATCGAGCCGCCGCAGTGGGGCTGGACCTACAGCGACATCCGACTGCGCGCTCGAAAGAACTGAGGCAACCCGAACGCCGCCACCCTCTTTGCCCGGCGCGGGATCCCCGCCTCCCGAGTACGGCCATAGTGTAGCCGCATGAGGCCGCGCCGAGCCGGAGTCCACCTGTCGCTAGCGCTCGGCGCCGCGGCCCTGTGGACGGGCTGCGCCGAGGCGCCGCCGGTCCACCGCGGGCCTATCGTGCTGATCACCATCGACGCGTTGCGCGCCGACCTGGTCGGCACGGGCCTGATGCCGAACCTGGATCGCCTCGCAGCCGGGGCGGACTGGTCCGGTACGGCGATCACCACCTCGAGCTGGACGGTGCCGTCCATGGCGTCGCTGTTCACCGGCCAGCAGCCCTGGCGTCACGGCAGTTGGCACAGCGCCCGCGCCCACCTGCGCGACGACGTGCCCACCCTGCCCGAGATCCTCCGCGAGCTCGGCTACGAGAACGCGGCCTTCCGTTCGAACAGTTGGCTCACCCAGACCTTCGGCTACGTCCGCGGTTTCGACCGTTTCGGCCCCGTGAGCCGGATGGAACGGGTCACGGAGATCCTGGCGGCGCTCGACGGCGGTCCGCAGTTCGTGTGGATGCACCTGCTGCCGCCTCACGCGCCCTACCAGCGCCACGCCCGCTATCTCGACCGCCTGGACGCGCCGCGCGACGACCTGCCGGAGCGAATCACCCCGCTCGACATGCGGCCGTTCGCGGACCCGGAGAGGCCACTCGACGCGGATCAACGGGAAAGGGCCTGGCAGCTCTATCAATTGACCGCCGCCCACGCGGACAGCCAGGTCGGCGAGATGCTGAACGCGCTGCGTGACAGCGGACACTTCGACGAAGCCCTGATCGCCGTGACCTCCGACCACGGCGAGGAGTTCGGCGAGAACGGCCAGGTTCTGCACGGCAACAGCCTGCACCGGGTGTTGATCGAGGTGCCGCTGATCGTCAAACTGCCGGCGGCCTGGCCGCGATCGATCGATCCCGGCGCGACCGTCGCCAACCACCGCCTGTTCTCCACGCTGATCGAAGCCGCCGGCGGGACGCCGCCGCCCGGCAGTCCGCCCAGCCTGTTCGAACCCACCGCGGACGGAGCGTTGTCCGAGCTCTACCTGGGCAACGGCGTGAACCGGATGTCCCTGGTCGAGGGCGATCGCCAGCTCATCTGGACCAGCCGTTTCGCGCCCGCCGAGGAGCGCTACTACGACGCGATGCTGGCGCTCGCCGGCGGAGAGCCGCCGTCGCCGCTGCCGGAGGCGCCGGAGGAACTGACGTCTCGCCTCGAACGGGAGTTCGAGAACGCGCCGCCGCTGATGGGGGCGCCCGGAACGCGGCCCGGGCTCCAGGCCTTCGACTGGGGCGCCGACGGCACGGTCGAGCCGGGCGCCGCGGAAGACGACTTCGCGCGCCGACTGCAGGAGCGATGGCAGGCGGAGAACGGTTCCGACCTGGCCGCCCGGCTCGCCGAACGCGGCGAGCCCGAAATCAGTCCGGAAGAGATGGAACGGCTCCGCGCGCTGGGCTACGTCGTGACGTCGCGCAAACCGGCGCCGGAAGGCGAGTAGTCGGAAGACTGGCGCTACAGCCGCGGCCTGCTCGCGGGCCGGAGCCGCAGGTCGTAGACCTCGGCCGACGGCGGCAGCGCGGCGGCGTCGACGATCGCGGTCGCCACGTCCGCGGGGTCGAGGAAACGCTCCTCGTCGTAGCGCTGGCCGAGACTCCGGCAGACCTCCCGCTGCATCCGGCCGCGGGTCCTGCCGGGGTAGACACTCAGCACCCGGACGCCGTCGGCGTTCACTTCGGCGCGCAGGCCGTCCGCGACCGCGCGCAGCGCGTGCTTGCTCGCGGCGTACGCGGCGCTGCCGGCGCCCGCCCCGAGACCCGCGGTCGAGTTGACGAACACGACCAGGCCGCGGCGGGCACGGAGCGCCGGCAACAGTCGCCGGGTCAGAAGGTAGGGAGCGCGGACGTTGACGGCGAACTGGAGATCGAGGTCCCCGATCGGCGCCGATTCGACCGGACCCGCGCGGAAAGCGCCGGCGGCGTGGACGAGGAGGTCGACGCCGTCGCCCAGCAATCCCACGGCCGCGCCGGCCGCCTCGACCGCCGGCTGCCCGGTGAGGTCTCCGGCGACGGTCCGAACGGACGCGGCGCCTTCGTCCAGCTCCGCCCCGATCTCCCGCAGCCGCGCCTCGTCCCGGCCCAGGAGCAGCAGGGACGCCCCTTCCCCGGCGAGCGACCGGGCGACCGCTCCGCCGATCGCGCCGGTGGCCCCGGCCACGACCGCGACCCGATCGGCAAACCTCGACACGCGCGGAGCTTACCGGCCGGTAAGCTGCGGTTGATGCCGAGGTCGCTTCGCCTGACGCTGACGATCCTCGCCTTGGCCGGCGCGTTCCCCCCGGGAATCGCCGCAGACGAGCTCACCGCCTACCGCGGATCGGCCTGGGCGCACCTGCAGGCGACCGCCGAACCACCCGTCCTGTGGCTGGGGACCGAGCGTTCCGTGGAGTTGCCCGCGGCCGGAGCGATGGGCGCCGCTCGTTACGACGACCTCGTTCTGCTCGACCCGCAACCGGACGGCGGCGCCGAGTGGGCGGTCGCCGGCCACGCCCGCGCCGCGGACGGGCCGCGCTTCCTGCTGTACGCCGGACGCGGGACGGAAGTGACGGCTCTGCCGGCGCCGGAACGGGCGAGCCCGGAGAGCCGGCTCGCCTCGGCCCGGTGGCTCGCGTCGGACGGCCCCGAGCCCCTGCACGGCCTTGCCTGGCTCGAAGCGAGCCGACCCCGCGCCCAGGAGGTCTGGCTGGCGCCCTGGAGCGGCGGCGTCTTCGGACCTGCCGTCCGCCTGGTCGCGGATGGCCCCGGTTCCCAGACCGCTCTCGACGCGGCGGTGCTCGCCGATGGTTCCTGGCTGCTCGTCTGGTGCGCCTTCGACGGCCAGGACGACGAGCTCGTCTGGCGGCACCGCCAGCCGGGTGGAAACTGGGTCGGCGGCCGCGTCTCGGCCGACAACGGCGTGCCCGACATCACGCCCCGGCTCCTCGTCACCCGGGAAGGCGCCGCGGTCGCCTGGAGCCGCTATGACGGCCGGGTCTACCGGGTGCGGACGGCTCGCTTCGAGGACGGACGCTGGAGCGACGAGGACTGGGCGGCTCCACCCGATTCGCTCTACCCCGAGTGGGCCGGCGACGACGACACGCTGCTCTACCTCGAAGGCGCGAGCCGGACCTGGACCGCGTCCGGGTCGGCGTCGACGCTGCGCTTCGAGGCGGCGACGGCGACATCGGCGACCCCCGTTCTCGACCGCGACTCCACGTCGGGTCTCCTGCGGGCGCTCTGGCCAGGCACGTCCGGCTGGCGCGCCGAACCCGGACGGCCCGCCGGGGAACGACCGTGAGGAGCGCGATCCGGGCCCTGGCCGCGCGTTTCCAGGCCCGGCTCCAGGATCGTGAAGGACTGTTCGCGAGCCGCCCGGCGGTCGTGACGCTGGCGGCCCTGAGCTGTTTCCTGCTGGCGGTGCCTCTGACGATCGGCAAACCCGGCCAGCCGGCGACGCTCAAGGCGGACGAGCCCGCCTACTACCTGATGGCGCTCAGCCTCGCCAGCGACCTCGACCTGAGCTACGAGCCGGCGGACGGCGACCGGCTGCTCGAGGAGTTCCCGTTCACTTCGACCGGCAACCTGATCCTGATGACCTCGGACGGCTGGCAGACCGTCCACTACGGCAAGCCGCTGGCCTACCCGCTGTTCGGAGCGCCCTTCGCCGCCCTGTGGGGCGCGAACGGGCTGCTGTTCTTCAACATGGCGCTCTTCGTCGCCATGCTGTGGCTGGCGGCGATGTTCCTGGCGCGGCGGGCCTCGCCCGCGGTCGCCGCCGCCTTCGCCTGCGGCCTGCTGCTGCTCTCGGCCTGCTCTCGCTACGTCTTCTGGCTACAGCCCGAGGTGTTCAACATGTTCGGCGTCTTCGGCGCCCTCTACTGGGGCTTCGAGAACCGCCGGCGCGCCTGGTGGCTGACGGTCCTCTCCGGTGTGCTGCTGGCGCTGCCCGCGTACAACAAGCCGATGTTCGCCGCGATCGCGCTGCCTCTGGCCGGCGCTTACCTGCTGCGGCGGCAGTGGCGGACGGCCGCCCTCTGGATCGCCGGTTTCGCGGCCACGCTGGCGCTGCTGTCCGCGATGTCGCTCGGCTGGACCGGCCAGCTCCTGCCCTACCTGGGCTCCGACGTGCGGGCGGCGGTCCGCGTGTGCGAGCCTGGCGGCTGGCCGGCGGAGATCGTCGAGGCGCGGCGGGTCGCCGAAGGCCAGGCCCCGACGACCGGCGAAGCGGCGGCCGCCGTCACCATTCCCGAGTCGCCGACCGGCAACACGTTCTCCTGGCTCTTCCGCATTCCCCGCCAGTCGTTCGGCGAAGTCGTCGAGAACGCCGGCTACTTCCTCGTCGGCCGCCATGCCGGCCTGCTGCCTTACCACCCGTTCGCGGCCCTCGCCTTCGGCCTGTTCCTGTTCGGCGGCCGCCGCGACCGGGACCGCTGGCTGCTTGTCCTCGGGCTGGCCGCGATCGCCGGCTACTTCCTGCTCTTCATCGGCTGGAACTGGCAGGGCGGCGGCGGCTTCATCGGCAACCGCTACTTCGTCAGCGTGATGCCGGCCTTCCTGTTTCTCGTGCCGGGCCGGATTCCGCCCTGGACGTTGCCGGCCGGGGGCCTCGCCGCCGGCCTGTTCACCGGCGCGATGGTGCTCGCGCCGTTCGGCGTCACCGTGCCCGCGCCGACGCTGCAGGCGCACACCCGCAACGCGCCGCTCCGTTACCTGCCGTTCGAGTTCTCGTTGCGCAACGTGCCCGGCTACGAGCGGAGGAGCATCGCCGGCATGCGGATCCTGGGCCGTGCCGACCGGGTGCTGGAACGCGGCGGTGCCTGGTGGGTCGCCGCCCGCGGTCCGAGCGAACTGTTCCTCGAGTCCCGGCACCGCTTCGACAGCCTGACGCTCTTCGTCACTTCGCCCGTGGCGCCGAATCGCCTGCGGCTGAAGCTCGACGGCGGTCCGGCGGCCGACGTGGAGTTCGCCGAGGCCGGCCGTCGCCAGCGCGTGACCCTGCGGTCCCCGAAGCCGCACAAGGTGAGGAGGCGCGACGGCCACCGCAGCTACGTCCACCGCCTGCGCGTCGAAACCACCCGCGGAGCGCCCACCGTCTGGACCAGGGTGCGGCCGCCGGCCCCCTGCGCCGTCTACGCCTGGAACCGCGAGACCGAAGAGACCTTCTACCTCGGCGCCGAACTGCGGCTCCTCGCCAGCGAGGAGCACATGAACGCCGAGGTCTTCGCGGCCCGGATCGGCACCGTCGGCCTGATGCCGGCCGCGCTGCCCGCCGGAGCGGAAGTCGAACTCCCGGTCGGCGTGACGAACGAGTCGCAGGTGACCTGGCGCCGCCAGGGCTACGTCGGGGTCAACCTCGCGTCCCGCTGGCGGCAGGGGATCGCGACGGACGAGGGCGAGGAGCCCGGCCCGCGGATCGCCCCGGAAGGCCGGCGCAGCCTGCTGCCGGAGCTGGCGCCCGGCGGCTTCGAGACGGTGATGCTGCGGGTGCGGGCACCGGACGAGCCGGGCGACTACACGCTGGAGATCGACCTCGTCTACGAGCAGGTCGCCTGGTTCGAGCAGCGCGGCGGCGTGCCGCTGCGGCTGCCGATCCGGGTGGAGGCGCCATAGCAGTCCGTTGGCGTGGCACACACTGGGTGCGCCGGCGCCCTCGCCGGCATCTGGCGCAAAGCGCCGGCTGCTGGACCTTCCGCCCCCTCCTACTCCACTTCCTCCAACAGCCCTGCCTCCCGAAGCGCCTCTGCGGCCTCGCCGACGACGCCCGGCGGCAACCCCGAGCGTTCGGCGATGTCGTCCAGGGAGTGCTCGCCGTCGCTCTGGTTGAGCACCCACAGCATGGCGATCTCGAAATCCCTGCGGCCGGCGCCGCCGAGCCCGCCGTAGAGGCCGCGGCGGCCGAGCTGGGGTTCGCCGAAGGGCTCGAGGTTGCGGTAGCGGCGCTCGCCGGCGCTGGCCGCGACGGCCGGCGAGCGGGTCCGGACTGAGGAGGAAGTGGCTTCGGCGTTGCTTCGGACGGCGCCTTCCTCGAGCACGGCGGCGGTCGCCAGATACGCGGCGAGCGAGCCGGCGAGGGCTTCCGCGCCGATGAACGAGAGGTCGTCGGCCGAGGTGTGGTACTCGGCGTAGCGGCCCCAGGGCGTGCGGGTCAGGACGCCGACGGGCAGGTCGAAGCCCGGTGAGCAGTACTGGCGCTCGTCGTAGCCGAAGGGAAAGAAGTCCTGGGTGACGAGGTCCTCGCCGAGACCTGCCAGGGCGGCGGCCACGGCGCGGTCGACCTCGCGGTCGCCGTGGCGGCTCTTCTTGTAGTGGAAGGCGCCGGCGTCGCCGAGGTTGGCGGCGATCAGGCCGTGGCGGAAGGTGTCCAGGCGGTCGCGGTTCCGGGCCAGCCAGGCGATCGCGCCGATGCCGCCCGGGGCGAACAGGAAGCGGTAGCTGTAGCGCCGCTCCGGCACCACCGCCAGGACCTCCGCCAGATGGACGGCGACGGCGATCCCCGAGAGGTTGTCGTTGGCGAGCTGGGGGTGGCAGACATGGCTGGAGATGAGGATCTCTTCGGTGGTCGAGCCGGGCAGCAGGTGTTCGCCCCAGGTCATCGAGCCGTCCTCGAGCGAGGCGTCGATCGTCACCTCGTACTCTCCGGCGGGCAGCGACTCGAGGAGGCGGTGGGGCAGGCAGAAACCCCAGGTCTCCTCGTAGTAGGAGGTGCGGTACGGGATCAGGTCCGGCTGTTCCGGCAGGCTGTGCAGATGAGGCCGCAGCTCGTCGAGCGTGATCCTGCGGTGAACCGGCGCGCTGTAGCCGACCAGGTGGAGGCTGTGGTCGGCGAAGTCGACGACCTTTCGGCCCGAGGGATCCCGGATCCAGGCCTCGCGGGGGTTCCACTCCTTCGGCACGGTCCAGTCGAGGACCGGCGTGCCGGTGGGAAGTTCGTGGACGTCGAGCGGGATCCGCCGGTTAATCCGTTCGAGCGTCTCGCGCACGCCGTCCCCCGTCAGGCTGCGGGGGATGAGGTAGAGCTCGCCGGCGAGGTCCATCATCGACCGGCCGGCCGCGTGACGGTCGAGGTCGGCGAGGGCCTGCCGGACGGTGGACATGGGCCTATTCTGCGCGATGCTGTGGCCCCAGTATCGTCGCCGGCTTCGCCGGCGGCAGTTCTTCGCTCCGCCGCTGCGCGGCTCCGCTACCGGGCGGGTCAGAAGACCCGCGCACCCAGAGCACTGCTCTTCCTGCATCGGCGGTCACCGCTGCAGACCATCGTCCTCGGCCAGGGTCGTGACGCGCCCGGAACAGATCGGCAACTACGGCGACGGCCCTTTCTCTGGGTGCGCGGGTCTTCCGACCCGCTTGCCGCCGCAGGCGGCCAGAAACACGCCGCCGCGAAGCGGCGACCGCCGTCCTCGGCCAGGGTCGTGACCCGCCTGGAACAGAGCCGCGATCACGGCGAGGGTCGTTCTCTGGGTGCGCGGGTCTTCCGACCCGCTGCCGCCGAAGGCGGCCGGAAACACGCCGCCGCGAAGCGGCGACCGCTACCGCGGCACGCCGCTAGAGGTACCCCATCGCCTTCAGGCGCTCAATCTCCTGGCGGGTCCGCTCGACGTCCGTGCCGCCGACGGTGTCCACCGGCTGCCAGGCGTCGCGGTAGGTCGCAACCCGGCGAGCCGAGGCCGGATCCGGCGGTGTTTCAAGCGCGCCTTCCAGGACCCTGCCCTCGGCGTCCTCCGGGACTGGCAACCCGAGCAGGGCCAGCACGGTCGGAAAGACATCGAGCACATGGCTCTCCTCCAGCCGGTGGCCGCGGCGGATGCCGGGGCCGTACAGCAGCAGGACTCCGTCCGGGCCGTGCCGGTGCTGGGTGTACAGCCGGTGGACGAAGGTCGGCGACTGGCCGTGGTCCGAGGCGATGACGAAGACCGTCTCGGGGCCAAGCGCGCGCCGCAGTTCGCCGACCAGGCCGTCGATCCGCCGGTAGACGTCGGCCACGGCCTCGCCGTGCTCCTCGATGCCCGCCCGGGACACGAACGGGAACAGCTCCGGCTCGGCCCAGCGCCAGCGCTGGTGCGAGACGGTGTCCGGTTCATGGGTGTAGAGGTTGAGGAAGCGCGGCGGCGGCTTGCCCTGCGCGGAGCGGTGCTCCAGCAGGGCGATGACCGCCCGGTGCTGCCAGTCGAGGTCCGGGCGGCCGGCGGCCGCGTCCTGGACCTCCGCCGGCACGTCGGGCGGCTGGGCGAACCACTCGAGCGTCGCGTCCGCGCCGCCGGAAGCCGCCAGCGTGTCGTTCAGGCCGTAGCCGAGAAGCCGGCTCGACGGCTCGAGCATCCGCTGCGCCGGGAACGAGTAGAAGTAGCCGTCGACGACGACCGTCGGCAGGCCGGCCCGATCCGCGATCTCCCAGATCGGCGGCGACGCCAGGTCGAGCCGGTTGACGAAGCGCCGCGAGATCCCCGGCGCCCAGGCAAGGCGATCGATCAGCTCCTTGAAACTCGTCCGGTGAACCGGAAACAGGCCGGCGCCCGAACCGGGAAAGCGGATCCGGTAGAAGTCGTGGACTCCGTGCCGCCGGGGCGCCTCGCCGGTGTAGATCGACGCCCAGATCACGGCCGAGTTCGCGTCGCGGATCGTCCCGAGCCGGCTCGACGTACCCTCGCGGACGAACTCCGCCATGTTCGGCAGATCGCCGGCGTCGATCAGCTTGTCGAGCATGTCGGGGTCTACACCGTCGACGCCGAGCAGGGCCACCGGCGGCCCTTCGCCGGCGACCAACGCCGTCGGGTCGAAGGACCCCGCCTCTCGTTCCGGGACGAGCCGGAACGCGATCGGCAGCGCCACGTGGGCCGCGACCAGGGCGATCGCGAGCGCGGCCACGAGTCGCGGCAGTCGACCGGAGCCGGAAAGACCGACGACCCGGGCCGCCAGCGCCCAGGTGCCGATCCAGATGGCGGCGCCCGCCAGGGTGCAGGCCACGGCGAGAAACAGCGCCATGCCCCGGACGCCGGCGGGCGTGAACCACGGCACCTGGCCGTAGGTCAGGCCGTAGAACAGAAAGAGCTCGAAGAAGACGAGATTGAAGAGGCAGGCGGCGAGCGTGGCCGGGTTCCCGGCCGGCCTGCGGCGCAGGCTAGCGAGCGTCCGCCACACCAGGCCCAGGCCGCCGAACGCCGCGCCCGCCCAGACCCCGTAGAGCACCGCGAAGAGCAGCAGCGCGGCGATTCCCACGACCGCGCTGTCCGTCCGGTTGTGCACCAGGTGCGCCAACGAGATCGGGCCGCCGAACAGCAGCGCACCGAACAGCAGTCCGGCACTCAGATCGCGGCCGCAGGCGGCCAGCGACCCGCGAACGAAGGAAGCGGCGCCAGCACGTTCGGCCACGGGCCGGGATGATACGGCAGCGCTGGTAGGGTCGCGCTCCCCGCGTCGCGGCGACGCGGGCCGAACCGCGAGTTGCTCTAGGGAACCGGACATGGCGAACGTAGTCGTCGTCGGCATGCAGTGGGGCGACGAAGGCAAGGGGAAGATCATCGATCTCCTGTGCCCCGCCTTCGATGCCGTGGTGCGCTTCCAGGGCGGCAACAACGCCGGCCACACGGTGAAGTTCGGCAGCGGCGAGGGCGACGAGCACTTCGCCCTGCACCTGATCCCCTCCGGCATCCTGCACGGGGGCGTTGCCTGCTACCTCGGCAACGGCATGGTGATCGACCCGGACGCCTTCCTGGGGGAAGTCGCCCAGCTTGAGCGACGGGGCATCGAAACGGCCGGCCGGCTGCGGCTCTCCGACCGGGCGCATGCCCTGACGCCGGTCCACGTCGCCCTCGACCGAGTGCGCGAGGAGGCGCGGGGAGCGGACCGGATCGGCACGACGGCGAAGGGCATCGGCCCGGCGTACGAGAGCAAGATCGGCCGCACCGGCATCCGACTGGCCGAACTCGTCGCCGGCGGCGAAGCGATGATGAACCGGCAGATCGTGCGGGTGGCGGACTTCGAGCGCCCGGCCGCCGAGGGCGCCGAACTGGACCCCGCAGCCGCCGCGGCGGACTTCGGCCGCTGGGCCGAGCGCCTCGCTCCCTATCTCTGCGACCTGTCGGTCGAGCTGGACGGCCTGATCCGGAAGGGCGGCACCGTGCTCTTCGAGGGCGCCCAGGGCGCCCTCCTCGACGTCGACCACGGGACCTATCCCTATGTGACGAGTTCGAACTCGACGACCGGCGGCGCGGCCGTCGGCAGCGGCGTACCGCCGACGGCGATCGACGGCGCGATCGGCGTGGTCAAGGCGTACACGACCCGGGTCGGCGAGGGGCCGATGCCCACCGAGCTGACTGACGGCGTCGGCCTCCACCTGCGGGACCGCGGCCACGAGTTCGGCACGACGACCGGCCGGCCGCGGCGCTGCGGCTGGCTCGACCTGGTCGTCCTGCGCCACGCGAGCCGGGTCAACGGGGCGCGCTCCCTGGCGCTGACGAAGATCGACGTGCTCGACGAACTGGAGGAACTCCAGGTCTGCGTCGCCTACCGCATCGGCGGCGAGGTCGTCCGCAACCTGCCGGCGGTCACCGACCGGCTGGAGGCCGCCGAGCCCGTCTACCGCACCTTCCCCGGCTGGAAGCAGGACACGCGCGGCGTGCTCGACCGGAGCGACCTGCCCCAAGCCGCCCTCGACTACATCGACTTCCTGGAGCAGGAGCTCGACGCGGGCGCGGACCTGATCTCCTCGGGCCCGAGGCGGGAGGAGACGGTGGTCAGCGGCGGCGGGCCGCTCGAGGAGTGGCTGGGAGAGCGGTTGCCGGCGGTGCGGGCGGCGGTCGGCAACTAGGCGGATTGCACCTGCGGCGCATGCCGGCCAGAGGGCCGGCGCACCGACAGCCTCGTGCGAATCCGCCCTCTCCCCGCGCGTATACTGCGCCGGGCCGTTAGCTCAGTTGGTAGAGCAGTGGACTTTTAATCCAAGGGTCGGGGGTTCGATCCCCTCACGGCCCACCAGAGCCGATCCCTACCGCGGCGCGTAGTACCAGATCGGCGACGACCAGGCCCGCTCCTGGATCGTCGGCGGGACGCCGCCCCTGGGTTCGACGCCCACGCGCAGAGCGTCCCAGGTGGTCCAGCGGCAGGTCGGGTTCTCGAGCACGCGCACGTAGTAGACCGCGTCGTTTCCCGGGTCGAAATCCGGGTCCTCCCAGACCGTGGCGAGTTCGCCGGCGCCCAGGTCTTCGCTGAAGGAGCAGTCGGAGAGGTCGACCGTCGCCCCGTTGTCCGGACAGCGGCGGGTTTCCGGATCGACCGTGCCGCCGTCGGCGCAGGCCACGTCGTAGACCTGCTCGCGGATCTCCTTGCGGTAGCCGCTGTCGTACCAGCCCTTGACGACCTGGAGGCGCTGGAGCGGCGCGCTGAGCTTGTCCCGCTGGGCCCAGACCAGGAAGCGGGGCGCGGCGTCGCTTTCGGCGACCAGGTCGCCGCCCATCGGCACGCCGCCGGCGTAGGCCTGTTCGAGGATGTCGGCGCTCGCCGCATCGAGACCGTCGTAGTCGAAGCCGCCGAAGAAGCGGAGCCGGATGCGGGTGCCCGAGGTGGCGTAGGTCTCCTTGCGGCGCATCCCCTGGAAGATGGAGTCGCGGGTGTTCTCCTCGGCCCAGACGGCGGCCAGGCCGGAGGCCGAGAACTGCGCGCGCCGCATGCCGAAGTACGGTCCCAGCCCGTCGTCGACCACCTCGCCGAACGCCTGCTCGGCGGGTGGCAGGCCGGCGATGTAGTCCAGCCGCTCCCGGGAGACCGGCGCCGAGCCCCGGTTCTCCGCCGTTCTCGAGACCGGCGACGACCCGAAGGTGTTCGACTCGTCGAAGGAGGGCGCCCCGTTGTGGGTGTCGCTCGAGCCGATGAAGCCGATCTTGAACGGATTGCCGCGGCCCTCCTGCTCGAGCGCGAGGCCGCTGACCAGGGCCTGCCGCGCGTAGCTCCGGCTCGGATCGCTGTGGGCGCTGATCTTGCCCTTGCGGGTGTTCAGGATCTCGAAGTCGGCCCACTCGTCGTCGGGCGACAGCCGGGGGTGGGTTTCCGAGGTGCCCTTGACCTGGGTCAGCTCGACCAGCGGCTCGTTCCGCATCCGCTGTTCGGCGAAGGCCTGGTCGACCGCGCGGCCGTCCGAGTACTTGAGCCGGAACACCTGGCCGTGGGACTGGTTCGAGTTGTGCGGGATCGCCAGGCTGTCGACGCCCTGCTCGCGCAGCCGGTCCATCCAGCTCCAGAGCTGCTCGGGCTCGTGCGAGTCGATCCGCGTGAACGGCCGGGCCGGCGCTTTCGACCCCGCGAAGATGACGTTGCGGTGATACGCCGCCGACTCGGGCGCCGGCGTCGAGGAGGTCCACTCGTAGGCGATGAAGGTCGTGAAGTTGCCCGGGTCGTTATGGCGCTCCGCGGCGAGGATCGAGTCCTCCCAGGCCGAGCGGTGCGCCTCGTCGTCGAAGGAGGCGTACTGCATCTGCGGGTGGTTCGCCATCCGCGCCCGCTGCCGCCGCAGGAAGCCGCCGTCGGTGCGCATCTGGCGGCCGAAGCTCTGCCGGAACAGGACGGAGCGCATCTGCACCGAGTACGGATGCAGGTTGTCCCCTTCGTTCACGCCGTGGAAGGCCTCCGCGCCTGGAAGCCGGCCCACGCGGGTCGACGGATCGGCCCACAGCGGCACCATGCCGAGGAAGAAGCCGTGGTCCGAGACGGCGAAGAAGTCCAGCGGCTCGCGGAGCCTCATCTCGTCGCCGAAGGTGTTCTCGATCGCCTCGCCCTTCGCGAAGCGGTAGCTCTCGTCGGGCGTGACGTCGGTGCCGAGCAGGTAGGCGTCGAAGGAGTACCGCGTGTGGATGTGGACGTCGCCGAAGTAGACGTTGCGGTGCTCGTTGTAGCCGTCCGTGCGCGACGCCGGCGCGGTCTCCTCGGCGTAGTCGTCGATCGACAGGGAGGTGTCCGTGCAGGCGGGGACAGTGAGACTCAGGATGACGGCCGCGGCCGAGAACCGCGGAAACGTGGTTCGAGGCGTCGACGTGGGCATCCGCTCAGGGTAGCGCGCCATAGGATCGAGTCCATGCGAAATCCATCGATGGCCCGGTTCCTCCTTCTCTCCGCGCTGGCGGCAACTCTCGCTCCCGTGGCGGCCGTCGGCGACGACCGCGGCGCCCTGCTCGAACGGATCGACGCGCTCGTCGCCGACTCGATGCAGGCGACGCAGACGCCCGGCATCTCCGTCGCGGTGCAGCACGGCGGCGAGCTGATCGTGGCCACGGGCTACGGCCTCGCCGACGTCGAGAATGGCGTTCCCGCCACCGAGCACACCGTCTACCGGATCGGTTCCGTCACCAAGCAGTTCACGGCGGCGGCGGTGATGAAGCTGGTGGAGGAAGGGAAAGTCGCCCTCGATGACCCGATGACGAAGTACTTCCCCGACTACCCGGTCGGCGAGTTCCACATCACGGTAGGCCAGTTGCTCGACCACACGAGCGGCATCAAGGGCTACACCGAGATGCCGGCCTTCTGGGAGCAGGGCCGGCTCGACCTCTCCCACGAGCAGATGATCGAGCTGTTCTCGGCCGAGCCCTACGAGTTCGAGCCGGGGGACCGCTACCAGTACAACAACTCCGCCTACTACCTGGCGGGCCTGCTGGTCGAGAAGGCGAGCGGGCAGACCTACGCCGAGTACCTGGAGGAGACGTTCTTCCGGCCGCTCGGCATGCGGGAGTCGCACTACCTCTACAACGACCCGATCGTGCCCAATCGCGCCGAGGGCTACCGGGTCGAGGACGGCGTCGTCCTGAACGACGAGCCGCTGTCCATGCACCTGCCGTTCGCCGCCGGCGCGCTCGGCTCCAGCGTCCTCGACCTGGTGCGCTGGACGGTGGCGCTCGGCGCCGGCGACGTCGTCGGGCCGGAGGGGCTCGAGGCGATGACGACCCGGCGACGGCTGCCGGGCGGGGACGAAATCGGCTACGGCCTCGGCCTGTTCGTCGGCGAGATGGCCGGCCACCGCCTGATCGAACACGCCGGCGGCATCAACGGCTTCCTGAGCCAGCTCGCCTGGTACCCGGACGACGATCTGATCGTCGCCGTGCTCGCGAACAGCCGCTCCGCCGAGCCCGGCCCGCTGCAGGCCCGAATCGCCCGCGCGGTGCTGGGCGTGCCGGAGCCGGACCACGCGCCGGTCGCGCTGGAACAGGGCGAGCTCGAGTCCTACGCCGGCATCTACGACTTCGGCCGCAGCCCGCTACCGGTCGCGGTGAAGGACGGCGTGCTCCTGATCGCGGGCCGGGAGACCGTGCCGATCGGCGAGCACCGCTTCGCCGGCACCCGGGACCAGGAGCAGATCGCGATCTTCGAGGTCGATCCCGAGACCGGCAAGGCGACCCACCTGCGCCTGGAGCGCTGGGGCCAGGTGCAGCGAGGCAAACGCGCCGGCGCCGATCAGTAGAGACAGCGCCATCCACAGGGTCGGCAGGCCCTGTGCAAAATAGAAATCTGTTTCTATAATGCACAGCCATGCTCGACCGCCTGGTCCATCCAGCGCTTCTGCGCCGACTCGACGCGACCCCGGCCGCGGCCCTCGTTGGTCCGCGCCAGGCCGGGAAGACGACACTGGCGCGATCGCTCAGTCCGGTCTACTACGACCTGGAGCTGGAGACGGAGCGCCTCCGCCTCGACCTCGACTGGCCTCGGATCGAACAGGAGCAGCGGCTTGTCGTTCTGGACGAAGCCCAGGCCTGGCCCGAGGTCTTTCCCCGACTGCGGGCGGCGATCGACAACGATCGCCAACGGAACGGCCGGTTCCTCCTGCTCGGCTCCGTTTCACCGGCCCTCATGCACCAGGTGTCGGAGTCTCTCGCCGGGCGTCTCGCGCTGATCGAACTGACACCGCTCCTGTGGTGCGAGCTGCCGTCGGACGTCGAGCAGAACCGGAGGTGGCTGTGCGGCGGATTCCCGGATGGCGGCGTTCTGACGGGAGGCGCCTTCCCCCAATGGCAGCGTGACTATCTGGCTCTGCTGGTGCAACGCGACCTGCCGAACTGGGGGCTGCCGAGCCGACCGCAGGTGACCGAGCGGCTGCTGCGGATGCTCGCCGCCAGCAACGGGCAAACCTGGAACGCGTCGAAGATCGGTCAGAGCCTGGGTCTGAGCTACCACACGGTGAACACGTACACGGACTACCTGACCGGCGCCTTCCTGGTCCGGCTGCTCCCACCGTTCGAGTCGAACGTGCGCAAGCGGGTGAAAAGGAGCCCGAAGCTGCACTGGCGCGACAGCGGCCTCCTCCATGCTGTCCTTCAGGTTCCGGACCAGCGTTCCCTCCTGAGCCAGCCCTCGGTCGGAGCCAGTTGGGAGAGCTTCGTCGCGGAGCAGACACTCGGGCTGTTGGCAGCTCTCGGTCCGGCCCACGCCGGCTACCACTTCCGCGCCGGCGACAGGAATGAGATCGACCTCGTGCTGGAGATCGACGGCGAGGTCTGGGCGATCGAGTCGAAGCTCACGACTTCGCCCAGCCCGCACGATCTGGCGCGACTGGACCGCTCGGCAGAACTGATCGGCGCCAGCCGCCGGTTCCTGGTCTCACAGACGCCGGTGCCCGGCGGCGACGACAACCGCGCTTCCCACAACCTGGGCACCTTCAGCCGCTGGCTGGTCGAGCGATTCGGAGCCTGACGTCACCGCTACGCTATCTAGATGTGCCACTCGATCGTGTCGCCGTTGTAGTCGGTCGTCGCGCGCCGCGACGGCGGCGAGACCCGGCCGTCCTCCATCTCTTCGTTCCAGCGGGCGAACGCCTCCTTCATCTTCGCGATGACCTCCGGGTGGGCCGCGGCCAGGTCTTCGGACTCGCCGGGATCCTCATCGACGTCATACAGGCGCACCCGGTCGCCCGCCATCAGCAGCTTCCAGGAGCCGTGACGGACCGCGGCGTTCGGCCCAGAGCGCCAGAACAGGTACTCGTGGGGAGCGCCTTCGGCCTCGCCTGAGAGGTAGGGGATGAGGTCGACGCCATCGAGACGGTAGCTCTCCACGTCCGGCACCCCCGCCAGGCTCGCCGAGGTGGCGAAGAGGTCGAGCGAGCTGACCGGGTGCTCGTAGACGGTGCCCTCCGGGATGCGGCCCGGGAACCGCATCAGGAAGGGGACCCGGATGCCGCCCTCGTAGAGGTTCCGCTTGTGGCCGATCAGCGGGCTGTTGTGGATCCGCTCGGTGTCCTGGGTGGACATCGCGCCGTTGTCGGAAGTGAAGATGACCAGGGTGTTGTCGGCGAGGCCGTGCTCCTCGAGCTTCGCGAGAACCATGCCGACCGCGTCGTCGAGGGCGCTGACCATGCCCGCGTAGACCCGCCGGTACGGGTCGTCGAAGTCGGGGAAGCGCTGGTAGTGCTCGTCCATCACCTGCATCGGCGCGTGGACCGCGTAGAACGCGAGATAGAGGAAGAAGGGCCTGTCCCTGTTCCGATCGATGAAGTCCGTTCCTTCGCGGGCGAGCTGGGTGGTCTGGTACTCCTTCAGCTCGTCCTCCTCGCGGCCCCTGAACATGGCGACGATGCGGTCCGGGTTCCCCCGGGTGACCGGTTTCATCTCCAGCGCGTGCGCGCCCGGCCAGGTCGGGTCCACGTAGTTCATGCCGGAGGGCATGCCGTAGAAGTAGTCGAAGCCGCGGTCGAGCGGATGGAGCAGCCGCCGCATCCCGAGCTGCCACTTGCCGATCGCCGCGCTGGTGTAGCCGGCCGTCTTCAGCGCGTCGGCGATCGTGCGGTGGTGAATGCCGAGCGTTCCGCGAGCGGCGCCGATCGGCGGCACGGTCTGGGAGTTGAGCTCCTTGCCCCAGCGCTGCTGGTAGCGGCCGGTGATCAGACCGTTGCGCGACGGGTTGCAGACCGGCGCGGTCATGTAGCCGGAGACGAAGCGTACGCCGTCCTCGCCGAGCGAGTCGATGTGCGGAGTCGGGATGCCGGCGCCGCCGTAGGCCGAGATCGCGCCATAGCCGAGGTCGTCCGCGAAGAGGAGGACGATGTTGGGCGGCTCCTCGGCGGCGGTCGCAGCCGTCGCCAGCAGGAAGGTCGAGAAGACGAGGCTCAGTCTCTTCATCGGGCATCCCCCTTCGAACATCGTTCGGGTTTCTTCGGTTCAGGATACACGCGCCCCGGGCGGGGATCGGCCTTCCGCGAGCAAGTACGATTGCTCGCCATGCGATCCGCCAGCGTTTCGAACCTGACCGCCGCCGTCGCGGCGGCGCTTCTCTTCACCGCCTGCGGCCCGACCGACGAAGACTGGCCCGTATACCTCGGCGACGCCGGACGACGGCACTACAGCCCGCTGACCGGGATCGACCGGGACAACGTGAGCCAGCTCGAAGTCGCGTGGGTCTACGACGCGGGCGAACCGCGGGGTCCCGGCGCCACAATGTACACGAGCCCCCTGGTCATCGACGGGGTGCTCTACGCCCTCTCGCCCCAACTCGACGCCTTCGCGCTCGACGCCGCGACCGGCGAGGAGATCTGGCGCAGCGAACTGGAGCTTCCCGGCAACGCCCAGCGCGGCCTCATGTGGTGGGAGAACGGCTCCGACCGGCGTCTCTTCTACACCCACGGCAAGGACCTGATCGCGCTCGACGCCGCCGACGGCAGCCTGGTCGAGGGCTTCGGCGACGGCGGTGTCCTCGACCTGACGCCGGACGTCGACCGGGCCGGCGTCATCTTCGTCACCGTGCCCGGACTCGTCTTCGAGGACAAGCTGATCCTCGGCTTCTCGACGAACGAGGACGCGAACGCCTATCCCGGTTCGATCCGGGCCTTCAGCGCGGTGGACGGCAGCCTGGTCTGGCAGTTCGACACGATTCCGAAGCCCGGCGACACCGGCTCCGAGACCTGGGCCGAAGGCTCGCTCGCGCGCGCGGGCGGCGCCAACGTCTGGACCGGCATGGCGCTCGATGAAGAGCGCGGCATCGTGTTCGCTCCGACCGGGTCGGCGACCCCCGACTTCTACGGCGCGAGCCGTCTCGGCGACAACCTCTTCTCCGACGCCCTGGTCGCCGTGGACGCGCGCACCGGCGAGCTGAGGTGGCACTTCCAGGTCGTCCGCCACGACCTCTGGGACAAGGACAACCCGTCGCCGCCGACGCTGGTCCAGCTCGAGCGCGACGGCCGCACGATCGACGCGGTCGCGATCACGACGAAGACGGGGCAGCTCTACGTGTTCGACCGGGAGACGGGCGAGTCGATGTACCCGATCCACGAGATCGAAACGCCGATTCCGAGCACCTTGCCGGGCGAGGTGACGGCGCCGACCCAGCCGATGTCGGCGGTGGTCATCAGCCGCCAGGACTTCGAGATCACGAACCGCACCCCGGAGGCGCGGGCGTTCGTCGAGGAACGGATCAAGGACTGGGATCTGCGGCCCTGGGCGCCGCCGAAGGTCGGCACCGTCCTCTTCGTGCCCTGGTACGACGGCGGCGGCGAGTGGGGCGGCTCGGCGTTCGACCCGAACACGAACCACCTGATCGTCAATGCCAACGACGTCGCCGGCATTCTCAACCTCACCGAAGTTCCCGTCGGCTTCAGCCGCTACGGCACCTACGCGCTTCACTGCGGACGCTGCCACGGCCTGAAGCTCGAGGGCACCGACATGGGCGGCCCCCTGCTCGGCGTCGGCGACCGCCTGTCGCGCGACGAAATGCGCCGGATCATCCGCGAAGGCAGCGGCCGGATGGAGGGATTCGCGCACCTGAACCGGATCGAGCTGGGCGCGATCGAGGCGTACATCCTGTCGCCGGAACCCGAAGAGGACGAACCCAGGGGCGAACTCGCCTACGCGCTCGGCGGCTACGTCTACCTCCGCGACCACGAGAACCTGCCCGGCAACTCGCCGCCCTGGGGGACGCTCAACTCGATCGATCTCGCCACCGGCGAGATCGCCTGGAAGGTGCCCTTCGGCGACTATCCCTCGCACCCCGGCCTCGGCTTCGGCGCGGTCAACTACGGCGGCCCGGTGGTCACGGCGTCCGGCCTCATCTTCATCGCCGCGACGCCGGACGAGATGCTCCGCGCCTACGACACCAGGGACGGCGAGATCCTCTGGGAGACGAAGCTCTCGGCAGCGGGCTACGCGACGCCGGCCATCTACAGCGTCGACGGCAAGCAGTACGTCGTCATCGCCGCCGGCGGCGGGCGCACGGGGGGGCCATCCGGAGGCGAGTACATCGCGTTCAGCTTGCCGGAGTAGGTGTTACCGGCAGAAATCTGTTGCATGCGGGGAAAAGTGCGGTTCTTTTACCCACGTGTGTGACTTCATGACGCCATGCCGCGACGCCGGAGAGCGGAGCTGGCCTGCGGCCGGCGCAGTCGAAGCCGCCTCCGGCGGCAGCGGGTCGGAAGACCCGCGTACCCAGCGGAAGCGGAGCGGGTACGGCAGTGCTCTGGGTGCGCGGGTCTTCTGACCCGCTCCGGGCATCGCCGCGGAGCGGTGAGGACCGGCTTGATCCGCCGCCGGCCGGAGGCCGGCGACCTTCCTAGAGCAGTTTCCGCCCCCGTTCGACGATCGCCGCGGCGTTGATGCCCAGGTTCTCGACCAGGTCGCTGTACGGGGCCGAGGCGCCGAAGCGGTCGAGGCCGAGGACGTCGCCGTCGGAGCCGGTCCAGCGCTCCCAGCCGAGGGTCGCGGCGGCTTCGACGGCGAGCCGGCGGTGGACGCCCGGCGGCAGGACTTCGTCGCGGTACTCCCGGGACTGCGCGGCGAAAGCCTCCCAGGAGGGCATGCTGACGACGCGGACGGCGTGGCCTTCGGCTTGGAGCTCCACCGCCGCTTCGAGCGCGGGGGCGACCTCGGAGCCGGTGGCGATCAGGATGAGGTCGGGCTCGGCCTCGCCGCCGGCCACGACGTAGGCGCCGCGGGCCACGCCTTCGAGGGCGCGGTCGGCCGTGGCTTCGAGCACGGGCAGCTTCTGGCGCGTGAGAACCAGGGCGCAGGGGCCCGGCGTCTCGAGGGCCAGCGCCCAGGCCGCCGCGGTCTCGTTCGCGTCGGCCGGGCGGACGACGACCAGCCCCGGCACGGCGCGCAGGTGCGCCAGGTGCTCGATCGGCTGGTGGGTCGGGCCGTCTTCGCCGAGGAACACGGAGTCGTGGGTGAAGACGTAGATCGCCCGGAGCTCCATCAGCGCCGCCAGGCGCAGGCTCGGCTTCAGGTAGTCGAGGAAGCAGAGGAAGGTGCCGCCGTAGGGGCGGAACAGACCCGAGAGCGCCAGGCCGTTCATCGCGGCGGCCATCGCGTGCTCGCGCACGCCGAAGCGGAAGTGACGGGTGGGCGCGCCGGCGGCGTAGTCGCCTTCGCCCTCGAGCAGAGTGTTGTTCGAGCCGGTCAGGTCGGCCGAGCCGCCGGCTAGCTCCGGCACCAGGTCCTTCAGCGCGTTCAGCGTGACCCCGGAGGCCGAGCGGGTGGCGACCGGGCCGGCATCCGGGTCGAAGCGGGGAAGCGCGTCGCGCCAACCGTCGGGCAAACCAACCGCCAGGCGACGGTCGAGTTCGGCCGCGGCGTCCGGGTACTCGCGGCGGTAGGACTCGAGCAGACCGTTCCATTCGGCGGCGGCCCCGGACCCGAAGTCCGCGGCCGGCGCGAACGCCTCGCGAGCCGCCTCGGGCACAAGGAACTCGGGCTCCAGCGGCCAGCCCAGGGCCTCCTTGGTCGCCACGACTTCGTCCGCGCCCAGGGGCGCGCCGTGCGACGACGCGCTGTCCTGCTTGTTCGGACTGCCGTAGCCGATGTGGGTGCTGACCTGGATCAGGCTCGGGCGGCCGGTTTCCGCGAGCGCCGCCTCAAAGGCGGCATCAAGAGCATCGATGTCGTTGCCGTCCTCCACGGACAGGGTGTGCCAGCCGTATGCCTCATAGCGGGCAACGACGTCCTCACTGAAGCTCAGGTCCGTCGGGCCGTCGATCGTGATCCGGTTCGCGTCGTAGAGGACGTTCAGCTTGCCGAGGCCGAGGTGGCCGGCCATGGAGCAGGCCTCGGAGGCGACGCCTTCCATCAGGTCGCCGTCGGAGGCGAGAACCCAGGTCTTGTGATTGAACAGGAGGTGGCCCGGCCGGTTGAAGCGGGCGGCGAGCAGTTGCTCCGCGATCGCCATGCCGACGGCGGCCGAGATGCCCTGGCCCAGCGGCCCGGTCGTCACCTCGACGCCCGGCGTCAGGCCGTGCTCGGGGTGTCCCGGGGTGAGCGAGCCGTACTGCCGGAAGTTCCGGATCTCCTCGAGGCTCAGGTCGTAGCCGGCGAGGTGCAGGAGCCCGTAGATCAGCGCCGAGGCGTGGCCGCAGGAGAGGACGAAGCGGTCCCGGTTCGGCCACTGCGGATCCTCCGGCGCGTAGCGCAGGTACTTCGTCCACAGCAGCGCCGCCATCGCGGCCTGGCCCATCGGCGCGCCGGGATGGCCGCTGTTCGCCCGCTCGACCATGTCGACCGCGAGGAAGCGCAACGTGTCCGTCGCCACGTCGAGCGGCTGACGCTGCGGCGGTCCGCCGGCCTCGGGCGTTCCAGCGGCCTCGACCTGACTCATCGACGCGTGGTTCTCGTGGGTCGTGGGCGCGGCGGACGAAGGCGGGGCGAAGGGCCGGTCAAGCGGCGCCAAGCATATACGTCGCCGCCTAGGGCTCCGACAAGCTGGTAAAGCTACGGGAGCACGGGTTCTCCAGGTCGAACCGAGCGAGCTCCGCCGCGCGAGTCACGGCTTCCTTCAGCGCATCGGGGGTGCCAGGGTCGTCGGCATCGAACCCCACGAGGTCTTCCAGATCGATGCCCATCGTTTCGATGTGCAGGCTGAACAGGGCTTCCCCGCGCAGGACGCGCTGCAGTCCCACGTTCACATCCGTGATCGCCTCGACAAGGCGCCGGTACGCCTCCAGGTGGAGAAGCAGATTGCCTTCGTCATCGTAGTACCGACGGTCGCCGTCCCGGTGCATCGGCGCCAGAGTCGTCGCCATGAACGCGTTCAGGTGGTCGACGTGTCGTTCCAGCGACAGGAGAAGGACCCTGCCCCTCACGATGGCCTGCACCAAACGGCTGTCCAGCGACTCGAAGTTCTGGCTGTCGAAGGCGGCCTGGAGGACCCGATCGTCGTACCGGTAGTAGAACTCGCCCAACGGAATGTCCGGCTGAAGGCCCTCATCGATCTGCCGGATGACCTGTCTGTGCGGCCGCAGCTTCTGCAGTTGCTCGTGCAGGGACGAGACGAGTATCTCGAAGTCGCAGATCAGGACCTCGCGGTACTTCAGCGCGACTTCCTGTTCGCGCTCGGTCGCCTGGCGGTTGCCGAGAAGGAAGGCCAGGTAGACGCCGACGAAGACGACGACGAGTTCGATCGCGAAGAAGGGCAGGTTCCTGGCCAGAGCGGTCCCGAGGCTTGCCGACGTGTCCCCGCCCTCGGCCTCGCGTGCGCGTCGCAACCTGTTCCAGAGCATCGGCGATCAGACTATGGCCCGTCAGGGGCGCGAATCGAGGTAGCGGTCGACCGCTTTCTCGAGCGCGGCGCTGCGCAGCCCGTTCTCCTTCGCCCGGGCCCTGGCAGCTTCGCGGTCCTCGCCCTTTCCGGCGACGAGGTAGGCGTAGTAGAGCGCGCCGACCCGGTTGCCCGAGGCGCAGTGCACGAGCGCCGGGCCGTCCAGCTTCTGCATCGCCTCGATGAAGCGCTCGAAGGTCTCGGGCTGCTCCATCCGCTCGCCGTCGACCGGCAGGTTCAGGTACGGAACGTCCAGGCTTTGCAGCGCCGCGGGTTCGTCGAAGCCGCGGTTCTCGCCCTCGGCGCGCAGGTCCAGGACGAAGGAAAGCCCGTCCGCGGCCATCGCCTCGAGCTGTTCCTCGGTCGGCTGGCCGCCGAAGAGGACGCCCGGTTCCGGGTGCTTCGCGTTGCGCAGCCCATGGTCCTTCTGCTCGGCGAAGGCTGCGGGCGCCACGAGGATGAAGAGTGCGCACAGGAGCGCGGTTGCGTTGAAGAATCGTCTCATCAGAAGAACCCCAGTTCCAGTTTGGCGGCTTCGCTCATCATCGCCGGATTCCAGGTCGGGTCCCAGACCACCTCGACCTCGGCGCCCTCGACGCCTTCGACGTCGCGCACGGTCCGCTCCACGTCGCCCGGCAGCGACTCGGCGACCGGGCAGTGCGGAGACGTCAGCGTCATCTGCAGCTTGACGTGAGCGTCCTCTCCGATGCTCACGTCGTAGATCAGGCCGAGTTCGTAGACGTCGACCGGAATCTCCGGGTCGTAGACGGTCTTGAGCGCCTCGACGATCCGGGACTCGAGGGCCGCCATGTCCACCGGGACTCCAGTCGTGACGGTGTCGTCCATTCTCCGTTCCTCCCGTCGGCCGTCCAGCCTACTCGGTCGTCACCGCTTCCGGGTCCCCGCCCTCGAGCGCGGCCCGGAGCGCGTGCCAGGCCAGCGTCGCGCACTTGATCCGCACCGGGTAGTCCTTGACGCCGCTCAGCACCTCCAGTTTGCCCAGGTCGACGCCGGCGGCACCGTTGCCGTCGCCGGTCATCAGGGCCAGGAAGGAAGCGATCAGCGCCTCCGCCTGCGGACGTTCCAGCCCGCGGACGGCCTCCGTCATCAGGGACGCAGAGGCGGTCGAGATCGCGCAGCCGACGCCCTCGAAGGTCAGGCCGTCGACGCGATCGCCGTCCGTGCGCAGGTAGATCTTGACCTTGTCGCCGCACAGCGGGTTGTAGCCCTCGGCGCAGGCCGACACCGGCTCGAGGGCGCCGAAGTTCCGGGGCGCGCGGTAGTGGTCGAGGATGACCTGCTGGTAGAGATCGCGGAGATCGGACATCGCGTTGCTGCCTACCCTACGCGGCTCAGCCGAAGATCCGCCGCACTTCGTGCAGGCCGGAGACGAGCAGGTCGACTTCCTCGTGGGTGTTGTAGAGCCCGAACGAGGCTCGCACGGTGGCCGGGACGCCGAGCCGGTCCATCAGCGGCTGCGCGCAGTGGTGGCCGGCGCGGATCGCGATCCCCTGTTCGTCGAGGATCGTTGCCACATCGTGGGGGTGGGCGCCGTCGACCACCAGCGAAACGACCGCGGCGCGAGCCGACCCGGCATTCGAGGCGTGGCCCGGCACGCGAACCCAGGGGAGATCACTCAGGACTTCCATAGTGTGGGAGAGCAGCTCCTGCTCGTGCCGCTCGATCCGATCCAGGCCGGTCGACTCCAGGAACTCCACCGCGACGCCCAGGCCGATCGCCGGCGCGATCGCAGGCGTTCCCGCCTCGAAGCGCTGCGGCGGCGCCATGTACTCGCTGCCCTCGAAGGTGACCCGCGTGATCATCGCGCCGCCGCCGTGGTACGGGGGCATCGCCGCGAGCAGCTCGCGACGGCCCCAGAGCACGCCGATGCCGCCGGGGCCGTACATCTTGTGGCCCGAGAAGGCGTAGAAGTCGCAGCCGAGCGCGGCGACGTCGACCGCCATGTGCGGCACGGCCTGCGCGCCGTCGACGACCACGGCCGCGTCCGAGCGGGCACGCGTCAGTTCGACCACGGCACGGATGTCGTTGACCGTGCCCAGCGCGTTCGAGACGTGGGCTAGCGCGACCACCCGGGTGCGCTCGTTGAGCATGCCGGCGAACGCGTCCAGATCGAGTTCGCCGTCGTCGGTGATCGGCGCCGCGAGCACGCGGGCGCCGGTCTGCTCGCTGACGAGTTGCCAGGGGACGATGTTCGAGTGGTGCTCCATCTCGGTCAGCAGCACCTCGTCGCCCGGCTCGAGGTGCGGACGGCCGTAGCTCTGCGCCACCAGGTTCAGGCTCTCGGTCGTGCCGCGGGTGAAGACCACCTCGTGGCTGTCCGGGGCGCCGATGAACCGCGCCACCTTGACGCGCGCCGCCTCGTAGGCGTCGGTCGACTGCTCGGACAGGGCGTGGACGCCGCGGTGGGCGTTGGCGTAGTAGGTGCGGTAGCAGTCGCTGACCGCGTCGATCACGGCCTCCGGCCGCTGCGCGCTGGCGGCGTTGTCGAGGTAGACCAGCCGGTGGCCGTGAACGTCCTGCTCGAGGATCGGGAAGCAGGCCCGCAGGCGCTCGACGTCGAACGCGGCGGAGTCCCGCTGTTCGGTCTTGGCCGCGACTGCCGGCGCCGTCATCCGGCTACCCGCCCTGCCCGTTGCTCCGGACGCCGTTCAGGCTGGCGAACAGGCGGGCTTCCAGGTCCCGCCGCAGCGGCTCGAACGTCGCCTTGTCGGTGACTTCCCGCGCGAAGGCGTGGACGAGCATGCCGTGCGCTTCCTCGAAACCGATGCCGCGGGCGCGCAGGTAGAAGAGAGCCTCCTCGTCGAGACGGCCGATCGTCGAGCCGTGGGTGCAGCGGACGTCGTCGGCGAAGATCTCGAGCTGCGGGTTGCTGTTGGCCAGCGCGGCCTTGGACAGGAGCAGGTTCCGGTTCGTCTGCTTGGCGTCCGTCTTCTGGGCGGCCTGGTGAACATAGATGCGGCCGTTGAACACGGAGCGGGCCTGGCCGTCGAGCACGCCCTTGTAGAGCTGGTGGCTGGTCGTGTGCGGCTGCCGGTGCTCGACCCGCATGTGGTTGCCCGTGAACTGGGAGCCGTCGAGAACGTAGAGACCGTCGAGGGTGCAGTCCGCGCCCTCCCCGTCGAGCAGGGCGACCGTGTCGTTCCGTACCAGGGCGCCGCCGAAGGCCAGGGACGAGGAGTCGAAGGCCGCGGAACGGTCGACCCGGGCGTGCTGGAAGCCCAGGTGGAACGCTCCGGCCGCGTCGGCCTGCAGCCGGGTGTGGCGGACCACCGAACCCGCGCCGCAAACGAACTCCGCCGCGGGGCAGACGAAGTAGCCGCCGGCCGCCGGGTCGGCGGCGGCGAAGGTCTCGATCACGGAAGCCTGGCTGTTCTCGCCGGCGACGACGAGCAGGCGCGGGAAGCTGACCTCGATCGAGGCCTGGGCGCCGCCCTCCGCAGCCGCTGCGTCCGCGGACGGCGCGCTGAGCCAGAGCACCTGGATGGGCCGCTCGAGCGCCGCCCCCGCCGGGATCCCGAGCGCCACGCCGTCCTCGAACAGTGCCGTGTTGAGCGCCGCGAACGGATGGACGCCGGCGTCGGCGCTGCAGGAGGCGCGACCGTCCACGCTCGCACCCAGGTGCTCGGCGAGGAGGTCGGCGCCGGCGCCCGCCGGATCGGCGAGGGAGAACGCGGTCACGCCCTCCGGCGGCGATGAAGCGGCCGGCGCATAGCGGCCGTTGACGAACACCATCGAGTCGCAGTCGGGGTAGAGGAATGGCAGGGCGCCGCCGTCACCCAACACCTGGCCGGACGCCGGCACGGGCCGGGCACGCAGGATGGGGCCGAGGTTCGTCTGCCGCCACTCCTCGTCGCGCGAACCCGGAAAGCCGGCCGCTTCGAAGCGCTCGATCGCCTGCTGCCGCCTCGCTCCCACGGGCCCCCCGGCGCCGCGGCCGGCGAAGAGCTCCAGGTAGGGACCGGTGCGGGTGTCGGCGCCGGTGGTCACCATCCCTCCCGTTCAGGCCTCTGCCCGTGCACCGTCGAACCCGCCGTAGCCCTTCTCTTCGAGTTCGTGGGCGAGCTCGCTGCCGCCGGAGCGGACGATGCGGCCGTCGAGAAGGACGTGAACGTGGTCCGGAACGATGTAGTTCAGCAGGCGCTGATAGTGGGTGATGACGACGAACGCGCGGTTCTCCGCCCGGAGCGCGTTGACGCCTGCCGCCACCGTCTTCAGCGCGTCGATGTCGAGCCCGGAGTCCGTCTCGTCCAGCACCGCGAGCCGGGGCTCGAGCACCGCCATCTGGAGGATCTCGTTCCGCTTCTTCTCGCCGCCCGAGAAGCCGTCGTTGACCGGACGCCGCAGCAGCGCCTCGTCGACGTCGACCAGCGTGGCCCGCTCGCGCAGCAGCTTCAGGAAGTCCATCGCGTCGAGCTCGGACTCGCCCCGCGCCTTGCGGTTCGCGTTGACGGCCGCCTTCAGGAAGTAGCTGTTGCCGACGCCGGGAATCTCCACCGGATACTGGAAGGCCAGAAACAGGCCCGCGTGGGCCCGCTCTTCGGGCGCCATCTCCTGCAGGTCCTCGCCATCGAGTTCCAGCGAGCCCGCGGTGATCTCGTAGTCCTCCTTGCCAGCGAGAACCTGGGCCAGCGTGCTCTTGCCCGAGCCGTTCGGCCCCATCACGGCGTGAACCTCGCCGGCTTTCACCTCCAGGTCCACACCCTTCAGGATTTCCTGTTCTTCGACCTTCGCGTGAAGGTCACTCACCCTCAGCATTGCTGTGTCTCTCCGTGCGGCCGCTTTCCTGCCGCTTGCGGTCCCGGCAACCCCGGCTCCCCCTGAAGGGGTCAGCCGACGCTGCCCTCGAGGCTGACCTCGAGCAGCTTCTGTGCCTCCACGGCGAACTCCATCGGGAGTTCGCGGAACACTTCCTTGCAGAACCCGTTGACGATCATGGAAACGGCATCTTCGGTGTCGATGCCGCGCTGGTTGCAGTAGAAGATCTGATCTTCGCCGATCTTCGACGTCGACGCCTCGTGCTCCATCTGGGCGGTGGGATTCGCGACGTCGATGTAGGGGAACGTATGAGCTCCGCAGCGATCCCCGATCAGCATCGAGTCGCACTGCGAGAAGTTTCTGGCGTCCTCCGCCGAGCGGAGAATCCGCACCGACCCACGGTAGGTGTTCTGGCCCTCGCCGGCGGAGATGCCCTTCGAGATGATGGTGCTCGAGGTGCGCTTGCCGACGTGGATCATCTTGGTCCCGGTGTCGGCCTGCTGGCGGTTGTTCGACACCGCCACCGAGTAGAACTCGCCCACCGAGTCGTCGCCCCTGAGGATGCAACTCGGGTACTTCCAGGTCACCGCCGAGCCGGTCTCCACCTGGGTCCAGGAGATCTTGCTGCGCCGGCCTTCGCACAGGCCGCGCTTGGTCACGAAGTTGTAGATGCCGCCCACGCCTTCCTTGTCGCCCGGATACCAGTTCTGGACCGTCGAGTACTTGATCTGCGCGTCCTCGTGGGCGACCAGCTCGACAACGGCCGCGTGCAACTGGTTCTCGTCGCGCATCGGCGCGGTGCAGCCTTCCAGGTAACTGACGTAGCTGCCTTCATCCGCGATGATCAGGGTGCGCTCGAACTGACCCGTGTTCATCGCGTTGATCCGGAAGTACGTGGAGAGCTCCATCGGGCAGCGCACGCCCTTCGGGATGTAGACGAAGGAGCCGTCGGAGAAGACGGCCGAGTTCAGGGCGGCGAAGAAGTTGTCCCGCCGCGGAACCACGGTGCCGAGGTACTTCCTGACGAGTTCCGGGTGATCCTGGACCGCTTCGGAGAACGAGCAGAAGATGACGCCGAGCTCGGCCAGCTTCTCGCGGAACGTCGTCGCGACGGAGACGCTGTCGAACACCGCGTCGACCGCCACGCCGGCCAGCATCTCCTGCTCCTTGAGCGGGATGCCGAGCTTCTCGTAGGTGGCCAGGATCTCGGGATCGATCTCGTCGAGGCTCTTCGGCCGGTCGTCGTCGCTCTTCGGCGCCGCGTAGTAGCAGATCGACTGGTAGTCGACCGGCTCGTAGCGCACGTTGGCCCACGTCGGCTCCGCCATCTTGAGCCAGCCCCGGTAGGCCTGGAGCCGCCAGTCGAGCAGCCACTGGGGCTCGTTCTTCTTCGCCGAGATAAAGGCGATGATCTCCTCGCTCAGACCCGGCGGCGCCGTGTCCTGCTCGACGTCGGTGACGAAGCCGTACTCGTAGTCGCGCTCGGTCAGCGCCTCGATCGTGTCGGTGGCCGTCGGCATCAGGTGCTGCTCCCGAGCGGAATGAGAGTGGCGGCCCCGGACCGCGGCCGGCTGCCGGCGGAGCCGGCGGAGAGGAAGTCGGGGCGCGCCATGTCCTCGATCGTGACCCCTTCGAGCGCGCCGCGGACAGCCCGGTCGATCCGCTGCCAGTTCTCGCTCACGCGGCAGAACGCCTCGTAAGAGCAGTCATCGTGGGAGTGCTCGCTGCACTGAGTCAGGGCGATCGGCCCCTCGAGCGCGAAGATCGCCTCGGCGACGCTGATCTCGGACGCCGGACGCGCCAGTTCGTAGCCGCCGTGGACGCCGCGGTGGGACACGAGCAGCCCGTTCCTGGCGAGCATCTTGAGGATCTTGCTGACCATCGGCGGGGGCAGATGCGTCTGCAGCGCCAGTTCGGCGGCCGCGGCCTGCCCCGTCAGGGCCAGTTGGCTCAGCAGGACGATGCCGTAGTCGGCTTGCTTGGTCAGTCGGATCATGACGCGTGTCGTCCAGAAACCGGGACCCCTCTGGTCCCGATTCGGAGACTAGCACGGGAAGGCCGCGTGTCAATCGGTTGCGGGGGCGGATGGGGCGGCCTGCGCGGGCGCTAGAGTTCGAACGTGGACTGGTTCCAGGCACTCGCGATCGGCTGGTGCGGCCTGACCGTGCCGGTGCTCGTCTACGGCCTGGTAGGGAAGGACATGACCGGCCGGGTAGGCGGCAGAGCCTGGGGGCCCAACGTGGACCCTCGCTGGGGCTGGCTTCTCATGGAACTGTCCGCCCTGGCCGTGTTCCCGGCCGTCTATCTGGCGGCCGGCGAGCGCCACGCGGTCGGCGACGTCCTGGTCACCCTGTGGCTAGTCCACTACGTCCACCGCACCCTGGTGTGGCCATGGTTCGTCCAGCGCCAGGCGCGGCCGTTCCCCGCCGTCACGGCCGCCTCGGGCTTCTTCTTCAACCTCGTCAACGGCGTGCTCCTGGGCTGGTTCATGGCCCGAATCGCCGATTACCCGGCAGGCTGGTTCACCGATCCGCGCTTCCTCGCCGGCGCCACGCTCTTCCTGATCGGCGCCGCCCTCAACGTCTCGTCCGACTACCGCCTTTCGGCCCTGCGGGCGAAGGCTTCCGGCGGCGCCGTCCTGCCGCGCGGCGGCGCCTTCAACCTCGTCTCCTGCCCCAACCTGGCGGGCGAGATCGTCGAGTGGGCCGGCTTCGCGTTGATGAGCTGGTCGCTCCCGGGGCTCGCCTTCGCGCTCTGGACCGCGGCCAACCTGGTGCCCCGCGCGCTGTGGCGGCACCGCTGGTATCGGGAGCGATTCCCCGACTACCCCTCGAACCGCCGCGCGCTCTTCCCCGGCCTGCTCTGAGGCCCGGCTTCAGTCCTTCCCCTCCGCGCCGGACGCCGGCGCCAGACGTTCCGCTTCCCGGCTGTCGCCGAGCAGCACGGCGACCCAGCGGAACTCCTCCGTGTTCTCGAGCAGGATCTTGACCACCATCGTCAGCGGCACCGACAGCAGCATGCCGACCGGTCCCCACACCCAACCCCAGAAGACGAGGGAAAGGACGACGACGAGGGTCGAGAGGCCGAGCCGCCGCCCCAGCAGGGGCGGTTCGATGAAGTTGCCGATCACCATGTTGACGACCAGGTAGCCCAGGGCGACGAGCAGCGCCCGGCCGACGCCGATCTGGACCATGGCCAGGAGGGTCGTCGGCACCGCCGCGATGATCGAACCGAGGTTCGGGATGAAGTTGAGAACGAACGCCACCAGGCCCCAGAAGACCGCGAACTCGACGCCCATCACCCCCACCCAGATGCCGATCAGCAGGCCGGTGACCAGGCTGATCACCGTCTTGATCCCCATGTAGTGCTGGATCTCGTGCATGGCACGGGCGAAGCGGGCCTCCGCGCCGGCGCTGCCGAAGGCCGCGCGGACCTTGGGGCCGAAGGTCGCCGCCTCGAAGAGGGTGAAGATGACGATCAGCGAGATGACGAGGAACGACGAAAGGGCGGCCGTCGTCGTCCGCAGGGTCCGGTTCACGAAATCGACCAGGAAGCCGGGCTCGAAACGCGAGAACAGGGCAAGCGGCAGGGAGTCGTCGCCGCCGTCGGACGCGGCCCGGGCGGCATCCGGGGACTCCGGGTCGGCGGCCCCCGCCCCGTCGGCCGCTTCCTCCACCGTCGACCCCGCCAGCCAACTGGCGATGGGCACGCCCCGCTCCTCGAGCCAGTCGCCGCCGTCTTCGATCCACTCCGTGAGGGTGGACTGGATCTCGCCCATCTCGCCCGCGACCTGGTTCGCCGTGGAACCGACCAGGTAGCCGGCCAGGGCGATGACCAGCAGATCCATCAGGATCGTGCCGAGGACGGCGACGATCATCGGCAGGCGTCGCTGCAGCCAGGTCAGAACGGGCAGGCTGATCGCGGCGATGAAGACCGCGACCAGGAACGGGATCATGATCGAGGACGCGGCCCGCAGGCCGGCGACCAGGACGACGACACAGGCAGCGACCAGGAGCAGTCGCATCGGCGTACCGAGATCCCGTGCCTGATCGTCCCTGGCCACTGGCCGCAGTGTAACCCTGCCTGGCCCTGAGCCCCTGGGGTCCCGCTGAGGTTCAGCCGGCGGCGGCGCGGTGGTCCTCGACCAGGCCGTCGACCACCGCGGGTTCCGCCAGGGTCGTCACGTCGCCGAGGTCTTCGTACTCGCCCGCGGCGATCTTGCGCAGCACGCGGCGCATGATCTTGCCGGAGCGGGTCTTCGGCAGGCCGCCGGCGACGTGGATGTGGTCCGGCGTGGCGATCGGTCCGATCACCGTGCGGACCTGCTGGCGCAGTTCGGCCACGAGTTCCGTCCGGTCCCGCTTCTCGGCCTCGGGCGTGATCAGCACGTAGGCGTAGATGCCGACGCCCTTGATCTCGTGCGGGCAGCCGACGACCGCCGCCTCGGCCACCGCGTCGTGCGCCACCAGGGCGCTCTCGATCTCGGCGGTGCCCAGCCGGTGCCCCGAGACGTTGAGCACGTCGTCGACGCGGCCGGTGATCCAGTAGTAGCCGTGCTCGTCGCGCCGGCAGCCGTCGCCGGTGAAGTACATGCCGGGATAGGTGCTGAAGTAGGTCTCGACGAAGCGCTGGTGGTCGCCGTAGATCGTCCGCGCCTGCCCGGGCCAGGAGCGCTTCAGGCAGAGGTTGCCGCTCCGGTCGTTGCCTTCGAGTTCGTTGCCGTCGGCGTCCACGAGCACCGGCTCGACGCCGAAGAAGGGAAGGGTCGCCGAGCCGGGAACGAGCGGCGTGGCGCCCGGCAGCGGAGTGATCAGGATGCCGCCCGTCTCCGTCTGCCACCAGGTGTCGACGACCGGACACTGGCCGTTGCCGACCACGTCGTGGTACCAGTTCCAGACCTCGGGGTTGATCGGCTCGCCGACCGAGCCGAGCACCCGCAGCGAACCGCGGTCGTAGGCCTCGACCCACTGGTCGCCCTCGCGGGCGATCGCCCGCAGCGCGGTCGGCGCGGTGTAGAAGAGGGTCACGCCCAGGTCGTCCACGACCTGCCAGTAGCGGCCCGGGTCGGGGTAGGTCGGCACCGACTCGAACATGACGCTGGTCGCGCCGTTCGCGAGCGGACCGTAGACGATGTAGCTGTGGCCCGTGACCCAGCCGATGTCCGCGGCGCAGAAGTGGATGTCGTCGTCGTGGTGGTCGAAGATCAGCCGGTGCGTCATCGAGGCGTAGAGCAGATAGCCGCCGGTCGTGTGGAGCAGGCCCTTGGGCCTTCCCGTCGAGCCGCTGGTGTAGAGCACGAAGAGCGGCGCCTCGGCGTCGAGCCGCGCCACGGGCGCCGTGGCGCGCTGCTTCGCCGTCTCCTCGTGGAGCCAGAGGTCGCGTCCCGGCGTCATCGGCACCTCGGTGTCGGTGCGCCGCGCGACCAGCATGTGCTCGACCAGGTCCAGCCCCTCGACCGCCCGGTCGCAGGTCGCCTTGAGCGGGATCGTCCGGCCGCCGCGCAGACCTTCGTTCGCGGTCACCAGCAGCCGGCAACCGGCGTCGACGATCCGCTCGCGCAGGCTGTCGGCGGAGAAACCGGCGAAGACCACGGAATGCACCGCGCCGATCCGGGCGCAGGCCAGCATCGTGTAGGCCAGCTCCGGGATCATCGGCAGGTAGATGCAGACGCGGTCGCCCTGCCCGATCCCGAGTGAGGTCAGCACGTTGGCGACCCGGCAGACGTTCCGCTTCAGTTCCCGGTAGCTGATCCGCTGGTAGCGGCCCGGCTCGTCCTCGACCCAGACCAGGGCCGTCTTGTCGGGCCGGGCGGCGGCGTGGCGGTCGACGCAGTTCGTGCAGGCGTTCAGCACGCCGTCCTCGAACCAGGCGAAGTCGACGGCCTCGAAGTCCCAGCGACCACCGGAACTCGGCTCGGTGAACCAGTCCAGCGAGCGGGTCTGTTCGAGCCAGAAGCCGTCCGGATCCTCGATCGACTCCCGGTAGAGCTTCCGGTAGGCGTCCAGGCCGTCGACGTGGGCGCGGCCGCTGTCCGAGATGGCGCTCTTGACGGGAATCATCCGGGTCTCCCTACCGCTTCACACGGCAACACGTCACACGGCAACGCGGGGCGCCGCGGCCTGCACGGCCTCCGAGGCGCTGCCGCCCAGACTCTCGAAGTTGTCCGTGAACATCCGGGCCAGGCGGCGCGCGTACTGGTCGTACGCCTGGGGATCGCTCCAGCCCTCCCGCGGGTCGAGCACGTCGCCCGGCACGCCTTCGATCACCGTGGGATAGGCCAGGCCGAAGACGGGATGCGTGCGCGTGGGCACCCCCGTCAGGCTGCCGTCGAGCGCCGCGTGGATCATGCGCCGGGTGTAGGCCAGCTTGATCCGGCTGCCCTGGCCGTAAGGCCCCCTGGCCCAGCCCGTGTTGACGAGCCAGACGTCGACGCGGTGGCGCCGTACCTTCTCGCCCAGGAGCTTGGCGTAGGCCGACGCCGGCAGCGGCATGAAGGGGGCGCCGAAACAGGCGCTGAAGGTCGCCGACGGCTCGGTGACGCCCCGTTCGGTGCCGGCGACCTTCGCGGTGTAGCCCGACAGGAAGTGATACATCGCCTGCGACTCGTCGAGGCGGCTGATCGGCGGCAGCACGCCGAAGGCGTCGCAGGTCAGGAAGACGACCGACGTCGGATGTCCCGCGTTGCCGCCGACGTCGACGTGCTCGAGGTGGCTGAGCGGATAGCTGGCCCGGGTGTTCTCGGTGCGCGAGTCGTCGTCGAGATCGAGCTTCCGCGTCTCGGGATCGAAAACGACGTTCTCGAGCACGGTGCCGAAGCGCCGCGTGGTGGCGTAGATCTCGGGTTCGCCCAGAGGATCGAGGCGGATGACCTTGGCGTAGCAGCCGCCCTCGATGTTGAAGATGCCGCGGTCGGACCAGCCGTGCTCGTCGTCGCCGATCAGGGTGCGCGCGGGGTCGGCCGAGAGGGTCGTCTTGCCGGTGCCGGAGAGGCCGAAGAACAGGGCGCAGTCCGACGGATCCGCGCCGTAGTTCGCGCTGCAGTGCATGCTCAGCACGCCGCGCTGCGGCATCAGGAAGTTCATCACGCTGAACATCGACTTCTTCATCTCGCCGGCGTACTCGCTGCCCCCGATCAGCGTCAGATGCCGCTCCAGGTCGAGGGCGATGAAGGTCGTGCTGTTCGTGCCGTCGGTCTCCGGATCGGCCAGAACGCTGGGGATGTCGACGACGGTGTAGTCGGGCACGAAGTCCGCGAGCTCCTCTTCGTTCGCCGCGCGCAGGAACATGTTGCGGACGAACAGGCTGTGCCAGGCCCGCTCGCTGATCACCCGCACGTTCAGGCGGCAGGCCGGATCGGCGCCCGCGAAACCGTCGAAGACGAACAGGTCCCGATCCGCGGCCGCGGCCAGCATCTTGCGGTGGAGGCGGTCGAAGTGTTCCGGTGCCAGGGGCTTGTTCACCGGGCCCCAGTCCACCAGGTCGGCCGAAGGCGCGCGGCGCACGACGAAGCGGTCGTTCGGAGACCGCCCCGTGTGCTCGCCGGTCGACGCGACGAGCGGCCCCCCGGCGGCAATCGCGGCCTCGCCGCGGCGAACCGCTTCTTCGTAGAGCCTGGCCACGCTCAGCCGCCGGTGAACGACGCGCCGGTTGGCTGACAGGAACTCCTCGGAAACCTCGACCATCTCAACTACCTCGCCACGGTCGAGAGCGAGAAGCGGTCCCGCCTCACCGTCCAGGCCGTGAACAGTGGCTCCTCGGGAGGGATTCGAACCCCCAACATTTCGGTTAACAGCCGAACGCTCTACCGTTGAGCTACCGAGGAAAAGTCCGCCTCACGGCGAACAGCGGCGGGCGACACGGAGTTCATCTTAGGGAGGCTTCAAGCCGACTGTCAAACCCCCGCCCGAACGCCTGTCGGCGAAGCTAGAGGCGGTTGCGCCAGGGCTGCAACTGCCTGGCGCGGCTCGGATGACGCAACTTGCGGAGCGCCTTCGATTCGATCTGCCGGATCCGCTCCCGCGTCACGTTGAACGAACGCCCGACGTCCTCCAGCGTCGACTCGGCGCCGTCGCCCACGCCGAAGCGCATCCGGAGCACGAGTTCCTCCCGCGGACTCAGGGTCTGGAGCACCGCGGCGGTCTGCTCGCCCAGGCCCTTCGTCAGCAGCGCGTCGAGCGGCGAAACCGCGCTCGCGTCCTCGATGAAGTCGCCCAGGGACGAGTCCGCCTCTTCGCCGATCGGTGTTTCCAGCGAGATCGGTTCCAGCGCGATCTTCATGATCTCCCGAACGTGGGACACCTCCATGTCCATCTGCTCGGCGATCTCGGCGACGGTGGGCTCGCGGCCCAGCTCCTGGACCATCGCGCGGCTGGTCCGGGTGAGCTTGTTGATCGTGTCGATCATGTGGACCGGGATGCGGATCGTTCTTGCCTGGTCGGCGATCGCCCGCGTGATCGCCTGGCGGATCCACCAGGTCGCGTAGGTCGAGAACTTGTAGCCGCGGCGGTACTCGAACTTCTCGACCGCGCGAATCAGCCCGATGTTGCCGTCCTGAATCAGGTCGAGGAGTTGCAGCCCGCGGTTCGTGTACTTCTTGGCGATCGAAACGACGAGACGGAGGTTCGCCAGGATCATCTCGGAACGCGCCTGTTCGCAGATCGCCTCGCCCCGCCTCACCTTGTTCAGCGTCGCGGTCACCTGCGCGAGGGTTGTGCCATAGCGCTCTTCCGACGCGCGGAGACGCGCGCGGTACTTCTCGATCCGGCGCCGCTGCAGCGCGCCGAGCTCCGTGTCGCGCTCCCGGTCGAGCGCGATCTGCGCCCGGCGGATGTCCCGGTCGTGGCGCGAGATCTCCGCGTAGAGCTGCTTGAGGATCTCGACCAGCCGGCTGCGGGTTTGCGCCGTCAACTCGATCGAGCGGATCTGCTCGGTGATCTTGCCCGCCGTGCGATCGATCTCGCGTTCGATCTCCGAAAACCGGTCGCTGCCCGGCCGGCAGCGGTCGCGCTGCCGGCGCAGACGGCGCACCTGCCGGTCGAGAGTCTCGATCGCCCGGAAGATCCGGAGGTTCTTCGCGATGCGGTCCCTCGCGCTCTGGTCGAGGTGGGCGCCGCCATCGGCCAGGAGTTCCCGCATCAGGCGCCGGTCGCGCCGCGCCAGCTCGTTGATCCGCAGCAACTCCCGGAGCACGACCGGGTTGTCGCAGAGCGCCTCGAAGACGATCCACTCGCCACGCTCGATCCGTTTGGCGATCTCCACTTCGCCTTCCCGATCGAGCAGATCGACCCGTCCCATCTCCCGCAGGTAGACCCGGACCGGATCCGTCGTCCGGTCCTGCTGCGTGAGGAGGGCGGGTTCGGGCTCGCTCCGTTCGACGCCGCCGATCGGCGGCAGCGGATCGGCGTCGACGACGTTGACGAACGCCTCAGGGCGCCGGATCACACCCGTTCCCATCGACCCGAGACGCATCCGGATCGCGTCCATGTCCCGCGGTTCAGCGAGCAGTTCCTCGGGCAACCGGGTCTCGAGCTCGTCCTGAAGCAGGTAACCCTTCTCGCGGCCCAGGTTGAACACGCTGCGGACCGAGCTGTGGCGCTGCTCGATCGGCTCGGTCTCCTCGACCCGGACGGCCGCGGTGTTCAGGGCCACAACCATCTCCTCAGCGCCCCGACTGTCCGTAGAACTCGCGGCTGAGCTGCTGCTTTTCCTCGATCATCCGGTGCAGGGTCTCCATGTCACCTTCACGCTGTGCGCGATTGATCTCCCGGGCAAGCAGGTTGAGCCGCTGTCTGGTGAAACGCCGACCCAATTCCACGAGACTGATCCGAAGCTCCGATTCAGAGAAGGCAGACGACCGTTGTAGCAAAAGCCCGGCGATCCGGTCAACAGGTCGACCGGTCTCGTCGTCCGTACCGGCCCGGCGTCCCAGAACATCCACGAGGGCGCCGGAGTCGATCCGCTCCGCCCCGGCTTGGGCCTGCTCCCGCATGGCCTCGCAGATGGCGCGCAGGGCGGGATCGAAGAAGGCATCCGGCGCCGGCCACTCGATGCCGCGAAGGTCCGGGGCGGCGGCCAGCAGACGCAGCACCTGCTCCTCGATCGACGAGGTCACCGGGGGACGGGGGACGGCGGCTGGCCCGGGCGCGTCCGCGGCGGCCGGCTTCTCGGCCGCCGGGGCGGATTCCCGCAGCAGCACGTCGACCTTGACCCCGAGACGCTCGGCCGCGGTCTCGTAATAGCCCCTCTTCGCGATCGGGTCGCCGATCCGGTCGATCAGCGTCCGCACCCGCGCGGCCTCGCGCGCCCGCAACCGCGGATCGAGCTCGCCGCGGCTGGGCAGGTCGTCGATCTCGATCGCCACCGCATCCCGGGCCTCGGCGACCGTTGCCTGCACCGCCCCGGGTCCCTCGTCGAGCCGTAGCGAGTCCGGATCCTGGCCCGCCGGAAAGAGCGCCCGGCGGACGTTGAGCCCGGCCTCGAGCATCAGTCCCGCCGCCTTGCGGGCCGCCTCGATGCCGGCGCGGTCACCGTCGTAACCCAGGACCACCTCGTCGGTGTAGCGGGACAGCAACCGCACCTGCTGCTCCGTGAGCGCCGTCCCCATGCTCGCGACGGCCCAGTCGATGCCGGATGCCGCGGCGCCCATAACGTCGAAGTAACCCTCGACCAGGAGCGCCCGGCCCTGTTCCCGGATCCCGCGGCGGGCGGCGTCGAGTCCGTAGAGCAGGGTGCCTTTCCGGAAGTGGTCCGTCTCGTTCGTGTTGACGTACTTGGCCTGATCGTCGCCGAGGGTGCGGCCGCCGAACGCCAGGAGGCGGCCGGAGGGCGACCGGATGGGGAACATCAGCCGGTTGCGGAACCGGTCGTAGGGACGGTCCGGCGCCTTCGGGCTGCGGGCGATGAGACCCGCGGCCTCGAGGTCGGGAACCGGTATGCGCCGTCCCAGATCCTCGATCATCGTCCGCCAGTCGTCGGGCGCGTAGCCGACGCCGAAGCGGGCGATGAGCTCCCGCGGCACCTTGCGCCGCTCCAGGTACTGCCGGGGCACGGGCTCCGTCCCGAGCTTCGCCCGAAAGAAGTCGTAGGCGGCGTCGAGCGCGGCCTGGATGCGCTCGGAGCGGTCGGCCCGGCGATCGGCGCCCGGCCCGGAAGCCCGCCGCAGGGGAACTCCGTAGCGGCGGGCCAGACTCTCGATCGCGGTGGCGAAGGTGTCGCCGGTGAGTTCCATGTGGAAGCGGATGGCGTCGCCCCCGGCGCCGCAGCCGAAGCAGTAGTAGAGCTTGCGCTCGGGATCGAGCGACAGCGACGGCGTCTTCTCCTTGTGGAAGGGGCAGAGCGCCACGAAGCGCTGGCCCCGCCGCTCGACCTTCGTGTGCTCGCTGACGAGGTCGATGATGTCGACCGCCTCGCGCACCGCGTCCACCGCCTCGTCGGTGAGCCTGGAGCGTCGCTGCACGACCGCTCATGCTACAGCGACAGGCGCCCCCTCAGGAGCCGTCAGCGCAGGAGAACTTCGGTCGCGCCGTCGCCGCCGGCGGAGGGGGGAGCCGGATCGAAACCGGCGACCCCAGGGTGGCTTCGCAGGTGCTCGCGAACCGCCCGGCGGAGCCGGCCGCTGCCGTGGCCATGGACCACCCGAACCCGGTCGCGGCCGGCCGCCAGAGCCCGGTCGAGGTAGGCGTCCAGGGAGTCGAGAGCCGGCTCGACCAACTGGCCGATCAGGAGCAGCTCCGCTTCCACCGAGGGCGCGGGAGACCTCTGGACCCGGACCCGGCCGGGCGCCGGGCGTTCTCCGCCCGCTACCGCCAGGAGATCGGCGCCGGGCGCCCGGACCCGCTTGCCGCGGACCAGCACCGTCGCCTGGTCGCCGCGCAGTTCCACGAGCTCACCCAGCCAGCCCAGCGAACGGTGGCGGACACGCTCGCCGGCAACCAGGGGACGCTGCTCCTCCGGCTGCGACGGTTCCTCCGGTTCCCGTTCCGGCGCCGGGTCGATCTCGCCGGCCGTCCGGGAGGCGCGATCGGCCGCCGCCGCCAGGTCCCGGTCGAGTTCTCCGTGCAGGGATGCCGCCGCCCGGGCGAAGGCTCGTTTGCCCGGCCCCCGGGCAGTCGACGACAACCCGGCCAGGGCCTCATCCAGCCGGCGGCGGTTCGCCCGCCGCAGCGCGTCGACTTCGCGGCCCAGGTTCTGGTCCAGCCGCTTCCTGGCCGCCCGCAGCGACTCCTGCCGGGTTTCGAAGCGGGCGCGGGCCGTCTCCGTCTCGGCGGTCCGCCGGGCGAGCTCAGCCTCCCGTTCGAGCAGCCGCTCGCGGAGGCGTTCGTTGCGTTCCAGCACCCGCCGCAGTTTCTGGTGCTCGGAGCCCAGGAAGTGCTCGGCCCGCTCCAGCCAGGCCGGCGGCAGGCCGAGGCGGCGCGCCAGCGCCAGCGCCTGGCTGCCTCCGGGCGGGCCGACGACCAGCCGGTAGGTGGGCAGGCCGTTCCGCGGATCGAAACCCATCGCCGCGCAGGAGGCCGACTGCGACTCGAGGGCGGCCGCGGCAAGCTGGGTGAGGTGGGTCGTCAGGATGCCGAGCGAACCGCGCTCGACCAGTCCCTCGAGCAGGGCGATTCCGAGCGCGGCGCCCTCCTCCGGGTTCGTCCCGGCGCCGACCTCGTCGAGCAGGACGAGGGTCGCAGGCCCGGCGCGGCGCCACACCTCGCGGAGGCGCAGCAACCGGGCGCTGAACGTCGACTGTTCGTCGAGGACGCTCTGTTCGTCGCCCACCACCGCCACGACGTGGTCGAGGATCGGCAGGCGGCTGTCCTGCCCGGCGGGAACCGGCAGGCCGGCCTGGTTCATCAGGCACAGCAGCCCCACCGTCTTCAGGGCGACCGTCTTGCCGCCGGCGTTCGGACCGGTCAGCACCAGGGTTCGGTGATCGTCCAGCTTCAGGTCGAGCGGCACGACGACGCCCCGGTTGCCGGCCACGCCCAACGCCAGCTCCCTGCGGTCGGCCAGCCGCGGATCGAGCAGCGGGTGGCGCGCGCCGCGGAGTTCGAGCAGCGGCGCCCTGCCGGCCGGACCGTCGGATGCGACCGTGGCAAGCACGGCGTCGACGTCGACCGCGAAGCGCGCCGCCGCCTGCATCGCGTCGACGGCGGCCAGGAAGTCGATGCGCGCGACGATCGCCGGCGTGAGGACCTGCACCTGAGCCACCAGCTCGGCCAGGATGCGGCTGCGCTCGACTTCCCGGTCGGAGGCGATCCGCTCGATCTCGTCGTTGCCTTCGACTACCTCCGAGGGTTCGAAGTAGAAGCTCCTGCCCGAGGCGGAGCGGCCCCTGACGAGTCCGGCGAGACGGCCGCGGCTACCCGAGGGAAGGAGGACCGACAGCCGGCCGCCCCGCATGGGCGTCGAATCGTCCGCCAGAGCGTTGCCGTGCTCCCGCACCCAGGCCTGAAGCGAGGCCTCGACCGAAGCCTGGGTGCGCCGGGCGTCCCGGACGAGCGTCCGCAGCCGCGGCGTCGCGTCGTCCCGCACCTCGCCGCGCCGGTTCAGCATCCGGCGCAGGCGGCTCGCCAACCCGGCGCAGCCTCCGCCGTGCTGGCCCGAAGGGACGGCTTCCGCGGCGTCGGCCTCCATCCGTCGCAGCGCCTCGACCTCGGCGGCGCATTGCGGCGTGGCGTCGAGACTCTCCAGCCGTCCCAGCACCTCTTCGCTGGCCTCGATCGCCGCGGCCAGGTCGAGCAGCTCCGGACCGCCCAGCCCCCGACCGTCCCCTTCGAGATGAGAGCAGAGGTCGAGAAGCCCATCGAGCGACGGCACCAGGACACCGTCCCGTTCGACCTCCCGGGCGATCTCCGCGTAGCGAACCCGGCGCCGCTCGATCTCGTCGCGGTCGGTTTCCGGCGCGATGGCGCGCACCGCCCGGCCCCCGATGTCGGTCGAAGCGAAACCCGCGAGGACGGCGAGCAGCGACGGAAACTCGAGCGCCTCGGAGGTAGCGGCGCTACAGCCACTCATCTACAGCAACTCATCTGTCAGCCCGGCAACGGATCACCAAGCTCGGCGCAGCGCAGTCGCTGCGGGGACGCCCTTAGGCGAGACCGGCGCGGCGCTCCTCAGCCAGCCGCCGCAACATCTTCTTGCGGGCCTGCATGACCTTGCGCTTCCGCTTGACGGACGGCTTCTCGAAGTGCTGGCGCTTCTTGAGCTCCGTCAGGATGCCTTCCTTCTCGCACTTCCGCTTGAAGCGGCGAAGCGCATTCTCGAAGCTCTCGTCTTCGCGTACCTGCACAACCGGCATGAAGTGATCTCGTTCCCTTTGTTGACCCGCGGGCTCCCGCCCGGATAACCCGATAGCCGCCGACGCACGTCAGCCCACGGGCGAACGCGGATTCTGCACGAGCCGGCCCGCCCCGTCAAGGGCCGGCCACGCCTACTCCTCCTCCGCCTGCCCCTCCACGGCGTTGGCGTCGGTGCGGTAGACCTTCCCGTCGCCCTCGCGGAAGAACACCCCGGCGGCAGCGCCGGCACCGTGCTCCTCGGGGTTCTTCGGGTAGAACCAGGCGAACACGTTCTCCTCGTCGAACTCACGGACGTTGCGATGGAACACCTTGCCGAGGAGCGCTTCGACCTCGGCCTCGGTCATCCCCCGCTCCACTTGCGCCAGCCGTTCGGCCGTGATGTAGCGCGCGTCCTGGTACTCGGCCAGCCGCGCCTGGAGGTCGGCGTTGTCGGGATCGACGCCGAGGGCCCGCTGCAGGATCTCGACCGCGCGGCGGTAGTCGCCGCCCTTGACCACGTACTCCTCGGCCAGGTACATGTCCTCGGCGCTCTTCATCGCGAAGGCGGCCCGCTGCTCTTCGGTCATCTCACCGCCGAGTTCCCATTCCGCCTCGTTGATGTAGTTGACCAGCTTGGTCGCAAAGGCCTCGCCGTCGTTTCCGATCTCGTTGTCGAGGGAATCGACCTGCGCGGTGAGGGCCTCGGCGTCGTCGTCCTCGCCCGGCGCGAGGACTCGCGCGCGAAGCCCCGCCAGTTCGTCGCGCTTGGCGTTCAGAGCCGCCTGCTCCTCCTGCAGCTCGGCCCACGCATCGGCGCGCGCGGCGGACACCCGTTCCTCCTCCGAGGGACCGCATGCGACCAGAGCGGCGAACAGGACGATGACCGAAGCGCCAGCGGCGAACGCCGCCCGGCCCGGCCGCCCGATTGGAGTGGATCTCGACATTCTGGCGCCTCCTTGGACCGCTTGTTGCGTGCCGCGGACTATACCCCAAGGCGGGCCGCGACAGGGCGCACACGGAGGCTCGACGTGGGGCTATACTGCGGCACTGCGCTCGGGTGCCCTGAGGGTCCATAGCTCAGCGGTTAGAGCATCCGGCTCATAACCGGCAGGTCCCTGGTTCGAATCCAGGTGGACCCACACCGCGAACTGCGGAGCCTGCGATCGCTAACTCACTGGAACCTCTGACAATCGGCGCATGGAACGAGTCCTCGACACGATCGTAGATCTGCAGCAGGCGAGCATGGAACTCGCCCACAGCCTCGCCCTCCTGGACGGGGTTCCCGAGTCGATGCAGGAGCTCCACGACCAGTACGAGCACCAACGGAGCGAGATCGAACGGCTCGAGCAGGAGTGCCAGCAGGCCGAACTCGAGCGCCGCGCCGCGGAAGCGGAAGCGGCGGCCGGAAAGCAGAGCATCGAGCGCTACCAGGAGCAGATCGCCCGCGTCACGACGCAGCGCGAGTACGGCGCCCTTCTGAGTGAGATCGACACGGTGCGCGCCGGCATGCGGGAAGCGGACGAGCAGGCTCTCCTGGCCATCGAGCGCCAGGACGAGGCGTCGGCGCAGCTCGACGAGATCCGCGGCGCGTTCGAGACGCTCGACCAGCAGTACCAGGAGCAGCTCGCCGTGTGGGAAGAGCAGAAGCCCGAGATGCGCAAGCGGGTCGAAGCGCTCGAGGGGCAGATCGAGGTGTTCCGTGAACGCCTCCCGCCGGCCGCCCTCCTCCAGTACGAGCGCCTGTTCGACCGCCACGGCGGCGCGCCGCTGGCCGCCATCGGAGTCGTGGAGAGTACCGGTGCTCCCATCCGGCACTGTTCGTTCTGCAACTACCGGATCAGGCCTCAGGTCGTCGTGCAGATTCAGACCCAGGGCGCGCTCGTACCCTGCGACTCCTGCCAGCGAATCCTGTACCTGGACGGCGGAGAGACCGGCTGAACGAGGCGCCGGGGAAGACGGCGGCCGAACGCTACGCGGAGATAGTGGAGCGGCTGGCGGAGGCCTGCCGGCGGGCGGGCAGGCGGCCGGAAGAGGTCGCCCTGGTCGGCGCCTGCAAGCGGCAGCCGCTCGAGCGCATCGCCGCGGCGCTGGACGCCGGCCTCCGCATCCTCGGCGAGAACCAGGTCCAGGAGGGCGAGGCGCACCGCGCGGCGCTGGTCGACGCCGGCTACGGCGACCGGGTCGCCTGGCACCTGATCGGACCGCTGCAGTCGAACAAGGCGGCCCGCGCCTGCGACGCCTTCGACGTGTTCGAAGCGGTCGATCGGCCGAAGATCGCGGAGCGGCTCGACCGTGTGCTCGGCAGCCGGGGCCTCGGCGTCCGCGGCTGCCTGCTCGAAGTGAACATCGGCCGCGAACCCAGCAAGCACGGCTTCCTGCCCGAGGACACGGAAGCGATGCTGCGCATCGGCGAACTCGACCATCTGCGGGTGCGCGGCCTGATGGCGATTCCGCCGCAGCGCTCCGACGCGCGCGAGTCCCGCGCCGACTTCGCCGCTCTCAGGCGCCTGCGCGACCGGCTGGCCCGCGGCGGCCTGTTCGGCGACCGGGAGGGATGGCTGTCGATGGGCATGAGCGCCGACTTCGAGGCCGCGGTCCTCGAGGGCGCGAGCCACGTGCGGATCGGTTCCGCGTTGTTCGGAGAACGGCCGCGGCGGTAAGCACCCGGCGGAGTGTTACCGTTCCGTCCTTGGAGACTCTGTCCGACCTGCTAGGGGTCGTAGCGGAACGCTACGGCGAACGCGAGGCCCTGCTGTCCATCCGGCGCCATCGCCGGACGGACTCGCTTTCCGCGCGGGAGTTCCTCGACGCCGTCTGCCGGACCGCCAAGGCGCTCGAGTCGCACGGCGTGGCGAAGGGCGACCGTGTGGCGCTGTTCGCGACCAACCGGCCGGAGTGGCACATCGTCGACTTCGCCTGCCACCTGCTGGGCGCCGTTTCCGTACCGATCTATCCGACTCTCAACGCGCCCCAGGTCGCCTACATCCTGCTCGACAGCGGCGCCGGCTGGATCTTCTACGACGACAAGGCGAAACGGGACCTGCTGTCAGGCATCGTTCCCAACGACGGCGGCGAGGAAGACCAGGAGGGCGATGAGCAGCGCGGTCTGCGCATGGTGGCGCTGGATGCCGAGGCCGCCGCCCCCGGCGGCACCCACCTCGAAGCCCTGATCGCCGGAGCGCCGCCGGCCACGGATGCCGACCTCGCCACGTTCAGCGGACGGGTCGGCCGGGACGACACGGCGAGCATCATCTACACCTCCGGCACCACCGGCGACCCCAAGGGCGTCGTCCTGTCGCACCGGAACTTCGTCTCGAACATCCTGGCCTGCCAGGAGCTCTATCCGCTGGGGGAGGACGACCAGGCGCTCTCCTTCCTGCCGCTCTCCCACGTCTTCGAGCGCACGGTCGACTACCTCTTCTTCTACCGCGGAGTGTCGATCCACTACTCCCCAGCGATCGAGCGCGTCGCCGGCCTGATGCCGGACGTGCGGCCCACCGTCCTGTGTTCGGTGCCGAGGCTCTACGAGAGCGCCTACCTGCGTATCCAGAACCTGTTCGCGAGCCAGCCGCCGGCCCGCCGCCGGCTGATCGCCTGGGCGCTCAAGGTCGGCAAGCGGCGGGCGGAGCGCGGCGGCGCGGCGCTCCAGGGCCTGATCGCCGACCGCCTCGTGTTCCGCAAGATCAAGCAGCGCTTCGGGGGCCGCCTGCGGTTCGCCATCTCCGGCGGCGCCGCGATCGCCAATGAAGTCGCCGAGTTCTTCGACGCGATCGGCATCCGCCTCTACCAGGGCTACGGGCTGACCGAGACCGCGCCGGTTCTGGCCGTGGAGTACCCGGGCGCCTCCCGCCGCGGCTCGGTCGGCACGGCCGCTCCCGGGGTCTCGCTTCGCATCGCGGACGACGGCGAGATCCTCGCCCGCACCGAAGGCCTGATGCAGGGCTACTGGAAGAAACCGGATGCCACCACCGAGGCGATCGACCCGGACGGCTGGTTCCACACCGGCGACATCGGCCGCCTCGACGACGACGGCTACCTCTACATCACGGACCGCAAGAAGGACCTCCTGGTGACGAGCGGCGGCAAGAACGTCGCGCCCCAGCCGATCGAGCAGATGCTGATCACGCACCCCGCGATCGCCCAGGTGGTCGTGGTCGGCGACGGTTACCCGTACCTGAACGCCCTGATCGTGCCCAACTACGCGGAGCCGCCGGAGCCGTTCACCGGCATGGACCCCTCGGAACTCCGCGAGGACCCGCGCCTCCAGGAACTCGTCCAGGGCGTGATCGACCGCGCGAACGAGCGGCTGCCGACCCACGAGCGCGTGCGCCGCTTCCGGCTGCTCGAGCGCGAACTGACGCTGGAGGAGGGCGAGATCACGCCCACGCTGAAGGTGCGCAGGAAGATCGTCAACGAGCGCTACCGCGACGTGATCGCCTCGATGTACCTCAAGAGCCAGCGCGTCAATTGACGCGACCGGACGGCTCCGTCGGGTCGGGCGCCTCCTCGATCACCCCGTGGACCTCCTCGTAGCGCCGCAGGTTCGTGCCCAGGGCCCGGATGATCCGCTTGAGGTGCCCGGGGCTGGTCACGATCCGGGCGCTGACGATGCCCTGAGGCGGGACCACGTTGATGAAGTCGAGGATGAACTCCTCGCGGGTGTGGGTGATGCGCAGCAGGTTGGAGTAGGCCCCCTTCAGCTCGGCGTCGCCGATCTTGACGTTGATCGACGAGGACGCATCCTGCTCGCCCGGTCCTTCCTTGGGTTGGTCGCTCATTCGATCCTCCGTTGGTCGCCGGCCCGTTGGCCGGGCGAGAGCCAGTCGATGTCGGTCCGCGCGCCCAGCGTCTCCACCTGCCACTCGTGCTCGGGCAGGTAGAGACCGATGCTCCTCAGCGACGTGCTCTCCGTCACCGTGAACCGCAGCGCCCGGCGGCGGTAATCGTACGCCCTGCCGTCGCGGGCGTGGACCGCGACATCGACGGTGTACTCGCCCGGCGCCAGCCGCAGCTCCGGACAGACGAGCCGCACCCGCACGGGCCCGGCGAGAGAGCGCGGTTCGTAGCCTGCCAGATCGGTGTTCGTGCCCCAGCAGTCGACGCCCCGCGGCGTCTTGACGCCGACGCCGAAGACGAAGTCGGACAGTTCCTCTCTTGGTTCGACGTCGAGCTCGAAGGCCACCGCTTCCCCGCAGTGGACGTGGTAGCGCTCCTGCCGCTCCTCGCCGGCCAGCAGGCGCGCCGCCAGGATCTCGGCCTGGCCCGAACCCCAGCGCGCGACCTCCTCGGCGGCGTCCGCGGACGCGGTCGCGGCTTGCTCCCCTTCCTCCGACTGGCGGCGCCGGTCGTGGGCCTCGCCCTCGCGCGCCGCCACCGACTCCAGGTAGGCGTCGATGACCCGACGCGTCGACCCCAGGCCCCGGACCCGCCCGCCGTCCAGCCACATCGCCCGGTCGCAGATCTCGTCGATCAGCGTCATGGTGTGGCTGACCACGAGCAGCGTTCCGCCCCCGGCCAGGTGCTCCTCGATTCTCGCCAGGCAGCGGTGAACGAACTCCTCGTCGCCGACGGCGAGGACCTCGTCGACCAGGAGCACTTCCGGGTCGGTGTGAATGGCGACCGAGAAGCCGAGCCGCACGTACATGCCGGAGGAGTAGTACTTGATCGGCTCCTCGATGAAGTCGCCGAGACCCGCGAACTCCACGATGTCGTCGTAGCGCTGCTCGATTCGCCGCCGGCTCAGCCCGAGCAGCGCCCCGTTGATGAAGATGTTCTCCCGGCCGGAGATCTCGGGATGAAAGCCCGCGCCGAGCTCGATCAGCGCCGCGACCCGTCCGTTCACCGAGAGTTCGCCGGAAGTCGGCGGCAGCAGACCGGCCACGAGCTTGATCAGCGTCGACTTGCCCGAACCGTTGCCGCCGATGATCCCCACCGCCTCCCCGGCCGCGACCTCGAAGCTGACGTCGGTCAGGGCCTCGACGACTTCACCCGAGGCCAGGCCCCCGGTCAGGCTGCCTTCGAGCAGCGCGCTCTTCAGCGTCCGCAGCCGGTATCCGCCGGCGGCGCGCCGGTACCGCTTGCACAGGCCGCTCGCCGCAACCGCCGGCGGGCTCAACTCAGACCGCCTCGGCCAGGGTGTCGGAGAGGCGGGAGAAGAGGCCCGCGCCCGCCACCCAGGACACGGCGGCGATCGCGGCCATGATCGCCCACACGTGGAGTTCGGGCAGCCGGCCGAAGAACAGGAGGTCCTGCGTAGCGGTGGTGAACGAAGTCATCGGGTTCAGTCGCACCACCGCGGCGAACTGCGGCGGCAGGTCGCTCAGGGTGTAGATGATCGGCGCCAGGAAGAAGGCGAGGACGAGCAGGTTGCCGAGAAGATCCCGCACGTCCTTGAAGTGAACGCAGAGAGCCGACAGCGCGAAGGCCAGGCCGGCGACCATGACCAGCTCGATCGCCAGGACGGCCGGCAGCAGGGCTGCCGTCCAGCCGGAGATCGGATAGCCGAGCAGCCGGGCGGCGACCAGGGCGACCCCCACGATCGGCAGCGCCAGGAGGAAGTGCACCAGGTTCGCCGCCACCGCCACCGCCGGCAGCACCTCGACGGGGAACACCGCCTTGCGGATCAGGCCTCCGTTGGCCGTGAGCGACGTGCAGCCTTCCAGCAACGAGGTGGAGACCCAGATCCAGGGGAACAGCCCGGTCACGAGAAACACGCCGTACGGCTCGACCGCCACCAGGTCCGAGCGCTTCAGGATCATGCCGAAGACGAACGAGTAGACGGCGAGCAGCAGGAGGGGATTGAGCAGGGACCACAGGAACCCCAGGACGCTTCCCCGGTAGCGGGCGCGCAGCTCGCGCATGACCAGAGTCCAGAGCAGGCTGCGGTAGCGGACCAGCGTTCGGGCCAAGTCGACCATTGCCGCGAGCATCTTACGCGGGTGCGCGGGCCGGACCGCCGGTCTCGCACTCGAGGTACACCGGCGCCCCGGTGAGCGCGGCGGGAAGCCGGTCGAGTTCCCGTCCGTCGCGGTCGCGCACCGCGCGCACCTCCCTCCGCGGCCGGTAGGAGCGACCGCGGCCGTCCAGCGCCCAGACGACCCGGATCTCGCGCCCCTCCCGGACCGCCCGGTAGCCGCGCAGCCCTGGCTCCATCCGCAGGCGGACGACTTCCGCGCCGGCCAGCTCGCGCTGGAGCTGACGCAGGGCGAGCCAGGCCGGGCGCCGCCGCAGGCCGTCGCCCCGAGGGTCGAGCAGGCCGTAACCCGCGGCCGCCAACTGCCACCAGTAGACGCGCTCCGCCAGACCGCTGCCCAGCGCCTCCAGGGCATAGCGGACCAGGTAGCTGGCCTGGGCGTCCTCGTCCACGGCGACATCGCGGCCGGCGGGAGCGTGCGGACCCTCGGCGAGCGGCCAGTTGAACTCGGTGACCCAGCTCCTGCCCGACGCGCAGTCCGGGGCCCTGCGAGCCAGGGAGCGCAGAACCGCCAGCTTGCCGGCGAGGTCGAAGCCGAGCTGGCGGTTCTCCGGCGCGCCCCGCCGGTCGACGTAGAGCTGGCTCGCCAGAACGTCGAAGCGCCGCTCCGGCTGTCCCGAATGGATCAGAGCCGCTGTCGCGTGAGGCTCGAAGTCGATCACCGCGGGTGCGAGAACGCAGGCGTCGCGGCACTGGGCGCGTACCGCTTCGGCGCCGGCCGCCAGCAGGCTCCAGTAGTCCCCGGGCCGCCAGACGCCCCACTTGCTGCGATTGGGCGCCTGGCCGATCAGGAACCGGTGCCCGAAGGGAGCGAGCGCGGCCGCGGCTTCCTCGACCCGCCGCCGCCAGAGCCCGGCGTCCCGAACCAGCGACCGGTCCTGGCTGAACTGGAACACCAGGTCGACCGACCGCTCGCCACGGCGGAGAGTCCGCGCCAGTTCCAGCAGGCCGCGGTCGACGCCCTGCCAGAGGTGGAAGCGCAGGAGCACCGTGTCGACTCCGAGCTCCTCGACCGCCCCGGCCAGGGAAGAGACCGGGGCCGAGCCGGGTCCGATCGCGACGCCCAGGCCGCCGAAGCGGACCGGCGCCGGCGCGCGGTCCAGGGCACGCCTGACGCGACGCGCCTCCGCGACCGACAGGAGCAGCGGTCCGGCGGATCGAAGCAGCGGCCGCGCGTGGTGGCCGGCGTCGCGCAGGCGCACGCCGAGGCGCTGGCCGCGGGTGGCCTGCTGATGCGGCTGATCGGTCAGTGGATCCCAGACCGTGCGCTCGGTGGCCGTGGCCCCGCGTTCCGCGTCGGGAACGTGGGGGTGGGCGCGGCGGCGCGGCAGGAGGAGATCGGACATACGCCGCAGGCCCCGGCGCGCGCCCTGCTTCGATCCCAACTTGAAACGGAACGCGCGGTGGCAGGTCTCGAACCAGATTCGCTGAAGCCGCGGCAGGCCGCCCGGCCGGTAGCCGGCCAGGTACTCGGCGCGATCCTCCGGCCGCAGCACCGGCATCCGGCTGAGATCCCTCAGTCGCTGACTGGTCGACAGCCGTCGGCGGAAGCGGGCGCGGTTCAGGTCGACCAGGAAGAGCTCCGCCTCGGTCGTCGCTTCCGACAGGAGAACGTTGCCGGAGGTCAGATCCCTGAACCAGACGCCGTGGCGGTGCAGCTCCGCGGCCAGCCCGCCGACCCTTCGCAACAGGGTCGGACCGTGGATTCCGGGAAACTGGTCGGGTCCGTCGCCGCCGTTCAGGGCCCGCAGGACGTAGCGCAACTCCAGCGCATCCGGCACCAGGCGGCAGACGTACCAGGCGGGACCGTCGATCGTGTTGGATTCCGCATAGAGGAGGGGTTCCGGCGTCGGGATCCCGAGACGCCGGAAGCGGAGCGCGGCCCGGAAGCTCAGGCGAGCCCGGCTGCCCCGGCGGCGGCGGCGGAACCGCGCGTGCAGATCGTCGTGGCGGAACTGCTTGACGACCACGGCCGTCTCGGTCGCCTCCGCGGGCCCTCGCCAGCCGGCTTCGTAGAGGTAGCTGCGTCCCCAGTGCAGGCTGCGCCGGCCGCTCCCCGGGTCCAGCAGCCGGCGCAGGGTCTCCTCGAAGCCGGCGCCCAGGTCACCGTCCACGGCGGTCGGCGTGACCGCGCCCGTGAGGTCGTCGAACTCGAACCGGCGTTCCGGTCCTTCGGCCCCGGCCGTCAAGACCCTTCGATCTCGGTTACGACGAAGTGCTCCCGATCGAGGTCCGGATCCGCCCGCAGCAGGATGGGGACGTCGAACGCTCCCTGCATCCCGTTCAGCACGTCCGATTCGGAACCGTTCAGGCCGTCCAGCACCTCCGGGTGGACCCGCACCGCCAACTGGCGGCAACCGCGGCCGGCGTGCGCCAGACAGGTTCGCCGCAACTCCAGGCAGATCGTCGCGACGGACTTGATCCGGCCCCGGCCCCGGCAGGTCGGGCAGGGCCCCATGAGCGCCCGCTCCAGATTCTCGCGCCGCCTCTGCCGGGTGAGTTGAACCAGGCCGAACTCCGAGATCTCGAGCACCCGCTTCCGGGCGCGGTCCTTCCGCAGCTCCAGCTCGAGCCGCGCGAACACCGTGCGACGATCTTCTTCGTGCTCCATGTCGATCAGGTCGATGACGAGGATGCCGGACAGGTCCCGCAGCCGTATCTGGCGCACGGCTTCCGCCACCGCCTCGAGATTGGTCCGGAGGACCGTGTCGCGGAAACCGCCGGGGCCGACATCGCGGCCGGAGTTCACGTCGATGGCCACAAGCGCCTCGGTCTGGTTGATGACCAGGTAGCCGCCGGAGGGCAGCGGCGCCCGCGGCTCCAGGGCGGCGTCGACGGCAGCGTCGATCCGGTAGCGATCGAACAGGCCGCGACGGCTCTTCTCCAGCCTCGTCACGAGTTCCGGCTGGACCCGCCCGAGGTACTCGCGGATGACCCTGTGCGCATCGGCGCCGTCGACCAGCAGGGCGCCGAAGTCCTCGCCGAAGTGGTCGCGAATCACCCGTACCGCGAGTTCTTCCTCCTGGTGGAGCAATGCCGGGGCCGCGGTCGCGGCCGCCCGCCCCTCGATCTCTCGCCAGATCTCCGCCAGAAGCTCGTACTCCCTCCCCAGGTCCTGCGCCGGCGCCCCCGCCGCCGCCGTGCGCACGATGCAGCCCGTCGCTTCGAGCGCATCGCCCCACTGTTCCAGGGCCGCCGTCTTCAGACGGTCCCGTTCGTCCGGATCCTCGATCCGCCTGGAGATCCCCAACCGGCCGGCCAGGGGCGTCAGCACCAGGTACCGGCCGGGAAGCGTGATCTCGGTCGTGACCCGCGGTCCCTTGTCCGCCAGTCTTTCCCTGGCGATCTGAACGACGACTTCCTGGCCCCGCCGCGGGATGCCGGGACTCGTCCGCCGGCCGTCTCCGCCTGGCGCTCCCGAATCGTCAACCGCCATCTCCTCGAGGTACAGGTAGCCGTCCCGTTCCAGTCCCAGGTCGACGAAGGCGGCCCTCATGCCGGGAAGAACCCGCCGTACCCTCCCCTTGTAGATGTTGCCGACGAGGCCGCAGCCACGATGGCGCTCGATGAAGAACTCCACCAGCCGGCCGGCCTCCAGGACGGCGAGGCGCGTCTGGTGCGGGTCGCCTTCGACCAGAAGCTCCCTGTGCATGTCGGTGCCGGCGGCCGCCCTGACGGTCCGCTCAGATGTTGACGAAGCGCTGAACGTCGACGCGGATCATCAACCCGGTGGCCGCACAGCAGAAGAGCATGAAGGAGCCGCCGTAGCTGAGGAAGGGCAGCGGGATGCCGGTGATCGGAAGCAGGCCGACCACCATCGCCGTATTGTAGAGAACGTGGCCCGCAATGAAGGCGAGCAGGCCGACGACGAGCAGCATGCCGGCCGGGTCTCGCGCGGCCAGGGCCGCGCGCACGCCGTTTCCCAGGTAGAGGAGGAGCAGCCCCAGAACGACGGTGACGCCCATGAACCCGTACTCCTCGCCCAGCACGGCGAACACGAAATCGGTGTGAGGCGTCGGCAGGAACTGCAGATTGGACTGCGTGCCCTCGCCGTATCCCTTGCCGAGCATCTGGCCTGAACCGATGGCGATGCGGCTCTGGCGCACCTGGTAGCCCGACCCGAGCGGGTCCGCGTCGGGCCTGAAGAAGCTCGACACCCGGTCCTTCTGGTAGTCCTGCAGGGCGAAGACCCAGATGGCGCCCGCGACCACCGCGGCCACCCCCAGCGCGATCAGGGCGGACCGGAGCCTGAGGCCGGCGACGATGGCCATCGCCGCGAGCATCGGCACGAACATCAGGGCGCCGCCCATGTCCGGCTGCAGGGCGATCAGCAGCACCGGCGCCACGACGAACGCCGAGGCCGCCCAAAGCCAGCCGCGAGGCGCCACCGGCGCCTGCGCTTCCGCCATGTGACGGGCCAGCAGGAGGACCGTCGCGATCTTGCAGAAGTCCGACGGCTGACCGCCGAAGCCGCCTATCCCGATCCAGCTCCGGGCCCCGCCCGCTTCGTGGCCGAAGAAGGTCACCACGGCGAGTACCGCCACCGCCGCCAGGTAGATCCAGAAGGCGTAGCGGAGCAGGAGCGTGTAGTCGACCGCGGCGGCCGCCGTCATGACCAGCAGACCCAGAGCGATCCACGCCGACTGGCGCACTTCGTAGTCCGTGTTCATGTCCGCGGAGGCACTCGAAATGACGACCAGGCCGATCACCGACAACGCCAGCGCCGACCCGCCGAGCAACCAGGCGACGGACCGGACCCGGCGCAGGAGCGGCCAGCGATCAGGTTCCTGCGGCAGCACCGAAGTGATCCTCGAGCAACTCTCTCGCCAGCGGCGCCGCCGCTTCCGAGCCCCTGCCCCCGTTCTCGACGAAGACGACGACCACCAGCTCCGGCGCGTCCACCGGAGCGTAGGAGGTGAACCAGGCATGGTCGGCCTGATCGGGCGGGAGATCCTCCGAGCGGGTCCAGGTTTCCTGCGCGACGACCTGGGCGGTTCCCGTCTTGCCCGCGACGGCCACCACCGGCGTCCTGGCGCTACGTCCGGTTCCGTTCGCCACGACGTTGGCGAGCGCTTCGGCTACGAAGGAGACCGCCTCGGCATCCAGGCCGAGCGGCTCGGGAGGCTCCCCGCCGCCAGCGACCAGGTACGGGCGCACCCTGAACCCCCCGTTCGCCACCGCGGCGGTCATCACCGCCACCTGCAGCGGCGAAGTCAGCAGCGGCCCCTGGCCTATCGCGACCGAGACCGTTTCGCCCGGATACCACGGATAGCCTCGCCGATCCCTGCTCCACTCGGGGTCGGGCACCAGACCCTCGCTCTCGCCAGGGAGTTCGACCCCCGTTCGGCCACCCAGCCCTAGCCGGCGGGCATAGGCCGCGATCACCTCGATTCCGATCTTCACGCCCTGCCGGTAGAAGTAGGTGTCGCAGGAGTGCTGCAGGGCCGCGCGCAGATCGACGAAGCCGTGCCCACGCGGCTGCCAGCAGCGCCAGCGGCGGTCGTAGAGCCGGGTCGCGCCGCTGCAGTAGACCCGTTCCTCGGGGCGAAGCACCCCCTCCGCCAGACCCGCCACCGCCATCACGATCTTGAACACCGAACCCGGCGGGTAGGTGTTCTGGATCGCGCGGTTCTGCAGGGGCTTTCCCGGTGCGTCGACGATCCGGTCCCAGTCCTCCTGGCTCAGCCGGCCGGCGAAGCGGTTCGGGTCGAACGACGGGGAGGAGACCATCGCCCGGACGGCGCCGTCGCGGGGGTCGAGCGCGACGATCGCGCCGGCCTTGTCCGCCAGCAGGCTCTCGGCCAACTGCTGCAGCCGCAGGTCGATCGTCAGGGTCACGGACTCGCCGGGCTCGGCGTCCGCCCGCCGCACGTCCTCGCCCATCAGGCGGCCCCGGCTGTCGACGACCACGATCCGTTCCCCGTGGTTTCCGCGCAGCCGACGATCCCGCAGCAGTTCCACGCCGCTGCGGCCTACCAGATCCCCGGCCGCCAGAGAGTCGTCGCGGTCGTGTTCGGCGGGGGTGGGTTCGCCCAGATAGCCCACGACATGAGCGGTCTGAAAGCTGTGCCGGTACAGCCGGCGCCTCGAAGTGGAGATCTCGAACTCCGGATGCTCGGGCTCCGAAACCTCGAACCGGGCGACCTGGGTCAGCTCCAGGTCCTCGGCCAGCAGCACGGGCACCTCCCGGGCCACGCCCCGATGACGCTCCAGCGCGGCCCTGAGTTCCCGCTCCTCCCGGCCGAGGATCCCGGCCGCGAAAGCCAGACTGGCGCCAAGGTCCGAACTCGCGCTGCGGTCGATCATCAAGCGGAAGGTGGGCGTGTTCTCGACCAGGATCCGCCCCGAACGGTCGTAGATCAGGCCCCTCGGCGCGTCCAGTCGCAGCACCCGCAGCCGGTTGTTTTCGGCCAGACGTTCGTAGTGCTCCGCCCGAATGATCTGGTGATACCAGTAGGCGCCGATCACGACCGCCAGGGCCACGCCCAGCACGCCGCACAGCCATCTGAGCCGGACGGCCATGTTCAGCAGGATCCAATCCGAGCTGTACTCCTGCGCTGGGTTCTGCAGACTCATCCCGTGGCCGTCGCGGTCACCGCGGACGCGCCCTCCCCTCCTTCAGGGTACGCCGTTCATCGACCCAGGCCTGGGCCCGGTTGAACAACCACAGGCTCGGCAGGCCGACGGCGGTCGTCGCCGCCACCCGCAACGGAACGACGGCGCCGCCGAACTCGCCGACTTCCAGGAACCTGAGGAGGCCGAGAACGATCGCCTGATGCACCAGCGTACCCACTGCGACCAGGAGCAACGCCACCGTCCTCTGGCCGGTGTCCACGCGCTGCGACAGGCGGGCGACTCCGTAGCCCACGACGCAGCAGGCGAGGCCGTGAAGGCCGAACGGCGAGGTGCTCAGCGTGTCCTGAACGAAGCCCGCGACCAGGCCGCCCGTGACGCCCTGGAGCGAGTTGCCGGCCAGACTGCCGAGCACGACCAGGAGCACGAACAGGTCGATCGTCCGCCCGGCCGCCGGCAGCACTTCGGCCAGCAGCAACTCGACCAGCGACACCAGGGCCAGACTGGCGGCGAACCTAGCGGCCCACGGCATCCGCGCCGTCCATGACCGCCTCGGGCACCGGGTCGCGGCGCCACACGAAAGCGTGGCTGAGCGAACCGAGATCCACGCGCGGGGCGACCTTGATCTCGTGGAAGTGATCGCCGCCGGACTCGACGGAGGTGACCGTGCCGATCGGGATTCCTCGCGGGAAGACGCCGTCGATGCCGGCCGTGACCACGCGGTCTCCCGGCTGGACATCGACCTGCACCGGCAGGTACGCGAGCGAGAGTACGCCTGCCGCCTCCGTGCCCCGGACGATGCCCTGACGGCGCGTTCGCTCGATCATCGCGCCCACCGAAGAGTCTCGATCCGTAACGAGCAGCACGCGCGCATAGTCGCCCCCGGCCGAAACGACGCGGCCCAGCAACCCGTCGACCGTGGTCACGGGCCGCCGCGCCCACTCGGCTCTCGCGTTGCCGCGAGGCAACCGCAGAATGGCCGTGCGCCGCCACGAGTGATAGTCGACGTAGACGACGTCCGCCAGCAGGAGCTCCACCTCCGGCGGCCGCGCGTATCCGAACGGCGCCGAAAGCAGGTCGACCTCCAGTTCCGCGCCAAGAGCCGTAGCATGGGCGGCCTCGAGCTGCCGCAGCCGGCTTCGAAGTTCCTCGTTCTCGCGTTCCAGCCGAGCCCTCGTCCGCCACCCCTCTCGCACGCCGCCCGCGAGATCGGCGGCCGCGGAGACCAGTCGCTTCGCGGGGGCCTCCACCCACAGCGCCACGTCGCCCGCGCGCTCCGGCGACTGAGCGGTCAACGACGCGAGCAGAAAGGTCACCGTGACGGCGAACAGGATGGCGACCCGACGCTCGCTCATCTCGGTGAACGCTCCCTAGCGAACCGAAACCCTGCGCAGCAGATCGATGTCCCGCAGCACCCGGCCGGCGCCGAGCACGACGGAGGCGAGGGGGTCCTCCGCGGCGAAGACCGGCAGTCCGGTCTCCTCGCGCAGCCGCTGGTCCAGCGCGTGAAGCAGCGCGCCGCCGCCCGACAGCACGATGCCCTTGTCCATCACGTCGGCCGAGAGTTCCGGCGGCATCCGTTCGAGGGCCTGCAGGACGGACTTCACGATCTGCGCAACCGGTTCATCCAGCGCTTCCCGGATCTCGCCGTCGGAGATCCGGAGGCTGCGGGGCACGCCGCGCACGAGATCACGCCCCTTGATGTCCATGTACAGCGCCTTCTCGAGCGGAAAGGCGGAGCCGATCTCGACCTTGATCCTCTCGGCCGTCCGCTCGCCGACCAGCATGTTGTGCTTGCTCTTCAGATGCTGGGCGATCGCCTCGTCCATCGCGTTGCCCGCCACGCGCAGCGAGCGGCTGTAGACCGTCCCGGAGAGCGAGATCACGGCGACGTCGCTGGTGCCGCCGCCGATGTCGACGATCATGTTGCCCGTCGGCTCCGTGATCGGCAGGCCGGCACCGATCGCCGCCATCATCGCCTGCTCGACGAGAAAGACCTCCGAGGCCCCGGCGCTCATCGCCGACTCCCTCACCGCCCGTTTCTCCACCGGCGTGATCTCCGAGGGCACGCCGATCACGATCCGCGGGCGAGCCAGCCGGCGGCCGTGGTGGGCCTTGCGGATGAAGTGCTTGAGCATGTGCTCGGTCATCTCGAAGTCGGCGATCACGCCGTCCTTCATCGGCCGCACGAGGAACAGGATGCCCGGCGTGCGTCCGAGCATCTGCTTGGCCTCGGTGCCGACCGCCTCGATGCGGTTGCTCTGGCTGTTGACGACGACGACCGACGGCTCGCGAACGACGATGCCGTTCGCCTGAGTGAAGACGAGCGTGTTGGCCGTCCCCAGGTCGATAGCCAGGTCGCTGGAGAACCACTGCAGAAAACGCATTCGGGATGAACCTCGCGCCGCGATCATAACCGCCGGGCGACCGCCCGATCCTGTTACCATGGCAGTACTTCTGAATCCGGAGGGCCTTCTGCGTTCTACCGTGCGCCGGGGTCAAGATCATGCTGAACGTCATTCGCAAGAACATCAAGAGCTTCTATCCGCTGGCCATCGGCCTCGCCGGCGTCTTCGTGCTCCTCGTCTTCACCGACTTCCGGTCGCTGGAGGGCACGCGCGTCAATCCCGACGCGGCCACCGTGGGCGGTGACACCATCACCTTCGCCGAGTTCGAGCGCAGTTACCGGAACGCCGAGAACCGCTACCGGGAGATCTACGGCGACGCCTTCAACGCGGACCTCGCGGACCAGCTCCAGTTGCCGGTTCAGGCGCTGGAAGCCCTGATCAACGACCGCCTTCTCATCATGGAAGCGGAACGGATGGGCCTGACCGTCAGCGACGAGGAGCTGCAGGAGGAGATCCTCGCCGTGCCCGCCCTGACCGACGGGGCCGGCAACTTCATCGGCGCGCGGCAGTACCAGGATCTCCTGCGCGCGAACCGGCTCTCGGTGGACGACTTCGAGGCCGACCTGCGCACGTCCCTGCTCGTGCGCAAGCTGCAGTCGGCGCTGACGGAGGTCGCCCACGTCTCCGACGCGGAGGTCGAGCTGCGCGCCCGCGAAGCCGCCGAGCGCGCCGCGATCCGCTACTTCCAGGTGCCGGCCAGCCGCTTCGCCGCCGAGGCAGAGCCTTCGAGCGAGGAGGCCGCGGCCTACTACGAAGAGCACCGCGAGGAGTTCAGGCTCCCCGAGCGCCGGCGGGTGGGCTATCTCCTGGTCAGCACGAACACGGTCCGCGCCGAACTCGAGGTGACCGACGACGAGGTCCGGGCGTACTACGAAGGCAACCCGGCCCAGTTCGAGATCCCTGAGCAGGCTCGGGCCAGCCACATCCTCCTGCTGGAGAACAGCGAACGGGACGCGGAGCAGGCGCGCAGCCTGCTGAACCGCTTGCGTGGCCGCATCGAGGCCGGAGAGGACTTCGCGGCGCTGGCCCGCGAGTACTCGGACGACGAGGCGACGAAGGAAGCCGGTGGCGATCTCGGTTACTTCGGCCGCGGTGCGATGACCCAGGCCTTCGAGGACGCCGCGTTCGGCGCCGCGAGCGGCGACCTGGTGGGACCGGTCGAGAACCAGCTCGGTCCGCGCACCGGCCATCACCTGATCCAGGTCCACGAGCGCCGCGAAGGCGGGCGCCAGACCCTCGAGGAAGTCGCCAACCTGATCCGGGTCCAGCTCCTGGCCACCCGGGCCGAAGAGGAGGCGAAGAGCCGGATCGATTCCCTGCACGAGCGCCTGGCGGACGAGACCTTCGCCGGCGAGGACGAGGCCCGGGAACTGGCCGCCGTCGAAGCGCTCGTCTACGCCAGCACGGAGCCGTTCGGCGAAGACGATGCCGTGGCCGGCATCGGCCGCAACTTCAACTTCAGCTCCGCGGCGTTCGGTCTGGAGGCCGGCGCGTGGTCCGAGCCGGTCCGCATCGCGGCGGGCTGGGCTCTCCTCTCCGTGCTCGAGGTGCTGCCGCCCCGGGACTCGGAGTTCGTGGAAGTCGAGGTCGACGTTCGCGAGGTCGTCCGCGGGCAGAAGGAGACCGAGCTCCTGGCGGCCGCGCTCACCGAGGCGCGGGGGCGCGTCGAGGACGGGCTGAGCATGGACGACGCGGCCGGGGAGTTCGATGCCGTGATCGAGGAGAGCGGCAGCTTCGGCCTGCGCCAGCCGATCGGCACCCTTGGCGCAATGCCCGAGCTGGCCAGCGCCGTGTTCGCGCTCTCCGCGGGCCAGTTCGGCGGCCCGGTGGACACTCCGTTCGGCGCCGTTCTGTTCGAGGTGACCGAACGCGAGTCCTTCGATCCCGTGCTGTTCGACCCCGAACCGACACGGAACGAGCTCCTGGCCGAGCGGAACCTGACGATGCTCCAGTCCCTGCTGCAGCGGCTCCGCGAGGAGGTCGGCGTCCACTACACCCAGGACTTCATCGAGAACTTCGGCCTGGGCGAGGCCGAGGCAGCCGGCACCTGACCGCGACGCGGCGCTCCCTGGCGGCTTGATCGGCTATCTGCGCGGACGCCGCCTGGCCCTCGAGCCCGAACGCCTGGTACTCGACACCAACGGCGTCGGCTACGCCGTGCGGATCCCGCTGTCGACCTACTTCGAACTGGAGAAGCTCGACGAGGCGGCCGATATCGGCCTGTTCATCCACACCCACGTTCGCGCCGACGCGATCGAACTCTTCGGCTTCTGGACCGAAGCCGAACGGACCCTGTTCGAGCACTGTCTCGCGGTCAGCGGAGTCGGTCCCCGGCTCGCCCAGGTCGTCCTGTCGGGCGGTTCCACCAGGGAGCTGCTGAACGCCATCGGCGGCGGCAACGTGGCGGCCCTGACCCGGATCCCGGGCATCGGCCGCAAGACGGCCGAACGGATGGTGCTGGAACTCAGGGAAAAGGCGAAGACCCTGCTCGCCGAGGCCGGCGCCGAACCGCCGGCGGCCGAGCCCGACACCGGCCGCGACGACGAGCAGGAACAGGCCGTCAGCGCGCTGGTCAACCTCGGCTACCGCGCGACCGAAGCCCAGCGGGCGGTGTCGCGGGTGCTCGCCGAGGAGCCCGAGGTGGACTTCCAGAACCTCCTGCGCCTGAGTCTGCGTCGGCTGTCACGGATCTGACGACCGGGGAGGCTTCGGGCGCACCCGCCCGTCTCGGGGCCGGAGGGTCAGCTCCCAGGTGACGTTCGCGCTCGAGAGGAGATGGAAAGGGCTGCGCTCACTCCGCTTCACTCGCTCCGGTTTGGCGTCGGATCCTGTGCGGTCGCCGGCCGTCGCTCGTTCAGAGGCACCTGGGAGCTGACCCTCCGGCCCCGAGACGAGCTGGAGATCGTTGCCGATCGGGGTACGCCGCTTCAGAACAGGGTGCCCCGGACTTCCAGGTCCAGGTGTTCGTACGCTCGCTTCGTGGCCACGCGGCCGCGGCGGGTGCGCTGCAGGAATCCCTTCTGGACGAGGTACGGTTCGTAGAAGTCCTCGATCGTGCTCTCGTCTTCCCCGACCGACGCTGCGAGCGCTTTCAGGCCGGCCGGGCCGCCCCCGTACTGTTCGATCAGCAGTTCCATGATCCTGCGGTCGATCTTGTCCAGGCCCTGCTCGTCGACTTCCTGCTGAAGGAGAGCCTGGTTGGCGATATCGCGGTCGATCCGTCCGTCCGCTTCGATCTGCGCGTAGTCGCGCACCCGGCGCAGCAGCCGGTTCGCGATCCTGGGCGTGCCGCGGCTGCGCCGGGCGATCTCGTCGGCGCCGCCCAGATCGACGGGCACCTCGAGCAGCTCGGCCGAGCGCTGGATGATCACACCGAGGACATCCGGACCGTAGAAGTCGAGCCGGTGGACGATGCCGAAGCGCCCCTGCAGCGGCGGTGTGATCAGACCGGCGCGGGTGGTGGCGCCAACCAGCGTGAATCGGGGCAGATCGATGCGTACCGTCTTGGCCATCGGCCCGGCACCGATCACCAGATCAAGCTGGAAGTCCTCGAGCGCCGGGTAGAGGATCTCCTCGACCGTCGGGCCGAGACGATGGATCTCGTCGATGAAGAGGACGTCTCCGGCTTCGAGGTTGGTCAGAATCGCAGCCAGGTCGCCCGCCCGCTCCAGGACTGGGCCGGAGGTGGACCGCAACGCCGAGCCCATCTCCCGGGCGATGATGTGCGCCAGGGTCGTCTTGCCCAGCCCAGGGGGCCCGAACAGCAGGACGTGATCGAGAGGCTCACCCCGTCGGCGCGCCGCCTGCATGTAGATGTCGAGCAGCTCGACGATCTTTTCCTGGCCCAGGTACTCGCTCAACCGTTGCGGTCGAAGCGACGGTTCGACGCGCCGATCGTCGGCGTCCCGGGCGGGTGAGAGAACGCTCTCCTCACCTTCGGTGCCGCCGGTCCCGGCCATGGGCGGATGCTATCGCGGCCCAGAGACGGGCGGGTGTGTAACAACGCCGTGGCACCAGCCGGCGCGCGCGTATACGCTATGGCGCCTTTCGCGCCCTGCGACGACGACGTGACTTCTCGCCCATCCGATCATGAAGGTACTCAAGTTCGGCGGCTCTTCCGTGGCCGATGCCGGCCGCCTGCGGGCGGCGGCGCGGATCGTCGAGCGGCAACTCGACGGTTGTCCGGGGGATGGTGCGGTGGTGGTGTCCGCGCTGGGCGGGGTCACGGACCGTCTCCTGGCACTGGCGGCGGGCGCTGTCGAGGGCAACGGAGGCGATGAGGCGGCCCGCGAAGCCGCCGCGCTTCGCGACCACCACCTGAGGATCGCGGCCGAGGTCGCCGCCGAGGCCGACCTCCCCGCCCTCACGGCAGGCCTCGACGAGCTCTGCGACGGCCTGGTCCGGGAACTCGGAGACTGCGCACGGGCCGGGGTCACCCCGGAGCGGCCGCGGGAAGCCTGGATCGACCGGATCGTCTGCCACGGCGAGCTTCTGTCGACGCAGCTCCTGGCCGCGGCGCTCCGCGCCCGGGGCCTGCCGGCGGAGGCCCGCGACGCCCGTCCGCTGGTGCGGACCGACCGTTCCTTCCAGGCGGCGCTGGTCGCGCTCGAACCGACGATGGACGCAATCGCCTCCCACTTCGCCGGCATCGGCGAGGACGGACCCCTGCAGGTGGTCACCGGCTTCCTCGGCAGCACGCCGGAAGGCGAGACGACGACCCTGGGCCGCAGCGGTTCCGACCTGACGGCCTCCCTGGTCGGCGCCGCGCTCGACGCCGAGCGGATCGAGATCTGGACCGACGTGCCGGGCGTGATGACGGCCGACCCGAGGCGCGTCGAGGACGCCCTGCCGATCCCGCGGCTGAGCTACGAGGAGATGCTCGAGCTTTCCCACTTCGGCGCCAGGGTGGTCTACCCGCCGACGGTCACTCCGGCACGCCGCAAGGCCATTCCCCTGCTCGTTCGCAGCACCCTCGACCCCGAGCACCCCGGAACCCTGGTCGACGGCGGCAGGGACCGGCAGCGGGCCCGCGGCACGGCGGTCACCGGCATCTCCTCGATCGACGACGTTCACCTGATGCTGCTGGTCGGCGACAACCTGGTCGGCACCCCGGGAGTCGCCGCGCGGCTCTTCGACGCCCTGGCGGCGAGCGGCGCCAGCGCGATCCTGATCTCGCAGGCGTCCAGCGAGCACTCGATCTGCTTCGCGGTCGAGCCCGGAGTCTCCGAAGCGGCCCGCGAGGCGGTCGACGCCGAGTTCCGGTCGGAGATCGAGTCCGGATCGGTCCGGCCCCTGATCGTCGAGCGCGACCAGTCGATCGTCGCGGTCGTCGGCGACGGCATGCGGGAGCGCCCGGGCATCGCCGGCCGGGTGTTCGGGATCCTCGGCCGTCTGGCGGTCAACGTGCGCGCCGTGGCCCAGGGCTCGTCCGAGCGGAACATCTCGATGGTCGTAGCCAAAGCCGACCAGGGACGCGCGGTGCGCTGGATCCACCGGGAGTTCTTCCATGGCGCCGCCTCCGGCCGGCTCGCGGTCTACGTTCTCGGCGTCGGCGGCGTCGGCTCGGCGCTGCTCGGGCAGCTCGCCGCCGAGCGGGAGGCGCTCGAGCGGCGGGGCATCGACCTTCAGTTGCGGGGCCTGGCGAGTTCGCGCTTCATGGAGCTCGCAGTGCGCCGGGGCGGCCGGCGGCTGGACCCCGGCGTCGCCGCGGATCCGGACGGCTGGCGCGCGGCACTGGAGCAGGGCGGCGAAGCGGCGGACCTCGACCGGCTGCTCGAGCACCTCGGCGAGACCGCTGCCGGCGGCGGCCGGACGGTACTCGTCGACGTCACGGCGAGCGGCGACCTGAGCGCCGTCTACCACCGCGCGCTCGCGGCCGGCGCCGCGGTGGTCAGCGCGAACAAGCTTCCATTCGCCGGGCCGATCGCGGACTTCCGCGCGTTCCACGCCGACGGCGGGGCGAACGTCTTTCACGAGGCGACCGTGGGCGCCGGCCTGCCGGTGCTCCACACGGTCGACCTGCTGCTTGGCGCCGGCGATCCGATCGAGTCCGTCTCGGGCGTCTTCTCGGGAACGCTGGCCTATCTCACCGGGGAGTTGAGCGCGCGGCAGGTGTGGAGCGAGGCTGTGCAGCGGGCCCACGGGCTGGGCTACACGGAACCGGATCCGCGCGACGACCTCGGCGGACTGGACGTGGCCCGAAAGCTCCTCATCCTGGCCCGGCTCTGCGGCGCCGATCTCGAAATGGACGACGTCGACGTGGCGCCCATGCTCGACCGGCCCGACCTCGCGGACCTGCCGCTCGAGGCCTACTGGCAGCGCCTCGCCTCCGCGGACGAGGAGATGGCCGCCCGCTTCGCCGAGGCCCGGTCGGACGGGCTCGAACTGGCCTATCTCGCCGAACTCGACACCAGCGGAGGGGCGGCGACGGCCCGGGTCGGGCTCCGGGCCGTGCCGCCCGACCATCCGGTGGCCGGAATGCCGGCATCGGACAACATGTTCGTCTTCCGCAGCCAGCGGTACGATGCACGGCCGCTGATCGTCCAGGGACCCGGCGCCGGGACCGAACTCACCGCGGGCGGCGTGTTCGGCGACATCCTGCGCGCCTGGGCCGAGCGGGGAGCCTCACCATGACAACCCGGAACGAACCCCTGCGCGCCGCCGTCCTCGGCGCGACCGGCACCGTGGGCCAGCGCTTCGTCACCCTGCTCGCAGGGCACCCCTGGTTCGAGTTGACGGCGCTGGCCGCTTCCGAGCGTTCGGCCGGGAAGCTCTACCGCGACGCGGCGACCTGGATTCAGACCCGGCCGATCGACGACGCGGTTGCGGCCATGCCCGTTCACACGATCGACGAAGTGATGGACGGCGGCGAACTGGACATCGTCTTCTCGGCCCTCGACGCCAGCGTGGCGAGAGACGTCGAGCCCCGGTTCGCCCGCCGTTGCCTGGTGGTCACCAACGCCAGCGCCCACCGCATGGACGCGGACGTCCCGCTGCTCGTGCCCGAGGTCAACCCGGACCACCTCTCGCTGCTGTCTCCGCCCGAGGACGGCAGGGCGCTCCCCACCGGCATCGTCGCCAACCCGAACTGCTCGACGATCGGCCTGGTCCTGGCGCTCAAGCCCCTGGCCGATGCCTTCGGCTTCGAACGGATCTCCGTCGTGACGCTGCAGGCGGTGTCCGGCGCCGGCCTGCCCGGCATCTCGAGCTACCAGATCCTCGACAACGTGATCCCCTGGATCTCCAGCGAGGAGGAGAAGCTCGAGATCGAGACCGGCAAGATCCTGGGCCAGGCCACCGGCGGAACGATCGAGCCGGCCGAGGTCGCCGTCTCGGCGCAGTGCAACCGCGTTCCGGTGGTCGACGGACACACCCTCTGCGTCTCGGTCGACCTCAAGGGCGAGCCGGCGATGGAGGACGTCCGCGAAGCGTGGCGGACCTTCCGCGCCGAGCCGCAGGAACGCGGGCTGCCGTCGGCGCCGGCGCAGCCGACCGTCTACCTCGGCGACGACGAGCCGCCGCAGGCCCGCGTCCACCGCGACCTCGGCCAGGGAATGACGACCTCCATCGGCAGGCTGCGGGAGTGTCCGATCCTCGGCTACCGATTCGTCGCCCTCTCGCACAACACCCTGCGGGGCGCCGCCGGCGGGGCGCTGCTCGCAGCCGAGCTCGCCGTTGCCCGCTGCGGTCGACGGGCCGCTTGATGAGGAACCCGGTGAGGGCGTTCGCCCCGGCCTCGGTTTCGAACATCGCCTGCGGATTCGACATCCTGGGCTTCGCTCTGCGGTCGGAGAGCGAGGGGGACCTGGGGCCGGGCGACATCGTCACCGCCCGCGACCGCGAGCCGACCGCCGGCGGCCGCTGCCCGGTCCGCATTGTCGCGATCGCCGGCGACGATGGCCGGCTGCCGCTCGAGGCGGAGCGCAACACGGCGGCCGTCGCCGCGAAGGCGCTGGTCGATGGCGAGGCGCCCGGCGCTACCGTCGACCTCGAGATCGAAAAGCGGATGCCGCTCGAGAGCGGCCTGGGCTCGAGCGCCGCCAGCGCCGTCGCGGCGGTCGTCGCGGTCGACGCGCTGCTCGGTCTGGAGTTGCCCGCCGCGTCCCTGCTCCGCTACGCCCTCGCCGGCGAGATCCTGGCGAGCGGCGGACCCCACGCCGACAACCTGGCGCCTTCCCTGCTCGGCGGCCTCGTCCTGGTCCGCTCGCTCGATCCCGAGCCGGACGTGGTCGACCTGCCGGTGCCAGAGGGCCTGACCTGCGCTCTCGTCCGGCCCCACGCCGAGGTGAACACGAAGGAGTCCCGTGCCGGACTGGATCGCCACCTGCCGCTCGGGCGCGCCGTGACCCAGTGGGGCAACGCCGCGGCGCTGGTGTCGGCGCTCTACCGTTCCGACCTGGAACTCCTGTCCCGCGCCCTGGTCGACGTCGTGGCCGAGCCGGTCCGCGCGCCCGGCGTGCCCGGCTTCCATGCCGCCAAGGCGGCCGCGATCGAGGCCGGCGCGCTGGGTTGCAGCCTCTCGGGCAGCGGCCCCGCGCTGTTCGCCCTGTGCGACGGCCGCGACGGCGCCAGGCAGGTCGCGGCAGCCATGGCTGGAGCGTTCGACTCCTCCGCGGGTCTCAACTGCGATCGGCTCGTCGCGCCCCTGCCGGCGCCGGGCGCGCGCGTGATCGACGGTGAGGCGTAACGTGCGCTTCCTGAGCACGGCCGGCCGGACCTCGCCGGTCACCCTTGGCGAGGCGCTGCTCGAGGGACCCGCTCCCGACGGCGGCCTGTTCGTTCCCGAACGCCTGGAGCCGCTGAACGCGGCGGACCTCGCGACCCTCGAGTCGCTGCCGCTGACCGGCATCGCCGCCATCCTCAGCAACCGCCTCTTCGGTTCGGCGGTCCCCGGGGGGGAGTTCGCCGACCTGATCGAGGACGCCCTCGACTTTCCGATCCCTCTCGCGACGATCGAGCCCGGCATCCACTGCCTGGAGCTGTTTCACGGGCCGACGCTCGCCTTCAAGGATGTCGCCTCACGGGTCATGGCCCGCCTGATGGCGCGCTTCGCCACGGTCGCCGGCGACGCAGAAACCACCGTGATCGTGGCGACCAGCGGCGACACCGGCAGCGCCGTGGCCCACGCCTTCAGCGGCGTCCCGGGTTTCCGGGTCTGCGTGCTGTACCCCGACGGCCTGGTCACCGAGGGGCAACGGCGCCTGTTCACGACCCTGGGCGGCAACGTGACCGCGGTCGCGGTCGAGGGCACCTTCGACGACTGTCAGAGCCTGGCCCGGGAGGCCTTCGCCGACGGCGAGTTGCGCGAGCAGCGTCCCCTCGCCTCGGCCAACTCGATCAACATCGGCCGGCTGCTGCCCCAGGTCTTCTACTACTTCCATGCCTGGGCGCAGCTCCCCTCGCCGCCGCTCGACGACGCCGGCGAACCGCTCGTGTTCTCGACCCCCAGCGGCAACTTCGGCAACCTGACCGCCGGCCTGATCGCCAAGCGCATCGGCCTGCCCGTTTCCCGTTTCGTCGCGGCGACGAACGCGAATGACGTGGTGCCCGCCTACCTCCGGAGCGGCGACTACCTGCCGCGCGGTTCGGTCGCCACGATCTCGAACGCGATGGACGTCGGCAATCCGAGCAACTTCGCCCGCATCGTCCACCTCTACTCCAGCGCCGGCGAACCGCTCGATCGCATCCGCCGCGACCTGGCGGGCCGCGCCTTCGACGACGACACCACCCGCCGCGCCATGCGCGACGTCCACGACCGCACCGGCTACCTGCTCGACCCCCACACCGCCGTCGGCTACCTGGGCCTCAAGGCGGAACTCGAAGCCCAGGGCGGCGGCACCGGCATCGTCCTCGCCACCGCCCACCCCGCCAAGTTCGCCGAAACCGTCCAGGCCGCCGTCGGCATCGACCCGCCCGTGCCGCCCGCCCTCGAGCGCACCGCCCACCTCCCCGAACGCATCATCGAGATCCCGGCCGAGTACCCGGCCCTGCGCGACGTGCTGTTGCGCGGCGGTTGAGGCGCGGCCGGCGGAGGCGGAGGCGGAAGGCGGAGGCGCGGCCGGCGGAGGCGTGGCACCCGTCAGCGGCGGCTCCGGGGGGAGGGTCCCAGCGGACGCTCACCCCCTCTTGGTGGATGCGGGGTCAGGGGTTCGCTTCGGTCGCCTGCGCTCCGGGAGGGCGTCGGTAGGGGAGAGCTCTACGGCAGTCGCTTGTCTCCAGCCCGCTGGGACCCTCCCCGGGAGCCGCCGCTGACTGGAAGGTGTCGCCAGGTGGCACGACGGAATGTCGCGACTCAGCGGTCCAGAGGTAGCCGTTGGGCGTTTCACACTGAGTGCGGCGAAGGTGGCTCTGCTGGGTGCGCGGGTCCTCTGACCCGCCGCCGCCGGAGGCGGCTTCGAATCGCCGGCCGAAGGCCGACCTTTCTGCTCACTCAAGCGGCGTGCAGACCAGCCCGTTCCGTTCCTGACTGTCCGGGGAGAAACCCGAGTCGATCGGGCTAACGAGTTCGGAGTCGATCCGGGCGTGTTCGGGGATCCGGACTCCCGGGGCGACGATGGCGTCCCGGAGCTGGGCACCCGAGCCGATCCGGGCGCCGGGTAGTACGAGGCTCCGTTCGACGATGGCGTCTTCGCCGATGTGGCTGCCCGTCTCGAGGACGCTGTGCTCGACGGTGGCGCCGGCGGCTACCGAGACCCCGGAGGCGATGAAGCGGCGGCGGCGTTTGCGGCTACCGGCGGTGCGGCCCCAGTCCAGGGCGCCTTCGAGGTAGCGGCGGGGGGTTCCCAGGTCGTGCCAGGGGCGGCGGCAGCGGAAGCCGACAATCCGGGCACCGGAATGGAGGAGCGGCTGGTAGAGACCCTCGACGATGTCGTTCGACGACGGGCGAGGCGGGATCTGCTCGACGACCCGGCGGGAGAGCACGTGGAAGCCCTGGAACGTCCGTTTCCGGCCGCGGACCGGGCCGACCCGAAGGTCACGCAGCCCGACCACCAGGCCTCGGGAATCGACCTCCACGCCGCCGCCGACGCGGTCGTTCCAGCCGACCTGGAGGGTGACGTCGGCGCCGCTGCGGCGGTGGCGGTCGAGCGCCTCGCGGATCGGCCAGCGGCAGAGCGAGTCGCCGTTGACCAGCACGATGTCGTCGGCATCGGTGAGGAAGTCCCGCAGGTTGACCACGGCGCCGAGGGTGCCGAGCAGCTCCGGTTCGACCTCGAAGTGGAGTTCGATCCCTCGGCCGCCGGCCTCGCTCTCGAGCCCGCGCCGCACCGCGTCGCCGAGATGAAACAGGTTCACCGCCGTCTCGCAGCCGGCGCGGTGAAGGAGGTCGATCGTCCGCAACGCGACGGCGCGGCCGGCCACCGGCAGCAGTGGCTTGGGCACGGCAGCGGTCAACGGCCGCAGCCGTTCTCCCCGGCCGGCGCAGAGCACGAGCGCCCGCACCCGCCGGCTCGCGCCTCTCACTGCGAGCCTCCGCTGGGTGCGCGGGTCTTCTGACCCGCCGCCGCCGAAGGCGGCTTCGAGGCGCCGGCCGAAGGCCGACCTTCCTCAAACACCATGTCCCGGGGCAAGCCCTCGTGCCGCGCGCGGTGATCGCGGTAGATCGCCAGATAGTCCCGCGGATCGGCCCGTTCCGGATCGATGCCGCAACGCCGGCAAACGCGTTCGATCCCGCCGGCGGGCAGGTCCGGGTCGACCTGCTCGACCTCCACGAAGTCGCCGATCGGCGTCCGGTCGAGGGCGACCTCGCAGCCGAGAAGCAGCCAGCGCTCGCGGACCTTCTCGTAACGCGCCGTGACCTCGAAGCCGAGCGACTCGAGGAACAGGCGCGCAGCCGCCGGGTCGTCGACGGCGAACTCGTGTTCCGCCCTCTCCTTGACGCCGCCCCGCATCTCGGGAGCGGACTTGAAGGTCAGCCTGCCGCCGCCGCCGTCCGTGCGGAGACGCAGCAACTCGCGGCGGGCCCGCAGCCGCTCGGAAGGCGCGGCGGCGCGACGGTCGAAGACCCAGTTCGACTCCATGGCGGCAGCTCGTTCGAGCTTGCCGCCGGCGGCGCGGACCCGGTCCCGGAGCCGGTCCAGGTCGGCGACCGCGACCTTGATCTCACGCTCGCGCCCGGCAGCCACAGGCGGTCAGGCGGCGGCGCAGCCTCCGAGGCGGTCGAGCACGCGGACCACGGTGCGAATGCCCTGGTAGAAGTTGGCGAGATCCATCTTCTCGTTCGGGGCGTGCAGCCGGTCGTCCGACAGGCCGAAGCCGATCAGCAGCACGGGCGCGCCCAGCACCTCGGACAGGGTGGAGACGATGGGAATCGAGCCGCCTTCGCGGACCCGGACCGGCTCGCGGCCCCAGGCCTCGCGCACGCCCTCGAGCGCCGCGTCGACGAGCGGGCCGTCGAGGTCGACGAGCACCGGTGGCGCTCCGTTCAGGTTCTCGACCTCGACTTCGATGCCCGGCGGCGCCAGGGAGCGCATGTAGTCCGCGAAGGAACGGAAGAGTCTCTGCGGGTCCTGGTCCGGCACGAGCCGCATCGAGACCTTGGCTCCGGCCCGGTTCGCGATCACCGTCTTGGCGCCGGGGCCCTGGTAGCCGCCCCACAGCCCGTTCACGTCGCAGGTGGGCCTCGCCCACACCCGTTCCAGGGTCGTGTAGCCGGCCTCGCCCCACAACGCGGACGCGCCGATCTCGTCGCCGTACTTCGCCTCGTCGAACGGCAGCGCCGCGAACGCCGCCCGTTCTTCCGCGCCCAGCGGCCGCACGTCGTCGTAGAAGCCGGGAACGAGGATCCGGCCGTCCCGCGGGTCGCGGAGCGCCGCCAGCATGGTGCCGAGGACGTTCAGCGGGTTCGCCACGGCGCCGCCGAAAGTGCCCGAATGCAGGTCCCGGCCCGCGCCGCGCACCCGGACCTCGGTGTAGAGCAGGCCCTTCAGGCCGTAGAGCACGGAAGGCTGGCCCGGCCCGTACATGGAGGTGTCGGAAACCAGCGCCAGGTCGCAGCCCAGGCGCTCCGCTGCCGGGCTCCGGACGTAGGCCTCGATCGCCTCGCCGCCGCACTCCTCCTCGCCCTCGATGAGGAACTTGACGTTGACCGGCAGGGCGCCGGTTTCGGCCATGATCGCCTCCACCGCCTTGATGTGGGTGAAGGACTGCCCCTTGTCGTCGGTGGCGCCGCGGGCGACGATCCGCTGGCCGCGTTCGCCGGTCTCGATCGTCGGCTCGAACGGGTCGTTCCGCCACTCGTCCAACGGGTCGACCGGCTGCACGTCGTAGTGGCCGTAGAAGAGGACGGTCGGGCGGCGGGGAGCGCCGAGCCACTCGCCGTACACGAGCGGATGGCCCGCGGTTTCGATGATCTCCGCCGCCAGCCCCGCGGCCTCGAGGCGCTCCCTGACGAAGCCGGCGCAGCGGCGCACGTCGCCGGCGAACTCCGGATCGGTCGAGACGGACGGGATCCGCAGGTACTCCTTCAACTGATCCAGGCTGGCGCCGGTTTCGCGGTCCACCCGCTCAAGAACGGCGTCGACGCTCATCGGACCAGCCCGCCGCCGTCAGTCATCGAAGCTCTTGCCCGTGGCCCGCCAGTCGGAGAGGAAGCTCTCCAGCCCGATGTCGGTCAGCGGATGACGGTAGAGCTGGCTCAGCGTCTTGAAGGGAAGGGTCGCCACGTCGGCGCCCATCTCGGCCGACACGACGACGTGGACCGGATGGCGCACCGAAGCGACCAGGACCTCGGTCTCGAAGTCGTACTGCGAGTAGATCGAGACGACCTGCCGGATCAGGTCCATGCCGTCCTGGGCGATGTCGTCGAGGCGGCCGACGAAAGGCGAGATGTAGGCGGCGCCCGCCTTCGCCGCCAGCAGCGCCTGCGACGGCGAGAAGCAGAGGGTCACGTTGCACCGGATCCCTTCCTCCGCCAGGCGCCGCACGGCGGTCAGCCCCGGCGGCCCGAGCGGCACCTTGACGACGACGTTGTCGGCCAGGCCGGCGAGCCGCCGGCCCTGTTCGAGCATGCCGTCGAGGTCCGTCGCCAGCACTTCGCCGCTGACGGGGCCCGGCACCAGCTCCGCGATCTCCTTGACGGTCGGCAGGTACCGCTTGCCCTGCTTGGCGATCAGGCTCGGGTTCGTGGTGACGCCGTCGACCATGCCCCATTCGAGGCCGGTCTCGATCTCGCCTGTGTCCGCTGTATCCAGAAAGAACTTCATCGTGGCGCTCCCCACCCTGCTCGCTGCTAGTTGACCGGCTCCGCGTCGGCCGCTTCGGCGTCTCCGTCCTCGCCGTCTTCGCCGTCTTCCTCTTCGTCGCCGCGATCGGGAATGCGGGCCAGGGCGACGATGCGGTCGCCGTCGTCGAGGTCCATGACCTTGACCCCCTGGGTGGCGCGGCCGATCAGCGACACGCTGCCGGCCGTGATGCGGATGATCTTGCCTTCGGGGGTGATCAGCATCAGGCCGGTGTCCTCGCTGACCTGGCGGACGCCGACGACCTCGCCGGTGCGGTCGGACACCTTCAGGTTGATGATCCCGAGACCGCCCCGCGACTGCAGGCGGTACTCCTCGATCGCGGTGCGCTTGCCGAAGCCGCTCTCGCTCACGGTCAGAAGCGTCGTCTCCGGAGACTCGAGGTCCGCGGACTCCTCCCGCGGCAGCAGGCACTCCATCGACACCACCCGGTCGCCAGGGCGCAGGCTGATCCCGCGCACGCCCCGGGTCGCGCGGCCGAGAGAGCGCAAGTCGGTCTCCGGGAAGCGGATCGAGTAGCCCTTCTTCGTGGCCAGCACGATTTCGCTGCCGCTGTCCGTCACCTTGACCGACAGCAACCGGTCGTCCTCGTCGATCCGCAGCGCGATGATGCCGTTGGTCCGCGGCCGCGAGTACTCCGACAGCGCCGTCTTCTTGACCACGCCGGCCTCGGTGGCGAAGGTCAGGAACCGATCCTCCGGGAACTCCCGCACCGCGGCGGTGGCCGCGACGCCCTCGCCGCTGTCGAGCCGCAGGAGGTTGACGATCGCCTTGCCGCGAGCCGCCGGACCGAGTTCCGGGATCTGGTGCACCTTGAGCCAGTAGCAGTAGCCCCGGTCGGTGAACACCATGATGTAGCTGTGGGCGGAGGCGACGTAGAGCTGCTCGACGAAGTCGCCGTCGCGGGTGGCCATGCCGGTCCGGCCCTTGCCGCCGCGGTGCTGGGCGCGGTAGAGGCTGAGCGGCGACCGCTTGATGTAGCCGGACCGGGTGACCGTGATCACCATGTCCTCGTCCGCGATCATGTCCTCGATCGTGATGTCCGAGGAGTGGGCCACGATCTCGGTGCGCCGCGGGTCGCTGTAGCGCTTCTCGATCTCGTCGAGCTCGCCCCGGATCTCCTGAAGCAGCAGGGCGTCGGAACCGAGGATCGCGCGCAGACGCTCGATCTCGGCGATCAGGTCGCGGTGCTCCTGCTCGATCTTCTCCCGCTCGAGGCCGGTCAACCGCTGCAGGCGCATGTCCAGGATCGCCTGCGCCTGGGGCTCGCTCAGCGAGAAGCCCTCGATCAGGCGCTCCCTGGCTTCCGGCGGAGTGCGGCTCGCGCGGATTGTCGCGATCACCGCGTCCAGGTGGTCGAGCGCGATGAGCAGCCCTTCGAGGACGTGGGCGCGCTTCTCGGCCCGGGCCAGGTCGTAACGGCAACGCCGGATCACGACCGTGCGGCGATGGTCGAGGAAGTGGCGCAGCAGGGCGCGCAGGGTCAGCACCTGGGGCTGGCTGTCGACGATCGCCAGCATGTTCATGCCGTAGCTGACCTGGAGCTTGGTCATCTTGTACAGCGTGTTCAGGACGATCTCGGCCACCTCGCCCCGCTTCAGGTCGATCACGATCCGGATGCCGTCGCGGTCGGACTCGTCGCGCAGGTCGCGGATGCCTTCGAGCTTCTTCTCGCGCACCAGCTCGGCGATCCGCTCGATCAGGCGGGCCTTGTTCACCTGGAACGGAAGCTCGGTCACGATGATCGACTGACTGTCCTGGCCGGCGTCCTCGATCTCGGCGCGGGCCCGCACCTGGATGGAGCCGCGGCCCGTGGCGTAGGCGGCATGGATGCCCGCGCGGCCATGGATGAAACCGCCGGTCGGGAAGTCCGGCCCGGGCAGCAGCTCCATCAACTCTTCCAGGGTCGCCTGGGGGCGGTCGATCAGCAGCTTGACCGCCGCAAGCGCCTCGCCCAGGTTGTGCGGCGGGATGTTCGTCGCCATGCCGACGGCGATGCCGGCCGAGCCGTTGACCAGCAGGTTCGGGATCCGCGCCGGAAGCGGCGAAGGCTCCTGCTCGGAACCGTCGTAGTTCGGTATCCACTCGACGGTGTCCTTCTCGATGTCCTCGCGCAGCAGCTCCTCGGCGATCCGCGTCAGGCGGACCTCGGTGTAGCGCATCGCGGCGGGGTTGTCGCCGTCGATCGAGCCGAAGTTGCCCTGGCCGTCCACCAGCGGATAGCGCATGGAGAAGTCCTGCGCCATGCGCACCACCGTGTCGTAGATCGGTCCGTCGCCGTGCGGGTGGTACTTGCCCATCACGTCGCCGACGATGCGCGCCGACTTCTTGTAGGCGCGGCCGGCCGTGTTGCCGGCTTCCCACATGCCGTAGAGCACCCGCCGGTGAACCGGCTTGAGGCCGTCCCGCACGTCGGGCAGGGCGCGGCCGATGATCACGCTCATCGCGTAATCGAGGTAGCTGCGGCGCATCTCGCGCTCGAGCTGCACCGGCACGGTGTCGCGGCCCGACGCCGGCGGCTGCGGCGGCTGGATGGGGTTCTCGCCCTTGCTCACGGTCAGTGGGTCAGATGTCGAGGTTGGTCGCGTTCAGGGCGTTCTTCTCGATGAACTCGCGCCGGGGCTCCACCTTTTCTCCCATCAGGGTCGTGAAGATGCCGTCCGTCTCGTCGTAGCGGTCGTCGTCTATCTCCACCAACAGCATCCGGCGCCGGTCGGGGTCCATCGTGGTCTCCCAGAGCTGCGACGGGTTCATCTCGCCCAGACCCTTGTAGCGCTGGATCGACAGGCCCTTCTTCGCGGCTTCGAACAGAGCGTCGAGCGCCTCGTCGACGGACTCGGCCTCGACGTCGTCGGTCGTCGCGCTGCCGTTCACCTTGCGCAGCCGGATCGAGGGCGATTGCCACGCTTCCAGCGCCTGTTCATTGGCGGTCAGCGAGCGGAAATCGGCGCCTGTGACCAGCGCCTCGTCGATCGTGACCTGGCGGTCAACGCCGTCCCGGCGCGACCGGAACCGGATGGCCAGGAACCCCTCGCGGCCATTCTCCACCGCCACGTCGTGAAAGCCGGAAGCTTCGATCACCTGGGCGGTCAGTTCGACCCGCTCCCGGTCGGCCAGGCTGTCCCGATCCCTGATGCCGCCGGCGATCGCCGCCCGCAGGGCGTCGCGCGGAATGCCGCGGGCGCTCAGCGAGTCGAGCGACCGTCTGAACGCAGCCAGACGGTCGAGCAGGACGCGCAGGCGGTCGCCCTCGAACACGGTCGGATCGTCGACGTCGCCGTTCGGGAGGGCAACCTGCCAGCTCCGGCGGATCCGCTCCACCAGGTAGTCGTGGTACTCCTCGTCGTCCTTCAGGTAGCTCGAACGACGCCCCTCCGTGACCTTGTAGAGCGGCGGCTGGGCGATGAACAGGTGGCCGCGGTCGATGAGCTCCTTCATCTGGCGGTAGAAGAAGGTCAGGATGAGCGTGCGGATGTGACTGCCGTCGACGTCCGCGTCGCACATGATGATCAGCTTGTGGTAGCGCAGGCGGTCGGCGTCGAAGTCCTCGTTCCCGATGCCGGTGCCCAGGGCCTGGATCAGCGTCCTGATCTCCTCGGACGAGAGCATCTTGTCGAGGCGCGCGCGCTCGACGTTCAGGATCTTCCCCTTGAGCGGCAGCACGGCCTGGAACCGCCGGTCGCGGCCCTGCTTGGCCGAGCCGCCGGCGGAGTCCCCCTCCACCAGGAAGAGCTCCGCGAGGGCCGGATCCCGCTCGCTGCAGTCCGCCAGCTTGCCCGGAAGGTTCGAGCTGTCGAGGGCGCCCTTGCGCCTGGTCAGTTCCCGCGCCTTGCGCGCCGCCTCCCGGGCCCTCGCCGCTTCGACGACCTTCTCGACGATCCGCTTCGCGTCCCGCGGGTTCTCCTCCAGGAACGCGGAGAGCTGTTCGCCCACCGTCGACTCGACCCAGCCGCGGACCTCCGAGGAGACGAGCTTCTCCTTGGTCTGGCTGGAGAACTTCGGATCCTGCACCTTGACCGAAACGATCGCCACGAGGCCTTCGCGGATGTCGTCGCCCGAGAGCTTCTCCTTCAGGTTCTTGCCGAGACCCGAGGAAGCGACATAGGCGTTCACCGTGCGGGTCAACGCCGACCGGAGGCCCGAGAGATGGGTGCCTCCGTCCCGGTTGTTGATCGTGTTCGTGAAGCAGTAGATGCGCTCCTGGTAGCTGTCGTTCCACTGCAGCGCGACCTCGACCGACTCGCTGGAGCCGGCTTCGCCCATCTCGCTGTGAAGGTGGACCGGATCCGGGTGCAGCGCCGTCTTGTTCCGGCCCAGGTGAGCCACGAAGCTGCTGATCCCCCCTTCGTACTCGAACTTCGCGCCTTTGCCCGTCCGTTCATCGAAGAGGCTTATCGCGATGCCCCGGTTCAGGAAGGAGAGTTCCCGCAGGCGCTGCGCGAGCACCTGGTAGTCGAAGGAGAGCCCGGTGAAGACCTCCGGGTCCGGCGTGAAGCGGATTCCCGTGCCGGTCGCCTCGGGATTCTCCAGCTCCGCAACCGCTTCGATCGGCGCCTTCGGCACGCCGCGGCCGTAGCTCTGCCGCCAGGAGTGGCCGTCGCGGTCGATTTCCAGATCGAGCTGGACCGAGAGAGCGTTGACCACGGAGAGACCGACCCCGTGCAGGCCTCCCGAGACCTTGTAGGCGTTCTGGTCGAACTTCCCGCCGGAATGGAGTTCGGTCATGATGACTTCAGCCGCGGACCGCCCCTCACCCTCGTGGAAGGCCACCGGAATCCCGCGGCCGTCGTCCCGCACGGAGACGCTGCCATCGCCGTGGATGACGACCTCGACCAGCTCGCAGAAGCCGGCCTGCGCCTCGTCGATCGCGTTGTCGACGAGCTCGAACACCATGTGGTGCAGACCCGAGCCGTCATCGGTGTCGCCGATGTACATCCCGGGCCGTTTCCGGACCGCTTCGAGGCCCTTGAGGACCTTGATGTGCTCGGCCGAGTACCCCGTTTCAGCCGCCGCCTGAACATCCGTTGTCCCGGCTGCCGTCATGTGCGGAAAACTATCACATGACGGCCATTTCGACCGCTTTCCGGGGCCGCTTCAGGCCCGATCGCAACTATCTGAAAACAGGAGACTTAGCTGGCCGACCAAAGATGCTCAGATCCGCATCGGCATGATCACGCACAAGTAGCGGAAATCAGGCCCCCCAACGGGCTCTCCGAGGCACTGGCTGTTCTCGTCCTTGAGCGCGAATTCCACCTGCTCGGTGTCGACCGCGGACAGGAAATCCCGCACATAGACGGGGTTCAAGCCGATGTCCAGTTTCTCGGCCTCGTAGTCGCAGGCCAGGCTCTCCTCCGCCTCCCCCAGATCCGGGTTCGAGGACGACACACGCAGCGACTGCTCCTCGAAACCGAGCCTGACCATGGGGGCGCGGTCACCCGTCAGCAGGGCGACCCGATGCACCACCTCGGAGAGCGCGCCGCGATCGAACGTCGCCTTGCGGTCGTTCTCCGTGGAGATCACCTTCTCGTAGTCCGGGAACGTACCCTCGAGAATGCGGCACGTGAGCTCGCGACGCCCGATGACGAAGCCGAGATGGTGCTCGCCGCGACGGAAACGGATCGTCTCGTCGCTGTCGAAGCGCATCAACTCGAGCAGCGCCTTGCGCGGCGCGAGAACGCCGTCCGCTTCCGCTACGCCCGCCATCTCGGCCTCGATCAGGGCAAGCCGGTGGCCGTCGGTCGCGACCATCTCGACCTTGCCGTCCTTCAGCTTGAGCAGGGCTCCGTTCAACTGGAAGCGGGACTCTTCCGCCGAGACGGCGAAGATGATCTTGCCGATCATCCGCTTGACCTCGGGGAAAGGCGCCTCGAACGACGAGGACGACGAGTCCTGGTCGACCGTGGTGAGCGTCGGGAAGTCCTCGGCCGAGAGACCGTTGATCCGGAACTTCGAAGACCCGGCGTCGATATGAAGCGAGTTGGATTCGCCGGTCGACAGCTCGACGGGACCGTCGGCCAGGGCCCGAACGATCTCGAGGAACTTCCGGGCCTGCACCGCGGTGGCGCCAGGCTCGCAGCTTCCTTCCTCCGCGCTGCACCAGGAAGTCAGGGAAACGTCCAGATCGGTCGCCGCCAGTTCCAGGCGATCGTCGCGGACCGTCAGGAGAAGATGGGAGAGAACCGGAATCGTCGACCTGCTCTCGACGATGCCGCGCATCGCCACGAGCTCGGTCAGTAGTTCTCGTCGTTCGACTCGGGTCTTCATCTGTCTTCTCCTCGGGAAGAAATATACACCAGGAAAGTAGCCGTAGAAGGCACCGGCCCTGGTCGTGGAGGAACCTTGTAAATCATTTATAATCAGTGGGTTAGGTTGTTACCGCGAAGGCCTGTAAGGAGCGGAGTCGGCAGCGGAGCGATTGTGCATTCTGCGGACTTCGGCCGCCGGGCCGTGCGGAGCGCGGATTCTCTCCGCAGTACGGCCGCAGGACAACCGGAACCGGTGCCCTGACAATCCGCTGCCGGTGCGCAGATCCGCTGGTGCCCGATCCGCCGCGATTCCGCAGGATGTTCATTCGATAGGTTGCGCGGAGGTCGTCCCTGGCGAGACGGCAGCGGCTCTCGCTCAGCCGAGTTGACGGGTGAAGCGCTCCAGTTGAGCGGCCAGGCGCTCGTCGTCGGCGCGTCGGCGCTCGATCTGCTCGACGGAGTACATGACGGTCGAGTGATGCTTGCCGTTGAAGACCCTGCCGATCTCCGGGTAGGACATCTCGGTCAGGCGCTTGCAGAGGTACATCGCGATCTGGCGGGGATAGGTGATCTGCCGGGAGTTGCTCTTGCTCTTGATCTCGCGGACCTTGAGGCCGTAGTGGTGGGCCACCATCTTGATGATCTGCGCCGAGGACACGGGACGATCCTGTTCCGGCAGCACGTCGCGCAGCGCTTCCTTGGCGAACTCGAGATCGAGGGGCACACCCGACAGCGAGGCGAAGGCGGTGACCCGGTTGAGCAGGCCTTCGAGCTCGCGCACGTTCGAATGCACCTGCCGCGCGATGAACATGGCGACGTCGGTATCCAGGTCCAGGCCCTGGAGTTGCCGGGCCTTGCGCTGGAGAATGGCGACCTTGGTCTCCAGGTCGGGCGGCTGGATGTCGGCGAGAAGACCCGAGCCGAAGCGGCTTCGCAGGCGCTCTTCGATGTCCGCCATGTCGCGCGGCTGGGCGTCCGAGGTCACGATGATCTGCTTCTGGCGGGTGTAGAGCACGTTGAACGTGTGGAAGAACTCCTCCTGAGAGCGCTCCTTCTTGGCCAGGAACTGGATGTCGTCCACCAGCAGGACATCGATCGTCCGGTAGCGCTCGCGGAAGGCGGGCATGCGCTCGAACCGGATCGAGGTGATCAGGTCGTTCACGAAGTCCTCGGCGGCGAGGTACACGACTCTCGTACCGGGCGCCGCCCGCTTGAGGCGGTTTCCGATCGCGTGCAGGAGATGGGTCTTGCCCAGGCCCACTCCGCCGTAGAGGAAGAGCGGGTTGTACGCGATGCCGGGCTTCTCGGCGACGGCCTGGGAGGCCGCGCTGGCGAAGCGGTTCGAGTTGCCGACGACGAACGAGTCGAACCGGTACTGGGGGTTGAGCGAACTGCTTGGCGCCCCTTCCAGGTCGGGGCGAGTCGCCGGCTCCCGGTTCGCGATGGACTTCGCAGCCGACGATCGTCCCGGCGTTTCGCCCCTGGTCCGCGTTTCGCCGCTCTTGAACAGGACCTGGTACGTCGGGCCCTTGAGGTCGGCGATCGCCCAGTCGACGATCGGGCGGAAGCCCTCTTCGAGCGCCTCGACGAAGCGCGGGTTCGGCGCTTCCAGGACGAGGTGGTCGGCGTCCTCCGACGCGACCCTCAGGGGATGGAACCAGGTGCGAAAGTCCTCGGCCGGGAGATCCGCCCGCAACTGCCGTCGTAGAGTCGGCCAGACGGAACTAGGCATGCTCCCTCTTTCCATCCGCAGCGACCAGAGCCATGGTGAACCGGCGCATGGCAGAGCCTCTGCCCGCTTGTTCCGTTGCTACTCCGAACCGACGCACTTCTCCCCCACGTTCCGACGCGCACGACCACCAATTCCCGGTGCCGGGTAGGGAATTGCCGCTCTGCAGAGCTACGTTCCGCAGCTTTTCCGCACAGTGTGGAAAAGCCTTGGACGACCGGCGAAGAGACTCGGGGCAGATAATTCCAGGGGACTACCTGTTGGTCCCACGCCGTGTGGCCTCCGTTGCGCGAGAAGCGCAGGATAGCAGCGGGATCCGGCTTCAACAAGGGGTGTCTGACCACTTTCTTCACGTTTTCTTCGTCGCGGGCGGGGCGCGGTCCCGCCGCGGCGCGCCTAGGTTCTGAACTGTGTTGCAGTTAGTCGAGCCGGAGGCGCTCCGGGAGACGCTGCTGGCCTGGTTCGACCGCTGCCGGCGCGACCTGCCCTGGCGGCGAACCGAGGATCCATACGAGATTCTCGTCGCGGAAATCATGCTCCAGCAGACCCGGAGCGAGGTCGTCGCGACCCGGTACCGCGCCTTCCTGGACCGCTTCCCCCGTGTCGGCGCGCTGGCGGAAGCCCGGGTCGAGTCGGTCGAGGCGGCATGGTCGGGCCTCGGCTACTACCGCCGTGCCCGGAATCTCCACCGGGCGGCCCGGATCCTGGCGGAGCGGCGTACGCTGCCCGCGAGCGCCGCAGAGTGGGCGGAGCTGCCGGGAATCGGCGCGTACACCTCGGCGCTGCTCGCGAGCCGTTGCTGCGGAGAGGCGTCGCCCGTGCTGGACGGCAACGTCGAACGCGTGCTGAGCCGGTTCCTGGCATCCACGGAACCTCCTCGCCGCGCCGCCGCCAGGCGGAGGCTTCTGGCGACCGCGGCCCGGTTGCTGGACCCGAGCCGTCCCGGCGACTCCAACCAGGCGCTGATGGAGGTCGGTTCGCTGGTTTGCCGTCGAGGTGCGCCGGATTGCGGCGTCTGTCCCCTCGCTCCAGGTTGCCGCGCGTTCCACTCGGCGGATCTCGATCCGCGGTCCTTTCCGGTTGCCGGACCGCGGCGCTCCCGGGAAGTCCGCCACTGCTTCACGGCCGTCGTGCAGCGAGGCGACGACCTGCTGCTCCATCGCCGGCCCGAAGACGCGGACTGGCTGGCCGGCCGCTGGCACCTGCCGACGGTGGAGTTCGCGAGCGGCGAAGAGCCGGTCCGCGCGGCGGAAGCGCTGGCTCGGGAGTTCGGTGGCTGCTGGGAGTGTGACGAACGCCCGGTCCTGGTGCGGCACGCTGTGACCTACAGGGACTTCCTCGTGCGGGCAGCGGTCGCCCGCTGGCGCCCGGAACGGGCGACGGCGGGGCCATCCGCCCTGGCCTGGTTCGGCCAGGAGGAGATCGGGGAGTTGCCGACCTCGTCCCTGCTGCGGAAGACGCTCGACGCCGTTGGCGCCAACCGCGCCGATCCGCTACTACACTCCGGGCCATGACGCCGACGGAACCTCCGCCGAGGATCCCCTTTGTCGACCTGGCCGCCCAGTCGAGGCGGCTCCGGCCGGAGATCGACCGCCGGATCGCCGGCGTTCTCGACCACGGCCGCTACGTCATGGGCCCCGAGGTCGACGAGCTGGAGGCGGAACTGGGCCGATGGGGCGGCGGCGTCTCCGCGCTGGCGGTCTCAAGCGGCTCGGATGCCCTGCTGATCGCCCTGCTCGCGCTCGGCGTCGGCGGGGGCGGGAACCGCCGCGACGCCGTCTTCGTTCCAACCTTCACGTTCACGGCAACCGCGGAGGTCGTCCTGCTCGCCGGCGCGGTGCCCGTCTTTGTCGACGTGCGGGAAGAGGACTTCCTGATCGACCTCGATTCGCTCGACCGGGAGTATGAAGCCGTTCTGGCCGCCGGCGTCGCCACGCCGAAAGCGGTGATTCCGGTGGACCTGTTCGGCTTGCCGGTGGCTGAGAACCCGCTGGCGGAGTGGGCGGCCGAGAGGAAGCTCGAGGTGATCTCGGACGCGGCCCAGAGTTTCGGCGCGCACCGCGACGGAAGTCCGGTCGGTTCGCTGGCGCGGATCACGACGACCAGCTTCTATCCGGCCAAGCCCCTCGGATGCTACGGCGACGGCGGCGCGGTGCTTTGTCTGGAGCCGGCAACCGCGGAGATCGTCCGCTCCATCCGCGAGCACGGCCAGAGCGCCGACCGCTACGACATCGTCCGGCTCGGCGTGAACGGCCGCCTGGACAGCCTTCAGGCCGCGGTGCTGCTGGCGAAGCTGACCATCTTCGAGCAGGAGCTGGCTGCGCGGCGCGCCGTCGCGGCGGGCTACGGCGAGCGGCTGCGAGCCGTCGGGTCCTCGGCGGCGACGCCCTGGCGGGTGTCGGCGCCGGAGTGCGGCGCCGGCCCCGAGTCGAGTGTCGAGTCGAGCTGGGCCCAGTACACGCTCCGCGTCGACGACGCGGCCGGCCGGGCGTCGGCCGAGACGAGGGACGCCCTGAGGGCCCATCTCGACGCCGCAGGCATCCCCACCGCCGTCTACTACCCGCGCCCGATGCACCTGCAGCCGGCCTACGAGAGCTACGGCCGCGGCGCCGGCTCGCTGCCGGTCAGCGAGGGCCTGGCGGACCGCGTCGTCAGCCTGCCGATGCACCCCTACCTCGACCAGGGCGCGCTGGACCGCATCTGCGAGCGGATCGCGAACGCCTAGCAGTGCGTTCGCACGGAATCGAGAGCGGCCGCCTGCTGCCGGAGATCCTGGCCCCGCCACCCGGGCCCCGCGCTCGGGCCATGGCCGGACGCCTCGAGGCCTCCGAGGCGCCGGGCATCAACACGCTCGTCGCCGGAGCGACGGCGATGCTCTGGGCCGAAGCCCTGGGCAGCAACGTGGTCGACGTCGACGGAAACCGCTACATCGACCTCACCGCCGGTTTCGGCGTCGCGGCCGTCGGCCACCGCCACCCGGCCGTGGTCACGGCCGTCAGGGAGCAGGAGGAGCAGCTCGTCCACGGACTGGGCGACGTCTACGCCCACCCTCCCCGCCTCGAACTGGCCGAGCGCCTGTGCGCGCTCGCGCCACTCGCCGACCCCCGGGTCTACTTCGCCGTCTCCGGCGCCGACGCGGTGGAGATCGCGCTGAAGACCGGCCGCCTGCACAGCGGCCGCCCGGGGGTGCTCGCGTTCGACCCGGCTTACCACGGGACCACCCTGGGTGCGCTGGCGGCCACGTCGCGGCGGGCCTTCCGCGAACCCTTCACGCGGCCGCTCGAAGAGTCCGTTCACCGTCTGCCGTACGGCGCTCCCGCCGAGCAGGTGCAGGAAATCCTGCAGCGGCAACCGGACATTGGTACCTGCCTGGTCGAACCGGTCATCGGTCGCGAGGCCACCCGCTGGCCGCCGCCCGGCTGGCTGGAGGCCCTGGCCGAAGTCTGCCGCCGGCGCGAAGTCGTACTGGCCGTCGACGAGATCTTCACGGGCTTCGGCCGCTGCGGCACCTGGTTCGTCTGCCGCGAAGCCGGCGTCGAACCGGACCTCGTCTGCTGCGGCAAAGCCCTCGGCGGCGGCCTCCCGATCGCCGCCGTCCTTGGCAGGAAGGAAGTCCTGGACGCCTGGCGAAGCGACGGCGAAGCCCGCCACACCGCCACCTTCGTCGCCCACCCCCTCGCCTGCGCCGCCGCCCTCGCCACCCTCGACGTCATCGATTCGGAAGGCCTGATCGACCGCAGCCGCACCGTGGGCGACCGCTTCGGCCAGGCCCTGGAAGCCCTCAGGAACCGCCCCGGAGTCACCGACATCCGCGGCCAGGGCCTGCTGTGGGCCATCGAACTCGACTCCCCCTCCGCTGCTCAGGCCCTCAGCCGCAACCTCCTCCACCGAGGTCTCATCACCCTCGCCGGCGGCGCTTCCGGCACCGTCCTCCAGATCGCCCCACCGCTCGTCATCACAGCGGAGCAACTCGACTACGCGGCAGCGGCACTGCGCGAGGTCCTTGGAGCGTAGGCCGTCAGGTCCTGTGGCCGGGGGGAGGGTCCCAGCGGACGCTCACGCCCGCTTGGTGAATGGGGGTCTGGCGCTCGCTTCGGTCGGCTGCGCTCCGGTTGGGACCGGCCTATGACAGGACGTCGCCCGTCGCTTGCCTCCAGCCCGCTGGGACCCTCCCCCCGGCCACAGGACCTGACTGGTAATCCTCGCAGTTGCCCGCGCTCCGGATCCCGTTAGTCCCCCATACGCCGCCTGTCCCGAAGCCCACCGCGTGTCGCTCCCCTTGCCAGATCCTCCAGGCGAGAGAGGTCCGGGGGAGGTCCCCAGCGGGCTGGAGGCAGGCGTCTCCCGAGATCGCCCCCTGACCGACGCCCCAACGCAGCGCAGCCGACCGAAGCGAACGCTGACCCCCCATCCACCCATCAAGCGTGAGCGTCCGCTGGGGACCTCCCCCGGACCTCTCTCGCCGGGTGCAACGCCCCTCTCGAAGATCGCGGTGGCCCGCAAGCGGGCTGGAGGCAAGCGTCTCCCGAGATCGTCCGCCTGACCGACGACCTACCGCAGCGCAGCCGACCGAAGCGAGCGCTGACCCTCCATCCACCAAGAAAGCGTGAGCGTCCGCTGGGGACCCTCCCCCGGACCTCCACGGGCGGCCGCGCTACAAATCGCGGCGGCCCGCCAGTGAACGCGCGAGGGTGACCTGGTCGGCGTAATCGATGTCGCCGCCGACGGGGAGGCCGAAGGCGAGGCGGGTGACGTGGACGCCGCGGCGGTTGAGGAGGTTGGCGAGGTAGAGGGCGGTGGCTTCGCCTTCGACGTTGGGGTTCATGGCGAGGATCGCCTCTTCGACTCCTTCGAGGCGGTCGAGCAGGGAGGCGACGGTGAGTTCGTCCGGGCCGACGCCCCGTTGGGGGGAAAGGGCGCCCAGGAGGGCGTGGTAGAGGCCATGGAACTCGCCGGTGCGTTCGATGGGTTCGATGTTGAAGGGCTCCTCGACGACGCAGAGCTTGGTCCTGTCGCGTTGCGGATCGCTGCAGATGGAGCATGGATCCACCGCGGTGATCTGGTGACAGGTCGAGCAGTGGATCATGCGGTCCTTGACGTCGATGACCGCCTGCGCGAGCGCCTCGGCGCGGGATCGGTCCGCGCGGAGGAGATGGTGGGCCAGCCGCCGCGCCGTCTTCGGACCGATGCCGGGGAGGCGCGAGAGCTCCTCGACCAGGTTCGACAGCGGGTCGGCCGGCATCAGGTGAGGCCGGGTATGCCGCCGGCCATGTTGCCGATCCGCTGCCCCACGTACTCGTTCACCTTGCGTCCCGCTTCGTTCACCGCGGCCAGAACGAGATCCTGGACCATCGCCGGATCCTCCGGGTCGAGGACCTCGGCGTCGATGTGCACTGCCAGGACCTCCTTCTCGCCGTTCATCCGCACTTCGACCATGCCGCCGCCGACACTGGCGGTGAACTCGGCGGTCGCCAGGTCGCGCCGCATCTGCTCCTGCATCTGCTGGGCCTGCCGCATCAGCTTCTGGATGTTCATTCGTCGCTCTTCCTATGCTCCGTGAGTGGGCAGATCAGGGGGTCCTGGGCCGGACGTCGAGTACGCGGCCGCCGAAGACGTCGAGCACGGCGCGGACGCCGGGATCGGCCTCGGCGGCCCTTCGCGCTTCGCTGTCGGGGCCCGGTTGGCGTGGGGCACGCCCGCGTTCGGGAGCCGCCCGTCGCGGCTCGGGTCGGGACGCTGAGCCGGCGGCCGGTCGATTCGCTGCCGCCTCCGGCGACGCCTCGGCGCCGCGCCGCGGCGGTACGGCCGTCACCTTCCAGGCGGCGTCGGGTCCGAGCGCTGAGCGCACGGCGTCGTCGAGTTGGGCGGTGCGGGCTTCGTCGCGCAGTTGGCGCTCGAGCTCGGGAACGGCCTCGATGACCAGAGTGTTGCCGTGCGTTTCGAGGCGCGCGTGGTGGAACTCGAGCAGGCCCGCCAGGGCGGGACTCTGGCTCTCGAGTCGCTTGACGACCGAAGCGGCGGCGTCCGGGGAAGGCGCTGCGGCGGAAGTCTCGGCCGCGGCACGGCGCGGCGTCGGAACGCCGGTCGGCGCGGCCGGGGTCTCTGCTTCCGCGGGGAGGCCTGCCGCCAGCCGCTCGATCCGCACGAGTCGCGGGAGTTCGGCCGCGCGCAGGAGCGCCACTTCCAGGGCGAGGCCGGGAGCGTCCGCGCGCCGGACGACCGTCTCGCTGCTGAGGAGGAGATGCAGGAGCCTTAGCAGGTTCTCGTAGCCCGAGGCCGCGGCGGTTTCCTTGAGGTCCGCCGCGGCTTCGGCGGGAAGGTCGAGCTGCTCCGGGTCGAGACCCTGAGCGAGGTGCAGGGCGCTGCGCAGAAAACCGAGGAAGTGGGTGAACACCTGCCTCGGGTCGCTGCCAGCGTCCTCGACCTCGCGAATCGTCGTCGACAGGCGAGCGCCGTCGCCGGCGAGGACCGCCTGGAGCAGGGTGGAAAGCAGCGCCGCGTCGATGCCGCCCACCAGACGCGCTACATCGTCGTCGCCCAGCCTGCCGTTGCCGAACGTGGCGGCCTGATCGAGCAGGGCGACGGCGTCCCGGACGCTGCCCTCGGAAGCGCGGGCGATCAGGCGCAGGGCGGGGTTGCCGGCTTCGAAGCCTTCGGCTTCGCAGATGCGTCGCAGATGAGCGACCATCGGTTCGGGCGGGACGCGGCGAAAGTGGAACTCCTGGCAGCGGGAGAGAACGGTCGCGGGCACCTTCTCGATCTCGGTCGTCGCGAAGATGAAAGTCAGGTGCGGCGGCGGCTCCTCGACGATCTTGAGCAGGGCGTCGAAGGCCGAGCCGGAGAGCCGGTGGATCTCGTCCAGGACGACGACCTTGTAGCGGTCGCGGGCCGGTCCGTACCTCAGGCTCTCGGTCAGGTCGCGGACCTGCTCCACCTTCGAGTAGGTGGCCGCGTCGATCTCGATCACGTCGAGATCGGCCCCTTCCCGGATCTCCGTGCAGACCAGGCAGGTGTCGCACGGTTCGGACGCCGGGCCTCCGGCGGAGCCGTCGGCGCCGAGGCAGTTCAGAGCCTTGGCGAGGACCCGCGCGGCCGTCGTCTTGCCGATGCCGCGGATGCCGGAGAACAGGTAGGCCTGCGCGATGCGGCCGTCTCCGAGCGCGTTGCCCAGGGCGGTGACGATCGCCTCCTGGCCGACGAGGTCGGCGAACGTCTGAGGTCGCCACTTGCGCGCCAGCGGCTGGTAGGTCATGACCCGAATTGAGAAGTCACTGAAGGGTTCCGGCTGAACTGCGCCCTCGAAACGAACACCCTATCGCTGCTCCCTTCCGGGCCTGACGAGGTTCGGGGCCGTTCGAAACACAGGGCCCGAACCCTTCGGTCACTTCTCGATCCCGAGCCTGTTCGCCGCCGCGGGAACCAGGCTGGATGGTAACAGTGAATCGCCCGGAGGGCGTACTGTTAGCGTGAGTGATGGACGATCGGACCGCCATGGAGTTGGCCCTGGACGAGGCCCGGCTGGCCGCCATGGCCGGAGAGGTTCCGGTGGGAGCCGTGGTCGTGCGCGACGGCGTGGTCGTCGGCCGCGGCCACAACCGGAGGGAGAGCTGGGGAGATCCGCTGGCGCACGCCGAGATGATCGCCCTGGCGGAGGCCGCGGCCAGACAGCAGGGCTGGCGGCTGAACGGCTGCTCGGTGTACGTGACCCTCGAGCCCTGCGCCATGTGCGCCGGGGCGATGGTCAACGCACGGGTGGACCGTCTCGTGTTCGGGGCCGCGGATCCGAAGGGTGGCTTCTGCGGCTCGCTCGGGAACATTGTTCGCGAACCAGGACTGAATCACCGAATCACGGTATGCTCCGGCGTCCTGGCGGAGGAGAGCTCAGCTTTGTTGCGCGCGTTCTTCCGGCGTCTACGGTCGAACGGGCTTTCGATTGAGGAGAGGTGACCGAGTGGTCGAAGGTGCATGCCTGGAAAGCATGTGTAGGGGCAACTCTACCGTGGGTTCGAATCCCACCCTCTCCGCCATGACCAGGGCGGTGGAGGACGGGATGCGCCGGGCGGCCAGCAAACGGGGAGAGGTGCCAGAGTGGTCGAATGGGGCGGTCTCGAAAACCGTTGACCGTTTACGCGGTCCGTGGGTTCGAATCCCACCCTCTCCGCCATACGCCCTAAGGCCACACGCCCCAAGGAAGGAAGGAACGTGAAGAGGACATACCAGCCGAACAATCGGCGTCGGAAGAAGAAGCACGGTTTCCGTCTGCGGATGAGGACCCGGCACGGTCGCGCGATCCTGTCGCGCCGCCGCCGCAAGGGCCGCAAGCGGCTGACGGTCTGACGTTGAACCGATCGGGGAACCCCGCTCGCACCTCCGGCTTCGAGCAGGGGGCCGGGCGGATACGGTCGAGTAGCGACTACCGGCGGGTCTACCGCCGGGGGCGGCGCCTGCACGGCCAGTTCGCGGTCTTCCACGTGCGCCGCAACGATGTCGGGCATGCGCGGCTGGGATTCACCGCTGGTCGTCGGGTGGCCGGCGCCGTGGCGCGCAACCGGCTTCGCCGGAGGGTGCGCGAGCATTACCGGCAGGTCGTGGAGCGGGACCGGCTACCGGCGGTGGACGTGGTAGTGCATCTGAAGCCGGCCGCGGCCGCCGCGGACCGCCGGACGTTCTACCGCGAGTTGGACCGGCTGTTCGAGACGGTGACGAGCCAGGGCGTTCCCGCCGGAAGGTCTCGCGGCCGCGGGAGGTCGCGGCGATGAACCCGCTGGTGAGGTTCGCCGTAGCGGTGCTCCGCGGGTACAAGCGCTGGCTTTCGCCATTGCTCCCGAGGGCTTGCCGCTTCAGTCCGACCTGTTCCGAGTACGGTCAGCTCGCCCTCAGGAGCCGCGGCCTGTTCGCGGGAACCTGGTTGACGATCGGCAGACTTCTGCGCTGCCAGCCTCTGGGGCGAGGCGGGATCGACCTGCCGCCGCCAGCCGCGCGGAGGGTGGAACCCGGGGCGGCCAAGGGCTAGCTGAACCGATGGACAACCGCAGACTCCTCCTGGCGGCGCTGCTGTCGCTCGGCGTCCTCCTGCTCTGGTCGACCTTCGTGGCTCCGCCGCCACCGCCGGTGGAGCGGACTCCCGTCGTCGTCGGGGAGGAAACCCCCAGGACACCGTCGGAGACGGCGGTGCCGGTTCCGGCGAGGCAGGCGGAGAGCGCACCGGAGCCGCTGGCGGTCTTCGAACGGGTGGAAGCGTCCCTGGAGGAGAGGGTGGTTGTCGAGTCCGGCAACGCCAGACTCGAGTTCACGAACCGGGGCGCGCAGTTGCTGTCCTTCGAACTGCTGCGCCCGGACGGCGCCGAACCCGTTGAACTCGTGCGTCGGCGCGAGCCGGGCCAGCCTTGGCCGTTCGGCCTGTCGGGTCCGCAGGGGGACTCGCCGCTCAACGACGCCCTGTTCGTCGTGGAACGTTCCAGGGAGAACGGCGACGAGCGGGTCGTTTTCCGCTACAGCGGAGACCGCGGCTCGGCGACGAAGACGTTCCGCATTCCGACGGTGAACACCCAGGGCGGTGGCCTGACCTTCCTCTACGAGGTCGAGTCGCCAGGCGACGCCTGGGGTCTGGTGCTCGGTCCCGGCATCCGGAATCCGAGCGTGGACGAGCTCGAGAGCCGGCTGTCGAGCCAGCAACGGCGGGCAGCAACGTGGTTCGCGGGCGGCGACATGGAGTCCCTCGAGCCGCGGCGGGCGGAGGATCCGCAGCAGCTCGGCGAAGGCGCGCGCTGGGTGGCTCTTGAAGACCGTTACTTCATCACCGCGGTCATTCCGTCAGGGGCACGGGGCGCGGTTCGGGCTCTACCGGTGGGGAACCTGGACGAGGCCGACGGCAGCCTGCGCGGCTTCACCCTGGTCGAGGCCGGCGACGTCACGACCGAAGACCTGACCCGTGACCTGATGCTGGTGCTCGACGCCTCGGGCGGCCAGCTCGCCGGACGGGCCTACTTCGGCGACAAGCAGTACGACGCGCTGGCGGCGATGCGGGTGGAACTGCAGAAGACGGTCCGGTACGGGTTCTTCGGCGTCATCTCCCGACCTCTCCAGTTCGGTTTACGCTGGATTTACGACAACGTCGTGGCGAACTACGGCTGGAGCATCGTCCTGATGACGGTGGTGATCCGGCTCGTTCTGTTCCCGCTGACACACAAGAGTCAGGTCTCCATGCAGCGGATCCAGAAGCTGAATCCGCGAATGGAAGCGATCCGCGCGAAGTACCGGCCCAAGCTCAAGGACGGCAAAGGCCGGCCCCGCATGGACCAGCAGCGCAAGATGAACGAGGAGATTCAGGCGCTGTTCCGGGAGGAAGGCGTGAACCCGGCCAGCGGCTGCCTGCCGATCCTGTTCCAGATGCCCGTCTTCTTCGGCTTCTTCCGTCTCCTGAGCGAGGCGGTCGAGCTTTGGGATGCGGCGTGGCTCGGCTGGATCGGGAACCTGGCCCTGCCGGATCCGATCTACGTGCTGCCTCTCATCATGGGGGCGTCCCAGTTCCTCCAGCAGCGGATGCTGCCGCCGCCGGCGAACAAGACCCAGAAGCTGATCATCAACACGATGCCGATCTGGTTCACGATCTTCTCGTTCAGCTTCCCCAGCGGCCTGGTTCTCTACTGGTTGACGAACAACCTGCTGGGCATCGTGCAGACCGGCGTGTACAACAAGTTGAAGAAGAGGGGTTACCTGGGCGGCGAAGTCGCCGCGCAGACGACCGAGACGAAGAAGAAGTGAGGGCAAGGTAGCAGCGATGAATGCGATGAACAGCATGTTTTTCTCGGGCGAGACGGAGGCCCGGGCCATCCTGGCGGCCGCGAACCACTTCGGCGTGTCGCCGGAGCAGATCGCCTTCGACCGGGTGGAGAAACGGCACGGTTTCGTGAAGCACCGTCGGGTCGTGATTCGTGTCGACCCGGCCAGCGTCGGTCGGAGCGTCGACGGCGATTCCGCCGGGAACGACGATCGCGCCGAGGTCGTGGCGGAGCCTGTCGTCGAAACGACAGTTCCCGCGGTGGCGGAGTCGGCGTCCGCGGACGATGATGCGGTGGCGGCGGCGGACGATGGGATGGCGTTCGCGGACGATGATGGGGTGGCGTCGGAGGAGGATCCGACGGTGCCGGTCGAAGCGGAGGCGCCCGAGCAGGTCTCCGGAGACGTCGTCGCGATCGCGCATGCGGCGCTGGATCAACTGCTGGACCTGGCCGATCTCGAAGTGTCGGCGGAGATCGTCCTGGCCGGTGAGAGGTTGGAGATCGAGATCGAAGGCGTGGATGAGGAGTTGCTCGTCGAGGACGAAGGGCAGGTTCTGCTGGCATTGCAGCACCTTCTGCCGCGGGTCATGTACGGCCAGGTCGGCCGAATCATCCCGTGCCGTCTCGACAGCCGCGGCTACCAGGACAAGAAGGAAGCGCGGCTGAGAGGCCTCGCCCGCCGCGTAGCCGAGGAGGTCGTCGACCGCGGCGGCACGCGCACCCTGCGCCCCATGAACCCGGCGGACCGCCGCATCGTCCACCTGGCCCTGGCCGACGACCCGGACGTCGAGACGGAGAGCCAGGGCAACGGCTACTTCAAACGCGTCAGCATCCGCCTGCTGTAGCGGCGTCGCACGGCGTGACGGCGGCGGCTTGCACCCGTCAGTCACGGAGGCCTGAGGGGAGGGGTCCCAGCGGACGCTCACGCTCTCTTGGTGGATGGAGGGTCAGCGCTCACTTCGGTCGCCGGCGCTCCGGGAGGGCGTCGGCAGGGGAGGCTCTACGGCAGTCGCTTGGCTCCAGCCCGCTGGGGACCCCTCCCCTCAGGCCTCCGCGACTGACTGGAGGATGTTAGCTGGCGGGTCGGCGGCCGCAGGTCGTCTTTCGGAAGCTGTGATTGCAGTACAGCCTCACGCCACGTCGACAACGGTGCTCTGGGTGCGCGGGTCTTCCGACCCGCTGCCGCCGCAGGCGGCCAGGAAGATCGTCGCCGGCTCTGGCCGGCGGCTGTCTTCTTCGGTTTCCGCCGCTTCGCTGCTATGGCTGAAAGGCCGGCTACTTCTCTCGCGAGAGATAGCCTCGACGGACTGGTGCGGTGGGAACGGTCAGCGGCGATGGTTTCACGTGAAACACCCGCGCCACTCACTCGCAGGTGTTTCACGTGAAACACCGTGATCTGTTTCAGCGAGAGTTCGGCGCCGAGTTGCCGCCGGAAGCGGTTGATCGGCTGGCGTGTCATGCGGAACTCCTGGAACGCTGGAACCGGGTGGTCCGGCTGGTCGGTGAAGCGGAGCCGGCGGAGTGGATTCGTCGCCACTACGCGGAGTCGGTCGCGGCCAGGGTGTACTGGCGAGCCTCGATGGGAGAAGGCGACGGTGAGCCCGGGCTTCTCGATATCGGCAGCGGCGCCGGGTTTCCGGGCCTGGTGCTTGCGGCGCTTCATCCCGAACGGCCGGTGACTCTCGTCGAAGCGCGTGAACGGAAGGCGGCATTCCTGGCGGAGGCAGCGCGGGAGCTCGATCTGCCGAACGTCAGGATCGTCAGGCAGCGGTTCGATGCCGAACTCGCTGTGCGGCTCGCGGCGGCGGTAGAGTGCGCGACGACTCGTGGCCTTCGGCTTCCGGAGGCCACGGTGATCCGCCTTGTGGAAGCGTTGCCGAATGAAGGACGCCTCGTGGTGTGGGCCGGCCGCCGCGTTGCGAGCGGTCTGTTGGATATCTGTGCTGTGGAACAAGAGATGAATCTGCCTGACAGTCCACACCGGCGGATTCTCTGCCTCCGGCCGCTTCGCCGTGACTGACGTCCTGGCGGTCGCCAATCAGAAGGGCGGCGTCGGCAAGACGACATCGGCGATCAACCTGGCGGCGGCGTTCGGCGCCATGGAGCGCAGGGTCCTGCTGGTGGACAGCGATCCGCAGGGTAATGCGAGCCGCGGCGTCGGCTGGTCGGGCCGGCCGCCGACGCTGTTCGACGTACTGTCCGGCGAGGCGAGCGCCGGCGATGTGATCGTCGCCAGCGGCTTCCCGTATCTCGACCTGCTCCCGGCCAACCGGGACCTGGTGGGCGCCGAGTTCGGCCTGCAACGTGATGAACATTGGATCCGGCGGCTCCTGTCATCGTTAGAGGAACTGGATGCCCGGTACGAACGGATCTTCATCGATTGCCCTCCGGCGCTGGGCCGGTTGACGCTCAACGCGCTGTTCGCGGCCGACGCGGTCGTCGTGCCGCTCCAGTGCGAGTACTTCGCACTCGAGGGGATCAGCGAGCTGCTGGCGACCGTGCAGCGGGTGCGTGAGTTGGGGCGGCCCGAGCTGGAGATCGCCGGCGTCGTGCTGACCATGTACGACGATCGCACGAACCTGTCACGGGACGTGGCGAAGGAGGTGCGCAAACACTTCGGATCGATCGTCTGCGATACGATCGTCCCGCGCAACGTTCGCCTCGCGGAAGCTCCAAGCTACGGTATGCCGGTCCTGCAGTACGACATCAAGAGCAAGGGTTCGCAGGCGTACCTGGGTCTGGCGCACGAACTGGCGGGCCGCCGTTCCCGATGAGCGGCCGGCGCCCTGGACTCGGCCGTGGGCTCGATGCCCTTTTCGCCGATAGCGGCGCTCTTCCGCCGACCTCTCCACGGGCCGTACGGGAGCTGCCCGTCGCTCAGCTCGAGCCGAACAGTCGCCAGCCGCGCGACCAGTTCGACGACGCCGAACTGGCTGGCCTCGCCGGGTCCATCGCGAAGCGGGGAGTGCTCCAGCCCCTGGTCGTTACGGCAGATCCCGATCGCAACGGCGCTTATCGAATCGTTGCGGGGGAACGCCGCTGGCGCGCGGCTCGCAAGGCCGGGCTGGAGACGGTACCGGTCGTCTTCCGCGAGGTGGAGAGCGACGGCGAGCTCCTTGAGCTCGCGCTGGTCGAGAACCTGCAGCGTGCCGATCTGAACGCACTGGAAGAGGCCGAGGCCTTTCGGGCGCTGAGCGAGGAGTTCGGACTGTCGCAGCGGGAGGTCGCGGACCGCGTGGGCCGCAGCAGGGCCGCCGTCGCGAACTCGTTGCGCCTGTTGCGCCTGCCTGAGGCGGTCCAGCAGCGGATCCGGTCCGGAGCGCTGACCGCGGGCCAGGCGCGGCCGCTGCTTTCGCTCGGAGACGAGAAAAGCCAGGTCGAACTGGCGGCGCGAGCCGAGCGCGAATCGTTGAGTGCCCGCGAGTTGGAGCGGATCGCTTCCTCCGGGCCGGGCAGGAAACCCGCCGCGACAGCCAAGGCTGGCGGGAGCGACCCCGATACCGTGCACGCGGTCGAGCGATTGACGCGTAGACTGCAGACCCGAGTCGAAATCAGCCGCCGCGCGCGTGGCGGCGGCGTCCTCAAGATCCACTTCCACTCCGAACCGGAGCTGATTCGCCTCTACGAACGGCTGTCGGCGGAGTGACCAAACGTCGGAGTGTGCTGAGCTATGTCCAAGAACCTGAGAACCGGCTCCCCTGGAGAATTGAATGGCTTTCTTGACGCCGGCTGCGAGGTCCACGGGGAACTTCGATTCGAAAACACCTTCCGGGTGCATGGCCGGTTCAAGGGCACCGTGGAGTCGGAAGGACAGTTGATCGTCGGTGAGGGCGGTGTCGTGGAAGGCGTCGTCGCTGTAGGCGAACTCCATGTGTCAGGCCGTCTCGAGGGGCGGGTCGAGACCTCGCGACGGACCGAGATCGGCGCCAAGGGCCGGGTCGAAGGAGAGATCCACGCCCCGGTCCTCGTCATCGAGAGCGGCGCCTTCTTCCAGGGCCAGTGCACGATGAACGCGAGGCCTTCCCAGCCGCCCGCCGCCGAAGAGCCGGCGATGGTCGAGTCGGCCGGCGGGAGAGAAGGCGAGTCCGAGCCCGAGGGACACGTAGCCCACTGAGCTCTCGCCGAGCCCCGGGGCCCGCCTATGGTTCCCGATCGGTCATTTCATATGATGGGACGAACGCGATCGGGCGGCGGGCGAGGGTCGTGAGTTCGAACGACTCGGTGATGACGCGGCCGTCGATGTCCCTGGCCACCGGGAGGTTCAGGGCGTAGAGCAGCGTTGGCGCCACGTCCTGGATTCCCGGCCCCGTCAACAGGAAGTCCTCCTTGATGCCCTGGCCGCGGAGCAGGAGGAGACCATCCGGGGTCTGGAAGCCGCCGCCAGGGATCGGCGCCGCCTCGCTCCAGCGGCCGAGAAGGCGGCGGATGGGTCCGGACCGTTCGAATCCGTAGGCGCTCACCACAGCCAGCATGCGCGGGCGGGGAAGCTCTTCCCAGGCCTCGGCGACCAGGCCGTCCAGGAACGCGTAGTAGGCGGACAGCCACCGCGCACGGTCCAGACGCACCTGCGCCTGGTCGCCGTCGAACTGAACGGCCTCGTACGAGTCGTAGTAGAGCCGGGAGACGTCCGCAAGGCCGTCCATCAAGGCGAAGGCGAGCAGCCGCGAGCCCTCCGGGGATTGCGACCGGAGCGTTTCCAACAGTTGGCTCTGCGTCTCGAGATCGCGAAGCGCCGCCGTGTACAGAGCCGACGGCGGGCCGTCTCCGAGACGGGCCAGCCGCTCGTCCACCATCGCCGAACCGAGAGCCGCGGCGCGCGCACCCGAGACGTCGGTGAGCCCGACACCGAAGTCGAGAGCGACCGAATCGACGCCGAAGCCCGCGGCGATCTGCCACAGTGCCGGCGCCGAGGGCTGGATCGCCGGTCCGCCGTCGCTCGTACCGCGGTCGCCCCAGATGCCGAAGCCGATTGCGCCCGGCGTCAGGTGGAAGCGCTCGCCCGGCAGCGGCGGGGCCTGGCTCGTCTGCTCCGCCACGACGCCATGGCGGAAGGGGTACTTCCCGGTGACGACGGTCGTCCACAGTGAGAGGCGGATCGCCGGTTCGATCGACTCCGCCCGGCCGTAGCTCCCGGCGCGCATGGTCTCGGAGAAGAAGGGCAGCAGGCCCTGTTCCGAGAGAGGCAGAATGGCGTCGAGCGAGGCGCCGTCGAGGCCCACGATCAGCAGGTTCGGCGGTGGAACGGAGTCGATCGAGGCGGCGCGCGGCGTCGCAGGCGGCGGCGGGTCGAAGGCCTCGCGGCGCTCGAAGACCGAGTACACGGTCAGCACCGCCAGGCCGGCGATGCCGAAACGGGAGCGGGCGCCGTACGGGCGCTTTCGCCGGTAGGTGTGGAGGAACGCGGTGTAGGCGGTGATCAGGGAAGCGAGGGCGAGCCAGAGACCTGCCTTGATCAGGCGGTCGTGCAGGCCGGGCGGCAGAAAGCGCTCGTAGCCGACCGCGTGCGTTAGGTCGAGTATCGAGGCCGCGGCGAACACCGCGGCCATCGACCAGGGCAGGAGTCGCGGAGCGCGCTCGGGCCGGCGCCAGGATACGGCGAGGAGCAACGCACAGGCGGTGAGAGCTCCCAGGACTCCGTAGTACGCGCTCGTCCGGATGACGGGCCAGGGATGAAACGGCAGATGGGGATTGAGAAAGAAGAGGAGTCCGGTGAGATGGATCCCGGCAAGGAGGCCGGGCACCGCGCAGGCGGCGGCGGCGAGCAGGCGTTCCCGATTCACTGAAGCGACTCTAGCGCTCGTCCGACGGTGCTACCCTCGCCGCGCCATGGCGGCAGTGGACTCGAGGGGAGAAGTGCTCGATGTCCAGGCGTTGCCGTTGCCCTACTTCCTGCTGCGGGTTCGGGTGGCGGCCATGGAGCCCGCCGAGCCCGGCCAGTTCGTCATGGTCGCCGGCGCCAACCGGCCCGAGCCGTACCTCCGGCGAGCGTTCTCGGTCTACGACCAGGAAGCGGCGTCCGACGGCTCCCTGGTCATCTCGCTGCTCGGAAAGGTCATCGGTCGTGGCACGGGGGCCCTCGCCGCCTGTCTCCCCGGCGAACGGATCCCGGTTCTCGGTCCTCTGGGCACGGGCTTTCATAGTGTGGTAGACGGCGCCTCCGAGTCCGGGCGGGCGGCGCTGGTCGCGGGCGGCATCGGATCCGCCGGTCTGGGGCTGCTGGCCCAGGCCCTCGCGCGGGCCGGCCGGTCCTTCGACTTCTTCTACGGGGGGCGAAGCGCGGAGGATCTGGTCGAGGCCGAGACCTTCCGGCTTCTCAGCAAGCGCACGGGCGGCCGGCTGGTCAAGACGACCGAGGACGGCAGCGCCGGCGAGCGCGGCCTGATCACGACGCCGCTGGAGGCGGAGATCCGCGCCGGCGCGGGCTACACGACGGTCTGCACATGCGGACCGCATGGCCTGATGGCGGCGGTGGCGGGGATCGCGGCCGCCAGCGGCGTCGCCGGCGAAGCGGCGACCGAGACGCCCATGGGTTGCGGCTACGGCGCCTGCCTGGGTTGCGCCGTGACACTGAAGAACGGCGGCTACGCGCTCTGCTGCCGCCAGGGGCCCGTCTTCCGCCTGGACGAGGTGGCGTGGTGAGCGGCGACGCGGCGCGGCCGTCTTCGCCCGATCTGTCGACCCGGGTCGGCCCGCTTCGGCTGCAGAACCCGATCCTCACCGCGAGCGGCACGTTCGGCTACGGTCTGGAGTTCGCGGAGCGCGCCGACCTGCATCGCCTCGGCGGTCTGGTGACCAAGGGCCTGTCGCTCGAGCCCCTGGCGGGCAATCCGCCGGTCCGGATCGCCGAGACCCGCGGTGGGATGCTGAACTCGATCGGACTGCAGAACATCGGCGTCGACCGGTTCCTGAGCGACGTGCTGCCGGGTTTGAAGGATCTGCCGCCCAAGGTGATCGTCAACCTGTTCGGCTACGCCCAGGACGAGTACGTGCGGCTGGCCGAGCGCGTCGATCCGTACGAGGGCGTGGCCGCGGTCGAACTGAACGTCTCCTGCCCGAACGTGAGCAAGGGCGGCATCGAGTTCGGACACGACCCGGAGATCCTGACTGGACTCGTGCGACGGGTGCGGTCGGCGACCGGCAAGCCGATCGTCGTCAAGCTGTCGCCCAACGTCACCTCGCCGCAGGACCTCGGCAGGGCGGCGAAGGAAGGCGGCGCCGATATCCTGTCGGCGGTCAACACGTTCGTCGGCATGGCAATCGACACGGCGACCATGCGCCCGGTCCTGTCCACGGTCCGCGGCGGCCTGTCGGGGCCGGCGATCAAGCCGCTGGCGCTGCGCATCGTCTTCGATGTCGCGCGCGAGGTCGACCTGCCGGTCATCGGGATCGGCGGCATCGAGACGGTCGACGACGTGTTGGAGTTCCTCCTGGCCGGCGCCTCCGCCGTGCAGGTCGGCACGGCCCTGTTCCGCGACCCCCGTACCGCTGAGCGGCTGGTCGACGGACTGCGGGAGCGCCTGCGGGCCGGAGGCATCCCCTCGGTCGATTCGCTGATCGGGGCGGCGGCGAGGCCGGAATGACCGGGACGAGGCTGGAGCGCATCGCCGTCGCGCTCGACACCGACGACCGCGACACCTACAGCGACTGGTGCCGCCTGTTCGGGCCGCGCGTCGGCGTGCTGAAGGTGGGTCCTCGCGTCGTCCTGCGATGGGGCCGGGATGCGGTGCGGGAGGCCGCGGCGACAGGGGCCGACGTCTTCCTCGACATGAAGTTCCACGACATCCCGAGCACCGTCGCGGGTGCGGTCGGCGCGGCGAAGGAGCTGGGCGTGACGTACCTGACGGTGCATGCGGGCGGTGGGCGGCGGATGCTCGAGGCGGCGGCGGAAGAGGCCGGAGACGGGGTCCGGGTGCTGGGGATCACCGTGCTCACCCACCTGGGCGCCGACGATCTCCGCGACCTCGACCTTCCCGGCGCGGCGGGGGACCGTGTCCTGTCCTGGGCCAGGTCGGCGCAGGCCGCGGGCTGCGCCGGCGTCGTCTGCTCGCCTCTCGAGCTGGCGACCCTTCGTGCCCGGCTCGGCCGGGAGCTGCTGCTGGTGAGCCCGGGTATCCGATTCGATTCGGCCGCCGTCGCCGACGATCAGCGCCGGGTCGCGTCGCCGTCGGCCGCGCTGCGGGCGGGGGCGGACCTGCTGGTGATCGGCCGGCCGCTGACGCAGGCGCCGGACCCGGAAGCCGCGCTGGCGGCTCTGGCTGAAGCCTGCGAATAGCGCCTCGTACGTCCTCGCTGGCTCGCCGCGTCCGCGTTCAGCGCGGAACGTGGAGGGTACGCCGCCAGCGGAAGCTCCAGCGGCCCGCTTCCCGGTTCCGCGACCAGTAGACGAGTAGCGGACGGCCTCTGACTAGGTCCGTTCCGATCGGGCCGAAGAAACGTGAATCCCGCGAGATGTCCCGGTTGTCTCCCATGCAGAACAGGCTCCGCTCGGGTACCTGCTCGGGGCCGAAGGAGTCCCGGCGCCAGACCGTTTCGTGGAGGAAGTCGGACCGGGGATAGACGAGTTCGTCCGAGTGGACCACGTATCCCGACTCGTCGACGGCGGTTCCGCCCAGGCGGAGTCTCTTCGCGTTGATCTCCACTTCGTCGCCGGCGATCGCCACGCAGCGCTTCAGCATTTCCTGGGACGGGTCCTCGATTCCCTGGAACGTGACCAGGTCGCCCCGCCGGACTTCGCGCTGGGGCACCAGGGGGCCCCAGCGGCCGGCTCCGGCACCGAAGATGAACTTGTTGATCAGCAGATGGTCGCCGACCAGGAGCGCCGGCTCCATCGACTCGGAGGGGATGCGGTAGGCCTGCACCAGGAACGCCCTGGTGAAGAGCGCGAACACGGCGGCGACGAGCAGCGCCGCCGCGACGTCGGTCACGATCTTGCGGCCCCACGAGACGTTCGGCGTCACCAGGTTGCTGGACCTCAGCGTCCTACTGGATGAGCTTGAACGTCCGCTCCCAGCGGGTCTTGGTCACGAATCCGAGGGCCGTGTTCATGAGCTGTTTCAGACGGTGGCCGAAGCCGTGCCAGGTGCCGTCCGAAGTCTCTCCACCGTATGACCAGTAGACCATGACCGCGCGGCCCTTGATGAGCTTCAGCGGCACGTTCCCCCACGCCCGGGAGTCGAGGGACTCGTCGCGGTTGTCGCCCATGCAGAAGAGGTGATCCTCGGGGACGATGACCGGTCCCCAGTTGTCCCGGCCGGTGCTGTACTGACCGTACGGACCCGTTGCCGGGTAGACCTTCTCGTCGCGGTGGATCACGTAGGCGGCGTCATCGACCGGCTTGCCGTTCACGAAGAGCTGCTTGTTGACCATGTTCAGCCTGTCGCCGGCCAGGCCGATGCACCGTTTGACCAGGTCCAGCTTCGGCGTCTCGGGCGACCGGAAGATGACGATGTCGCCGCGCTGGACCTCGCGGCCAGGGAGCAGCGTCTTTTCGAGCATCGTGGGGCGGGGCCCGAAGATGTAGCGGTTCACGAACAGGTGATCGCCGATCAGCAGCGTGTTTTCCATCGAGCCGCTGGGGATGTAGAAGGTCTTCAGCACGAAGTTGTTCGTGAACCCGAGGAACACGGCGGCGACGATCAACGCCTCGACGTACTCCCGGATCACCGAGGCGTTGCGGGCCCTGGGGGGCTCCGGCGCTATCTTCTGGTCGCGTGCCATCGGCCGGCTAATCTACAACGAGCCGGCAGCGATCCGGGCTTCTGTCTCTCCCGCGCGGTGGCTGCGAGTCAGAAGACCTGGAATCGGTCCAGTTCTCTTGACCCCGGGCCGACCGGCTGCTTCGCTCAACGAGATCAGACAGATCCGTGCCGCGCGAGTGGAGGAGCGCGTCAAGCTGCATTGACGAAGCTTGCTCGGTCGATGGTGTCGGGCGTGTCGCCAACGCCCTTTGTTTGGTGCATTTGGAGGAATGGCCGAGGGTTGGCCGGGAACTTGAAAGGGGCGAGAGGCACCTACGGACCCGGAGCAAGGAGGTGCCAATCGGGTTAGCTGAAAAGCCAAGTTGGCAAGGGATCAGGGGGGTACTGCGGTGCCCCCCTAACTCGCCAGGCTCGCTCCCGAACCCGGGGTCGCCGTCGGAGAAACAACACCCGCAACAACACCCGGATTCCGGGGACGAACGGAGATGCACATGACAAGACGAAAGAGGACCGCACTACTGGCAGTGACCCTGCTGAGCCTGCTGGCGGCGCTCCCCGCGGGAGCGGCGGACGGTGTGGTCAACATCAACACGGCCGACGCTGCCGCCCTCTCCCTGCTGCCGGGCGTCGGGCCCTCGACGGCGGGACGGATCGTGGAGTTCCGGACGGACAACGGCGAGTTCGAATCGCCGACCGATCTGATGCTGGTGCGCGGCATCGGCGAGCGCTCGTTCGAGCGCATGAGGCCCTACGTGACGATCGAGGGCGAGACGACGTTGACCGAGAAGGTGCGGATCCCCCGGGATGAGCCGGCGCCGGCCGGCGGATCGGGGTCGGATGGCCCCTCCGACGGTCCCTGACCGGAACCGCGCCTTCGGCGGCATGGGGGCGGACGGACGAGCGTCCGTCTCCATGCTCCACGGCTTCACCCTGATCGAACTGCTGATCGCGACCGCTGTGCTCGCCCTGCTCGCGAGCCTGGCCGTACCGCCGTTGCGCCAGCAGATCTCCCAGCACCGCGTGCGCCTGGCGGCATCCGAAGTCGCCGCGGCCTTCTGGACCGCCCGCGCTGGCGCGGTCCGCCATGGAGTCGCGATGGCGGTTCGGTTCGAGGTCGACGAAGCGGCGCCGGACGGCGTGCCTTCCGTCTTCTCGCTCTACGCGGATGGTGACGGCGATGGCGTGCGCACGGCGGATCTGAGGACCGGAACCGACCCGCGGATCCGCCGACCGGCTCGCCTGCTTCACGTCGGCAGCGGTGTTCGTTTCGGTTTCCCGGAGGACCTCGAACCGAGAGACTTCACCGGCTCGGGCCGGATGGACCGGCTCGACGACCCGGTGCGGTTCGGCCGCAGCGACTTGGCGTCGTTCGGGCCCCTTGGCACGGCGAGCCCAGGGACCGTCTTCGTCACGGACGGCTACCACCTGTTCGCGGTTCGGGTCTACAACCGCACCGGCAAGATCCGGATCCTCCGCTACGTGAGGGAGCGGGAAGAGTGGAAGGGCGTGTGATGAGAGCGGCCACCCGGCGTTCGATACGCTTGCTGCTGCCCGCACCCTCCAGGGCGCGGGCATGGACTCGGCGCAAGCGGAGGCGGTGACGGAGATGGTCAACGAAGCGGTGAACACGTCTGGTCTGGCGACCAAGGCCGACCTGGCGACACTCCGAGCCGAACTGAGGGCCGACCTGGCCGCACTCGAGACGCGCATGACCTGGCGGATGTTCCTGTTTGGGGGCGGTCTGCTCGCCCTGGCGACAGCGCTCGAGCGATTGCTGGGCTGAGTAACGTCGGTCTAGGCCCGGACGCACGCGGTTCCTGCGGCCGGCTCCGCGCGAACCTCCCACTCGATCCACCAGCCGTGGGGCGAGGCCCGGGCGGTGAAGTCCGTTTCGGCCGAACCGTTTCGGTACGTGGTCAAGGTCAGGCTCGGCGGGTGGGCGCCTTCGAGCGCCACCTGCCAAACGGGCCGCTCCCGGCTCCGGGCCTCAAGCGCCGCCCTGATGCGCCGCCGGCCCTCAGCAGGAATCTGGTAGAGGGCGATCGTGGAGTAGACGACCAGCGCCGCGTCGGCCGGGACACGCTCCAGCAGGTGCGACAAGTCCCTCGAGGCGTCACCCCGATGGAGACGGATCGGGCTGTCTCTCAGTTCGGCCGCGGCGTCCACGAGCTGGGCATGGCGCTCCACGTGCTCGGGCCAGATCAGCGCGCGCAGCCAGAGCAGCTCGTCCGGGTCGGCGAGATCGATCGGGTTCAGGTCGATTCCTTCGCGGCTGGCTACCGGGATTTCCGGTGGAGGCGCCGGCATTGTGCCGGATCCCCGCAGGTCGGCTTCCAGTTCGACCCGCGCCCCGCGCTTTCCCCAGCGCAGAACCTCGCTTCCGGCTCGCAGGTACCGGTAGGCGTAGCGGTCGAAGTTCAGGTTCAGGCCGGCGCTGGCGCCGACATCGATCAGGGCCAGCGGCGCCGCGGCCCCGCGGTAGACCAGACCGAACGCGGGCAGCAGGCAGGTGCAGCGCCGGACGACCTGGGTCTGGGTGCGACGGGTGGCGATCAGCTCTGCCACGCGGTCGCGGTGTTCGAGGCAAAAGGCCCGGAAGGCCGGGAAGGCCGGCCCTCGCATCGGCTCCGGGCCCGAGAGGATCGGGTAGTGCGCGGCCAGCGGGTGCCCGCTTCCCCGCAGCAGCAGGTACTGCACCGCCCCGAAGAGCATGTTCGGCGCCGGTTGACCCGGTTGCCGGTGCGCCGCCAGGGCCAGCAGCTCATCGTCCTCCGCCACGCCCGCGGCCAGTTCCGCGTACGTCGGTGAGTCGAGGTCCGGCGCCTCGACGCGCGCGAACCGGTCGAACGCGTCTCCGAGTTCCGTGTGGGCGCTCAAGCCCCGGAGTCGCCGCGTCCGCTGAACGCCTCGGCGATCGACTCGCGGTAGGGCGGCCGGAGCACGCCGGCGTCCGTGACCAGGGCGGCCACGAGTTCCGCGGGCGTGACGTCGAAGGCGAGGTTCAGAGCTTCGGTGTCCTGGGGAGCGATCCGCTTGCCGAACGCGTGGACCACCTCGTCCGCGTCGCGCTCCTCGATCGGGATGTCGGCGCCGGAGGCCGTGTCTCGGTCGATCGTCGACAGGGGCGCCGCGACGTAGAAGGGTACTCCGTGCCGCGCCGCGAGCACGGCGACGGGGTAGGTGCCGACCTTGTTCGCGACGTCCCCGTTGGCGGCGACCCGGTCCGCGCCGACGACGATCTTCTGGACCCAGCCCCGCGCGATGATCGCGCCGGCGCTGTTGTCCGTGATCAGGCGATGAGGGATCTCGAGCCGCGCCAGCTCCCAGGTGGTCAGCCGCGAGCCCTGGAGCAGCGGCCGCGTCTCGTCGACCCACACGCTCGCCAGCCGGCCAGCCGACCAGGCCGCTTCGACGACGCCGATCGCGGTACCGTAGCCAGCCGTCGCCAGGGCACCGGCGTTGCAGTGCGTCAGAACCCGGTCGCCCTCCTCGAACAGCTCCCGGCCGAACGCGCCGATGCGGCGGTTCGCCTCGATGTCCTCGTCGTGCAGGTCGCAGGCCCAGGCGAGCAGCCGGGCGCGCAACTCCCGCCCGTTGCCGCCTTGGACGACGCGGTCGCGGAGCGCGCGGCCCTGGTCCAGGGCCCAGCGGAGGTTGACCGCCGTCGGCCGTGTGGAGAGGAGGAGGTCATGGGCCGCGTCGAAGTCGCCGACGCCCAGCACCAGGCCGTAGGCTGCGGCGACGCCGATGGCGGGCGCCCCGCGCACCGAGAGGCGGCGAATCGCCTCCGCCACGTCCTCAGGCCGCCTGCAATGGAGCCACGCCTCCTGCTCGGGGAGCAACGTCTGATCGAGCAGCAGGAGTTCGTCACCGGCCCAGCGCATGGGCGAGAAGCCCCGCTCCGCTGCCTCAGGTTCCACCGGCGCCATGCGCGAAGCGTAGCGCCAGTCAGAACGAGAACGTGACCGTCATCGACACGGACCGCGACGCCCCGAGCCAGGCCGCGTTCTCGGTGATGGCGGAGAGGTAGGCCTCGTCGAGCACGTTGTTCGCCACCAGCGAGAACTCCGTCGAGCGAAGGAGTTCGCTCAGCACCTCGCCCGAGAAGGTGAGGTAGGCGTCCACAATCCAGTACTCGTCCGTTGTCCAATCGGCGAGCAGGCTGACCCGCCGCGGCGACGTGTACTTGGCGCTGATGCCGGCGTTCAGGGGACCGGACCGGTCGAGGGAGATGACCCAGAGACGATCCGGTACGCCGGTGACGTCCGTCCCGGGCACGATGTTCTGGTTCGCGTCGACCAGCGGATCGCCGCTGCCGACGTACTCGGAGTTGTTCAGCGTGTAGGCGGTGTAGAGGGAGAGCTGGTGGGGCATCTGCACCGTCGCCGAGAGTTCGACGCCGTTCGTCTCGATGCCGCCGGCGTTGAAGTAGGCGCCGCCCCCCGGAATCAGGTAGTTGGGCCCGGCCGGCGTCTGCGGCCCGAGGTAGAAGATCCGGTTGTCGAAGTCGATGACGTAGCCGGTGGCGCTCAGCGCGATCCGTTCGGCCGAGTACTGCAGCCCGACGTCGATGTTCGAGGCGGTTTCGGGCTCGAGCGCGGCGAGGCTGCGCCCCGGCACCTCGAGCAGCGTGCTGCCGATCGCCCGGAAGTTCTCGGCGTAGCCGGCAAAGAGATCCAGGCCCTCGACCGGCGTTTCGTACGTGACGCCGCCCGAGAAGAGCAGGCTCGAGTCCGAATCGACCGTCAGATCCGGGTCGACGTGGAACAGGTCCTCGCGTTCAACGTCGACGAGGTACTGCTTGGCGCCGCCGGTCAGGGTGAAGCGCCCGACGTAGAGCGTCTCCTCCGCGTACAGCATCATGATGCTCTGCGGGAACTCCCACTCGTACTGGTGCCAGTACGGCGTCGCGTGCCACTGGAAGTTGATCACCGGATCGAGGATCTGGTGCCAGTCCCGGCCGAGGCCCCGCTTCGAGTCCTCGTACCAGATCCCGGCGCGCAGCTTGCTTCCAGCGTTGCCGATCGTCGTGAGCCATTCCTCGTCGAGCGTGATGCCGACGCGGTCCTTCGCATAGTGACTGTGGCGGTAGGACTGCACAGCGGTGGCGCCCGGATGGCAGGCCGGATCGACCTCCGGGCCGCCCGGGCCGTAGTAGTTGAAGAGGAAGGAGGACGTACAGCCCGGCACCGGCCCCACCGCGGCGCCGTCGGGGCCGATGAAACGGATCAGTCCGAGCTGCGAGCCGCCACGCACGGTCTGGCCGCCGAACAGCTCCGATTCGGCGCCGCCCCCGTCGTCGGTGAGGTCGACGATGTAGGGCGGCAGCCAGTCCCCGCGGCCGCGGTTGCGGTGGAAGTAGCCGGCCAGGCTCAGCGAGAGCTCCTCGCCGAACGACCAGTCGGCCTTCAGGTAACCGAAGGCGTTGCTGCGCCGGGTCTGCCAGCCGCGGCGGTGGAACTGGTTCAGGTACGGCACGCCGGGCCATTCGCCGATCAGGCGGTCCCAGCGCGGGTTGGCCCGGAAGTCGCTCTCGCTGTAGAGCCGCTGGTAGACGTCCTCGTGGATGTTGTCATACGAGACGTAGCTCGTCAGATCGAGCCGGCCGTGGGACGAGACGAGCTTCATCGCGAGGTGCTCGCGCGAGTTCAGCGCGGAGCCCTCCATCCAGTCCGTCGCTTCCTGGCGGGTCGCCGCGAACCAGGCGCGGGTGTTGCCGCCGAAGATCGGCCCGGTGTCGACGCGCATGAAGAAGCGCTGACCCTGGTTCTGGCCCAGCGTCATGGACGCCGTGTACGCCCGCTCCTCCGCCGGATCGTCGGTCAGGTAGTTGAACGTGCCGCCAAGCGCCTCGACGGAGCGCGAGCCGATGTCCGCGGTCCCCTGGGACACCTCGACCCCGCCGAGGTTCATCGGGTCGAGGAAGCGGTTTACCTTCGCGCCGCTCCAGTAGTCCGACGTGCCGTTCGGGAAGCCGTCGATCGTCGTGCCGATCTGCACGTCGTTGATCGTCACCTGGAAGCCGCGCATGGCGACGTTGCTCGACCAGTCGTCGAAGCCGTAGGAGTCGCCTTCCTGGACCGAGACACCCGGCAGGTTGTCGACGACCGACGTCACCGCGGTGATGTTGGACTGCTGCCGGATCATCGGTTGGGAGACGAGGTTCCTCGCGAAGGTCCGCGGCTCCTCGGCCACGACCGTGACGGTCTCCAGGAGCCTCGCGACCTGCAGGACGAGCCGGACGTTCTCGGTGGCGCCCGCCTCGAGCGAAACCGGTGTCTCGGCTGGCTCGAAGCCCAGCAGAGATGCCGTCACGACATAGTCGCCGGCCACAAGACCGGCGCTGGCGTAGGCGCCGTCGCCCTGCGTGATCCGCTCCTGGCGCACACCCGGGCCGGCCACCGTCACGGTTACGCCGGGCAGAGGGTTGTCGTCCGCGTCGACGACGACGCCCTGGATGGTTCCTGTTGTCTGAGCCACTCCGGCCACCGCCGTGGCGGACAGCAGTACGGCTGCTAGCGCCAGTCGTCCTGGTCTGAAGAGTCGGGCGGTCATCGGTCCAACACCTCCCAAATGGTAGGTACGTTCCGGCGATTATGGCCCGACTCGTAGTGGGTCGCCGTTTGTTCCGGCTCCGCTGGGTGCGCGGGTCCTCTGACCCGCTGCCGCCGCAGGCGGCTTCGAGTCGCCGGCCGAAGGCCGACGCTTCCTCCGCAGCCAGGAGAAAGTTGGTGGAGGCGGTGGGAATCGAACCCACGTCCGCGAGACTCGGCGCGAGGGATCTACGTGCGTAGCCTTCACTCGATCAGTCGCCGCCGGCTTGGGTAGAAGGCCACCACGGCCAGCGGTCTAGCTCCGAAGTGATCCGGCCTGAGTTCGGAGCCGCGCTCAGACGTTTGATCCACTTTGAGTGTCGCTCCTGACGGCGCCGCGAATCAAGGCTCCGGCAGGACCGTGACGGCTTCTAAGCCGCCAGTGCCAATTCGTCGTTGGCGAGTGTAAAGGTCCGGTTTACGAGACGGACTCGGCACGCAACCCCCGAACCGCATGATCTCCCGTCGAAGCCATGCGCCCCCAGGGACCGGCGATTCTACACCACTTGCGGCGGTCGAGCCGTTACCCGTCCACGGGAACGGGCGCGGGGCTCGCGTTCGGCGGTAGCCACGCAGGGCCCTTCGTCCGAGGGTGGTTGATCTCCCTGATCCCGACGTCGGAAGGCTGCCGGTAGATGCGCTCACGCACCCTCGCCGGGGGCGCGAAATCGCCGGCCTTCTCCCATGCCCGTTCGGCCCTGGTGTACCGCTGCTGCCGCCAGTAGAGATTGCCGAGCCAACCCCAGACCACCTTCGCGTCCGAGGCGCCGGCAAGACTCAGGGAGGTCTTGAGCGCCTTCCTGGCCGCCCGGTAGCGGCCCTGGCGGGTGAGGACCTGGCCCAGGGCGCATTGGGCTCGCCAGTCCCCCGGGTCGGCGGAGATGGCGCTCCGGATCGCCTGCTCGGAGGCGGCGATCGCCTCCGCGGTCTGGCCGCTGCTCTCCAGGTAGTCGCCTGCCTTGCAGGCGGCAACGCCCTCCTCGTCGCTTGCGAGGGCGGCCGACGCGACAAGAGCCACGCAGGTCGTGAGCACGAGGTAGCGGGCGATCTTCACGCTGTCAGTGTAGCGGAGCCCCGCCGATGGCAACGCGCCGCGGAGCGGCGACCGCTTGCTCAGGAATCGCCCGGGCGGTAGGCGCTCGCCGTGTGGGCCTCCACGTCTTCCCAGTAGAGCCAGGCCGGCTTGAAGCGTCGTTCCGAGAGGAGCCGGGCCTGGTCGAAGAAGTGGGGCGACTCGGGGCGGTGGCTCTGGCCGTAGTGCAGGTAGCTCGCGCCGCGGGTCTTCTCGCCGAACTCGTACACGGCCATGTAGGAGGCGCCCGTGGCGGCGTAGCGGAGCTTGCGGACTTCGCCGCTCTCGAGCGTCGTGGGCGGCGAGTGGTAGAGCGTGAAGGCGACGCCGAGGGGGCCGCGAACGCCTGCCAGCGGCAGGCTGGGTTCGTCGTCCGAGAAGGGGACGGCCCCGGCCGAGGGCTGGTTGGCGTGGCGCTGGATGCGGTGGATGTCGCCGTAGGGCACGCGCCAGTCGCCGTGGAGTTCGGTGAGCTTCGAGGCGGCCCGCTCCAGGGCGACGAACCGCGCCGGCATGTCGTTCACGTACTCGGCCTTCAGGGTCTCGACCGGGTAGCCGCGGCCGTAGAGCTCCTCGTACCAGCCGACCGCCAGGGTGGCCTGGGTGGAGGTCAGCGAACCCTTGAAGTCCCAGTCGAGCAGGTGCTCAAGGTAGGGGCGGACCCGGCCGACGAGTTCCGGCTCGGTGCGTTCGAGCTGCTCGAGCCGGCGCGCGTAGACCGGCAGCTCGGTCATCGGCCAGTAGAGGGTCGTGTCGTAGGCGAGATCCTGGAAGTCCTCGAACGTGATGTCCTCGGCGTTCCGCAGAAGGTAGCGGGCCATCTTGGCGCGGCGCTTGTCGTCGTGCTTGTCCTCGACCATGTAGGGCGGGAAGTCGAGCAGCGAGGGGTTGCCGTCGTCAGTCGTCGTGAACGGCGTCGAGTTGCAGTTCTGGACGAAGCCGGACGGCGGGTTGAGGACCTGCGGCAGCTCCCCGATCGGGTGGAACGGACCCCACTCGTTGTTCGGGTCGGCGCCGTCGACGGGCCTGGTCCAGTCGACCGACGGGTCGCGGCGGGCGAACGTGCCGTTGTAGAGGTAGAAGATGTTGCCGTCGGCGTCGGCGTAGGTCGTGTTGAAGGTCTGCAGCAGTTGCATCGAGACGGCGGCGTACCACTCCTCGAAGGACCGAGCCTTGGCCTGGGCCAGCGCCTGGACCATGCGGCTGCCTTCGTAGAGACGCGGCACGCGGACGGCCAGGTAGTGCCCGTCGTCTTCCCTGGCGATGATCGGGCCGTAGTGCGACCGCCGGAGGACGACCTCGCGCGGTTCGAGTTCGCCGTCGCCGCCGCGCACGTGAATCGTGGCGAGCCATTCCTGGGCATCGCGGTAGCCGTCGCCGTAGCGGTACTTGAGCGGATCGCTCGGGTGGTCGAAGGTCAGGCGGTAGGTGTCCGAGATATCCGCGGCGTTGACCGTGTACGCCCAGCCCAGCCGCTCGTTGAAGCCGGCGGTTGGCAGGGGGCCGCCCGGGTACATCGCGCCCGAGAAGTTGAGCCCCTCGTCGCTCACCACGTGCATCTCCGTGAACATGCCGGAGCCGTACCAGGGCTGGTGGGGATTGATGAAGAGCATCGCGTTGCCGTCGCGTGTCTTCGACGGGGCGACGGCCCACTGGTTCGAACCGAGCGACGCGGCCAGCTCCTCGGCCAGCCGAGGGAGCCGGCCGCGCGGCGCGTGGGCGGCGCCGAGCAACCGGCCGAGGATCATGTAGCGCTCGAAGGCAAGCACATGGAAGGGCTCCATGCGCGTGAGGAGGCGAGGCTTCTCCTCGGGATGTTTCTCCAGGTAGTAGTTGTAGCCGGCGGCGAAGCCCTCGGCGATGCGCCGGATGTTCTCGGGCAGGTTCGGGAAGTCGCGCCGGGACGATCCGACCAGGTCGAACAGGGCCACCTCCAGGTCGCTGCGGAAGCCGGACTCCCCGACCACCTCGGCGTAGCGGCCGAGCGCCTTGATGTAGGTGTCCTCGAGCTGGAAGAAGTGGTCCTCGCACTGCGCCCAGGCGGAGCCGAAGGCGACCGCGGCGTCGGTCGACGCCTTGATGTGCGGCACGCCCCAGTCGTCGCGGTGGATGACGACGTCGGAGGGCCAGTCCGATGGGCTCTGCGAGCCGGCCGCCGCCGTTGGGGCTGGTGGGTGTTGCCCGGTTTCCGGGCCGACCTCGCAGCCGAGAGCCGCGAGCGCGACGGCCGCCGCGGCGACTCTCCTCGTCCATCGTTCCATGGCGCCGCCGACGGTATCGCGAAGACGTCCGCGGTCATGACCATGGTCACGTCGGCGGCGGAGCGAACGGCCCCCGCGGAGTCTCGCCCGGCCGCGGCCCGAGGCTGGCCAGGAAGTCCGCGGCGCCGCGGTGCCGCAGCCTGCGCCCGACGACGAGCCACGCCAGCAGGATGAGGATGAAGCCGCTCCCGGCCAGGTTCGGGGAGGTTCCAGGCAGCAGGGGCCAGGCCAGCATGGCAAGCACGCCCAGGGCGCCCAGGGCCAGGATGCCGACCGCGCCGGCGTTCGTGGCGTACTCCGAGCGGTCGACGTGGTACGTCACGCGGACTCCTTCACGGCTCGGCTGTACGGAAACGGAGCCGTAGAGGACGCCGTAGCGGACGCCGGCAGCCACCGGCAGGGTCAACTGGCCGCCCGTACCCTGGCGATGCCAGGTTCCGTTCCAGGCATCGGCGCCGTCGGAGAGCGCTTCGAGCGCTTCGTCGGGCGTCAGATCGAGTTCGATCTCATACGGTGCGTCCACGGGGCGGCCTGCGTGGCGCCCTAGGCGGCCAGGTCGTCGAGCTGCTGGTCGAAGAACGCCTCGACCGCGATCAGGAACTTCTCCACCGTGTCGAGTTGCTGGATCTGCTGGCGCAGGCGCTTGCCGTTGGGTAGCCCGTAGGTGTACCAGCCGGTGAATTTCCGCAGCTTGTGCAGCGCGAAGCGGTTGGCTTCCCGTTCTGCCACCATGTGAAAGTGGCCCAGGATCAGGTCGCGCCGGTCGATCAGGGTGGGCTCCGGCGCTTCCGTGCCGAGCAGGTGGCTCCGGATCTGGTGGAAGATCCACGGGTTGCGGGTGGCGCCGCGGCCCACCATGACGCCGTCGCATCCCGTCTGCCGGAGGAGTCGCTCGGCGTCCTCGGGGGTGGTGATGTCGCCGTTGCCGATCACCGGAATGGAGAGAGCCTCCTTGAGCCGCGCCAGGTGGGTCCAGTCCGCCTCGCCCCGGAACATCTGCTTGGCGGTCCGCGCGTGCATCGTCACGGCGTCGACGCCGAGGTCTTCGCAGAGGCGTCCCAGGTCCAGATAGTTGGTCTCGCTGTGGTTCAGACCGAGCCGGAACTTGACGGTCAGCGGAATCCGGATCCGGTTCCGCACGTCGCGGATGATGCGGCCGGCCAGGTCGAGATCGCCCATCAGGGCGGCGCCGGCGCAGCCCTTCAGCACCTTGTTGGCCGGACAGCCCATGTTGATGTCGCAGACGTCGGGGCCGAGCTCTTCGACGACCTCCGCCGCCTCCGCCATCGTCTCCGCGTCCGAGCCGTAGATCTGGATCGCCAGCGGCCGCTCTTCCTCGGCGAAGTACATGAGGTCCCGCGTGCGCTGGTTGCCGTCGACGATCGCCCGCGAGGAGATGAACTCCATCGACACCAGGCCGACGCCGCCGATGCGGCGGACGATCAACCGGAAGTCCCGGTCCGTCACGCCGGCCATCGGCGCCAGGAACAGGGGCGGGTCGATCGTCACGGCGCGGTCGCCCCGGCCGATGACCATCGGATCGAGCGCCGGCATCGTTGGCGAGGACGTAGTCATGCCGCCGATTCTACCCGTGGCCAGACTGGCGCAGGTAGGATCGGCCGCCGTGCCGAACCGCCCCCCGAGCGCCGCCTCGAGCGGTCCCGACCTCTGCGCCTGCGGGCTGCTCGGTGAGCTTCCCCGGCGCTTCCTGGACGGCCGGGACCTCGACCTGCTCGAGCCCCTGCGCTTCGTGCTGCCCGGTGAGGAGGACCAGGTGAAGGCGCCGGCGGACCCGGCGCCCGACCGCGGGAACGTCGCCGGGGCCCTTGCCGAGGCCAACGAGCGCTACGGCCACCCGGGCGCGGCCGGCCTCGCCGAAGCTCTCGCCGATCCGGCGACCCTGGTCGTCATCACCGGCCAGCAGTGCGGTCTGGGAGCGGGTCCGCTGTTTACCCTGACCAAGGCCGCGGCCTGTGTCCGCTGGGCCGAAGCCCTGACGCGCCGCGGCCGGCGCGCCGTGCCCCTGTTCTGGATGGCGTCCGAGGACCACGACTACGCGGAGGTGGCCCGCGCCTGGTTTCCGCCGGCGGGCCCGGAAGCGCTCACCCTGGGCGAGGATCCGGAGCCGCTCGTGCCGGTCGGCGGCCGCCACCTCGGACCCGGGGCCGCCGCTCTGCTGGCCAGGGTCCGGGACGCGGCGCCGAACGACGACTATCGCCGCCGGCTGGACGACTGCCGGAAGGACCTGGAGCCGGATCGCTGCTTCACGGAGTCCTTCGCGCGGCTCATGGCGCGGTTTCTCGGTGATCGCTGCCCGCTGCTCGTCGACTCGCAGCTCCCCGCGCTGAAAGAGGCGTCGGCGCCGGTGCTGCGCCGGCTGATCGAAGGCCGGCGCGAGGTCGACGCGGCTCTCGAGTCGGCGTCGGCGGAACTGGACCGGCGCGGAGTCCGGCTGCAGGTCCGCTCGCGACGGGGCGAAGCGCCCCTGTTCCTGATCGACGACGCCGGCGAGCGGCGGCGGGTGGTGTGGACGGAGAACGGGGGTTACCGGTTGCGCGGCGGAGGCGCCGGCGAGGTCGGCGCTCTGCTCGAAGGCCTCGACCGGCGGCCGGAGTCCCTGAGCCCCGGCGTGCTGGCGCGTCCCGTGGTTCAGGACGCGGTGTTCGGCACGGCGCTTCAGATCCTCGGCCCGGGCGAACTCGCCTACATGACCCAGGCACGCGTTCTCTACGGCGCGGTCGACGTACCTCCCCCGGCGATCGTCCTTCGTCCCCAGGTCGTGCTGCTCGGCGCCCGGGAACGTCGCTGGCTGGACGCACTGGAGGCGGAGGGAATCGACCTGGCGGCCGTGCTCTCCGGGCCCGATGAACTCGACGAGCTCCTGGCCTCCCGCCTCGACCTCGACTTCCTCGGCGCCGCCGGCGAGAAGCTGGAAGCGGCAATCGACGATCTGGCGGTGGGGCAGACCTCGGTCGATGAGTCGCTGGGAGTCGCCTGGAAGAAGACGGGAGCGAACCTGAAACGGACGTTCGCGCTCTTCGAGCGGCGCGTCGTTGCCGCGGCTGCCCGCCGTGACGAGGTGCTGCGCGGGCGGGTCATGAGGCTGCGTGCGCACTGCCTGCCGAACGGCAAGCTGCAGGAGCGGGAGTTCACGTCCCTTCACTGTCTGGCGTCGTACGGCGGCGCGCTGATTCGGGAACTCGGGTCGATCGACAGGGATCCGCGGCACCTGCAACCCCTGTCGCTGGCCCGCGGCGACGCGGCTGGCGGCGAAACCGCGGATCGTCCGCCCGCGTAGAAGAGGATCCGATGCGGATTGGAATCTGCTGCTTTCCGAGCTTCGGGGGCTCCGGCGTCGTCGCCTCGGAGCTGGCTCTCGCGCTGGCCGAAGGCGGTGACATCGTTCATGTCGTCAGTTCGGACAGGCCCCCGCGGCTGAGCCAACGGGCGAACGTTCACTTCCACCGCGTGGACGGATCCGAGATCCAGGAGTACGGCCTGTTCGATCGGCCGCTGCAGACACTGGCCCTTGCCAACCGCCTGGCCGAAGTCGCCGCGGCCGCCCGTCTCGACGTCCTGCACGCCCACTACGCCGCGCCGCACGCCGTGGCCGCGCTGCTGGCCAGGCGGCTGCTCGCGGAAGGCGGGAGCGATCAACCGCCGTGCCCGATCGTCACGACCGTGCACGGTACGGACGTGACCCTCGTGGGCGCGCACCGCAGTTACCGGGACGTCGTCGGCTGGGCGCTGCGGAGCAGCGACCGCGTCACGGCGCCGTCCGAGGCCCTGGCGCGCGAGGCGACGGAGCGTTTCTCACTTGACGAACCGGTCGACGTGGTTCCCAACTTCGTGCCGCCGGCCGCCGGAGGCCGCCCGGAACGGCCGGAGCCGGCCGCCGACCCGCCGGGGAGAATCGTCCACGTTTCGAACTTCCGTCCGGTCAAGCGCGCGTCGGACGTCATCGCGGCGTTCGCGCTCGTGCGGCGGGAGATGCCGGCGCAGCTCTGCATGGTGGGCGATGGTCCGGAGCGGGCCGCCGCCGAGCGCCAGTGCCTTGAACTGGGGATCGGGGACCACGTGACCTTCCTCGGCAATCAGACCCATGTCGAACCGATCCTGGAGCGGGGCGACCTGTTCCTTTCGGCTTCGGAGAGCGAGAGCTTCGGCCTGGCGTCGCTCGAGGCCCTCGCTCTCGGCGTGCCGGTCGTGGCGACCCGCACCGGGGGCGTGCCGGAGGTGGTCCGCGAGAACCGCAACGGGCTGCTCTGCCCGGTCGGCGACGTGGAGTTGCTGGCGGCGAGCTGCGTGGCCCTTCTGAGCGATCCATCGCGGCGGCAGGCCTTCGCGGCGCACGGCCGCGAGTGGGCACGTTCCCGCTTCGACCGTCGCCGGATCGTCGCGCGGTACCGGGATTTGTACCGCGCTACACTGACAATAGGCCGAGCGGCCGCATCCGAGGACGGCCCGCTCCTCGAGAAGGTTGAGGCATGACAGAACCGGCAACGCAGCAATCCTCCTCTTCGGGGGCGCCCGCACCGCCAGAGCCGCCCGCTTCCGACGGCCCCTCGTCGAACCGGAACCTGATGGTCGTGCTCGCCTACCTGTGGGTTCTGGTCCTGGTACCCCTCCTCATCGAGGAACGGGACGACGAGGTCCGCTGGCACGCCAAGCACGGTCTGGTCCTGATGGCCGCCGAGTTCATGTTGTGGGTCGTCGCCCAGATCGCCGTGTTCACGACCGGCATCGGCTGCTTCCTGGCGCCGTTCTTCTTCATGCTGTTCGTCGCCTTCGTCCTGGTCCGCATCGCCTGCATCGTGCGCGGCGTCAACGGCGGCCGTCTCCAGATTCCGGTTCTGACGCCCCTGGTCGACCGCTTCTGACGCGGCAGAAACCGGGTGCACCGGCGTCTGGCTCACTGGGTGCGCGGGTCCTCTGACCCGCTGCCGCCGGAGGCGGCTTCAAGATCGCGCCGCGGAGCGGCGACCGTCCGCTGGGTGCGCGGGTCTTCTGACCCGCTGCCGCCGGAGGCGGCCTCGAGACGGCGCCGCGGAGCGGCGACCATTCGGTTGCTCCTGGCTGCCGGCATCCTGCTCGCTGGCACCGCCGCCTTCGACATGACCCGGCTGCCGGAACACCAGCTCTCGGCACGCGCCGCCGGCGCCCTGATCTCCGCCTACCAGGCGACCGTCTCGCCGCTCCTCGAGCGCGCCGGCGTCCACTGCCGCTTCGAACCTACGTGCAGCGAGTACACGCGGGCGACGATACGAAGTCAGGGTTTCGCGGCGGGAAGCCTGCGCGGTCTGGCCCGGCTCGTCCGCTGCGGACCGTGGACGCCAGCGGGCACCGTGGATCCACCGACGCTGCTTGCCGGTGCGCCGGCCTTTCGGCCGGCTCCCGATTGACATGCCGAACTGGCCCACCGAAGTTCGACGGGACCACGAGGCGCGCCTGCTGCGCGTGCTCTGGCAGGACGGCCACCGGAGCGACTACGAGTACGACGTCCTGCGGGGCTACTGCCCCTGCGCCATGTGCCAGGGCCACAACGCCGGCCCGCTACGCTTTCGGCCGCCGCCGCGGCCGGTGACGGCGCAGACTGTTTCCCAGGTCGGCAACTACGCGCTCAGCATCGCCTGGTCTGACGGGCACTGGACCGGCATCTACCGCTTCGACTTCCTGCGGAGCCTCTGCTCCTGCGAGGAGTGCGGCACCGGCTAGACGACCAGCCGGCGGGCCCGTTCCCAGTCGGCGGCCGTGTTCACGTTCAGCAGGACGTCCTCGGGGTCTCCGAAGCGGCCGGCGTGGACGGGCTCGACCCGCAAGCCGGCGCATCGGGTGAGGGGGTAGAGACGGTTGTCGCCCTCTTCGACTCGCGCCGCCAGCCGTTCGAGGGCCGGCGGTGTCCAGAGCGCGCAGGTCGGGTTCATGGATCGCGGGTCGCCGGGGTCGGTAGCCGCCGGCGCCAGGTCGGCCCCCGAGGCGGCGAGGTCGCTGAGCAGGTCGACCGGGACCAGCGGCAGGTCGCAGGCCAGGACGAGCAGGTTCCGAGCCGGCCGTGCCCGGGCCGCGCCGAGCACGCCGGCTGCCGGGCCGGAACCTGAGCCGTCGGTTCCAACCGAAACGGGGATGCTGTAGTCCGCCGACGGGGCTTCCATGCCGGCGTTGCCGGCGGCGATTACGACTTCTCCGACCCTGTCGACCGCCGCAAGCCGCGTAACGGCCCAGGCGAGCAGGGTCGGCCCCGCGCTGTCGGGCTCGAGGCCGGGGAGCCGCAGCCCGGCCTTGCGGCGGCCGAGCCGGGTGCTTCGGCCGCCCGCGAGAACGACGCCGACGACCAGACTGCTAGGCTGCGCGCGCTTCGCGCCCTCGGCATCCGGCCGGGGCGGTTTCATTTCTGGAGATCGACCAGATGCACAGTTCACTCACCGGACCCTGGAGTCGTTTCTTGATCTACGCCGCTTCCACCGTCTTGCTGGCCGCTCCGAGTTTCGGCCAGGACACGCCCCCGAGGGTAGCCCTCGAAACGAGCCACGGCACGATCGTGCTGGAACTGAACCCGGAGAAGGCGCCGATCACGGTCGAGAACTTCCTCGACTACGTGGATCGCGGATGGTACGACGGCACGATCTTCCACCGGGTGATCGATGGCTTCATGATCCAGGGCGGCGGCTTCACGTCGGATCTTCAGCGGAAGATCACCCGTCCGGAGATCGAGAACGAGTCGAAGAACGGTCTCTCGAACAAGCGCGGCACGATCTCGATGGCGAGGCTCCCGGGGCCCCACACGGCGACCGCCCAGTTCTTCATCAACTCCGTGGACAACGAGGGTCTCGACGCTTCCGGCGGCGACTTCGGCTACGCCGTGTTCGGCGAGGTCGTCGAGGGTCTCGAGGTCGTCGACGCGATTTCGAAGGTCGCGACGGGTGTGAAGAACGGCATGGGGGACGTGCCCGACGAGACCGTCGCCATCAAGAGCGCCAAGCGCCAGTAGGCGGCGGCCGGCACGGCCGGAGACCGGCTGCGGCGGTCACGCCGCGGCGGGTGGCTTCTGAGGGTGGTGCCGAAGGCCGGACTCGAACCGGCACGGGTTGCCCCACACGGCCCTCAACCGTGCGCGTCTACCAATTCCGCCACTTCGGCTCTGGCCACGTCGTCCGCTGGCTCTATCCCTGGTTGTCGCTTCCGGTCCCGGTGCCGGCTTCGGTCGAGTCGCCTTCGGCTTCCGCCGGCGCCGCCTCGGTTTCCTGGGCCGGTGCCGTCGAAACCGGCGCCTCTGACGGCTCGGTGGCCTGGACCTCGTCCATCACGGAACCGACGCCGCTCATGACCGATGAGGTGTCCTGCTTCTGCATGAAGCCGATCGAGAGCGTCGTCACGATGAAGAGGACGAAGCAGCCGACGGTCAGCTTGTGCAGAAGCGTGGCCGCGCCGCGGGCGCCGAAGGCGGCCTGAGACGCGCCGCCGCCGAACACGGACAGGTCGGCCCCCTTGCCCTGCTGCAGCAGGACGACGAGGACCAGAAACAGCGAAACCGTCACGTGGACGGCATACAGCACGAAGATCAAGTCAATCTCCCTTCCGGGGTATCCGCAACGCGATCACGGCTCCGTTCGTCAGGGCTCAGGAGCCGTCGCCGGAACCCGTAGAAAGACGAATGATACGCAGGAACGAGGCAGGATCAAGACTTGCGCCGCCGATGAGGAAGCCGTCGATGTCGGTGCGGCCGATCAGATCCCGGCAGTTGTCGGCGTTTACCGAGCCGCCGTAGAGGATCCGGGTCGAGTCGCCGAGCCCGCCCTGGTGGCCGTTCAGCCGGGCCCGCAGGTGGCCGTGGACGGAGGCGGCGATCTCGGGCGAGGCGCTGAGGCCGGTGCCGATCGCCCACACCGGTTCGTAGGCGACGACGGCGCCGGCTCCGGCGCCGCCGGCCGCGGCGAGCACTTCGAGGACGGCCCCCAACTGGGCGTCGAGGATCGCCTCCGTCTGGTCCTGCTGGCGCTGTTCCAGGGTTTCGCCCACGCAGACGACCGGGACGAGCCCGGCGCCGAGGGCCCGCCGGGCCTTGCGCGCCACGTCGTCGTTCGATTCGCCGTGGTACTGGCGCCGTTCGGAGTGGCCGGCCAGGGCCCAGGAAGCGCCGGCATCGACGATCTGCGCGGCGGCGACGTCGCCGGTGTAGGCGCCGCCGTCCTCGGCGTGGACGTCCTGGGCGCCGACGGCGACCCAGTCGGGCATCGCCGTCGCCGCGAGACCCAGGTAGACGGGCGTCGGGAACAGGACGACGTCCACCTCGTTGTCGGGGGCCTGCGCGCCGGACGGGCCTGCGGCCGCGAGAGCCTCGGCGTAAGCCGTGACGTCCGCGCGGAGCAGGTTCATCTTCCAGTTGCCGGCGATGATCGGTGTGCGCGTCATGCTTCCTCCCTGCGCCGGGCGTTGAGTGCCTCGACAGCCGGCAGTTCCTCGCCGGCCAGCAGCGCCAGGGAGGCGCCGCCGCCGGTCGAGACGTGATCGATTTTCCCGGACAGCTTCTCCTGCCGGACCGCGGCCACCGTTTCCCCGCCGCCGATCGCGGTGAAGCCGTCGCAGGCGGCTACGGCTCGCGCCACCGCGAGGCTGCCGGCATCGAAGGGCGGTGTCTCGAAGACGCCCATCGGGCCGTTCCAGAACAGGGTCGCGGCGCCGGCGATCGCGGCCTCGAACGCGGCTCGGGTCTCCGGCCCGATGTCGACCGCGAGCCATCCGGCCGGCACGCCGTCCTCCACCGGCACCGTGCGAGTCCCCCGCTCCGAGGGGTTTGCGTCGAGCGAATCCGTGACCACGATGTCGTTTGGCAGGAGCAGCTCGGCGCCGCCGGCCGCGGCCGCGGTCTCGATCTCCCGCGCCAGGTCGAAGCTCTCCGTCTCGACCAGGGAGGAACCGAGTTCGGCGCCGCGGGCGGCCAGGAACGTGTTCGACATGCCGCCGCCGACCAGGACCCGGTCGACCAGGGGCAGCAGGCGCCGCAGGGCGCCGATCTTGCCCCGGATCTTCGCGCCGCCTGTGACGAGCACGAACGGCCGCGGCGGGTCGTCGAGCAGCCGGTCGAGCTGCCGCAGCTCGCGGTCGAGCAGCAGCCCGCTGAAGGCCTGCTTCACCAGGCCGCAGACGGCGGCGGTGGAGGCATGGGCGCGGTGGGCGGTGCCGAAAGCGTCGTTGACGTAGACCTCGCCGAGGGCGGCCAGCCCGGCGGCGAAGGCCGGATCGTTCGCTTCCTCGCCGGCGTGGAAGCGAACGTTCTCGCACAGCAGGACGTCCCCGTCGTCGAGCGCGGCGGCGGCGTTCCGGGCGGTCGGGCCGACGCAGTCCGCGGCGAAGGCGACGGGCCGCCCGAGGATGGAGGACAGGGCGCCGGCGACCGGACCCAGGCTGAGTCGCCGGTCAGCCTTGCCCCGTGGCCGGCCGCGGTGGGACAGCAGGACGACGCGGGCGCCGGCGTCGCAGAGAGTGTCGATCGTGGGCGCCGCTTCCCGCAGACGGGTCGCGTCGAGCACCTCCTCGCCGGACATCGGCACGTTGAAGTCGACCCGGACGATGACGCGCCGGCCTCGCAACGCGAGGGAGCCGTCACGGAAGCTCGGTGGGAAGATCAAGGTCGCGATCTCGGTGGGCCGCCGCGCCGGCCGGCGTCGGTGAGGGGAGGATAACGTCGCCGGCATGTCGACGGCCAACGAAGCGGCCACCCCGTTCGAGGGCTTCGTCCTCGGCATCGAAACGTCCTGCGACGACACCGCCTGTGCGGTGCTCGACGCGGAGGGCCGCGTGCTTTCGTCCGTGGTCTCCAGCCAACTGGACGTGCACCGTCCGTTCGGCGGCGTGGTACCCGAGGCGGCGTCGCGCGAACATCTGCGCAACTGGCCCGGGGTGTCGGCGGCGGCGCTTGAGGAAGCGGGTGTGTACTGGTCCGACGTCGGCGCCGTCGCGGCGACCCGCGGGCCCGGCCTGGTGGGCTCGCTTCTCGTCGGGCTCTCTCTCGGCAAGGCGATCAGCTACTCGCTCGGCGTGCCCTTCCTTGCGGTGCATCACCTGGAGGGCCACCTCTTCTCGCCCCTGCTCCGGACCGACGGCGCGAGCCGTTCGGTCCCCGAGTCGATGGTCGGCCTGGTCGTGTCCGGCGGCCACACCAGCCTGCTCGCCGTCGACGGTCCGTCCGGCGCCGTGACCAGCCTGGCCGAGACCCGGGACGACGCGATCGGCGAGGCCTTCGACAAGATCGGCCATCGTGTCGGCCTGGCCTTCCCGGCCGGCGCCGAGGTCGATCGCCTGGCCGAGCTCGGTGATCCGGCGGCCTGTCCGTTCCGGGTGGCCACGATCAAGTCCAGCGAACTGGCGTTCTCGTACTCGGGATTGAAGAGCCAGGCGCTGCGCGCGCTCGGCGAGATCGAGGCGGGGAACGGTCATGCCACCGGCGACGACGAGGCCTGGCCGCGGGAGGTGCTCGACCTCCTCGCCGGTTTCCGGCACACCGCGGTGGCGCAGTTGATCGACCGCCTGGACCGGCTCCGCGGCGAGCGGCCGGTGGAGCGGCTCTCCGTTTCGGGCGGCGTGGCGGCGAACCGCCTGCTGCGGCGGGAAGTGGTCGCCTGGGGCGAACGTCGAGGCGCGGAGGTCCTGCTCGTCCCGCTCCGCTACTGCGGCGACAACGCGGCGATGATCGCCCACGCCGGCCTCCTGCGCCTCCGCCGCGGCGACACCGACGACCCGCGGTCCGCCGACGCCGAGAGCCGCATCCCCTTCAGGTAATCACTCCCTCTGCTGGCGACGACGCCGTCGCATAGAGCTTCTTCGGAATCCGCCCGGCGTTGGCAGCCAGCCAGCCGGCTTCGACCGCGAGCTTCATCGCCCGGGCCATGCGCACCGGATCCCGGGCGCCGGCGACGCCCGTGTTCATCAACACGCCGTCCGCGCCCAGCTCCATCGCCAGGGCGGCGTCGCTCGCGGTGCCGACGCCGGCGTCCACGATGACCGGCACGTTCGCCTGCTCGACGATGATCCGCAGGTTCGCCGGATTGCGGATGCCCATCCCCGAGCCGATCGGCGCCGCGAGCGGCATCACCGCGGCCGCGCCGAGGTCCTCGAGCTTGCGGCAGGTGATCGGATCGTCCGTCGTGTAGGGAAGCACGACGAAGTCGTCGGCGACGAGCTCCCGGGTCGCCGCGAGCAGCTCTTCGTTGTCCGGAAAGAGGGTCTTCTCGTCGCCGATCACTTCCAGCTTGACCCAGTTCCAGCCGCCAAGCTCGCGCGCCAGTCGCGCCGTCCGCACCGCCTCGTCCGCGGTGTAGCAGGCGGCGGTGTTGGGGAGCAGCAGGTAGCGGTCCTGGTCGACGTGGTCGATCAGCGAGCCCTTGCCCAGGTCGTCGAGGTTGACGCGTCGAAGCGCCACCGTGACCATCTCGGTGCCGGAGGCGTCGAAGGCGTCGACCATCACCTGTTCGTCGCTGTACTTGCCGGTGCCGAGAATGAGACGCGAGTGGAACTCGCGGCCGGCGATGACAAGGGGTTCTGGCGTGGTCATGGCGTCTTTCTCTCAGGTGCTGCGCGCGGGCACGAAGTACTCGGTGCCGCGGATCTGCCGCGAGATGTGGTGGAGCAACTCCTCGAAGTCGGTCGGCTTGTGCTCGAAGTCCAGGTTGCGGCTGTCCACGACGAGGAGGGGCGACCCATCGTAGTGGTAGTAGTGGTGGTTGTAGGCCTCGATCAGCTCGCCCAGGTAGTCGGCCGAGATGTTCTGTTCGATGGCGCGGCGGCGCTTGTGAATCCGCGCCATGCAGGTGTCGATGTCGGCGGTCAGGAAGATCAGCAGGTCCGGCTGGCTCAGTTGCGGCTCGAGCAGGTCGTAGAGCTTCTCGAACAGCATCAGGTCGCCGTCCGCCAGGTTCAGGAAGGCGAACAGCCGACTCTTGGCGAAAGTGTAGTCGGCGAGGCGGATGGGATCGAAGAGTTCTTCCTGGGCCAGGTCGAGCTGCTGCTTGTAGCGCGTCAGCAGGAAGTAGAGCTCGGTCTGGAACGCGGTGCCGGGCCGGTCGCGGTAGAACGCCTCGAGGAAGGGGTTGTCCACGTCTTCGAGGATCTTCACCCCCTCGAAGCGTTGCGCGAGCATCTCGACCAGGGTCGTCTTGCCTACGCCGATCGGTCCGTCGACGGCCAGGTACCGGTACGGGAGCGCGTCCACGGGCACTGCCCGGACTATACAATCCCCGGCGGCGCCGGCCGCGGCCCGGAGAGGCGATTGCGCCCGGCGCCGGAGCAGCCCGAACAGGACTTCCGATAGGGGGAGAGTGAGAGTGAATCCCTGGTGGCGGAGACCGGCAGCGGAGGAGAAACCTGGACCGGCGCGGCCGGAAGCAGCCGGCGCCGAGACCGACGACGAGCCGCAGGTCGAGACGGCTGGCGGCGACGAGTCCGCGGCCGCTCCCGAGCCGGACGAATCCCGGTCGACGGCTTCCGAGCCGACTGAGGTCCCGCTGGCCGAGGTGGCGGCGGCCGAGGAAGCGCCGGACGGGCAGGAGGAAGCGGCGGAAGAGGCCGAGCCTGCCGCCGAACCTCCAGTGTCCGCGGCGCTCGAGGCCGCGACGGAACCGGCCGAACCGGCCCGGCCGGCAACTGGCGAAGACGGCGAGGCCGCGCCTCCCAAACGTCGTCGCCGCCGTCGCCGTCGCTCGCGCCGCCGCGGACGCGGTGGGGGACCGCAGCAGCAGGGCGAGGCCGGCGAGGGCGCCGAAGCGCAGGGTCCGGCCGCCGCGCCACGGAAGACGAAGTCGGGTGGACCGGGCCGCGCCGCGGTCCTTCTCGACCTGGGCGGTCTGGAGCGAAGCCTCGAGGGCGGCCCAGCGCTCGATGCGGAAGGCCTGTTGGCGCGGCTGGACGGGGAACTCGGCAGGCTCGTCCTGCGCCGCGTCTATGCCGACGCGAGCGAGGAGCGGCTCGACCGGAAGGCGCTCCACGGTGGAGGCGCCGAGGTCGTCGACGTGCCCTCGGGCACGGAAGTGCGCGGCTGCTCGGCGGCGGTGCGGATCGTCGTGGATGCGCTGGAACTCTGCTACACGAAGCAGAGCGTCGACACGGTCGTGCTGGTGGCGACGTCGGTCCAGATGCTGCCCCTGGTCGCCAAGCTGCAGATGAACGGTCTGACGGTCATCGGTCTCGGGGGGCCGGAGGGCGATGCGCAGGTGCGCGCCCAGTGCGACCGCTTCATCGACTTAGGTGCGCGGGTCTTCTGACCCGCTGGCGCCGCAGGCGCCCGGCAGTACGCGCCGGCCGCAGGTCGGCTCCGCTTTGTCGTTCCACTTCTCCAACCCAAGCTGCTAGGGTTCCGCACTCGCTCGGTGCGGCGGCCTTGAAATGCACCCTTAGCTCAACTGGATAGAGCGTCGGACTACGGATCCGAAGGTTGGGGGTTCGACTCCTCCAGGGTGCACCATTCCCTCCACGCTGCGGACCAGGATCGATCCCATGAACGACTCCCCCTACACCCCGCCCAAGGTCTGGAAGTGGGACACCGAGAGCGGCGGCCGCTTCGCGAAGATCAACCGGCCGATCGCGGGTCCGACCCACGAGAAGGACCTGCAGGTAGGCGAACATCCTCTCCAGATCTATTCGCTGGCGACGCCGAACGGGGTGAAGGTCACCGTGATGCTCGAGGAACTCCTGGACCGCGGGCACGACGCCGAGTACGACGCTTACCTGATCAACATCGGCGACGGCGACCAGTTCTCGAGCGGCTTCGTCGCGGCGAATCCGAACTCCAAGATCCCCACGCTCGTCGACCACGGCACGGAGCCCCCCACCCGCGTCTTCGAATCGGGCGCGATCCTCCTGTACCTGGCCGAGAAGTTCGGCGACTTCCTGCCCGAGGACCACGGCGCCCGGACCGAGTGCCTGTCCTGGCTGTTCTGGCAGATGGGCAGCGCTCCCTATCTCGGCGGCGGCTTCGGCCACTTCTACGCCTACGCGCCGGAGAAGATCGAGTACGCGATCGACCGGTTCACGATGGAAGTGAAGCGTCAGCTCGACGTGCTCGACCGTCACCTGGCGGACGCCCGGTACATGGCGGGGGACGAGTACTCCATCGCCGACATGGCGATCTGGCCCTGGTACGGCGCGCTGGCCGCCGGCCACCTTTACGAGGCCGGCGAGTTCATCGAGGGGCAGAGCTACGAGAACGTGAACCGCTGGGGCCGGGAGATCGCCAAACGCCCGGCGGTGAAGCGCGGCCGGATGGTGAACCGCGCCTGGGGACCGCCGGAAACCCAGCTACGCGAGCGTCACGGCGCCGCCGACTTCGAGACGAAAACCCAGGACAAGCTCGAGCCGGAAGCGGACTAGCTGCCAGCCCGTGCCGAGAGCCGATCCTCGACGCTGGCGCGGAGGCTCTCGATCGCCGCGACGAGATCGACCTTGTCCGGATCGAGCAGCCAGAGGAGCGTGGTTCCCCGGATCGAGGCGAGGATCTCGAACGCGGTCCCGGCGGAGTCGACATCGGTACGGATCTCGCCGGCTTCCTGCCCCTCGCGGATGGCCCGTTCGAAGGCGGCGGCGAAGTTGTCGTTGCCGGCCCTGAACAGATCGATCTTCCCGTTCAGCGGCCCCAGGGAGTCCGTCATCAGCATGAACAGGGCGCGCAGCCAGATCCCCGCGTCGCGGATGAGGTCCGAGTAGCCGTCGAAGAGCCGGTTCAACCTGGCCAGACCGGTGATTCCCTCCTCGGGCTCGAACACCTCGCTACCGGCCCGGGACTGGAGGCGGTCGACGATCGCCTCGGCGATCCCCTCCTTGGAGCCGAAGCGCAGCGACACGAGGGCGCTCGAGTAGCCGGCTTCCTTGCCGATCTGCTCCAGGGTCGTCGCCGTGTAGCCCTGGCGGCCGAACAGGGTCGCCCCGGCGCGCAGAATCTCGCGTTCCGACTCGGCGCGCCTCTCGGCCTGGGTGCGTCGCGGACGTGTCGCGGCCTGGCCGTCGGTTCTCGAATTCAAGCGGCTGGACTCTGTCATGCCTGGCCTGGCTCGACTAAGATGCTGGCTGGTTACTCAGTAAGACGCTGGCTCCGGGGCCACCGCGACTCTATCCGCCTCCGGTACGCTGCGGAGTCGCGGCGTAGTTTCCCGGGCTGGTGAATGGCGACAGGAGGTAGCGTGCAGACGGAGTTCTCGAAGGAGCAGGACCTGCTGCGCGACGTCGTGGCCCGGGCCCTGCGCGACAAGTCGCCGGCGACGGCCGTCCGTGAGTCGATGGCGACGGACCGGGGCTACGACCCGGCTGTCTGGCAGGAGCTCTGCGGCGACGCCGGGCTGGCCGGCGTCCACGTTCCGGAGGTCCATGGCGGCGCCGGCGGCGGCGCGGTCGAACTCGGCATCGTCGCCGAAGAAATGGGGCGTAGGCTGTTCTGCGGTCCCTGGTTCGCTTCGGCGGTGATGGCCGGGACCGCGCTGGTCGAAGCGGCCAGCGACTCGGACCGGGACGAGCTGCTGCCCGGCGTCGCCGGCGGCTCGACGATCGCGACCCTGGTGCTCGACGACCTGAACGCCCCGGCGGGCGTCGGCGGCTCGATCACGTCAACGGAGGACGGGAAACTGTCGGGAACGGCCACGATGGTCCTCGATGCCCACGTCGCCGACCTGCTGCTGGTCGTGGCGAGCGGCGCCGGCGGGCTCGAGCTCCACGCGGTCGAGGGCGGCGCGTCCGGCCTCGCGGTCGAGTCGCTCCAGGTCGTCGATCCGACCCGCAAGCTTTCCCGGGTCGTCTTCACCGACGTTCCCGGCCGCCGCGTCGGCGAAGTGACCGGTGACACCCTGAACCGGATCTGGGACCGGATCTGCTCCGCCCTGGCCCACGAGATGATCGGCGGCGCGCAGCATCTCTTCGAGACCACGGTGAACTACACGAAGGAGCGCTTTCAGTTCGGCCGGCCGATCGGCTCGTTCCAGGCGCTGAAGCACCGCTGCGCCGACCTGCTGCTGGAGATCGAGATCGCGCGGGCGCTCACCCACCACTCGGCCCGCTGCCTGGATGCCGGCGCCGGCGAGCCCCATGCCGCCAGCATGGCGAAGGCGGCCGCCGCCGACGCCTACATGAGCGCGGCCAGAGCCGGCATCCAGTTGCGGGGCGGGATCGGCTTCACCTGGGAGAACGACGCCCACCTGTGGTTCAAGCGGGCGAAGGGTTCCGAGGTCCTGTTCGGCACGCCGGCGATCCACCGCGAACGGATGATGACGATGCTGGAGGGCGCGGCATGACCCCGGACCGGATCCGCAGCGAAGTCTCGGCCTGGCTCGACGCGAACTGGCGCGTCGACCGTCCCCTGATCGAGTGGCGGGAGATCCTGCTCGATGGCGGCTGGGCGGCGCCGCACTGGCCCGAGGAGTGGTACGGACGCGGCTTCACGCTCGACCAGACCGCGGTGGTCGCCGAGGTCTTCCGGGAGAGGGACGTGGTGCCGGCGGCCCAGGTAGGCCCCCGGGGACTGGCCTCCGAGACGATCCTGGCCTGCGGCTCGGACGACCAGAAGCGGCGCTTCCTGCGACCCATCCTGACCGGCGAACACACCTGGTGCCAGCTCTTCAGCGAGCCCGGCAGCGGCTCCGACCTGGCCGGTCTGAGTACCCGCGCCGAGATGAAGGACGGGAAGTGGATCATCAACGGCCAGAAGGTCTGGAACACGAGCGCCCACCACGCGGACTTCGGGCTCCTCGTCGCGCGGACCGACTGGGACGTGCCGAAGCACCAGGGGATCAGCTACTTCCTGCTCGACATGCGTCAGGCGGGCGTCGAGGCCCGTCCGCTCAGGCAGATGAATGGCCACCAGTCGTTCAACGAGGTCTTCATGACGAACGCCGTCGTGGCGCCCGAGGACCTGATCGGCGGCGAGGGCAACGGCTGGCACGTGGCGAAGACGACCCTGTCCTTCGAGCGGCGCGGCTTCAGCCGCCGGGTTCGCGGGTCCTCGCTCGACGGGCCGAAACAGGGGCCGATCTACGGGGAGTACGAAGAGGAGCTTCGGATCGCCACCGAGCCCTACACCTGGTACCCGCAGCGCGAGGGCCGGGTCGATCTCGTGCTGCCGCGCGCTCGCGAGACGGGCGCGATCAACGATCCGGCGACACGGCAGGAGATCGCGAAGCTGATCTGCCTGCACACCGGCGCGCGGCTCGCCTCCGACAGCGCCGAGGCCAGCCGCAAGGCCGGCACCACGGAGATCATCCCGGCAGGGTCGATCGGCAAGCTCGCGGCGAGCGTCATTGCCCGCCAGGCCTCCCACGTCCACACGATGATCTCGGGCGCCGACGCGATGCTGAGCGGTCCCGACTCCGCCGCGGACGGGATCATCGCCGAGGTCCTGGTCTCGGTGCCCGCGATCTCGATCGCCGGCGGCACGGACGAGATCCAGCGCAACATCATCTCCGAGCGGGTACTCGGGATGCCGAAGGGCTACCGCGCCGACCAGGGTCCCTTCCGGGACATCAAGCGCAACGCGTGAACGCCCGGTGGCGGCTGGCGGTGGCGGCCGGCCTCCTGGCCGGCGCCTGCGGCAATCCGCTTCCCGTCGTCGACGACGGCGCGGCCTACGATCCGGATGCCGACCCCTTCTCCGATCCGCCGTCCCTGTACGAGCTCTATCCCGTCGCGGATCCGGAGCGGGCTCTCAGCGACACGACCGTCGTCCGTCACGACTTCTCCCAGCCGGCGACGCTCAATCCGCTCTTCCCGTCGGGCGCGGCGTCGGCGTGGACGATGTTCGGGATGCTGTTCGAGTGGCTGGCCATCCGCCACGGCAACCCGTCGGACTACGACTGGAACACGAACGTGGTGCGCGAGGCGCGGTGGTCCGAGGACCTGCTGTCGGTCACGCTGGACCTGAATCCGGACCTGCGCTGGCACGACGGCGAGCCCTGGACCGCGGCGGACGTCGCCTTCTCGCTGGAGGCCCTGCGCGACGAACGCGTGCCGGTGAGCTTCTGGCCGACGGCTCGTGACCTGGTCGTCGGGGCGACGGCGGAGGGGGAGCACCGCGTGCGCTTCGACTTCGCCGGGCTCCTGGCGCCGCAGCTCCGGCTGGAGGCGCTCGCCTTTCCGATCATGCCGCGCCACATTCTGGGAAACCCCGCCGAGCGCGCCGCCGATCCGACCCTCCGCTCCTCGCCCTACTACAACCGCTACGGCCGCGAGGCGGTGATCGGCAGCGGCCCGTTCCGCTTCGTGGAATGGCGGAACAACGACCGGGTCGTCCTCGAACGGTGGGAGGACCACTACCTCTTCGACCGCGCGCCGCCGGCCGCGAAGACGATGATCTTCAAGTTCCAGCCGGACCGTAACCTCGCCTTCCTGCAGTTCCTCGGCGGCGAGTACGACCAGACCTACGTCGATGCGAACATCTTCGCCCGGCAGGCGACGGGACCGCTGTTCGAAGAGCGGGCGGTGAAGGGGCGTCACGCGTCGGCGCTGCTGCTCTGCATCGTCTGGAACATGGACGGGAGCAATCCGTTCTTCGGCGACCCTCTGGTGCGGCGGGCGCTCGCCCACGCCTACGACGCGGAGACCGTGCTCCGTCGGGTCGGCCACGGCCTGTACCGGCGGTCGTACGGCTTCATGGTGGAAGAGCGATGGGACTACGAACCGGCGATTCTCGAACGTCCCTACGACTACGACCTGGCGCGCGCCGCCGAGCTTCTCGACCGGGCCGGCTGGCTCGCCGACCCCGACACCGGCTGGCGCTACAAGGAGATCGACGGCGAGCGAGTCCGCTTCAGCTTCGAGCTGTCGTACACCGCCGGACTGACCTACGTGCCGCCGACGCTCGACATCCTGCGCGAGGACTTCCGCCGCCTCGGCGTCGAGATGGTGACCCGCGCCTACGAGAGCGCCTCCCTCAACGAGAAGCGGCTCGAAAGCGAGTTCCAGGCGCTCGGGACGATCGGCGGCACGACCCAGGATCCGAACGCCCTCTTCAACCAACTGGCCACCGACGCCTACCACGGCGGCCGCAACAACGGCGGCTACTCGAACCCCAGGGTCGACGAGCTCTTCGAACTGGGCAAGCGGGAGCAGGACAGCGAGAAGCGCGCCGCGATCTACCGGGAGATCCATCGCGAGGTGTACCGGGACCAGCCGGTGCTGTTCCTGTTCCACGTCAGTTTCCTCTGGGTCTTCGGCAACGACGTCCGCGGCGTCGAACTCGGCCCGATGGGGACGATCCTGCTGTGGCCGACGCCGCCGGACGGCTGGCCGTCCAGGATCGGCCCGGGCTGGTGGCGGGAACGGCCGGCCGAGTGAGTTCGGCGCCATTCATTCCCACGCCGGCCGAGGTGAGCGCCGGCTGGCTCACGGAGCAACTTCGGGCCGCTGGGCACGAAGTGGCGGTTGTGGGCTTCGACGCGGCGGACATCGGCACCGGCCAGCTCGGACGGTGCATCCGCTACGAGCTCGAGTACGGCGGAGACTCCGGCGGCGCGCCGCGCACCCTGGTGGGGAAGTTCCCGTCCGACGATCCGGTCAGCCGGCAGACCGGCGTCGTGCTGCGCAACTACATCAAGGAAGTACGCTTCTACCAGGAGCTCCAGCCGCGGCTCTCGATCTCTACGCCGCGCTGCTACTTCGCGGAGATCGTCGGCGAAGGCCCGCATTTCGCCGTACTGATGAGCGACGAGGCGCCGGCGGAGCCGGGTGACCAGATTGCCGGCTGCGACGAGGAGGTGGCGCGGGCGGCGGTACTCGAACTGGCGGGCCTGCACGCGCCGGGCTGGAACGACGTCACGCTGTTGCCGGCCGATTGGCTGGGCCGCCCCAGCCCCGAACTCTCGGCGGCCACCCACGATCGCTACCGGACGCTGCTGCCGGGTTTCCTCGATCGCTACGGCGACCGGCTCGAGGAGGACGCGCGGGACGTCCTCGGCCGGTACGGCGAGGCCGAGTCGGCATGGACGGGCGAGTTGCCCGACCCGTTCTCCCTGATCCACGTGGACTACCGGCTCGACAACCTGTTGATCGACCAGCGGACCTCGCCGCCCGCGATCACCGCGGTCGACTGGCAGAGCATCACGATCGGCCTGCCGCTCGGCGACGTCGCCTATCTCCTCGGCGGCAGCCTCCGGAGCGAGCGGCGCAGGGTCTGCGAGCGGGACATTGTCCGCGCGTACCACGAGCGATTGACCGCCGCCGGCATCGCCGACTACTCCTGGGACGCCTGCTGGGCCGACTACCGGCGGGGTGCCTTCGCCGGCTTCGGCGTCTGCGTCATCGCCTCGATGATGGTCCAGGAGACGGAACGCGGCAACGAGATGTTTGTCGCCATGACCCGGCGTCACACGCGGCACGCCCTGGACCTGAACTCGGCCGAACTGCTGTAGGAGGACTCCCGGTGCAACGGATGAACGAACTCGCCTTCTATACCCTGGCCGGCCAGCCGGAGTCCCCGGCCGAGCTGTTCGAGGAAGTGCGCGCCGGCGAAGCGATGGGCTTCGGCTCGGTGTTCATCTCGGAGCGTTTCAACATCAAGGAGGCGGCGACGCTCTCGGGAGCGGCCGCGGCCTGTTCCACCGAACTCGGCATCGCCACCGCGGCGACGAACCAGAACACGCGCCATCCGCTGATCACGGCGTCCTACGCGTTGACCATGCACCGGTTGACCGGCGGCCGCTTCTCGCTGGGGCTTGGCCGCGGCATCGCCCGCGTCTTCGATGCGCTGGGCCTGTCGCGGATCACGACCGCCCAGATGGAGGACTTCGTCGGGTTGATGCGCCGGATGTGGCGCGGAGAGGTCATCGTCGACCACGACGGGCCGGCCGGCCGTTTTCCGCTGCTCCGCCTGGGTGCGGAAGCCCACGACGAGATCCCGATGACGCTGACCGCCTTCGGGCCGAACTCCCTGGCGCTCGGCGGCCGGGCCTTCGACGCCGTCGTGCTCCACACCTTCTTCACCGACGAGACCCTCGCCCGCTGCGTCGACACGGTGAAGCGCGCCGCGGAACAAGCCGGCCGCGACCCGGCCTCGGTCCGCGTCTGGTCCTGCTTCGCGACGATCGGCGACCACCTGCCCGAGCCGGTGCGCCTCAAGAAGACGGTCGGCCGGATGGCGACCTACCTGCAGGCCTACGGCGACCTGATGGTCGAGACGAACCGCTGGGACCCGAAGGTGCTCGAGCGCTTCCGCGCCGATCCGCTGGTCGCCGGCTTCCGCGGCGCCATCGACAGCCTGGCCACGCCGGAGGAACTGGAACGGATCGCCCCGCTGATTCCTGAAGATTGGCTAGCCCCCGCAGCCACCGGCTCGGCCGAACGTTGCGTCGAGAAGATCAACGGCCAGTTCGACCTCGGCGCCGACGGCGTCATCCTCCACGGCGCCAGCCCGAGTGACCTCGAGCCCATCGCCGACTGCTACGGGGAGACCCGCGACCCGGCGCGGTTCTCGCATCTCCCGCCCAATCCGGGTGGTGGCCGTTAGACGCTGGCTAGCGGTAGCGTCAAGGCATGACTACGGTGAACGTCTTCCTCCCCGAGGCGCTCAAGTCCTTCGTGAACGAGCGGGTCGGTACCCGTGGTTACAGCACGTCGAGCGAGTACATCCGCGAGTTGATCCAGAAGGACTACGACCGCGAGCGACTGCGCGACCGGCTTCTGGCAGGTGCGGCGTCGCCACGGGCCGGCGTGGCCGATGTCGGCTGTTTCGACCGTCTTCGAGAGGGAGTCCGCGAAGCCGGCCGGCGGTGAGCAGCAACCGATGCAGGGTTAGCTGGACCTTGAACTGCAGTGTGCTCCGCCGATAGCAGCGCTACTCGAGGCGGGCCAGTCGCTCCAGTCGTGTCGAGATCTCTTGTTCGGGCAGGAATACGGAGGCGTCGGTTTGCCAAGCCTTCAACGCCTTCCTCAGTACTGGCCTGGGACAGATCCGGCTCGTGGCGAGCTCGTCGACGATCCAAAGCACACCGTGTACACGCATGCCGTTGCCGGCAGCGACTCTGCGTAACAGGGCGTCGCCAGTCAGGAGGATGCCCCCGTGAGTAAGTGCAGTGATGTAGCAGAAGCAGTCGTTGGCTGACAGCGCTGGGTGTCGCTTCTTGAGTTCGAGGGCTTGGCCGACTTCCTCGGATGTCAGGTCATGGGTGACCAGGCCGGCGTCGTCCAGACGTCGCCACTGGCATTGAGAGAAGTCGAGGACTTCGGACGCCCTTATCGGCAAGGGGACCACGAATCGGTAGGGGAGCTCGCAGATAGCGGCCAGTAGACCTCCTTTGCGGAGGTCGATCAAGCAGGAGGCGTCGTTGACGATGACGCACGTCACTGGCTCGCCGGGCCCCCGATCTGCTGCTCGATGGAGTCGAGGGACTGGTTCAGGAGCGCGGCCGCGCGGGCGGGTGAAATCAGCTCCTCGCCGAGAGCCCTTGAGACGAGGCGTTGGAATCTCCGGGGCCTCTCGAAAGCGGCGAATCCGTGGTTGTGGGGGATTGGCTCTGGCTCCGCCTTGCGCCAGGAGCGCGCGTAGGTCATGAAGGCGTGCTGGACGGTGCTCGGAGACAGGACGCCGACTTGCTGGAGCCGGATCAGCATGGCCGTCGCCGAGACGCCGTAGATGCGCTTCAAACGCATGATCTCGTAGTAGGTGATTCGACTCCGATGGTCGCCGGCTAGGGCGAGCAAGTGCTGGCTAGGGATCAGGAAGGCGCCGGCGAACCGGTTCATCGCCTTTTCCAGCTTGATGGCGGGGTTGCCGGTGGATCGGATGATCCGGTGCGCGAGTTCGTGGGCAAGCGTCAGCCGCTTGCGCTCGACGCTGATCCGGTTGGAGACGATCACGGCTTCGGCGGCTGGCTTGCCGTCTCTGAGCACGCGACACGCGAGGCCATTGATGCGCTCGGGGAGGTCGTCTTCGACTACCTTGATGCCCTTGCTTTCGAGCAGCTCACACAGGCTGGGAATGGGATCCAGGCCGAGCTGCCAGGCGTTGCGGAGCGCGTCCGCCTTGTCGTCGATCTCGGTGGTGCTGGCGACGCTGTCGTAGCGGCGTTGCTCCGCCCACTCGACGCTGCCGGGGACATCGAGGATGTGCTCGATCGCCAGATAGCGCTCAAGATTGTCAATCAGGATCGCCTCTGCCCTGGCGCGGTCCCGGGCGGACGTCCTCGAGTGCTTCCGGAATTCGAGGCCATCGAGTTCTTCGACCTGTGCGCTCATGAGGAAGTCCAGGGAGACATCGAGCGCTTTGCCGAGAGCGACCAGCACAGCCGAGGATGGCAGCATCTTGCCGGCCTCGTACTTGCTGATCGCCTGGGCCGAGATCTTCGGGCTCATCTGGTCGGCAAGTGACCGCATGGAGAGGCCTGCACGCTTGCGAGCTAGGCGGAGTCGTTGTCCGAACATGGGCCGGTTCCTCCTTCACGTCAACAGGTGGTTGACAAACCGAGCACCATCTATGGTACTGTAAACCTCTGGATGGCGCCACACCGCTGACTTGGTCGTTGTAGGCGAGGGCGGTGTGGCCGGATGCTAGACGAGAAGGGGGATAGCAATGAAGTACGAGTTCAAGGTGAACGGCGAGACGTTCTTCTCGGAGGAGCGGGCGGTCGACGCGGCGGTGTTGCTTCGGCAGGCGTTCAAGGGGAAGGCGATTGGCCAAGATCCGGACAAGACCGGATATGAGCTGACGGTGCCGGAGTCGGACGTCACGTTCGTGTCGGGGCAGACCGTGGAACTCGACAAGTACAACGTGTTTCGTGCGGCGCCGAAGAAAGGGGCGCCGTTCGCGTGAACAGCAACTCGGAGCGCATGGCGGTTGGACTCACCGATTTGGGCTATCGCCCGGAGGCGTTCAAGGTGCCCCTTGAACGCGGTGGAGCCGACGGAGTCTGGTTCGAGTACGCGATCCAAGACGGCAGTCGGGCTGGGGAAACCGTCGCGTTGGCCTTGGCCGTGCATGATCAGCAGGAGGGGAGGTGGCCCGAAGTAGCGCCGCATTGGGTGTACCTGTCGCCTCCGGATTCCGTTTTGGCCGAGCAGGTCAAGGGATCACGTTCACGTGGCGTGGTCGCGCACTACGAGTGCGAAGACGGTCGCACGTGGATGGCGATTAGCGCTCCGCCGAGCGACTTCTGGGACCAGGTCGACACTGCCGACGGGAAGAACATGAAGACGTACCTTGAGCGGCACATCCGCAGGATCTGGAAGGCACGGTGAAGCATCGAGTTGTGCTGCGCGAGGAGCTGCACCGGCGGCTCGCGGAACATCTGCTAAGCGGATTCCGGCGTGGCGGCTGGCAAGAGGAGGCTTGCTTGGCCCTGTGGCGGCCTGGCGACGGGTTCAACCGGTACACCGGGATCCTGAGTGCGGTCGTCCTGCCCGAAGAGGGAGACCGCGACTTGCACGGCAACGTCACCGTGCAGGGCCAATACCTCAATCGAGTGCTGGATAGGGCGCTAGAGGTCGGGGCGGGCGTGGCCGTTCTGCACAGCCATCCGGGTCCTGGCTGGCAGGCGCTCAGTGCCGTGGACCACGACACGGAGCGCGACATCATCGCGCCGTTCGTCCGCGAGACCGAGCTGCCGCTGCTCGGCCTGACGATGGGTTCGGACGGCATTTGGAGCGCGCGGTTCTGGGAAGAGCCAGGAGACGGTCGCCTCGCGCCAACCCACTGCACGGACGTACGACGCGTCGGGCTACGCCATACAAGGTCTGATTGGCCACCCTACGTGCACGCTCCTTACCAGCGGCGTGCGAGCCTCGTGCGCACGCTCGACTGCTGGGGCACCGAGGCGCAGGCAAGGCTGGCTCGAACTCATGTGTGTGTAGTTGGCGCGGGGAGTGTGGGTTCGATCGTGCTGGAGTCGCTCGCGCGCACCGGCTTCGAGGAGATAACCATCATCGACCCTGACTTCGTCGAGGAAGGGAACCTGGATCGGCTTGTCTACGCCGACCGCCACTGCCTGGGTGTCGGCAAGGCTGAAGTAGCGGCCAATCACCTTCGGAGAGTTGGCACCGCACGAAGGATGGTCGTGCGACCCGTGCCTCACTCGATTCGGACGGAACGGGCGTATCGCCTGGCCGCGGACGCGGATGTGATCGTCTCCTGCGTCGACAATGCGGAGGCACGCGAGGTTCTCAACCACGTCGCCTATGCGAACTGCCTGCCGTTGATTGACGGCGGCGTTCTGGTGGACTCGACTGACCGCCTGCTATCCGCGAAGTGGTGCGCTCACCTTGTCGGCCCGGGCATGCAGTGCCTGCGTTGCCGGGGTCAGTACACCAGCGCCGCCGCTCAAGATGAACGAATGGGGACCAGGCGCCGGGGTCGCTACATCGACGATGATGAGGAGGATGATGGCCCGGAACCGGGCCAGAACACGATCGCCTTCTGCAATGTGGTTGCCGCCGAGGAGATCCGGATGCTGGTGCGCTACCTGGTCGGCGAGAATTGGTGGCACGACGGTGCACCCACGGGTGGCGGGTGGTCGTTCGAGCACCGCTTCGTCGAGGGGAAGACCAAGCCGTTCGAGCATCCCGGTCGGTGTGTGGCGAGCTGTGAGTTCGCGACTAACCGGCTCGGGCTCGGCAGAGATGGTCGGCCAAGCTACAAATTTGCCGAAGAGATGCCCGACTCCTTAGGCCGGCGCTTGGTGCACTCGAGCCGGCGGATCCGGATGAGGCTCGGCCGAGCCTTGGCCGCCTTCGTTCCTTGACGGCCCGCCTGGTTTGTGAGCGCTCCCTGATCCGGTCGTCTTCGTCTGTAAGGCCGGACGACTGATGTCGTCTAGGGGGTCCGGATGTACCGCTCGGCCTCGGGCGAGAGAGTCGGCGGTGTGCGCGCGCCCGCCGCGGGTGCGAGGGCGGCCCCCGGCGCTGGTCCTGTGAGGCTAGTCCACTACAATCGGTCGCATCGCCCGCCAGCCGGCACCACAACCCCTCGCCCTGAGTCCGCACGTCCCGTGAACGCCCTGATCGCCACCGGAGCACGCCATTCCGAGCCGCTCTCTGGAGTCTGCGCCGCGCGGAGCTTGAATCACCGGTCCGGCGGGTTCCGCCCATGACCGAACTGAACTTCAAGGGCAAGGAGTTCGTCTACAACCACCACTTGTCCGTGCCCTTTCGGCCCTTGGTCATGCACGCCGACAAGGGCATCGGGAAGGCGTCCCTCGACGGGAACCTGATCATCCGCGGCGACAATCTCCACGCCCTGAAGGCACTGTTGCCCCTCTACGCCGAGAAGGTGGACTGCATTTTCATCGACCCGCCCTACAACACAGGCAACGAGGGGTGGTGTTACAACGACAACGTCAACGCTCCGATGATCAGGGAGTGGCTCAACTCGAACCCTGTGGGCGTGGAGGACGGGCTTCGACACGATAAGTGGTGCGCGATGATGTGGCCGAGGTTGCGCCTGCTTCACGATTTGTTGGCGGCCAACGGGAGTTTTTGGGCAACCATTGATCGTGGCGAGTTGCATCGATTCCGACACTTGTTGGACGAGGTGTTCGGTGAAGACAATTTCGTCGCCGTAATTGCTTGGGAAAAGACCTATACGCCCAAGAGCAACAGCAGAGTTGTTAGTGACGACACGGACTACATCCTCTGCTATGCGAAACGCAAATCCGCCTTCGAGGCAGGAGGATGGAATCTCATACCGAAGAGCGACGAGCAACTTGGTAGGTACAAGAATCCCGATAACGACCCGAAAGGACCATGGCGGACCTTTCCGTTAGATGTGCGGACGGAGGACGCCGAGAAGCGTGCGCAATACCGGTACAGCGTTACACTTCCCTCCGGTCGCTCTCTGAGGCCGAGCGCCGGGCGTCACTGGGCCCTACCCGAGCATGTGTTTGACACCGAGAGAAGAAGGGGGCGGATCTACTTCGGAAGAGACGGAAACGCTATGCCGACGGTTAAGGCGTATCTGTCGGACGGCCGCGACGAGATCATCGCCCGAACTTGGTGGCCCTACAGGGATGTTGGGGGCAATCAGGACGCGAAGAAAGAGATCCTCAACATTCTTGGTGACGACTGTGAGTTCATTACCCCCAAACCGGTGAGCTTGGTGCGGAGGATGTTGGATATCGCGACTCATCGGCACTCAGTCGTGCTGGACTCTTTCGCTGGCTCGGGCGCGACAGCTCAGGCAGTCCTGGAGGCCAACAGGCGCGACGACGGCAATCGCCGTTTCATCCTCGTTGAGATGGAGGACTACGCCGACCGGGTTACGGCGGAGCGGGTCAGGCGGGTGATTAAAGGGTACGCCTTCTCCGGTAAGCGGAAGACAGAGCTAATGCGGGAGAAGGTCACTTGGTTGAGGCTGAAGTCCCAGAAATTGCCGGGTGAGGTAGAGGCCATCGAGAACCTGCATGGGCACGAGTACGACAGGATCAAGAGGGAGATCAAGAAGGGCGAACTGGTCGTCACGGGAGAGAAGGACGTGGCCGAGCGGGCAGAAGGGCTAGGCGGTTCGTTCACATACTGCACGCTTGGCGACCCAGTGGAACTCGACAAGGTGCTGACGGGAGAGAATCTGCCGCCCTATGCGGGGCTCGGCGCGGCGCTCTTCCACATGGCGACGAACCGAGCGCTTACGCCCGAGTCGCTGCGGGAGGCGAGTTCCTACCTCGGGCAGGCCGGCGATCAACATATCTGGCTGATCTACAAGCCAGACCTGGACTGGCTCAAGTCCCCGGCAGCTGCTTTGACGCTGACGCGCGCCCGCGCTTTCGCGGCTACGGATTTAGACAAGCGCCACCTGGTCTTCGCTTCGGCGCGTTACGTCAGCCAGAAGATGCTCGACGAGCAGAACATTCCGGTGGAGTTCGCGCCTCTGCCCTTCGCTCTTTACCGCATCGACCGGACCTGAGCTTCCTATGAGGTTCCGTCAACTGGAGTACCAGGACCGGGTGCTCGGCACGCTTGATGCCTGGATCGACCAGTTGAGGGTAAAGAAGCAGAAAGCGGACGGCGTACTGGAACTGGCGGCTACTCACCCAGAGCTGGACCTGGAGGCACCTGACTTCGCGGAGGCCGCATGGGGTGAACTGAAGGGTAGCGGCAGGTTGCCGGAGTCGCGCAGAAACGTCCCGTTCTCGCCGCGCAAGGACGGGTGTGGTCGCTCGGTGCCGAATGCGGTGCTTAAGGTGCCGACGGGCGGCGGCAAGACTTGGCTGGCCGTGTCCGGCGTTTCGCGGATCATGGGCCGCTATCTAGAGCGAAACACCGGTTTCGTGTTGTGGATGGTGCCGAACGAGGCGATCTACAGTCAGACTCTGAAGCACTTGAGGGACCGCCAGCACCCCTACCGGCTAGCCCTCGACCGGGCTGCGGCCGGGCGGGTGCGCATCATGGAGAAGACGGACCGCCTCGACGCGCGGGACGTCCAGGGCAATCTGTGCGTCATGCTACTGATGCTGCAGTCGGCGAACCGCAGGGATCAGGACCCTCTGAAGATGTTCCAGGATCGGGGCGATGTGCACGGCTTCTTCCCACCGGAGGGTGAGCAGCAGGCGCATCGGAAGGTGCTGGAAGGGACTCCGAACCTCGGCGCCTACGGCGGCAGGCTGTTCTCGATGGTCAAGGACTCCCTCGGCAACGCCCTGCGGATCATCCGCCCCTTGGTGGTTCTGGATGAGGGGCATCGGGCGATCTCGGACCTAGCCTTCAACACGCTGTATGACCTCAATCCGTGTTTGGTGCTGGAACTCACGGCGACTCCGAAGGACGTGAAGGCTCGGGGCGGCAGGAACCCGCGGCCCGGGCGCTTCGCCAATCTGCTGGTCGAGGTCACCGGGCGCGAGCTGGATCGCGAGGGCATGATCAAGATGCCCCTCAACCTGGAACCGCGTCAGGGCACCGATTGGCGGGCGACACTGAACGCCGGGCTTGGCAAGCTGAACGCACTTCAGGCCGAGGCCGACAGGCTCCGGGCGGACGCGAACCGTTACCTCCGCCCCATCATGCTGGTTCAGGTCGAGCGGACGGGGGCGGACCAGCGGGGAAGCGGCCATATTCACGCAGACGACGTGAAGGACTGGCTTCTGACGGCTGGTTTCGACGAGGCGGAGGTGGCCATCAAGACCGCCGAGAAGAACGACCTGAAGCAGCCTGAGAACCAGGATCTTCTGGCACCGACGAACCGGGTGCGGGCGATCATCACGAAACAGGCTCTGCAGGAAGGGTGGGACTGCCCCTTCGCCTATGTGCTCTGCGCGCTGGCTGCCAGCACGAACAAGAACGCGATGACCCAGTTGGTGGGCCGCATCCTGCGCCAACCGGGCGCGATGAAGACTGGCGTCGAGGCGCTTGACGAGTGCCACATCGTCACGCACCACGCGGAGACGGGTGCGGTGGTGGGGGCGATCAAGAAGGGACTGGAGCGGGACGGACTCGGCGATCTAGTGCTGGAGGTATCGGAGGAGGACGGCAGCGCGTCAGCCCACGGCAGCCGTTGGATCGACCGCCGCCCCGAGTTCGCATTCACCCGGATCTACCTGCCGAAGGTCATGGTGCAGGACGACGGCCAGATGCGCGAACTCGACTACGAGACGGATGTTCTTTCCCGCATAGACTGGCGGGGATTCGACCCGACGCGCATCGCGGCGTGCATTCCGGAGAATGCCCAAGCCGCCGACACCCAGTTGCAGCGAATCACGCTGACGGAGGAACGCGGCGAACAGTTCGCCAAGGAGACGGTCGCCCCGGGCGATGAAGTACTCCGCTTCGACCCGGCCCATGCGGTTCGCATGATTCTGGACATCGTGCCGAACCCGTTCGTGGGGCGCGAGGTCGTCGGCCGCCTTCTCGACTCCCTTCGCGACCGCGGTTTTGGTGACACGCAGATCGGGGGAATCGCCTCGCTTATTGTGGAGAAGGTGCGCAAGGAACTTGCCAAAGCGCGCGACGTGCGGGCCGAGGGGCTGTTCAAGAACGAAGTGGCCGACGGGCGCATTCAGTTCCGCCTGCGTCTCGACGGTCGGAATTGGCGCATGCCCTCTCACGTCGACACGACCCAGCCGCCGGACGCCCGCCAACTCGTGAGCGGGACCGGCGGCCCCCTTCAGAAGAGTCTGTTCGCACCGGTGTACGAGAGTGAAATGAACAGGGACGAACGGGAAGTCGCCGTCTATCTCGACGGGGAGACGACCCTCACTTGGTGGCACCGCAACGTGGCCCGCTCGCATTATGGCATTCAGGGCTGGAGAAAGGGCAGGATCTATCCCGATTTCATCTTCGCCGTACGGAGCGATGGTGCCGCTGAACGCATCGCTGTTCTCGAGACGAAGGGAGACTACCTCGACAATCTCGACACCGACTACAAACGGGACGTGCTGTCCTTCCTGTCCGGCAGCTTCGCTTGGGACGACTATACGCCAGCCGGGGAACTCGAACTGGTCATGGAGAAGGGCGCGACCGTTCAGTGCGCGCTCATCCTGATGAGCGAATGGAAGACGAAACTGCCGGATCTGCTGAGGCAATAGGGGGCAGGCGATTCAGGCGGCCCGGCAACGAGCGCAGGCTACGCGTGTTCACGCGGTCAAGCGCTAACGGCGGTTCATGGTGCGCCCCAAGCCGTGCTGCCTTGGCGTAGCGGCGGCAGCGCCAGCCATGTGGTCCATGGCAGTGCGGCTACCGTCGCCCGCCGGCCCGAGCTCAGGTAGCCTGTTCTACCCATTCGTAGACCAAGAGCGAACGACAGTTGGGAGCACGGCCTGAACGTGGCTGACGACCAAGAGAGACGATGGTCCCTTTGGCAGGCCATCTACGAGGAACGCAGTGCCGCGAAGGCCGTTGCGACAAGCGTTGCGGGTCTGGCCGGCCTCTTGACTTACTACGTTCGGGGCGATTGGGGGCTGGCAGCGTGGACCGTTGTCGTTGCCTTTCCAGCGTGCTGGGTCTTGGCAGAGCCTGTCCGTGGACGGCTACTAGAACAGACGAAGAGGCGACGCCAGAAGAAACGGGTGAAGGCGATCTTCGACAACCTCGGTCATGAAGAAAGGGCGGTTGTTGAGGCCTTCGTTCACTCGGGCGGCTGTGCGATTGACCAAGACAGCTACGCTAAGCGGGGCTTTTCGAGAAACGGTATCGAGTCCTTGGCGAGTAGAGGACACCTGCGCCACTCCACGACAGCGGCTGGGTACCGCGAGAAATACGTCCTAGACGAGGATCTGTTCGACTACGCGAGAACGGTGGTGGAGGAGATCCCCTTCTGACCCGGAACGGCTGATCCCACCGGCAATCGCGTTTGTGGGCGAGGAAGCAACAAGTCGGTAGGGGAGTTCGCGGAGTCGCTGTAGGCGAAGTCTAGACCTCCGGCCACGAGTTCGTGGTCTTCGGCGCTCCCGACCGCGGGCCAGCAACAAGCGCTGGCGACGGCGCTACTCGCTGCGCTGCGCCCGGATCCGCGCGATCGCCTTCGTCACGTCGTACCGGTCGTCGCCCTCATACCGCGGCGCCTGTTCGGCGAAGGCGGTCTCGACGTCCTCCCACCGGGTGCGCGCGTACTCGATGACGTGCGGATGGGTCAGCAGGTAGAAGCGGTCCTCGCGGATCTGCTGCAGCACCATGGCGGCCGCCTCCTCCGCGGACATCGCGTTCTCCGCGCTGATCCTGCCCGCGGCGGGATTCGCCTCCCGGGGTCCGCCCAGGTGCTCGGGCCGCCGCTCGGAGGAGCGCCAGATGCTGGTCGCGATCCAGCCCGGACAGAACACGCTGACGCCGACGTGGTCGGGCAGTTCCGCCCGCAGCACGTCGGAGATGGCGAGCACGGCGTGCTTCGAGGCGGTGTAGACGGACGAACCGGGGAAGGGGATGCCCAGGCTGTGCTCGGAACCGGTGTTGATGATCCGGGACTCCCGGCCACCCTCGATGAACCGCGGCGCGAAGACCCGGATGCCGTTCAGCACGCCCTCGACGTTGACGCCGAGGATCCAGCGCACGTCGTCGGCGCTGAAGCCGTAGGCCGGCGCCCGGCCCGCGCCGACGCCGGCGTTGTTGAACAGCAGCTCGACCGACCCGAAGGCCGCCCAGGCGTCGTCCGCGAGGCGCTCCAGGTCCTCTTCGCGCGCCACGTCGACCTGCGCTGCCAGGGCGCCTGCGCCCAGCGCCTCCACTTCGCGGGCGACGCTCTCCGCGGCGTCCTTCTCCACGTCAGCCACAGCGACGTTCGCGCCTTCGCGCGCCAGAGCAATGGCGATGGCGCGGCCGATGCCGTTGCCGCCGCCGGTGATGACCGCTGAACGGCCACTGAATTCCATCATCGATCTCCTTGCTTGGGGCCCTTGGTGTTGGCGGCCTAACCCCGCAGGCGCGGCAGGACGTCTTCCGTGAACCGCCCCGCGGCCTCCCGGCCCGGCGCGCTCGGCGCCAGGAAGTTCGGCCCGGCGACCGCGAACTTCTCGATCCCGAGGTCGAGCAGCGCCTCGAGCCTGGCCGCGCAGTGCTCCGGGCCTCCGACGATCGCGTAGCCGTCGATGAACTCGTCCGTGAGGGCGGTCGTCTGGTGTCCGCCCTCGCGGCCGTGGGCGGTCATGTCGTAGCGGTCGTGCAGGTTGTGGAAGACCTTCGCCTGCTGCTCATCGGCCGGGCCCGAGATCTCGCCGTACATGACGGAGAAGCGGGCGAACAGGCCGGTGGACGCGCGGCCGAGCTCGCGGCCGACTTCCGGGTCCTCGCAGCAGACGACGTTGACGTAGGCGCCGAACCGGAGCGAGTCCGGGTCGCGGCCGGCCTCGGCGGCGGCACTGCGGGCCGTCTCGATGCCCCAGGCGACGCGCTTCGGATCGGCGCCGACGGCGAGCATGACCCGGTCGGCCTGGCGGGCGGCGATTCCGATCACCTTCGGGCCGGTGGCGGCCACCTCGACCGGCACCTTGGGCCCGTCGCCGATCCAGCGAATGCTGCTCGCCGATGGTCCGTGCGCCAGTCCCAGCTTCTCCGCGAGCGGAGCGGCCTCGTCCGCAATCCCCGTGTCCTCGAACGCGACCTCCTCGCTGCGGAGATACGCCTGCAGAACGACGAGGTAGTCCTCGAACCAGCCGAGACGAGCCGGCGCCCGGCCGAGGTGGGCCAGCGCGCTGTCGCCGCGGCCGATCCCCAGGACCATACGTCCGCGCGACACCCGCTGGACCGAGAGGGCCGACGAGGCGGTCGCCGCCGGGTGGCGCGTCACCGGGTTCGTCACCGAAGTCGCGACGCGGAGCGTCTCCGTCGCGGTGGCGCCCAGCGCCAGGCAGACGTAGGGGTCGCCGGAGAGGTTCTGCGAGTCGACGACGTTCATGCCGTCCCAGCCCCTGGCCTCCGCCTCTCGGGCAAACTCGGCACTCCGGGTCGGCGCGGCGACGGTTGCGGTCCAGAACTCCATGTGGGGCCTCTCCTCCGAACGTTCACGCCGCTCGCATACTCTCCGGCTCTTCGCGGCGCGCCAGTATAATGCTGGCCGGTCAGCCAGTAAATCTGAGGACGACGATGCGACTGACAATCTTGAAAGAAACTCGTTTGGTCCTGGCGGCCCTGATCGTCGCCGGACTCGCGACGGCGGTGCACGCCGACGACTGGCTGCAATGGCGCGGCCCCGATCGCGCCGGGATCTCGACGGAGACCGGCCTTCTGGACGAGTGGCCGCCCGAGGGCCCGCCGGTCAACTGGCAGATCGAGACGCTCGGCCACGGCTACGGGACGGTCGCCGTGGAGGGCGATGCGATCTACGTTCAGGGCACGCGGGACGGCCAGAGTGCGGTCTTCCGCCTGCGGGCGAGCGACGGCGGCGAGGTCTGGATGCGGACGCTGGGCCCCCTCTACGACCACCCGGACAGGGGTGACGGCCCGCGCTCCGTGCCGACCATCCATGGCGACTCGCTCTTCGTCCTGAACGGCATGGGCGAGGTGGCGAAGATCGCCAAGGACTCGGGCGACGTGATCTGGCAGTTCAACATGCTCGAGCGCTTCGGCAGCCCGAACACGCGCTGGGGCATCAGCGAGTCTCCCCTGGTCGTCCGCGACCGGGTCTTCGTCATGCCGGGCGGCCGGAACGGTGCGATCGCGGCGCTCTCGGCGGCCGATGGCGGCACGATCTGGCGTTCCAGCGAACTCGGCGACGTGGCCTCGTACTCGTCCCTCGTCCTGCGCGAGATAGCGGGCACCGAGGTGCTGCTCGGCTTCACGGGCCAGGCGGGAGTCGGCGTCCGCGCCGAGGACGGAGCTCTCCTCTGGCGCTACGAGCGGCCGTCGACGGTGAACGCGATCAACATCACGACGCCGGTGCTCCACGACGACCTCGTCTTCTACTCGGCGTCCTACGGCATCGGCGGCGGCGCCGTGCGGGTCACCGCCGAGGACGAGGGCGGCTCCTTTCTGAGCGAGGAGGCGTACTTCGGAACGCGCCTTCAGAATCACCACGGCGGCGTCGTTGCGCACGAAGGCACGCTCTACAGCTTCTTCGGGCCGGCGCTCACCGCGGTGGACGCCGCTACCGGGGAGGTCCACTGGCGGGCCCGCAGCGTGGGCAAGGGCTCGCTCGTGATGGCCGACGGCAAGCTATTCCTGCTGAGCGAGTGGAACAAGGTGGGTCTCGCCGTCGCGACGCCCGAGGGCTACCAGGAGCGAGGCCGGTTCGAGATCGAGAAGCGCGGAGGTCCCACCTGGGCGCATCCGGTGGTCGCCAACGGAGCCTTCTACATCCGTGACCAGGAGTCGCTGACGTCCTACGACGTGGCAAAGTAGCCGGACTGGAGGAATCGGACCGATGAGTGTTTCCGCGCGCGGCCGTCTCCGCTGGGTTCTGGCCGGCACGCTGCTGCTCGCCGCCGTCGCCGCGGGCGTCGCTCAACAGCTTCCGCAGCTCGTAAAGCTGACGTCGAGCGGCTACGTCATCGGATACGTCTCGGAGGATGACGACTCCGTCCGCGTCTTCCTCGGTGTTCCCTACGCGAAGCCGCCGGTCGGGGATCTGCGCTTCCGGCCGCCGCAGCCGCCGACGCCGCCGGAGGTGCCCATCGACGCCCTTGTCGAGCCGCCGTCCTGCGTGCAGGCGCCCTACCCGGAGGGCTCCTTCTACGCTTCGCCGCTCGTCGAAGTCAGCGAGGACTGCCTCTATCTGAACATCTGGACCGCGGCGGAGACCGACAACGACCGTCTGCCGGTCATGGTCTGGATCCACGGCGGCGCGCTCAACCGCGGGTCGGGCTCGCTGCCTCTCTACGACGGCACGGCGCTCGCGCGCAGGGGCGTCGTGGTCGTGACGGTGAACTACCGGCTCGGCGCTTTCGGCTATCTCGCCCACCCGGCCCTGTCGGCCGAGTCCGACCAGGGCTCATCGGGCAACTACGGCGTGCTCGACCAGATCTTCGCCCTGCAGTGGGTGCGGGACAACATCGCGACCTTCGGCGGCGACCCGGACCGGGTGACGATCTTCGGGGAATCGGCCGGCGCCTGGAGCGTCAACGTGCTGCAGGCTTCGCCGCTGGCCCGGGGGCTGTTCCACCGCGCGATCGGCCAGAGCGGCGGCTTCTTCGACGGGTTGCCGGTGCTTCGCTCGCCGGAGGACGGTTCGGCCGAGAGCGCGGGCGAGGCCTTCGTGAAGAGGCTGGGCATCGAGGGCGGCGACGCGGCCGCCCGCCTCCGCGACCTGGACGCCGCAACGATCCTCGCCGAGGCCTCGAAGCAGGGCGCCTTCGCGACCAGGCCGAACGTCGACGGCTGGGTGCTGCCCAAGCAGGTGGCCGAGATCTACCGGGCCGGCGAGCAGGCGGACGTGCCGGTGCTCGTCGGCTCGAACCGCGACGAGGCGACCAGCCTGATGGGCGGCATGCTGCCCTCGAACAAGTCCGGCGTGGAGTTCCTGGTCAAGAGCCAGTTCGCGGACGTGGCGGACGAGTTCTTCGAGGCCTATCCGGTGCCGGACGACGCCGCGGCCAGGCGGGCCTTCATCGACGCCTTCTCCGACCGCGTCTTCGCCTGGCACATGAAGACGTGGGCGACGCTCTCGGAGACGGTGTTCTCGCCGGCGTACCTCTACTTCTTCACCCACGCCCCGCCGCACCCCGAGAAGGACGTCTACGGCGCATACCACGCCGCCGAGATCGCCTACGCGTTCGACAACCTGGACAAGCTGGACTACGAGTACGCGGACGAGGACCGCGAGCTCGCCGAGGCGATGTCCGGCTACTGGGTCGCCTTCGCCTCCACCGGCGACCCGAACCCGCTGGGCGGCCCGGACCTGCCGGCGTGGCCGGAGTTCAACGCGGAGACGGCCAGGCACGTCGAGTTCGGATCGACGATCGAGGCCGGCACCCACCTTCACCGGGAGCGCATGGCATTATGGGACCGCTTCTTCGAGGTGACCCAGCCATGAAACGACGCGCGCCTGTCTTCGCGATCGCCATCCTGTTGCCGCTGGGCGCCGCCGCGCAGCAGCGAGGCGACGCTCCGCCGCCGCTCAACATCGTCGGCCTGACCGGCCTGTCGTTCGGCGCCTGGATCGAGCCCGAAACGAAGATGGAGGACTGGGTCCAGATGGCCAGGCTCGTCTGCCAGGCCGAGGAGTTCTGCAAGATCAACGTATTCGACGGCCCGGAACTCGCAACCCACGCCGACCCGGTTCCCGAAGAGAACCGGAAGGGCCTGAAGTACGTGCTCACGTACGAGAAAGGCGAGTCCCCGCCAGTCATCGTCCGCGAGGTTCATCCCGAAGAGGGCAAGGAACCCCGCGAGTGGACCTTCGACTAAACGACTGGGTGCGCCGGCGCCCCCGCCGGCATCAAGCGCATTGCCGCGCCGCGGCATGCGCGAACCGCCTTTCTACCGATTTCGCGGGAACCCCAGATCGACCTGGCTCTCCGCCGGATCCGGCCAGCGCGCGGTGACCACCTTCGCCTTCGTGTAGAAGTGGACGCCCTCCGGGCCGTACATGTGGGTATCGCCGAAAAGGGACTGCTTCCAGCCGCCGAAGGAGTGGTAGCCGACCGGCACCGGGATCGGCACGTTGACGCCGACCATGCCGGCGTCGGCGTCCTCCTGGAACTGGCGGGCGGCGCCGCCGTCGCGGGTGAAGATCGCGGTGCCGTTGCCCCAGGGGTTCCGCTCGACGAGCTCGACCGCCTCCTGGTAGGTGTCGGCGCGGACGACGCATAGCACCGGGCCGAAGATCTCGTCCTGGTACACCGTCATGTCGGGCGTCACGTTGTCGAGCAGCGAGACGCCGAGGAAGAAGCCGTCGCCGTCGAAGTCGGCCTCGCGGCCGTCGACGACCACGGTGGCCCCCTCCTCGGCGCCGGCGCCGACGTAGCCGGCCACGCGATCCCGGTGCTCGCGGGTGATCAGCGGGCCCATCTCGGACTTCCCGTCCATGCCGGGACCGATCTGGAGCTTCCCCATCCGATCCTGGATCGCGTCGACCAGCGGATCGCCGACGCCGCCCACCGCCACGACGACGGACACCGCCATGCAGCGCTCGCCGGCCGAGCCATACGCGGCCGACACCGCAGCGTCGGCGGCCAGATCGACGTCGGCGTCAGGCAGTACCACCATGTGGTTTTTGGCCCCGCCCAGCGCCTGCACCCGCTTGCCGGCGCCGGTGCCCGTCTCGTAGACATAGCGGGCGATCGGCGTCGAGCCGACGAAGCTGACCGCGGCGACGTCGGGGTGGGTCAGCAGGCGGTCGACCGCCACCTTGTCGCCGTTGAGCACGTTGAAGACGCCGGGCGGAAAGCCGGCCTGGTCGAAGAGTTCCGCCAGCAGCAACGGCGCCGACGGGTCGCGCTCGGACGGCTTGAGCACGAACGTGTTGCCGCAGGCGATCGCGTTGGGGAACATCCACAGCGGCACCATGGCCGGGAAGTTGAAGGGCGTGATCCCGGCCACGACGCCGAGCGGCTCCCGCACCGAATAGACGTCGACGCCGGTCGAGGCCTGGGAGTTGTAGCTCCCCTTCAGCAGGTCGGCGAGTCCGCAGGCGTACTCGATGTTCTCCAGCCCGCGTGCCACCTCGCCGGCGGCGTCTGCGAGCACCTTGCCGTGCTCGGCCGTCAGCAGTCGCGCGAGCTCGTCCGTGTGCGTCTCGACCAGGTTCCGGAAGGCGTACATCAGCTTCGTGCGCACCGCCAGCGACGTGCGCCGCCATTCGCCGAAGGCGTCCCTGGCGGCCGCTACCGCGGCGTCGACCTCGTCCGTGCCGGCCAGACCGACCGCCGCGGTCTGCTCGCCGGTGGCCGGGTTGAAGACCGGGTGGGTCCTGCCGGAGCAGGCCGCGAGGCGGCTTCCGTTGACGTGATGTTCGATCGTCTTCATTGTGATGTCTCCCGCCGTCCAGCCTACCGGCCCCGAAGCCGACGCTACTCGTCGCAGTCCTCGTAGCGCCAGTGCCACGGTTCCCAGTCGAAGCCGCCGGCGTTGCCCAGCGGGTAGCTCTCGGTGAAGCAGAAGCCGGCTGCGTGCTTTCGTAGCCACTGGTACGCGGGCGCGTCCTTGAAGTCCGCGTCGCTGGGCACGAAGTCGACGGCGCGACCGGTGATGTGCTCGGAGTAGCCGGGCGGCGCGGTCCAGCGGACGGCGTTGAGGAACGGTCGGCCTTCGGCCAGAAGGCCCTCCAGAACCCTCTTCTGGAAGCCGTAGCTGCGAAAGCCGGAGTCCACTTCCAGCCGGATTCCGTGCTCCCGGGCCGCCGCCGCCATCGCGACCACGGCGTCCCGGGTTTCGGGAGTGACATAGATGCCCAGCTCGCCGGTCAGCTCGCTGGGTACCCTCGCCAGCGTGGTCGGGTCCGCGGCCTCCTCGATCCGGTTTCCCCGCCAGGGCGGCGGCACGTCGTAGACGGCGCCGTTCAGCTCGACCTGCTCGGTCGCCGGGTCCTCCGGCTGAGCCGTGGCAGGGACTGCCGTGAGCAGAAGGCAGAGGCCGAGCGGTGCTAGGATTCCGGTCCCTTCAAGCATCCGGTCCATTCTTGCCGAGTAAGGACTCAACCCATGCGCAAGCTCACTCTCGCCTCACTTGCCCTGTTCCTCATCGCTCTCCCGGCCCTGGCCGCGGAAGGAGACGGCATCAAGCGGATGCCGAACGGCAAGCCCGATCTGTCGGGCGTCTACGACGCCGGCACCGTCACGCCAGTGGACCGCCCGCCGCAGTACGGCGAGAACCTCTACCTGACGCCCGAGGAGGCGCAGGCCCTTGAAGACGAGAGGAATGAGTTCTGGCGCGAAGTCGAAGAGGAGGGCAAGGGCGGCGGCGCCGATCGAACGGCGCCGGTCAAGGGCGGCGACGGCGACAACCGCTTCGGCGGCGGCGGCGTCGGCGGCTACAACGCGTTCTGGATCGACCCAGGCTCCGAGGCGGTCGCGGTGGACGGCAAGTTCCGCACGTCGATCATCTACGAGCCGAAGAACGGCCGGCGGCCCGCGATGACGCCGGCGGCCATGCGCCGGATGGCGACGAACTTCGCGTCGTTCATCCACAACAACGACGGTACGGCCTCCTGGCTCGACCAGGAAGGCCCCGGGCCGTTCGACGGTCCCGAGACCCTGGCCCTGGCCGAGCGCTGCCTGCTCGGCTTCGTCGGCGGACCGCCGCTGCTGCCCAGCCTGTACAACAACTACGCGCGGATCATGCAGACCGAGAACCACGTCGTCATCATGGCGGAGATGGTCCACGACGCGCGGATCGTGCCGATCGACGGGGAGCACGGCCCCGACGAGATCGACTGGTGGCTCGGCGACGGCGTCGGCCGCTGGGATGGCGACACGCTGGTCGTCACCACCCGCAACTTCCGCAACGAGACCGGCCTCCCCGGAGGCAGCGAGACGATGGTGGTGGAGGAGCGTTTCACCCGGACCGAGGACGGGAACCTGCTCTACCACTTCCGGGTCGACGACCCGAACTCGTGGACGGCGCCCTGGGCCGGCGAGTACACGTGGCAGGCGAAGGACAGCCTGGTCTACGAGTACGCCTGCCACGAAGGCAACTACGCGATGGGCAACGTCCTCCGCGGCGCCCGCCTGCTCGAGTCGGAGTACGACCAGCCCCAGAGCTCCGGCGGCGAGTAGCGACTTACTCCCAGCGGAACGCCCAGACCGCGAGCCCGAAGCAGGCGACGGCCCACACCGCCAGCCCCAGGATCGGGCCTCCCTGGCTGAACAGCGTCTCGCCGCTGTTCACCATCGCTCGCATCGCGTCCGCCAGGAAGGTCAGCGGCAACCATTTCGCGAACCCGAGCAGCCAGTCCGGCAGCGCGGTCTGGGGGAAGAACACGCCCGACAGGAACATCAGCGGCAGCGACACGATGTTCGCCAGGGGCGCCGCGGTGTTCTCCGTCTTCGCGATGCCGGAGATCGCCAGGCCCAGTGAGGCGAAGACGAGGCCGCCGAGGAAGATCAGCGGGATGACCTCCAGCCAGAACAGGGGGTAGCCCGGCGCCACGTCGACCCGCGACACCAGGATGCCGACGAGCAGCAGGACGTTCGTCTGGATCACGAGCAGCAGCAGCCTGGTCGTGAGCGAGCCCACCAGGAAGTGGTTCGGGCCGATCGGCGTGGCGAAGAGGCGCTTGAGCACGCCCTGGTTGCGCAGCCGCACCAGCGTGAAGACGACGCCGAAGAGGGCGCTCTGCATGATCGCCAGCGAGACGATCCCCGGCACGATGAAGCCCTTGTAACCCTGGCCGCGGCCCGCGACTTCGGTGGCGGAGATCGTCGCCCAGTTCTCGACCCGGTACTCGGCGGGGATGTTCGCTACGGACTTGAAGACGCCTTCCAGCACCTGGCCGAGGATGGACCGGGCGGCCTCCGCCTCCTGGGCCTTCCTGCCGTCGAAGGTGAGGTCGATGGTCGAGGAGGCGCCGGGCTCGCCGAAGCCTTCCGGGATCACCATCACCGCCGTGATGTCGCCGGCCAGGACCTCCGAGCGCAGGAACCCGGCGTCGTCCGATTCCGGGACGTTGAAGAGCGGTTCGCCGCCGAGGTCGCCCTTCAGCACGGACACCAGCAAGGTCGACGCCTGGTTCTTCGCCTGGTCGACGACGCCCACGCTCGGCGGAGCGAAGCTGCCGAAGTCGAAGAGGCCGAAGACGACCATCATCACGGTCGGAAAGGCGAGCGACCAGAAGAGCGCCGCCCGGTCGCGGAAGAACATCTTCAGTTCGGCGGCGATGAAGGCCGCGTAGATTCTCACCTTCGAGTCCCTACTCGACGAGCTGGTGCCCGGTCAGATCGAGGAAGACGTCTTCCAGGGTCAGGGCGCCGTCCCGGCGGACCGACTGGCCGCCACGGCGCGCCAACTGCTCGATGAGAGCCTGCGGCGCATCCACCGCGACGATCGAGCCGCGGTCGATGACCGCCACCCGGTCGCAGAGGACCTCCGCTTCTTCCATGTAGTGGGTGGTCAGCATGATCGCCATGCCGTCGGAGCGCAGGCCGTCGATCAGCTTCCACATCCTGCGACGCGCCTGGGGATCGAGCCCGGTCGTCGGTTCGTCGAGGAACATCGCCACGGGTTGGTTGACCATGGCGACGGCGATGGAGAAGCGCTGCCGCTGGCCGCCGGAGAGATGCTTGTACCGGGACTTCGACCGATCCGCCAGGTCGACCCTGGCCAGCATCTCGTCCGGCGAAGCGTCCGAGCCATAGAGCGTCGCGAACAACTGGACCGTCTCGCGGAGCGTCAGGTTGTCGAAGAACGCGTTCTGCTGGAGTTGCACGCCGATCATGCTCTTGACCCGCCGCCGGTTCTTCTTCACGCCGACGCCGTCGATGAACGCCTCGCCGCCGTCCGCCTGGCGGAGCCCCTCCAGGATCTCGACCGTCGTCGTCTTGCCGGCCCCGTTCGGGCCCAGCATGCCGAAGATCTCGCCGCGGTGGACCTGGAACGAGACCCCGTCGACGGCTACGAGTTCCCCGTAGCTCTTGCGCAGCTCCCGGACGTCGATGACGACGTCGTTGTTCATCGCCGCGGCTGCGATCTCAGTCGTCGAGGCTTGCCCAGACGTAGCCGATCCAGACCGGCTCCGGCGACAGCGGGCCGTTGCCGTACGGCGCGTACTTCTCCGGCAGGCCGTCCTTCTGGACGTCCTCGAGCGACTTGCCGGCGCGCTTCTGCCGGTCGATGTGGTCGATCGTCTCCGCGACGTAGTCGTGGTACCTCTGCAGATCGGCCTTCGTCGCGAGCGGCCCGTGGCCCGGGATGATCTTCGTCTCGTCGTCGACGATCTCGAGCAGTCGGGCCATGTTGTCGCGCAGGCCGAGGGCGCTGCCGCCGACGTCCCGGTCGATGTACGGGTAGCCGCCGAGGTTCGGGAACTGGTCGCCGGCGTGGACGACGTTCGAGTCGCGGAAGAAGATCGCCGCGTCGCCGTCCGTGTGCGCCGGGTTGCCGAAGTGGATGACGTCGATGGCCTCGCCGTTCCAGTGCAGGGTGACGCTCTCGTTGAACGTCACGATCGGCAGCGCCTCGGAGGGGAACGGCGTGGCCGAGAAGTTCGCCCCGGCGTGCCGGTTCTCCAGCAGGCGCTTGCGGACGTTCGCGTGCGCGACGATCGCGGAGTCGGCGCCGAAGCCCGCGTTGCCGCCCGCGTGGTCGAAGTGGTAGTGCGAGTTGACGACGAAGTCGATCCTTCCCTCCTGGATCTTCGCCACAGCCGCCTTGATCTTCGGCACGACCGGCATCATCGCGTCGTCGACGATCAGGATGCCGTCCTCGCCGGCGGAGACGGCGAGGTTGCCGGCCAGCCCGGGCTCGGGCAGGAGCAGGTAGACCGTGTCGCTCAACTGGGTCTGGTGCCAGACGATCTGGTCGCCGGCCCGTTTGGCCCAGTCGTCGATGTCGAGTTGGGCCGCGGCGGGACCAGCGACCGCGAGGCTCAGGGCCGCGACCGCGAGGTAGAGCCGGGCGCGGGGACCGCGTCGGTTCAGGGTGTTCTGGGTCATCGTGCTGGTTCCTCGTCGTCAGACGGTCGTGTTCGCCGTGCGTGCGGCCGACAAACTACATGATCCCCCGGAAACGGGACGGCCCGCGGGGCGGCGCCGTCTCACGTCGTATGGCGACCGATGGATATTTTGTCTAGAATGTCCACTTTAGACTCGTTTGAGGAGACGCGAACGTGCGAACCGTCAGCGCAACCGAGGCGAAGCAGAGACTTGCGGCAATTCTCGACGCCGCGCAGCACGAGCCGATCATGGTCCGCCGCCAGAAACGGGAGGTGGCGGTCGTTCTGTCGCCCAGGGAATACGAACGGCTACGCGGACTGAACCTCCAGGAACTCGACCAGTACTGCGACCGGATCGCGGTTCAGGCGGCGGAGAGAGGCCTTACGGAAGAGAAGCTCGCCGAGATCCTGGATGGAAAGAGTGCCGACGCGGGTCGTCGTTGACACCAACCTTCTCATCAGCCGGCTACTGCTGCCGCGGTCGACCCCGGGCGAGGCTGTGCGGAAAGCCGAGAGGGATGGTCTGGTCCTCGCGTCGAGGGCAACGCTTGAGGAGTTGGCGGATGTCCTTGGTCGGAGGAAGTTCGACCCCTACGTGAGCATCCAGCAGCGCCAGGAGTACGTTCGTCTGCTCCTGCGGACCGTCGAAGTGATCACGATCCGGCACCGGGTGCGGCGATGCAGGGATCCTCGGGACGACAAGTTCCTTGAACTGGCCCTGAGCGGGGAGGCGGATCTGGTCCTCACGGGAGATCAAGACCTGCTGGCCCTGAACCCGTTTCGTGGAATCGAGATCATGACCGCGGGAGAGTACGTTCAACCCGGCTGAAGCGGCGCGCACGCGAGCGGGTTCGGAACGGCAGCCGGCCGCGGGCGGTCCCGGATTGCGCCGGGCCGAGGCCGGTTAACGCCGCGACGACGGCTGCAACCCCCGGCTCTCCTTCGTCGACACCAACTCCACGAGCCCCTTCGCCCCCTCGATCACGACCCGCATCTCGGCATCTCCCTCCGACAGCTCGACATCCAGCCCGAGACCGGCCAGCACCGCCGCGAGATCCCCCGCATCCGGCGTCGAAATCCCGAACGACACCAACTCCCCTCCGGCAGGCGTCGTCGTCGCCGGATGCGGAGACTCCCGCCAGTCGATGAAGAACGGCATCCCGTAGCCGCCTCCTTGCGGGAACAGCAGATCCCAAACCAGCAGACCACCCTCCGCCGTCCGCCGCCGCGTCTCCACCGGGCCGACCGACGGGATCCCTGCCTCCTCCAGCAACCCCTTCGTGAGGACGAGATCGCCCTGCGCCGCCCAGGTCACGAGGCCTCCGGCGCCCATCGCGGCCATTCCCGTGACCATCTGGCTCTCGACCGACTGCGCCGGGTCCGGCGCGATGATCTCGAGGTAGGTGTCGCCAAGGCTCAGCAAGGCGTTGCGCGTGCCGAGCCCCTCGTGCGAGCCGCCGAACACCGGGGCCACGCCGAAGGCCTCCTCGGCCGCCGCCATTCCCTCGTCCAGATCGGCAACGGCGTACATGAAATGGTCGATCTTCATCTGCGGGGTCTCCTGGGCGGTGTCGGACGGGCTCCCAGGCCGCCTGCCGGCCGTGGTCGCCGGCGCGGCCTGAGGCGAACAGTAAACAAGACAGCGCCGACGGTCGTCCTGTTCATCAAAGCCGCTGCATAAAGCCGCTGCATCTTACGGAGGGAGCCTGCCATGAGAGAGTCCGTTCTGATCGCCGTTGTCGTCGCCCTGACGTTCGCGCCCACAGCAGCGGCCGCCGACAACGCCGCTGTCCTCGGCAAGTGGGAGTCGACGACCGAGACGCCCCAGGGGACCTTCGAGGTCGTGTACGAGTTCACGGAGGTCGACGGCGAACTCAAGGGCACCTGGACCAACCCGCGCCGGAACGGCGACCTGAAGAACGTGTCCTGGGACGGCGAAACGCTCAAGTTCGGCCGCGAGATCGGCAGGGGCGGCCAGACCTTCAACCTCAACTTTGAGGCGACCGTCGACGGCGACGCCATGACCGGCAAGATGATCACTCCCCGCGGCGAGCGTGAGTTCACCGCAACCCGCGGCAGCTAGGAAGCCACGCCCACAGCAGAGCGCGACGCCATGCCGAGGGCGGTGCTCTGGGTGCGCGGGTCTTCTGACCCGCTGCCGCCGAAGGCGGCCGGAAAGACGCGCCGCGAAGCGGCGACGATCCCCTACTCCAGGTGCGCCTTGAAGAACGCACTCACCTCCGCGAACACATCCTCCGATTCAGGCGACCCCACGAGGATCAGATAGTCGGCGTGGGCCACGCCCTCGTAGACGTGCAGGTCCGCAACGACACCGGCCGCGCGCAACTTGCGGTGGGTCCGCGCCGTGTCGCTGAGGAACATGTCGCGGGTACCGGTGATCAGGTACGTCGGCGGGAAGCCCTCGAAGTCGCCGTAGACGGGTGAGATCAACGGATCCTTCATGTCATGGCCATCGGCGTAGAGCCGCGCCGCGGCACCGAGAAACCCGTCGTAGGTGACCAGGATGCGGTCCAGCCCTTCGTTCGTGAACAGGCTGTCGCTCGTCTTGGTCAGGTCCGCCCAGGGCGTGCCCGCGTAGATGGCGCCCGGTACGTCGAGACCGAGGGCAATGAAGCGGTGCACCGCCGCCAGCGACAGCCCGCCGCCCGCGGATGTACCGCCGATGGCGATCGACTTCGCGGACCGGCTCTCCAGCAGGTGCCTGTAGACGGAGACCACGTCCTCGACCGCGGCGGGGAACGGGTGCTCCGGCGGCATGCGGTAGTCGACGGACAGCGCCATGATGCCCGCCCGGGACGCGACCATGGCCGTTTCGGTGACCGAGGCGTCGCCGCCGTTCAGGACGTAGCCGCCGCCGTGGACGTGGAGGAAGAGGTGGTCCGCGTGCCGGGGATGGACCTTCTCGGGCGTCACGGTGTAGACCGTCACGCCTTCGACCTCGCCCTTCTCGATCGACACGCCGAACCCGCTCGCGATCTGGTCGAGGTTGGCGTTGGCTGTCGCCTTCTGCATCACCAGCCACTGCTCGTCGCTCTGCGGCGTCTGCTGCTTCGACGCGGCGACGTTCGGGGCCGGCGTCGCGGCGAGAGCGGACCGAAGGGCGTCGCTCGCACCGGCCGGCGCCGGCACGACCCGCTCGCCGATTGACCATGAGCCTTCCGAGCCGGTTTCCTGGGCCGCAGCGGGAGCACCGGCGACGGTGAACGCGAGTGCCAGGCTCAACGCCAGCGGAACGACCGGCAGGGTTCGAGGGCTCGATATCTTCATGGGGACTCTCCTTGAGGGCAGTGCCGATGAGGTGTGCCGCGGACGATACCCTCTGCTGCCGGTCAGCGCGGGCTGAAGGACAATGTCGCCGGCCTTCGGCCGTCGGCTGTTTTCTTCGGGCTTCGCCCGAAAGCGGGTCAGAAGACCCGCGCACCCAGAGGTACGGGCTCGGCGTGGGCGGGATTCCGTTCTGCAACCGCAGTGACGTCGTCGCCCATGGTTGGCGTGCAGTAGAAACCGTCGCAGCGGGAACGGCGGTGCTCTGGGTGCGCGGGTCCTCTGACCCGCTGCCGCCGCAGGCGGCCAACTGTAGTGGTTCAGACAGATGTGAGACAGGCCGACAAGAGCCAGTCGTCGTAGTCGCTGTGGGAAACGCGTAGCGTTTTCCACAGATTGGCGGCCGGAGTTGAAATCGACGAAGGGGGATCTCCAAGCTGCGGTTTGACGAA
>JAJEHN010000003.1 GCA_022823665.1 Thermoanaerobaculia bacterium | reverse complement strand
GCCAAACCCGCCAACCGCCGGCGATTCACTCCCCGGGCACCGCCGCTACACCCCGAAACAGCCTCTGAAGACTCTCAACCAGCCTGCGATTCCCCCTTCCTGAAGCGCAGAAAACCGCGTTTCTGGACGAGAACTAGCTAGTAGCTCTTCGGTAGGCCCAGCACCTTCTCCGCGATGTGGCAGAGGATGAGCTGCGGGCTCACCGGGGCGAGTCGCGGGATCATCACTTCCCGCATCAGCCGCTCGACGTGAAACTCCTTGGCGTAGCCCATGCCGCCGTGGGTCATGACCGCCTGGGTGCAGGCCTTGAAGCCGGCTTCGGCGCCGAGGTACTTCGCGGCGTTCGCGTAGTGGCCGCAAGGTTCGTCGCGGTCGTAGAGGGACGCGGCCTGCATCGCCATCAGGAACGCGGCCTCCAGCTCCATCCAGCACTCCGCCAGCGGATGCTGGATCGACTGGTTCTGGCCGATCGGCCGTCCGAAGACCCGGCGCTCGCGGGCGTAGTCCGCTGCCCGCTCCAGCGCGTTCCGGCCCACGCCGACCGCCTCGATGCCGATCAGGATCCGCTCCGGGTTGAGGCTGTGCAGGATGTACTCGAAGCCCCGTCCCTCTTCGCCGATCCGATCTTCGGCCGGTATCTCGAGGCCGTCGATGAACAGTTCGTTCGAGTCCACCGCGGCCCGACCCATCTTCGGGATCCGCCGGACCTCGACCTTCGACCGATCGAGCGTCGTGTAGAACAGCGACAGTCCCTTGGTCGCCTTCCCGGTCTCGGCCCTGGGCGTCGTGCGCGCCAGGAGCATGATCCGGTCGGCCTCCTGGGCGGTCGTGGTCCAGATCTTGCGGCCATGAACGATGTAGCCGCCGTCCGGCTGCCGCTCGGCGCGGGTCGTGATCGCCGTCGTTTCCAGGCCCGCGTCGGGCTCGGTGACGGCGAAGCAGGTCTTCGCCCGGCCCTCGATCAGTTCCGGCAGGAACCTCTGTCGCTGCTCTTCCGTCCCGAAGACGACGATCGGATGCGGACCGAAGATGTTGATGTGGATGGCGGACGCCGCGCTCATGCCGCCGCCGGCGCGGGCCACCTCTTGCATCACGAGAGCCGCTTCCGTGACGCCCAGGCCGGAACCGCCGTACGCCTCCGGCATCGCGATACCGAGTGCGCCGCACTCCGCCATGGCGCGGTGGAATTCGTTCGGGAACCGCACCTCGTTGTCGACCTCGAGCCAGTACTCGTCGTCGAAGCCGGCGCAGGTGCGCGCGACTCCCTCGCACAGCGCCCGCTGCTGTCCGGTGAGCGTGAAGTCCATTCAGGAACTCGCGGATCAGCCGGGCGCGGAGGGCAACAGGACGTACCGCGCCAGCACGGCGAAACCACCGATCAGGATGAGAGCCGAGGTCCAGATCAGGGCCAACCGCTGCCACCTCTCCAGATGATCGAGCGCCCGTACCCGCCGCAGGATGCCGCGCAGCAGGAACGGCATGGAGGCGCCCCAGACCAGCAGCAGGCCAAGCAGCAGCCACGAGGTCGGCGAGAAGCCCTGCAGCACGGCCAGCGCCCCGATCGCGAAGAGGAGCGCGATGCGCACGACGACCCGCACGAACCGCAGGCTCCCGGCCTGCTGCCGCTTGAGCTTCTCCCGCCGGTCGCTGAAGTCGATCGCCAGGGACCCGTCCTCAGGCGTCGCCGAGATCGGCCAGGTCGAGCAGGAACGCGTAGACCAGGGCCGTCTCCCGGTAGCGGTCGTAGCGTCCGGAAGCGCCGCCGTGGCCGGCGCCCATGTTCGTCTCGAGCAGCAGGAGGTTGTCGTCCGTCTTGTTGGCCCGCAGCCGCGCCACCCACTTCGCCGGCTCCCAGTACTGGACCTGCGAGTCGTGCAGGCCGGTGGTCACGAGCAGGTGGGGATAGTCGCGCGCCTCCACGTTGTCGTAGGGCGAGTAGGAGAGCATGTAGTCGTAGTACTCGCGCACCCTCGGATCGCCCCACTCGTCCCACTCGAAGGTCGTGAGCGGGATGCTCGCGTCGAGCATCGTGGTCACGACGTCGACGAAGGGCACCCGGGCCACGAAGCCGTCCCAGAGGTCGGGCCGCATCGTGAACACCGCGCCCACCAGCAGGCCGCCGGCGCTGCCGCCCATCGCGTAGATCCGGTCCGGGTCGGCGTATCCCTCGGCCGCGAGGTGCTCGGCGGCGGCGATGAAGTCGGTGAACGTGTTCTTCTTGTGCAGCAGCTTGCCGTTCTCGTACCAGGAACGGCCCATCTCCTCGCCGCCGCGGATGTGGGCGATCGCGTAGACGAAGCCGCGGTCGATCAGGCTCAGGAGCGGCGAGCTGAACGAGGCGTCCATGCTGGCGCCGTAGGAACCGTAGCCGTAGAGCAGCAGCGGACTGCCGCCCTCCTCGGGACGCAGGTCGGGCCGGTAGACGAGGGACACCGGCACCCGGGTGCCGTCGCCCGCGGTCGCCCACAGCCGTTCGCTCCGGTAGTTGGCCGAATCGAAGCCTCCCAGCACCTGGTCCTGCTTGCGCAGGGTCTTCTCGCGCGTCGCCGGGTCGTAGTCGAACACCGACCGCGGCGTGGTCAGCGACTGGTAGACGTAGCGAAGCGTCCCGGAGGACGGATCCGGGTTGACGCCGAGGCCGGACGAATAGGTCGGCTCGCCGAAGTCCAGGTCGTGCCCGTCCGGTCCGTCGCCCCCCATCGGCTCGATCCGAAGCTGCTCCAGGCCGTCGCGCCGCTCGGCCAGCACGAGGAAACGGTCGAACAACTCGAAGCCCTCGAAGAGCACGTCGTCGCGGTGTGGCACTTCCTCGCGCCAGGCGGCGCGGCCGGTGTCGTCCTCGGCGGTCGACATGAGCCGGAAGTTGGGCGCGCGATCGTTCGTGCGCACCCAGAAGCGGTCGCCCAGGTGATCGACGCTGTACTCGTGGCGTTCGCCCCGCGGCTCGAAGACGGCGAAGTCGCCGCCGGGATCGTCCGCCCGCAGGACGCGCACCTCGGTCCGCAACGTATGGCTCGACGTCGCCATCAGGTACTCGCGCGACTGGCTCCGCCCGAGGAACACGCTGAAGGTCTCGTCCGGCTCTTCGTAGACCAGTTCGTCGGCCGCGTCGGAACCGAGCCGGTGCCGGTACACCTGGTAGGCGCGGAGCGTGTCGGGATCCTGGCGGACGTAGAACAGGGTCGCGCTGTCGGCGGCCCAGACCAGATTCGCGGTCACGTCGGGGATCTCGTCCGCGAGAGTCTCGCCGGTCTCCAGGTTCCTGAAGCGAACGGTGTAGAAGCGACGCCCCACGTCGTCGACGCCGTAAGCGAGGATCCGGTGGTCCGGACTGACCGCGGGCCGGACCGCCGTGTACTCCTTGCCCTCGGCGACCTCGTTCACGTCGACCAGCACTTCCTCCGCCTCGGGATCCTGGTCGCCGCCGAACGTGTCGCCGTCCGCGGGCCGGCGGCAGTGGATCGGGTACTGCTTCCCCTGCTCGTAGCGGGTGTAGTACCAGTAGTCGCCGTCGCGGTAGGGAACGGACGAATCGTCCTCGACGACCCGGCTGCGAATCTCCGAGAACACGCGCTCCTGGAGCGCCTCGGTGTGCCCCAGCGCGGCGTCGACCCAGGCATTCTCGGCCTCGAGATAGGAGATCACCTCCGGGTTCTCGCGCTCACGCAGCCAGTAGTACTCGTCGATCCGCACGTCGCCGTGGGTTTCGAGTTCGTGGGGACGAACCTCGGCCAGCGGCGGGTCGCCGGGGCCGGCCGCGGGGGCGTTGCAGGAGGTCACCGCGAGAGCGGCCACGAGAAGGACGGCGGCGGGTACCCTGGGCATAGGCAAGCGAGTCTAGCCCGCAGATCAGCCATCACTCCGCTCCCACAACAGGATGGCGGCGAACAGGTCCTCGAGCGCGGCGCCGACCGACTTGAACAGCGTGATCTCGGAAGCATCCCGGCGGCCCCCGTGCCCGCCGCGGCAAAGATCGTAGAAGTCAGCCGCCACGTCTTCGGCCCTCAGTGCACCGGACTCGATCGGCTGCACCAGGTCGCCGGCCTCGACCAGAGCGTCTTCCCGCGTGTCGACGAACACGGTGGAACGTCGTACTGCCTCGTCGTCCGACTCACGCATGCCCGGCGTGAAGCCTCCGACCAGGTCGACATGCACGCCGGGCCGGAGCCAGTCGCCGAAGAGCAGCGGCTCGGTGGCCAGGGTAGCGGTGCTCACGATGTCGGCGCCGCGGACCGCCGCCTCCAGGTCACCTGCCGTGCCCGTTGGAAGTCCTTCGAGCAACGGCGACCGCGACGCCGCGAGAGCCCGCTCAGGCCGCCGCCCCCAGAACTCGATCTCGAGATCCGGGTTCACGGCCGCGTGAGCCCCGGCCAGATGGGGCGCCAGGTTGCCCGTGCCGACGACGAGCAGGCGACGGGAATCCGGCCGGGCGAGATACCGCGCAGCCAGCGCCGAGGCCGCCGCGGTGCGCCGCAGCGTCAGTTCCAGACCGTCGATCAGGGCCAGCGGCTCGCCGGTCTCTCCGGAGGCCAGGATGTAACTGGCCTGCACGGCGCCCAGGCCGCGGGAGGAGTTGCCGGGGAACACGGACGCCACCTTGACCCCGAGGTAGCCGCCGACGGTCCATGCGGGCATCAGGAGCAGCGTCGCCTCGGGATCGCCTGCCGGCGCCTCGACGCCGTGGTGATGGCGCACCGGCGTCTCGCAGCCGTCGCGGAACCCCGCTTGGAGTGCATCCACCACCGCGCCCCAGGGGAGCAGATCCGCGGTCCGGGCAGCATCGAAGATCTTCATGCAGGTGGCGGAGGATAGTCTCATCCGCCGTGGACCATCTCAAGGAACTCGAAGAAACCGGCTACGTCATCCTGGAAGGGGTGCTCGACCGCGAGCGTCAGGAGGCGCTGCGCCAGGTGCTCCAACCCCACTTCGAGCGCGATCTGTTCGGCCGCAACCCGTTCGAGGGCCGCAACACGCAACGGGTCTACGGCCTGCTCGCGAAGTCGCGGCTGTTCGATGCGCTGGTCGCGCACCCCGCGGTGATGGCGGCCTGCGAAGCGACGCTCGGACCCGGCTTCCTGCTCTCGGTGGCCCACGCCATCCTGATCCACCCGGGCGCGGTGGCGCAGAGCCTCCACCACGACGACTCGTTCTATCCGCTGCCGCGGCCCAGGAAGGCGCTCGGCGTCAGCACGATCTGGGCGCTCGACGACTTCACCGAAGACAACGGCGCCACCCGCATCGTGCCCGGCAGCCATCGCTGGAACGGCGAGCGACCCGACGAGCCGGAAGCGAGGCCGGTCATCATGCCGGCCGGGTCCCTCCTCATCTTCCTCGGCACCCTCTACCACGGCGGCGGCGAGAACCGCTCGGCCGGTTCGCGGCTCGGGCTCACGATCCAGTACTGCCCGGCGTGGGCCCGCCAGCAGGAGAACTTCATTCTCGGCGTACCGGCCGGCGAAGTGCCGCGCCTTTCCGAGACCATCCAGGAACTGATCGGCTACGGCATCCATCCCCCGTTCATGGGCCATGTCGACGGTCGCCACCCACTGAAGGCGTTGCAGACATGAAGAAGCTCGCACTGTTCACGGCGCCGGCCGCTCTCGCGCTCGCCGTCGCCTGTGCCGCACCGACCGCCGCTCCCGACGAGGAAGCCGCCGCCGCCGAAACAGCCGCCGAGGTACCGGCCGGCGCGCCGCGCCTCGTCCTCCTGATCACCGTCGATCAGATGCGAGCCGACTACCTGGAGCGCTTCCGTCCCCTTCTCACCGGGGGGCTGGGCCGGCTGCTGCGCGAAGGCATCGTCTTCACCGACGCCCACCACTTCCACGCCGCGACCGAGACGGCGCCCGGCCACGCCACCCTCGCCACCGGCGTGTTCCCCAAGAGGCACGGGATCATCGGCAACGGCTGGTTCGACCGGGAGACCGGCGAAGACGCGTACTGCTGCGGGGATCCCGACTACGGCGTCTCGCCGCGCAACATGCTCGCGCCGACGATCGGCGACCTGATGAAGGCGGCCTGGCCGCAATCCAAGGTGTTCTCCGCCAGCGGCAAGGACCGGGCGGCGATCCTGATGGGCGGACACCACGCGGACGGGGCCTGGTGGTACAGCCGCTCCCGCGGCACCTGGGTTACGTCGCCCTATTACGGAGACCTGGAAGCACAGCCGGACTGGCTTGAGACTTTCAACGGGGAGGACCGGCTCGCCGTTCACTTCGGCAACGCCTGGGAACCGCTTCTGCCGCTGGAGCACACGTCCGCCTACGACATCGAGCCCCTCGACCGCGGCTCGTTCGCCGATACGTTCCCGCACGCCCTCGGCGGCTACACGGTCGAACGATCCGCCTTCTACGCCTCCATCTACCGGTCACCCTTCCTGGATGGCTACCTCGAGGATTTCGCCGAAGCGTTGATCGAGGCCGAGGAACTCGGGGCGGACGAATACCCCGACCTGCTGGCGGTCAGCTTCTCCGCGCTCGACACCGTCGGCCACGGTTTCGGTCCCAACGCGCCGGAAACTCTGGACACGATCCTCCGGCTCGACCGGACGATCGGTGAGCTGCTCGATTTCGTCGACGAGAAGGTCGGCCTGGACAACGTGCTGATCGGTCTCTCCGCCGACCACGGCGTTGGCATCGTGCCGGAACTGGTCGTGCGCGGCGGCGGTGACGGCGGCCGTTTCGGCGCCGAGCAGACCCTGTGCCTGCAGCGGTTGCTCTCGCGCCTCGAAGAGCGCTTCGGCGCCGGTGAGTTCCTGCTCGACACCTTCTATCTCGATACCGAAGCGATCGAGGCGGCCGGCGCCGACCGGAAGGCGGTCGAAGACGAGATCATCGAAACGGTCGGCGGCTGCCCGCTAGTCGCCCAGGTCGTCCGACCGGCGGACCTCGACCCGGCCGATCCTCTCCACGAGCTCTACCTGAACAGCTACTACGCCAGCCGCAGCGGCGATCTGATCGCGGTGCCGTCGCCCAACGTACTGCCGGTGCCGCTTTCGGTCGTCACCGCCAGTCACGGCTCGCCGTACCGTTACGACACGCACATTCCACTCATCATCCGCCGCCAGGACGGCGCCGGGCGCGTCGTCGAAGAACGCGCGAACACGATCGACCTGGCGCCCAGCCTGGCCCCGCTCCTCGGCCTCGACGTCGAAGGCGTCTCCGGCTTCGAGGGGTTCGACGGAGTCGACCGGCTGGCCGATCTGCAGTAAGCCCACGAGGGAGGAAAGACCGCCATGCGCAACGTGCCCCGGACCGCCGCCGTCGTCATCACTCTCTGCCTCGCCTCGGTCCTCGTCGCGGGATGCCAGGCCGAGGCGCAGACCTACGCCGAGAAGCTCGGCTTTCCCGCCGGTACCCGCGCCGTCATCCTGCACGTCGACGACGCCGGCATGTCGCACGACTCGAACGTCGGCGCCTTCCGCTCGATCCTGGAGGGCGCCGCGAACTCGATGAGCGTGATGATGCCCTGCCCCTGGGTGCCGGAACTCGTGCGGGGCCTGGAGGAGAACCCGGGTATCGACGCCGGCCTCCACCTGACCCTGACCGCCGAATGGGACGACTACCGCTGGGGACCGCTGGTGGGCCGCGAAGCGGCGCCCGGCCTGGTCGACCCGGAGGGCGCCCTGTGGTCGAGCGTCGCCGAGGTCGTCGCCCACGCCTCCCCCGACGAGGTGGAGGCCGAGGTCCGCGAGCAGATCCGCCGCGCCCGGACGATGGGTTTCGAGCCGACGCACCTCGACTCGCACATGGGCACGCTGTTCGCCACGATGGACTTCCTCGAGCGCTACATCGAGGTCGGCATCGACGAGGGCATCCCGCTCATGTTCCCCGGCGGCCACAACGAAATCCTCGAAGCCCAGTACGAAGCCCAGGGCCGGGACACGCCGCCGGGACTCGGCCGCGCGACCGAACTCGGACAGCGCATCTGGGACGGCGGCCTGCCCGTCCTCGACGACCTCCACAACCTGAGCTACGGCTGGGTCCCGGAGAGCGGCGCCGACGCGACGGACGAGGAACTGACGGAGTACAAGGTCGAGCGCTACGTGCAGGCCCTGCGCGACCTGCGGCCCGGCGTCACGATGGTCATCATGCACTCGACCGACCCGAGCGAGAACTTCAAGTACATCTCGACTTCCGGCCCCAGCCGCAAGGGCGACATGCTGGCGATGCTCGACCCCCGCGTAAAGCAGGTCATCGAGGACGAGGGCCTGGTGCTGACGACCTTCCGCGAGCTCAAGGAAAGGCGGGACCGCGTCGACTGAGAGCCGGCTCCTCCTGGAGACGACGGGAAACGCGACTGCCGAAGAAACGGCGGCCGTCTGGCTGGTTCAGGCGCGACGGTTGCTGGCGGTGATGGACTGGCCGGTCGAGTCGGCGAGGGTCGAGCCGACCCCGGAAAGCCCGCTGGCCGTTCTGAAGGCTCCCCCCGGAGAGGCAACCGCGAACGCCGGTGCGATCCTCGACTGGGCGCTGGAAGCCGCGGCGCGGGTACTCCGCGGCGATCCGCAGCCGTCCGACGCGGAGGTCTACAAGGCGGCCAGGGCCCTGCTCAGCTCGTGATGCGCTGGAACTTCGGCGGCCGGCGCTCGACGAAGGAGGCGACGCCTTCCTTGAAGTCGCCGCGCTGCAGGCTCTCCGCCATCAACTCGTTCGATTCGCGGAGCGCGTCGCCGGTGTCCATCATCAGGTGACGGTAGACCTGCTGCTTGATCACCTTGAGCGACATCGGCGCGGAGCGCTCGGCGAGCGCCCGGACGTAGTTCTCGGCCTCGGGCACGAGCCGGTCGTGCGGCACGGAGCGGTTGACGACGCCCATCTGGGCCGCCTCCGGACCGTAGAACTTGCGGCCCGTCCAGAGAATGTCGAGCGCGTTGGCCGGGCCCGCCACGCGGGGCAGGATCCAGCTCAGCCCGTGCTCGGCGATCAGGCCGCGGTTCACGAACGCTGACGTGAAGACCGCCCGGTCCGATGCGAGACGGATGTCGCAGAGCATCGCGATGGCGAAGCCGAGACCCGCGCAGGGGCCGTTGATCGCGGCGACGATCGGCTTGCGCACCGCCATCAGGTAGTTGAAGGTGACGCCGAAGTTGTCTTCGCCCATCTCCTCGATCGCACCGGCCTGGGCGTCCTCGAAGTCGTTTCCGCCGCCGCTGCCGCGCTCGCCGCGACTGGTGGCCTGGAGGCCCTGCATGTCCGCGCCGGCGCAGAACCCGCGGCCGGCGCCGGTCAGGACGATGCCGACGACGCGCTCGTCGCGCTCGGCGGCCGCCATCGCGTGCTTCATCTCGGCCATCATGCTGCCGGTGATCGCGTTCAACTGCTCCGGCCGGTTGAGGGTGATCGTGGCGATCGGATCGTCCACGTCGTACTTGATGAGTTCGTACTCGGTCATTCGCTATGGCCTCCAGCCGCTGTTCAGAGTGAGCGGCCGAGACTACCAGCGGCGCTAACATGGAAGCCATGTTGCAATCAGGAACCCTGCACGGAACCGTCGGCGCGACGCTCGCCGTCGCCGCCGCGGGCGCTTTCCTCCTCGCCTGCGCCGGCGCGGAGCCGGTGTCCGAGCCCCGGCCGGTCGCGCCGCCCGGCACGTCGGACCGGCTGGAGATCGTCGACCGCGCGATCGAACACCACGGCGGCGATCTGTTCGAGAGTTCCCGGGTCAGGCTGACGGTGGCTTCGCGTTCCGGGAGCTTCGACGTCGACTCGACGATCGAGGGTGACCGCTTCGAGTACGTCATCCGGGCGTCCGCCGGCGACGACGAGCGCGAGTACCGCCGCGACAACAGAGCTCTCGAGGTGACCGAGGGCGGCGAACCGATGGACATGGACGAGAGAGAACAGGTGCGCGCGGAGAGCTACGTCAACCAGCGCATGTACTTCCTCTTCCTGCCCTACAAGCTGAACGACCCCGGCACCTTCAAGGAAGACCAGGGGCTGGAGGAATGGAGCGGACGGCAGTTGAACCGGGTCCGCGTGACCTTCCAGGCCGGTTCCAGCGACGGCGCCGACAGCGCCTACGTCTACTGGTTCGACCCGGAGACCGCCCGGCTCGAGCAGTTCGCCTACGACTACAGCGCCGGCACCGGGCTCCGCTTCCGCACCCTCCGGAACTACCGCCGCATCGGCGGCCTGCTGTTCTACGACGCGGACAACTACGGCCTGAACACGCCGGACGGAGGATTGACCGTCGACGACATCACGCCGGCGTACGTCGAGGAGGAACTGCCTCTCGTCTCGCAGATCGAGCTCCGCGATGTCGACGTGGAACACCTCGCGGAGTGAATAGAGGAGCCGCAGCTTCCGCTCTCGCCGGGTTCGCGGCCAGCGTGCTCTTCGTAGCCTGTGAGCCGCCGGAACTCCAGGAGCAGCAGCCGGCGTTCGACCCGCAAGTGATCGCGGCGGCGGTGCTCGACGTGCTCGACGCCCAGGTGGAGGCCTGGAACGACGGCGACATCGAGGGCTTCATGGCGGGGTACCTGCGGAGCGAGGAGTTGCGCTTCACTTCGGGCGGCGAGGTTCGCCGCGGCTGGAGGCACACGCTGGAGCGTTACCGCGAGACCTACCCCGACCGCGCCGCGATGGGGTCGCTGGCCTTCGAGGACCTGGACGTCCGGGTGCTCTCCGAGCACGCCGCCATGGTCTTCGGCCGCTTCCGGCTGACACGGGAATCCGACGAGCCGACCGGTCTGTTCACGTTGCTCGTGGAGCGGCACGGAGAACAGTGGCTGATCGTCTCCGATCACACTTCCAGCTAGGCGGCCGGCCGCGGCGCCGACCACGATGAGACGATGAGAGAACCGAGCGTCATCCTGATGGGCGTGGCCCTGTTGCTGCTGCTGGGGGCCGTCTGCTTCGCGCTCGAACTCCCCCGCATCGAGGCGGCGATCGAGACGCGAACGACCGCGACGCTCGCGGACGTCGGCGTGCGTGGGCTCCGCATCGAAGCGGACGGCCGCGCCATCGCGCTCCACGGCACGATCGCCTTCGCGGAGATCGGGCTCGAGGCGGCGCGACGCGCGGCGGGTGAGCCGGGAGTGCGAAGCGTTGACAACCGCCTCGTGATGGCGGTCGAGCCGAGCTTCGAGTTCGGCCTTGACGGCGACATCTGGCTGCTGGCCGGACGCCTGCCGACCCCCGAGAGCCGGCAGGAGCTGTTCGACGCGGCGGCCGCGGTCATGGGTCAGGGCAACGTGATCGACGAAACGGAAGTCGACGACGCCGTGACCGAACCGCCCTGGATCCCGACTCTCCCGAGGCTGATTCAGCTCCTGCGGCAGGTGCACGGGGGAGCCGGCCTGAAGCTCGAGGACGGCACGTTGACCCTGACCGGCCACACATCGAGCGAAGGCATGCGCGACCGCCTGGAGTTCGACGTGCGCGCGATTGCCGCAACGGCCGAAACCGGCTGGACGATCGCCAACGGCATCGCGGTCGCTCCCGTCGGAGTGAACAGGGTCGCCCAGAACCGGATCCGCCGCCTGCTGCGGGAGCAGCCGATCGCGTTCCAGGGTCGTACGGATGCGCTCACCGAGGACGCCCGGACCGCCATTGCCGGAATCGGCGAACTGCTGGACGCGTTCTCGGACACGCGGATCGAGATCATCGTCCACACGGCTGCCGGCGACGATCCGGAGGATGACCGGCGGCTCAGCATCGCGCAGGCCGAGTCCATCCGCGAAGTACTTTCCGCAAGCGTTCATCCCGACCGCCTGCTGGCCTTCGGCTACGGCAGCGACAGCCCGGACGACGAAGACGGCGGGAGCGGAAGTCGAGGCGTCGAGTTCCGCGTGTTCCACCGCCCCTGAAGCAGAATCCGCATGCTGTACGTCCTGTTCGAGATCTGGATCTGGGTGGTCGCCGCGGGGCTGGTCGGCGCAATCTTCGGCTGGTGGCTCCGCGGCATGCGGGCGGCCAGGGAAGTTGCCCGTGAAGCCCTGCTCTGGCAGCAACGCGTCGAACGACTGCGCAGACTCGCGACAGGGCTGAAGCAGACGACGGAAGACGAAGGAAGAAGCCCGGACGGCTAGTCGCCCGTGCGGCGGTCGAACTCCGACGGCGCCACGGCGACGCCGGCCCGGTGCCGCATGGCGCGCGATGTGACGACCGCCAGAACCTCGGGCCGGTCCGCCGCGATGTCCCATTGCTCGCCCGGGTCGAGCGCCAGGTCGTAGAGCAGCGGCGGGTCGTGCTCCGTTCGCTCGCCCGCCAGACCGTAGGCACCCTGCGTGATGAAGTGCGCCTTGAAGTTCCCGACCCGGTAGGCGTAGAGCTCACTGCCGCGATAGAACGGCATCTCGTCGCGCGGCCCCTCCCCGTCACCGCGAAGTACCGGCGCGAGATCGAGACTGTCCATCAGCCGGTCGTCCGGAAGGACGCCGCCTGACAGCGAGAGGAAGGTCGCGAGCAGGTCGCTCGTCGACCCGATCTCGTCCGTGACGATGTCGGGAGCGATCGTCCCGGGCCACCAGAACAGCCCCGGCACCCGCATGCCCCCGTCCCAGGTCATCCCCTTGCCTTCACGGAGCGGTCCCGCCAGGCCCCCCTGGGTGCGGAACGCGGTCCACGGACCGTTGTCGCTGCTGAAGAAAACCACCGTGTTCTCCGCGAGCCCCTCCTCCTCCAGCGTGTCGAGGATCCGGCCCACGCTCCAGTCGATCTCCTCGATCACGTCGCCGTAGAGCCCCGCGTCGCTGTGATCCTCGAAGTCGGGCGCCCGGAACAGCGGCACGTGGGGCATGCTGTGCGGCAGGTAGACGAAGAACGGCTCGTCCCGGTGAGCGCGAATGAAGTCGACCGCCTCCTCGGCGTAGCGCTTCGTGATCGTCGTCTGGTCCGCCGGCTGCTCCAGCGTCTCGGTGACGATCTCGCCGGCCTCGTCGCGCTCCGAGCGGATGAGCGGCACGTCCCAGTACTCGATCTTCGGATCGAGGAACGCGGCGCGTTGCTCCTCGCGCGGGAGCGTCGACATCATGTCGTTCGAGTAGGGAATGCCGAACCAGTAGTCGAAGCCGTGCCGGGTCGGCAGGTACCGCGGCCGGTCGCCCAGATGCCACTTGCCGAACATGCCGGTCGCGTAACCGAGGTCGCGGAGCGCCTCGGCGAGCGTGATCTCCTCGTCCTGGATCCCGCCCACGAAGTCCGGGAACAGCACCCGCACCTGGTCGCCGTAGAGCCCGTTGCGCACCGGCAACCGACCGGTCAGCAGGCCGGCCCGGCTCGGCGAGCAGACCGAGGCGGTCACGTAGAAGTTCGTCCACCGTTGGCCTTCGGCGGCCATCCGGTCGAGGTGCGGCGTACGGATCACGGGCGCGCCGTAGCTGCCGAGGTCGCCCCAACCCAGGTCGTCGGCGAAGACGATGACGAAGTTCGGGGGGCGGTCGGTAGCGCTGGAAGGAGAACGCGAAGGATCCGACGCGCAGGAGGCAACAACCGAAGCGAGGAGGAAGGGGAGAAGAGCCGTTCGTGCCATGGAACAAGTCTAGAGGCGACACAAAGTAGGATCGCCAACTTCCGCCAAACCGACCAACCCGAGAGCACCCATGACGCCACCGCAGATCGACGAAGCCCGCGCCCTCGACCACCTGATGGACCTGCTCGCCATCGAGGGCCTGAGCGGCCGCGAGGGCAAGGTTGCGGCCGCGGTCCGGGAGAAGCTCCTCGCCGCGGGCTGCGAACCGTCCTGGATCGGCCACGACGACGCGAACGAGCGGATTCCCGGCGACTACGAAGTCGGCAACCTGATCGTCGACCTGCCGGGCACGAGGCCCGGGCCGCGACGGCTGTTCATGGGACACATGGACACGGTGCCGCTCTGCCGGGGCGCGGTGCCGGTGCGCCGGAACGGACGGATCGAGGCCGAGGGCGACACGGCGCTCGGCGGCGACAACCGGACCTCGATCGGCGCTCTCGTGACGATGGTCGAGACCCTGCTCGCGCAGGAGGCGCCGCATCCTCCCACCACGGTTCTGATGACGGTCGGCGAGGAGGTCGGCCTGTGGGGCGCGCGGACCGTGGAACTCGACCGCCTCGGGAATCCGGAGATCGGCTTCAACATCGACTCCGGGGCGCCGCATGTACTGATCGTCGGCGCCACCGGCGCCGACCGCTGGCAGGTCGACGTCCACGGCAAGTCCTCGCACGCGGGGGTCCATCCGGAGCACGGCGTCTCCGCGGCGCTGATCGCCTCGCGTGCCGTCGCCGACGTGGCCGCCCGGGGCTTCTTCGGGAAGATCGAGCTTCCGGCCGGCAACGGCACCTCGAACATCGGCCGGATGGCCGGCGGCGAGGCGAGCAACCAGGTCACGGACCACGTCTTCGTCTCCGGCGAATCGCGCAGCCACGACAAGGCCTTCCTGGCGCGGATCACGGCCGCCTGGCGCGACGCCTTCGAGCAGGCCGCCCGGAGCGTCACGAGTTCCGCCGGCCAGTGCGGCCGCGTCGACTTCCGGGCCGAAACCGACTATGAGGCGTTCGAGATGCCGAAGGACTCGCCGCCCGTGGAACTCGCCGCGGAACGGGTCCGCGCGGTGCTCGGCGTGGAAGCCGAGTACCTCGTCGCCAATGGCGGGCTCGACGCGAACTACCTGAACGCCAAGGGCCTGCCCACGGTGACCCTGGGCGCCGGCCAGCACAATCCCCACACCGTGGACGAGTACGTCGACGTCCAGGAGTACGTCGACGGCTGCCGAACCATCGCCGCCATCGCCGCGGCCTGAGACTGGAGACCTCCCCAAATGAACACTCGCATGTTGCACGAGAAGGTGATCGTCGTCACCGGCGCGGGCCGCGGCATCGGCCGCGACATCGCGCTGCTCGCCGCTTCCCACGGCGCTTCCGTCGTCGTCAACGACCTCGGCGGTTCCGAGCGCGGCGACGGCGGCGACCAGACACCGGCCCAGGCCGTCGTCTCCGAGATCCAGGCAGCCGGAGGACGTGCCGCCGCGAACTACGAGAGCGTCGCCGACCACGACGGCGCCGGACGGATCGTCGAACAGGCGCTGGACGAGTTCGGCCAGGTCGACGGCGTCGTGAACAACGCCGGCATCCTGCGCGACGGCATCTTCCACAAGATGACGGAGAGCGACTGGGATGCGGTGATCGCCGTGCATCTCAAGGGCAGCTTCAACATGGCGCGGGCCGCCGCTCCCCACTACCGCAAGCAGATCGGCGGCGCCTTCGTCCACATGACCTCGACCTCCGGGCTGATCGGCAACTTCGGTCAGGCGAACTACGCCGCCGCCAAGCTCGGCATCGTCGGACTCTCGAAGTCCCTGGCGCTCGACATGCAGCGCTTCGAGGTGCGCTCGAACTGCATCGCACCCTTCGCCTGGTCACGCCTGATCGGCACGATCCCGACCGCCGACCCGGCGCAGGCCGCGCGGGTCGCGAAGATGAAGGAGATGACCCCGGCCCTGGTCGCGCCGCTCGCCGTCTACCTGCTGAGCGACTCGGCGAAGGAAGTCAGCGGCCAGATCTTCGCGGTGCGAAAGAACGAGATCTTCCTGATGAGCCAGCCCCGGCCGGTCCGCTCGGTCCACAACGGCGACGGCTGGACCCCGGAGGCGATCGCCGAGCACGGCATGCCGGCCCTGGCCGGGTCGTTCCACGACCTCGACCGGACGACCGACGTCTTCACCTGGGATCCGACGTAGGCGGCGCCTACAGCTGCCAGGCCAGCAGCAACTGGACGGCGCTCTCGTCTTCCTCCGTGCCGAGCTTGTTGCTCCAGTACTGGTACTCGATGCCCGCGAACAGCTTGCCGGCGTCGCCGCCGAAGGCCTTGCCCGCGTCCCAGCGGAACTGCGGCTGGGCGAGGATGGTGCCGCCGTAGGTCGTTCCGAACTCGTTCGTCACGCTGCCGATGTACTCGGCGTGGCCGGTGATCTGGAAGCTCTGTCCGCCGACGTCGAACAGGTACAGCCAGTTGACGTCGAACGTCCAACTGTCGTCGGTCTTCGGAGCGCCGCCGGCGCCGACGCCGCTGCTGCCGTCGAGGTAGAGCATCAGGTCCGTGTTCAGGAAGATGAACCCGGGCGCCTTCCAGGCCAGGCGCAGGCCCGGCAGGTACTTGACGACCTTCGCGTCGCCCGCCGCGTTCAGTCCCGCGATGAAGCCGACATCGGCCAGCGGGCCGCCGCCGACCGTCTTCCCGGTCATCTTGCCGAGGCTTAGGGTCGGGTACCACTCGCCGTAGAAGTCCCGCTCGTTGAAGCCGTCGCGGCCCCTGTCGTCGAGGTAGTCGATGAAGAAGAAGCTGTCGCCGTACTTCCACTGCGTCGCCTGTTGCAGGGTCAGGACGAAGCTCTCTTCCTCCTGAGCCGAGAACGGGTTCAGCAGTTCGCCGAACTGGAAGTGGAACTCGGTCTGCGCGGCGACCGGCGCGGTAGCCGCGGCAAGCGCGACCAGGGCGGCCATGGCGGCGACGGCGAAGTGGCGCCGCCGCCCGGACCCGCTCAGTCCGCCGCAGCCGAGCCTCACGCCACCTCGAACAGCCCCGCGGCGCCCATGCCGCCGCCGATGCACATCGTGACGACGACGTTCTTCGCGCCGCGCCGCTTGCCCTCTATCAGCGCGTGGCCGACCAGGCGCGCGCCGCTCATGCCGTAGGGGTGGCCGATCGAGATCGCGCCGCCGTTCACGTTCAGCTTCTCGTTCGGGATGCCCAGCCGGTCGCGGCAGTAGATGACCTGGACGGCGAACGCCTCGTTGAGCTCCCAGAGGTCGATGTCGTCCACCGTCAGGCCGTGGCGCTCGAGCAGCTTCGGCACGGCGAAGACGGGGCCGATGCCCATCTCGTCGGGCTCGCAGCCGGCCACCGCCATGCCCTTGTAGATGCCCAGCGGCTCGAGGCCGCGCTGCTCGGCCAGCTTCGAGTCCATGACGACGCAGGCGGACGCGCCGTCCGAGAGCTGGCTCGCGTTGCCGGCCGTGATCGTGCCGTTCTCGCGCACCGGCTTCAATCCGGCCAGGCCCTCGATCGTCGTGGTGGGCCGGTTGCCCTCGTCCTGGCTCAGTTCAACCTCGCCGAAGCTGATGTCGCCGGTCGCCTTGTCGAGGATCATCTTCGTCGCCTTCATCGCGATAATCTCGTCGTCGAAGGCGCCGGCTTCCTGGCCGGCGGCTGTCCGCTGCTGGCTCTGCAGCCCGTACTCGTCCTGCTGCTCGCGGGAGACGTCGTAGCGCTTCGCCACGACTTCCGCGGTGTCGATCATCGGCAGGTGGAGATCCGGCTTGTTCTCCTTGATCCAGGGATCAGGAACACGGAAGTGGTTCATCTTGTCGTTCTGCACCAGGCTGATCGAGTCGATGCCGCCGGCGACCACGACCGGCGCCCCGTCGATCACGACCTGCTTGGCGGCGGTGGCGATCGCCATCAGGCCCGACGAGCATTGCCGGTCCATCGTCATCCCCGCCACCTCGACCGGCATGCCGGCACGAATCGCGCACTGCCGGGCGACGTTGTTGCCCTGGGTGCCCTGCTGCATGGCGCAGCCCATGACGACGTCGTCGACCTCGCCTGGCTCGACACCGGCGCGTTCGACCGCGGCCGAAATCGCAGCCGCGCCCATGGTCGGCGATTCGAGGTTGTTGAACGCGCCGCGATAGGCCTTGCCGATCGGCGTGCGGGCGGTGGAAACGATGACGGCGTCAGTCATGGAGAAGCTCCCCTGGCTTTGGATGGTTGCTGGTGTACTCGGAACCTGTTGAACACGGGAGAGTACCACCTACCGTCCGGTCGGTCGGTCACTCCTCCAGCCAGGCGTTGAAGCGCGGCTTCCTCTTCTCGCGGAAGGCGGCGACGCCCTCGCGGGAGTCCGGGTGATGGTCGCCCATCGGCGTCCGGGCCGCTATGTCCTCGAGCGACTGCTCCCAGGTCTGGTCCGCGGCGTTGTACAGGCTGCGCTTCAGCAGCCGCATCGCCACCTGCGGACCGTTGGCGAGCTCGCGCGCCAGGTCCATTGCGCGCGGCATCAGGTCGTCGGGCTCCACCACCTCGTGGATGAGCCCGAGCTCCAGCGCCTCCGCGGCTTCAACGAGCCTGCTCCGCATCAGGAAGTCCATCGTCTTCGACAGGCCCATCATCTGCAGCAGCAGGTAGTGGCCGCCCTCGTCCGGGAGCAGCCCGAAGCGAAGCGTGCCGCTGCCCATGCGCGCGGCCGTCGAGGCGATGCGGAAATCGCAGCTCAGCGCCAGCGAGAAGCCGGTCTGCACCGCCACGCCGTTCATCGCCGCGACCGTCAGCTTGTCCATGCCGCGGATCGCCGTGTTGATGGGCTGGGAGATCTTGCGCAGGCCGTTGATCGTGCCCAGCACGTTGTCGTGGCCGCGGTGGATGTCCGGCACCAGGGCCTCGCCGCGCCGGCCCTTGTCCTGGCCGCTGATGTCGTCGCCGGCCGAAAACGCCCTGCCGCTTCCCACGAACAGCACGACCCGCACCGAGTCCTCCATCGCGGCCTGGGTGAGCGTCTCCAGCAGGTCCCGCTTCATCGGCGCGTCCATGCCGTTGAGACGGTCCGGCCGGTTGAAGGTGATGACGAGGATCCCCGGATCCTCGGTGGACACCTCGAAGCCCCTGAACTCGCCTGTCTGGATCATCCTGCCGCTCCCTTCCTGCTTGCTCGTTCTGCTCGTCTGTGCGCCTGGGGGCGGTGATTCTGGCACAGCGCTGTGTTACGTTGCGCCCACCTTCAACACGCGCTTCGCAGAGCCCCTCTACCTCTGCGACGGGAGAGACATCAAGGATGAAACGGTTCTTCGTCGGCCTGTCGGTCTGCATCCTGGTTGCCTGCCTTGCGCAGGCGGCCCTCTACGCATCCGGCTCCATCTCCGCGGGCAAGGGGATCAACCCCAGGGACGCCTACACGATGGGCAAGGCGCTCACCTTCCAGAAGCTCGTCTGCCCCTCCTGCCCCCTCGAGAAGCGAGACCTCGATCGGGATCGCGCCCTCAGCCTGAAGAACAGTCTCGAAGCTCGGGACGAGGCCGCCAAGCCCGGCACCGAGGACGACGAGCACATCAACGTGCTCTGCCCCGGCGCCGGCGACGCCGTCTGCGAAGGCCAGCCGGACGAGCAGGAACTCGTCCACTTCTACCTGACGCGGCGCTACAAGCTATGACGCGTAACCGCCTGGTTTCTCTGGCCGTGCTTCTGGCGGCCACGGTCGCTGTACCGCCCGCCTTCTCCGAGGGCTCGCCCTGGCTGCCCGCGCCGGGCGCCGGCACGATCTCCGTTTCCTACGTATCCCAGGAGGCGACCGAGTTCTACCGCGCCGCCGTGAAGGGGCCGACTCCCGCCGGCGGCCACGAACTCGGCCAGGAGACCCTCTGGGTCAACGGGACCTACGGCATTTCCGACTCGCTGGCTCTCGACTTCCGCATCGGCGCCGCCGAGAGTTCCTTCATGGCGGGGCCGTCGGCGCCGTTTCCGCCGAAGGAGAACCTGAGCGGCCTGCAGGACGTGAACGCCGGCCTGGTCTGGCGCTTCCGGGACGAGGTGGTCAGTTCGGGGCCCAGCCTCGCGCTGCGCGCCGCCGCGATCGTCGGCGGCAGCTACACGACCGGCTACATCAGCTCCCTGGGCGATGGCGGCGACGGAGGCGAGGTGTCCCTGCTGCTCGGCAAGTACGTCGGCGAACGGGGCGCATTTTCCGCCGAACTCGGCTATCGCCAGCGCAGCGAGAACATCCCCGCCGACACCTTCCTCAACCTCTCGGCGGGCGTCCTGGTCGGCGACCGGGTCGGACTGAACCTCGGCTACCGGATGACCGACGCAGAGTCCTCGGGGCTCGACATCGGCGTGCCTCCCTTCTCCCCCGCCCGCTTCCCGGAACTCCAGGAAGACATCGAGCTCGTCACCGGCACGGTCAGTATCGCCCTGAGGAGCGGCGAGACGCCTCGTGCGATCGCCGTCGATTCCCTGGCCTTCACCTACGGGTCGGTCGTCGGCGGCCGCAACACCGCGGTGTCCGACATCTTCAGCATCTCACTCGGATTCAACTTCGACACCTACTAGGGCTCGTTCAGGCTCCAGTCGTACTCGTAATCGATCGAACCCTCGAAGCCCTCGAGACGCGCGGCGAGGTCGTCGTCCGCGTAGTCGATGAGGTGGGCGACAACCGACTCCTCCGTGTTGCCGAAGTCCTCGGTGTACCAGTCGTAGATGCTCGAGATGACGATGAAGTCCTCGTCGACGAAGTCGACGCCACGTGGGTTGTTCACGTAGTCGCGGGCGCCCTGCTCAAGCAGCTCCTCCGTGTTGGCGGCGGTGAACGCGGTCGCCAGAAGATGGGGACAGCCGTACGCGGCGCAGTTCACCGCGTAGTGGATCCGCTGGTCACGCCACAGCGGCCGCAGGATGCCGTGCTCGATGTCGTCGAGGCTGAGGTCACGTCCGTTCACCGCCGCGTGCGGGTCCTGCCACGGGCCCGTGTTCGGGATGACGCCCTCGTGGATCTCCTTGATCGAATCGACAGGGTACTCCGACAGGACGACCTGGACCGTGACGGCGTTGTAGAGGTTGATCCAGAAGGCCATCTGCTCAGCGCGCGAGTACCGGCCCGGATCCTGGCCCTCCAGGTAGTCGATGTAGGCGCCCAGCTTCGCCGTGTCGCCGGCGTTGGCCGCAATCCCCGCGTAGTCGAAGAGGTTGACGCCCGAGTCGTCGGCGCGGACGTACGCGTCCAGGATCTCCTGCCAGAGGCCGTGCTCGATCGTCGCGGTGCTCGTCTCGTCGCTCGTGTCCCAACCGCCGATGTCTATCGACTCCGGGGCGCCGCAGGCCACCACCAGAACGGCCGCCCCGGCAAGACCCATCCACTTGCGACTTGTCATGCCATGTCCTTTCGAAGATCTTTCCATCTCCGCGCACCGAAGTCGACAGCGAGCGCCAGGCCGATCAGACCGAACTCCAGCCCTCTGACCCACACCGGCTGTTCGTACGGCTGCAACGTGTAGTCGGGCAGATTCAGTCCCGTGACGTAACTGAGCAGGACCGCGGCCGACGCCGTCCATGCCCAGACACTGGGAAACACTACCGCGAAGGGAAGCAGCCAGAGCAGGTACCAGGGGTTGATCACCGGCGACAGCAGCAGCAGAACTCCGAACAGCCAGTCGCCGCGGGGGATTCCCTCTCCCGTGCCCCGGGCATGGCGAAGGCGGTACCAGCACCAGAAGGCGACGAAGAACACGCCCAGGAGAATGCGGGCCTCGAACGGCGGCACGACCGCCTTGAGCAGCCCGAAGACTGCCGAGTTGAACTCCCAGTCCCGCGCGAAGACACCGAGCGACAGCAGATCGGTGCCTCCCATGACGACGAACGGCAGGTAGACGGCTGCCACCGTGGCCACGAAGAGAATCCAGTGCCGGAGCCGGGCCCGCAGCAGGATCAGCGGCGCCAGCACCAGGGCGAAGGTCTTCGCGGTCACGGCCAGCCCGAGCAGCGCGGCGGCGATCCACCAACGCTGGCGCCGGGCAAGCACGACCGCGGCCAGCAGCAGGCAGACGCCGACGCCGTCGGGATGCGCGCTAAAGGCGATCTCCTTGACGACCAGCGGACACCACGCGTAGAGCAGGACATTCCGCGCGGGCGCCAGGCGGAGCAGCAGGGCGACGACGGCCACGTCGACCGCGATCAGGATCGCCTGCAGCACGGCGACGCTCGCCGGCTTGATCCAGTACGCGACGAGGAAGACGAACTGCGTGACCGGAGCGTAGATCGTCGGCAGCTCCGGGTAGTTGACGCCGTCGAGCACGCCCTGCAAGACCGCCGGCACTGCCGGATCGATGAAGAACTCCTCCGGCGCGGCGCCGTACGGCGTGCCCGCGGTAGCGAACCGGTAGCCGTCCCAGAGGTAGCGGTAGAAGTCGTCCTCGTAGAACGGGCCGCCGATCAATCCGCAAAGCCGAAAAGCGAGAGCCCAGAACAGCAATCGACCGACCGGGAAGGGCTCCCCCGTCTTTCGAAAGTGGAGGAACAGACCGAAGACCGGGAGTCCGGTCCAGGCGACGAGGAGGAAGAACGCCCGCAGGTCGGGCTCGCCGGTCTGCCGGGCGAGCATGGCCAGAATCCCGTAGCCCAGGACGCACCAGAGACCGACCCCGTCTACATACCTTCTAGAGGCCAACCCACTCCGTCCAGCCGGTCCCGCGGTGGCCGAAGTCGAAGACCTCCGGGTGCAGCAGTTCGGCCAGGATCTCCGCCGACTCGACGACCCGGGGACCGGGCCGGTTGAAGTACTGGTTGCCGTCGGTCAGGAAGACGCGGCCGTTCCGGACCGCCGAGAGTTCCGACCAGCCCGGCTGCGCCGCGAGCGGCGGCATCTCCGCCGCGGTGCGGGGGATGTCGAAGCCGCACGGCATGACCGCGATGACGTCGGGGTCGGCTTCGACCATCCGCTCGAACTCGAAGTAACCGGAGTGCCTTCCCGCCTCGCCGAGCATGACCCTGCCGCCGGCGATCTCGACGAGTTCCGGCACCCAGTTCTCGGCGTGCATCAGCGGGTCGATCCACTCGATGCAGGCGACCAGCGCCCTGTCTGCGAGTTGGCGGGTGCGCTCCCGGATCGCGTCGAGGCGGGCCGTCAACCCGGCGTTCAGCCGCACCGCCCGCTCGGGACGGCCGAGCGCCGCGGCGACGGTGCGGATGTCCCTGAACACGTCGCCGAGGTCCATCGGCTCGAGCGAGACGATCTTCGGCTCCGAAGCGACAAGCTCGCACACGGCCTGCTCCACATCCTTCAGGCTGACCGCACACACCTCGCACTGGGTCTGGGTCACGATCACGGTCGGTGCGACTTCGTCCAGAAGGCGCGCGTCGACCCGGTAGACGGACAAGGCGTCCGCGACGATCGCGCGCACCTGGTCGTCGATCGCCCGGCTCGATCCGTCGACGTCCACCTTCGAGGACGAGCACACCGGGAGCTTCTCCACCGACGGCGGGTAGTCACATTCGTGCGATCTGCCGACCATGGACTCCTCGAAGCCGAGGGCGCAGACGATCTCCGTGGCGCTGGCGATCAGCGAGACGATTCGCGGTTCGGGCATCGGGCCGACGAGGCTACCGCCTTCCGAGCAGCAGGACTCCCGCAGCCGGCAGCACCGTCACCGACGCCAGCAGGCACGCCGGCAAACCGATCAGCATGACCGCCGCCATCGTCTCCAGGCCCGGGTGGTCGGTGAACAGCAGGATCGAGAAGCTGGCCGTCGTGGTCAGCGTCGTCATCGCGATCGCCCGCCCAACCGACAGGGCAGCCCCGCGAATCGGCTGAGCCGGATCGTCCAGGAACCTGTGGACGACATGGATGCCGTCGTCGATGCCAAGCCCGAAGATCAGCGGCAGCACGAGCCAGGTCATCACGTTGAAGGGAATGCCGATCCAGCACAGTGCGCCCAGGGTGAACGGCACGGCGGCCAGCACCGGCAGCACCGCCAGCAGGACCGAGCCGGGCCGCCGGAAGTCGACGCAGAGCACGAGCAGCACGAATCCCAGGATCGAAAGAGCGATCCACGGGATCCACGGCCGGTCGCCGATCATCATCCCTTCGACCACTGCGAGCAGCCCGCTGGCCCTGGGGTCGATCGCCTGCACGACTTCGCGCTGGCGGCGGGCCTGCGCGCCGTCCGCCTTGGAGTCCGTGGCATAGGCGTACACGAGAAACTCTCCGGTGGGTGCGATGAACTTCTCGCGCAGGCCGGGGGGCAGCGAGTCGACATCCGGCGGGCCGGCCGCCGCGGCTCGACGGAGCGCTCCCACCGCCAGCGCCCTGGGATCTCCCAACCCCGCGACGGACACGGCCGTCCGGCCCTCGGGGCCGAACCGCCGGTCCAGCGCCGCGGCACGCTCGACGAGATCGGCCGGCAGGATGCTGCCGAGGCTGACCGTCTCGCTGAACAGCGGATGACCGCCAAGCCGGGCGGAGAACTCCCGGGCCTCGTCGAGACTCCCGGCGGCCAGGATCCACGGCGCGCCGTTCGTGCCCAGGACCTCCTGAATCCGGTCGACCATGGCGATGGCCGGCACGCCGCGATTCATGATCCGCTCCAGCCTCGTCTCGACCTGCAGCCGCGGCAGCCCGGCGAGGGCCGCCGTCACCAGGACAGCGCTCACCACGAGGCAGCGGACCGGCCGCTCCGTCGCCCACCGCACCACGGACGGGAGGCCGGGAACGCGAACCGGCGTCGCACGCGCGGCCGGGGCCTCGGCCGAGCTTTCGAGCCGCCGGCGGTGCCGCCGCTGGCGCAGCACCCAGACGGAAGGCAGGATGAGCAGCGTCAGCGGCAGACAGAACAGGAGCCCCAGGCCGCCCGACAGGCCGAGATGCAGCGCTACCGGGTCCGGCGCGGTCGCCGCGATGCGGAACGCCCCCGCCGTCGTGACGCAGCCGGCGACGACACCGCGGCCGGAACCGGAGAGGGTCCGCCGCAGCGCCTGTTCGAACGAACGGCCATGAGCCAGTTCCTCCCGCTGGCGCACGAACAGGTGGACGGCGAAATCGATGCCGAGGCCGAAGACGGTGACGCCGAAGAACGTCTCCATGACCGTCAGCTTCCCGGTCAGGAGGCCGACGGCGCCCAGCGCGGCGCCGATAGAGAGCACCAGAACCGCCGCCACCGACAGCACACCGCCCGGCCGCTTCTCGACGATCCGGAAGAGAAGCAGCACGAGCACGAGGCTGATCGGCGTCAGACGCCTGATCGCGCCCAGGGTCTGTTCCTGGTCGCCCGCCGACAGCGCCGGCGGACCCGAAAAGCCGGCCGTCACCCCGGAGCCGGAGAGCGCGCTCTCGACCGCCGCCTCGAGTTCGAAGAAGGCGCTCTGGCCCACCTCCTCCGCCAGTGGGTCCGTCGCCATCTTGATCTCGACGAGCCGGGCGCCCGGCACGCCGGCCACGGACGCGCGCAGCGCCAGCGCGGAGGCCAGGAACTCCGCCGCGTTCTCCGCGTCGCCAGGCTGCTCGGCGAGGGCGAGCCAACGGTCGAACAGGGGCCGTTCGACGAGCCACGGCGCCTGCTCCGCGAGCCAGTCGAGCGGCAACGGCCGCCGGGCCGCGGCGACCGAAGGCAAGGCCTGCGCGGCCTCGATCGTGCGGTCGACGGCCTCGTCGAGTCGCTCCTCCTCACCCTCGAGCAGAACCAGGAGCAGGCCGCCGAGCTCGTACCGCTCGGACATCTCGAAGTAGCGGCCGACGTGTTCGTTGTCGCGGTTCATCACCCCCATGAAGGTGAGATCGACCGGCGTCGCCGGCAGCAGCGCCGCCAGGGCGAGCGCCGGCACGACCGCCCATCCGATCGCTCTCCAGGGCGACCGGATCGTCCAGCGCGCAACCGCGTCGAGCGCCCGCCGCAGACTCACCGAAAGAGCCTCGGGCGACGCTGCGAACGGCAGCGCTCGCGGCTGCTACAGTCCCGCGCTCCAGTGGCTCCGGATAGGGGGCCCGGAGAACGAGGAGAAGAGATGAAGTTCGGCATCATGTTCGCCAACACCGGTCCGTTCGTCGACGGTCCCCCGGCCGCGGCCCTGGCTCAGGCAGCCGAGGCCGCCGGCTTCGACTCGCTATGGACCGTGGAGCACGTCGTCGTCCCGCGCGGCTACGCCTCCCAATACCCCTACGACGAGAGCGGCAGGATGCCCGGCGGGCGCGAGGACTTCGACATCCCCGACCCGCTCATCTGGCTATCCTACGTGGCCGCGGCGACGAAGAGCATCAAGCTGGCGACCGGCATCCTGATCGTCCCGCAGCGCAATCCGCTGATCACGGCCAAGGCGGTCGCCACGCTCGACAAGCTCTCGGGCGGCCGGGCCGTCCTGGGCGTCGGCGTCGGCTGGCTGGAGGAGGAGTTCAACGCTCTCGGCGTGCCCTTCGCCGGCCGCGGACGCCGTCTCGACGACTACATTCGGGCCCTCCGCGCGTTGTGGACCGAGGACTGCCCCAGCCACGACGGCGAGTTCGTTTCCTTCTCCGACTGCTACAGCAGGCCGCAACCGACACAGGGCTCCGTGCCGATCGTCGTCGGCGGCCACTCCGACCGCGCCGCGCGGCGGGCCGGCGAACTGGGCGACGGCTTCTTCCCCGCCCTCGGCGACGTCGAGAAGCTGAAGCACCTGCTCGGCGTCATGCGCGAGAGCGCTGAAGCCGCCGGCCGCGACCCGGACGCAATCGAGATCACCGCCAACGGCGGACCGCCGGATCACGTCGCCCGGATGGCTGAACTCGGCGTCTCGCGGGTCATCGTCCCGCCGATGCCGCCCGACAAGCTCGCTCAGTTCGGCGAGAACGTCATCTCCAAGTTCAGTTGAACAGGCCATAGGCCAACTGTCGGTGCGCCGGCCCTCTGGCCGGTATCCCGCAGTGATGGGCCATCATCACCGTAGAGACGCCCGCCGCCCGACGCCGTAATCTCCGGGTGCGCGGGTCTTCTGACCCGCATCAAGCGCGATGCCGCGAAGCGGCGAGCCCGTGCGGTGGTAGCTTTCTGCCCATGATCCAACTTCGTCGCGTCGCCCTAATCGCCCTCGCCCTCACACTTCTCCTGGCGGCCGCCGCACCCACCCCCGCCTCCGAGAACGAAGCCGACGACCCCGTACGCGTCCTGTTCCTGAGCAAGTCCTCCGGCTTCCAGCACTCCGCGATCACGCGGCAGGACGCCCGGCCCAGCCACGTCGACACCGTGCTGGCCGAGATCGCGGCCGACCGGGGCTTCGCCGTCACGTCCACCAAGGACGCGGGCCTGATCAACGCGACCCAGCTCGCCAACTTCGATGTCGTCATGTTCTACACAACGGGCGATCTCACCCAGCGCGGCGGCACCGGCGAGGGCTTCTTCCGCGGCGACGGCAATCCCCCGATGAGCGCCGACGGCGTCTCGGACCTGATCGCCTGGATCGAAGCCGGCGGCGGTTTCGTCGGCTTCCACCCGGCAACCGACACCTTCCATGGCGAGGGCGACGAAGTGACGCCGTACATCGGCATGATCGGCGGCGAGTTCGTCCACCACGGCGCCCAGTTCGAAGGCATCGTTCGGGTCGCCGACGCCGCTCATCCGACGATGAAGAACGTCGAGGACGGCTGGAAGATCATGGACGAGTGGTACCTGTACAAGAACGTCGCCCAGGACGACCTGCACGTCCTCGCCCTGCTGGATCCCGGCGAAGAACGGGCAAAGCAGGACGTATACGACATCGCTCCCTACCCCATCGTCTGGTGCCGCGAAATCGGCTCGGGCCGCGTCTTCCACAACGCGATGGGCCACCGCGAAGACGTCTGGTCCCACGAGATGTTCCAGACCTGGGTCGGCGACGCGATCGAATGGGCGGCAGGCGAAGGCGAAGCCGCGGCAGGGCCGAACTGGGGGGACGTAGTGCCTTGAGGTCGCCCAGGAACGGGAGACATCGCGCGCCGCGTAGGGGCCAAACGCACCGGAGTTCCACGCTCTCGAGCGCGCTGTAACCTGCCCGGGAGGTGCGCGGTGCGCTAACAACGACCGGACTGGGAGCCAGCTTCCGGTTTCATCTCTCCTCCTCCATCCGGGTAACCCTGGGGCTGGCGACATTCCAACTGGTGCTCCTGCTGGCTGTGACGGCACTCCAGCCGCCGCAGGCCCGCGAGCTTCTGCTCAAGAGTCTGGCCGCCGGTATCGCGACGCCAGAGGCGTTCTCGGCCGCCCGGCTCGGCTTCGTACTCTGGGCAGTTGTGGCCGCTGCCGCGGCGGCACGGCGCCTGGCGCCGGCGCATCGTGGCTGGCACCTTCATCTGCCCGTCGACCTGCGAACCCGTTGGACGGCAGGCATGTTGAGCGTCGCATCGACGCTTCCTCACCTTGCCGTTCTCTGGTCACTCTTCTGGGTCGGGGCGAGACTGCTCGGTGAGCCGGCCCCATTCCGAACCCTGCTTGCCCTGCCGCTCGTAACGCTGGCAGCCGCAGGTACCTGGACACCGGCATCCGGGCGGGTTCGCGCCTGCTCCGCTGTAGCCGTACCACTGGCGGCAAGCGCCGCCACACCTGCTCTGGCGGCCGCCACGGCTCTTCTCGCCCTTGCGTACTTCCAGGCCGGGCGCTGGTCGCCCCGCTCCGCGCGAGTCCCGTCCCTTCCGTCCTCCCTCCGGTTGCTCGGCCGGCGCCTGCCGACCGGCCAACTCGTCCTTTCCCTGCGAGCGCTCGGACTGTGGATCGCCCTTGTTCACCTGCCGGCCGTCCTGTTCGCTGCGCCTACGGGGCTGGCGCTCCACAACAACGAGTTCACGCCGGACCAGTCCGAACTCGTGTTGCGCCTGGGTACGTCGCTCGCCATCGCGGCGACGGTTCTCGGCACAGCGACGCTTCTGAACGCGCGCCGGCCACCCTGGGCCTGGTCCCGTTCGCTCCCATGGTCCGCGATACAACGGGTCGCGGCGGACGCCGTCCTTCTGTTGCTCGTAGCCAGCCCCCTCCTGATACCCGCCTTCTACCTGTCCCAGTCGAGCGGCCTGTCCCTTCTCGGGCTCCTCGTCTTCCTGGCGGTCCGGTTGCCGGGAAGGATGCGGAACTCGCTCCGGGGGCTCACGAAACTTGGAGCCTGGACCTACATCGAGGTTCTGCTGGCGGCCCTGCTCACGGCCCTGCAGCCACTGATCGGGCTTGCCCTGGCGCTCGCTTCGCCGCTCTTCCTGGACTCCTCCGCGAGGCGCGAATGGTCGCTCAAGGTGGGGCTCTACCTGGAGCGTCGATTCGACGGCGCCCGCGAAGCGGAATCGTGATGCGGAGCCTGCGAATGGAGCGTGTCGCCTTCGCCTGGGACGACCGCTCTCGCATCTTCAGCGATCTCGACCTCGAGGTCACGAGCGGCGTGACCCTGCTCTCGGGAGAGAACGGCGCCGGCAAGTCGACATTGCTCAAGCTGGCGGCCGGAGTGGAGAAACCGGATGCCGGAAGAGTCCTGGTGAACGGTGCCGACCTGTGGCGGCGCGAAGTCGCGGCCCGCTCCGACCTGGCGTTCGTTCCCCAGGAACCCGATGTGACGCCGTTCGCGACGGTACGCGAGGTTCTGCGGCTCGTCTGCCGCCTGAGATCGCAGCCGATGAAGCAGGTCGACGAGGTTCTGGTCGAAACGGATCTTGAGGCCGAGGCGGAGCTCTCCGTGCGGGAGCTGTCCCGCGGTCAGCGCCGTCGCGTTCTGTTGGCCGCCGCATGGGTCGGGACACCGCGAACGGTGATCCTGGACGAGCCGCTCGACGCGATGGACGAGCACTGGAGAGGCCGCATCCACGGGTGGCTCGAAGCGCTTCGAGAGGCCGGCGGCCTGGCGCTCGTCGCAACCCACGAAGCCGGGTCGCTTCGCGAACTAACCGACCGTTTTCTCGTCCTGCGCAACGGGGAAGTGCGGGAATCCGAGTAACCCTCACTCCCCTTCCACACCCTCGTTCAGGATTCTCAGGTACTCGCTGTACACGTACACCCGGTTCCTGCTGAAGCCGGTGATCTCGCGGACGAGTCCGGCTGTCTCCAGCAGTCGCATCGCGGCGGAAACCGTCGGGAAGGCGAGGCGAGTACGTCTACTGGTTTCCGGGATCGAGAGGATCGGTCGTTCCTGAAGTGCCTCGTGAACGCGGAGCGCCGAACCAGCCTTGCGGCCCTCGGTCGCCAGGCGTTCCCGGTCGGCCGCAAAGCGCTCGGTCAGGCGTCGGGCCGTGGCCGCGGCGTTCTCGGCGGTCTCTTGAACGCCCTGAAGGAAGAACGCCAGCCAGGCTTCCCAATCGCCCGTCTGCCGAACGCGGTCAAGCAGTTCGTAGTAGCGGTCCCGGTGGCGCTTGAAGTAGACGCTGAGGTAGAGCATCGGCTGGCTCAGGACGCCGGCTTCGCACAAGAGCAAGGTGATCAGCAGGCGGCCGACGCGGCCGTTGCCGTCGAGGAAGGGATGGATGGTCTCGAACTGCACGTGGGCCAGACCGGCGCGCACCAGGATCGGCAGACCGTCGTCCTCCGCGTGCAGGAAACGTTCGAGATCGCCCATGCAGTCGGGCACGGCAAGGTGTGGCGGCGGCACGAAGACGGCGTCGCCCGGACGTGTGCCGCCAATCCAGTTCTGTGAGCGACGGAACTCGCCCGGATCCTTGCTGGCGCCGCGGCCGGTCGACAGCAGGACGCCGTGCAACTCCCGGATCAGGCGGTTCGAGAGCGGGAAGTTCTCGGCAAGCCGTTTCAGGCCGTGGTCCATGGCGGCTACGTAGCGCGAAACCTCCGCCGCATCGTCGCGAGGAACACCCGGCGCCTGGTCGAGTTCGAACAGCAGGAGATCGGAGAGCGACGATTGGGTCCCCTCGATCCGGGACGACAGCACCGCCTCCTTGCGGACGTAGGAGTACACCAGGAGCGTCGGCTCCAGGCGCTGGTTCGCTCCCTCCAGCCGCCCAAGGGCGAGACCGGCGGCCTCCAGCGACCGCAGCAGGTCGCCTTCCAGGTTCAGCGGCGGCCGTGGCGGCAGGGGCGCCGGAATGAAGGCCCGGACCTGCTCGCCTCCCGCGACAGTGACTTCGTAGCGACCCGGCATTGGGCGTTCCATGACGACGAGACCCTTCCCTGTGAAGAGTTAGGCGCCAACTTTTATCACAGAGTGGCCGATCGCCTCCCTGTGCAGGAACTCTGAATAAGGTCGGCGAGTCACGACTCGGGAGAAACCCCCATGAAGAAACCACCTGAAGGCTGGCCGAGAATCTCATCATCCGTCTTCTACGACGACGCGGCGACCGCGATCGACTGGCTGGTCCGCGCCTTCGGGTTCGAGGTGCAGGAGAGGGTCGAGGACGAGCAGGGGCGCATCGTCCATTCGCAGCTCGTCCTGGACGGCGGGCTCATCATGGTCGGGCAGACCGGCCTGCAGCCGGATCGCGCGTACCAACAGTCGCCACGGACGGTCGGCGGCGCGAACACGCAGTCGCTGGTCATCTACGTGGACGATGCCGATGCTCACTGCGAGCGTGCGCGGGCGGCCGGCGCCGAGATCACGGTCGAGCCGGCGACTCAGGACTACGGCGAGGGCTACTGGGTCGACCGGAGCTACGGCGTCCTGGACCCCGAGGGCCACCACTGGTGGTTCCTCCAGCGGCTGCGCTGACGCGCTTGCGCGGCTTCCCGTTTACGCCTTAGTTGCGCTATGATGCTCTCTTCCCACTTCTTCGTCTCCCGTGCCGCTCCAAGGCGCCGTGACTTCCCTGCCCGCAGCTCTCACCGACCCGCAGTGGCCGCGCTCGCTCGTGCGCCAGATCCGGCGTGGGCGGGATCTGGTTAGCGGCGACGATCAGGCCGGAATTCAGGAAGTAGAAGCCGGCGTGTTCGCCACGCGGCTTGCCGGTGTCGACCGCCTGCTGGACGGCGGCATCCGTCGCGGGCAGACGATCGAGCTGGTCGGTCCCCGGAGCAGCGGCCGCTTCTCCCTGGTTCTGGAACTGCTGGCCGGCGCCACCGAGAGCGGTGAGTCGGCGGCGCTGGTCGATCTGGGAGACCACTTCGATCCGCAGGCGGCGGCGCGTGCCGGGGTCGACCTCGAACGGCTGCTCTGGGCACGACCCGGGCGGCTGAAGCAGGCGCTGGGCAGCGCCGAGGTGCTGATCGGCGGCGGCTTCCCCCTGGTCGTGATCGATCTCGGTCTGCCGCCGGTTCCCGGCGGCCGCGGCAAGGAGTCGGCGTGGCTGCGGCTGCGGCGGGCGGCGGAGGACCATCAGGCGGCGCTGCTGATCGCGGCGCCGTACCGCGCCGGCGGCACGGCGCCGCAGAAGGTTCTCGATCTCGGGTCGCGAACGTCGCCGGACCGCGCTCTCTGGGCGCAGGCCGCACCGGGAGGCCCGCGCCTGCTCGACGGACTCAGAACCCGGCTCGAGCTCGCCAAGTCGCGCGGCGAACGGCCGGGCGCCGCGGCCGACATCGAACTGCGCGTGCTCACCGGCAGCCTGCGGCGCCCCCTGCCCAGCGCACTGCCCCGGCGGGCGGAGAACCGCCACGCCGCCGGCTCGCCGGTCGAGGTCCTGAGGCGTGCCGGGTAAACGCCGGAGATCCCGCATCGCCTGCATCAAGGCGGCGCTGTTTCCTCTTGCCGCCTACCTGCGGGGAGCGCCGGAACTCGCCCGCGAGGCGGTCGTGGTCCACGAGGGGCCTTCGGCACGGATCGTCGCCGCTTCCCGGCTGGCGCGGCGGGCCGGAGTGCGGCCGGGGCTGACCGTGGCCCAGGCGCGCAACATCGAGTCCGGCCTGGTCGACCGCGTCCGCGACCCGGAGCGCGAGCACACCGCACAGGAAGTGCTGCTCGAGATCGCGGGCGCCTTCTCGCCCCGGGTCGAGGACGGCGGCGAAGGCGTGGCCTATCTCGATCTGGCCGGCATCAGCCCGGCATGTGCGGGGAACGGCGCCAGGGAACGCGGCCGGGATCGAGGCGCCACCCACTCGTTGCTGCCCCCAGGCGCCGATAACGACGAGCACAGCCTCGGCCAGTCGATCATGCGGGACATGGACGCCGCCGGCCTCCCCGGCCGGGTCGGCATCGCCGGCAGCAAGCTCGCGGCGCGGGCCGCGGCCGCCCTGCCGCGGTCGCCGAACGTCGTGGCGCCCCGCGGCGAGGCCCGATTCCTGGCGCCGTTGCCGCTCAAGTCCCTGTTCGAGGGCAACGGCCGCGGCCCCGTCTCGGCGGAGGAGGACGACGACGAAGAGATCCTCCACACGCTGAAACTCTGGGGCCTGCGCACGGTCGGCGACCTGGCCGGCCTGCCGGCAGCCGAGGTCCACAGCCGTCTCGGCGAGCGCGGGGCGGCGCTCCATGCCGCCGCCCGGGGCTTCGACCCGGAACCACTCACTCCCCTTCCGCCGGCGCCCACCTTCCGCGAAGCGCAGACCCTGGAGTGGCCGATCGACAACCTGGAGCCGTTCCTGTTCGTCACCCGCGGCGCGGTGGAACGGGTCGCCTCCCGGCTCGACGCCCGAGGCATGGGCTGCAAGCGGCTCGAGCTGTCGCTCAAGCTCGAACCCGAAGGCCTCCACGAACTGGCGATCGAGCTGCCGGCGCCCACCCGCGAGGCGCGGACCCTGCTGTCGCTGGTTCGCCTTCACCTGGAAGCCGAGCCGCCGCGAGCGCCGATCACTTCCATGCAACTGCTCGCCCATCCCGACGTTCCGCGCCAGGCGCAGCTCAGCCTGCTCGGGCCGGTCGCCCTGTCGCCTGATCGCCTGGCCGCCGTCACCGCCCGGCTGCTCGCCCTGCTCGGCCCGAACCGCGTCGGCTCGCCGCGCACCCGGAACGGCCACCTGCCGGAGCGTTTCCGGCTGGCCGACTTCGACCCGCCCCCGCCGCCCCGGATAAGGCTCGAACCGCGCCCCGGCCGCGGCATGCTGACGGTCCGCACCCTGCGGCCCCCGGTCGAGGTCGAGGTCCTGACCGCGGAGAGCGAAGAGACGGACAGCACCGCGCCCTGCCCCGCACCGCTACAGATCAACCCCCTGCCCACCGAGGAGCAACACGTCCGCATCGAGGGCGCGGTCCGCACCGCCGCCGGTCCCTGGGAGATCGAAGAGGGCTGGTGGCGGAAGGCCCCGGCCCTGCGGGACTACTGGGACGTGGAACTTCGGAGCGGCGCCGTGTGCCGGATCTACCGCGACCGCACGTCGGAGCGGTGGTTCGCGGACGGGGTCTACGACTGAAGGGGCCTGTCCCCGTGCTCTCCCGAGCTACGGCAGACCGCCAGTGGATTCCGAACCGCGAAGCCGTCGTCGCACGAAGTCATCGAACAACGGCACGGTGAAATCGATCTCGCCGTACCGGGGCGAATAGCAGAGCCCCTTCTCGATCAACTTGTGGCGCAGAGATCCCACGCCCGGCGTGTCCTTCCCCATCGCCGCGGCAACCCGGCCGGAAGCATGCGGTCCGCTTCCAAGAGAAGCCATGGCGACCAGGTACTCGCGTTCCGCGTCGCTCGTCCCGTCGACCCGGACCCGAAAGAACCCCGTGTCCAGCTCATCGACCGCGATCGGAACGCCCGCGTCGACATCGGCGGCGGTGATCCTGTCGGCGCCTTCGGCCGCGTCCCATGACTGCTTGCCGAACTCCTGGACGAAGTAGGGGTAGCCCCTCGTCTCGGCGACGATCCGATCCAGCGCCTCGTCCTCCCAAGCGACTCCCTCCTGCTCTGCCGGCGTCACCAGGGCAGCTCTGGCATCGTCCTCGCCGAGGCTGTTGATCGTCCGGAAGTCGAACAGACGCTCGGCATAGGACCTGGCCTCCGCGGCAAGCGCCGGCACCGACGGCAAGCCGGCCGCGACAAGCAGAAACGGTAACTGGTTCTGACTGATCTGATGCAAGCCGACGATCAGCGCGCCCAAGTCGTCGCTCTTCAGATACTGAACCTCGTCGAGCGTGACCAGCACGCCGCGGCCTCGCTCCCGGGCGACCTCACCGACTTCGGTGAAGAGACCGGCCAGATCCTCGTCCAGGAGCCCAGAATCCGCCCATCCGGGCACAGAATCGAGGCCGACGGTCAGATCGCTTCCATCCGGGAGGTTCCACCTCATCTGGAACGACTTGAGCACTCCGAGCGCGCGGCGCCCGCGGTCGGCCAGGTCGCGAGCCGGAGAAAGACGCAGGAGCACCTTGCGAACCAGGTCGGCCATGGCGTTGGGAAGGCTCATGCCACGGCCAGCCTCGATCGGTCGGCAGACCCAGTCCCGCTCTTGCCCCAACCGGCGGAACTCTTGCAGGAGGACCGTCTTGCCGACCCCGCGAAGCCCGGTCAGGATCGTGCTCCTGGCCGAGCGGCCGAGGCGAAGCCGCTCGATGGCGATACGGACCGCCTCAAGCTCGGCGCCACGGCCTACAAGGGCAGGCGGAGGGCTTCCCGCGCCAGGGCTATAGGGGTTGCGAGTCGGGTCCATCGGCCGATTATAGGAAGTTGCCCGACTTTTATCGGTTACAGAAAAAGTGGCGCAGACCGCTACAAGTTGTGGGGCTACGGATCACTTATAGGAAGTTGTCCAACTTTTAGCGGCTACAGATAAAGTGGGGCAGGCCGCTACAAAGTAGCGCTCCAGACCAGACTGAAGAGTAACCGCACCGGCGGCGGCAGACCTCAATCGGCCGGCGGAGCGGGTCGGGACACTTGGCCGGCGATCACCTGCTCCGCCACCACACGGCCGCCGATCAAGTGTTCCTGAATCACCTGTTCCAGGACCTCGGGGGTACATCCCCAGTACCAGACGCCCTCCGGGTAGACGACGGCTACAGGGCCGGCGTCGCAGATGCGCAAGCAGTTGGCCTTCGTCCTCATCACCGTCCCGGAGTCGGTGAGGCCCAGTTCGACCAGGCGCCGCTTGAGGTAGTCCCAGGACTCGAGCGACACCTCCCGGTCGCAGCACTTCGGCTTCGTCTGGTCGCAGCAGAGGAAGATGTGCCGCCGCACGTTGGCGATGCCGATCGCTTCCGCCTTGCGCCGGGCGCGGTCGAGGGCTTCGCGGTCCATGGCGGCGATGATTCCATGACCGGCATCAGGCAGTGGCGATAACCTGCACCGCCATGAAGCTGTTCGAAGCCGCCTACCCGTTTCAGGACGACGTGCTGGCCCTGCCGGTCGAGGATCTCGACATCACGGCAAAGTGGTACGCGGAAGCCTTCGGGCTCCAGGAAGTCGAGCGGCGCGAGGAGCCCGTGCCGACGGTCATCCTCGAGCGCGACGGCATCCGCATCGGCTTCGCGATCAACGGTGGCGACGCCAGCATGGACGGCGCGGCGATCCTGGTCACCGACATCAAGCGAGCACGGTCCGAACTCAAGGCCAACGGCATCAAGGTCAAGAACTGGCGCATCGACAAGCGCGACGGCAAGAAGTTCCGGGTGTTCTTCGTCGTCGCGCCGGACGGGCTCTGCTACTACTTCCATCAGCCGCTGAGTAGCAGCTAGCTGGAGATGATGGGTTCTCACAGCGGGCCCGCGACCATCGGTGCGTTTCTGCTGATCGCCTCGCTGCCCGCAACCGCCCAGGACTTTGCCGAGCTCCTGGAGATCCGCCGGGTCAAGGAAACACTCGACCTGAGCCAGGTGCCGGAACCGGACCTGTCCCAGGTGCCCGCCGTCGACGCGCAGCGGCTCCGGGACTACCGGGCGCTCACGGCGAACGGCCTCGACCACGCCGCGGAGCCCATGCAGGCGCAGTTGGCGGCGAACACTTTCGGCGATCTCTGCGCGCGCTACCTGCACTACGAGTTTCATGAAGCGGCGGCGGCATGCCTGGAGCAACTCCGGGAACTGGCGCCCGCGGACTTCCAGTGGGCCTACTTCAAGCTCCTGCTCCACATCGCGCTCGGCGAACTGGAGGCGGCGCTCGAAGCTGCCGAGGTGGCCCTTGCCATCCGGCCGGACGACCCGCCGACACTGATCCGCCTGGCCGAACTCCACGTCGCGGCAGGCGACGTCGACGCCGCCGAAGCGGCCTACGAGGCGGCCATCGCCGCCTATCCCGAGAGTGCGACGGCTCAGGTCGGGCTCGGCTACATCGCCCTCGAACGGGACGACCCGGCGAAGGCGCTCCAGATCTTCCAGGAAGTCGCCGCGTCCCAGCCCGAGGGCAGCGAGGCGAATCACCACGTCGGGCTCGCCTACCGCGCCCTGGGAGACGCCGACCGGGCCGCCGAGGCGTGGCGGCTGAACCAGGACGTCCTGATCCCGATGTACGACCCGCTGCTCGAACGGCTGAGGCCGCTCGAAGAGGACGTGACGCTGCCGCTCGACCGCGCGGTCGCCGCCGCCGCGGAGGGCGACCACGAACGGGCGATCACGCTCTACGAGGAGATCCTCGAGGCGAACGAGACGGACGAGGAGGCTCACTTCCGGCTGGCCGGCTCACTGCTCGTTCTCGGCGATGCCGGGCGCGGCGAGCGGCACCTCCGCCGGGCCATCGCGCTCAACCCCGAGCACCCCGGAGCGCACTTCGCCCTGGCGATGTTCCTCGCTCGCGAGGGCCGCGGCAGTGAAGGCGCCCGTCACCTCGAGCGGGCGGCCGACCTCGTGCCCGGGAACCTCTCCTGGCGACTGCAACGGGCGCGGATGCGGGCCGCCTCCGGAAACGCGGCCGGCGCCATCGAGGAACTCCATCAGATCGTCGCCCTGGACCCCGGCATGATCGAGGCGCGCCGGATGCTCTCGGCGGTGCTGGTCGGCACCGGCCGAACGGAAGACGCAGCAGTCCAGTTGCAGGCCCTGGTCGCCCTGACGCCGGATGATCTGCAGGCGCGCTTCAACCTCGGACTCATGCACTTCGAGAGTGGCCGCTACGCGGAGGCGCGGCGGACCCTCGACGAAACGTCGGCACGTTTCCCCGGCGACGTCGCCACCCGCCACCTGCTGGCGCGACTACTCGCGGTGAGCCCCGACGAAGCGGTGCGCGACGGCGCCCGGGCGGTCGAGCTGGCGCAATCGGTCGTCGACGAACAGCCGGCACTCGACCACCTGGAGACGCTGGCCATGGCGATGGCCGAAGCCGGACGGTTCGACGACGCGGTCACCTGGCAGCAGCGGGCGCTGGAAGCGGAACGTCAGACTGCTGGCGGCAACTCGCCGCAGCGGCTCGATCGCCTCGCGCTCTACCAGGCTCGCCAACCGCTGCGGGCGCCCTGACCGTCCAGGGATTTCACCGGCTCGGGTTTCAGGCGCCAGGCGCGCGGTAGGGCACGCTCTTCGCGACCGCGCCGTCGACCTCCTCCGGCGTCATCAGGACGCGCGTCGTCACCTTGATGCCCCCGCCGGCGTTCAGGGTCAGTGAGACCGAGGCCGCGGACTCGTTGTCCGGAAGGTCGACGATCATGAGCAGGTCGGCGCCACCGAACGCGTAGTAGATGGCCTCCAGGGTGCCGCCTGCGCCCTCCACGGTCTCGCTGAGCGCCTTCCGGCGTCTGCTGCCGCCTTCCTGGAACAGGCCCTGGACGCCGCTGTGAGTGTAGTTCGCCTCGATCAGGTACTTCGTCACTTTCACATCTCCTGTTGCTCAACGGCGTGAATCTGGTGGAACACGCTGTACCGGGTTCACTTCCATGTTGCCACAGCGCGGGGCAGATGTGTTTCCACCATCTTGCCTTCCGTTACCGCCTGATTTACGCTTGACGGATGGCCGGAGACGATTCCCCCAGACCCAAGGTCGACGTGCCGGCCCGCAACATGGGGCTCTCCGGTTCCGTGCGCAAGGGCAGCGGCTACGGCGACCGGGGCGGCAACGACCTGCTCGACGCCCGTGGGGAACCCAACCCCGGCTACGCCGCGCCGGGCGCGGTCAAGGAGCAACTGCGACGACGACGGTTCCGGGCTCCGCCGAAGCGCCGCCGCGGACCGCCTCCGCCCTACGCCGAACTCCACGCCGCGTCGTCGTTCTCCTTCCTGCGCGGCTCGTCGCAGCCGGAAGACCTGGTGGCGCGGGCGGCGGCGCTGGGGCTGCCGGCGGTCGCCCTGCTCGACCGCAACGGCGTCTCCGGCGCGCCGCGCTTCTACAAGGCGGCACGCGAGGCGGGAATCCGGGCCCTGGTCGGCGCCGAGGCGGTGATCGACCGGCCGCGGGCATCCGCGGTCTCGCGCCAGCGCGAAGAGCGGCCGACGCTGGACGACGAGGAGACCCGCGCCAACCTGCTCGTGCGCAACCGGCAGGGCTACCGCAACCTCTGCCGCCTGCTGACCGCCGGCGCGCTCAACCACCCCAAGGGCGAGGCGCGAATCGACTGGACGCTGCTCGAGGAGCACGCGGCAGGCCTCCACTGCCTGGCCGGCGCCGAGACCGACCCGGTCGGACGGGCGCTGGCGCGGGAAGGGCTGAAAGCGGCCGGGCGCCAGCTCGAACGCCTGCACGCCGTCTTCCCGGGCCGCCTGCACGTGGAACTCTCGCGCCACGGCATCCGCGCCGAAGAGCACCGCAACCAGGCCCTGGTCCGGCTGGCGGACGGCCTTCGCGTGCCGGTCGTCGCCACGGGCGGCGTGCGTTACGCCACGGCCGCCGACAAGCCCCTCCACGACCTGATGACCGCGATCAGGCACCACGTGACGGTCGATGACGCCGGCGCCCGCCTCGCTCGCGAGCGCCAGCGCCGCCTGAGGGCGCCTGAGGAGATGCACCGCCTGTTCGCCGATCTGCCCCGGGCCGTCCATGCCGCACACGAACTCGCCGGGGAACTCGACTTCACCCTCGCCGATCTCGGCTACCGCTTCCCGGACTACCCGGTGCCCGACGGCGAGACGCCGATCTCCCATCTCCGCGAACTGACCTGGCAGGGGGCACGGGACCGCTTCCGGCCGCTGACCGCCAGGGCCGGGGCGCAGCTCGAGAAGGAGCTCGCACTGATCGAGAAGCTCGACCTCGCCGGCTACTTCCTGATCGTCTGGGACATCGTCCGCTTCTGCAAGGAGCAGCGGATCCTCGCCCAGGGCCGCGGCTCGGCCGCCAACTCCGCCGTCTGCTACGCCCTGTCGATCACCGCGGTCGATCCGGTGAAGATGGACCTGCTGTTCGAGCGCTTCCTGTCCGAGGAACGCGGCGAGTGGCCGGACATCGACCTCGACCTGCCGTCCGGCGACCAGCGCGAGAAGGTGATCCAGTACGTCTACGGGCGCTACGGCCGGCACGGCGCGGCGATGACCGCGAACGTGATCACCTACCGCGACCGGATGGCCGCGCGCGAGGCGGCGAAGGCGCTGGGCTGCTCGAAGTCCCAGGTCGACCGGCTGGCCAAGGGCCTCGGCCACTGGCACTACGACCTCTCCCGCGGCGACAGCAAGCAGATGGACGAGGAGCTGACGGAGCTCGGCTTCGACCCCCGCGACCGGCGCATCCGGATCTTCGTCCGCCTGTGGCGGCAGCTCCAGAACCATCCCCGCCACCTGGGCCAGCACTCGGGCGGCATGGTGCTCTGCGCCGGCCGGCTCGACGAGATCGTGCCGCTCGAACCGGCGGCGATGGAGAACCGGGTGATCGTCCAGTGGGACAAGGACGACTGCGCCGACCTGGGGCTGATCAAGGTCGACCTGCTCGGCCTCGGCATGCTGAACGCGCTGGAGGAGGCCGTGCCCCTGATCCGCCGCCACGAGGGCAAGGAGGTCGACCTCGCCCATCTGCCGCCCGACGACCCGGCGACCTACGAGATGATCTGCCGCGCCGACACGGTCGGGGTCTTCCAGATCGAGAGCCGGGCGCAGATGGCGTCCCTGCCGCGCCACAAGCCGTACAGGTTCTACGACCTCGTGATCCAGATCGCGATCATCCGGCCCGGCCCGATCGTCGGCCGCATGGCCCATCCCTTCTTCGAGCGCCGGGTGGGCCGCGAGGAGGTCACCTACCCTCACCCGCTGCTCGAGCCGATCCTGCGGCGCACCCTCGGCGTGCCGATCTTCCAGGAGCAGATCCTGAAGGTCGCGATGGTCGCGGCCGGTTTCTCCGGCGGCGAGGCGGAGGACCTGCGGAGGGCGATGGGCTTCAAACGCTCCGTCGAGCGGATGCAGCAGATCGAGCAGCGGCTGCGCTCGGGGATGAACGAACGCGGCATCGAGGACGAAGCCCAGGAGCAGATCGTCAAGGCGATCACCTCGTTCGCGCTCTACGGCTTCCCCGAGTCGCACTCGGCCAGCTTCGCCCTGATCGCCTACGCCAGCGCCTACCTCAAGCGCCACCACCCGACCGCCTTCTTCCTGTCGCTCCTGAACGCCTGGCCGATGGGCTTCTACCACCCGGCGACCCTGGTCCGCGAGGCGCAGCGGGCGGGCAGCGTCGTGCTGCCGATCGACGTGAACGAGTCAGGGGTCAGGTGCCGCTGGCAGGACCGACCGGAGAATGCCGGCGAGCCGGAGCGGCCCGGCGAACCGCCCCCGCCGGGAGCGATCCGCCTCGGGTTGCGCTACGTCAAGGGGATGCGTCGCGAGGCGGCGGAACGGATCGAGGCCGAACAGGCGGCGAGGCGCTTTGCGAGCATCGAGGACCTCGCCGAGCGTTGCCGCCTGCGCCGGGACGAACTCACAGCACTGGCATCGCTTGGCGCGTTGCCACAGCGCGGCCGGCGCGCCGCGCTGTGGCAGGCGGCCCAGGTCGAGAAGCCGAAGGGTCCCCTGTTCGCCGATCTCACGACCGCTACCCCCTCGCCGCTCGACGAGATGACGCCGATGGAAGAGACCGCGGCCGACTTCGCCGTCGCCTCGATCACCACGGGCCCCCACCCGATGGAGTACTACCGCCGGGCACTCGACCGCCGCCGCGTCGTTCCCGCCATCAAGCTCCCCGAGTCGCCCGCCGGGCGACGCGTACGCACCGCCGGCTCGGTCATCGTCCGCCAGCGCCCCGGCACCGCCCGCGGGCTGCTCTTCCTGACCCTGGAGGACGAGACCGGCATGAGCCAGGCGGTCGTCATGCCGGACCAGCTCAAGAAGCACCGCCGCACGATCGTCTCCTCCTCCGGCCTGATCGTCGAAGGCGTGCTGCAGAAGAAGGACGGCTCGCTATCCGTCAAGGCGGACAGGTTCTGGCCCATCGACCGCCTGGAGCGGATTCCGAGCCACGACTTCCGGTAGAGCTACTGGCCTGAGCGCGCCGGGATGCCCTGCCGGTACTGCTCGAGCCTGCGGTTCAGCAGCTCGAGCAGCCGCTCCCGGCCGGGTGAGTCGTTCCGGGGGTCGCCGACGATCTCGAGCGCCGACTCCACCGTCCGGGCCGCTGTTTCGAAGTCGCCGGTCTCGGCCTGGGCGGCTGCCAGGGTCTCGAGCAGGGCGGGCTCGGCGCCGCCGGCGACCGCGTTCAGTTCGAGGGCGATCAGGAGAGCGAGCTGGCCGTCGCGCCGGCCGGCATCCGGATGGGTCGCCAGCGACCAGGCGATGTCGTTGCCCCGCGCCAGGAGGTTCCTGTCCTCGAGGTAGGCGCGACGCAGGTGTTCCGCGCCCTCGGCGGCGCCGGCCGGACCGCTGCGGATCAGCGCCAGTCCGAACTCGTGGCGGCCCGCGGCGTGGTCGGGGTCGTGCGAGAGCAGCGCCCGGTAGTTTTCGATCGCATCGTCCAGGCGACCCGCGGCGGCCGCGATCCGGGCCGCGCCGTAGAGCGCCTCCGTGTCCCGCGGCTCGACTTCGAGGATCGCCCGGTAGTGGCCCCAGGCCGCACCAAGCTCGTCGCTGCGGACCGCCGCTTCGGCCAGGACCCGGTGCGCTTCGACGTGCCGCGGATCGAGGGTGACGACGGCCGCGAACTGCTCCATCGCCTCCCGCAGGCGCTCCGCCTTGCCGAGCAACTGGCCATAGAGATACCGCAGCTCCACGTCCCGCGGGCTCCCCTCGACCGCGCGGCCGAGTTCCCGCACGGCCTCGTCCGTCCGCCCCTCCCCGTCGAGCAGCTCGGCAAGGCGCACCCGGGCCGCCACGTCGCCCGGGTCGGCCGCGAGGGCGGCCTCGGCCTGCGCCCGCACCGAGCCGGTGTCGCCGGCATCGAGGAGAGCGTTCTGCCAGGCGGCCCGCGCGGCCGGATCGTCGGGTTCGAGGTCGAAGGCGGCGCGGGCGTACCGGGCCGCGGCCTCATCGTCCCCGCGCCGGCCTTCGAGCACCGTCAGGCGCTGGAGCGACTTGAACAGGCGGTCCCGCGCCCCCTGCTGCTCGAACGACGCCGCGCCGCTGTCGCCGAGGCGCGCCTGCTCGACCTCGACCGAACGCCGCAGCAGCGCCACGGACTCCTCGGGAAACCCCTCCTCGTACCAGCGCGCGTAGCTGGCGAGCGACACCTCGCCGGGCGGTTCCGTGAACCAGCGGCCGGGAAGCGGCGCCGACGCCGCGCGCAGGTCGGCATCCCGCGCGTCCAGCAGTTCGAGGTCAGCCAGCAGATCGGCGGCGGTCACGCCGCCGCGGTAGAGCGCGGCGACCCGGCCGTCGCCGTCGATCAGCATGGAGAACGGCAGCGAGAGCGGGAAGCGCCGGTCGAACAGGGACCTCTTGACGATCTCGACCTTGTCGAGGGTCTCCTCGGTCGCCATCCCGTTCAGGAATGGGAAGCGGATCTCGTCCATGAAGCTCCGGGCCGCCTCTTCGGTCGTCGTCGCGACCTCGCCCATGCCGTCCGTCGACAGCGCCGCGATCTCCAGGCCCGCGGCGCGGAGCGCATCCGCTTCGTCGGCCAGGTCCTGCAACTCGAAGCGGCAGGGGACGCACCAGCTCGCCCAGATGTTGAGGAGCAACGGACGCCCGCGTTCGGCCTGCACGGCGACCGTTTCGCCGCCGCCAAACGGACGCAGCGTCAGCGACGGCGCAGGCGGTCGAGGCGCCAGCACGACCCGGGAACCGGTGCTCGGCGCAGGCGGCTGTTGATCGCCCGGCTCGAGCGTCCTGTCGCGAGTCGGCGCCGGCGCCGGCGCGGCGCGGCCGCTGCCCTGGACGATCCGGTAGCGGCCGCCGGCCGCAACGTCGGCGAACGCTTCGCTGCCGCCCCCGGGCCAACTGACTCGCACCGGACCCGAGACCTCGCTGTCGCCGAGGCCGAAGTGGAGCCAGCGGCTGGACTGCGAGAGAAAACCCTCGCCCGCGCGGACGGAGCGCCGGAGGACGCCGGACGAGGTCGGGACTTCCACCCGGGCGCCGACCGCGTCCCGGTTCGTGCCGACGCCGTCTCCTTCCAGGTGGAGCGCCACGAAGCGGTCGCCCACCGGCAACTCGTTCCGCATCAGCCGCAACCGGGGCGCCGTCCGGTTGCTGATCGCCACATCCAGGTCGCCGTCGCCCTCCAGATCGAGGAAAGCGACGCCGCGGCCATCGTCCGGGAAGTCCAGGCCGCTCACCGCCGACGCGTTGGCGAAGGCGCCTCCAGCTTCGCCCGGGTTCAGGAAGACGCAGTTCCGTTCGTTGCCGCTGAAGGACAGGCCTTCGTCCAGCCGCTCGTGGAGGGCCCGCAGGGATTCGAGATACGGCTCCAGCGACCGGTCATCGGGGGAACTCGGAGCGCGCGGCACGACCTGCCGCCAGAAGAAGCTTCACAGGTCGTCGGGGAGCGTCTGGGTCAGGTTGCCGTTGGCGACCACCAGATCCTCCCAACCGTCGTTGTTGATGTCCGCGAAGACGGACGACCAGGACCAGCGCCCCATCGTGACGTTCGCGGCGACGCTGCGGTCGAGGAAGCCGCCGTCCTCCGCGCCGGCGAAAAGAGAGTTGCCGCGCGCCATCCGCTGCACTTCGGCCAGCGGCCCGGCGCGCTGCCGGTCGCGCTCGAACTTCCGCTGATACGTGATCCGGTTACCGGCGGCGGAGAACATGTTGCCGACGTAGACGTCCATCCGCCCGTCCCGGTTGTAGTCGGCCCAGCTCACCGACATGCCGGAGGAAATGTCCTCGACGCCGGCCTCCCCGGCCACGTCGACGAAGCGGCCGCCGTCGTTGCGGTACAGGTTGTTCCGGCCGTAGTCGTTCGCCACGTAGAGGTCCGGGTCGCCGTCGCCGTCGACGTCCTCCCAGGACGCGGCCAGGCTGAAGCGGCGGTTGTTCACGTCGAGCCCCGCCCCGGCCGTCGCGTCGACGAAACGGAAGCCGCCGTCGTTGCGGAGCAGCACGTTCCGGCCGCCGTTGTTCGCGTCGTGGTACGGCACCGGGCTCGCAACTCCGCGCTCGTCGTACGCGCGGCGGTAGGCGCAGACGTAGAGGTCGAGGTCGCCGTCGTTGTCGTAGTCGGCCGCAGAGAGCGAGTTGCTGTCCGGTATGTCGCCGGCGATATGGCGGACGCGGCCGAAGCCGCCGCTGCCGTCGTTCTCGAGCACCAGGACGGCGGGCCGGCTGGAGAGCACCAGGTCCGGGTCGCCGTCGTTGTCCAGGTCGACGAACAGCCCGGCCAGGGCCCGCTCCAGGAAGTCGACCGCCGCTTCGGCCGAGCGGTCGTCGAACGTGCCCTCCCGGTTCTGCACGTAGAGCCGGTTCGGCAGGCCGCCCTGCTCGGGAAGGAAGATGTCCTCCAGGCCGTCGCCGTTGACATCCGCGACCGAGACCCCCTGCCAGCCGGTCTTGTTGTAGCCCGACGCCTTGGTAACTCGGTTGAGCCAGGCGTCCGGCGGCTGGAGCAGTTGCTCCCCGTAGCTCGGGTTGTGGCCGACGGCGGCCTCGGTGACGTCGACGAAGAGGGGACCCCGTGGGGTCGAGGTCTCCTCGTAGTCGGCCACCTCGACCCGCAGCAGCAACGGCTCGCCCGCGCTGTCCGCCGGCAACCTCCAGATGGTCGACCAGACCGAGTTCAACTGCCTGAAGCCGCCGCCCGCACCCGCCGCCGCTTCGAAGTAGGCCAGCGTCGTGAACCCCTCCGACCCGGCATCGATCGAGTACAGCTTGAAGTCCGCCCGCGGCGGCCGGTCGCCCGCCAGCCGCCCGGCGAGGGCGCCGAGCGCGCGCCCGAAGCCCTCGGCGCCGCGGTAGCCGCCATCCGCGCCACTCGCGCTCCCCCTCTCGACGGTGAAGGCTGGCCCCTGGTAGCGCGCGGTCAGTTCGTCCGGCACGAAACCCGGCGACTCGAAGGCCTGATCCACGACCGTCGCCATGTCGCCGGAAGGCACGGCATCGGCGCCGCCCGCGGCAACCTCCGCAAGCCACGCAGCCACGCGCTTGAGCTGTGCCTCAGCCTGTTCGCTGAGTGCCTCGGTATCCCAACCGTCGGCCCGCGGATCGACCGCGACGGCAAAGTCCACGGGCTCGAAGGCAGGGGTGATTTCCGCCTGCCCGCTCTGCGCGAACGCCGCGGCCGGCACGACCGCCAGTGTCAGCACGACGACGATTCGGGAGATCCGCACCGCCGACACTCTAACGTTCCTGCTCCTCTATCATCGGCCGGTGAGCCCCAGCCTGCGGACGCCCTTCGGTCTGGGGCAAACCAAGCCGCGCCACTACCTGGAAATGGCCAGGGTGGCATGGCGGAACCGGGACGAAGCCGGCTACGCGTGGCGCATCCTGCGGGACGGCGTCTGCGACGGTTGCGCGCTGGGAACGACGGGGCTCCGCGACTGGACCCTGGACGGGGTGCACCTGTGCATGGTTCGGCTCGATCTGTTGCGGCTCAACACGATGCCGGCCCTCGACCCGGCCGTGCTCGCCGACACCGGCGCTCTGACCGACAGAGGTTCAACGGAACTGCGAGCCCTCGGACGGCTGGCGCACCCGATGGTCCGGCGCGCCGGCGAGCCCGGGTTCCGTCGCATCGGCTGGCCCGAGGCCGTTGACCTCGCCGCTTCCCGCCTCGCCGAGATTCGTGAACGCGACCCCACCAGAGCAGCCTTCTTCCTGACGTCGCGCGGTGTTCCGAACGAGACCTACTACGTCGCGCAGAAGGCCGCCCGGTTCTTCGGCACCCCCCACGTCGACACCGCCGCGCGCCTTTGCCATGCCGCGTCGACCATCGCGCTCAGGCGCGCGCTGGGAGTCGGCGCCGCCACGAATTCGTACCGCGACTGGCTGGACGCCGACCTGATCGTGTTCTTCGGCTCCAATGTGCCGAACAACCAGCCGGTCACCATCAAGTACCTCCACTTCGCGCGGCGCCGGGGCGCCGAGATCGCAGTCGTCAATCCGTACCGGGAACCCGGCCTCGATCGCTACTGGGTGCCGTCGGTGGCGTCGAGCGCCCTGTTCGGCACCGACCTCGCCGAGCACTGGTACGCGGTTGACACCGGCGGCGACCTCGCCTTCCTGAACGGCGCGATGAAGGCGCTGCTCGACCTTCCGGACGGCGTCGCTCGCGAGTTCGTCGAACGTTCCACCGAGGGTTTCGCGGAAGTCGAGGCGGCGCTCCGCGACACGTCCTGGGAAGCGATCGAGCAATCGAGCGGCGTCCCCCGCGCCGAGATGGAGCGCTTCGCCAGGCTTCTCTGCTCCAGGCCGAAGACGATCCTGGTCTGGTCGATGGGGCTGACCCAGCACCGCCACGGCGTCGACACCGTCCTGGCGCTCGCCAACCTGGGCCTGATGCGCGGGCTTCCGGGCAAGGCCGGAGCCGGCCTGGTGCCGATTCGAGGCCACTCCGGAGTGCAGGGAGGCGCCGAGGTCGGCTGCGCGCCGGAGTCGGACACGGAGACCCTCGACCGCTGGGCGGACGCCTGGGGCTTCGAGCCGCCGCGCGGCCCCGGCCTGGCAGCCACCGGGCAGATCGAGGCGGCGGCGGCCGCGGCGATCGACGCCTGGTGGATCGTCGGCGGCAACTTCCTCGAAACGGCGCCGGAACCCGAACGCCAGAAGAGGGCCCTGCATCGACCCGCGCTTCGCATTCACCAGGATGTCGTGCTGAACACCGCGATGCTGGTCGAACCGAGCGACACCGTGCTGCTGCTGCCGGCCACGACACGCTACGAGATCCCCGGCGGCGTGACCGAGACGACGACCGAGCGGCGCATCGTGTTCTCGCCCTCGATTCGCCACGACGGCGCCGAAAGCCGAACGCTGGGCGAGTGCCGGCCCGAGTGGGAGGTGCTGTGCGAGGTCGTCTCCCGGGCTCGTCCCGATCCTCCCGGCGTCCTCGGCTTCGGCAGCACTGGGGCCATTCGGACCGAGATCGCGGCTACCGTGCCGCGCTACGCCGGGATCGAGAATCTGAAGCGGAAGGGCGACCAGTTCCAGTGGGGCGGTACTCAACTGTTCGAGGACGGGCGCTTCGCCACACCGTCGGGCCGAGCGAGGTTCCACGCGGTCGAACCGCCGGCGGATCGGGAGCCGCTCGACGGCGAACTCTTCCTCTCCACGCGCCGCGGGCGGCAGTTCAACTCGATGGTCCACGCCGTACGGGACCCTCTGACCGGGCTCGAGCGCTCCGACCTCCTGATGAACGCGGAGGATGGACGGGCGCGCGGCATCGGCGCCGGCCAACGGGTCGTCGTCTCGTCGCCGGTGTCGCAGCTCGAGTTCGTCGCGCGTTTCGGGCCGATCAAGGCCGGCAACGTCGAAGCGCACTGGCCCGAATGCATGGAGCTCCTGCCCTGGTCCCTGGACCCCGACTCCGGCGAGCCGGAGTACGGCGTTCGCGTACGCGTCGAGCGAACGGAAGCCGACGCGTGAAGGCGTCCGGACCGGAGTCGGCCGCCGAACGAAGCGCACTGGTCGAGCGCTCGGGAGACCTCGGAGCCGACGTGGTGGCGGTCGAGGAACCGCTCGAGATCCGGATCGACGGCGAGGCCGTCGTCGTGACGATGCGCAGCCCCGGCGAGGAGCGTGACCTCGCGCTCGGCTACCTCCACGCCGAAGGGATGATCGAGGAGGCTGCCGACGTCAAGGACGTGATCGTGGACGGAGCGCCGCCGCTCGACGAGGCGCCGGCGCCAGGCGGCGAACCGGCCGTGCCCGGGTCGATCGTCGATGTCCGGCTCTCGGCAGGGGGGCGACGGGCAACGAACCGCCGCGCCGAGACCATGAAGCGGGAACGCGCCTTCCGCGTCACCAGCGCCTGCGGAGTCTGCGGCAAGCCTTCGCTCGAAGACCTGTGGGTGCGGCTGCCGGCGATCCGCCCGCTCGACCTGGAGCCGGGCCGGGAACGTCTCCTGGTCCAGTCGCTGCCCGCGGCGATGCAGGAAGGCCAGCGCCTCTTCGACGACACCGGTGGCGTCCATGCCGCGGCCCTGTTCGGGGTCGCCGAAGGAAGGCCCGGACTCCTTTGGCTTCGCGAGGACATCGGACGCCACAACGCCGTCGACAAGGTCATCGGCAAGGCGTTGCGGGCGAACCGGCTGCCCCTGCACGACACGATCCTCGCCGTCAGCGGCCGTCTCGGTTTCGAGATCGTCCAGAAGGCGGCGGTGGCCGGCATCCCCGTGATTGCCGCGGTCGGCGCGCCGTCGAGCCTGGCGCTGGACATCGCCCACCTGGCCGGGATTCGCGTCTACGCCTTCGTCGCCGCCGACCGCAGCAACTTCTATCCCGAAGCAGCAGTGGAAGCGAGGAGACTGGGCGGTTCCGATTGACGAGTGCCGTAGCTGGGATTAGGTTGCCCCTGGAGAGCGTTGACCTCCGGGGAGGGACACGACGATGACGAGGATTCCGAAGTGACGGTCGCCACGGTCGAAACGGAAGCAGGGCAGGCCGCACAACACCTGACGTTCTTCGATCAGGTGAACGCCGCCTTCGACCAGGCGGCGAAGCACACGGACCACGATCCCACTCTGCTGGAGCAGGTGAAGTGGGTGAACTCGGTCTACCGGATGAGTTTCCCGCTGCGGCGGGATGACGGCACGATCGAAGTCATTCACGCCTGGCGCGCCGAACACAGCCACCACCGGCTGCCGACCAAGGGCGGCATCCGCTACGCGCCGAACGTGAACGAGGACGAGGTCATGGCTCTGGCGGCGCTCATGACCTACAAGTGCGCCCTCGTCGACGTTCCCTTCGGCGGCGCCAAGGGCGGGGTCTGCATCGATCGCCGGAACTACTCCAAGGGGGAGCTGGAACGCCTGACCCGGCGCTACACCGCCGAACTCCAGCGCAAGTCCTTCATCGGGCCGGGCAAGGACGTGCCGGCGCCCGACTACGGCACGAGCGAGCAGGAGATGGCCTGGATCGCCGACACCTACGCCCAGATCGAGCATGGCGAGGTCAACGTCGCCGCCTGCGTGACGGGCAAGCCGGTCGAGCACGGCGGCATTCAGGGCCGCACCGAGGCCACCGGACTGGGCGTCTTCTTCGGTATCCGCGAAGCCTGTTCGTTCGAGGACGACATGGCGAAACTCGGGCTCGAACCGGGAGTCGTTGGAAAACGGGTCGTCATCCAGGGGCTGGGCAACGTCGGCTATCACGCGGCCAGGTACCTGCAGGACGCCGGCGCGAAGCTGGTCGGCCTGGCTGAGTACGAGGGGGCGATCGCCTGCCCGGACGGCCTCGACCTCGACGACGTCATCGAGCACAGACGGCGAACCGGTTCGATCCTCGACTTTCCCGGCGCGTCCAATGTCGAGCCCAGCCTCGGGGCCCTCGAGCTGGACTGCGACATCCTGGTGCCGGCCGCCCTCGAGAACCAGATCACGAGCGAGAACGTCGACCGCATCTCCTGCCGCATCCTGGCCGAGGCGGCGAACGGGCCGACCACCTCGGCGGCCAGCGTCGCGGCAGCCAGGCGCGGCATCCTGGTGATTCCGGACGTGTATCTGAACGCCGGCGGCGTCACGGTCTCCTACTTCGAGTGGCTCAAGAACCTCTCCCATGTCCGCTTCGGACGGATGCAGAAGCGTTTCGAGGAGAGCGTGCGCCGGGACCTGCTGAACGCGATGAGCTCGGCGACCGGCGCCAGCTTCAGCCAGGCCGAGGTCCGGATCCTGGCCCGGGGAGCAGACGAGATCGACCTCGTGAACTCGGGGCTGGAGGAGACGATGGCCACCGCCTACCACCACATCCGCCGGTACCGGAAGAAGCTGGGCCCCGAGGTCGACCTGCGCACGGCCGCGATGGTGCTGGCGATCGATAAGGTCGCCGCCTCCTACAGCACCGCGGGTATCTTCCCGTAGCTCCCCGACCGCTCGCCCCGACAAGACCGAAGACTGCCCCTTGATCTCGCTGCTGCTGATCATTCTCGGCATCGCCGTGCTCTGGGCCGGCGGCGAGATCCTCGTGCGCTCCGTGACCGGCCTGGCCGCGGTTCTGCGCGTCAGTCCGACGGTGATCGGTCTGACCGTCGTAGCCTTCGGCACCTCGGCGCCGGAACTCGGCGTGGCGATTGCCGCCGCGCTGCGGGACTCCACCGGCCTCGTCTACGGCAACGTCGTCGGCTCGAACATCGCCAATGTGGGCCTGATCCTTGGTATCTCGGCGCTCGTCGTGCCTCTCCACAACCACCACGACGGCGCCGAGCGCCAGGCCATCCGTCTGGTCCGCCGCGAGCTGCCCTTCATGCTGGGTACGTCCCTGCTCGTCCTGACCTTCACCGCCTTCGGCCGCCTGGGCCGGTTCGAGGGCGTCGTGCTCCTCGCGCTGATGGCGTACTTCCTCATCGTGCTGGTCCGCGCCGGCGACGCCGAAGCGACGGACCCCCGGGGCGTCAGCGGGCTCAGGTCCGGCCTTGGCACCGTGGTGGGGCTCGCCCTGCTCGCCGTCGGCGCCGCCGAGATCTTGGTCCCGGCGGCGGAAGAGCTCGCTCGCGAACTCGGCGTGAGCGAGACGGTCATCGGACTCACGGTCGTGGCCTTCGGCACCAGCGTGCCGGAACTCGCCGCCTGCCTGGTGGCGGCGTACCGGAATCACCACGGCATCGTGCTGGGAAACATCATCGGCTCGAACGTGTTCAACATCCTGCTCGTCCTGCCGGCCGCGACGCTCATTCGCCCCTTCGAAACCACCTTTCTTGCCGAGGGTCTGGACGCCTCGGTCATGCTCTCCTTCAGCCTCCTCATGTTCCTCGCCGTCTACCTGCTGCGGCACGGCCGCAGCATCGGACGGACCTGGGGCGCGCTGCTCGTGGCAGCCTATGGGGGCTACGTGGCCTGGCTCTTCAGCAAGCTATGACAAAGCAAACCATGACACGGCCCGATTCCACCGCAAGCGGCGCCCTGCCCTTCGCCGACCGGCACATCGGACCCCGGGCCGCCGAGATCGGGCAGATGCTCGAGGCGCTCGGCCAGTCCTCGCTCGCGAGCCTGATCGACGCCGCCGTACCGGCCGCGATCCGCAGGGAAGGACACAACGGTGGCCTCGAACTGCCGCCCCCGGCTTCCGAAGCCGCGGCGCTCGTCGAGCTCGACGAGATCGCCGGCAGCAACCAGGTGCTGCGCAGCTTCATCGGCATGGGCTACCACGGCTGCGTCACGCCGCCGGTCATCCAGCGCAACGTCCTGGAAGACCCCGGCTGGTACACGGCCTACACGCCGTATCAGCCGGAGATCTCCCAGGGCCGGCTGGAAGCGCTGCTCAACTTCCAGACGATGATCGCCAGCCTCACCGGCCTCGAGGTGGCAAACGCCTCGCTGCTCGATGAGCCCACGGCCGCCGCCGAGGCGATGACCCTGTGCTGGGCCGAGAAGCGGCGCCAGGGCCGTTTCTTCGTGTCGGTGAACTGCCACCCGCAGACGATCGAAGTCGTCCGCACCCGCGCCGAGCCGCTCGGCATCGAGGTCGAGGTCGGCGACCACAGGGAGCTCGACCCGGAAGGCGTGTTCGCGGCCCTGGTCCAGCAACCGGCCACCGACGGCGGCGTTCACGACTACGGCGATCTGGCGGAACGGCTGCGGGAGGCCGGCGGCATGACGATCGCCGCCGCCGATCCGCTCGCCCTCTGCCTGCTCGAGGCGCCCGGCGCCTGGGGCGCCGACGTCGCGGTCGGCAGCACCCAGCGCTTCGGGTTGCCGATGGGATTCGGCGGACCGCACGCTGCCTACATCGCCGTCCGCGACCGGTTGAAGCGGCGGCTGCCGGGTCGTCTGGTCGGCGTCACCCACGACGACCGTCACCGCCCGGCCCTGCGTCTGGCGCTCCAGACGCGGGAGCAGCACATCCGGCGCGACCGGGCCACCAGCAACATCTGCACCGCCCAGGTGCTGCCGGCGGTGATCGCCAGCTTCTACGCCGTCTACCACGGGCCGGAAGGCCTCGAGTCCATTGCCGAGGCGGTTCACCGTCGCGCCGCGCGCCTCGCCGAACGCCTGCGCGCGTTGGGCTTCACGCTCCGCTCCGACACGTTCTTCGACACGGTGACCGCCGAGGTCGGCAGTGTCGAGGAGGAGCGCCGGGTAATCGCCGCCGCCCGACGCCGCAAGCTGAACCTGCGGGAGTGGGGCTCGGGCGCCATCTCGGTCGCCTGCGATGAGACGACGACCGACTACGACATCGAGTCGGTGCTCGCGGCCTTCGCCGAAGTCGGCGCCGACGGGACTCGGGCCCCGCTTTCGGCCGACGCGACGGAACACCTGCCGGCCGCGCTGCGGCGGACAACGCCCTGTCTCGACCATCCGGTGTTCAGCAGCTACCGCTCCGAGACCGAGCTGCTCCGCTACCTGCACCGGCTGGAGGCGCGCGACCTGTCCCTGACCACTTCCATGATCCCGCTCGGCTCATGCACCATGAAGCTGAACGGGACGGCGGAGATGATGCCGATCACCTGGCGGGGGTTCGCCCACATGCATCCCTACGCCCCCGAGGACCAGACGGCGGGTTACCGGAAGCTCTGCGGCGACCTCGAGAACTGGCTGGCGAGCATCACCGGCTTCTCCGCCGTTTCGCTGCAGCCGAACGCCGGTTCCCAGGGAGAGTACGCCGGTCTTCTCGCAATCCGGAGCTACCACGCGAGCCGCGGCGAGGGGGCCCGCAACGTCTGCCTCATCCCCACCTCCGCTCACGGAACGAACCCCGCCAGCGCCGTGCTGGCCGGGCTGAAGGTCGCGGCCGTCGCCTGCGACGAGGAGGGCAACATCGATCTCGACGATCTGCGCGCCTGCGCGGAGGCCCACAGCGAAGACCTCGCGGCGCTGATGGTCACCTACCCGTCCACGCACGGCGTGTTCGAAGAGGCGATCCGCGACATCTGCGCCATCGTCCACGACCACGGCGGGCAGATCTACCTCGACGGCGCGAACATGAACGCCCAGGTCGGCGTCTGCCGGCCCGGCGACTACGGCGCCGACGTCTGCCACCTGAACCTCCACAAGACGTTCTGCATCCCCCACGGCGGCGGCGGTCCGGGAATGGGGCCGATCGCGGTCGCCTCCCATCTCGCGCCCTTCCTTCCCCGGCACCCCCTCGCGTCCATCCGCCAGCCGGACGGTGCAGGCAACCTGGGAAGCGGGACGGTCGGCGCGGTGAGCGCGACGGCCGTCGGCAGCGGCTCGATCCTGCCCATCTCCTGGGCCTACATTCGCATGATGGGGGCTGCCGGATTGCGCCGCGCCACGGAAGCCGCGATCCTGAACGCGAACTACATCGCCCACCGGCTCGAAACCCACTACCCCGTCCTGTACCGGGGCGCCGGCGGGCTGGTGGCTCACGAGTGCATCCTCGATCTGCGCGGCTTCAAGGCCTCCGGCGTCGAAGTCGACGATGTCGCCAAGCGACTCATCGACTATGGCTTCCATGCACCGACCATGTCCTTCCCGGTGGGCGGTACGCTGATGGTCGAACCGACCGAGAGCGAATCGAAGGCCGAGCTCGACCGCTTCTGCGACGCGATGATCGCGATCCGCGCCGAGATCGCAGCCGTTGAACGCGGTGACGTGGCGATCTCCGACAGCCCCCTGCGACGAGCACCCCACACCGCGGCCGCGATCAGCGCCGACGACTGGGACCGCGCCTACTCCCGCCGGCAGGCGGCATTCCCGGCGCCGTGGAACGACGAACACAAGTACTGGCCTCCGGTAGGCCGCGTCGACAACGCCCACGGCGACCGCCACCTGATCTGTACCTGCGTCGGCATGGAGCCGTTCGAGGCGATCGGCGCCAGGGGCGCTTTCGCCCGCTGAGGACCGCGGCCGGGATCAGGCCGTCAACCCGAACTCGATCGCGTCGGAAAGCGCCTCCCAGCTTGCCTCGATGATGTTCGTGGCAGCACCGACCGTCGTCCAGCGCTCGCCGCCGGCGACGAAGTCCACGAGAACGCGGGTCGTCGCCGCCGTTCCGTGGGCGCTGTCCAGGATGCGGACCTTGTAGTCGGCCAGGCGCATCTCGGACAGTTGCGGGTAGTGCGGCTCCAGCGCCTTGCGCAGCGCATGGGCCAGCGCGTTCACCGGGCCGTTCCCTTCGGAGGCCGTATGGGCGATCGTGCCGTCCGGCACTTCGACCTTTACCGTCGCTTCGGCCACCAGACCGCGACCGTCGCGGTGCTCGACGACGGTCAGGAAATCGATCAGGCGGAACGGCGCCTGGTAGCCGGGTTCGGCGCGCCGCAGCATGAGTTCAACGGACGCCTCGGCGGCCTCGAAGCTGTAGCCGCGGTTCTCCAGATCCTTGACCTTGTACAGCACCTCGCGCGCGTGGGGAGTCTCCGCGATACCCGCGCCCGCCGCGAGGTGAGCGATGTTGCCGCGTCCCGAGAGCTCGGAGACCACGGTCCGCATCTCGTTGCCGACCACCTCCGGCTCGACGTGCTGGTAGCTGGTCGGTTCCTTGAGCATCGCCGCGACATGGATGCCGCCCTTGTGGGCGAAGGCGCTGCGCCCGACGTAGGGCAGGTGGTCGTCGTGGGCGATGTTCGCCACTTCGGCGACGTATCGCGACAGAGAGGTCAACTCGCGCAGGCTCTCGTCGGGGACGCAGGAGAAGCCCATCTTGCACTGCAGGTCCGGCACGATGGTCACCAGGTTCGCGTTCGCCACCCGTTCGCCGTAGCCGTTGATCGTGCCCTGGACCATGACCGCGCCCGCCCGCACCGCGGCCAGGGTGTTGGCGACGCCGCATCCGGCGTCGTCGTGCGTATGGATGCCGATCCGGACATCCGGACCGAGCTCAGCCCGCGCCGCGTCGACCCCCGCTTCGATCTGCCACGGCAGCGTGCCGCCGTTCGTGTCGCAGAGCACGACGAAATCGGCGCCTGCCGCGGCCGCCGCGCGCAACGTGCCGAGCGCGCACTCGGGGTTCCCGGCCAGACCGTCGAAGAAGTGCTCCGCGTCGTAGATCACCTCGCGGCCCAGCTCCTTGAGATAGCCGACCGTGTCGCCGATCATCGCCTCGTTCTCTCGCGCGTCGGTTTCGAGCACCTTCTCTACGTGCAGGTCCCAGCTCTTGCCGACCAGCGTGACGGTGGGCGTCTCCGCGGCGACCAGCGCTTGGACGTTGCCGTCGCGGTTGCAGGCGCTGTGCTTGCGCCGGGTGGCGCCGAAGGCACAGATCCTGGCCTGTTCGAGCTCGACCTCGCGGATGGCCTCGAAGAAGTCCGCGTCCTTGGGATTGGAACCGGGCCAGCCGCACTCGATGTAGGGGATCCCGAAGGCGTCCAGGCGCCTGGCGATCGCCAGCTTGTCCGCCAGCGACAGGGAGATGTTCTCTCGCTGGGTCCCGTCGCGAAGCGTCGTGTCGTACAACTCGATCCTGGTGGTCATCGGCCCACTACCCTATTGACACCGGCCTCAGGCCGGCTCGTCGAGGCCCGGCCCCTGCAGCAGCTCGATCAGCTCCTCGCGCGAGAAGATCTTCTTGAGCTGGGGGTCGTCCTCCTGCACCACGCTCTCCATGAGACGGCGCTTCCGGTCGATGATGGCGGCGATGCGTTCCTCGAGCGTTTCCTCGGTGATCAGCTTGAAGACGTGGACCGCCCGCTTCTGGCCGATCCGGTACAGCCGGTCCGTCGCCTGGTCCTCGCGGGCCGCGTTCCACCAGCGGTCGTAGTGGATGACGACCGAACCGCCGACCAGGTCGATGCCGGTGCCGCCCGCCTTCAGGCTGCCCAGAAAGACGCGACAGTCGTCGTCGTCGTTGAAGCGGTCGACGACCTTGCCGCGCTCGCGGGTCGAGCCCGTCAGCGTGACGAACTCGATACCGAGCTTCGTCAGGTGGCGCTCCAGGATGCCGATCATGCCCAGGTACTGGCTGAAGACGACGACCTTCTGGCCACTGTCGAAGCTCTCCTCGAGGAGCTCCTTGCACAGGTCCCATTTGCCCGATTCGTAGTTCTCGTAGCGGTCCAGATCGCCGACCGCCAGCGCGGGATGATCGCAGATCTGCTTCAGCATGTTCAGCAGCGCGAAGATGTGGATGTAGGGAAGCGCGCCCCGCTCGCTCCGCAAGGCGTTCATCAGCGTCACGCCCTTCGTTTCGATCGTCCGCCGGTACATGTCGAACTGCTCGGCGCTCAGGCGGCAGGTGCGCACGTCCTCGATCTTCTCCGGCAGCTCGTCCAGCACGGCGGTCTTCACCCGGCGCAGCACGAAGGGAGCGGTCAGCCGCCGAAGATTCACGGCGTACCAGGAGTCGGCGTCGAGTTCGTTCGTCCCGAGGACATCGAGATAGGTGTCGTCGCCGCCCAGGTAGCCCGGCAGCACGAGATCGAACAGGCCCTTCAACTCGGTGAGTGAGTTCTCGATCGGCGTACCGGTCAACCCCAGTTTCATCCGGGCCCTGAGCGCAACGGCGGCACGGTAGCCCTGCGTGCTCCGGTTCTTGATCTGCTGCACCTCGTCGAACACGATGAGGCCCCAGCGCCGCTCGCCGAAACGCTCGACGTCGTTCCGCATCACCCCATAGGAAGTGAGGATCACGTCGCCATGGGTGAGCGATTCTCCGAGGTCGCGTTGCGGTCCGTGGTAGTAGGCCGGACTCAATCCCGGCGCGTACTCCCGGAGCTTGTTGCGCCAGTGGCTGATGACGGTGCGGGGGCAGACGACGAGAAACGGTTCGTCGACCCCCAGTTGCTCCCGCAGGATGACCATCAGGGCCATCGCCTGGTGCGTCTTCCCCAGGCCCATGTCGTCGCACAGAAGACCCGCGAGATCGTTCTCGTACAGGAACTTCAGCCATTCGACCCCGAGCTTCTGGTAGGGACGCAGGACGCTCGTAAGCCCCGAAGGACTCACCATCGGATCGGCCGGCCGGAGGTCCAGGAAGCGGCGCAGGAAGTCATGCCGACTTCCTTCGCCCTCGACCCGGATCGGCGCCGCACTCGAGGCCTGCAGCCGCAGCAACTCGGCCGATGAGAGACGGAGACTGCCCGAACCGCCGTTGCCGCCCGTGTCTTCGGCACGCGCTCTCGCCTGAGCGGGCAGCGATCCGAGGTTCCTGAGCGCCGGCGCGTTGAGATCGATCCAGCCCGACGCCGTCTCGAGGTACGGCAGGCCGGCACGCCTCGCCGCCAGCAGTTCTCCGAGACTCACGTCACTGTCGCCGAAGCCATAGCGGATCGAAAGCGACTCGTCTCCGTCCGGCTCGATCTCGATGTAGTCGAACTCCGTCAGGATCCCGACGGCCGCGAGCGGATTCTCGGTCAGAACCGGCTCGGGTTCCTCGATCGGCGGCACCGTCCGGAAGGTCGGCACCCGCGCCGGCACGAGATCGATGGCGGCGGGCTCACGCCAGCCGCTCTCGCTCCGCTCCGAGCGCCGGACGAGCGCCTCCAGCTCCTCGATGAAAACCAGATCGCCATACCGGAAACGTTCGCGGCGCTTCTCGTCGAGGACGTCCTCCCCCTCCGCGGCCAGGCGCAGTATCTCGAGCCTGTGTTCCTTCTCGATCCTGGTGTCAGGTCCCACGTAGAGGAGATCCGCAGCCGACAGGGGAACCGCCGAGGTCTGCCCCGTTTCCGTGAGGAAAGCCAGCGCCGCGTCCACCCGGCGACGCGGAACGGCGATCTGAAGCAGGTCCGGCCCACCCGAACCCGTGCGGACCGCCAGGAAGAACGTGCCGTTGGAGAGCTCGATTGACGGCTCGAGTCTCACCGTCGCTCCAGTCGTTGCGGCTCTGCCGCCGGAGATATCGCCGTACTCCCTCAGGGCGTGATAGGCGACGCGGAACCAGAGACTGCCCTCGAAGAACTGCCGGTTCGTCTGCATTCCGGCCTTGTTCAGATGCTGTTCCTCCGGTGTCCGCATGAACGTCGACAGCCGCTCCAGCAGACCCGACCGATCCGCGGTCGACACGCCGCCCGACAGCTTCCCGATCCGTTCCAGAAAACGAACCGTTGCCGGCGCCGGCTCGAGGTAGCGAAGGACCTCCACTCCGCCCGGACCGAACAGGCGAATCGGATCGTCGGGCGTTTCCTGCAGCACGAGGCACTCCGAAGCCGCCGGGAGACGCTCCTCGAACAGAGTCTGGGCCAGCCGGAACCACCCGCTGTGAGCGAAGAGATCGAACCAGCTACATCCGGTGACCTGGTGGAGTTCCCGGATCTGACCCTCGAGCTGTTTGAGGTGGCGGCATCCGCTCCGGCGACCCGTGGAGCAACTGCAGAACGTGAGAGGCCGCTTCGACCCGGCCACCCTGGCCAGATGGACGGCCGAACCGGGCTCCGGGTCGTGTGGATCGGGAAGGAGGCCGATCCCGGTGCGATGGAACTCGAGGCGAGGAAACAGCTTCACGACGGGGCCGCCAGTTGGCTTGAGGGCTGAGAGACAACGCGCACGGAAGCGAGGTCTGAGCATGCGGGCGACAGTCCGCTACGTTGAACCCGTAAACGCTCGACTATACCTCCGACTCGACGGTCTGTGGGATCTTCCCCGCCGGAAACTGGCCGCGATGGGCTCTCCGTAACATCGTCCCGGAACCAGAGAGCGCTATGCTCCGGCTTCAGGCTTGAACTGCGGAGAACTAGACGATGGACGCAAGACGTAACCGCTTGACGGCGCTGGGGTTGACTCTGGTGCTGGGCCATGGCTTGACTACGGCGGGCTTGGCGCAGCAGGCGGCCGAGCCGACGGGAAACGGACACCCCGATACCCTCAACGTGAGGAACTGGAAAGCTGCTTCCTATCTCTTGGATTCCGAGGGCAGGGTGAAGGACCCGAACGAGTACGCACACGTTCGCGAGTCCCTGAACAGCCAGTCCGCGCGGTTCTTCGAGAAGTTCGGGCCGGCCAGCAGGCATGGGCTCAGGGCGGCTCAGGTGCCGCCAACGAGCTTCTGCGTTCCGAGCGGCGTCTATCTCGGGGGGGGGGAGTTCTACGCTCCCGCAAGTCATAACGGCATGTTCGACGCCGCCGTTCTTCTCGGTGAGGTTGCCGTGGAGGCGACAATAGGCGACATCATCCCGGGCTTCTCCCGTGGTTGGCCGTACAACCTGCTGGCGTTGTCCAGCGTCGTGCCGCTGCACGACAGTTCGCCGTCTCCTGACTACGCTCTGGTCCCCGTCTTCAGCATGGTCACGCATGACCGGGTCTTCTGCGGCGGCGAGGCGGAGAAGCCCTTCGTTGCCGGCGTCGACTACCAGATCGGGGTCCGCCTGGTGATCGTTGGTTCGTGGCACGAGGGCGTGGTCCCCATGGGCGTGGGCGCGGGAAGGTCGGGCATTCTCGCCGAAGTGCGGGATGGGGGAGAGCTAGACTGGCTCTTCGCCCCAAACGTGGATCCTCCCGACCCTCCCGAGACCCTCCTTGGTTTGACCCGACGCATCAGCGAGTTGGCCTCGGGCGGCTTGCTGGCTGCGACTGCGGCGGTCCGGCGTGAGCACGAGGTGTTCGGCGAAGGTCGAGGGGAGATAGGCGACCTGGTCTGGTCTTCGTACGAGAGCGGCTGTCGCCTGGTCGGCGCCGAGGCCTTGGCCGAACCGGACGACGGCTGGCGCTACACTCGCATCTGCGCCGAAGGTACCCCCGAGGCGGCCGCCAAGAAGCTCGACAGACCGGTGGCCGAACTCTGCATCGATTCCTCCACCAACCGAAGCACGGCGACGAGCAGCGGGTGGGAACCGGCGGAGTCATGCGCCGTCGAGCAGTAAGCCGAACGAGCAGCTCGGGTGCGGGCCTCCTCGCGCTCGGACTCCTTGCGGGGCCCGCCTTCGCTCAGGAAGAGTGCTCCATCACCTCCTACGCGGGTCCGCCGCTCCCCAAGGCGTTCGTCGAGGATTCGTCGCGGATCTGGCCCAAGCTGCCGGACGCGATCTTCTTCAACCTCACCGGAACCAGCGACCATGCGGGAGAGAAGGCAACCACGAAGCTGCGCGAGAACGTGGAGAAGGGTCTCAAGATGTGGACCGACCAGTGCGCCGCCGTTCCCGCAACCGCCGGAGTCGCGACCACCGCCCCCGAGGGATCGGAAGCATGGACGGTCGTTCGCGGCACCTACGACCAGATCCTCAAGGAGAACGACCCGACCGATCGCAAGGGCCGTGGGATCTGCGGGTTTGCGGACAACGACGCGAAGCTCCTCCACGTCTACGTAGGAGCGTCGCAGTGTCGCGGCGTCATGAAGCAGGTCATCGGCCACGAGATGGGCCATTCCTTCCGCATCGGCCATGCGTCGAGCGAGTGCTCGGGCTCCTTGATGCGGACGAGCCTGAACAACAGTGCCTTCCGAGCGATCAAGAAAGTGGCGACGTCGGACTGCGAGGCTCTTGACCGGGAAGAGCTCCGCCGGGACTGCGCGGAGAATCCCAACGGCGAAGGGTGCGGAGGCGGCGGTCCCGACCCGGACGGCCCGAACCCCGGCCCCGGCGACGATCCTCTCGGAGGCCCGAACTGCGACCTGAACCCGAACGACTCGCGGTGTCCGGCGAACTGCGCGATCAATCCGAGCCACCCGGATTGC
>JAJEHN010000021.1 GCA_022823665.1 Thermoanaerobaculia bacterium | reverse complement strand
TGCCGTCCGTCGCGCGCGCATGCTTGCCCCCTCACTCCGATCTGTGAAATCGAAGCTACACCGAGCCCGTTTAGCCCAGCAAAATCAAGCACTTCCGCGCTTCTGGACGAGAACTAGCTAGCTGGGTGCGCGGGTCTTCTGACCCGCTGCCGCCGGAGGCGGCCGGGAAACGCGCCGGCCGGAGGCCGGCACGATGAGTTCCGCCAGCAGTTCGGCCGCCGTCCTCCGCAGGCCCGGATGCCAGGCGTTCGGAGCGATCTCGACCAGGGGTTCGAGGACGAAGCGTCGCCGGTGCATCCGGGGATGCGGCACGGCCAGGCCGGGTTCGTCGATGACGGCGTCGCCGAACAGCAGCAGGTCGAGATCGATCGTTCGTGGGCCGGCTGCGCCGTCGGCGGTCCGGTCGCGGCCGAGCGCGGCCTCGATCTCCAGCAGGTCCGCGAGCAACGTGCGGGCATCGAGCCTCGTTTCGAGCGCGGCCGCCGCGTTCAGGAACTCCGGGTCGGTGGCCGCGACGCCGCGCTCGGGGACGGCTTCGGTGCGAAGAAAGCGCGATACCGCGGTCACGTGCCCGACATCGCGGAGGCGATCGACGGCCGCGCGCAGGTTCGCGGTCCGGGGCCGCAGGTTGGACCCGAGGCCGATGAAGGCTCGGGTACGGGTCACGGGCGCCAGTCGATCTCCGCGCCGACTTCGGCGACGCCGAGTTCGCGGGCCGCGCCAGGCTTCGAGACGCCCACGCGGAGCGACTCGATCCGTGTCGGAGCCGCCGTGCCGCCGGCGTTCGATCCGGCATCGGCGGTGATCGCTATCGCGATGCGTTCGGCCAGCGTCTCCACGAGGCGGTACTCGTCCCTGGCCGCGACGGCCTGGGCGCGTGCGGCGAGTTCCGCGTAGTCCACCGTCGTGTCCAGGTCGTCGCGTGCGCCCAGGCCGGCCGGCGCCAGGGACACCTCGACATCCACCAGCAGGTCCTGCGGCTCGGCGCGCTCCTTCGCCGTCACGCCGACGCGGCAACAGCAGGGGATGCCGCGGGCGAGAACCCGCCGCCGCGGCGCCGACGCAAGGCGATACCGGCGCAGGGCGGCGATGCTCTCGGCCAGTTGCCGGTGCTCCCGCACGTCGTGGACACGCAGCACGTCGGCGGCCTCGAGGGCGGCGGCCCAGGCGTTGACCGTGAGAGTCCCGGCCAGCCGCTCCTCGACCGGAAGGCCGCCGAGCAGCCGGTCGAGGAAGGACTTGCGAGATACGCCCAGCACCACCGGCGCGGCGAGATCCCGCAACGCGTGGAGGTTCGCCAGCAGCTCGAGATTGTGCTCCAGCGTCTTTCCGAAGCCGATCCCGGGGTCCACGAGCACGTGGACGCCGAGCCTGCGGCCAGCGGTCACGCGGGCGGAGAGGTAGTCGCGGATCTCGGTTACGACATCGTCGTAGCGCGGCGCGTGCTGCATCGTCCGGGGCTCTCCCCGCATGTGCATCGCGATGACCGGCGCGCCGTGACGGGCCGCCACTTCCAGCATTGCCTCGCCGGCGCCCGAGACGTCGTTGATCATCGAGGCGCCGGCGGCGAGCGCCCGGTCGGCCGCTGCCGGCTTCGCCGTGTCGACGCTCAGCGGCACGCCGAGGTCGAGCCCGGCGATGCCCTCGATCACCGGCAGCAGGCGCTCGAGTTCGTTCTCGAGTTCGACGGGCGCCGCGCCCGGGCGAGTGCTCTCCGCGCCGACGTCGATCAGGTCGGCGCCCTCCGCCGCCATCAGCCGCGCGTGCTCGATCGCCCGGCCCGGCGTGTCGTACAGGCCGCCGTCCGAGAAGCTGTCCGGCGTCACGTTCAGGACGCCCATGACCATGGGGCGCTCGGCGAACCTCAGAGTGTGGGTGCCGCAGGCCAGTTCCATCGCTGGAGTCTAAGGTGCCTGCCGGGTGCTACCGTCGCCGGATGGGTTGGCGAGGTGGTGCCCGACGGTTGGCCGTCGTGCTTGCTGCCGTCCACTCATTCGCTCTCCGTCCCTGCCTGGCCGCTGCCCCGGAGGACTGCGGATTCAGCTTCTCCGAGGTGTCCGCCAAGGTGGGACTTCGTTTCGTCCACGACGCGGGCGCGGCCGGCGGGCTGCACCTCCCCGAGACGATGGGCGCCGGAGTCGCCTGGATCGACTTCGACGGCGACGGCTGGCTCGATCTCTACCTGGTGCAGTCGGGGCCGTTTCCGCCGGACGGCGGCGAGGTTTCGGCGGACCGCCTGTTCCGGAACCTCGGACCGGACGGCGCCGGGGAGTTCCGCTTCGCCCCGGCCGGCGGCGGCGATGTCGCGCGTGGCTACGGCCAGGGCGTCGTGGCAGCCGACGTCGACGGCGACCGCGACGTCGACCTGTTCGTCTCCCGTTACGGCCCCACGGTCCTCCTGCGCAACGACGGCGCCGGTCGCTTCGCCGCGGCGGAACCGCTGCCGGCGGCCGTGCCGGAGGCTGGAGCGGACGAGTTCCCCTGGGGCTCCTCGATGGCGCTGGCCGACGCGGACGGGGACGGTGATCTCGACCTCCATGTCAGCCGCTACCTCGACTACGACCCGGACCACGGCCTGGACTGCCGCCGGGAGGGTTCCGAGTCCCCGCCCGAGGTGTGCGATCCGTCGCTGTTCATGGGCCAGCACGACCGGTTCTACACGAACGATGGCGGCGGAGGCCTCGAGGACGCGACGGCCGCCGCCGGCCTTGCCGGCGCCGATGGCAAGGGCCTGGGCGTCCTGTTCACCGACCTCGACGCGGACGGCCGGCCCGATCTCTACGTAGCGAACGACCTGACGCTGAACCTCCTGTTCAGGAACCGGGGCGACGGCACGTTCGAGGATCTGTCCCTGCTCTCGGGCGCCGCCGTCAACCGCAACGGCCGGCCGGAAGCGGGCATGGGACTGGCCGTGGCCGACTTCGACTTCGACGGCGATCCCGATCTGGCCGTGACGAACTTCGACGTGGAGACGAACACGCTGTACCGAAACGCCGGGCCGGGGCCGGACCTGCTGTTCGAGGACGTCTCGGCCACTGCCGGTTTCGGGCAGCCATCGTTCAACCTGCTGGGCTTCGGGATCGTCGCCGAGGACTTCGACCGTGACGGCGCGCTCGACGTGTATGTCGCGAACGGCCACATCTTCGCGTCGCCGCGGCGCGACAACACGGAGTACCGGCAGCGGAACCTGCTGCTGCGCGGCCGCTCCGGCGACGCGGCGGGGAGTTTCTCCGAGGTGCGCTGCGTCTGGACGGACGAGGATCCCCTGGTGAGCCGCGGGGCCGCCGCCGCGGACTACGACAACGACGGCGACGGCGACCTCGCGGTCACCGCGAACGACGGTCCGGCCCGCCTGTGGCGGAACGACACGGCCGGGCCGGCGGGTGCGACATGGCTTGGCGTCGAACTGCGCGGCCGGTCTCCGAACACGCAGGCGGTGGGGGCCGTCGTGACGCTCTCCGACGACTCCGAGCGGCCACCGGCCCGGCGCTGGGTCGTTCGCGGCGACAGTTACCAGTCGTCGAGTGGCCACCGCCTGCGCTGGGCCGTCCCGGCGGCGGACGGCCGGCGGCAACTTGACCTGCGCTGGCCCTCGGGCGCCCGCATCCGGATCGTCGATCCACCGGCCGGCGCCTACCTCGTCGTAGAGGAACGGCGGTGAAACCCGTCGGTGCTCTGGCGCTCCTGCTCGTCGCCGCTACGGCGGCCGCTGCCGCGCGGCCCCTCGAGCCCGCGCACTTCACCCTCGACAACGGGATGACCTTCCTGGTCGTCGAACGCCCGGGCCGGCCGCTCGTGGCCGCCGTCTGGACGGTGCGCGCAGGCTCCGCATCGGACCCGGCCGGCCGCCGCGGTCTCGCCCACGTCGTCGAACATCTCCTGTACGCAGGCAGCCGGACGATCGGCACCGGCGACTGGGAGAAGGAAGCGCCGCTGCTCCGGCGCTGGGAGAGGCTGTACGAACAGTCGGTGCGGCAGGGTGCGATGGCGCGCGGTCTGGACCGCGTGGAGCAGCGGCTGGCGGCCCTTCAGCGGCCGGGCGCCTACTCCGGCGTCTACACCCGGGAGGGCGCGCTCGGGATCGACGCGGTCACCCGCCACGACTCGACCACGTTCCAGACGCTGGTGCCGAAGGAGAAGGTCGAGCTCTGGTTCTGGATGGAGTCCGACCGCCTGCTCGAGCCCGTGTTCCGGGGCTTCCGGCGGGAGCTGGCGGTGGTCGAGCAGGAGCGCCGCCAGCGCATCGATTCGAGCCCGGCCGGCGTCTGGTTCGAGCGGTTCGACGCGGCCTACTGGGGCGCGGGGCATCCCTACGCCCACTCGCCGGGCGGCGAGCCGTCCGAGGTCGCGCGGCTCCTGCCGGCGGCCGCGCGTTCCCACTTCGAGACCCACTACCGGCCCGGCCGCCTCGTCGCGGTGCTGGTGGGGGACCTGTCGCCGGAGCGCGCCCGCGCCCTGGCGGAACGCTACTTCGGCCGGCTCGGCGGCGGTGGCCGGGCGCGTGGGGGAGGGACGGGCGAGGCGGAGAGCGTGGAGAAGGTGGAGGAGGTTGCGGGGCCGGCGCTTGAATCCCTGGAAGGCCTCTGCGCCTGCCGCAGCCAGGTGGAGATCCGCTATCCCACCGTGCCATTCGAGGCCGGCGGCGACGCGGTCGCGCTGGATGTTCTCGCCGGTCTCCTGAACAGCCGCTCCGGCCGGCTCTACCGGGACCTGGTCGTGGGCGAGAGCCGGGTCGCGTTCGCGGCGTCGGCGGAGCACGTGTCGCGCAGACTCGGCGGTTACTTCGCGGTTCGGATCGAGGCTGGCGAGGGGGTCGGTGGCGAAGAGTTGATCCCGGCCTGGGACCGGCTTCTCGGCCGGTTGCGCACGGCCCGGGCCGATGATGCCGAACTCGAGCGGGTGCGCCGGCAGCTTCTGACGGATTCCTGGCGCCAGCTCGAGCAGGACGCCGGGCTGGCGCAACGTCTGGCCGCGGCCGAGGTGCTCGGAGGCTGGCGGCAGTCGACGGAGTGGCTCGACGCCGCGGCCGAGGTTTCGGCCGACGACCTGGCGCGGGTGATCGACCGCTATCTCCGGCCGGCCGACCGGGCCGTCCTTTCGCTGACCCGGACGGGGGGTTCTGAACCGTGAGCCGACTGCTTGCGCTCGCGGTTCTCGCCGCGGTGGCGCCGCCGTTCACCGCGCCCCTTCAGGCGCAGGCGATTCCGGAGCGGCCGGAGGAACTGCGCTTCGCTCCGTCGACGTTCGAGCCGCCGCCAGTCGACGGGTTGCGCTTCGAGCTTCGGAACGGCCTGCCGGTCTACGTCGTGCCCGACCGCGGCCTGCCGCTCGTGGATGTCGTGCTGGCGCTACCTGTCGGCGACCGGAACGAGGGACGGGGCGAGGACGGACTGGCCTCGATGACGGCGGCGATGGCCCGTCGCGGCGGCGCCGGCGACCTCGGTCCCGGGCAACTTGACGACGAGATCGACGCCCTGGGCGCCCGCATCCAGGCGAGCAGTTCCTGGGGGCGTACCGTTCTGGTGCTCGACACCGGTTCCGAGTCGCTCGACCGGGGCCTGGAGCTGCTGGCGTCGATCCTGTTCGAGCCGCGGTTCGACGGAGAACGACTGGAACAGGCGAAGGAGAACCTCCGCGTCAGCCTGCTGGCGGAGGCTGACGATCCGCGGGCGGTGCTGGACCGCGAGTGGCTGCGCCTCGTGCATGGTCCGGACTCGAAGCGCAGCCGCCGATTGACCGAGGCGTCCGTGGCGGCCTTCGAGCGGGGCGTCCTCGCCCGGTTCCACCGCCGGCACTGGCGGCCCGATCGGGCGGTGATCGCCGTCTCGGGCGACATCGACGCCGGCCAACTCGTGGCGCGCCTCGACGAGCTGTTCGGCGGTTGGGAGGCCGCGGTTTCGGAATCCGCCGGGGCAGCGGAGGCCGCCGGCAAGGATGCGGGCCAGGTGGGCAGGCCGGACGACGGCTCTCCTGGCAACGAAGAGAGTGAGGCGTCCCCAAACGTCGCCGCCTCGACACCGGGTTGGAGGACGATCGACCGCGAGGGGCCGCAGGCGGCGATCGCGATCGGCCATCGCGGCGCGGTCTTCGACACCTGGGACGATTCCGATCGCTGGGCCCTCATGCTGCTGACCGAAATCCTCGACGGCCCCGGCGCGGTGTCCCGGCTGCGTTCCCGGCTACAGCTCGAAGAGGGACTCACCTACCGGGTGCTCACCTGGTTCGACCTGGACGTCGTTTCGGCCGCATCGATCTCAGCGCGGGGCCAGGGTGGGGGAGAGTTCCGGGTCTTCCTCGAGACGGCCCCCGAGACGGCCGCCACTGCCGCCGCCGTGGTGCTCGAGGAACTCCGTCGGCTGCGGCGCGACGAGGTGCCGGAGAACGAGATCGCCACAGCCAGGCAGTCGCTCCTCGCCCGCGTGCCGCTGCTGTTCGACCGTGCCGAAGCCGTCGCCGGCCGCTACGCCGAGGACGAGCTCCTGGGCCGCCCCCACGAGTACTGGGCGGTGTACCGCGAGCGGCTCCTCGCGGTCACAGGCGCGGACATCCGGCGGGCGGCGCGACGCTTCATCGACCCCGAGGGCGTGGCGGTGGTCGTCGTGGGCGACGCGGCGTCGGGATAGCCTTGCCGCGCGGGGGACGGCCGGGAAGGCCGGAGACCGGTCTTGAGGAGGAGGAGTCTTGTGTTGCTGTTGAGGTTCAGGGCCGGTGGACGCCGGTTCAGGCGGGCTGGTCTTGCGTGTCGCCGCTCGTTGCCGGGTCTTTGTCTGTTGCTGGTCGCCGCCAGTGCTCAAGGCCAGCAGTTCGCGAGCCTCGCGTCCGCCGCCGACGACCGGAGCGCCGCGGCCCGGGCCGCCGGAACGGCGATCGTCGTCGATCACGATCTGGTGCGTGCGGGTCCGCAGCGGCTAGAGCTGCAGGGGATGGACGGCCGGATTCTGGTGGCCGAACGCAGCGTGTTCGAGGATCGGGGGGACGGCAACGTGATGTGGACCGGCCGGTTCCCTGGCGCGAACTACGACAGCGTCGTGCTGACAGTTCAGGACGGGCACCTCCAGGGGATGTTCGGCGAACCGGGACGTGCCCCGAACTGGATTCGGGCTGGCGTGGACGGCACTGGCTTCCTCGATCAGCCCGTCGGCGGCGGGCTCGAGGGCGGAGTCGAGTTCTGCCCGGGCGGCGTGGTTCCTGATCCGTCGGGTCCGACCGCCGCCGTCAGCGCGCAGCGTGCGGACCGGCCGCAAGTCGTGCGGAGCGGGTCGAACCACGATCAGATCGACATCGTGGTCCTGTATACGGTCCAGGCGGCGGAGGTGTGGGAGAGCTTCGGCTACGGAACTCCCAGAGCATCGATCCAGGCCGCGATGGACTTCCTGAACCTGGTCTTGCGGAACAACTCGATGCCGGCGGGGGCCCGCCTGGTCCACGTGGCCGAGGCCCCGGCCGCTCTCGATGGCGCCCGGGATCCTCTCGGCCGTCTTTCCGACCACCGCGGGGTCGCCGAGTTGCGCGCCGAGCACCGGGCCGACATGGTTCACCTGTTCGTCGGCGAGGAACGGCGACGTCTCGGCTACTGCGGCATCGCCTGGGTGCTCACCCGTGCCGGTGAACGGAACGACTGGTCGAACGCTCACGGCGTGACCACCGCTGACTGCATCTTCCCCGCGCAGCAGGGCGCGTATCCCTACTTCGGCCAGGTGTTCGCTCACGAGATCGGCCACAACCTCGGCGCCAATCACGATCCCGCCAACACCGGCATCAGCCGGGACGTCGCGGTGAGGCCGTGGGCCTTCGGCCACTTCGACATCAACACGGTTCCCACCGTCGAGACGATCATGAGTTACCGGAGCTACGTACCTCGCCAGTGGGTGCCGTTCTTCTCCTCGACTCGCATCCAGCCGAACGGATGGACGATCGGCCAGGTCGACGAGCGGGAGAATGAGCGGGCCCTCTACGACACGGTTCCGCTGGCGGTCGCGTACGACGAGCACATGCCGGATCCGGCGGAGTTCGACGAGTTCCCCGACTGGGTGCCCGACGCGCCGGCGAACCTGACGGTCAGGGCGACGAGCAGCACCGGCGTCCGCCTGGAGTGGAAGGACGAGTCGGACGACGAGGAAGGCTTCCGGGTTCAGGTCCGCTCCGGCGGGGACATCTGGAGGAACCTGGTGGCGGTCGAGGCGGACGTGGAGAGGGCGACGCTGAGCGAGTTGAAGCGCGGAGGCCGCTACATGTTCCGGGTGCGCGCCTACCACGACCTCGGCGGAGCGGACAGCGACATCGTCGCGGTCACGTTGCCTGGTGGCGACGGTCCGGGCCCCGGTCCGGAGGGGATCAGCGTGCCGGACGACGTCACCGCGACGGCCTCCGGTTCCACGGTGGAACTGCGGTGGTCTGGCGCCGCGAATGGCACGGTCGAGGTCGAGGCGCGGTCCTGGAAGGAAGGGTGGCGCAACGTGGCTTCGACGGATGGCGCGGCCGGTCGGGTGACGGTGGACGGCCTCGAGGCCGAGGCGCCCTACACCTTCCGGCTGCGGCTGCGTGCAAGGAGCGGCAGGGTCTCCTCCTGGTCGGACGAGATCAGCGTCACGACCGGCGCCGTGTCCGGCCCCTGCCGGTCGGGAGCGCAGTACCTGTGCCTGTCCCAGGGCCGCTTCGAGATCCAGGCGCACTGGAAGGACCACAACCGCGAGGGCGTCTACGGTCTGGGCAGCGCCGTGCCGATCGATGTCTCGGACGAGTCGGGGATGTTCTGGTTCTTCAGCAGCTCGAACATCGAGCTGGTCGTCAAGACTCTTGACGGCAGTAAACTCAACGGCCACTACTGGGTGTTCTTCGGTGCGCTCTCGGACGTGGAGTACTGGGTCACGGTCCGCGACACCGCCGGCGGCGGCCGCCGGACGTACCACAACCCGCCGGCGGAGAACTGCGGTCAGTCCGACATCACGGCGTTCCTTCCGTCGGCCGCGTCCTCGAGCGGCGCTTCCGAGGACGCCGGGACGGCGGGAATCGACCTGGTGCCGATGACGGCGTCGTCGATCGACCTGTCCTCCGTCGCGTTGGCACAGGACGGCGCCGGGACCTGCGAACCGGCCGCCGGCCGCCTCTGCCTGCACGACGGTCGCTTCTCGGTCGAAGTCGAGTTCACCGATCCGAACGTGAACGAGAGGAAGGCCGGCCAGGTCGTTTCGTCGCTGACGACGAAGGAGACCGGCTTCTTCTGGTTCTTCAGCGAGACCAACGTGGAGCTGGCGGCGAAGGTGCTGGACGGCCGGCAGCTGACGGGCAAGTACTGGTTCCTGTACGGCGGCCTGTCCGACGTGGAGTACACGATCACGCTGACGGATACGGTAACCGGCGAGTCCGTGCCGTACTACAACGAGGCGGGCAGCCTCTGCGGCGGCATCGATACGTCGGCGCTGCCGCGCTAGGAAGAGCCTTCCTCCCTACCGACCGGTCGGACTCCATGACGCCCCCGTGGCGGAGGTCTATACTGATTCGCCATGAACAGTCGACGACTTCCCGCAGGGGATGACCGCGCTTGCGCGCCCCTTTCAGATCGGCGGCGGAGGCGACCCTTTCCGTCCTGTCTGCCGCTTCTCTTTCTTGTCTTTCTTGCCGCGAGTGCTCAGGGCCAGCGGCTTCTGAACGTGGTCCCGCTGGGAGACGATCCGACCTCGGACGGCGGTTGGGCGGTCGAGGTCGACCACGATCTGGTGCGTTCGGCGCCGCAGCGCCTCGAGTTTGAGGCGCCGGACGGCCGTGTGCTGACTCCGGAGATGCGCGTCTTCGAAGACCGGGGCGACGGCAACGCGATGTGGGTGGGGGGGTACCCTGAACTTGGGTACGACAGCGTCGTGCTGACGCTGCAGGACGGCCACCTGATCGGGCGGTTCGGCGTGCCGGAGGGCGGCACGTACTGGATTCGCTCGCCCCCGACGGCTCGGGGGCGGTTGACGGAGGGCCTGGCGACGGGCGCGACCTGCGGCGGCGGCATCGTTCCGGACGCGGATCAGGCCGTCCCGGCGGTAGAGGCGGTTCGGACAGACCCGCCGCGGCGGGTGGAGAGCGAGTCGAACCACGATCGGCTCGACATCCTGATGCTCTACACGGCGGCGGCCGCCGAGCGGCTGGATCAGGCGGGCTGGGGACCGCCGGCGACGTTCACGCAGCATGCGATGGACTACCTGAACCTCGTGTTGCGCAACAACCAGATCACCGTGACCGGGAACGTCGTGCATCAGCAAGCGGCGCCGGCGGTGCTGGGTCAGTTCAACAATCCCCTCAACGCGCTGACAAACGACCAGGAGGTCCACGACTTGCGCGTCGAGCACGGTGCGGACCTGGTTCATCTCTTCTTCAACGCGGAGGCAGGGCTGTGCGGACAGGCCTGGCTCATGACGAATGGGGACACAGCCGCCAGTTTCTGGCGCAGAGGCTACGGGATCACTTCCGTGGCGGGCGGCTGCGTCAGTGCCGAAAGGCTGGTGCGCCCGGACGAACACGGGAGCCACGTCGAGACGTTCGCCCACGAGATCGGCCACAATCTGGGCGCCAACCACGACCCGGACAACACCAACCTGGACCCTTCGAACGCGGTCTATCCGTACGCTTACGGCCACCACAACTTCACGCCGCAGCCCAACCGGAAGAGCGTGATGAGCTACAACGAGGGCCGGCAGTTGCCCTTCTTCTCCACCGTGCGCTTGAAGCCCGATGGATACACCCTCGGTGTCGCGGGGCAGCGCGAGAACGAGCGCGCGATGCAGCAGACGATTCACATCGCGGTTCGGTTGAGCGACCATCTGCCGGAACCGGGAGAACCGCCACCGCCGCCGCCCGGCGACCGTCCGGCGGCGCCGACTGGACTCACGGTCATGGCGACCGGAAGCACGAGCGTCAAGGTGACGTGGACCGACCGATCCGACAATGAGGAGGGCTTCCAGGTCCATGCGCGGCTCCAGGGCAGCGGCTGGGCGACGGTCGCGAGCGTCGCGGCCAACACGGAGTCGGCCGACATCGACGGTCTCCGGAGCGGCGGCCGCTACGACTTTCGCGTTCGTGCCTTCAATCGCACCGGCGGCCGGAACAGCGGCGTGACGACGATCGTGCTGGATGCGGCCGAGTACACGGAGTGCATACCAAAGTCGGTGACCACGCTGGCGGGTGGGTACTCCGTGGACATGTGCGTCGAGTACACCAAGGACGGCACGCTGCAGGAGGGCGAGGTCAAAGACTTCCGGCTGGACTCGAAGGAATCTGGTCTCTTGTACTTCTTCGAACGGGGCAACGCGGAAGTGCTGGTCAAGGTGCTCGCTAGTGCTTGCGGGCTTCCCGGCAACGACCATGTGTGGGTGTTCGTCGCACCAGTAACGGACTTGGCGTTCAATCTCTCCGTTGTGTCGCCGAACCCCGAGGATGAGCCTTGGACGCACCGGAATCCGAGAGGTGGCCAGACCGCTACGACGCGGAGCGACAACCGCGCTTTTCCGTGCCCCGATTCCGCCTCGACCGCAGCGAGGGCCGGTGGCGGCTACGGAACGCCGGGAGTGGAACTCGTCGATTCGGGCTTCGCTGCGATTCGGGCTTCAGTTCCCGACCTCTCGCCTGGATCGGTCGGGTCGGCTCCGGTGGGAGTCGCTCAGGCGATCGGTGCGGGCGAGGGGACCGATTGCAAGCCAGAACCGGTGACGATGCTCGCGGGTGGCTACACCGTGAATATGTGCGTTGAGTACCCCAAGGACGGCGCATCGCAGGTGATCCCGGCTAGGGACTTCGGCCTGGAATCGGAGGAGTCTGGTCTCCTCTACTTCTTCGAGCAGGACAACGCCGAGGTGCTGGTCAAGGTGCTGGCTAGTGCTTGCGGGCTTCCCGGCAACGACCATGTGTGGGTGTTCGTCGCGCCGGTGACGGACCTGGCCTTCAAGCTCACCGTCACGTCTCCGAACCCCGACGAAGAGCCGTGGACACACAGCAACGTTCTCGGCAAGACCGCTAGCGCGAAGAGTGACAACAGGGCCTTCCCCTGCAACTGACGTATCGAACGCGGGCCCACGCGGAGACGAGCGGTCGATTTCAATAGACCGCCGTGTCCGGGTAGAACGCATACCAGCCGAACCAGAAGGCCGCGTGTCCGGGGAGCCTCGGCAGGAGGTCGCCGTCTCCTTCGGGCGCCAGCCCCTCCTCAGCTAGCCACCAGGTGGACCCGTCTGTGGCGCGTAGCGTCCGAAGCCGCCCCTCGTCGGGTGTCTGGAACGTGAGGCCGCCACGTTCGTAGGCTCGCACGGCGTCGCTCTCGGGGTCGAGGACGAGCACGATTTCGAGCCCTCCGACGATGTCGTTGACCAGGCGCTCCGCGCGCAGCTTTTCGAGAGGATACGCCTTCGCTTCGCCGTTCACCCGGAGCGCATAGATCCGCGCGTTTCGCTCCAGCACATCGCTCTGCCGCCACACCGGGAACTCGACTCCGGTGCGCGCCTGATCCGCGGCGCCTTCCACGTAGCGGTAGCCCGTTCGCTGCGCGGCCGCCGGATCGGGAACCATGACGGTCGTGTCCGGATGCCGCGCACGCCACGCGTCCCAGCGGGTCAGCGTCATCGGCCGCATGGTGAGCGCCGCGTCTTCGGCGGCTCGTTGTCCGACCACGGCTTCGCCGGTCAGGTTGCTCCAGAGGCTGAGTGTGGCCCGGTCGAACATGAGTTTGTTCGAGCGGTAGAGCAGGCCGGAAGTGCCGAACATCAGCCGGTTGCCCTCGTGGTCGACCGCCGAGTAGAGGATTCCGGAACCGCAGAGAGTGCAGAAGGAGAGGGTGATCGGCTGGCCTCCCACCGTGTCGTTCAGCAGTTCATGCCAGCTGAGGACCTTCACCGGATAGGCGCGATGCTCGCCGCCGATGCGGACGCCGAAGACGGTGTCCGCAGCGCGCATGAAGCGCGCGGTATCGGCGGGCACGGCCTGCGGATCGTCGATGGCCGGGATGCCGTCGAGGGGCACGCCGCCCCACTGGACCTCGCGGAGCTGGAGTTTGACGGCAACGCCGGGGCTCAGGATGCGCCGGTAGACCGGGTCGATGCGGGAGAAGAGCTCGCCCTTCCAGGCGACGTAGCCGGGCGGCGCTTCGAGGTCCGTGCGGCTGCCAACGTACGTGAACCAGTCGCGGTAGCGGCTCCCGAGCTGCTCGCCGGAGAGGGACTCCAGGAGCTGCCGGGCGTCGGCGCGCGCTTCCCCCTGCGAGAAGAAGTAGGCGTCCACGAGGGGCACCAGGGTTTCCGGATTCGACTTGGCCAGCGCGTTCGCGGCCCGGCGCCTCGCTTTCGGCTTCTCGGACATCAACCGGCGCAGCCGGTCGTAGACGGCGCCGCCGCCGCTGGCCGAGTCCAGTGTGGGGTAGTTCGGCGCAACCTGCGGCAAGTCGTCCGAGTCCCGGTGCTGGGCGGGCAGGACGGTCGCGCCGAACAGCGCCAGGCCGAGGATCGCGGTGGAGAGTGCGAGGAGCGAGCGGAGGGCCATGATCGGGTCGTTCCCGTCGATAGTATGCATGCCGTGCTCAACGTGGCGTTAATGACCGGGGCTTCCGGGGGAACGACCCGGTCACGCAGCGGGTCAGTGCGGTCACCAACCGTCAGCGCGTGGTCCGTGCTCTGCCTGCTTGCCGTCACGGCGGTCATCGCGGAAGACCGGCCGGAGGTGGCCCTCTCCGGCATCGAGGTGGCGCCGAGCGCCCCCGGCGCCGAGACGCTCTGCAAGCTGACCGCGACGGTCGAGAACAGCGGCAGCCGGGCCGTCTACAGTTTCGGCTTCGACGTCGAGTTGAACGGGACGCCGTTGCCCGTCTACGAGAAGCAGATCTTCCTGCAGGTGATCGAAGCGGGCGAGTCGGAGGACATCGCCCTCTTCAACTTCTGGACCTCGGAGACCGGCCGTCCGGCGCCGGCGGACGGCAAGCTCGAAGTGCTCGTGCGCCTGCGCGAGGCGCGTTGGGTGGAGGTGTCGGAGATCGAGGAAGACGGCGAGACGGTCGAGGTGTGGACGCCGGCCGGCGAGGTCTCCGGTTTACCGCAGACCGTCGAGACGACCCTCGAACTGAAGTGATCGCCCTCGGCGCTCCCGCTCGGCGGCTGGCCGTCGCCGTGGTGCTGGTCGCGCTGGCCTGCCGTCCGTCGCCGCCGGGGGGTACGGAGATGGCCGCCGAGACGCCGCGGCCGCCGATCGTCCTGATCTCGATCGACACCCTGCGTTCGGACCGGCTGCCGGCCTACGGCTACGACGGCGTGGAAACGCCCGCCGTCGACCGCCTCGCGGCCGAGGGCGTCCTGTTCGAACGCGCCTACACGCACGTCAACGTCACCCTGCCCTCCCATGTCAGCGTGTTCACCGGACTGCTGCCGCCGGAGCACGGCGTGCGAGACAACGCGGGCTACCGCCTGGACGAGGCGATCCCGACGTTGGCGGCCGAGCTCGCGAAGGCCGGCTACGCGACCGGAGGCTTCGTTTCGTCCTACGTTCTGCGCGCCGGGACCGGAGTCGCCCGTGGCTTCGACGTCTACGACGACGAGGTGGGATTCGAGACCGGGCGGCAACTGGGACGGCTTCAACGTCCCGGGACGGAGACGCTGGCGGCTGCGTCGGAGTGGCTCGGAGGGGTGGCGGGTTCGCCGTTCTTCCTGTTCCTCCACCTGTACGAACCCCATGCCCCGTACGCGCCGCCGCCGCCGTTCGCCGGCCGCTACGACGACCGCTACGACGGGGAGGTGGCCGCCGCGGATGCGGTGGTCGCCGGCCTGATCGGGCGTCTCGAGGAGCTTGGGGTCTACGACGAGGCGCTGGTCGTCCTGCTCTCGGACCACGGGGAGGGTCTGATGGACCACGGCGAGATGGATCACCTGATCCTGATCTACCGCGAGACGATCCAGGTTCCCCTGATCGTCAAGTTGCCGGGAGGGGAGCGCGGCGGCGAACGCGTCGCGACCGGCGCCCAGCTCAGCGATGTCGCGCCGACCGTGTACTCGCTTGCCGGGCTGGCGGCGCCGGATGGGCTGGCCGGGCTGAACCTGTTTGGCCCCGAGGCAACTTCCCCGGGCGGTGCGCCGCGCCTGATCGTCTCGGAGAGCGTCTATCCCCGAATCCACTTCGGCTGGAGCGACCTTGCCTCGATCGTGGAGGGCGACCTTCACTTCATCGAGTCGCCGGATCCCGAGCTTTACCGGCTGTCCGAGGATCCGGAAGAGCGCAACAACGTGATCCAGGAGGAACGGGCGGCCGCGCGGCGCCTGCGTGCGGCCCTTCAGGGAATCGACCGCACTCTGACCTCGCCGGCCGAGGACGATCCCGAGACCCGCCGCCGGCTGGAGTCGCTCGGCTACCTGTCCGGCGGCGCCCGCTCCGGCGCCGAGTCGCTGGCGGACCCGAAGAGCCGCATCGGCGTCGTCGCCGACCTGGGCCGGGCCTCCCGGTTGCTTGAGAGCGGCGATCTGGCGGAGGCGGAAGAGGCGCTGCGGGCGGTGCTCGCCGCCGAGCCGCAACTCGTGCTGGCCTGGCAGCAACTGGGCGACCTGCTGGAGCGGCGCGGGCGTCCCGCGCAGGCGCTTCAGGCCTACCGCAAGGCGTTCGACGAGTCCGCGGGCGGCGCTTCGAGCGCCGGCCTCAAGGTGGCGGAACTGCTGCTGCTGGAAGGCCGTGTCGAGGAGGCTCGGGAGCACGCCCTGGCGGTCGTCGACCGTTCGCCGATGGCCAACGACGTGCTCGCCCAGGCGGCGTTGCTGGAGGACGACCTGGAAGCGGCCGGGGAGTACCTGGAACGTGCGATCGCCGAGCGCGGCTTCCGCGTGAGACCGCTGATCACGAGGACGGTCTGGCTGAACAGGCAGGACCGCTACGAGGAGGCACTGGCGCTGAGCGACGGGGTGCTGGCCGAGTTCGGCGACCGCGGCGACCGGGAGATCCTCGGGCACCTGTATCTGTACCGGGGCTCCGCGCTGGCGGCTCTGGGCAGGGACGAAGAGGCGGAGAGCGCCTACAGGGAGGCCATCGGCCTGCGGCCGGACCTGCTGGGCGTGTACTCCTCGCTGGCTTTCCTCCAGGCCCTGACCGGACGAGGCGGCGAGGTGGGCCGCACGCTCCAGGAGATGGTCACGGTGAATCCGAACCCGGCGGCGTACGCCGAGGCCGTGCGGGCGCTGCGTGCGATGAACGACCAGCGCTCGGCGGACGGCCTGCTCGCCGAGGCCCTGCGGCGTTGGCCCGAGGCCGAGGAGCTGCGGCTGCTCGCCGGTTCGCGATAGCTCCCGCCCATCCTGCGACGCGCGGGCATCCCTGCCCGCATTCGCGGCAGTCGGGTTAGTCTCTCCCCATGGCGTCTCCAGACCGCTCAGGGCTGCTTCGGTGCAGCGGCCCAGGACAGGCCTTCGCCGCGGCGAGCGTTGTTCTCGTGGCGGGGCTGGCGGATTCCGCTGCCGGCCAGCCCGAGTCCGCACTCAGCCCGACGGGCGCCGGCTTCACGGAAGTCGTCAACGTCGAGGTCGTGAACATCGACGTTTACGTCACCGGCGCCGACGGCAAGCCGGTGCTCGGGCTCGGTCCCGACGACTTCGAACTCCGGGTCGACGGCCGGCCGGTCCCGGTCAGCAACTTTTACGCGGTGGAACTTCGCGACGACGAACTGTTCGTCCGCCGCGGCGGCGAGGTCGAGGCGCGGCCGCTTCTGCCGCCCCTTCCCGAGGATCCGGTGGAAGCCGACCGGCTGCGCCGGGCGCCGCCGGAGATTCCGGCGGAACACGCGCTTCACGTCGCCGTCTACATCGACAACTACAACCTGACCCCGTTCAACCGGAACCGGGTGCTGCGGGAGCTTCGGGCCTTCATTCGGGAGCAGTTGCGGCCCGAAGACATGGTCATGCTGGCCAGCTTCGACCCGGCCCTCAACCTGCGCATGCCGTTCACGAACAACCGCGAGGAGTTGAACCGCGCGCTGCTCGATCTGGAGGAGGTCTCCGCGCAGCGGCTGCATCGCAACAACGAGCGCCGCGACCTGATCAACAACGTCAACGACGTGAACAACGAGGAGTCGATGGAGAACAGCCCCGGGATGGCCGCGGCCGAGCGCGCGGGTCTGACGGTCGGCGGCGGCGCCAGCTTCGCGCGCACCGCTCTGATGGCCTATGCCGGCTCCGTCCGCAACGACACGAACCTGGCGATCGACGGCCTGACGCGGGTGGTGGAGAACCTCTCGGCGGCGCCGGGTCGCAAGGCGGTGATCTACGTCGCCGACGGTATCCCGATGATCGCGGGCGAGGACGTCTTCTACTTCGTCGAGCAGCTTTACGAGCGCTCCGTGTCCCTGATCGAGATGTCGGATTACGACATGTCGAGGCGGTTCCAGCAACTCGCGGCGGGGGCGAACGCGAACCGGACCAGCTTCTACACCATCGATGCCCGCGGGCTGACGGTCCTGTCCCAGAGTACGGTGGACGGCCAGGTCGCGGGGGCGCCGGGGCAGGCGTCGCTGATCGACCAGATCCAGTTGACGAACCTCCAGGCGCCGCTCCAGCTCATGGCCGAGGAAACGGGCGGACGCGCGGTGATCAACGCGAACCGCGCGATGCCGGATCTGCTCAAGATCGCGGACGATTTCCGCAACTACTACTCGCTCGGTTACATGCCGGCGGCGACGGCCGTCGCCGGGCGCTACCACACGGTCGACGTGCGCTGGAAGAACAGGCCGCGCGGGGCCTCTGTTCGCCACCGCAGGGGCTACCGCGACAAGACGGTCGAGTCGCGGATGAAGGAAGGCACCCTCTCGGCGCTCAACCTGAACATGCAGGAGAATCCGCTCGGCGTGCGGGTCGACAGCCTGCCGGCGAAGCGGCGTCCGGACGGCAACTACGACGTGCCGGTGGTGGTCGAGGTGGCCTGGAAGGAACTCGCGCTGATCCCGAGGGACGGCGTCCACCACGGCCGCATCCAGCTCTGGTTGGCGGCGAAGGACGAGCGCGACCACGCGACCGAGCCGCATCTGACGGAGTTGACGATCGCGGTTCCGGAGGACCGGCTCGGGGAGATCGAGGGCGGCTTCTGGCGTTACGGCCTGGAGGTCACGATGGAAGCCGGCTACCACGACATCGGCGTCGGCCTGCGCGACGACATCGGGGGTCGCCAGTCGTTCCTGCGCGGCGGCGTCGACGTTCGCTAGGCGCCGTCGCTACAACACGCGGATCGGCGTGGACGAGGAGTGCTCCCGGTTCGCCTGATCCGTCACGATCACGGACAGGGTGTATTCGCCTGCGGACAGCTTCTTGCCGGCCTTGAAGACGCCGGAAAGTTGCGACAGCCCCGAAGCGGCCTGGGCGTCGGGAGCGAGGACGATCTCGCCGCCGTCGGCTACCTGCTGGCCGTCGGAGGCGAACACCTGGGTGCGGACCGACACGCGGCCCGCGTCGAGGCCCGTGCCCACCAGGCTGATCGGCGTCTCGCCGCCCGCTGTGACCTCGGGCCGCGCCGCGGGGATGAAGGGCTCGCCGCTGCGCAGGAAGGGGAAGGCGACGTCCCTGCGCTGTTCCGATTCCTCCTCGCGGATCAGGACCCACTTGCCCGGTTGCTCGGGGAACAGCGGCGGCTGGAGCGTCGCCGCCACGCCGGGCACGTCGAGCGTCGAGGTGGTCAGCGCGCGGTGCCCGGTGGCGTCGTTTCGGATCAGCACGCGCACGGAGTAGCTGCCGGGATCGAGGTCGAAGTGGCCCCAGTACTTGAGCCCGCTCTGGCGCAGCGCGGCGCCGGCCTGGGCGAGGTCGAGCCCCATGGCGCGGACGAAGAAGTCGCGCACGATGCCGTGCTCGTCGAGTGCGTAGGCGTAGACCTGGAGCGGTACCGTTCCCTGCTCGAGGCCGCCGATGAGGTCTTCGCCCTTTGCCTCGATCAGCACCGGGGCATAGGCCTTGCCGCTCGCGGCGGCGAAGCCGGCCGTCAGCACGGAAGCGTCGATCTCGCCCGTCTCCACACCGCCCATCACCTGCTGGGCCGAGGTCAGCGCCCGTTCGAACGGATTCGTCTGCGCGTACGGCTTGGGCGGGTAGTAGCCGGGCCGGTGGACGATCTGGGTACCCCGGGGCGCGTCCTTGATCCGCACCCGCAGCCTGCGGAACTTGCCGTCATACTTCAGATTGTCGGGCTGGAAGGCCAGCAGGTAGGTCACGCTCGTGCGCTCCAGCATCTCCGACATCGCCTCGCCCAGGTCGGTGAAATTGGCGAACAGCTCGCCGCCGCTGTCGTGGGCCATCATGAGCAGCGAGTCGCGGTTGCTCTGGCCCTCGGTCAGGACTTCGCCGCTCACGTCCACGCTCTGGATCGCGCAGTCGGCTTCCCGGAAGGCGGTCAGCATCTTGTTCATGGCACTCTGGGCGGAGGTGCTGCCGTAGATCTCCTCGTTGTTGACCCGCCAGGACTGACCGTCGGCGGCGGCCTGCTGGAGCTCCAGCATCCGGTCCTGTTCCTGGGAAGTGAGGCCGCGATTGCCAACGACGATCGAGCTGTCGAACCCTTCCGAGAGGAAGACGACGTGCTTGCGGCCCTGCACGGTTCCCATCCAGGCGGCAAGCTCGCCCATCCCGGAAGTCAGGGCGGCGATGTCGCTGGCAGCCCGGTCCCGGTCGGCGGTCTGCTGGAGGTTTGCCAGTTCGCTGCGTGCCTGGGAAAGCATGGCCTCGGAATCCAGTCCGGCGCGGTCCGCCGTTTCGCCCAGACCGTCCCCGGTCGGCAACTCGCCGCCCATGTCGGCGATCACCAGCCCCAGGGGATCGCGGACCGCCCGGCCGGTTTCGATCCGGCCCAGGGTCGCGATCGCCTGGCGGAGCTGGCTGCGATCGGAGGTGAAGCCCAGCACCAGCCGGGGCCGCGTGTCGTAGAGCGCAACCGCGGCCAGGTCGGTCGGGTGCAACTCCCGCAGGACGAGGTCGGCCGCCGCGTCCTGGGCGCGGCCGACCGAGTCGGGGGTGGAAAACAGGAGATCGAACAGGAGCAGGAAGTGCCGGCGCGCCGCGGCCGGCACGGGCTCGTCCGTGGCCTTGCCCTCGACTGTCGAGAGATCGACCCGGTCGAAGCCGGTGATCTGGACCGGCTTGCGGCCGTCGAGGAGTTCGAAGTCGTCCCGGGTGAGGTCGCGCAGCGGGTTGCCGCCGCTGGTCACTTGCACCGGGACCTCGACCACGGTGACGGTGGTCGTGTCGCTGAACTGCGCCTGCCGCTGCCGGCGGTTGCGCTGGGCGTCGGCCGAGGCGGCCGCGAGCAGGAGGGCAGCCGCGCAGAACAGGGAGGCGGCGCGCGCCAGATTGGAGGATGGACGGTCGTTGAGCCTGCGTTCGTTCATTTCGGGCTCCCTGGTCCTTGGCGGTTCGTGGGGGTCGGCGCCTCGCTTCGGCCGCGCGGGCCTCAGTTCAGCACCTTGAGAGGAATCGAGTTCGCGGACCGTGCCCGGGTCGCGGGGTCGGTCACGGCGACCCTCAGAGTGTAGTCGCCCGCGGGAAGATCGGTGGCGTCGAAGGTCGCGACCAGTTTGTCGAGCCCCGGGATGCCGGTCACGGTCCGCTCGCGAAGGCTGACTTTGCCGCCCTCGACCGGTGTGCCGTTCGGATCCGTCACGGACGCGTGGAGCGCGAGGTCGCCTTGCGCCAGGTTGTAGCCGACCAGGCAGATCTTCACCCCGCCGGCGTTGCGGCCGCCCTGTACCTGGGGCGCCGCGGACGGGACGTACGGCTCGCCGTTCACGGTGAAGGGGTACACGGTCGTCTTCGCGTACTGGTCGGCCGGCTGTTCGCGGACGAGGAACCAGCTTCCGGGTTCCTGCTCGAAGAAGGGGGGCAGCAGAGTCGGCTCGCCGCCCCGGAATGTCGGAACGTGGAGTTCGACCGTCTCGACGCCCGTGTTGCCGGTGAGGCTGTTCCGGACCAGGACACGGACCAGATAAGCGCCCGGATCCAGTTCCAGGTGGCCGTAGTACTTCAGGCCGGTGTTGGCGAACGCGTCTTCCCGGCCAGCCAGGTTGAGGGTGACGACGCGGCTGAAGAAGTCGCGCATCTGCGTCTTTTCATCGGTGACGTACGCGTAGATCTCGATGGGCAGCACCGGTTGATCGTGGTTCTCGACCAGGCCGCCGCCGCCGACCTCGACGATCACCGGTACGTAGGCCGGTCCGTCGCCCGCCCGGAAGGCCGCGGCCAGCACGTCGATCTTGAGGTCGTCCCTTTCCTGGGCCGCAGCGATCAGGTCGGACGCGAGAAGCTGTTTTTCCAGCGGGTGCAGGTCGCCGAACGGCCGCGGCGTGTAATAGCCCATCCGGTGGGAAATCTGCGCCCCCTTCGGCGCCCGCGCCCGCACCTTCAGCCGATGATGTTCGCCCGGTTCCCCGGGTTCGCTGGGCTCGAAGCTCAGGAGGTAGGTGACTGTCGACGACTTCAGCACGTCTCCGAGTTCGGCGCCGAAGTCGTTCGCGTCCTCGTGGAGTTCCCCGCCCGTCTCGTTGGCGAGGTAGTGCAGGGCGTCCCGGTGCACGACGCGCGTGCGGTGTTCCTCCGGCAGGTCCGCCCGGAGACCCGAGATGTCCACCGTGTGGATCACGGTGTTCGCCCGCTGGAACTCGTTCAGCATCCGATTCACCTGGCCGAGAAGCTGCGTGTTGCCGTAGCGGTTGTCCGTGTCCACCCGGCCGTACTGCCCGGTGTCGATGGCCTCCTGTTCGCGGTGCATTTCCTCGTCGAAGAAGTCCGGCTGCCGACCGAACAGCAGCCGGCCGTCGAACCCCTCGGAGAAGAGAACGACGTGCTTGCGGCCTTCGACGCTTGAGAGGATGCGTGCCATGCTCTGCAAGGCGCCGGTCCAGCTCGAGATCTGGCCGCGGGCGTAGCTCTTCTCGTACTTCGCCATCTCGTTGCCGATCACCTGGAGGTAGGAGTTGATGTCGCGCTCCATGGCGCGGATGTCCTCGTTGACTCCGCCGATGTCGAGCGAGCTGACGGGATTCGCGCTCGGCGCGTCGATCATGAACCCCAGCGGATCCCTCGTCGCCAGGTTCAGCAGGCGCGGATTGCCGAGCGTGGCGATGGCCCGGGCGAGCTGTGCCCGGTCCGGCGTGAAGGTGATCAGCAGTTGCGGTCCGGATTCCACCGTGTGCACCGCGACCGCGGCGAGATCGGTGGGGTGCATCCGTTCCAGCACGAAGTCCTGGGCGGCGGCCCGTGCCTTGCCGACCGAGGTCGGCGCCGAGAACGACAGGTCGAACAGGAACAGGAAGTGACGCCGCGCCGCCGGCGGGATGCCGTAGTCGGCCTCGATCACCTGACGGTCGTCCGGAGCGATCAGGTCCAGGTCGACGATCCGGAAACCGACGATCTCCTGGCGGGCGCCTTCGTCGAGGATCTGGAAGTCCTCCGGCCCCAGGCCGCGGACCGGTTCGCCGTTCCGCGTGACCACGTTGACTGGAACCTGCACTTCAAACACGGACGCGCGGTCTTCGAACTGCCGAAGGTCCTCGGGCCCCTGGGCGTTGTGCGGCGCGCCGGCAGTGAGCAGGCCGGCGAGAACGAGAAGCGCGATCGGGGCCGCCCGGGGCCCGGACGATGATTCGGATGCCATGACTCTTGTTGTCCTGTACCGGGGCATCGTTGCAATGAAGGCTAACAGCTTCGGGTGGAGGTTCTTCCCTATGGCCTCGAAGGTCTCCGGGCGTTACGGCGGACCGCGTTCGATCAAGGCCGCGAACTTGCGCGCCTCATCGTGAGTGGCGTCGAGCCGGAGCGCGCGCTCGACGTGGTGCTTCGCTTCGTCCAGTCTGCCCGTCGACAGGTAGACCCGGACCAGGCCCACGTGGACCTCGGGGATCTCGGAATCGGCGCGCAGGGCGCGGCGCATGTAGTCGAGAGCGGTAGCGGCGTCGCCGGCGGCGAGCGCCGCGTCGCCCCGGTAGACGTAGAAGAAAGGGCTGGCCTGGTTCAGGTCTTCCAGTCGGTCCAGGAGCTCGCCGGCGCGCTCGTTGTCGCCGCGGAGCTGATGGGCGCGGACAAGGTTCGTCAGCATGGGTACGTCGTCCGGGTGGAGTTGGAGCCCCTCCTCCAGAACGCGGACTGCATCGGCCAGTCGGCCCCGCCGCAGCAGCACGATGCCGTAGTTGTTGATCGCCTTGTCGAAGTCGGGTGTGAGCCGGACGGCCACGTCCAGCCAGCGCTCGGCGTCGTCGAGGGCGCCCTCCATCAGGGCTTCGGCGCCCAGGTTGTTGTAGTAGTGGCCGGTTGCCGCGAGATCCGTGATCGGCCGGAAGTCGCGGTAGGACTTCGGCCGGTAGGGCAGGAAGTCGTATGTCGCCATCTCGCCGTCCACGTACATTCCCGCGACCATGTGTCCGCGGCTGACCACGACGCCGTCCTGGTAGTTCCAGCGCTGGTAGTCCTCGACTTCCACGAAGAAGGGATTCAGCCGTCGCTCGCGGCCAACCGCCACGAACAGGTTGACGAAGGAAAGGCAGTTGCCCGTCGCTTCGGCGAACGTCTCGGTCGCCGTCCGGGTGGGCGCGAGGGCGTACTCCAGGTCTACGAAGCCGAAGATGAAGTCGAGCGCCGCATCGCGTCGCCGGCTCTCGCTGCCGGCCGGGCTGACCCGCTCGTCTATGGCATGGCGCAGCGCGGCGTCAGTGGCGAAGGGCACGACGATCTGCTCCGTCCAGCCGGCTCCCAGCCGTCGTTCGAACTCGGGCGCCAGAGCCAGCGTGCCGTCGAAGGGGACGTAGCCGGCGCAGGCAGTCGCCAGGGCGGGCAGCAGCAGGGCGGCGGCCCGGCGGGCGGGCACCGGAGCGGGCGGGGGCATGAGGGATCGGCGGTCCATGGAGTGACGCTTCGGATGCCGGCGATCGCGGCGGCGAGCGTTCCGGAAGGGTCCCGGAACCGCTGCCGTAGACAACCGGCTCTCTCTACTGTACGATGCATGGACTCGACAGGTTGTTCCCGAGGTGTACCCGTCACGACTTGCTCGGACCGATACACGTCGGTGATTCAGGTCCCATCGGCGGCCAGGGCTCTTCGGTACGGCTTTGCCGCACGAAGAGGCTGGTCAGTCGAAGGTCGGATGACGGGCAACTGCTTTCGGCATGACTGGCATGGCGAGTAGCTTCAAGAGATTGAACGTGGAGCACTTACTTGAATCGGCGGGTACGTGGCGGGGCGCCAATTTGACGCACCGAAACCCGGACGTGGCCGCAAACCCCGCGACAGAGCGGGTTTCTTCCCACCGTCAGCAACGGCCGGCCCACGGCCGTTTTGGCACACGTCTTGCGGTGGGTTCTAGTACTGTTGGCGAGCCGATCAGGCTCTTCCCAAACCGCGGGAGGTCGCTCTGCGTCGCGTGAGCGGCGCCGGTTTCCCGCAGAACACACCTTGGAGGGAGTATTCAACGCATGAGTAGACGCCTCGTTTCGACGTTCAGCGTCATCCTTTGCCTGTTCGTCGCCGGCATGGCCTTTGGCCAGACGCCGACGGGCAATCTCTACGGCACGGTGACGGACGACTCGGGAGCTGCGCTCCCCGGCGTCACGGTCACCGTCAGCGGCATCGGCGCGCCGCGTACGCAGTTCACCGATGGCCAGGGCCAGTGGCGTTTCCTCGCCCTGGATCCCGGCGCCTATACCGTTACCGCCGCACTCGATGGCTTCGGCGGCATCGAGTTCCCGGACGTCGTCGTCGCCCTCGGGCGGAACACGAGCGTGCCGCTGGTTCTGACCGCGGCGCTCGAAGAGACGATCACGGTCACTTCCGAGAGTCCGCTGCTCGACGAGCGGAAGCTCTCGGCCGGCACCAACGTCAGCCAGGTCGAATTGGAGAAGATCCCGACCGCGCGCGATCCCTGGTCCCTGCTCTCGCAGACCCCGGGCGTGCTCGTCGACCGGGTGAACGTCGGCGGTTCGGAATCGGGCCAGCAGTCCGCGTTCCGCGCCCCTGGCGTGAGCGGCAACCAGAACGATTTCCAGATGGACGGCACGTCGATCACCGACATGGCGGCCACCGGCGCCTCGCCGACCTACTACGATTTCGACCAGTTCGCCGAGATGTCCTTCACGACCGGCGGCACGGACGTGACGAAGAACAGCGCCGGCGTCCAGGTCAACCTGGTGACGAAGCGCGGCAGCAACGAGTTCCGCGGTTCGGCCCGGTTCTACAACACGCAGCGCAACGGCTACTTCGGCGGCGCGCTGAAGCAGTCGCAGCCGAACATCGAGGGCGAGCTCTACAAGGACAACTTCCAGACGGAGCTCGCCGGCGCGCAGGTGCGGAAGATCGAGGACATCGGCTTCGAGGCCGGCGGCGCCGCGATCCAGGACCGCCTGTTCTTCTGGGGTAGCTGGGGCCAGAACGACATCCAGCAGAACGCGGCGACCGGCTTGGCCGACGACACGATCCTGGAGAACACGGCGCTCAAGGCGAACGGTCAGATCAACGCGTCCAACTCGATCGTCGGCTCGTTCAACAACGGCGACAAGCTGAAGTTCGGACGCGGCGCGGGCACGACCCGACCGGCGCCGACGACCTGGAACCAGCGGGGTCCCTCCGCCCAGTACCGGCTCGAGGACACCCATGTGTTCTCTGCGAACTTCTTCCTCACCGGCACCTACTCGCACGGCGACTTCGGTTTCGCTCTGGCGGCCCGAGGCACTCGCTCGGACGAGAACGGACTCCATCCGGACGCGCTCGACCCGCGCCAGGAGGACGGTGTGTGGCAGGACAACTACCTCACCGGTAGCAGCTCCCGCCCGTTCGACTCGTACCAGGTCGACACGTCCTACTTCTTCACGACGGGCGCCTCGGTCAACCACGAGCTGAAGGTCGGCGGGCGCTTCCGGGAGTTCACCCAGAACTCCGTGTTCCAGTGGGGACCGCGGGACGTGTTCCACGGCGGCTGGGGCGCCACGGTCGCGGTTCGCGATCACACGGGCGTTGCGGTCTCCGACTACACCGCGATCTGGGCTCAGGACACGGTGACCTTCGGCCGGGCGACGATCAACTTCGGTCTTCGCTACGACGACCAGGGTGGCGCCAACGAGCCGTACACCCGGCCCGCTCATCCGGTCGCGGCCTATCGCGACATCTACCCCGACATCAACTTCCGCGGTTCCGAGGCGGGGTTCAGTTGGGGAAGCGTCGCGCCGCGTCTGGGCGCCACCTATGCCATCGGCGAGGAGCGGAAGACGCTGGTTCGCGCCAGCATCTCCCAGTTCTACGATCAGATGGCTTCGGGCTGGGTGACCAGGAACTCGCCGTTCGGCGCCTCCTATGCCTACTTCGACTCGGTCACCGGGGATCTGTACTACACGCGCGGCTTCGACCCAACCGATCCGCTGAAGATCGTCGACGAGACCGACCCGGGCCTGGACGCTCCGCTCACCCAGGAGATCCTGGCGTCCGTGGAGCATGCTTTCCTGCCCGAGTTCGTCGTCGCCTTCACGGTGACGCAACGGGAGGTCAGCGATCTGCTAGACGGCTTCACGCTTTTCCGGCAGCCGGACGGCAGCACCCGAATCCCGAACCGCAGCGACTACGAGCAGATCGGGACTCTGGACGTAGAGTTGCCCAGGGTCGGCCGTGACGTCAGCATTCCGTACTACGGCATCCCGAACGGCGATCTCGTGGACACGGGCGGCAGCTACGTTTCGAACGGTGACCGCGGGCGCGACTATCTCGGCTACTCGATCAGCTTCACCAAGAGGCTGGCGAACCGCTGGATGGCTCGCGGCTTCTACCAGTACGGCAAGGGAGAGTGCAGCATCCCGCGCTCGTACTACGACCACGCGAGCCCGCTGGTCGGTAGGGCCGGCTGCCAGGACGGCGATCTCTACCTGACGCGCTCGACCGGCTCCGGCAAGGGCGAGCGGTTCCTGCAGTCCACCTGGACCTACAGCCTGAACGGCATGTACCAGGTGGCGCCGGATCGGCCGTGGGGCTTCAACGTCTCGGCGAACCTGACCGGTCGGGAGGGCTATCCGCTCGCCTACTGGAACAACTCCGTGGTGATTCCCTGGGGAGCCGGCGTTGCCCGTCCCACGATCAACGTGATCCCGGGTCAGGACTACGACCAGTACCGCCTGGACGACATCCAGACGGTCGACTTCCGGGTCGAGAAGGAGATCGCTCTTCAGGGTCCGGTCAACATGACCTTCGGCGTCGACGTGTTCAACATGACGAACGAAGGCACCGGCCTCGCGTACCTGCTGAACACGCGGTACACGAACGGCGGCAACCTGGACGACAACATTTCACCGCGCATCTACCGCTTGGGCGTGCGCCTGAACTGGAAGTAGTTCAGAACCGGAGGTACATGGCCTGAGTTTCTGAACGAAGGCGATGCACCACAGCGAATCGAGAGGGCCGGGGGCGATCCCCCGGCCCTCTTTGCTTTCTGGTTCGCCAGCCTTGCCGCGCTGGATCTGCCCGGTGAGGAGTCGCCGGCCTCGGCATGGCCCGGCACCGCGGGTAGTAGGATGCTCGGGCAGATCGGCGGTCGGAGAACGAGGGGAGGACTCATGAACTATCGAACCCGCGTCGCCGGCGCGATGCTGGCGGGCGTTCTTCTGGCGATGGCGGCGTCGGCCCAGGCCTGGGCCGGTCGCGGCCGGCTGAGCGGCACGGTTCAGGACGCGGAGGGCAATCCGGTGGAGGGTGCGAGCGTTCAGCTCACCCTCGGCGGGGCTGGCCCCGAGGCCGTATCGACGAACGGCAAGGGCCGCTGGGCGCGGGCCGGCCTCGGCGGCGGAAACTGGGACGTGCTGGTGTCGAAGCCGGGCTACGTGTCCACGACGCACAGCGCCCTGGTGCAGGAGTACGCGTCGCCGGCCGATCGCGTGTTCCTGAAGACGACCCTGGAGGCGGGCTCCGCATCGGCGACGGACGGTTCGGCGGCCGCGCTGGACGATGGCGAGGCGGCGCAGGCGGCAAGGGAACAGTTGGAACAGGGCAACGCCCTGCTTGCGGCGGGGGACTACGAAGGGGCGATCCAGGTCTTCACCGAGACCCTCGATGCCCTGCCGGACGGCGGCAAGGCGGCGGTGCTCGTCGCGGTGGCCCAGGCCCAGGTGCAACTGGAGCATGACGACGAGGCGTTGACGAACCTCGAACGGGCCTTGACCCTGGCGCCGTCGAACGTGGACGCGCTTCGGCTGATGAGCCGGCGTCTGACGGCATTGGGCCGCGGCGATGAAGCGCAGGCGTACCTCAATCGAATGCCCGAGGACCAGCGGGCGGACCCGGAGATTCTCGTGCGTGAGGGCGTTGCGCTCTACAACACGAACGACTTCGAGGGCGCCATCGCCAAGCTCGACGCTGCCGTCGCGGCGGCGCCGGACTGGTCGGAGGCCTACTACTTCCGCGGTCTCTCGAACATGGCGGGCGGCAACAACGCCGCCGCCGCCGCCGACTTCCGCCGGTTCCTTGAGCTCGAACCCGAAGGCGAGAAGGCCGAGGAGGCGAAGCAGTTCGCGGAGTACCTGGAATCGCTCTGAGAACTGGCCCGGCGGCGGCCGCCGTTGCGCTGATCGGCCTGGCCGTGTCGGCCTGCGCGCCCGATTCCGGGAAGCAGCCGGCATCGCCGGCGCCGGAGACCGGCTGGCCTGAGGCGCCGGCACCGGGGTTCGCTCGGGATGTCGTCCTGGTGACGATCGACACCCTGCGGGCCGACGCCGTCGGGTTCGCGGGAAACTCGGCCGCGGAGACTCCCCACCTCGACCGCCTCGCGGCGAGCGGCTGGGTCTTCGGCCGGGCGCACGCGCACAGCGTGATGACGCTGCCGTCTCACGCGAACCTGCTGACGGGCCGCTTGCCCTACGAGCACGGGGTGCGCGACAACGCCGGCTTCGTGCTGCCCGAATCGGTGCCGACGGCCGCCGAAGCCTTCGGCGACGCGGGATTCCGCACCGCGGCGTTCGTCGCCGCGTTCCCGCTGGACGCCCGCTACGGGCTGGACCGGGGGTTCGAGGTCTACGACGACTCCTACCCGGAGGGTTCGACCCGGGGCTTCGCCGTCGCGGAGCGGAGCGGCGACGAGGTGGTGGCTGCCGCCTCGTCCTGGTGGCGGCGGCACGAGGGCGAGCCCAGGTTCCTCTGGGTCCACCTGTACGAGCCCCACGTTCCCTACGAGCCGCCGGCGTCCTTCTCGGCCCGCTTCGCCGGGAATCCCTATTTGGGCGAAGTCGCGGCGGCCGACGAGTACGTGGGCCGGCTGCTCCAGGTCGTGGCGCCCGGCGACGGGAACGCGGACGCGCTGGTGATCGTCACGTCGGATCACGGCGAGGGACTGGGAGATCACGGCGAGGCGACGCATGGCCTTTTCGCCTACGAGGCCACGCTCGCCGTGCCGCTGGTCCTCTGGGCCGAGGAACTGACGTCCTCGCGGATCGACTCGCCGGTCCAGCACGTCGACGTGCTGCCGACCATGCTGGAAGCGGCGGGCATCGACGCCTCGGCGATCCCCGGGATGGCGGGCCGCAGTCTCTGGAGGGCGCGGGCGCCGGACGCAGGCGCCGGCCCCGATGCGACCTACTTCGAGGTGCTGGGCCCCAACCTGCAACGTGGCTGGGCGCCCCTGCGCGGCGTCGTGGCTCAGCCGAGGACGGGAATTGGCGACGACGACCGCGGCGCCGGCCTCCTGAAGTACATCTCGCTGCCGCGGCCCGAACTCTACGACCTGGCCGCCGACCCGGCCGAAGTGCGCAATCTCCATGTCGCGGAAGCCGGGACCGCCGCCGAACTTGCGGCCCTGCTGCCGGCGGAGTCGGAGTGGCCTCCCGCGGCCGGAAGCGTCAGTGAGGACGAGCGTCGGGCACTTCAGAGTCTGGGGTACCTCAGTTCTTCCGGCGGTCTCGATTTGCCGCGGACCTACGGCGAGGAGGATGACCCCAAGAACCTGGTCGACCTCGACCGGATGCTCCAGGACTACTCGAAGGCGTACCAGGAAGGCCGCCTGGAGGAGGCCGAGGACCTCGCCCGGCGGACGATCCGGCGTCGGCCGCGAATGGGACTCGGCTACTCCAACCTGGCCCAGGTGCTGCTCGACCGCGGGCGGGTGGAGGAAGCGCTGCGCCTGATGATCGACGCGGAGCGTCGGGGTCTGGCTTCGCCGTTCCTCGAGCGGCAGTTGGCCCTGACCCTGGCCCGGACGGGACAGGCCCGGGACGCGGCGCGGTTGATGGAGCGGCACGCTTCGTCGAGCGATCCCGACGCGCTGAATGTCCTCGGCCTGGTGCTCGCCGAGTCGGGGGAGACGGGCCGCGCCAGGGAGATTCTGCTGCGGTCCCTGGAGTTCGACGAGAGGAATCCGCAAGCGCGACAGAACCTGGCCCTGGCGGCGCTGCACGCCGGCGACTGGCCGCTCTGCGAGCGGGAGGCGCGGGAAGCTCTGGCGCTCAACCCGCTGTTGCCGCTGGCCTGGAACTACCTGGCAATCGCGCTGTTCAACCAGCGCCGGGCAAACGAGGCGATCACTGCCTGGCAGCGGTCGGTCGAACTCGATCCGGGCGACCTCGACGTGCTGTTCAACCTGGCGACCGTGGCGGCGCGGTCGGGGCTTCGAGATATCGCTCGACCGGCGCTGGAACGCTACGTGAAGGAGGCCTCGCTGCCTCCTCTCGGCGACCGCTACGCGGCGGATCTGGCCTTGGCGCGGTCGCTGTTGCGAGGGCTGTGATCAGTCGCCGTCCGGAGGGCCCTCGGCCGCCGTCAGCCCCTGCTCCCGCGTGGCCCGCTGATCTTCGCCGTAGAGTTCCGTGTAGCGCTCCATCAGGACCGCCGCCTCGTCCTCTCGCCCGAGGCGCTGCAGCACCCTGGCGAGACCGTAGATGGCTTCGCTGTGATCGGGGGCCGCGACAATCGCCCGGCGGTAGGCGTCTTCGGCCTTGCCCAGACGCGTCCGCTCATCTGCCGTTCCTGCGCTGTCGACGCCATCCCAGGCGCGAGCCAGGTCGACGAGCAGCGCCGCGTCCGGTTCGGCCAGCGCCGCCGCGCGTTCGAGGGACTCCGCCGCCTGGAGGTGTTCGCCGCGCCAGAGCAGCAGACCGCCGAGCATCCGGTGCGCCGCCGCCGAGGACGGTTCGAGCGCAACAGCCTCCCGAGCGTGCAGATCGGCCTCCGCCGGTTTGTTGTTCTCCCAGAGGGCCGAGGCCAGGTCGACACGGAGGCTCGCATCCGTCGGGTCGAGCAGGACCGCTCTGTCGAGGGGCGCTTCGGCGGCGCGGAAGTCCCGGGTCCGCATCAGTTCGCGCCCCAGCGCCGCCGGCGGCAGTTCTTCGTGCCGGCCGCCGTCTGACCCACGCACCGCGCGGAGGCGATCGAGATGGCCGCGGGCCGCGGCGTCGCCGGGCCGCAGTTCCAGCAGCCGCTCCAGCAGTTCGGCGGCTTCTCCGTTCCGGTCGCCGCTCATCAGCAGTACCGCGTAGTCCGACAGCGTTGCCGTATGGGTCGGCTGGGCCTGGAGCGCCTGGCGGAACATCTCTTCTGACTCGGCCAGCCGTTCCAGCGCCATGAGCACGGCGCCGCGCTGATAGAAGCCGTCGGCGCGTCCGGGCGCCACGGCAAGCGCCCGGTCGGCGGCGGCGAGCGCCTCCTCGTTGCGTCCGGCGTCCAGAAGGATCGAGGATGCGGCGTAGACGGGCCGCGGGTCGGTCGAGGCGAGCTGCGCTTCGCGGGCGAGGATGTCGAGTGCGGCGTCGACCTCGCCGGCCGCTGCAAGTTCCAGGGCCTGACGCACTTCGCGGCCGGTCGGGTCCGCGATGTCGCTCCGGCGCTGGTTGACGGAGGCGACCTCGTCGCTCGCGTCGCGGGAGAGTTCCTGGAAGCGCTCCAGGACCTCGCGTGCCTCTTCGCGTTCGCCGCTGGCGGCGAGCGCCTGTCCGAGCGCCTGGTAGGCGTCGGGCTTGCCGGCGTCGAGTTCGGTGGCGAGGCGCAGGAAGGGGACCGCCCGCGCCGCGTCGCCGGAGGAGTGGAGGTAGCGGCCGTACTCCAGCACGATGTCGCGGGCCACCGGCGGCGGCGCTTCCGGAGGCGGGCTCGTCAGCAGGGGTTCCGCGTACGGCGCCAGCGCCTTGATGGCCTCGTCCATGCGCCCGGCCTGGAACCAGGCGCTGGCCAGAAGCACGGCGTCCTCGGGTCCGGCGACGTCGAGCGGCTCCAACTGCTCCAGGGCGCCCTCGGCTTCGCCCACGACGAGGTAGGCGCGGGCAAGCGTCCGCCGAACTCCGCCTTCGATGGTCGGCGGCGGGTCCTCGGCGACCGCCTGGAGTTCGTTGATCGCGCCCCACGGATCGGCCTGCTGGAGCAGAAGCTGGGCTCGCAGCATCTTCACGCCCGGGTCGTCTCCCGGCAGTCCTTCGAGCAGGGCCTCCGCCTCGGGTGCGCGCTCGAGCGCGATGGCGCCGGCCGCGGCGGCGACGCGGGCATCCAGGTCGTTCGGGTTCGCGTTCGTCCACGGCTGGAGGAACGCGTACGCCTCGGCCGTGTACCCGTGCCGGCCCAGTATCATGCCGAGCGACCGCAGCGCCGGTGAACGCGGCTGGATCGCCAGGGACTGCCGGTAGCGGTTCGCTGCCTCCTCCGGCCGGCCGAGCGCTTCGGCGGCCCGGCCCGCGTTGTAGAGGACGCCGGCGTCGACCGGTTCGCGGTCGATGAGCGGCCGCAGCACGTCCAGGGCGCGCTCGGCGTTGCCGGCCTCGACGTGAAGCGCCCCCAGCGCCGCGAAGGCGGCGTCGGGGGCGTCGCCGGCCGCACAGAAGGTCTCGATGGCTGCGATGGCGCCGTCCAGGTCGCCGCCGGCGGCCAGCGCGAGGGCGTCCGCGACTTCGGCCGGGACCTCCTGAGCGTTGGTGGGCGCCGGCGCGCTGGCCAGGAGAAGGGCGAAGGCCAGCGCGGTCACGGCGCGCGGACGAACGCGCGGCTCGGCCAGGGCCCGGAAGCCGCCGAAGACGCGGCCTCTGAAGCGTGACGTGCTCATGGAGCGATGCTATCGCCGCAGACGAACCCGCCGGTTCGCGGGCAGGTCGCGCAGGACCAGCGGCCGCTTCCGGAGTGGCTGGCGCACGGTCACGCGCTCGATGCGGTTCGCTTCGCCGACTCCGAAGAAGGCGGTGAGCGTGCTCTGCGAAAGGTAGGAGGACCCGGCCCGCGTCTCCCGTACCTGCGTGCGGCCGCCCGCGCTCAGGACGACTTCGGCGCCGACCGCGTCCGCGCTTCCGGCGTCCCCGGGCGAGAAGCCGAGCGCGAACCAGCCGCCGCCCGCCCGGTTGCCGTAGACCTCGGAAGGTTGGTTCGAGTTGACGACGACGATGTCCAGGTCGCCGTCGAGATCGAGGTCGGCGACTGCGGAACCCCGGCTCGTTCGTACCGTGTTCAGGCCCGCGTCTAGACGCTCCCTGAAGCGACCGTCGCCCAGGTTCTCGAACAGTTGATTCGGTTGTTCGTAGGTTCCGACCTCGCCGATTCGCGCCGCTTCGGGCTGAATGTGCCCGTTGGCCACAAACAGGTCGAGGTCGCCGTCGAGGTCGGCGTCCAGGGCGTTGACACCGAAGGCGAGTTGCTGGAGCGATGGCTGGGCCAGGCCGGACGGGAAGCGCCGGTCGAGGAAAACGCCTTCGCCCGCGTTGCGGTAGAAGGCGTTCGTTTCGAGCGCGAAGTTGGTAACCACCAGGTCCTGAAGTCCGTCGCCGTCGAGATCGGCCAGTTCGACTCCCATTCCGGCTTCGGCGGTGCCGCCTCGGTCGTAGGCGGCGCCGGAGAGCAGGGATTCGTCCTCGAATCGGCCATTGCCCAGGTTGCGGAAGAGCAGATTCGGATCCTTGTCGTTGGCGACGTAGACGTCGGGCCAGCGGTCGCCGTCCAGGTCGCCGATCACGACGCCAAGGCCGGCTTCGGCAGCGCCGTCGAGACTGCTGGCGGCGGTGGCGTCGACGAAAAAGCCGCGGCCGTCATTCCGGTAGAGACGGTCGGGCACGCCGTTGTACATGTCCGGGTGGCAGTAGCCGCGCCCCGGTTCGCCGTCGCTGCCCGCGCCGTCGGTCGATCCGCCCAGGCCGCAGAACTTGTGATTCGCGAGTGAGAAGTCCGTGTAGTTCGTCACGTAGAGGTCCAGGTCGCCGTCCAGGTCGAGATCGCCGAAAGCGGCCGAGGCGCTCCAGCGCGGATCGTCGACGCCGCGCTCGGCCCCGGCCGCCCTGAAGCTGCCGTCGCCAAGGTTGAGGTAGAGGTGGTTGCCGCCGAATGCCGTGACGTAGAGGTCGAGGTCGCCGTCGGCGTCCACGTCGCCAGCGACGCCGCCCGCGCCGTAGCCGCCGAAGTCGATGTTCGACCGATCTGTCACGTCGACGAAGCGGGGACCGTCCGGCCCGGCGTCGTTACGCAGCAACCGGGAACGGGGCGCGGGACCCTCATAACCCGGCAGCGGGCCGCCGTCGATGAAGAAGGCGTCGTCGTCGCCGTCTCCGTCGTAGTCGAAGAGCACGACGCCGCCGCCCATCGTCTCCACCATGTACTTCCGGCCCGAGAAGCCCGCGTTGTGGTGGAACTCGAGGCCCCATGCCGTGCCGGTCTCACGGAAGAGGGGTTGTCCGGTGGCGGTGGGGATCGCCAGCGGCGGCACTGCCATCAGGGCGGTGACCGCCAGGATCGGACAGGCCGGCCGGAGGTGCGGCCTGGCCGAGGACCGCGCGTTCATCGGACGATCCGCACGCGGTGTCCGGGGGACAGTCCCGGAAGCCGGACGCCGCCCTGCCTGGGCCAGAGGATGCGGATCTCGACGCCGTCCGTGGACGATGCGAACTCGCCCTTGCCGTCGGTCGCGTCGGAGGGCGGCACGCCGAAGGTCTGCGTGAGCGAGTTCTGCGACAGGTACGACGAGCCCGCGCGCACTTCGCGGCGCTGGCTTCCGGCCGTCGAACGGACCTCGATCGCGGCGCCGATCGCGCGCCGGTTCGGCGACCCGCGATCCAGCAGATCGATCTGGAGCGCCTCGCCGCGGTGATCGCTCTCGTTGCGGTAGATCTCGGCCCGGTCGTTGCAGTTCGAGACGACGAGGTCCAGGTCGCCGTCGAGGTCGAAATCCGCCGTCGCCAAGCCGCGGCTCACTCGAACGGCGGAGATGCCGCCGTTCTCCACTTCGGCGAAGCGGCCGCCCAGGTTCTCCAGGAGTTGGTTGGGCTGCTTGTAAATCTCGCCGCCGAAACCTTCCTGTTCCGAGATGTTGTGGATGACGTGGCCGTTCGCGACGGCGAGGTCCAGGTCGCCGTCGAGGTCGAAGTCGGCCAGGTCCGTGCCGAAACCGACCCAAGGCATGGACGGCTCTGCGATGCCCGCTACGAAGCGGTGTTCCAGGAAGAGCCCGTCGCCGCGATTCGAGTACAGGGCGTTCGTCTGCCGGTCGAGATGGGTGACGATGAGATCCTCGAACCCGTTGCCGTCCACGTCGCCGACCGCGATTCCCATGCCCGCTTCCGCTTCACCGCGATCCGAGAGGGCGGTGCCGGCAATGAGGGCGTCGTCCTCGAAGCGCGGCCTCGCGTCAGTGCTTCGGTTGAGAAAATGGAAGTTCGGATCCATGTCGTTCGCCACGTAGATGTCGGGCCGACGGTCGTGGTCGAGGTCCGTGATGACGACGCCCAGTCCGGCGCCGCGAGCGTCGCCGAAGCCGAGTTCGGCCGTGGCGTCGACGAAAACGGCGGGCTGCCCGGGGCGGTGCTCGTTGCGGTAAAAGCGGTCGGGCAGACTGTTGTAGGCGTCCGGGTGGCAGTACGAGCGCGGCTGGCCGCAGACGATGTTGTTGTCGTAGCCGAAGTCGACGTAGTTCGTCACGTACAAGTCAAGGTCGCCGTCCAGGTCGATATCGCCGAAAGCCGCGGAGGCGCTCCACGACGGGTCGGCCGTCCCGCCGTCCTCGGGCGCTGGGCTGAAGGCGCCGTCGCCCCGGTTGAGCCACAGCCGATTCGGCCCGAACGCGGTCAGATAGACGTCCGGGTCGCCGTCGCCGTCCACGTCGCCCGTGAGTGCTCCCATGCCGTAGCTGTCCAGACGGATGCCGGAGGCTCTCGTAGCGTCGACGAAGCGAGGGCCGTTCGGGCCGAGGTCGTTCCGCAGCAGGGTCGTTCGGCCCGGTTTGCCGCCGTGGGGCGCCGGCTCGCCGCTGTCGACGAACAGCAGGTCGTCGTCTCCGTCCCCGTCGTAGTCGAACGCGACGACGCCGCTGCCCACGGTCTCGATCATGTAGAACTCGCCCTGGCCGCCGTGGCGGTGCCGGAAGTCGATGCTCCAGGTGTCGGCCGCGTCGACGAACCGGAGACTCCCCGCAGCGGCGCCCGTCTCGGCCGCGGCGAGGGCGGCCGCGAGGGCCGGGATCAGGGCGAGAACCACGGTTCACGGACCGGTTCGTCGTTCAGGTAGGCGCGCAGTCGTTGCCTCTGGCCCGCCGTCGGGACGCCGCCCCGGCGCTCCACCTCGTCGAGCGCCTGTTGCTGCAGCGTGGCGGCGCGCTTGAACTCGCCGACTTCGGCGAGTGCCATGGCGACCGTTTCGGCGTGCTGGATCGACGGTCGGTCCGCCATCTGGCGCTGGGCGATGGCGAGCGCCTCGGCGCCGTTGCGAACGCTGGGGTCGGGGCTTGCGGCCAGCAGTCGCGCCAGCAGCGTGTCCAGATGCTCCACGGCGGCCCTCGCGGAGTCGCCCTCCAGCCGCGCCAGGGCCTGCCGGCCGGCCATCAATCCTGTGCGCGCCGCGGCGTAACGCTTGCCGAGGATGAGTGACATCGCGCGGTCGCGATGCCAGTCCGCGTTGGCGGGGTCGTGCCTGAGGGCTCGCGCCAGATGGCGAGCGCCGTCGACGTAGCGCTCCTGGCGGGCCAGCGTGCGGCCCAGGAGCGCGTGGGCCTCGGCGAAATCCGGGTCGAGTTCGATGGCTTGCCGGAGGTGCTCGATCGGGTCGCTGTCGGCCTGGGGACGGTTGGCGTCATCGAGCGCGAGGGTCGCCGCGTCGGCTGAGACGCCAGCGTTTGCGGGGGCGCCGGGTTGCACGGCTTCGTTCGCTTCAGCGAGCACCGCCAACCGGTAGTGCGCCTCGGCCCGTTCCGCTGGAGCGCCGGGCGCTGCGTCGAGCACCTTGCGCAGGGCGATGCGGGCGGCGTTGTCCGAACCCGCCCTCTGGTGCGCGGCGCCGAGCGCCAATTGGGCGAGCGGTGATGGTGCGTCGGCTGCAAGCACGCCTTCCAGGAGTTTGACGGCCTCGTCGGTCCGTTGCAGACGGGTTAGGGCGTCGGCGTGCCGCACCCGCGCTTCGATGTCCTCGGGGTCGATCTCCGCGGCTCGACGGAAGTGGCGTTCCGCGCCCTCGAGGTCGCCGCGCTCCGCCAGGATGAGCGCCAGGTTGTACTGAGGATCGCGGTAGTTGTCGTTGATGGCGATCGATTCCCGGAGGCGGGCCTCGGCCTGTTCCTTCTCGCCCAGTTCGATCAGCGCCATGCCGACATTGAAGATGGTCAGCGGGTCGTCCGGCATGGCTTCCAGAGCGTCGAGGAACGCCGTCAGCGCGGCGCGCGGATTCCCCTGGCGCATCGCGGCCGATCCGCGCTTGATGTGCGCTTCGCGGCTTACGTTAAGGCGTTGCAGTTCCGTGAAGAGGGGGTCAGGGAAGACGACGCTTAGGTGGTCGTTCAACTCCAGTTGCCTGGCAGCCTCCTCGCGACGGCCGAGGCGGCGCAGCGTCAGGCCGAGGTGGTGATGCACCACGGAGCCGGGCGGCTGCCCCCGGAGCGCCCGCTCGAACCGCTCGAGTGCCGACTCGTAGTCACGGCGGCTGAAATCGATTCGCCCGAGGCCGAGCCGAGCCGCGGAGCTGGCCGGATCGCGTTCCAGTACCAGCCGATAGTCGACCTCCGCTTCCTCCGTCAGACCGAGTTCGAGCCGAATATCGGCCCGGTGAGTCAGGGCCGCAAGGTCGTTCGGCACGAGCGCCACCACCCGGTCGAGCGCGGCCACCGATTCCTCGAGCGCGCCCTCGTAGCGGTAGTTGATCGCCAGGTAGTAGGACCATCGAGGATCGTCCGGCGCCAGCGCCTGGGCGTTGCGGAGCGCCGCGGCGGAGGGCGCCATGAAGTCGTACAGCAGGTAGAGCTGGCCCAGGCGGCCGAACGCCTCGGCAAGTCGGTCCTGGTCCGGCCGCGGTTCGTTCAGCAGACCGTCCAGTTCGCTTTGCGCTTGGGCCAGTTGAGTTCGCACCGATCCCTCGTAGTGGTCCATTCGCGGCGGCTCGACGGGTTCCAGGGCAGTCTGAGCCTGCGCCGGAAGCGTCGCCAGGGTCAGGGCCAGCGTCAGGGGTAACGCAGAGACTCGATCAGCGCTGGGACGGATCATGGACGGCGGTCCGAGGGCGGCGCGGCATTCAGGCCCTGGCCGCGTACGAGGGTGAAGTACCGGCCCAGTCCGCCGAGGCGGAACGCCTCCTGCTCGCCGTCGGGCCACGCGACCACGACCTCGGGCGGCTCGTCGCGGCCGACGATCGAAATGCGCGGGTCGTTTGCCGCCGCATAGGAGCCGTCGGTATGGAAGCGACGCCAGCGGACGGGCTCGTTGCTTCCGGCGTCCAGCACACCGACCCAGGCGCCGAGGGCGCGCCGCCCCGCGGCGGCGGTACCCGCGGCGGGAAGTCGCAGGTCGACGCCGGCCCATTGCCTGGGTTCCGGCCGACCGGGGTTGAGCAGGATGCGAACTGGTCCGTTGTTGTTGGCGATCACCAGGTCGCGATCGCCGTCGTTGTCGAGGTCGCCCGCCGCGAGCGCCCGACTCACTTCGGCGACCGCGGGACGTTCGAAGTCGGGCACTTCGACGAAGCGACCCTGGCCGAGGCCGCGGAACAGTTGGTTCCTCTGGCGGAGCGGCAGTGTCTCGCCAGCCCGGTACTGTTCGTCGATCCTCTTGACTGCGCCGTTGGCGACTGCGATGTCGAGTTCGCCGTCGCGGTCGTAGTCGAGCACCGCCGTGCCAAAACCGGTGTAGAGGAAGCTGGGCCTTCCCAGGCCGCTGGACCGGGTGGCGTCGTCCCAGAGGCCGTCGCCGAGGTTCACGTAGAGCGTGTTCGTTTCGCGGTGGAGATGGGTCATGAACAGATCGACCAACCCGTCGCCGTTGAAGTCTTCCGCCAGCACGCCCATGCTCGCCTGAGGCTGGCCGGTGGAATCAACGGCGGCGCCGGCGAGAGCGGCGTCGTCGATGAATGCCGCCCCTCCCTGGTTGAGTAGCAGCGCGTTCGCGTGCTGGTCGTTGGCGACGTAGATGTCGGTGAAGCCGTCGCCGTCGAAGTCGGAAGCGACGGTTCCCAGCGTCGGACGCTTGAGATCGGCGAGGCCCAGGCGGCTGGTCCAGTCTTCAAAGACGCCGTCGCCCAGGTTCCTCAACACCCGGTTCGCCTCCGCCTGGTAGGCCTTCGGACCGCAATAGTCGAGTACTCCCTCCGCCGACGCGCACTGCTTGTGAATGGCGACGCGGAACTCGACGTAGTTGCCAACGAAGAGGTCGAGCAGGCCGTCGTTGTCGAAATCGAGGAAGCTGGCGGCGGCGCTCCAGCGCGGGTCGGCGGTGTTGCTGCCGGCGGTGATGTTCGTGAACCGGGGCGCCCCCGGTTTCGAGTCGTTCCGCCACAGTTCGTTCGCCCCCAGATTCAGGATGTAGAGGTCCGGGTCGCCGTCGTTGTCGATGTCGCCGGCGGCGACGCCCATCGCGTAGCCGCGGGCGTCGAGACCGCTCTCGTCGGTAATGTCGGTGAAGCGGAGCTCGCCGGCGTCCAGGTCGTTGCGGTAGAGCCGGTCTCCGAGTGTCGGTTCGTCGCCGCGCGTGGAAGCCATCCGGGAGCCACCGGGTGCTGGCGGGCCGAGCGGACCGCCCTGGCCCAGGTAGAGATCGAGGTCGCCGTCGCCGTCCATGTCGAACAGGGCGACGCCGCTCCCCATGTGCTCGGCGAAGTAGAGCTCGCCGGTCATGCCGTTGAAGTGGGCGAAGTCGACGCCGAGTTCGGCTGCACGATCGACGAAGACGGGTTCGCTCTTGGCGTCGGCCGGACCCGGGCCGTATGCCGTGTTCGTCAGGAGCACGAGCGCCACGGGCAGAAGCATGCGGTCTCGGCTCGGCCTGGCGGGAGTTGGGTTGCGCTTCGGCACGTCGCCTCTCACACCAACGCCACCGGCGCCGCCGTCCGCGGCGCCCCGGCGCGGGCTGTTCGCCCGTAGCCCAGGTTGTGGAGCACGTCCTCGGTCGTGTGCCCGGGCACGACGTCGCAGACGAAGCCGCCGTCCTCGCCGTCGTCGATCAGGAGTTCGGTCGCCTCGGGCAGGACGCAGTGCTTGCTGCCGCGCACGCCGCCGAGCATCTCCTGATAGGCGCCGACGGAAAAGAAGCCCACGTACAGCGGCGTTTCGTCGAGTTCAGCCGCGGCAACCCGCGGAAGGAAGAGCGGGACGACGCTGCCACGGGGAGGATAGACGTCGTCCCGGTCACAGGTGATGCCGCCGAGCCGAACGCGGTGGAAGGGGCGGTCGAGGTGGTTGAGCGGCAGGCAGATGAAGTGCTCGCCCAGGGCCCAGGTGTCCGGGAACGAGGTCATGATCGAACCGTCGACGAGGTACCAGGGAGGGCCGGACTCGTTTGCCTTGACCGCGATGACCCCGAACAGATGCGCCGCGTGCTCGGACACGGTGTAGCGGCCGAACTCGCCGATCAGCGCCGGTGGTCTCGTGCCGCGGCGGGCGCAGACCGCGAGCGTCTTCTCCAGCAGGAGGCGCGCGAAGCGGTCGTAGTCGAAGCCGTCGTCCAGGGTGGTTCGGCCGGGCACGCCGCCGCCGAAGTCGAAGAAACGAAGGTGCGCGCGGTCGTCTGCGAGACGAGCGAAGAGGTCCAGGGCTGGCTCGAGGGCCTCGACGAACTGCTCCTCGCTGTCGCTCGGGGCGCCGAACATCGCGTGCAGGAGGACGAAGCGCGCGCCCGGTGTCCGGTCGATCTCGAAGGCCAGTCGCTCCAACTCGCCGGCATCCACGCCGAAGCGCGAGTCCCGATCGGCGCCGGCGCCGGCGTCGCGCTGCGTTCGCTTCAGCCGGATGCCGAAGTCGAAGTCCACGCCACGGCCGGCGAGGAAGCCGAGTTCAGCGGAGTCCTCGAGAATCGGAATCAGGCGTCGGTGTTCGCGGCGGAGCGCCAGCAGGTTCCGCGCGTAGGCGCTGCCCGGTCCCTTGAAGCCGTTGGCGAGCACCATCCGATCTTTCGGCAACAGGCCGGCCCGGATCATCCGGCGTGCGATCTCCACGTCGACGTCGGACGACATCTCGTGGTGGGCTCCGCCAGTCAGGGTCGAGCGGACGATCTCCTCCGCCGTGTTCGCCTTCGAGGCGAAGGCGAAGTGGAACGGGGCCGGGTAGCCGACGCGGTCGATCGCGCACCGGAAGCAGCGGTCCATCGCCGCCACCTGGGCGCGGATGTTCGGCAGGAAGGCGATCTCCAGAGGGCTGGGCATGGCGTCGTCGGGCAGACCGGCGGCAGGAGATCGGCTGCCATCGAAGAACGCGGCGAGATCCAGGCCGTGTGCCTGCAGCCTGCCTCCGCTCGCTTCGAGAAAGGCGTTGAACCGGTAGCCCTCGGGTACCGGCGCCGGGGACTGCCAAGCGATCCTGCAGGCGACGGAAGGCGGCGCGTGAGTAGAGTCCATGGCGTCCCCTGGGGACCATTCTAGCCGTCGGTGGACCGTATCCTTGACGTATGGCGGAGGCGCTCAGAAAGCGGGCCGCGGAGATCTTCCGGAAGGGCGTTGCGGCCGCCGATCCGGCGGCGTCGACCGCTTCGGCGATTCGCGGACTCGACCTGCGAGCCAAGGCAGGTGGCCGCGTCGCGGTGCTGGCGGTTGGGAAGGCGGCGTTCGGGATGACCCGAGCCGCGATCGAGGTGCTCGGCGATCACGTACGGCCTGCCGACGTGTTGGCCGTTACTCACGACGAGGCGAAGCGCCTTGGCCACTTCGATGCTCTGCGATCCGGACACCCGCTGCCGGACGAACGCGGTCAGGCCGCGGCGAGAGAGGTTGAACGGCGGGCCGCGGAGCTCGATGCCGGCGACCTGGCCCTGGTCCTGATCTCGGGCGGCGCGTCCGCGCTCCTGCCGGCGCCGGCGCCCGGAATCGGCCTGGACGACAAGCTGGAGACGACTCGCCAGCTCCTCCGTAGCGGCGCCACGATCCACGAGCTGAACGCGGTGCGCAAGCACCTGTCGACGACCAAGGGCGGCGGGTTGCTGCGCCAGTTGCGCCCGGCGCGGGTGGTAACGCTGGCTTTGTCCGACGTGATCGACGACGACCCCTCCGTGATCGGCAGCGGTCCGACGGCGGCCGATCCGTCGACCTTCGAGGACGCCCTCGCGGTGCTGGAGCGCCGCGGTGTGCTGGAGACGTGTCCGGCGCCCGTGCGGGAGCGGTTCGAGACGGGCGCCCGCGGCGAACTGGAAGAGACGCCGAAGCCGGGCGATCCCGTTTTCGACGGAACGACCTACTGCATTGTCGGCGGCAACCGGACCAGCGTCCGGGCGATGGGCGCGGTCTGCGGCGCCGAAGTCGATCCTGAACCACTTGAAGGCGAGGCGTGCGAAGCCGGCGCCGTGCTGGCAAGGCGCTTCGCTTCGGCGCCGCCGCCAGCGTACGTTGCCGGAGGCGAAACCACGGTCACGGTGCGCGGCGCCGGCAAGGGCGGCCGCAGCCAGGAACTTGCCCTCGCCTTCGCACTGGAGGCGGCGAAGGGCCCGCTCGCGGACCGCTCCGACTGGGTCTTCCTCGCCGCCGGCACGGATGGCCGCGACGGCCCCACGGACGCGGCCGGCGGCATCGTCGACGCGGCGACGGTCACACGCATCCGGACGGCCGGCGTCGACCCGGTTGCCGCGATGGAGGAGAACGACTCCTACGGCGCCCTCGACTCGGCCGGCGCGTTGCTTCGAACCGGCGCGACGGGCACGAATGTTGCAGATGTCGTCGTGTTCCTGTCGGAGGCATAGAGTGCGCGGGGTCGAAGGTATGGAGTTCTCGGGCGACGCTCGCCCGTGGGGGGATCAGGCAGTGAAGAGGAAGAGCATGGGGACGCGAGTTGGTGCGGGGTTTGCGAACCTTGGGCTGGCGCTGCTGGTCGCGGCGCCCGTGGGCGGCATCATCTACGTAGACCCGGGCGACGCGGTGATGGTGGACCGGACGTCGATCATCGTCTTCGGTGAGGTGCGGTCCGTCATGGCGGCGCCCGGAGCGCGGCACCCGTCCACCGACGCGGTCTTCGAGGTCGCGCAGGTGCTGAAGGGGAGGGTCCCGGGCGGCACGATCCTGGTCCGGCAATTCGGTGGAATGAGCGAGGACGGCGTGTACTCGGGCATTCACGGACTACCGATGATGGCGCCGGGCGACCGGATGCTGCTCTTTCTCGAGGAGATTCCGGATGCGCGGGACGCGCTCGTATACCGCACGGTTGAGTTGTCGCTGGGCATGTTCTTCGAAGTGCCGTCGGCCGCAAGCAGCCTGCTTGTGCGTGAGGCCGCCCTTCATGAGGAGGTGCCTGCTTCAGCGAACGGGACAGAGTCCGAGTCGCGGAGCCAGCGGCCCCGGGAAAGCGGGAGCTTTCGCCGCTGGATCAGCGATCGCGCGCGTGGCGTGGAGCGGGAGGCGGACTACTTCGCGGCCGCGCCGGCCGACGGGCCGGTCTCGGTGGTTTCGCCCTACCGGTTGCTCGCCTCATCTTCCAGTTGCGAGGCGCCGAATCTCCCCATCCGATGGCGGCAGTTCGACCGGGGACGCAGCGTCGGGTTCACGATCCAGGCCGACGGACAGCCTGGCATCCCGGGCGGTGGAATCGCCGAGGTAGCGCGCGCGATGAGGGCCTGGAACGCAGATCCCGAGAGCACCATTCAACTGGCGAATCTGGGCACCACGAACAAGAAGGCCGAGGTTGCTCAGGCGGACGACGTCAACTCGATTCTCTTCGAGGATCCGCATGATGTGATTCCGGGCTACTTCCAGGCCAGTACAGGTGGCATTCTGGCCGTCGCTCTGACCTGCTTTCGCTGTGCCGAGGAGAACCGCCACAGGATCCCGGGCAACAGGGCGCACCACGCCCTTCCGATCCTGGAGGCGGACATCCTGACCCAGGATGGCTACGGCCGGAGTTGGGCGGCGCTGAGCCTCAATGCCAGCAAGGTGCATGAGCACGTCATGGCGCACGAGTTGGGCCACACTCTGGGTCTTGCACATTCCTGCGCCCAGGGATTCAGCGACACGTGCAGCGCGCTGACTGGCGACGCCCTGATGAAGGCGACCGCCAGCGGCAGGCACATCTACAGGGGCGGTCTGCCGAACGCCGACGATCTGGCCGCGGTCCGGTTTCTCTACCCGGCGCACAGCGGTCCCGCCAGCCCTTCCGATCTGACCGCGAAGGCGATCGATCAGCACAGCCTGGAACTCGCGTGGCAGGACAACTCGAACGACGAGGCGGCGTTCGACATCTTCGAGCGATCGATCAACGAGACGGAGTTCACGCTGATCGCCAGTGCCGGCAGCAACACGACATCGTTTGTCGTCGAAGGCCTTCCTCCCGCGACCTACCGCGCCTATCGAGTGGCGGCGCGCAACGCTGGCGGACGTTCTTCCTCCACCAGCGAGGCCAGCGCGGTCACCCTCGGCGAGACGGGCGCATGCGTCGAGGATGGCCAAACCCTGTGTCTGAACGAAGGCAGGTTCCAGGTGACCGCTGCCTGGGCCGCGGCGAACGGCGAGGCGGGGCGTGCCGGCTCGATGCCCTTGACGGCGGACACCGGCGCCTTCTGGTTCTTCTATCCCGGCAACGTCGAGATGGTCGTCAAGCTCCTCGACGGCTGCGGTCTGAACGAGCATTTCTGGGTCTTCGCCGGCGGCCTGACGGACACCGAGGTGCAGTTGACGGTGGTCGATAAGGAGACCGGCATTGCCGGGACCTGGTTCAACCCCGAGGGGACACTGCTGTCGCCGGTGCAGGACAACGAAGCGTTCGAGACGTGCGGGTCCGATGAGACCGCTGCGACGGTTGGCGCGGCGACGGCGAGACCTTCGCGTCCCCTCGCGCAGCGGTTCGACCCCGACCGCGAGGTTCAATTGGCCCTGGAGCGGTTCCGGGCCGGCAGTGTTGAACTGCCCCAGTCCGCTCCGGGTGAGTGCAAGGCCGACGACCGGACCCTGTGCCTCGAGAAAGGCCGCTTTCGCGTGCGTCTGGATTGGGAGACGCGGGACGAGCAGACCGGCGCCGGCACTGCCTTGCCGCTCAGCGGCGACACCGGGCTGTTCTGGTTCTTCGAGCCCGACAACGTCGAGATCGTCATCAAGGTGCTCGACGGCTGTGGCACGAACGGCCATCGCTGGGTCTTCGCGGGAGGACTCACCGACGTGGCGGTCGAGATGAGCGTCGTCGATGTCCAGACGGGCGCCACGCGGAACTACTTCAACCGCGTGGGAAGGCCCTTCCGTCCCATCAAGGACACGGAGTTCTTCTCATGTTCCGCGACGGACGATCACGCAGACACGCGTGTCGGGGCGACGGACATCCCCCTCGAACGCTCACGGGCAGGCCATCTGGGGCCTGATGACAGCGATTTCTTTGTCTTCCGGGTGCCGCGCTCGGGTCGTGTGCAGCTCCGCACCACGGGCCCGACCGACACCGAGGGCGCGCTGATGAACGCCGCCGGGACCGTGCTGGCCAGCGATTCGGATTCCGGCGCCGAGAACAACTTCCGCATCGCCGAACGGGTGGGGCCGGGAACCTACTACGTCCGTGTCACGGGCAAGAACGGTGAAGCGACCGGCGCCTATGAGTTGCACACGGGGTTCTCGGCGACGACCGTCATCTCCAAGCGGGACCGCGACGCTCTGATCGCGCTCTACCGGGCAACCGACGGGCCGAACTGGACCAACAAGGAGAACTGGCTCAGCAACCGTCCGCCGGACGAGTGGTACGGCGTGACCACCAACTCGGCCGGGCGCGTAACCTGGCTTGAGCTGAGCGACAACGGCCTGAAGGGCAGCTTGCCGGCGGCGATCGGCAATCTGGACCGACTCCTGGTCCTTTTCCTCGATGGGAACGAGTTGACCGGGCCGATTCCACCCGAGATAGGCAACCTTCGCGACCTCTTTTTCTTGGTCCTGTCGTCCAACGAACTGAGCGGCGAGATACCGTCCGAACTGGCGAGTCTCCGTGACCTGAGCTTTCTCTATCTGCACTTCAACCAACTGACCGGCGAGATTCCCCCGGCCCTGGGACGCCTGTCCGACCTTGTCTTCCTGCGGCTGGACTTCAACGAGTTGACCGGTGGGCTTCCCGCCTCGTTCCGCAACCTGAACGGGCTCGCCTTCCTGGGGGTGCGGGACAATCAGTTGACCGGTTCGATTCCCGCGTGGCTGGGAGAAATGTCGGGACTGAGTTGGCTTTGGCTCGGCGCCAACGGGTTCTCGGGCGGTATACCGCCGGAACTGGGGAATCTGACCGATCTTGCGTCTCTGCGTCTCTGGTCGAACGAACTGACCGGTCCGGTGCCGCCGGAGATCGGTCGCCTCACGGAGTTGGAGGACCTGTACATTCACGGTACGGACCTGTCGGGCGCGCTGCCTGACGAGCTTCTCGACATCGGTGGACTCGAGTTCTTCTGGTTCCACCAGAGTGAGCTGTGCGCTCCGGCGACCGTCGAGTTCGACGAGTGGCTCGAGGCAATCGAAGACTGGCGGGGCGACCGTTGCGACTAGCTAGTTCTCGTCCAGAAGCGCGGAAGTGCTTGATTTTGCTGGGCTAAACGGGCTCGGTGTAGCTTCGATTTCACAGATCGGAGTGAGGGGGCAAGCATGCGCGCGCGACGGACGGCACAGGTTGGTCTGTTGGATTGTCCGGTCGTGGATCATCCTGCGGCGGCGATTCTGGAGCAGGTTTCGGCGTGGCTGGACGAGCACCGCGAGGTTCTGGGGTGGGTGTCTGCGGACATCGACCGCGGTGTTTCGTCGTCGGTAGGTCGCCAAGGCCTGACCTGCGAGACGATCCTGCGCTGCGCGGTGCTCAAGCACTTGTGGCAGCAGGGTTACAGGGAGTTGGCGTTCACGCTTCGGGACTCTCTGACGGCACAGCGCTTCGCCCGTCTTGGCGGCTGCCGGGCGCCTGGAAAGTCGGCGTTGCAGGCCCTGATCAGTGCGATTCGGCCGGCGACCTGGGAGCGGATCAACCGTCATCTGTTGCGGTTCGCGCAAACCGAGGGGATCGAAACGGGCGAGACGGTGCGGATCGACAGCACGGTGACGGAGACTCACATTCTGTCGCCGGAGGACAGTCGTCTGCTGCTGGACGGGGTTCGTGTGCTGACGCGGTTGCTCAAGGAAGCGCGCAAGCACTTGGGGACGGCGGTGGTGTTTCACGACCACCGCCGTGCCTGCAAGCGGCGGGCGCTGGAGGTCCGTTCGCGGCGCGGGGCCAAGCGTCGGGCACAGACGTACCGCCGATTGTTGAGGCTGGTCGCCCGGACGACCGGCTACGTGAAGGCGGCCAAGCCGCAGGTAGGAGCCAGTCGGGAGCCCTGGGCGCGATCCTGGGAGAGTCGTGCGGAGCACTGCATGGAGCTGCTCGAGCGCGTGGTGGATCAGACCAGGCGGCGAGTGTTGCAGGGCGAGAGCGTGCCGGCGCCGGAGAAGGTGGCGAGCCTGTTCGAGCCCCACACGGACATCATTCGCAAGGGCGGTCGCAGGACGTACTACGGACACAAGATCAATCTGGCCACGGGCAAGAGCGGACTGGTGCTCGACGTGGTGGTCGAGAGCGGCAATCCGGCCGACAGCGAGCGCTGCCTGCCGATGCTCAAGCGCCACGTTGCGCACTACGGCTCGGCGCCGGAGCGTGCCGCTCTCGACGGCGGCTACGGCTCGAAGAGCAACCTCGAAGACGCGAAGGCCCTGGGCGTCGTCGATGTCGTCTTCCACAAGAAGGGCGGTCTCAAGGCGGACCAGATGGCCCGGTCTTCCTGGATCTACGGGCAGTTGAAACGCTTCCGAGCAGGGATCGAAGCCGGCATCTCCTATCTGAAACGCTGCTTCGGACTTGCACGCTGCAACTGGAAAGGTCTCACCCGCTTTCGGGCTTACGTGCACTCGGCCGTGCTTGCTCACAATCTGATCCGGCTCGCCCGCCTGCAGCCCGGATCGACCTGACCAACCGCCGCCTCCGTCGCCCGACACCCGGTCACAAACCAACCGGAAGCTTCCCCCGTGGGCGGCATCTCGCGGAGGTGGCCAAACCCGCCAACCGCCGGCGATTCACTCCCCGGGCACCGCCGCTACACCCCGAAACAGCCTCTGAAGACTCTCAACCAGCCTGCGATTCCCCCTTCCTGAAGCGCAGAAAACCGCGTTTCTGGACGAGAACTAGCTAG
>JAJEHN010000034.1 GCA_022823665.1 Thermoanaerobaculia bacterium | reverse complement strand
GACGGGTCGCTGCAGGGCTGGATGTACCGGATCCTGAGAAACAACATCATCGACTACGCACGCCGGCGCGACCGCGAACTGCCAAAGGTCGCGCTGCTCGAGGACCAGGGCGGGATTCAGCGCATCCTCGATTCCCTCGCTGCGCCGGAGTCCGAGCAGCCCGAATCGCTCGCAGCGCGCGCGGACCTCGTGAGGCTGATCCAGGCCACACTGGATCGTCTGCCGGGACGCTATGGCGACGTACTGGAGTGGAAGTACGTGGACGGTCTGTCGGTCAAGAGCATCGCAGAACGGCTGGACATCGGGCCGAAGGCGGCGGAGTCGCTGTTGACGCGGGCCAGGGTGGCGTTCCGCAAGGCCATGGGATCGATCGCCGGGTCGGTGAGCGTGCTTCCGTTCGATCCTGCGCCGGACAACGACAGGGCTTGAGGATCGCAATGACCGACGACAAGCGACATGCAACGGGCACAACGGGGACGGCCGCGGCCGGCAATGCCGGGCGCGACATCGTCGGTGAACTCGTAAAGGCGGGTGGGCGTCGACCGACGCCTTCCGCTGCCGATTACGAACGGGTCCTTGCCGCAGCACGGGAGGCCTGGCAGCAGAACGTTCGCACCCGGCGACGGCGTCGACGCTACTTCGCACTCGCTGCGGCGGCTGCGATTCTCGCGATCGGCGTTCCGCTTGCGATGCAGTTGCTGCCGACATCGCAGGCGCGCGGCTGCGCACGGCGACCGGAAACCGCATCTCCCTCGATCTCGCCCAGGGAGGATCCTTGCGCATCGATGAATCGACCGAACTGACGCTGTCGTCAATCGGACAGGTCGAGCTCGGATTGGGCACGATTTACTTCGATTCACAAGCGACTACTGGTGTCGGTGCGCTGCAGGTCAGCACGACCCACGGACTCCTACGCACCACCGGAACGCAATTCGAAGCGGCGAGTTCCCCTGAAGCGTTGCGCGTGCGCATCCGCGAAGGCAGCGTGGCCATTCAGCGCGGACCGCAGGATCCGGAACTGACTGGAGCGGCGGGCGAGCAGGTACTACTCGAATCGGGAGGCGGTGCGGAGCTGACGCCGTTCCCTGCAGTCGATCCCGAGTGGTCGTGGGTCATCGCCCTGGCGGATGCTCCGCGGATCGACGGCCGGCCGCTCATCGAGCTCCTGGACTGGATCGTGCGCGAGACGGGTCACGAGCTGCGGTTTGCGGACCCCGCCGTGGAACTCAGGGCGCGCACCATCACCATGCGTGGCGATCTCGGCAACGTGTCGCCAATGGAGGCGCTCGATGTGGCACTCGCGACAACGGATCTCGATCACGTCGTTCAGGACGATGGCGTAGTATTGATCCGGATGCGGTAGGCACAACACGGGCAACCTCGCGTCACGGTGCGAAGAAGCGTGCGTCATGTGTTGGCCATCGTGCTTGGCCTGAAGTGTTGCAGCGTGCTGGCGGTGGAACCCGAAGACCTGCGGGGACTGTCGCTCGAACTGGCCCTTGAGACCTTGCGCGAAGACGGCCTTGCAATCATCTACAGCAGTGACCTGGTCAGGCCGTGGATGCGGGTGCTCTCGACCCCGGTCTCCGTTGAGCCGTTCGAGATCCTGAGCGAGATCCTTGCCCCGGCCGGACTCGCGGTCAGGTCCGGACCCGGCGGCAGCCTGCTCGTCGTCCGTGATCCTGCAGCAGCGGCACCCGGGGTCGACGATCGGTCGGCCGCCGGCGCCGCGGAACCCGAGACCGCACCGGATTCCTTTACGCCGCAACCGAAGCCGATTGAAGAGATCATCGTTGCCGGCAGCCGCTATCAACTCGCCAGGGCGGTCGGCCAGTCCATGGTTCGCCTTTGGAGCGAGCAGCTCGAATACATGCCCGATCTCGGCGACGACGCGCTGCGGCCCGTTGCACGGCTGCCGGGAATCGGCAGCGACAGCGTGGGGGCGAGAACGAATGTGCGCGGCGGAGAAACTCGCGAGACCATCGTGCATTTCGACGGCCTGCGCCTGCACGACCCGTTTCACCTGCAGGATTTCAACAACCTTTTCAGCGCCATCGACCCGAGGCTCGTCGCTTCCATGGATGTCTTCACCGGCGGTTTCCCGGCGGCCTACGGCGAAGTGCTGAGCGGCGTCATCGACATCGACTCGCTGACGGCGCCGGATCGGCGTTTCCATGAGGTGTCGGTGAGCCTGTTCAATACCTCGGTGCTGAGTTCCGGAACATTCAGCAACGGGAGCTGGGTCGGCTCGGTCCGCAGAAGCACGCTGGACCTGTACCACGAATCGTCCGAAAACTACGACGGGCGGCCCATCTATCTGAACACCTACGCAAAGCTGGCCTACCGGTTCAGCGACAGCTTGCAGGTGACCGGCAACTTCCTGCTGCTGGATGACGATGTCACCGTCACCCATCCCGACGGACACCAGCACGTCCATGCCACCGGCGAAGACAGCTATCTGTGGCTGCGTTTCGATCACACTCCGGGGTCGGGATGGACCGGTACGACGCTTGTGGCGCGTACGCGCCTGGGCGACGAGCGATCGGGTTTCAGCCATCTCGAGGGTGTGTCCTCGGGCCGGCTCGAGGATGCGCGCGTCTCGCGCCTGTTCACGATCCAGAGCGACTGGTCCGCGACGATCAACGAACGTGTCCTGGTCCACCTCGGCGGTCTGCTCGGCGACATGCAGGGCGAGTACGTCTACGCCGACGAAGTGGCTTACGATGTGCTGGTCGATTTTCCGGGCGCCGCGAGCACTCGGGCGCGCGCTCGCGACATGCGCATGTACCCGGATGGCGCGCAGTACGCGCTGTACGGCAGCGTCCGCTACGCTCCCGGAGACCGCCTGGCTGTCGAAGCCGGCCTGCGCTGGGATCGTCAGACGCTGAGCTCCGAACGACCCGACATGGCATCGCCGCGTGTCGGGCTGCGCTACCAACTCGCCGACGGCCTGTATCTGAAAGGCAGCCTCGGCAGGTTCTGGCAGGCGCAGGCCATCTACGAGTTGCAACTGGAAGACGGCGTGCAGCGCTACTTTCCGCCGCAGCGCGCCGACCATGCCGTCATCGGCATCGAACGCGAGTTCCGCTCGGGCCTCGGGCTCAGACTCGAAGTCTACCGCAAGCAGATGAGCGCGCTGCGCCCGCGATTCGAGAACCTGCTGAACCCGCTGACCATGTTTCCGGAACTGAAGCCGGACCGGATCCGGATTGCACCGGACAAGGCCGAGGCACGCGGTTTCGAAGTGTTCGTAGAACAGCAGGCGCGCGACAAGCTGACCTGGTGGGCGGGCTATGCCTGGTCGCGCTTCACGGACGAGCTTGGCGGGCGAGCGACGCTCAGGAGCTGGGACCGCACGCACACGCTGAGCAGCGGGCTGATCCTGGACACCGCCCGCTGGAATGTCAGCCTCGGTCTGATTCAACACAACGGCTGGCCGACCACGCCGGTGGCCCTGAACGCCAGCGGCCGGATCGTCGCGACAGGCGAACGCAACTCCGAGCGCACCGGAATCTACCGTTCCGTCGATCTGCGGCTGACGCACAAGTTCCAACTGCCGCGTAGCGCCCTGGCGGTGTTTGTCGAAGCAACCAACATGTTCGACCGCGCGAACCCTTACACTCGGGAATACGAGTTCAGGCGCAATACCGAAGGCGATGAGCTGTGGCTCGAAGCGCTGCACAGTCTGCCCAGGGTCCACTCGGCGGGCTTCACCTGGACCTTTTGACCGAACAGAAGGCCATGAATAACGCAAACGGAAACTTTATCAAGGTGGCCGATTTCGGCACGGCGCCCCTGCTTGCGGAACTCGATGCCGCTCGGGAGCTGTGGAAGTGGGATACAAGCCGCCAACGCAAGGTTCGCTGCCAGCGGCACACCGAGAACATCTTCCTGCGCGCCGCGATGAAGCCGCTGCCGCCGGGCGCGAAGAACGCGAACGACGTGCATGAGTGTCGCGTGATGAAAGTGGCCGCCAGGTTTCCTCTGACGCTGCAGTTCTGCGAGAGCGTTGCGGCTTCAGTACGAGGCGAATTGGGCCGTGTGACGCTGGTTTCGCTGTTGCCCGAGCGCCAGGTCTTTCCTCACGTGGATTCGGGCGCGTACTACCGCATCAGGGACCGCTATCACCTCGTGCTCAGGAGTCGGGACGGCAGCCCGTTGACTGCGGGCGACGAGACCGTCGTCATGCGCGAAGGCGAACTCTGGATCTTCAACAACAAGCTGCGGCACTGGGCAATGAACCCGTCCGGCGAAGCCCGAATCCACCTGATCTTCGACGTGCTGCCCGGGGCCGGCGGCGGCCACTTCGCATTTCCGTTGGAGAAAGCCGAGTCTGCCAGCCGTTCCTGAACGCAAGTCTCTTCCGACGATATCCCGGTAGCCGCGAGCGTGGCGAACGCTGACGTCTGTCAGTCGTCGTCGTCATCGTCGTCGCCATCGCCGTCGCCGTCGCCGTCGCCGTCGCCGTCGCCATCACCGTCGCCGTCACCGTCGCCGTCACCCTCCCCATCCCCATCGCCGTCACCATCGCCGTCACCGTCGCCATCCCCGTCGCCATCCCCGTCGCCATCGCCATCCCCGTCGCCGTCTCCATCCCCGTCGCCATCCCCATCGCCATCGCCATCCCCGTCGCCGTCACCATCCCCGTCACCATCCCCATCGCCATCGCCATCGCCATCGCCATCGCCGTCACCATCGCCATCGCCATCCCCGTCGCCGTCACCGTCGCCGTCACCATCCCCGTCGCCATCGCCATCCCCGTCACCATCCCCGTCGCCGTCACCATCCCCGTCGCCGTCACCATCGCCATCCCCGTCGCCATCGCCATCCCCATCGCCATCCCCATCGCCATCGCCATCCCCATCGCCATCGCCGTCACCATCGCCATCGCCGTCACCATCGCCATCCCCGTCGCCGTCGCCGTCGCCGTCGCCGTCGCCGTCACCATCACCGTCGCCCGGCACGAAGCCCAGGCTCGTGTTGTCGATGCCGTCGAGGAGACTCTTGCTGCTCGAGGCGTCGAGGGCGTCAACGTTCGTGTTCTCCACGCCTTCGAGATCGCTCTTGCCGGGAACGGTGGACGGCAGCTCCACGCCGGACACGTCGCCATCGCCGTCGCCGTCGCCATCCCGGTCGTCGTCGCCATCGCCGTTGGCGCCCTGGCCTGCGACCGGCTTCTGGAGAGCGGACTTGGGCGTCGTGGCCATCACCGGCTCGTCTTTCTGACCCCAGCCCGCGCCAACCAGGCAGGCGCCGAGAAGCGCCGCGAACGCCCTGCGTACTACTGCGAGCACCTGAACGCCCTGGTGTCGGCCCTGGTGGACGCCGCCGCTCCCTGCACGTTGCCATGCCTCCATGTCGTGCCGTCCGGGGCCGTGATGAGGAGGTTGAACTCCAGGGTGGTCACGGGCGCCACGAACACCCAGCGATAACCGCTGTTCTGGCAATCGTCAAGAACCTTGACCAACACCTCGGCGTTGTCTCGATTGAAGAACCAGAGCAAGCCGGATTCGCCCGAGGCCCAGACGCCGCTTCTTGCCTGGCTCACCTGCCCGTCCGGCGTCCGGTAGCACATGCTGACCTTGTAGTCGCCCTCGAACTGGAGCAGCGTGGTCGTCGGCGTGCAGTCCGTCGCCTGGGGAGGCGTCGGTCCTCCGGGGTTCACGCTCAAGCGCAGGAAGTAAGCGGTGGCTCCCTTCTCGGCGTTCCACGAACTCCACCTGGCCGTTGCCGATGACCGGTGCCGCCAGAAGTTGCGCGTGCCGCCCGGGCCGTTCCTGTCCTCGGCCAGTCCCTTGCCGCTCGAGTTCAGCCACTGAACGCCCAGCCACACGTAGCCGGCATCGAGCCGCTGCGAAGTGACATCGCCACGAGCGATCACCCCGCAGGTTCCCCGGCCCCTGGCCAGCCCGGACACGCTTGCCGAGTACGTTGCCAGAGGGGCGCCGGGCTGCCCATTGGCGTCGCGGTAGAACGTGAGGGTCAACGACACGTTCGCATCGTCGTCCGTCGGCTCGCGACCGAAACATGCCGTCACGGAAGCGACGGCGCCAGCTTCAGGCAAGCGGAATCGCTGCGCGTATTCCTGTTCGTACGCGTCGGTTATCTGCGAGAACGCCTCAGGCGTACCGTCGTCGTACCGGTCGTGCTGAGCCGCAAGAGGCGAAGAAACGGCCAGGGCCAGCGCCATCAGCACCCATCGGCCGATGGTCGGCCTGCAAGCCGGTCGCTTCGCAGCCTGTCGACGGAACAAGCAATCCATGCCCACTGCTCCTTCCCTGCCTCAGGGCGACTTGTCCAGTCGAGCCTCCGCGGCGGCGAGCAGGACCGCAGACCCATTGGCACTTGTCTCATAGTAGCTGACGAAGCGCTGCCTCCTCAGGTCGGCTCGAAGCGATCGAGCGCGAGCCCCGGGACGCACTTGTAGTGGCGCTCGTTCCCGGTCAGCAGCACGGCTCCCGACTCGACGGCTGAGGCCGCGATCAGGGCGTCCGCCAGACGCATGCCGTCGGAGAGAGCGTAGTTCTCCAGGTAGACGGTCGCCCGCTGGCCGATGTTCTCCGTCAGGGGCAGGATTCGCCACCCGTTCCGCTGAATCGTCAGTCGTAGCAGCCGGAGTTCCTCCTTGCTCCGAACGCCCTGCACGAGTTCCATGTAGGTGACGGCCGAGAGCTCGACCGACTCATGGGCCTCAAGCGCTTCCCTGGCGGACTCACGTCCCCGCAGGAACCAGATGAGGACGTCCGTATCAACCAGCACGGAAGCGCTCAGCCCGCAGCCGCCGGACATGGGCTTCGACATCGACCATGTCGGCGCGGTCCTTCCACATGCCGAACGCTGGGGACGACGGCGTCTCCTCGGGCGCCGAACCGGAGTCCTCTTCCAGACCCACGAGCCTTGCTCTGGGCCGGCCGCGGTAGGTGACGGTCACCGTTTCTCCGCGCTCCACGCACCTGAGGACCTCCCCTACCCGAGTTCTCAAGCCTTTCGCCGTGATCTCCATCGTCTCTTCCCGGCTGAAGTGTCGACTTCGGAGTGTACACTTCGACTGCCAACAACGGAAGCGCACCCAGCAGACTCAGGCGAGCGATTGCAGGAGGCGGCGGCAGGAGGCGGCGAGGTTCTTCGGATCAAGCGCGGAAACGACGGCTACCGCGTCGGCGCCGGCTTCGATGACCCTCGGAGCGCCGTCCGCGTCGATGCCGCCGATGCCGATCAGGGGCTTCGAGGTGACCTGGCGCGCCTCGGCGACTCCGGCCAGCCCGACGACGGGGTCGGGGCGTTCCTTCGTCGTGGTCCCGAACACCGGGCCGACGGCGACCGCGTCGACCGCCGGGTCGGCTTCGGCCTCGACGGCCTGCCCGCGGCTGTGGGTGGAGTAACCGATCGGGCAGTCGGGAGGAAGCGACAGCCGGGCCGCCGCGGGCGGCAGGTCGTCCTGGCCGAGATGGAGACCGACGCGGAAACCGGCGCGCGGACCGCTCGCCGTCAGCGCAGCCGCGATCGCGGCGTTGTCGTTGATCCACAGCAGCGGCGCGTCGCCTTCGCCGTCGGTGGCTTGCGCCTCCTCGAATACGCGTCCCACCGTCTCGGCCAGGCGCCACGCGGCGAGGTCCGGCACGCCCTTGGCGCGCAGTTGCATCCAGCGCGCACCGCAGTCGAGCAACACGCGAACCGCCGTGGTCACCGTCTGCGGTTCGACGCCGAAGGAGCCCGTATCGACGATCGCGTAGAGGCGGTTCGAAGGCGGGCGGAGCGGCCTCTCAGACCGGCCTGCGGCCGGATGCCGGCCAGAAGGCCGGCGCACCGGCACTTCCCGACCCTCGCTCATTCCTCTTCCAGCCGGTCGAGGAATCCGGTGTCCAGCTCGGCGTCCGCGAACGGCCGCGACTCCACGATCCTGCGCATGAGCGGCAGCGTCGTGCGGATGCCCTCGACCTCGAACTCCCGGAGCGCCCGGGCCATCCTCGATGTCGCCTCGGCGCGGTCCTCGCCGAAGGCGACCACCTTGGCGAGCAGGGAGTCGTAGTGCGGCGGCATCCCGCCCCCTTCGAAGCCGTGGCTGTCCACCCGGACGCCCGGGCCCGCGGGCGGCCGGAAGCGGCGCAGCGTGCCGGGCGATGGCGCGAAGGTGTCCGGGTCCTCCGCGTTGATCCGGCACTCGATCGCGTGGCCCGAGGTCTCGATGCCGTCCGGAAGCCCCAGGGGCTCGCCGGCCGCGGCGACGATCTGAAGCTTGACCAGGTCGACGCCGGTCACCGCCTCGGTGACCGGATGCTCGACCTGGATGCGGGTGTTCATCTCCAGGAAGTAGAAGCGGTCGCCATCGACCAGGAACTCGACCGTTCCCGCGTTCGAGTAGCCGACCTGCCTGGCGAGCCGCAGCGCCGCCTCGGCCAGCGAGCCGCGGAGCTCGGAGCTGATCGAGGGCGCCGGCGCTTCCTCCAGCAGTTTCTGGTGCCGGCGCTGAATCGAGCAGTCGCGTTCGCCGAACTGCAACGCGCGGCCGAAGGAATCGCCGAAGACCTGCACTTCGACGTGGCGCGGCCGCTCGACCAGGCGCTCCAGCAGGAGCTCGCCGCTGCCGAAGGCCGCCTGGGCCTCGCTCGCGGCGGCGTCCAGGGCCGCTTCGAGACCGGCCCGGTCGCGAATCGCCCTCATGCCTCGGCCGCCGCCTCCCGCCGCGGCCTTCAGCATCAGCGGGAAGCCCGTGCCTTCGGCCAGCGTCGCCGTCTCCTCGAGCGATGCCGGCACCGGGCCGCCCGGCAACACCGGCACGTCGGCCGCGATCGCGGCATCGCGCGCCCTCCGCTTGTCGCCCAGGGTACGGATCGCGGTGGGCGACGGTCCGATCCAGGTCAGGCCGCAACGGCCGACGGCGTCGGCGAAGTCCGCGTTCTCGGCCAGGAAGCCGTACCCCGGATGAACCGCCTCGGCGCCGGTGATGCTCGCCGCGGCGAGCAGGTTCTGCCGGTGCAGGTAGCTCGCCGCCGGCGCCGGCGGACCGACACAGACGGCCGCGTCGGCCAGGCGCACATGCAGGGATTCCCGGTCGGCGGTGCTGAAGACCGCGACCGTTTCGATGCCGAGATCGCGGCAGGCGCGGATGACGCGGACCGCGATCTCGCCGCGGTTCGCGACCAGGACCTTCCGGAACGGCCTTGGGGTCACGGGGCTTCGTCCGCGCGAAGCGGGTCGGCCCAGGCTCGCCGCTTCGCGGCACTGCGCCTGATGCGGGTCGGAAGACCCGCGCACCCAGTCAAGTCCGGATCACGAACAGGGGCGCGCCGAACTCGACCGGGTCGCCGTTGTCCGGCACCACGGAAGAAACCGTTCCCGAGACATCGGCCTCGATCTCGTTCATCAGCTTCATCGCCTCGACGATGCACACGACCTGGCCCTTCTCGACCCGGGCGCCGATCTCGACGTACGGCGGGGAGTCCGGGCTCGGCGCCGCGTAGAACGTCCCCACGATCGGCGACGTCAGCACGTGCCCGTCGAGCGCAGGCTCCCCGGCCGCCGGCACATCCTCCAGGGCCGGTTGCGGCGCCTCCTCCGTTGCCGACGCCGGGGCGGGCGGCGATGCCGCACGGGGCGCCCCCGCGGCGCCGCCCCGATCGCCCCCCACCCGCAGGTAGAGACCATCGACCTGGTACTCGACCGAGAGATCCGAGCCGCCCCGGCGCTCCTCGGCCACGAAGCGAATCAGAGCCTGGATTTCCTCATTGCTCAGCACGGTCCGGCACCTCCCGGGCGCGGATTGTAGCCCGCGGCGGGAGCACTTTCAGACGCTCCAGCGCTTCGCGGGCCCGCCGGTTGGCCGGGTCGGCCGAGAGCACACGCTGGAAGATGGCGATTGCCTCCCTCCGGTGGCCCTGAGCCAGGTACAGCTCGCCGATCGTCACCGTCGGCTGCGGCGAGGTCGGGCGCTCCCCGGCGGCCACGGCCCCGCGGCCTACTGGCCCGTGACCTGGACGAACTTCGTCACCTCGTCGGACCCGAGCGAGTTCGTCGCCCGGAAGGTGACCGCGTAGGTGCCCGGCTCGTCGTAGGTGTGGGTCGGGTTCTGGCGCGTGCTCGTGTTGCCGTCGCCGAAGTTCCACAGCCAGCTCGTCGTGCGGCCGTCCGTCGTGTCCTCGAAGGCGACCAGCAGGTTGCGGGTGTTGAAGGTGAAATCCGCTCGCGGCAGCCGCTGGATCGCCACACTGACGTTCGTCGTGACGAGCTGGCCGGCGCCGCTGCCGACATCCACGCCGACCTCGAAGCTGTCCCCCGACACCGTGTCGAGATCGCCCGAGGTGACGACGAGCCGGTCCGACGCCGTGCCGTCCGCGCCGGTCGAGATCAGGGTCCCGCCCGAATCGAGCGTGCCGATCTCCGTCCGGAAGTTGACCTCCGCCTTGTCGAGCGGCTGGCCGCGGTCGTCGCGCACGATCGCCAGCAGATCCGCCTCGCCGCCGGTTTCGGGCACGCTGTTCGGCGTAACCTGCACGGTCACCGAAGCCGGTGACAGGCCAAGCTGCACGTCGATCGTCGCGGTCTCGGAGCCGCCTGTATTGGCCGACACCGTGGCGACGCCGAACTGACCGTCGGCCTGGAGCATCGCCAAGGCCTCTCCCCGATCGTCGACGCCGACACTGGGCGGAATCGTGCCGAGCGTCGTCGTGAGACGAATCAGGGTGCCGCGGCTGACCGGCGTTCCGTTCGGCCTGAGCGCGACGACCCGAATCTCCGCGCTGCCGTCCGAGGGAATGCGGTCCGGATTCGCACTGATCGTGATCAGCGTCCCCGACGGGGCCACCGGACTCGTCTTGTCGCACGCCGCGAAGGCCGCCAGCAACAGGCTGGCGGCGAGCACGGTAGCGAGGTTTCGGCGCCGGTTCTCCATCTCTCGAATCAGTATACGAACGCTGCCGGAAGAGCGTCTAGGAACCGGCTACTCGCCAGCGCCCTGCGAGCCGAACACGCGGACCAGCCTAGTCACTTCGTCGGTTCCGACCGAGTTCCCGACCCGCAGCGTGACCGCGTAGTGACCGGGCTCCGCAAAGGTGTGGGCCGGGCTCTGGCGAGTGCTCGTCGTGCCGTCGCCGAAATCCCAGGACCAGTTCGTGACGAAGCCCTCGGACTCATCGTCGAACGCAACGATCAGGTCACCCGGGCCAACCGTGAACCACGCCTCCGGCCGGCGCTGAATCCCGACGCCGACGTTCGAGGTGACCAGAGACCCGCCGCGAGAGCCGACAGCCACCGCAAGCTGGAAGCTGTTGTCCTCGATCGCGGCCAGTTCAGATGCGGTCAGGGCGAGCCGGTCGGTTGCGGCGCCTTCCGCGTCGGTCCGGACCAGCAGTCCCCTGGAACCGAGCGTGCCGGTCCTGGCAAGGAAGTTCACCCTCGCGTTCTCGAGAGGCCGCCCCCGATTGTCGCGGACGATCGCCAGCAGCTCCACTTCTCCACCGCTCTCCGGCACGCTGCCGGGTGTCACCTGGAGCGTCACCGATCCCGCCTCAGCCGGGCGCTCATCCGCCTCCGGACTCGCCGCCAAGGCCGCCGGTCCGAAGCAGAAACCCATCAATGCAACACAAACCATCCCCGTCAACACCAAGTGAATCCGACGAGTTCCAATCATTCCGTTCCCTCCTTGATCTCGTTTCCGACCGTCAAGGATCTCTACGGAGCCCCACCGACCCGCGTCTACGTCGGCCCCCGGCGACGCCCCAGCCTGGAGAGGTCCGGGGAGGGGTCCCCAGCGGACTGGAGGCAAGCGACGGTCGAGACCCTTTCAGCAACCGAGGACCCACCGGAGCGCAGCCGACCGGAGCGAGCGCCGACCTCCCATCCACCAATCAAGCGCGAGCGGCCGCTGGGACCCCTCCCCGGACCTCTCCAGGCGGCCCAGGCACCTAAGCCGTAGCAGGAGCCGACGACGACGCCGAAGACGATCCCTGGCGGCGCTTCACGGCGCGCACCGCGGAGAGATTCTCGAGAGACTCCTGCAGCCGGTTCAGGTGCTTGCGGTTGCGGACGTCGACGACGACGTCGATCGCCGCCTCGCCGGCGCCACGGCTGTGGCTCTCGATGTGGCGGATGTTGCTGCCCTGCTTGGCGATCGCCTCGGTCACCCGGGCCAGCACGCCGGGGCGGTCGCGGGTCTCGATGACCAGGGTGACCGCGAACATCGCGTCGTTGCGGCGCGCCCACTCGACCCGGATCTCGCGCTCCGGGTGGTACAGCAGGTTCTGCACGTTGGGACAGTCGACCGAGTGGACCGACACGCCGCGGCCGCGGGTCACGAAGCCGATGATCTCCTCGCCCGGCAGCGGGCTGCAGCAACCGGCGAAGAAGGCGAGCATGTCGTCCTCGCCCTTGACGATCAGCTTCGCCTGGTCGCGCGGCATCACCTTGCTCACCGCGCGGCGCAGGCGGCCGGGCTCCTCGTCGCGATGCCGCAACCGCTCCGGCGGCAGCACCGCGCGCAGCACCGGCTTGACCGACCCGCGGCCGAAGCCGAGCCGGCTGAACAGCTCGTCGACGCCGGAGTAGCCCTCGGCGGCGATGAAGTCCGCCATCTCCTTCGACTCGAAGATCCGGCGCGGGCTGACCCGGTAGCGGCGCAGCTCGCTGGCCAGCATCGTGCGGCCGATCTCGATCGCCCGCTTCTTCTGCTCCGCGTTGATCCAGTGGCGGATCTTGCTGCGCGCCTTCGGCGTGGCGACGATGTTCAGCCAGTCCCGGCTGGGTTCCCGGTTCGGGTTCGTCGTGATCTCGACGATGTCGCCGTTCTTCAGTCCGGTCCGCAACGGCACGAGCCGGCCGTTGACCCGGGCGCCGCTGCAGTGGTGGCCGAGCTCCGTGTGGATCCGGTAGGCGAAGTCGAGCGTCGTCGCGCCGCGCGGGAAGGAAAGCACATCGCCCTTCGGCGTGAACACGTACACCTCGTCCGGGTACAGGTCGATCTTCAGCGCGCTCATGAAGGTGCGCGGATCGGGCGTCTCCTGCTGCCACTCCAGCAGTTGCCGCAGCCAGACGATGCTGGCGTCGTTCTCGTCCGTGTCGAGCTGCCCCTCCTTGTACCGCCAGTGGGCGGCGACGCCCTCCTCGGCCAGAAGGTCCATCGCCCGGGTCCGGATCTGGACCTCGAAGGGCTGGCCCCCGCGCCCCACCACCGTCGTGTGCAGCGACTGGTAGAGGTTCGGCTTCGGCATCGCGATGTAGTCCTTGAACCGCCCCGGGATCGGATGCCAGAGCTGATGGACGACGCCGAGCGCGGCGTAGGTCTCCTTCACGTCGACCGTGATGATCCGGAACGCCAGGAAGTCGTACAGCTCCGGGAGGTCGATCTGGCGTTGCTGCAGCTTCCGGTAGATCGAGTAGTAGCCCTTGACCCGGTAGCTGATCTCGCCCTCGATGTCGGTCTTGCGCAATGCCTCCCGCAGCCGCTCGGCGATCCGCTCCGTCGTTCGCCGCGCCCCCTTGATCCGCTCGTCGAGCTGCTTGCGAAGGTCCGCGTACTGGTGCGGGTGCATGTGCTGGAAGGCCAGGTCCTCGAGCAGCCACTGGATCCGCGACATGCCCAGGCGGTGCGCCAGCGGCGCGTAGATCTCGAGCGTCTCCCGCGAGATGCGCTTCCGCTTCTCCGCCTCCAGGTGCCCCAGGGTCAGCATGTTGTGGAGCCGGTCGACCAGCTTGACGACGATCACCCTCAGATCGCGCGCCGAGGCCAGGATCAGCTTGCGGAAGCTCTCGGCCTGTACTTCGTCGCTGTGGACGTACTCGTGGCGGCCGATCTTCGACACGCCGTCCACCAGGTCCGCGATCTCGGAGCCGAACTTCGCCGCCAGGTCCTTCTTCGTCGCTCCGGTGTCCTCCAGCACGTCGTGCAGGAGGCCGACCGCGACGCTGGTCTGGTCGAACTTGAGTTCGGCCAGCATGTGGGCGACGCCCAGCGGATGGCTGATGTAGGGCTTTCCCGACCGCCGCACCTGGCCCCGGTGGGCCAGTTCGGCGAAGTCGACCACGCCGCGCAGCCAGCCCTCGTCGCAGGCGCGCTCGTTCTCCTGGAGGCGGCTCAGGACATCGTCGATCCCCACGTCCCCAGGCTCGCGCAGCGGCGCCGGATCCCGGGGTCGTTCAGCAGCCTGAGCCATCTCCCGCTACCTACGCGGCCGCTGCCCTCTTCTCTCGTCGCGCGCGGCCGAAGGTGGTTTCCCAGATCAGGACGATCGGGCTCGCGACGTAGATCGACGAGTAGGTGCCGACGAGCACGCCGACGAGGAGCAGGAAGGAGAAGCCGCGGATCACGTCGCCGCCGAGGACGAACAGGCAGCCGACGGCGAGCAGGGTCGTGCCGGAGGTCAGCGCGGTGCGCGACAGGGTCTGGTTCAGGCTCCGGTTCAGGACGTCGACCAGGGACTCCCGGCGGTTCCGCCGCAGGTTCTCGCGCACCCGGTCGAAGACAACGACGGAGTCGTTGACCGAGTAGCCGATGACGGTCAGGAAGGCGGCTATCGTCGTCAGGTTGAACTCGTAGCCCGCGAAGGCGAACAGGCCCAGGCAGACGGCGACGTCGTGGGCGAGGGCGACCAGGGCGCCGATCCCGAAGCGCAGTTCGAACCGGAACCAGATGTAGGTCAGGATGCCGGCCAGGGAGAAGGCGATCGCCAGCAGGCCCTTGCGCCGCAGTTCGCCGCCGATCTGCGGCAGCACGCTGTCGCTCGACTGGACCGCGAAGTGGCCGAAGGTGGCGCCGTCCCTGATCACCGCCAGGGCCTCGGCGCTGAGCGCTTCGCCCGGCTGTATCTCGGACCAGTCGCGGATCAACCCTCCGGTCCGGCGCAGGGCCATGACCTCGGCCGCCGCTTCCCGGTAGTGCTCCCGGGCGCCGATGTCGTCACCCGTCGCCCGCATGCCGTCCGGATCGGCGCCGAGCAGCATCGAGGCGAGCCCCTCGGTACCCTGCCGGTTCAGGTCGAAGCCGCTGATGTCGCTGTTGTAGCGCCGCTGCAGCACCTCCTCGACCCGGGAGGCGCTGCTCCGCTGTTCCTCGTCATCGGCGACCGGGGTCTTCAGGATGATCGAGTTGTCCCCCTCCTCGCCGAACGCCTGGATCGAGGCGTTCTCGATCCCCGCCTCCTGCAGCAGCCCGCGAAGTTCCTGGACGTCGGGCGGCTCGTCGAACTGCACGATCATCTGGGTGCCGCCGGCGAAGTCGATGCCCAGGTTCAACTGGCGGCTGAAGATGAAGCCGAGCGCCGCGATGACCACCACCGTAGACAGGGTCAGGCACACGCGCCGCGCGCGCATGAAGTTGAAACTCGTGTTGCGGAAGAACTCCATCGACGTAGCCCCTCAGATCGACAGACGCTCGACGCGGCCCGAGCGTGACAGGAGCAGGTCGAACAGCAAGCGGCTGTTGAAGACGGCCGTGAACACCGAAGCCAGGATGCCCACCGTCAGCGTCACCGCGAAGCCGCGGATCGCGCCGGTGCCGAAGTTGATCAGGAAGATGGCCGCGATCAGGGTCGTAAGGTTCGCGTCGAGGATCGACGACCACGCCTTGCCGAAGCCCGAGACGACGGCCGCCTTGACCGTCCGGCCGTTACGCAGTTCCTCGCGGATCCGCTCGAACACGAGGACGTTCGCGTCCACCGCCATGCCGATCGTCAGGATCAGGCCGGCGATGCCCGGCAGGGTCAGGGCGGCGCCGAAGTAGGCGAGGACGCCGAAGACGAGCACGAAGTTGAGCCCCAGCGCCACCATCGCGTTGATGCCCGAGCCCCGGTAGACGACCAGCATCGCCAGGATCACGAGTACGATGCCGAAGAGGAAGGCGCGCGTGCCCTGGTCGATCGAGTCCTGCCCGAGCGACGGGCCGACCGCCTGTTGCTGCAGGTAGTTGATGCCCGCGGGCAGGGCGCCCGAGCGCAGCACGGTCGCCAGGTCCTCGACCTCCTGCTGGGTGAACGCGCCGCGGATGACCCCGGAGTCGGAGATCCTGCCCTCGATGATCGGCGCCGACTGGACCTTGCTGTCCAGCACGATCGCCAGCGGCCGGCCGATGTTCGCCCCGGTCCAGTCCTCGAAGATCTGGGCGCCCTCGTGGGTGAGCGAGAAGTTGACCACCGGCTCCTGGAACTGTCCGATGCCGGCGCGCGCCGTCTTCAGGTCGCGTCCGGTGATCACCGGACGTCGCTCGAGCGCGTAGTAGACCTGCCCGAGCACGTTGCCGTCGTCGTCCCGCTGGTCCTGGGCGGCGATCTCCAGGTCCTCCGGCAGGGTGCCGCCGTAGCGGTCGAGGATCTCCTGGCGGTCGAAGGCCGCGCCCCCGCTCTCGGGGTACACGGCGAGCCGGAACTCGAGGAAGGCGGTGTTCTTGATCAGGTTCTTCACCCGCTCCGGATCGTCGACGCCCGGGAGCTGGACGACCAGCCGGTTGCTGCCCAGGCCCTGGCGCTGGATCACCGGCTCGGCGACCCCGAACTCGTCGACGCGGTTGCGGATCGTCTGCAGGGCCTGGTCGATCGCCTGCTCGCGGATCGTGTTCACTTCGTCCGGCCGGCGCTCGAAGATCACCTCCTCGCCACTGCGCCGCCAGGTCCAGTACGGCACGTTCTCCTCGATGATCGTGGGCAGCAGGTCGTCCTGGTCGGGCGGCAGGCCCGAGAGTCGGAACCGGATCGGGGTTTCCGCGACCGCGCTCGTTCCCTCGACCCCCTTCTCGGCGAGTTCCTGGACCAGGCTGTCGATGTCCTTCTGCGCCTCGGCCCGCAACGCGTCGTCGGTCAGCACCTCGAGCAGCAGATGGATGCCGCCGCGGAGATCGAGGCCCAGGTTGATCGAGTCGGCGAGCGGGAAGGCCGAGAACGCGCAGGCCGAGACGACCCCGACGACGAGCAGACCCCGCCAGAGCAGGTTCCGGTTCATGACTGCGTCTCCTCGGCCAGGCCGGTGATCGACGACTTCGTCACCTTCACCCTGACCCCGTCCGCGATCTGCAGGATGACGGTGGTCGGCTCGGTCGAAACGACGTCGCCGAAGACGCCGCCCTGCGTGACAACGCGATCGCCCTTCTTCAGCGCCTCCACCGTCGCCTGCAGTTGCTTGCGCCGCCGGCGCTCAGGAGCGATCAGCAGGAAGTAGAAGATGGCGCCGATCAGGATGAGCGGCAGAAACTGAATGAGACCCGAGGGCCCGCCCCCCGCGGCTACAAACAGTGCGAAATCAGGAATCATCTCTGGTGCTCCCAGCGGAGTGCTTGGCTAACGGCGGACCGACCGGGTCGCGGCCCGCACCGCAAAGGCGTACCCTATCGCCGTTCGGTCTCCGGTTGCCCCTCCGGGCCGACTCCCGGCGCCCGCGCCGCCGCGAAGGCGGCCAGTTCGCCGCCGGCGATCGCCCGCCGCAGCCCGGCCATGAAGTCGAGGTAGAAGCACACGTTGTGCTCGGTCGCCAGGACCTTGCCGGTGATCTCGCCGCAACGGAACAAGTGGTGCAGGAAGGCCCGGCTGTGGCGCCGGCAAACCGGGCAGCCGCAGGCCGGATCCACGGGACGCGAATCCTCCCGGTAACGCGCCTTCTTGATCCGGACGATGCCGGTGGACGAGAACAGCGTGCCGTGGCGGGCGTTGCGCGAAGGCAGCACGCAGTCGAAGAGATCGACGCCGAGGCCCACGGCGTGCAGGATGTCCGACGGAAGGCCGAGGCCCATCAGGTAGCGGGGCCGGTCCTCCGGCAGCCCCGGCGCGACCCAGGATGTCGCCCGCCGGCCCAGTTCGCGTGCTTCGCCGACGCTGACGCCGCCGATCGCGTAGCCGTCGAAGGGCAGGGCGGCTAGGTCCTCCGCCGCCGCGATTCGCAGATCCTCGAAGAAGCTCCCCTGCACGATGCCGAACAGACCCGCCGCGGCCGAGCCTCCGGCCGCTTCCCAGCGGTCCAGCGAACGCCTGGCCCAGAGGTTCGTTCGCCGCAGGGCCTCGGCCGCCGCCTCTCGGTCCACCGGCCACGGCGGGCACTCGTCGAGCACCATCGCCGCGTCGACGCCGACCTGTTCCTGGAACTCCACCACCCGCTCGGGCGTCAGCTCGACCGTGCTGCCGTCGTGGGGGCTCCGGAAGGTGACGCCCAGGTCGTCGACCCGCCGCAGCCCGGCCAGGCTGAACACCTGGTAGCCGCCGCTGTCCATCGCCAGCGGGCCGTCCCAGCCGATGAACTCGTGCAGGCCGCCCAGACCGGTGATCCGCTCGGCGCCTACCCGCTCCAGCAGGTGGAACAGGTTCGTCATCAGGAGCCGCGCTCCCGCCGCCTCGAGCACGTCCTGGCTCAGGCCCTTCACCGCGCCCAGGGTGCCGACCGGCATGAAGGCCGGCGTCTCCACCTCGCCGTGGGGCGTGGTCAGGCGGCCGAGACGGGCGAGCCCGTCACGCGAGACGACACGAAAGCCGAAGCCGCTCAGTTGAGATCGATCTCGGTGACTTCGACGTCGTCGGGAAGCGCCAGGATGAACTCCGAGTCGTCGATCGGCTCGTTCAGGACCACGTCCTCGAGGGTGACGAACCGCTCGTCGCCGCTGGGGAGGACGATCCTGAAGTCCCGCGGCAGGAAGCTCACCGGGTCGATCCAGAGGTCGATCTCCCTGATCCGTTTCTCGAAGCTCCGGTAGTCCGGCGTCAGGTGCAGGTGGTAGGCGTCCCCCTCCTGCTCGGGAAACTCCGCCTGCACGGCGAAGTACTTCAACAGCGTCTCGAGGTCGCCCGCGGGTCCCATGTACTCGAGCACCAGCTCCGACACGTGTCCCACCGCGGTCCTCCTGGCGGTGTCGAGATCGACGTTCCAGGTGATCGCCACGTCGCCGTGGACAGCCACGATCACCGGCTTCGGCTCCACGATCTCCCAGCGAAGAGCATCCGGCGGCCGGTAACGGAGCCAGCCTCGCTCTTCCACCGGCTCGAGGAGAAGCTCGCCTTCCCGCCGCTGGATCAGCCGCGCCTGCAGGGTCACGATCAGGTTCTGCTCGTACTTCACCCGCTCGACCAGCCGGTCGAGCCGTTCGCGCAGACCGAGCCCCTCGGCCGCCGGATCGGGCGGCTCGGCGGGAAGGTCGGGCGACTGGGCGGGGAGAATGACGGCGGCGGTCAGGGCCAGCAGCAGTCTTCCCAACCACGGCGCGATCGGTAGGCGGTGTTTCATCGCTGTGAACCAGCGTGGGGCGACCTAGACTAGCAACCGTGGCGACGCTGGCGTTCCGCGACCCGATCCACGGCTTCATCGAGGCCGACGAACTCGAAGCCGCGCTCATCGGCACCCGGCCGATGCAGCGACTGCGTTCGATCCGCCAACTCGGCCTGACCCATCTCGTATTCCCCGGCGCCGAGCACAGCCGTTTCGGTCACGCCCTGGGCACGATGCACCTTGCCGGCCGGGTCTACGACACGCTGGCCGGGGCCGAGGGGACGCCGCTCGAAGCCGGCCCGCGAGCGCGCGCCCGGCGCCTGGTGCGGGCGGCCGCCCTGCTCCACGACCTCGGGCACGCCCCCTTCAGCCACTGGGCCGAGGACCTGTTCGAGGAAGGGATCGACCACGAGGAGATGAGCCGCCGCCTGCTCGCCGGCGACGAGATCCGCGAAGTCTTCGAGCGCTTCGGCGACGGCGTCGAAGGCTCCGACGTGATCCGGCTGCTCGGCGACCGGCTCGACGGACCCGAGCAGCTTCTGTCGCCCGTCGTGAGCGGCGAACTCGACGTGGACAAGATGGACTACCTGCTGCGCGACTCCCTCTTCTGCGGCGTGCGCTACGGCAACTTCGACCTCGACCAGGTCCTCTCGACCGTTCGCCCCCTGGTCGACGACACGACCGGCGAGCACCGGCTGGGCATCGACGCCGAGGGCCTGCACGCGGTCGAGAGCCTGATCCTGGCCCGCTACTACATGTTCACGCAGGTCTACTTCCACGTCACCGGCAAGGCCCTGGAGCTCCACCTGAACGAGTGGCTGCACGAAGAGGGGATCACCTGGAGCAGCGACCCGGAGTGCTTCCTGGCCAACGACGACGGCGAGATGATGACGAGAATGCGGCGCTCGGACAGCCTGCACGCGCGAGCGATCACCGACCGCAGCCACTTCCGCCTCGCCCACGAGACCGGCGAGCACCTGGACGCCGGCGAGAAGCGCGCGTTCGAACAGCGGCTCGAACCCCTGCGCGAGCGCTACGGCAAGAGCGTCCTCGTCTCGAACTCAGCCAAGGACCCCCACCGCCTCGGCCGCGGCCGGGTGCCGGTTCGCCAGAACGGAGGGAAACTCGTGCAGCTCGAGGAGGCGAGCCACTTCGTCCGTCACCTCCGGCGCATCGACCGCTACCGCGTGTACTGCAGCGACGACGTCTACGAAGACGTCCGCCTCGCGCTCTCCGCTTGATCAATGCCTTGCTGGGTGCGCGGGTCTTCTGACCCGCTGCCGCCGGAGGCGGCCTGAAGAGCGCCGGGCGAAGCCCGACGACCTCCGGCAGGCCCCACCAGCAGATCGTCCCTGCCGGCCGGATGCAGCAGACTCGCCGGGCCGCCGCCTCGAAGCCGCGCCGCGAGCCGCACGATCGGCCGTCCCTCCCGCTCGAACTTCGCCTCGTAGTTCGTCCGCGGGCCTTCCGGCCAGGCCCCGTCGACCCGCTCCATCTCCACCGCCGGGTGCAGCGAGAGGGTCTCCGCCACCGCCTCGCCGTACTCCAGGTGGTCGGTGGCGAAGAACAGCCGTCCCCTCGGCGGATCGAGCAGCGCCAGCACGAGGTCGACGGTGCGCGGATCGAGCAGCCGCCGGCGGTGGTGCCGGCTCTTGGGCCAGGGGTCGGGGAAGTAGACGTGGACGGTCCGCGCCATGCCGGCGGGGAGCAGGGTCGCGATCAGGTAGAGGGCCTCGCCGCGGAGCAGGACGACGTTGGACAGCCGGCGCGAGGCCGCCCGCCGGGCCGCCAGCCGGAAGTACTTCGACACCATCTCGACCCCCAGGAAGGGGCGGGACGCATCGGCGGCCGCGGACGCGACGAGGAAACGGCCCTTGCCGAAGCCGAGCTCGACTTCCCAGTCCGAGCGTTCCCCGAACGCCGCCCGCAGTTCAGCCCGGCAGGAGGCGAGGTCGCGGAAACCGGCGTCCCGGGCGGCCCGCGGACCGCTGGCGGCGCCGGGCCAGACGAGGACGGGCGGCGCGCTCAGAGCAGATCCAGCCGGCCCAGGGCCGCGAGACGCTCCACCACCTCGCGGACCTCCTGGGCCCGTTCGCGCGGCACGACCAGCACGGAATCGCCGGTCCGCACGACGGCGAGGCCCTCCACGCCGATCGCCGCCACCGCGCCCTCGTCCGCGAACAGGAGGTTGTCGCGGGCGTCGACGGCGAACGTGTCGCCCACCGTCCGGTTGCCGTCAGCGTCGGCCGGCAGCGCCTCCGCCAGCAGTCCCCAGGACCCGATGTCGTTCCAGCCGCAGTCGGCCACCACGCAGCCGATCGAGTCGAGCCGCTCCATCAGGCCATAGTCGATCGACACCGACTCCAGGCCGGCGTAGATCTCCCGGCGCCGGTCCGCGCCCAGGTCGTCCGTCGCCAGACGCTCGATGCCGGCGGCGAGTTCCGGCAGGTGCTCGCGGTAGAGATCGAGCAGCACCGTGCCCCGGAAGAGGAAGATGCCGGCGTTCCAGAAGTGGCGGCCGGAGGCCTTGAAGCGCGCCGCGGTGTCCGCGTCCGGCTTCTCCGTGAACCGCGCCACGGGTTGCACGCTCAGGACTTCCGCCGGAGCGTCCAGTTCGAGGTAGCCGTAGCCGGTCTCCGGCCAGGCCGGCGCGATGCCGACGGTGACGACGTCGTGGTCGCCGCGCTCGACCGCCGAAGCACCCCGGCTGAGCGCCTCGCGCAACGCCTCCTCGTCGGCCACCCAGTGGTCCGAGGGCATGACCGCGATCACCTCCCGCCGCGCCGCCTCGGGCATCGTCCGCACCGCCCAGCCGATCGCCGGCGCCGTGTTCCGTCCGCTCGGCTCGCCCAGGACGCGCGAGGCGTCCAGATCGGGCAGTTCCGCGGCGACCGCGGCCGCGAGCTCCTCGGTCGTGCAGACCCAGGTCCGCTCCGCCCCGCACAGCGGCTCGACCCGGCGCGCGGTCGCGGCCACCAGGGAGCCGCCGCCCAGCAGGTCGAGGAGCTGCTTGGGGCGGCGGCGCCTGCTCAGGGGCCAGAAGCGGGAGCCGATGCCGCCGGCCAGGATCAGACCGATCATCCGTCGCTCAGTCGGCGTCGGCGTCCGTCCGCCCCGTCCGGCCGGAGTGCCAGAGGGCGACCTCGGCCAACGACTTGCGCCGCAGGTCGGGCACCTCGCAGTCCGGCGCGGGGAAGCCCACCGGGAACAGGATGTACGGCTTCTCGTTCCGGGGGCGCTCGAGAATCTCGCTCAGGAACCCCATCGGGCTCGGCGTGTGGGTCAGCGTGGCGAGGCCCATCCGGTGAAGCGCCGCGATGAACAGGCCGCAGGCGATGCCGACGCTCTCCTTCACGTAGTAGTTCTTCCTCTTCGCCCCGTCCTCGTCCACGCCGAAGAGCTCGGCGAACACGACGACGATCCATGGCACGGTCGTCAGGAAGGGCTTCCGCCAGTCCGTGCCCAGCGGCTTGAGCGCTTCGAGCCACTCGTCCGGCATCCGCCCGCCGAGGTAGCTGTGCTTCTCCTCCGCCTCCGCCGCTTCGCGGATCCGCGCCTTCACCTCCGGGTCGCTCACGGCGACGAACCGCCACGGCTGGCGATGCGCCCCCGACGGCGCGGTCGAGGCCGCCTCGATCGCCCGTTCGATCAACCGCCGCGGCACCGGCTCGTCCGTGAAGAACCGGACGCTCCGCCGGCCGTCGAACTCCTCGAATACCGCGTCGGCCCGGCGCTCCATCTCGGCCGGCTCCAGGCGCTCCGGCCGGTAGGGAACGAAGACGGGTCTGTTACCCACCCGCGCGCTCGAGCTCGTCCTCGACCACCTCCGCCAACTGCTCGTAGGCGACCGCGCCCGCCAGCGGCCGGCCGTTGACGTACAGCGCCGGCGTCCCGTTGACGCCGACCTCCACCCCGGCACGGCGGTCGGCGTGGACCCGGTCGGCGATGCCATCCTGCTCCAGGCAGGCGGCGAACGCCTCGGCGTCGAGGCCGGCCCGCGCCGCCTTGTCCTTCAGGTCGTCCAGGGTCAGGGTGTCCTGCTCTTCGAACATCAGGTCGTGCAGTTCCCAGAAGGCGCCGAGATCCTGGGCGCAGACGCCGGCCTCGGCGGCGGCCTGGGCGTTCGGATGGATCGCGTGCAGCGGGAAGTGGCGGAACACGAGCCGCACCTGTTCCGGGTACTCCTCCAGGATCCGCTCCAGCGTCGGCAGCACGCTCTTGCAGTAGGGGCACTCGAAGTCCGACCACTCGACGATCGTGACCGGCGCCGCCTCCGTGCCCCGCACCGGCCCGTCAGCCGGCTCGACCTCCAGCCGGTAGGGCTCCAGCAGGTACTCGATCTCGTGGCCGTCTTCGAGAGCATCGACGAAGCGCTGCTGCGCCAGGTAGGTCCGCACCTGGGGCTCGAGCTCCTCCCGCTCGCCCCGAATGCGCCCTTCGTTCTCCACGAAGAAGGCGTCGACGTCCTCGTCCGTCACCTCGGCTTCGAGCCGCTCCATCTCGCCCGAACGCCAGTCCGCGATCTCGAGGCCCGCGCTCTCCGCGCTGGCCTCGACCAGGCGGTCGCGCACGATCCCTTCGAGGGTCCGTTCCAGCAGCCCGTGACGCTCCGAGGCGACCTGCAGGTCGCACTGGATGCGCTGCTGCTCGAGTTGATCCAACTGCGTGGCGGCGCGCTCGAGCGCCTCGTCGAAACCGATGTCCACGCCGTCGAGCCGTGCCGCGACGTGATCCTCGCCCGGATCGTCCTCCTGGGCCGCAGCGCCGGATCCCGGCCGCAGAACCAGGAAGCCGATCACCGCCAGCAGGACCGCGTAAACGGCCAGATGGAGAGCCCAGGTGGGCCGGTTCCCGTGCTCGGAAGTGTCTGTACTCAAGGTCGCCTCCTGTTGCGGGGGACTCTACCGGAGCGGGTACGGCAGTGCTCTGGGTGCGCGGGTCTTCTGACCCGCTCCGGGCATCGCCGCGAAGCGGTGAGGCCCGGCTGAAACCGCCGACGGCTGAAGGCCGGAGTCCGCTTGAGCCACGGCGCTAGCATGATCCCGGAATGGGTGGCCTCTTCATCACCTTCGAGGGTCTCGACGGCAGCGGCAAGTCGACCCAGCTCGAACGGGTCGCGGCGAGCCTCGAACGCCGCGGCGTCGCGCACGTCGTCACCCGGGAGCCCGGCGGTACGCCCTTCGCCGACCTGCTGCGCGAGCTCTTCCTGCGGCGGGAGGCGGCGCAGGTCGACGGCACAGTCGAACTGATGCTGGTGTTCGCGAGCCGGCGCCAGCACCTGATCGAGGTGATCGAGCCGGCGGTGGCGAATGGCGCCGTCGTGCTCTGCGATCGGTTCACGGACTCGACCTACGCCTACCAGGGCGGGGGCCGGGGCGTACCGCCGGAGGTGATCGCCCAGGCGGACCGGCTGGCCACCGGCTGCCGGTCGCCCGACCGCACCCTGTTCTTCGAGCTGTCTCCGGAGGAGGCGCAGCGACGGCGCCGCGGAGGGGCCGCCGACCGGATCGACCGGGAGAGCCTGGCCTTCTACCGCCGCGTCCACGAGGCATACGAGCGGCGCATGGCGGCCGAGGCGGAGCGCTTCCGGGTCATCGACGCGGCGGCGCCCGTCGACGACGTGGCGCGGGCGGTCGAGGCCGCGCTGAGCGACGTGCTGCCATGAACCGCATCGCGGACGAGTTGCCGCGCCTCGCGGCGGAGGGCCGTCTCTACCCGTCCGTGATCGTCTCCGGCGGGACGGCGGACGACCGCCTCGATCTCGCCTTCGAGATCGGCCGGGCGCTGCTCTGCGAGCGCGCGCCGCAGGAGCGGCCCTGCGGCGAGTGCGGGCATTGCCGCAGGGTCGACAAGGATCGGTACGCCAGCGAAGCGCGCGCGAAGGCTAGCTCGGAGAAGAAGGGCGGGAAGGCCGACGAGGAGAACGACGAGGGAGTGCGCCAGGGCCACCCGGACTTTCTCCTGCTCGAGCGCCCGCCCGCCCGGCGGGACATCCGCATCGGGATGGTCAGGCCCCTGGTGCGAGCGGCGCAGTTGTCGCCCTTCGAGGCTCGCGGCCAGGTGTTCGTCATTGCCGACGCGAACACGTTGAACCCGCACGGAGCGAACACGCTCCTCAAGACGCTCGAGGAGCCGATCGGCACGACGCCCAGGCACTTCCTGCTTCTGGCGGCGTCCGCCCAGGAGCTCCTGCCGACGCTGCGCAGCCGCTCGCTGACGGTCTACCTCGGCGCCGGAGACGAGGACGTCGAGCCGGCCGATGAACAGACGGCCGACCTTGTGGAACACTGGCGACGGCGCGAGGGTGACGCATCGTCCGCCCTGTGGACCGCCGGCCTGACCGACCGGCTGGTCGCCATCGGCGGCAAGGACCTGGACGACGTCCGGGCCCGCCGGGGCTGGAACCGGGCAGCCCGCGCCGTGACCGAGGCGGCCGGAGCGCTCGACGACCGCAGCGACCGAGCCGCGGCGCTGGCTCTGGCGTCCGATCTGCTGGACGCCCACCGTCTGCGCGAACGCTACATTCAGCCCCGGCGGATCATCGAGGGCCTGGCGGCCCGCCGCCTGCGGCGGGACCGGCCCGAGACCGGGTTCGAGAGCTCGGTCAACGTGCTGATGGGGCCTCCCTGAGAGCGGACATCATCTGGTCCGGACTCCGCAGCCGCGGCCACCGGCGCCGCAACTCGGCCCTATCGAGCCCAAGGCCCGCGGCGACCTGGACCGCCCGCCGTTCCATGTCCTCCAGGTCGACCGGGTAGGCGTTGCGGCGGCGCGGGTCCAGGAGACCGATCAGGTTCCAGCGCTCGATCGCCGGCCCGACCCACTCGGCCAGCGACGCGCCCGTGCCTCCGGTCGCCGACCGTTCGTCGAGTTCCTCGAACAGCCCGCGACGGCCGTCGCCGGCGCCGAGGAACCCCTGCCAGCACCAGCCCTCCGGCGGCGCGTCGAGCAGCCGCTGCCGCAGTTCGTCGAAGGAGGCGGCCGCGAAGTAGACCATCGCCCCGGCGGTGAACCGCTCCATCCGGGGCATCAGCCGGTAGGCCGCGACGAGAAGCCGGTCGATGTGGTCCGCCTCGGCGGCGACGAGACGCCCGTAGCGTTCCAGATCCCCGGCCGCCGGCAGGCCGTTCCGGCAGAGATCGGCCACCCGTTCCACCGCGAGCAGGCTCCAGGCGATGCCGGTCGAGAACATCGGATCGGCGAAGGCGTAGCTGTGCGGCAGCAGCAGCCAGCCCCGGCTGGCGGCGCGGTCGCGGCGCCAGGCGACAGCCGACCGCGACGCCACCGGTCGCAGCGGCCTGCTGTCCGCGAACTGGAGCGCCAGCGACGGGTACCGGCCGAGCAGCGAAGCGAAGACTGTTTCGCCCGTGCCGGCGGGCTCCCCGGCCAGCAGAAAGCCGGCGCTCATCGAGCCGTCGTCGAAGCGGAGCTGGTACAGCCAGCCCTCCTCCAGCAGATGGTGCGACGCGCTCCAGCGCTCGGGAAAGGGCGAGTTCGGCCAGCCCTCGTCCCGCTCGAAGGGCGCCACGCCGGCGAAGTGCGAATAGACCAGGCTCGTCCGCAGCCGCGGCGACGCCTCCCCCGCACCCAGGCCGGCCGCCAGCGGCGAGCCGCCCGTCGCGTCGACCAGGAGTCCGGCCTCGACGGCCTGCCCGCCGGCCCTGAGCCGGACCGGACCCTCGCCCGGGTCGCGGGGAACCGAAACCACCTCGACCTCCGTCTCTTCGCGGCAGTCGACGCCCTCGGCCCGGGCGCGCTCGAACAGGAAGCGGTCGACATCGGCCCGCAGCCACTGGTTGTCCGCCGCGTCGTCGTCGGGCGAGGCGGCGACGACCAGCCGGCGCCCGCTCGCCGGCCCGGGCGAGAAGGCCTTTCCCGGTTCGTGCGAATAGAAGCAGAAGCCCCGCTTGAGTCCCCGGCCCACCTCCGGCAGCCGGCGGCGCCAGCGGCCATGGGCGGCCAGGTCCCAGAGGTCCTCGAAGCCGTAGCGCACGGCCAGCCGCTCGAGGGCGAGGTTGGCGAGCGGAGTCGACGACTCGCCGAGCGCGAACCGCGGATGGCGGCCCCGTTCCAGCAGGAGCACGTCCCGGCCTTCGGCGTGAAGCGCCCGCGCCAGGATCGAACCGGCGAAGCCGCCGCCCGCGACGACGACCTCGCGGCGTTCAGCCACGGCAGTCACCACACACCGTCAGCCGCGGCTTACCTGTTCGGTTCATCTCCCGGATCGCCGCCACGCGGGCGTCCCGGCAGGCGTCGCAACCGGCGGCGACCTGGTCCAGATCCCAGGGGTCGACCTGCACCGCGAGGGACGCCTCGGCCGCCCGCAGCCCCCCTGCCAGACACTCCTCCAGCAACGCCAGATCCGGCGGCTCGAACAGCCCCAGGCCCGCCAGCCGCTCCAGCTCACCGTTGCCGCCCCGCACCGGGATCAGCGCCACCGACCTGGCCCCCACCCGCGCCGCGTGGCGGACGCTCTCCGCGACCCACTTCGCCTGCTCGTCCGCCGGCACGAAGGGCACGCCGACCAGCACGAACACCCGCAGGTCGACGCCGTCGGCGCGCAGGCGTTCCGCGGCCCGGTCGAACTGCTCCAGGGTCATCTGCTTGCCGAGCCGGGACAGCGCCTCCGGGTGCGCCGTCTCCAGGCCCATCGCCACCTCCAGCCGACCCCGCAGCAGCTCCGCGAAGCGGCGCACCCGGTCGTCGACCAGCCGCGGGTGGCACTCGACCACGACCCGCCGGAACCCGGCGGCGAGGCGGGCGATCGGTTCCAGGTCCGCCTCCGGCACCGCGCGCCGGTCGAAGAAGTTGCTCGCGTTGTACAGCTTGAGCTGGTCGCAGCGATCGAGCCCCGCTTCCCGGAGCAGGCCGGGAAGCCGCTCCAGCGCCGCTCGCAACTGGGCCGGCAGGGCCCCGGCCGGCGTCGGTCCGTCGATCGTGTACCGCCAGAGGTCGCAGAACACGCAGGTAAAGGGGCACTCGGCGCCGGTCAGGAACACGGTCGCCGAGGGAATGGACTCACCCCCGGGGCCGCGCTCCAGTTCGACCGTCACCCCCTGGGGCAGCCAAGGATCGTGGGTCGGCTTCGGCGGACGGAGCGCCCGAACCGCGGCCGGCGGCGGGGTCGGCATGCTCGTCAGGCGTAGAGCGACTGGAAGTGCCGGCGGTACTGCTCCGGCGGCCGGTCGAAGGCGGCCTCGAACACGTCCTCCGAGGCCGCGCCCTCCTGGAAGCGGCGCTTCGGGAAGACCGGGAAGTCGACGCCGAGAACCCGCTTCATGCCGCGGCGCACGACCTCGCCCTTCAGGTCGTAGAGCGCCTCGTGGGAGCCGCCGACCAGGGCGGCGAAGGGAATCGCCTCGGCCACCGCGATGACCGCCGGCCGCGTGAACGGACTGAATCCCTCGAAACCGAGCAGGCGCGCCGGCGCGTGGGTGCGGACGGTGGCCCGGCCGAGGCCGCCCGAGTAGGTCTGGGAGTGCTTGACCGCGTCGACGCCCCAGCCCTCCTGGTAGAGCATCGAGTTGTTGACGACGCTGGTGATCGTCAGCTCGTGGTTCTCCTCCAGCGGATAGTCCTTCAGGTTCTCGTCACCGCCGTCTCCGTCGACCAGCAGCCGCCAGTCGGGGTAGCGCGCCCGGATCCCCCGCAGCAGCGCGAGGCCGACCGCGGCGCACTCGACGTCCAGCGGCTTGTAGTCCTCGATCACCTCGATCGCGGCCAGGGGATCGACATCCGCGGCGCCTGCCTCGACCTCCTCGCCCAGCATCTCGAGGTCCACGCGGCGCAGGAACTCCCGCGCCTGTTCAGCGTCGCCGGCGCCGGCGCCGACCCGCAGGGTGAACGCCTTGAGCCGCGCCGCGCTCCGCCCCGATTCGAGCAGCGCGCGGTTGAGGGCCACCAGCACCGCGCCGCTATCGATGCCGCCGGAGAAACAGACCCCGATCGGCTCCCGGCCGAGGCCCGGCGGCAACGCGGCGAGCCAGCCGCGGAGTTCGAACATCAGCGCCTCGACGTAGCGCTCGCCGATCATGTCGAGGTCCGGCGGCAGCGTGCCGCGGGGCGGGTCGAAGAAGCGCTCGTGGGTCGGGTTCGGGTCCGGACAGCCGACCAGGCGCAGCGTCGTCGCGTGGTGCGCGGGGACCATCCGGGTGTAGGTCGGGTGGAACTGGTCGAGATAGCCCTCGGCGGCGAGGCAGTCCCTGATCTCGTCGATGCGCTGGGCGATGACCAGCATCGGCCCGGACGACTCCTTCGCCAGGAAGTAGCGCATCGGCCGGTCCAGGCTGCGGGCCATCACGACGTCGACGCCGCGGCGGGCGGCCAGGGCGAACGAACCGTCGATCCCGAGCACCGCCTCGGGGCCGTCGAGCAGGCGCCGTCGCGCCTGGTCCGGCGTCAGCGTCCAGAGGCGCTGTTCACGGTCGTCGATCAGGTTGAGTACACGGGCGATGGGCTTGTCCACGGTCATTCCCTCCCAGGGCAGAAGCACGCTCCGCGGCATGGTCCGCGCCGACACGATCCGACCTCGATCGGCGGTGACCTGCATGGTACTGTCCGGCGATGTTCAGGCACAGTGGGAGCAGGTTCCGGACGGCGTTCTTCGTCTTGGTCGGTACAGGTGTCTCGTTCGCCCACATCGGCTGCCAGGCCGCGCCGGAGGAAGCCGGCCCGACCCCTATCGCCCTCGAAGTGCAGGGGCTCGGACTCGTCGACCTGCCGGACGGCTGCGCCCGGGTGGAGCCCAGCAGCCACGCGCTGGAGCTTGCCTGCGAACTCCTCGAGACGACGGAAACCCCGGCGGGTCCGGTGGGCTCGATCCATCTCGAGCTCGGCGAGCCCACCGAGGGCCACATCGAGCTCGCGGAGGTCTCCGCGATCGACGTCATCAGGGAGGAGCAGCGGCCGCTGTTCGAGGCGCTGCCGGGAGGCGAGTTCCTGGGCGTCGGCGGCACGCTCTTCTACGGCCCCTTCGGCGCCGCGCGCTATGCACGCGGGAGATTCCAGGCCGAGGACGGCACGACGCTCCAGCGGATCCGGCTGTTCATGGTTCATCCGATGGAGAACCGGCTCGTCAACCTCGTCTACGACCATCCACCCGGCGACAACGCGGATACGGCCGCGCGGGTCAACAACCACCTTCTCGTTCTCCTGGAGCACCTCCGGAGCTGGGAAGACATGCAGGCCGCGGACGAGGACGGCGAAGCGGCCGAGGCTCCCGCGACGTACTGACGGCCGGCGCACTGACAGTGTCGGCCTCACGGGAGGCCGCTGAGCGTGTTCCGCGCGCCCTGGCTCGCCGACGAGGACGAGCTGCTCGCACCGGAGCCTGACGAGCCGGAACCGCCGCGGCGCTGGCCGCCGGGCTGGTTCCGCCCCGGCCGCCGCGTCGGACCGAAGACGCTCGCCGTCTTCAGCCGCCAGTTGGCCGTCCTGCTGGACGCGGGCCTGCCGCTGCTCCAGGGCCTGGACATCCTGAGCATCCAGGGCCAGCACGCGGGGCTCCGCGCCATCCTGCTGGAGGTCCGCTCCGAAGTCGAAGCCGGCGCCGGCCTCGCCGAGGCGATGAAGCGCCGGCCGCGGGCCTTCAACGACCTCTACGTGAACCTGGTCGCCGCGGGCGAGGCCAGCGGCGCTCTCCATCCCGTGATGGACCGTCTCGCCACCCACATCGAGAAGTTGGCGAAGCTCCGCAACCAGGTCCGGTCCGCCCTCACCTATCCGGCCGCCATCCTCGCCGTCGCCTCCGCCGTCGTGTTCCTCATCCTCTGGAAGGTGATCCCCGTGTTCCGGCACCTGTTCGCCGACCTGGGAGGCGACCTTCCCTTCCTGACCCGGCTGGTGGTCGGCGTCAGCGAGTTCATCGGCGCCTACGTGCTCGTGCTGCTCGCGGGCGCCGCCGCGGCCGCGTTCGCGGCGAGCCGGCTTCTCCGCACCCGGCAGGGCCGCCAGTGGGCCGACCGGCTGGTGCTGCGGCTGCCGGTGGTCGGCAAGCTGATGCAGCGGATCGTCACGGGACGGGCCTGCCGCACCCTCTCCGTCCTGCTGGCCTCGGGCATACCGATCCTCGACGCGCTGAGGACCGCCGCCGGCGCCGCCGGCAACACGGTCGTCTCCGAGGCGCTCGAGACGGTCCGCGGCGAAGTCGAACAGGGCGGCTCGATCCACGGCGCGCTGCGCCGGACGAACGTCTTCCCGACGATGCTGTGCCAGATCGTCTACGTCGGCGAACAGACCGGCAAGCTCAGTCCGATGCTCAACCGCATCGCCGACTTCTACGAGGAGGAAGTCGACACGGACGTGGAGAGCCTGATGAAGCTGCTCGAGCCGGCGCTCATCACCGTCCTCGGAGTCGTCATCGGCGGCATCGTCATCTCGATGTACCTGCCGATGTACTCGGCCCTGACACGGATCGGATAGTGGCCGGAAGTCAGCGTACCTGCGCACAGAGCTACCAGCGGACTGGCCCGAATCGTCGCTAGCTCATCACCGACCGTCCGGTGCTTCACTGAGAAGGACCTATAGTGACCAACCCTCAACGACCTGACGAAGCCGACGCAGAGCACACGGCAGACCATGAGCGTTCCAGACAATCCCCGCATCTACCACATCGTCCATGTGGACCGACTTACGTCGATCGCGACTGACCGCCTCTGGTGTGACGCGGAGGTACCCGAGCGCACTACCGGGGGCACCGGCATAGGCATGCCGGACCTCAAGGCCCGTCGGCTCGAGCTCGGACTCCGCAGCCATCCGGAACTCACGGTCGGTGCCTGCGTACCCTTCTACTTCTGCCCGCGTTCCGTGATGCTCTACGTCATCCACAAGCGGAACCACCGGCAACTGACGTACCGTGGCGGCCAGGAACCGATCGTTCACCTGGAGGCCAACCTGCTGGACGTGGTCGACTGGGCCGGCAGCGAAGGGCACCGCTGGGCCTTCACGCTCTCCAACGCCAGCTCTTTCTACGCCGAGGATCGTTGTCGTCTGGACCAACTTGGCGAGATCGACTGGGCGGCCGTGAAGGCGTCCGACTGGCGAGAGTGCAAAGAAGCCAAGCAGGCCGAGTTCCTGGTGGAGAAGTTCTTCCCGTGGGACCTTGTGAGGCGCATCGGCGTCTTCTCTGAAGCGGTCGCTCGACGGGTCTCCGCTGCCCTTCCTCCGGGTCGGCCCAGGCCGTCGGTGGAAGTGAAGCGTCCTTGGTACTATTGAAGAGTACCCACCGATGATCCAGTTCAAAACCGGGAACATCTTTGACGAGCGTGCGGATGCTCTCGTCAACACTGTGAACTGCGTCGGCTTCATGGGCCGCGGCCTGTCGCTCCAGTTCAAGAAGGCCTTCCCCGAGAACTACCGCGCATACGCTGCGGCTTGCCGGCGGGAGGAGGTCAGGCCTGGGCGCATGTTCGTCGTCGAGAACACGACGATCGATGGTCCTCGCTACATCGTGAACTTCCCGACAAAGAGGCACTGGCGCGCGAAGAGTCGAATGGAGGACATCGAAGCCGGCCTGGAAGCACTCGCGAGGGAGGTCAGGCAGCGCGACATTCGCTCCATCGCAATACCACCCCTCGGTAGCGGGCTCGGCGGGCTTGTCTGGAGTGATGTCCGGAGTCGGATCGTAGAGAGCATGGATCCTCTCGACGACGTACAGGTCGTTGTGTTCGAGCCCAGCACCGACTTCAAGTGGGATCGGATGCGCGACAAGCGTCCCGTGCCTCGCATGACCAAGGGCCGTGCCGCACTGGTGGGCCTTATTCAGCAATATCTCAACGGGGGCTTGGACCCCTTCGTGACCCTCTTGGAGGTACACAAGCTCATGTACTTCATGCAGGGTGCCGGTGAACCACTCAGGCTGCGCTTCAGGGCCGCACGGTATGGGCCGTACGCGGAGAATCTCCGGCACGTGCTGCACGCAGTAGAAGGCTACTACGTGTCCGGCTACGCCGACGGTGGCGACGATCCGCGGACGCGACTGCAACTCACTCCCTGCGCCTACGAGGAAGCGATCTCTGTTCTCGGAGAGCATCAGGCAACGCAAGAGCGCTTCGAGAGAGTCGCGCGACTGGTCGACGGTTTCGAGTCGTCATTTGGCCTTGAACTACTGGCGACGGTGCATTGGTTGCTCAAGAGCGACCAGAACGTGCGGGAGGAGAAGAAGTTGGTGGAGCGACTCCATGCTTGGGAGCCGCCCAAGAAGCAGTTCAGCGCGAGGCAAGTGGGAATCGCGGCGGAGCGGCTGGCCACGGAAGGATGGACGCGAGCGTTGGTGGGCTGACCGAACCGGGCCAGCACCACCGCAGCCTCCATTGACGCCGGTGGCGCCGCTCCGGTAACAACGCCGCATGCTCACCCCCGAGGACGCCTGGGCCGCGATCGCCGCGGAGGCGGAGACGCTGCCGGTCGAACAGGTCAGCCGCGCCGACGCGGTCGGCCGGGTGCTCGCCGGGGGCCTGACCGCGACCGTCGACGTGCCCGCCCACGACGTCTCGGCGATGGACGGCTTCGCCCTCGGCGGCGATGCCGAAGCGGGGGCCAGGCTGCCCGTCGACGGCATCGTTGCCGCCGGCGACCCACCGGGAGCGGAGCTTCGAGCCGGCGCGGCGCTGCGCATCATGACCGGCGCCCCGGCGCCGGCCGGCGCCGACCGCGTGATCCCGATCGAACAGACCGAGTTCGACGACTCCTCCGCCGAGGGCGCCAGCGGCGCGGTCCGCATCGTGGAGACGGTGCCGCCGGGAAGCCACATCCGCCGCCAGGCCGAGGTCACGGCGGCCGGCGGGCCGCTGCTCGCCGAAGGCGAGTTGCTGACGCCCGGCGGCGCCGGCGTTCTGGCGACCCACGGCATCCACGAGGCGCCGGTCCATCGCCGTCCCACCGTCGCAACGCTGTCCACCGGCGACGAGGTCGTCCCCGCCGAGGCCGAGCCCGGTCCGGGCCAGCTCCGCGACTCCCACCGCGACTTCCTCCGCGCCGCGCTGGCGCAGCTCGGTATCGACGCCCGCCCTCTGGGCATCGCCCGCGACGACCCGGACGAGCTCCGCGAGAAGGTCGAACGCGGCCTCGACTCCGACGTCCTCCTGATCTCGGGCGGCGTGTCGATGGGCGAGTTCGACTTCGTCGAGCAGGTCCTGGGCGACACCGGCCTCGGCTGCCGCATCCTCTTCGACGCGGTCGCGATCCAGCCCGGAAAGCCGCTGGTGGCGGCCCGCCACGACCGGGGATGGGTGTTCGGACTTCCCGGCAACCCGGCCTCGGCGATGGTCACCTACTGGCTGTTCGTGCGGCCCCTGCTACGGGTCATGACCGGAGCGACCGACAGGTACTGGCGGGGAGCGCTCAGCGGGCGGCTCACCGCGGAGCTTCCCGGCGCCAAGTGGCGCGACCGCTTCCTGCCCTGCCGGTTCCGCGTGAAGTCCGGCGAGGTGCTGGTCGAACCGAGGCCGCCGCTCGGCTCCCACGACCTGGTCGCCTACGGCGCCGGCGCCGGCCTCGTGCGGGTGCCGAAGTCCAGCGCTCCGGCCGCCGCGGGAGAGTCCTGCCAGGTGCTGCCCCTGTGAGTCGGTAGTCGCGGTTGGCAGTCCTCCGCGGAGACTGCCAACAAGCTGCTACAATCCCGCGCCGCCATGCCCCTGTACGAGTACCAGTGCACCGAATGCGAGGCCACCCTGGAGGCCATCCAGGCGTTCTCCGCCCCGCCCCTCGAGGACTGCCCCGAGTGCGGCCGGCCCAGCCTGAAGAAGCTGCTCTCCGCCCCCGCCTTCCAGTTCAAGGGCAGCGGCTGGTACGTGAACGACTACGCCCGCAAGGACAACGGGAACGGCAAGAAGTCGCACGGCGACACCGCCAACGGGAACGGCAAGGCCGCGGCCAGCGAGTCGTCATCCGACTCCGGCAAGAAGTCCAGCGACTCGACGTCGTCGAAGAGCGACACCTCGAGCCCCGCCGCCAGCTAGGCTCTAGCCCTCGGGCCGGGCGCTGTCGAGCATGGCCAGGAAGGCCTGACGCTGCTCTCTCATCGTCGCGCCGGGGCCGACCGCCCGCAGGTACCACGGACCGCCGGGCGCCTCGATGATCGCGCCGAAGAGCGCCCCGTCGTGGAGGTCGGTCGTCGGAAAACTGCCGATCGTGCTCGCCTTGACCGTCCCTTCGAGCTCGACCCAGGTGCGGCGGACGCCGCCGCTTTCGCGACTCTGCGTCGTCGGCTCCGGAGCCCCGGCCTGGAGGACGACCTGGCTCTTCCAGCGTTCGATGTTCGCTGCCAGCCCGCCGCCCCCGCCGGGCCCGAAGTAGTACGCGGAAATCTCACCCGGGCCGCCGGAACCCGGGATCTCGGCTTCGAGCATGCGCATCGCCGACCTCGATTCGAGGCGGTTCCACGCCGCCGGAAGCGCGATCGACAGTCCGCTGGCGACGATCGGCTCGGAGAGCTCCACGGGCGCCGCGGCCTCCTGGGCGCCGCCGCCCTCGGCCGGTGCGTTCGTCCCGCACGCAACGAGCAGAACCGTCGCAGCGAACACGGGAATCCGGCCCCGCAGGCCGGCGATAGGGGTCGTCATGGCTAAGTTCCTCGTGAGGTTCCGGGCAGGAGACCCGAGGATATGCTGACCGCCGGAAGCGCTCGGGGGCTGGTGCCTCCTGCGGTCTTCAAAACCGTTGTCCGGGGCGTGATGCGTCTCGGGGGTGGGTTCGATTCCCATGCGCTTCCGCCACATCGACCGCAGCGGTCTTCACGAGTCGATGGTCCGGGGGCGTGATGCGTCCGCTGACGCCGGCCGAACGTGGTGGAGCCGATGGGAGTCGAACCCACGACCTCTTGAATGCCATTCAAGCGCTCTCCCAACTGAGCTACGGCCCCACGGGTCGGCGGCGCGAGAGTGTAGCAGCCCCCTAGAAGTGGTACGCGACTCCGGCGTGAACGGTGGCGTGGGTGCTGGAGGCGTCGAGGTCCGCGTAGTGGCCCACCAACTCGACGAGGATCGAGAATCGCTCGTTGATCGGGAAGTCACCCGTCACGCCCAGGGTCAGGCCGACTCCCTCGTCGCTCTCGACTCCGTCCCCGAGCTGGTACACGCCGAGGCCCATGAACACGCCCGATTCGTAGTAGAGGTCGTTGAAACGGTACTCGCCGGCGATCGTCGCGTAGCGGAAGGTGGGGCTCGCCAGAGTGCCGATCTGGTCGCCGCCCAGATCCGTGCTGCCCAGCCGGAGGCCGACCGAGGTGCGCGGCTGGGTCCGCCACGAGATGCTCGCCAGGAAGCCCGCGTGGTCGAGGCCGCCGTCGGGCTTGCCGTCCAGGCTGCCGCCGAAGGTCGGTCCGAGCGAGACGGTGTAGCTGTATCGCTCCTGGGCGCCGGCGTCCGCCGCGCCCGCGAGCAGCAGGAGGACTGTCGCCAGCGCCGGTACGACCGCGGCGCGCAGCTTTCGTTTCCGTGAGGTCAAGAGAGTCTCCTTGGTCCGCGCGCCGGGCAGTATAGACGCGGGCTGAATCCGTCCTGGTCGGCAGGAATGACCGCGTACGGCCCACCCACCCGAAGAAGACTGCCCAACTGTTTCTACGGATCAGCGGCGCAAAACGTCTGTCGGCTGGCGCGGCGTTTCCTTGCCTTCGCCATCGGACTGCTCCTGCCGCGGCCCTGCCTCGCCTGCTCGGCCCCGGCCGAACGGGAACTCGGGCTGTGCAGGCAGTGCCGGCGGCTGCTCGAAGCCCGGCCCCGGGGCGCGGCCCGCGGAGACCGGCTGGAAGGTTGCGACGGTTTCTTCTGGCTCTGGGGCTACCAGCCGCCATTCGACCAGATCATCCTGGGCCTGAAGTACGGCCGCCTCGACTACCTGGGCCTCCACATCGCCGACGAGGCGAACACCCGACTGGGAATCGAGCTGCGCCGCGCCGACGTTGTCGTACCCATGCCCATGCACTGGCGCCGGCGGCTCGCTCGTGGCCGCAACCACGCGGACTCGATCGCCCGGCCGCTCGCCCGGCGTCTCGGGCGGCCGCTGTCGCCAGCGCTGAGACGGCGGACGCTGGGCAGGCCGCAGGTCGGCCGCGGCCGCCGTCAACGCCTCCTGAACCCGGGAATCGCCTTCACCTGCCGCAGGCCCGCCGCGGTACGGGACCGAGTAGTTCTCCTGGTCGACGACGTAGTGACCACCGGCGCAACCTCCGGCAGGGCCGCCCGTACTCTCAAGGCGGCGGGCGCGAGGAAGGTCATCGTCTTCGCCGCGGCCCGCACACTCACCTGACCGCCGTCCGCTATAGTGATTCCCAACATGACCTGCCGGATGCATCCCGGCGACTCCCGGTCGACCGCAGTGCGAGTGCGCATGCTCTCCGCCGGAGTCCTGGCGCCCGTCGCCGCCATCGCGCTCCTGGGCGCCGCTCCGCTCCAGGCCGGCCTCGACCTGCCGAGCCTCGGCGATCCACTGGCCGGGCGTCTGGTCGGCCGGGTCCACGCCGGCGAGGCGGCCCTTCCCGCCGCCCGCGTGTACGTCTACGACGTCGCCGATCGCAGCAAGCGCAGGACGACGACCGACCGTTTCGGCCGCTACGCCTTCCAGCCCCTGCCGGCCGGCGTCTACCGCGTGATCGCTCACCGGCCGGGCTTCGTGCCTGCGGTGGCGGAGCTGGTGCGCACGACGGGCGAGTCGGTGCAAGCGCTCGACTTCGAGCTGGGCGCCCGCGAGCGCCGGCCCGCAGGCGAGGAGACAGCCGCGGGCGAGGACGACTTCTGGTCCGTCCGGGAGCGCATACCGAACGACATCCTGCGCCAGATCCAGATCGCGGAAGCGATCGCGGACGATCAGGGCTGGGCGCTCGAGTCGGCGGTCCAGCGCGAGCGTTTCGAGGCCGAACTGCGGACGCTTTCGGGCATCGAGGACGCGGGCGGCGACGCCGGCGCCCGGGTGCTCGGCAGTCAGTTCGATCTCCGCAGCCGGTTCGGCAAGACCCAGCTCGCCCTGCGATCCGACCTGCGCGAGTTCGAGCGCCAGGTGTTCAACGAAGACCACCAGCAGCTCGGCGACAGCCAGGCCTTCGCCCTCGACGTGAACCACCGGGGTTCGAACGTCCAGATCACGTCGCAGCGACACCGCTTCCACGGCGGCGGGTTCCACGGCGGCGACGGCGCGGCCTGGGACGACTGGGGACCGGCCCCGTTCGCCGGCCTCGAAAGCTACGGCCTGCGGGTCGAACAGGCGGCCGGCGCCGGCGACGCCCACTTCGAGGCCCGGTACACCGCCGACCAGAACTTCCACCACGGTTTCGGCGACCTCTACTCCGGCCAGAGCGGTCTGCACAGCCTGGCGCTGGCTGCCATCGACTCGCCGATGTCCTCGACGACCCTGGAGTTCCGGGGCGGCTACGAGCGGCAGATCACCGCCAACGCCTCGCTCGAAGCCGGACTCACCTACCGCGAGCGGCAGGCGTACGGGACCGGCCGGTTCTCGACCTGGGGCGAGGAGCCCCACCAGCGCTTCGACGTCTTCAGCCAGGGTAACTGGGAGGTCCAGCCCACGGTCGTTCTCGAGTACGGCATGTTCAGCACGCTGAGCGACGGCAACGTCTCCTTCACCCCCCGCGCCGGCTTCGTCGTCGAACTCGGTTCCAACTGGCTGGCCGCGGTCTCGGCCAGCGAGAGGGTCGACTCGGAGCATCTCCTCTTCCGCGATTTCCTGCAGGTGCAGTACCACGACGACGACGCCTGCACCGCCACGTTCGAGCACTGCTACCGGATCGAGCTCAGCCGGCGGCTCGGCGCCACGGACGACAGCCGCCGCGTCGAGTTCGGCATAACGGAGCGCCAGTTCGCGGACAGCGTCCGGCTGTACTTCAGCCGCGACATCTTCGAACGGCTGGAGAGCCTGCTGCTGCTCGACGGCGACCAGGTCGCCGAACTCCACTTCGAGCTGCAGCAGCGCCTCGGCGAGAAGATCCTGACCCGGATCAGCACCTCGGCCGCCTCGGGCGGCGGCGGTCTGCTCCGCGCCGTCGACGGTAGCGGCAACAACCTCGAGAACCAGGTCCGCTACGTGATCGCCAGCGTCGACACCCAGTTCGAACGCAGTTCCACCGGCGTCCTGCTCGCCTTCCGCCGGGTGGACCAGGAACTGTCGCCCGTCGCCCGGGACGCCCGGTTCGCGGCCGCCGGCCCGAACTCGGTGCTCTCCGTCGAGCGCCTGCAGCTTCTGCTGACGCAGGGACTGCCCTGGGTCACCGGCACCGGCATCCAGAACTGGGCCCTGCAACTCGAGATGCAGCTCAGCCGCGGACATCTCCCGATCGACTCCAGCCACGATCCGGATCAGTTGCGCCGCCGGGTCGTCGCCGGCCTCGCCGTCCGCTTCTAGGGCGATCCAACAAACCGTTTCAGAACCAACGGGTTGAACTGCGCTCGCCCGACGAGCCCCGACATGTCCTAAAATCAGGCGGATAGCCGGCGAATCCGCCCGGCACAGGACGTGCTTACAGAAAGCTGAATTGCCCCAGGCACGGCATTCCGGCCGCACCTGAGGCAAAGAAGACACACCCGCGACGAAGCGACCGGACGAGCGACCCAGCGATGCGCATCGAGTCCCGACCCGCCCGGCTCGGCCTGACCGCCGCGCTCCTGCTCGCGACGATCCTGGTCGTCGGCCTGGGCGGCTTCTCCATGGGCCGCAAGGTGAGCTCGTTCCAGGATGTCGGGCTCGTGGTCGAAACGGCCGCCGGGGAACTCCGCGTGGTCGCCGCCGCCGACGGGTCGGAGCTGCTGCCCGACGACGTCATCGTCCTGGCCAACGGCGAACCGCCGCTCTCGGCCGACGAGCTGGAGCGCCTGCTGCGCCGGCGCCCGGAGAGCGACCTGCAGGTGCTCCGGGAGACCGACGAAGGCGAGGAGCTGGTCACGGCACTGCACCCCCTGCCCCGGCTGAGCCTGGACTGGGCCTACATCGCCCTCGCGCTGACCGGGATCGCCTACCTGCTGATCGGGCTCTACACCCTGAGCCGTCAACGCAGCCGGCAGACGCTCCTGTTCCACCTCTGGGCCCTGACCTCCGCGGCCCTCTACCTGGTCACGCCGATCGCGCCCTTCGACGCGATCGACCGCCTCTTCTACCTTGTCGACGGCGCCTGCCGGCTCCTGCTGCCGCCCCTCACGCTCCACTTCTTCCTCGTGTTCCCGGTGCGCCCGAACTCCATCTGGGCGCGCCGCGCGGTGCCCTGGCTCTACCTGCCGTCCGCCGCTCTGCTCGCGCTGCAGCTCGACCAGATCTTCGGGGCCGGCCGTCTGGCCGGCGAGCTCACGGCCACCGCGCTGGAGCGTCAGGACCGTGTCGAGCTGCTCCTGCTGGTCGCCTACGCGCTGGCCGCGGCCGCCGTGCTGGGCCGCCGCCTGCTGTCCAGGCGCGACTGGGAGCAGGGACGGCAGACCCAGTGGATCGCCTTCGGCGTCGCCGGCGGCTACCTGCCGTTCCTGGTGCTGTACGTCCTGCCATTCGCCCTGGAAGTGCCCGCGCCCGGCTGGCTCGACGCCGTCGCGGTGGCGCCGCTGGCCCTGGTTCCGCTGAGCTTCGCCTACGCCCTGCTCCGCTACCGCCTCTGGGACGTGGCGGTCATCGCCCGCGATGTCGCGACCTACGCGCTCACGGTCCTGCTTGCCGTGCTCGGCTTTTCGCTGCTCAGCCTGCTCATCCGCCGCGGCGTGCCCCAGGACATGGTCGTCGCCAGGGGCTTCCTGAACGCCAGCGCGCTGCTCGTCATAGGGACCCTCTCGATACCGGTCAAGCAGGGCATCGGCTCGAGTCTCCAGCGACTCCAGTACCGCGCCCAGCGCAGCCGCCGCGCGCTGCAGAGGCTCGGCGAGGAACTGCTCCACGAGCGGGACCTCGGGCGGCTGGCGTCGAGCCTGCTGCGAGAGCTGGAAGAAGGCCTGAGCCTGGAGCAGAGCAACCTGTTCCTGGTCGAAGGCGACCATCTGACGCCCGTGCGGGAAGAACCCGAAGCGCCGGAACTCCAGCTCGCCGAAGTCGACGTCTCCATCTGGACCGAGGCCCACCGGGCCCTCGCGCGGGCGCCGCTGGCCGACGCCGCGGACAGCGGGTACCTGCGCCTGGCGGTGCTCGGCTACCACTACGTCTTCCCGCTCCAGGTGCGGGACCGGACGGTCGGCCTGCTCTACGTCGGCCGCCGCGTCGGCGGCGCGCCCCTCTCCACCGACGATCTGACGCTGATCCGCCAGCTCCTGAACCAGGCGGTGCTGGCGATCGAGAACGCGCAACTCCTCGAGCAGAGACAGCGGCAGTTGACCCGGGTCTCCGAACTCAAGCAGTTCAGCGAGGAGATCATCGAGTCCTCTCCGGCCGGCATCGCCGTCATCGACGGCAGGGACCGGATCGTGACCGCGAACGGCGCCTTCGGGGCTCTCGTCGGCCTGCCCCGGAACGAGGCTGCCGGCCGAGGCCTCGGCGACCTGATTCCGCTCGACCTGTTTCCGCGGCAGGACGACCCGCCGGTCGAGGTCCGCTTCGAGGACCGGACCGGGACCGAGAAGTACCTCCAGTTGTCCGTCGCGGCGTTCCAGGGCGCCGCGCCCGGCGACCGGGTCGTCGTGGCCCACGACGTCACCGAGCGGGTGGCGATGAAGCGGGAACTGGCCGAGAAGGAGCGCCTCGCGGCTCTCGGCGCGATGGCCGCCGGCGTCGCTCACGAGGTGAACACGCCCCTGACCGGAATCTCGAGCTACGCCCAGATGCTGCTGGCGGAGACCTCCGATCAGGATCCGCGGCGGCGCCTGCTGCGCAAGGTCGAGCGCCAGACCTTCCGGGCCGCCCGCATCGTCAACACGCTGCTCGACTTCGCGCGCCGCGGCCGGCACGAGCCGGCGCCCGTCGATCTGGCCTTCGTGGTCCGGGAAAGCTGCGAGGCACTGGCGGAGCGGCTCGCCGACGCCGGCGTCGAGCTCCAGGTGGACCTCGGCCCGTGCGGCAGGGACCGGGTGCCCGGCAACGAGACGGAACTGGGCCAGGTGCTCGCCAACCTGATGATCAACGCGGTCGACGCGATGACGGAAGCCGGCAGCGAGGAGAGGCGCCTCTCGCTGGCGGTCGAAAACTCGGGCGACACGCTCGACGTATTCATTGACGACACCGGGCCCGGCATTCCCGAGCAGCACCTTGAACGCGTATTCGAACCCTTCTTCTCCACCCGCAAGGCCGTTGGAGGCACCGGCCTCGGGCTCTCGATCAGCCAGGAGATCGTCCGCCGGCACGGCGGTGACCTGGTCGCCTCGAACCTTCCGTCCGGCGGCTGCCGCCTCACGCTTCGTCTGCCGATGATGCCCCGACCGCGGCCCCAGTCGAAGGAGAACGACGAATGAACATCCTCATCGTCGACGACGAAGAGGTCCTGCAGGACGTCCTCACCGCCCTGATCCGGCAGGAGGGGCACCATCCGATCTGCTGCGCCACCGGCCAGGAGGCCCTCACCGTGCTCGCCCAGGAGGAGATCGACCTGGTGCTGCTCGACCTGATGTTGCCGGACATGAACGGCCGGGAGGTCATGCGCCGCATCCGCCAGAGCGACCCGGACCAGGTCGTTGTGGTGATCACCGCCTACTCCTCGATCGAGGGCGCGATCGAAGCGATGCGCGAGGGCGCGTTCCACTACCTGCCCAAGCCCTTCAAGAACGAAGAGGTCCGGCTCACGATCCGTCAGGGCCTGGAGCGCCGCCGCCTGACCGCCGAGAACCGGGATCTCAAGGAGCAGCTCCGTGAGCGCCAGGGCTTCGACAGCATCATCGGCAAGAGCCGGCCGATCCGCCAGGTCTTCGACCTGATCCGCCGGGCCGCGCCGTCGAAGAGCAACATCCTGATCCGCGGCGAGAGCGGCACCGGCAAGGAACTCGTCGCCAAGTCGATCCACAACAACTCGAAGCGCAGGGACGGACCGTTCGTCACCGTGAACTCCGGGTCGATGCCCAGCGAACTGCTGGAGAGCACCCTGTTCGGCCACGTCAAGGGGGCCTTCACGGGCGCCGTGTCGCACAAGAAGGGCCTGTTCGAGGTCGCCCATGGGGGCACGATCTTCTTCGACGAGATCGGGAACATCCCGCCCGACACCCAGTCCAAGCTGCTGCGCGTGATCCAGGAGAAGGAGTTCATGCGCCTCGGCGGGCTCGAGACCCTGCGCGCCGACGTCCGCCTGGTCGCGGCGACGAACGCCGACCTGGAGGAGCGCGTGACGAAGGGCGAGTTTCGCGAGGACCTCTATTACCGGCTGAACGTGATCACGATCCAGCTTCCGCCCCTGTCCAGGCGGGTCGAGGACATCCCCCTGATCTCCCAGCACTTCCTCCGCATGTACTCGAACGAGAACGAGAAGGCCCCCCGCCGCCTCACCCCCGAGGCGATGGACGTCCTGATGGCCCACCGCTGGCCCGGCAACGTCCGGGAGCTGGAGAACGTGATCGAGCGAGCCGTCGTGCTCTCGCACGGCGAGGAGATCGGCGTCGACCTGCTGCCCGCCGGCCTCCGCGAACCTACGGCGGCGGCGCCCGTGCCGGCTGCCCTTCCGAAGGTCGGCGTCTCGTTCAAGGAGGCGGTCAGCGCCTACGAGCGGGAGCTGATCGTCCGGGCGCTGCAGGCCTGCGGCGGCGTCCAGAAGCGCGCCGCCGAGCGGCTCAAGGTCAAGCCCACGACGCTTCACGAGATGATGAAGCGCCTGCAGGTGACGATCGAGAGCCGCGCGAGTTAGGGCTGCACCAGCCCCTCGTACGCCTCCGGCCGACGGTCGCGGTAGAACTGCCACACCGAGCGCACCTCGTCGATCATCCCGAGGTCGAGGTCGGCGACCAGGAGTTCGTCCTGGTCCTTTGACGCCTGGGCGAGGATCTCCCCTCGCGGGCTGACGAAGTAGCTGCTGCCGTAGAAGGAGCCGAGGTCCCACGGCTTCTCCGTGCCGACCCGGTTGACGCAGCCCATGAAGTAGCCGTTCGCGACCGCGTGGGCCGGCTGCTCGATCGTCCACAGGTGGTCGGAGAGACCGGCGACGGTGGCGGAAGGGTTGTAGACGATCTCGGCGCCGGCGAGGCCCAGGGCCCGCGCGCCTTCGGGGAAGTGGCGGTCGTAGCAGATGTAGACGCCGATCCGTCCGAATGCGGTGTCGAACACCGGGTAGCCGAGGTTGCCCGGGCGGAAGAAGTACTTCTCCCAGAAGCCGGCCACCTGCGGGATGTGGGTCTTGCGGTACTTGCCGAGGTAGCTGCCGTCGGCGTCGATCACGGCTGCCGTGTTGTAGAGGATGCCCGCCGTCTCCCGCTCGTAGACCGGCACGACGATCACCATGCCGAACTTGCGGGCGTACTCCGCCATCCGCTCCGTGGCCGGGCCGGGCACCGGCTCCGCGGCCGCGAACCAGCTCGAGTCCTGGCCGGGGCAGAAGTACGGCGTGTTGAACACCTCCTGCAGGCAGAGAACCTGGACGCCCTGGCGGCCCGCCTCCTCGATGTACGGGATGTGCTTCGCCGTCATCGCCTCGACCGTCGCGGCGACCTCCTCGGCCGACGCGCCGTCTCCGCAGGTGCCCTCCGGCAAGGAAAGCTGGATCAGGCCCGACTTCAACATTCTGCTCATATCGCTTTCTCCTAACCTAGAACGGCCCGCCGAAGAGCCCTCGCTTGATGAAGTTCCCGCCGCCGGCGCGGCCGTGCCAGATGTTGTCCTCGACGACCACGCGGCCCCGGCTGATCACGATCTCCGAGACCCCCTGCACCTCGGTGCCCTCGTAGGCGTTGTAGTCCACGTTCATGTGGTGCGTGCAGGGGTTGTTGACACTGATCGTCTCCCGCCGGTCCGGGTTGAACACGACGATGTCGGCGTCGCTGCCCACGGCGATCGTCCCCTTCTTCGGGAACAGTCCGAACAGCTTCGAGGCCGCGGTCGAGGTCAGCTCGACGAACTTGTTGACCGACAGCCGGCCGCCCACGACACCGCCGTTGTAGACCAGGCTCATCCGGTTCTCCACTCCCGGACCGCCGTTCGGGATCTTGCTGAAGTCGTCGATCCCCAGGACCTTCTGGTCCTTGAAGCAGAAGGGGCAGTGGTCGGTCGAGATGCTCTGCAGGTCGCCGAAGCCGAGACCCCGCCACAGGTGCTCCTGGTTCCACTTCTCGCGCAGCGGCGGCGTCATCACGTACTTGGCTCCCTCGAAGTCCTCGTGGTCGTAATGGCTGAGGTCCAGGAAGAGATACTGCGGGCAGGTCTCCGCGAACACCTGGGCGCCGCGGTCGCGCGCCAGGGTCACCTGCTCGAGGGCGTCCGCGCAGCTCAGGTGGACGATGTAGACGGGCACGCCGGCCACTTCGGCGATCGCGATCGACCGGTGGACCCCCTCCGCCTCCATCCGCGTGGGCCGGGTCAGGGCGTGGTACTTCGGGGCCGTCTTGCCCTCCGCCAGCGCGATCTTCACGATCTCGTCGATCACGATCCCGTTCTCGGCGTGCATGCAGACCAGCGTGCCGTCCTCGCCGGCCTTGCGCATCGCCCGGAACAGCGTGCCGTCGTCCACGTAGAGGACGCCCGGGTAGGCCATGAACATCTTGTAGGAGGTCACGCCCTCGTCCGCCAGCCGCCGCATCTCCCACAGGCGGTCGTCCTCCATGTCCGTGACGATCATGTGGAAGCCGTAGTCGATGCCCGCCTTGCCGGCGGCCTTCTCGTGCCAGGTCTCGAGGCCCTCCAGGGTCGAATGCCCCTTGGTCTGGATCGCGAAGTCGACGATCGTCGTCGTGCCGCCGAAAGCGGCCGCCCGGGTCCCCGTCTCGAAGTCGTCCGCGCTCGTCGTGCCGCCGAAGGGCATGTCCATGTGGGTGTGCGGATCGACGCCGCCCGGGATGACCAGCCGCCCCGCCGCGTCGATCGTCCGGTCGGCCTCCACGTCCAGGTCGCGGCCGATCAGGGAGACCGTCTCGTCCTCGACGAAGATGTCCGCGTGGTAGTCGTCCACCGCCGTGACGACGCGACCGTTACGAATCAGCAGAGACATTACTCCTCCTCCACCCGGTAGCGCTCGAGCCACTCCAGGACGTTCGCGACCTTGGCGATCAGGTTGGACGGGCTGCTGCTCGCGATGCCGTGCCAGGCGTTCTGAATCCGCACCATCTGCGTCGGCACCTTTCGGATCTTCAGCGCCTGGTAGTACTGCTCGGTCTGTCCCATCGGCGTGCGCAGGTCCTGTTCCCCGGTGATCAGCATCGTCGGCGTCGTGACGTTGCCGACGAGGGAGAGGGGCGAGCGGGCCCAGTAGTGCTCCAGCATGCCGTCCTCCCAGACCGGGCCGGGGAACCAGTACTGGTAGTAGGACGCGTACCCGTCCGACGTGAGCGAGAAGCTGATCCAGTCGATGACCGGCTTCTGTGACACGGCCGCGGCGAAGCGGTCGGTCTTCCCGACGATCCACGCCGTCAGCACTCCGCCGCCACTGCCGCCGGTGACCATCAGATTGTCCTCGTCGATGTAGCCCAGCTCGATCAGGGCATCGACGCCCGACATCAGGTCGTCGTAGTCGCGGCCCGGATACGCGTGGTGGATCAGGTTGCCGAACTCCTCGCCATAGCTCGTGCTGCCGCGCGGGTTGGTGTAGAAGACGACGTAGCCCGCCGCCGCGTAGAACTGGACCTCGGCCGCGAAGCGCGGGCCGTAGTTGGCGAACGGCCCGCCGTGTATCTCGAGAACGAGCGGGTACTTGCGAGAGGGGTCGAAGTCCGGGGGCTTGGCGATCCAGCCGTGCACGGGACGGCCGTCGTGCGAGGATTCCCACCAGATCTCCTCGACCGGGGCAAGCTCCTTGTGGGCAAGAAGATCCTCGTTGAGGCCGGTGATCCGGCGCGGTCCGGTCCCCGCCCGGCCGACGGCGACATCGGCTGGACGCGCCGGCGAATTGACGGTGAAGGCAAAGCTCCCGTCGCGAGCCACGGTGTAGGAGCCGCCGCCGTAGGGTCGCCCGAGAGCGACGCCGCCCAGGTCGGCGGCAAGGTCGGAGACTTCGCCGTCGAGGGTGATGTTCGCGACCCTGGTCGTGCCCTGGTCGTCGTACTGGATGAAGAGAGAACGACCATCCGCGGCCCAGTGGAGGTTGCCCACGTCACGGTCCAGGTCGCCTACGCGGCGGGCGCCGCCGCCGTCGCGATCCATGACGTACAGGCGGGAGACCTGGTAGCCCTGATGGCGATCGTCGAAGCCCGTGTAGGCGATCCGGGAACCGTCGGGCGACACCGCGGGGCCGCCATCCGGGCCGAAGCGGTCCGTGAGCTGGCGAAGCTCCCGCGTCTCGACCGCCACCTCGAAGACTTCGCTGTCCCGGATGTCGAAGTCGGGGTCGCCGCGGTTGGCGCTGAAGACGATCGAGCGGGAGTCGGGCGACCAGGACAGTCCGCCGCCGTGATCGTACGCACCGCTCGTCAACTGGCGCGGCGTGCCCCCATCCGCGGGAAGAACGAAGACATGAGTGTGTCCGTCCGGGAGATAACCGCGGCCGTCCGCCCGGTAGCGGAGCTTCGAGATCACACGTGCCGGCGTCGTCCACTCGGCTCCCTCGGGCCTGGAAGGCATCTTCGCGAAGGCCGAGGCCGGTTCGGGCACGAACATCGTCATGGCGATCCAGTTCCCGTCAGGCGACCAGGCGATGTTCCCGGGGGACTCGGTCACGTTCGTGAGCTCCGCCGTCTGGCCGGTGTCCATCCAGCGCACGAACAGTTGGTTCGTGCCTCCACTCGAGCCCACATACAGCAGGCGGTCTCCGTCGGGAGACCAGCGTGGCGAGCTCACCGAGCCGCTTCCGTCCGTGATCGCACGGTGATTCGAGCCGTCCGCGTCGACTACCCACAGCGCGGAGCGCGACCTGTCCGTCATGACGTCGAAGCCGCGCCGGACGTACACGACCCGGTCGCCGTCGGGCGCTATGCGGGGGTCGTCGGCAACCTCCATTTCGAAGACATCCAGGTACTGGAGCCGGTCGGGGTCGGCAGCCTCTTCGTTGACCTGACCGACCAGCGGCCCGGTCGCGAGAGCGAGGGCGAACAGCGATGCGTGCTTCTTCGTCATCAGGCGAAGACGCGCGGCTCGAAGTCCTCGGCGTTGACGATCGAGGCGCTGTCGCCGGTGGCCCGGATGACGAAGAAACCCTGCCGTTCGGCGTGGAGGGCCACCCCGTCCGCCGCCTGAAGAAACGCCATCGCGCCGTAGACCGTACGATCGCGATACTCGGGCCACCATTCCTTGAAGCGGCCCAGCTTGGACCGGAACCGCCTGACGTCCTCCGGGCGAAGCGTCGTCTTGACCTCGACCACGACGATCTCCTCGCCGTTGACCGCCAGGATGTCCACCTCGTAGCTCTCGCCGCCCCGCCGCGCCAGGGTTTGCTGCGCGAGACTCCGAACGCCGATGCCCCGGCCGTCCAGCAACCTGACCAGGTCGCCCCTGACCAGGCTCTGCATCAGCTTGCCCCACTGCGTCGTGAACAGGTCCTCCGCCTTCTTCAGACGACGGTCCGTTTCCCGCATCTGCCGGTCCGTCTCCTTCATGGACCGGGCCGTCTCCTGTATCTGCTCGTCTGTCCTTCTCTGGGACTTCCTGAATTCCCTGAAGCTCTCCGTGATCGCCTCGATGTCCCGGGCCTGAGCCCGCAACCGCTCGAGCGTTGGTTCTTCGCCGCGCTCTTCGTGGGGGGTGGTCATGTTCGGTCGTCGCCTTTCTGCGGTCGTGGCGCCAGGACGCCGTGAAGCGGTGGAACCTGCAAGCAAGGAGGCCTCAGGGGCAACGCCGCGCAAAGCCGGCAAGGGGCTTAGGAGAATAGCAAGCGGTTCACGTGGCACGCAGCGTCACCACCCGCGGAATCCCCGCCAGGTCAGCGACCACCCACTCGACATCCAGGCCGCCTCGCTCCGCCAGTCCGCGGACCGCCTCGAGCTGGCCCTTGCCGATCTCGAGCAGCAGCCGCTGTCCGGCGTGCAGGAAGCCGGCGGCGGCGAACAGACGGCGGTAGAAGTCCAGGCCGTCGCCGGCGAAGAGGGCCTCGGGCGGCTCGTGGTCGCGGACTTCGGGCATCAGGGACGGCCACTCGCCGACGTCGATGTAGGGCGGGTTGGAGACGACGACGTCGAAGGCCCCCGGGCGAAGGGCGGTCAACAGGTCGGCACGGACCAGCCGCACCCGGTCCTCGACGCCGTGGCGCCGGCAGTTCGCGGACGCCACCGCCAGCGCGCCGGGCGAAAGGTCCGTCCCGACGACCCGGCTGGCCGGCCTCTCCAGCGCCACGGTGACGGCGATGCAGCCGGAGCCGGTGCCGACGTCGAGCACCCGGGCTCCGTCCTCCGTGCAGTTCAGGACCGCCTCCACGAGGTGCTCCGTCTCCGGCCGCGGGATCAGCACCCGCGGGTCGACGGCGAACGTACGGCCATGGAACTCGCGGCGGCCCAGCAGGTAGGCGACAGGGATCCGGTCCGCCCGTCGACGGATCAACTGCCCGTAGCTGAGCGCCGCGGGCTCGGGCACGTCGTCGTCGGCGCGGGCGTAGAGCTGCGCCTCCGAGAGTCTCAGCACTTCGCCGAGCAGCAGCGCCGCCTCCCTGCGCGGCTGTTCGACCGAGCCAGCCAGGTGCTCCTGCCCCAGGTCGAGCAGATCGACGACGCGGGCCGCCCCCGGCGGGGGCTCTTTCGGGCCATCCGGCACTCAGACCGGATCCGCTTCGCCCGTCTGCCGCAGCCGCTCCGCCTCGAAGTGCTGCTGCAGCGGCACGATCAACGGTTCGAGGTCGCCTTCGAGGATCGACGGCAGCTTGTGCACGGACAGGCCGACCCGGTGGTCCGTGACGCGGTTCTGGGGGAAGTTGTAGGTGCGGATCTTCTCCGAGCGGTCGCCGCTGCCGACCATCCGGCGGCGCTCCTCGCCCATCTCGGCGTTCGCCTTCGCTTCCTCGATCTCCAGCAGGCGGCTCTTCAGCACCCGCATCGCCTTCGCCTTGTTCTTGATCTGGCTGCGCTCGTCCTGGCAGGTGACGACCAGGCCGGTCGGCTGGTGGGTCAGCCGCACCGCCGAGTAGGTCGTGTTGACGCCCTGGCCGCCGGGGCCGGACGCGCAGTAGGTGTCCACTCGCAGGTCGGAGGGCTCGATCTCGATCTCGATGTCCTCGGCCTCCGGCAGCACCGCGACCGTGACCGCCGATGTGTGGATGCGGCCGGAAGCCTCCGTCTCGGGCACCCGCTGCACGCGGTGCACGCCGGCCTCGTAGCGCAAGGTGGCGAAGGCGCCGCGGCCCTCGACGATCGCCGACACCTCCTTGACGCCGCGGATGCCGGACTCGGAGATGTCGAGGATGTCGACCTTCCAGCCGTGGTCGTCGGCGTAGCGGCTGTACATCCGGAACAGCTCGGCCGCGAACAGCGACGCCTCGTCGCCGCCGGTGCCGGCGCGGATCTCGAGCACCGCGTTGCGCTTCTCGTTCGGATCCTTGGGCGCCAGCTCCTCCTTCATCGTCGCTTCGATGGACGCGAGCGTCTCCTCCAGCAGGCCCTTCTCCTCGGCCGCCATCTCGTACATGTCGTCCCCGCGCTCGAGCTCGCCCAGCAGTTCCGCCGTCTGGTCGAGCTCGTCCCGCGTCTTCTTGTACCGCTGGTAGAGCTCGACGACCGGGTTCAGCTCCGCCAGAGCCCGGCTCGTGTCGCGAAAGAGACCGGGGTTGGCGAGCACGTCCGGATCGGCGAGCCGGGCGGCCAGCTCGTCGTACGTCTGCTCAATCTGTTCGAGCTTTTCGAGCATGGCCCGAGGTCCTCCAGGCCGTATCCTGCCACGGACCTGCCCGCGCCGAATGGTCGCCGCTTCGCGGCGCGAGTTCCTGGCCGCCTCCGGCGGCAGCGGGTCAGAAGACCCGCGCACCCAGCGGAGGCCGGCGGAATGCCGGATTCGGCTCGCCGGGTTATCGTTTCGTATGGCCGCGTCAATCGTGACCGCCTGGACGCTGCCGCTCCTGGCCCTGGCCGTCGCCCAGGATCCGCGCATCCAGCTCGTCGAACTCCAGGCCGCCGGCCAGGCCGAAGCCGCGCTCGAGGAGACGAAACGGCTCCGCGCCGAAGAACCGGACCTCGCGGCCGGGCACGGCCTCTGCTACCTGGAAGGACACCTGCTGGAAGAGCTCGCGCAGGTCGACACGGCGTCGGAAGCCTTCGCCACCTGCCTGACCGAAACGCCCGCGCTGGAACCCTGGGCGCGCTACCGGCTGGCCCTGGGCCAGACGCGGCTCGGCTACCCGGAGATCGCCGCCGGCGTCGCCGCCACCCTGCTCGGCGACCAGCCGCCACGCGTACTCGTGCAGCCGGCGGCCGAGCTGCTCGCCACCAGCCTCGACCGCGGCGGCGACTGCCGGCTGCTGCGGGGCATCCCGATGTCGCGCCTGCCGGCGCCGGAGCGCCGCCTGCTGACTCTCAGCCAGGCCAAGTGCCGTCTCGCGGCCGGCGAACCGGAGGAAGCGGCCGGCGTCCTGACCGGCCTGATCCGGGAACGGGCCAACGACCTGGTGGCCTTCGAGGCCGCCGACCGCCTTCACCGCCTGAGGCCGGCCCTCGAGGACCGCCAGGAGGTGCTGCTGCTCGGCAACACCTTCCACGAACACGGCGTCTTCGACCGCTCGAACGAACTCCTCGGGCAGATCGTGGTCGACCTGGAGGTGCAGTCGACCTCCGACTTCGAGATCCACTACCGGTGGGCGCGCAGCCACTTCCGGCAGGGTCGCCTGGAAGACGCCGCCCGGCACTACGAGCTGCTGGCTACGAACGTGTCCTCGCCACGCCAATCCGGGCAGGCGCTCTACCAGAAGGCGCGGTCGGAGGAACTCTCCGGCGACTGGATCGCCGCGGCCGCCGACTACCGCCGCGCCTACCTGGCCGACCCCCAGGGCAACTTCTCCGTGGCGGCGCTGCTCGGCGCCATGCGCCTGGAGTGGCGCCGCGGGCTGGAGGACGAAGCGCTCGATCTCTACTCGGTGCTGCTCCAGCTCCGCCACGACCGCGCGGTATCGGCGCGCGCCAGCCTCTTCCTCGCCGCCTCCGACATCGTCCAGGGCCGTACGGACCGCGCCGGCGACTGGCTCAGCGACGCCATCCGCGCCAGCCGCAGCGTCGACTTCGAGGTCCGCTACTGGCGAGGCCGGCTCGACGAGGCCCGCGGGGCGCTCGACCGCGCCATCACCGGCTACGCCGACCTGCTCGCCGCCGACCTCTTCCACCCGCTGGCGCGAGAAGCCGAGAAGCGCCTGGCCGCCGAGCCTCTGAGAGCGTACGTCCAGCCCATCGCCGCCGAGTTCGCACGGTCGGAGGACCCGGCACGGCTCTATCGCGCCTGGCTGCTCTACGGGCGCCAGGGCGACGAAGCCGAGGCCGCGAGGCAGGTCCTCCAGGGCCGCCTGGTTGCCGATCCGGCGGTGCGCTCCTTCTTCGTTCTCCGCGGCGTGCCGCCCGGTGAGTGGCCGCTTTGGGACCGGGCCGCCTCGACCCCGCAGGAACTGCTGCTCGCCCTCGGCCTGTGGGGCGACGCGGCCGAGGTCGTGGACCGGCACTTCCCGGTGGCGAACCCGCGGCTGGCACTGACCGCCGCGGAGGGGCTGGCGAAGACCCGGCCCCGGCGAGCCCTGCTGATCGCGGAGATCCTGGCCCAGAGGGCGCCGCGCCGCGTGCCGGAGCCCCTCTATCCGCTGACCATGCGCCGGGCGCTCTACCCCGACGCCTACGGCGACCTGATCGCCGCCGCCGCCGCCCGCCGCAACCTGGACCCCTTCCTGATCTCCGGGATCATGCGCCAGGAGAGCCGATTCGACCACCAGGCGGTGTCGGCCGCCTCGGCACGAGGCCTGATGCAGTTCGTCTATCCCACCGCGGCCCGGCTCGCGGCAAACGCCGGCCGGTCCCTCTCGACCCCGCGTGAACTCGAGAACCCGGCGCTCGCGGTCGAACTCGGCGCCTCCTACCTGGCCGAGCTCCGCGCGCTGTTCGGCAGCGAGCAGCACGTCATCCTGGCCGCCTACAACGCCGGTGAGGCCCAGGCCGCGCTCTGGCAGCGCCATTGCTACACCACCGGCGCCGACGAGTACTTCACCAAGGTCGGCTTCCGCGAAACCCGGAACTACATCGAGCGCGTCCTGTACAACGTGGCGCAGTACCACGACCTCTACGGGCAGGGCCCCGGCCGCCCATGAGCGGGGAGGAGTCGGCGACGGCCGCCGGCCGCCTGCGCATCGTCGCCACGCCGATCGGCAACCTGGCGGATCTCTCGCCGCGCGCCCGCGAGGCGATGCTCGCCGCCGACCTCATCGCCTGCGAGGACACGCGCCGCACCGGCCGGCTGTTCCAGAGCCTCGCCGCCGGCCGCGTCGGCTCGGCGGAGCGTCCGCCGCTGCTGCCCCTCCACGACCACAACGAGGACCGGCAGATCGGCCGGGTGCTCGAGCGGCTGGAGCAGGGCGACGCGGTGACCCTCGTCTCGGACGCCGGCACCCCGCTCGTCTCCGACCCCGGCTACCGGCTAGTGCGGGCCGCGCTGGAGCGGAACCTACCGGTCGAGGCGCTGCCCGGACCGTCGGCGATCCTGGCCGCCCTCGTCGTCTCCGGCCTGCCGCCCTATCCGTTCACCTTCCTCGGCTTTCCGCCGCCGAAGCAGGGGAAGCGCCGGCGTTTCTTCGAGGCGCACGCCGAACTCCGGCACACCGTCGTCTTCTTCGAGTCGCCGCGGCGCGCCGCCGCCTCGCTCGCCGATGCGGCCACCGTCTTCGGCCCCGATCGCAACGCCGCCCTCGCCCGCGAGTTGACCAAACTCCACGAGGAGGTGCTGCGCGGTTCGCTGGAAGAGCTCGCCGCTCAGGCCGCGGAGAGCGGCAAGCTGCGCGGCGAAGTGACGATCGTGGTCGGCCGGTGCGGCCGACGCTCCTGAGAGCGAGTCGCTCTAGGGATCGAGAGGCCCGATCCAGGGAGCCGGAGGGGCCTGACCGGCGCTATCCGACGGACACTGGGAAGCGGGCCGCCCACCAGTGGTGGACACGGTTGGTTTCCCCAGTACGACCACACCCTCGAACGTCCCCTGGCAGCGCGGCCAGGGCTCGAAGTACTTGGCCGGAATGTTCCCTTCCAGATCCCATGCGTCGTTGAGCATCAGCGTCGTTCCCCAATAGCAGCGCCAGGCCCGAGGCGCCCCGCGCGGGACCATGCAGGTCACCGCGTGGCCGGGGAAGTCCCCGTCGTAGCGGGGAACGACATCTTCGGCTCGACCGGTCCGGACGGCCCACAGCGCCTCCGTCTCGTTGTGCACGATGTACAGGACCCCTTGGCGGTCCGTCGTCACCGCCAGCTCGAGCCTCCAGAAGCCGTCCCGCTCGCGGACCTTCACCAGGGCCTCGGGCTCTTCCTGGTCTTCAACCCAGTACAGGACTCCCTTGTCCGACGACCAGGCGGCCGGCTTCGCGAACTGCCCCAGCGACTCGTCCTGCCAGACGAGCCGGAACTGCGCGTTCTGCAGGTACTCGAGCGCGCCGAGCGAGGGGCAGACGAACGCCAGTGTCAGCGCGAACGGGGCAACCAGGGGGAGTCGCTTCATGGGAACTTTCCTTTTCGGTCAAGAAGGTGGTGAGCGCTTGCGGGCGCGAGTGTAGTGCAAGCTGAAGCCGGACGGGAAGGCGGGTCAGGCTGCGCCGATCGCACCCTCGATCCAGCAGCCACCGAGCACCTGCGTGCCGCGGTAGAACACCGCCGCCTGACCGGGTGCGACGCCGGGCTGGGGCTCGCGGAAACGGACGCGGCAGGCGCCGGGGCTGCCGTTCGTGCCGCCGTTCGCGCCGGCGCTCTCGACCGTGGCCGCGACGCCGGGATGGCGCGAGCGGATGCGGACCTGGATCCCGGCGCCGTCGCGCGGCGGCTCGCCGGCGATCCAGTGCAGGCCGCGGCCGACCAGGCCCGGGGCCAGCAGCTCGTCGCGGTCGCCGACGACGACGCGGTTCGCGTCCGGCTGCACGTCGAGCACGTAGAGCCGGCGGCCGGCGGCGACCCCGAGGCCGCGCCGCTGGCCGACCGTGTAGCGATAGGTGGGCGCACCTTCGCCCAGCTCCTCGCCGGCGGTCGTCGTGACCCGGGCGGGTACCCGCGGCAACTCCGGGCGCTCGTCCTCGATGAACTCCCGGACGCCTCGGTCGACGAAGCAGATCTCCATGCTCTCGCCCTTCTCGGCGACGGCGAGTCGCGCTTCGCGGGCCAGCTCGCGCACCTCGACCTTCGTCAGCTCGCCCAGCGGAAACACCGCCCGCGAGAGCTGCTCCTGGGTCAGCTCGAACAGGAAGTAGCTCTGATCCTTCGACTCGTCAACGGCGGTGTGCAGTTCGTACCGACCTTCCCCGTCCTGCCGGATGCGGGCGTAGTGGCCGGTGGCGATGCGGCCGGCGCCCAGCCGCCTCGCCCGCTCCCAGAACGCCTCGAACTTGATCTCCGTGTTGCAGGAGATGCAGGGGCTGGGGGTCCGGCCGCCGACGTAGCTGTCCACGAAGGGGTCGACCACGTGCCGGCGGAACTCGCCGTCCATGCGCAGGGTGTAGTGCGGCAGGCCGATCTGCTCGGCGACCCCGCGGGCGTCGCCGAGGTCGAGCGAGCCGCAGCAGCGGCCGTGGCGGACCTGCTGCGAGCGGTCCCAGAGCAGCATGGAGAGTCCGACGACCGGCACGCCGTGGCGCTGGAGAAGGAGCGCCGCGACCGACGAGTCGAGGCCGCCGCTCATCGCGACGGCCGTGAGCGGCGGCTCGCCGCTGCGCGGCGATGCCCGGAGCGGGTCAGAAGACCCGCGCACCCAGAGCACGTCCGTCTGCCGGCCCCGAGTCATGGCGCAGCCACCGGTTCGGCCGAGAGGGTACGCAGCGCCTCGACCTCGCGCGCCAGCACCGGCAGGAAGCGGTCGATCTCGGCCTCGTCGTTCGACGTGCCCAGGCTGATGCGGATGGACGCGATCGCCTCCTCGGGCGACACTCCCATCGCCAGCAGGGTTCGGCTGGGTTCGACCACGCCGGAGGCGCACGCGGCGCCGGTCGAGACCGCGAAGCCCGCCAGGTCGAGGCGGACGACGAGGTCCTCGCCGATCAGCCCCGGGAACGCGACGTGGGTCGTATGCGGCAGCCGCGGTGAGGATGCGCAGTGAAGACAGGTGTCCGGCATCCGGGCCAGGCCGGCCTCCAGGCCGTCGCGCAGGTTGCCCAGGCGCTCGATCCGGTGGTCCAGTTCGCTTGACGCCAGGGCCGCGCACGCGCCGAAGCCGACCAGGGCCGCCACGTTCTCCGTGCCGGCGCGCCGCTGGCGCTCCTGGCCGCCGCCGAGGATCAGCGGCTCGAAGCCGGCGCCCTCGCGGACCCGGAGCGCCGCCGCCCCGACCGGGCCGTTGAACTTGTGGGCGGCCACGACCAGGTAGTCGGCGCCGAGCGAAACCACGTCGACCGCGTGCTTGCCGGCCGCCTGGACCGCGTCGCAGAGCAGCGGCACGCCCCGCTCCCGGCAGGCGGCCGCCGCCTCGGCGACCGGCTGGAGCGTGCCGAGTTCGTTGTTCGCCAGCATCAGGCAGGCGAGGCGCGTGTCCGGCCGCAGGGCCGCCGACACCGCAGCGGCGCCGACCACGCCGTCCGGCCCCGGGCGGAGCCGGGTCACCTCGACGCCCGACTGCTCGAGCCGGTCAGCCGCGCGCTGGATCGACGGGTGCTCCAGCTCCGAGATGACGAGGTGGCCGCCGGCGCCGTCGTCGAAGACGGACATGAGCACCGCGTTGTTGGCCTCTGTCCCCGAGGCCATGAAGGCGACCTCGGGCGGGCTGCCGCCGACCAGCTCCGCCGCCTGCTGCCGCGCCTGCTCCACCGCCGCCCGCGCCGCCCGTCCGAAGGAGTGGACCGAGGACGGGTTGCCGTGCCGGCCGCCCAGCCAGGGCAGCATGGCCTCGGCGACCCGCGGATCGAGGGGGGTCGTCGCGTTGTGGTCGAGGTAGACGGGGGCGGCGGGCATGGGGGTGATTCTAAGGTCGCCGGCTTCGCCGGCGGCAGTTTCAAGGCCGCCTGCGGCGGCAGCGGGTCAGAAGACCCGCGCACCCGGAGATAATCTTGACGAAGGAACCGCCGTTGCTCAGCAAAGCCGCACACAGAGCCTCTGTTCTGGCCCTCGCCGCGGGCCTCCTGTTCGTCCTTGAGCCCACGCTCGCCGCAGCCCAGGAGGAACGCAGGGAAACCCGCAAGGAACGCCGCGAACGCCGGGCCGCGCTCGCCGCGGCCGAGGAGGCGCTGCCGCTCGAGTTCAAGGAGTTCCTCTCGAAGGTCCACTTCCTCATCTCCGACGCCGAGCGCGAGGCGTTTCTCGAGGTCACGCAGGACTACCAGCGGCGCGCCTGGATCGAGCGGTTCTGGCGAATCCGCGATCCGTACCCCGACAGTCCGCGCAACGAGCTCCGGATCCGCTGGGAAGAGCGTCTGCTCTACGTCGAACGGGAGTTCGAGGGCCCGCGTTCCGACCGCGCGCGGATGTTCCTGTTCAACGGCGAACCGTCCGGACGCATCCAGTTCCAGTGCACGATGGTCACCTGGCCGATCGAGATCTGGTTCTACAGCCACAGCGACCGCGTGGGCCACGAGTTCTTCCTGCTCTTCTACCGGCGCGGCAACCAGCAGCACTACGAGCTCTGGCACCCCTCGGACGGCATCGACCGCCTGCTCGACTTCGGCGTCAACGCGCAGGCCGCGGCCGGCGACATCCAGAGTTGCAAGGACGGCGACGTCGCCGCCGCCGCGATCAACTGGCTCCTGCGCAGCAACGGACTCGAGTTCGCCACCCTGATGGCGCACCTCGACGAGAGGCCCGAGGCGCCGTCGGCGGAATGGACGCTGACCTTCGAGGCCTACACCACGGACGTTCCGGAGGACGCCGAGCCGCTCGAGGCGACGCTCGACGTGCGCTTCCCGGCCCGTTACCAGGCGCGGACTGTGGTCGAGGCGCTGGTCGAGGTCGACCCGGCCTCGGCCCACCGCGACACGGTCGGCGGCCAGTCGAGCTACAACTTCTTCCTGACCGGCGAGGTGCTGCGCGGCGAGGACCTGTTCGAGAACTTCCGCTACAAGTTCGACCTGCCCCTGGGCGCCGCCGGCGACGCCGCGCCCGCCGGCGATGGCGGCGATGGCGGCGAACTGCCCATCCTGCTGTCCTTCGAGCGGCGGCTGCGGCCGGGCGACTACCGCCTCGTGCTGAAGATCGAGGACCTGAACGGCGGCCGTTTCGCCCGCCTGGAGCAGCCGCTCGAGGTGCCGACCCTCGAGGCGCCCGCCGCCCGCCAGCTCGACCCGGCGGTGCAGAAGATCATCGACCAGGCGGAAGCGGTGCTAACGAGCGACGTGCCGACTGTGCAGCTTCTCGAGCCCCCTGGAGAGCTCCAGACCGGCCTGGTCCGCTTCGACACCCTGGCCACCGGCGACATCGCCGAGATGCGCTTCTGGCTCGACGGCGGCGAAGTCGCCCGCAAACGCCGGCCGCCCTTCTCCGTTGAACTCGACCTCGGCTCGACGCCCCGGGTCCACGTCCTCCGCGCCACCGCCCACGACGCCGGAGGCGCGGAGATCGCGTCGGACGAGATCTCGCTCAACGCCGGCCGCAACCGCTTCGCGCTCCGCTTCGCCGAGCCCCGCGAGGGCGTCCGCTACGAAGAGGAGGTCCACGTCGAGGTCGACGTCCAGGTGCCGGACGGCAGCCTGGTCGAGCGCCTCGAACTCCACCTGAACGACGAACCGGTCGCCACCCTCTACCAGGAGCCCTGGAGTCAACTCGTCGAACTGCCGCCGGGCGACGCGATCACCTACCTGCGGGCCGCCGCCTACCTCGTCGACGGCAACACGACCGACGCCGTCGTCTACGTCAACGCGCCCGACTACCTGGAGATCGTCGACATCCAGTACGTCGAGCTCTACGCCACCGCGCTCCACCGCTCGGGGCGGCCGTACGAGGACCTGCGCGCCGAGCAGGTGCGGATCCTCGAGGACGGCGCGCCGCAGGAGATCCTCCGCTTCCAGCGGGTGACCGACCTGCCCGTTCACCTCCAGGTCATGCTCGACGTCTCCGCCTCCATGGTCGACCGCCTCGGCGTCGCCCGCGAGGCCGCGCTCGACCTGTTCCAGACCGGGATCACGCCCCGCGACCGGGCGGCGCTCGTCACCTTCAACGACCACCCGTACCTGGCCTCGGACTTCACGAACGACCAGGGCTCGCTGGCCGGTTCGCTGGCCGGCCTCAAGGCCGAACGCGGCACCGCGCTCTACGACGCCATCGTCTTCGGCCTCTACTACCTGAACGGCATCAAGGGCCAGCGCGCCCTGCTGCTGCTCTCCGACGGCAAGGACGAGAGCAGCCGCTTCAGCTTCGACCAGGCGCTCGAGTACGCCCAGCGCTCAGGCGTGGCCGTCTACGCGATCGGCCTCGGCAAACAGCCCGGGCCGGCCAGACGCGCCCTCTCCCGGCTCGCCGCGCAGACCGGCGGCCGCGCCTTCTTCATCGGCCAGATCGCCGAACTCGCCGGCGTCTACGACCAGATCCTCGGCGAGCTGCGCTCCCGCTACCTGATCACCTACCAGTCGACGAACACCAGCGGCAACCGCCGGTTCCGGGAGATCGAAGCCGACGCCACCGTGTCCGGCGTGTCGATTCGTACGCTGAAGGGCTATTACCCGTGACATCTTCCGCTGGGTGCGCGGGTCTTCTGACCCGCTGCCGCCGCAGGCGGCGGAAGATCGTCGCCGGCTTCGCCGGCGGCCATACTGGTTCGGCCTGCGCCGCTTCGCGGCTTCGGCCGGGGCGGGTCAGAAGACCCGCGCACCCAGAGCACTGCCTTGCCGTTGGCGTTGCGATCCTGCTGCTCGCCACAGCAGTCGCAGCCCAGGACACCCTCGACCGCCGCCACGCCGACTTCCTCGACTCCGTCGACCCGATCCTCTCCGACACGGAGCGCCGCGTGTTCGGCGAACTCCGGCACGCCTACCAGCGCGACGCCTTCGTCCAGCGCTTCTGGGCCGTCCGCGACCCCTACCCCGAGACGCCGCAGAACGAGTTCCGCGAGCGGTTCGACCAGGCCGTCGAAACGGCCGTGGAGCGCTTCGGCGATGCTCGGGACGACCGTTTCGAGTCGCTCCTGCTGCACGGCGAGCCGCTCCGCACCTTCCGCACGACCTGCGAGCTGCTGCGCACTCTCGAGGTCTGGCACTACCCGCACAGCCCCGCCGTGCGCGGCGAGTTCTACCTCATCTTCCTTCGCCAGGGCGGCGGCTTCCGTCTGTGGACCGCCGCCGACGGCTTCTCCTCCCTGCTCGCCTTCGCCACTGTTTCGACGGACCGCGACGCCCGGCTCCGCGAGATCAACCGCCGCTGCTCGCGCGGCGGCGACCTGCTGAGCGCGTTCGGCCTGGCGCTCGACTGGCAGGCGATGGGCGCCGAGGCGCCGGACCCCGGCCGGGCCAACGACGAGTGGGCGCTCGCCTTCCTCGACCGCAGCACGGAAACGCCCGACGGCGCGGAAGCGCTGCCGGCCGAGATCACCCTGCGCTATCCGGGACGCCGCGGCAACCGCACCGTGGTCCAGGCGATCGTCGGGATCGACCCGGCCCACCTGCCGGCACCGGGCGACAAAGGGCGGCGCTTCGTGCTCGACGGCGAGGTGCTCCGCCGGGGCGAGCTCTTCGAGAACTTCCGCTACCGCTTCGAGCCGCGGCCGCGGGCCGGCGACGAGGCCGCCGCGATCCCGCTGATCACGGAGCGCTACCTGCGGCCCGGCCCGTACCGGCTGGTCGTCAAGGTGCGGGAGCTGGAGGCAGAGCGGTTCTTCGGCGGCAGTGCCGAGATCGAGGTGCCTCTCGTAGCGAGGACTGACGCCGACGATCTCCGCTGGGTGCGCGGGTCTTCTGACCAGCCAACGGCCGAAGCCGCGGAGCGGCGCAGGCCGGAGAATGCAGCCGCCGGCGAAGCCGGCGACGATCTTCCTCCGCCTACGGCGGAAGCGGGTCAGAAGACCCGCGCACCCAGTGTCCCCGACTGGCTCGCCGAGGCCAACGCGGTCAGCCCCCGGTTCGTCGACTCGCAGGACGAGCACACCGTCCGGATCCACGCCCTGCCCGAGCGCCTGATCACCGGCCGGGTCCGGGTCGGCGCCGACGCCGGCGGGCCGGACATCCATCACCTGGCCTTCTCGCTCGACGGCCGCGAACTGATCAGCAAGCGGCGGCCGCCCTACCAGGTCGAGATCGACGTCGGCACCGCGCCCCGGGCCCACGCACTGCGAGTCGACGCCTACGACGGCCAGGGCGGCATCCTGGCGACGGACGAGGTGACGATCAACTCGGGGCCGCACCGCTTCGCGGTCCGCCTCACCTCGCCGCAGCGCGGGGCCAGCCACACCAGCAGCGTACGCGCGGTGGCCGAGGTGGAGGCGCCCCGCCACGAGCGGCTCGACCGGGTGGAGTTCTTCCTGAACGACACCCGCACCGCCACCCTCTACCAGCCGCCGTTCGAACAGCCGATCGGCATCGACCCGGCCGAACCGCTCTCCTATGTTCGCGCCGTCGCCCACCTCGAGACGGGCGCCTGGGCCGAGGACCTGGTCTTCGTCAACTCCCGCAACCTGGTCGAGGAAGTCGAAGTCGCCCTCATCGAGCTCTACGTGTCCGTCACCGACCGTTCCGGCGACCCGGTGCGCGGTTTCGGCAGCGAGGACTTCCAGGTCTTCGTCGACGGCGAGCCCCAGCAGCTCCAGCGGTTCGACAACGCCGCCAACCAGCCGGTCCACGCCGGCATCCTGTTCGACACTTCGCTATCGATGGATCACCGGCTGGACGCGGCCGAGGAAGCGGCCCTCCACTTCTTCGAACTCGTCCTGGGTCCCCGCGACCGCGCCGCCCTCATCACCTTCAACGACCGGCCCGAGCTGGCGGTCGGCTTCACCGGTTCGCGGGAGGCGCTGGCCGGCGGCCTCGCCGGCCTCGTGGCGGAGGGCGAGACCGCGCTCTACGACAGCATCCTCTACTCCCTCTACTACTTCGGCGGACTGCGCGGGAAGCGGGCGCTCATCCTGCTCACCGACGGCGGCGACTCCAGCAGCGAGTACCGCTTCGACGACGTGCTGGAGTTCGCCCGCCGTTCCCAGGTGGCGATCTACAGCATCGGCATCGACATCGACCAGCGCGAACTCATGTTCCGCGGCCGGCTGCAGCAGCTCTGCAAGGAAACCGGCGGCCGCTGCTTCTTCATCACCGGGGCGTCCGAGCTGCCGCGCGTCTACGAGAGGATCGAGACCGAAGTCCGCTCCCAGTACCTGCTCGTGTTCGAGTCGCCGGAAGGCGACCGCGACGCCTTCCGCAAGGTCGAGGTGAAGCTGAAGGATCCACGCGCCCGCGGCCGGCGCGGCCTGAAGGTCCAGACGATTCCAGGGTACTTCCAGTGAACGGACGCGACCCACTGGGTGCGCCGGCGACGACGACGGAAGCCGGCCAGAAGGCCGGCGCACCGACAGTCGGACGACCGGCCGACCCACTGGGTGCGCCGGCGCCCTCGCCGGCATCCGCCGAAGGCGGAATCCGCACCGCAGCAGCCGCGCCTGGCCCCCTCATCCTGGCCTCGGCCTCCCCCCGGCGACGGGAGCTTCTCGAGTCGCTCGACCTCGACTTCGCCGTGCGCCCGGCAACGGTCGACGAAACCCCCGCCCTGGGCGAGCGGCCCCGCGACCTCGTCCGCCGGCTCGCCCGCGAGAAGGCCGAGGCCGGCGCCCGCGACGGCGAGTGGGTGCTGGCCGCCGACACGATCGTCGTGGAGGACGGCGCCATCCTCGGCAAGCCGGCCGACCGTGACGAGGCCCGGAGAATGCTCGAACGCCTCCAGGGCCGCTGGCACCTCGTGCTGACCGGCACGGCGCTCCGCCCGCCCGCGAGCGACACCCTCCACGCGGTCGAGAGCACCCGGGTCCTGTTCGCCGAGCTGACCCCCGAGCAGATCGACTGGTACGCCGCCACCGGCGAGCCCGACGACAAGGCCGGCGCCTACGCCGTCCAGGGCCTCGGCAGCCTCTTCATCCTCGAGATCGACGGCAACTACAGCAACGTCGTCGGCCTGCCGTTGCCCACCGTGCGGCAACTGTTCGAAGGCGCCGGCAGCGACCTGCGAGCCTTCCAACGGGTTCCGCTGGGTGCGCGGGTCTTCTGACCCGCCTCGGGCGGAGCCGCGGAGCGGTGGAGCCCGATTCAATGCAGCCGCCGGCCGAAGGCCGGCGACGATTCTGACGCCGCCTTCGGCGGCAGCGGGTCAGAAGACCCGCGCACCCAGCGGAGCCTGAAGCCTGAGGCGGCCAGCCGGGCAGAAGGCCGGCGCACCGACACCCGACAGACCTTTAGGCGCCGAACTTGGCCAGCTTCCCCGCGTTCGCAAGCAGCAGCCCCATCAGGTCGCTCGCCGGGATCGTGCCGATCGCGCCGCGGCTCGCCTCGACCTCGGTGAACCGCGAACACTCGTCGACGAAGCAGTCCCGCGACCGCAGGAGCAGCGGCACGGGGTGCCAACTGTGGGCCTCCATCGGCACCGGCGTGGAGTGGTCGCCGGTGATCGCCAGCACGTCCGGGCCCAGGTCGAGGAGCCGGGGCAGCAACGCGTCGACCGCTTCGATCGCGCCGACCTTCGCCGCCAGGTCGCCGTCTTCGCCTGCCATGTCCGTGCCCTTGACGTGGAGGAAGAAGTAGTCGAAGTCGTCCCAGCGTTCCTCGAGCCGGTCGAGGATCTGGCCGAAGCTCCCGCCGCAGTCGACGATCTCCATGCCGCAGACCTTCGCCACGCCGCGGTAGAGCGGGTAGCCGGCCAGCGCCGCCGCCCGCAGGCCGTGGAGTTCACCGACGCCGGGCAGTGCCGGCAGCTTCGAGAAACCGCGCAGCAGGAAAGTGTTCGCCCGCTCCTCGTCCTGGAGCTCCGCCTGGAGCGCCGCCACCGCCGGGGCGAGGCGATCGGCGGTCCGCCGGGCAGACTCGCCGGCGCCGGCTGCCGCCTGGACGGGCAGCGCCGCCACGCCGAGCTGCTGCGGGTCCGTGTCGGCAAACCTCGCATCCAGCGGCGGCGTCCCCGCCCGGGGCCGGAACAGCAGGACGAAGCGGTAGGCCTCGCCGGGATGGACCTCGACCTCGATGCCGTCGCCGAGCGCGCTGCCGGCCGCCTCGATCCGGCTCGCCAGCCGCGCGCAGATCCGCCGGCCCTCGGCGCCGGCGAGGCGTCCGGCACGCCGGTCCGTCAGAAGACCCTCCCCGTCGACCGTCGCGAAGTTGCCTCTCGCCACGACCGTGCCGGGGGCGATGTCCAGGCCGAGGCCCAGCGCCTCGAGCACGCCGCGGCCGATGTCCGTTTCCGGCGACGTCGGCTCGTAGCCGAACAGGGCGAGGTGGCCCGGTCCGCTGCCCGGCGTGACGCCGGTTCCGACCGGAACGAGCCGGCCAAGCGAGGACCGGGCTGCCAGCCGGTCGAGGTTGGGCGTTCGCGCCTCGTCCAGGGCAGTCCGCGGTTGGGCGTCCGTCCGCAGGTCGCCGACGCCGTCGAGCACCAGCAGCACGATCCGGCGCTCGTTCTGCTGCGCCAGCCGGCTCAGGAGTTCCTGCCGCCCCATGGCAGCCCCCGTCACGCGACGAAGTACGCCGACGCGCGGACCTGCAGCCGCGCCCGCGGCTGGAAGCCGCCGCCGTGCAGCCGGAACGCCGAATCTCCCGACAGCACCGGCAGGACGATCCAGCCGTCGAAGCTCTCGCCCCGGTTGTAAGGCGAAACGACGGGCTCCAGTTCAGCCAGCCGGGTCCAGTGGCCGTTCTCCGAGAAGCTCGCCCGCAACTCGAGGTAGGCCTTGTCGAGATCGATGTTCTTGCCTTCCCGCGGGTGCCACACCGAGACGACGAAGCGCATCTCGTCGTAGCGTTGCGTGTCCACGCGCTCGCCGCCCAGATGCTTGAGCGCGTAGACGAACGCGCCCTTGCTGTCCGTGGCAAAGATCTCCGGCGTGGCCTCGAAGGTCACGTGGAGCGGCTGGACGTTCTGGCTCAATCAGCGGAAGCCGCGGCGCAGCTCGTTGCGGAACGTCTGGAAGTTCTTCTCGCCGTGGAGGCAGACGACGACGCGCTCCAGCTTCGTGCCGCCCTGGAGGTACCGGTGCACCTCGGTGAGCAGGATGCGGGCGCAGCGGTCGACCGGATAGCCGAAGATGCCGGTGGAGATCGCGGGGATCGCGATCGTGCGCTGGCCGTTGCGGTCGGCCAGGGCCAGCGACGCGCGCACGGCGGCGGCGAGCTTGCGGTCTTCGTCGCCCTCGCCCATCCGCGGGCCGACGGCGTGGATCACCTGCCGGGCCTTCAGCGTGCCCGCGCCGGTCATCACCGCGGTGCCGACCGGCGTGCCGCCGATCCGGTTGCACTCGTCCTGGATCGAGGTGCCGCCCTTCTCGCGCACGGCGCCGGCGACGCCGCCGCCGAGCTGCAGCTCCTCGTTCGCCGGATTGACGATCGCGTCGACCTCCAGCTCCGTGATGTCGCCCTCGATCAGCTCGAGCAGCGTGTCGTTCATCCTGACGGCCACTACCTACTCCCCAACAGCCAAAGCTCGGACAAGTCGCGGGATTCTATCTCAGTCGTGCGGAGCGCGTGTAGCGTCGGGGGCGTGGGAGCAGTAGAGGAGACGTCCTGGCATCGTTCTCTGGACCGCCTGCGCGCGGGCGGGGCGCCCGAGGACGATCTCGAGCGAGCCGTCGCCGGCGTCCTGCCGCGGGGCGACATCTCCGCCGTGCCGGAGGACGCCGCGCGCCTCGTCCTCGGTTCGCAATCGATCGGCGACGCGGAGGCCCTGCCGGACGAGGCGCTCATCGGCTGGGCGGCCGGCGGCGATGGCGACGCCGACGCGCCCGGCGGCGCCCACGGCTACGACCGGCTGGTCCTCGACCTGCTCGAGGCGGGGTTCCGGATCGTCCAGGAGCGGGCGGGCGGCGAGTCGCCCCCGTTTCGCGTCCTGCGCGCCCGGCGGGACGGTTATCGCATTCGCAGCTACCGGCCGGGCGATGAACTCGCGATCCTCGAGCTGTTCCGCGACAGTTTCGGCGAAAACCTGCGCCTGGACCGCTGGCGGTGGAGGTACCTCGACAACCCGCGCGGCGGCCCGCGCATCTCGCTCGCGTTCGCGCCCGACGGCCAGCTCGTCTGCCAGTACTGCGCGTACCCCGTACGCTGGCGCGGCCTTCCCCCATCGGCCCCTGTCGAAGGTCACCAGGTCGGCGACACGATGACCCACCGCAGCGCCCGCGGCGTGGGCCGCGGGCCGACCAGCATCCTCGCGCGCACTTCGCGGCACTTCTACCTGGTCCATTGCAACGGCCGGGTCGCGTTCAACTACGGCTTCAACACGGGCAACATCACGAAGTTCTCCACCCGCTACGTGGGCGCCCACGTCGTGGAGGACGCTCCCTACCGCGTACTGCCGAAGGAAGCGCGGCTCGGCGGCCGCCAGCGGTTCGGGCGCGGCTACGAGTTGCGCCGCATCGCCGAGCGCTCCGAGGTCGGTACGGAGTTCGACGCCCTGTTCGACCGGGTCGCCGACCGCTACGGCCTGCTGGTGGAGCGATCCGTCGAGTACCTGCGCTGGCGCTACCTGGACTGCCCCGATGACGGCCTGGAGATGGTCGCCGCCTACCGCCGCGGCCGCCTGGTGGGCTGGGCGGCGGCCAGGCGCCTGCCGGACGGAGTGGAGTTGGGCGATGCCCTGATAGACCCAAGGGAGCGACCGGCGCTGCGATCCCTCGTGGCCGAGGTCCGGGAGGCCGGCCTGCCGCTCGCCGGCTGGTTCAGCGAGAGACCGTCGTGGTGGTCGAGAGAGATCGACAGGCTCGGCTTCGTCCGGCGGCCCGAACCCCAGGGCCTGGTGACCATCATGGTGCCCTTCGTCTGTGGAGACGCGGTCGAACGCGTGCGGGCGACGGGGTACTACACGAAGGCCGACGGAGATCTGTTCTGATTCCGCTGGGTGCGCGGGTCTGTCCGCCGTGCGCCCGATGACGAGCGCACGGTGTCTGTTTCTTCCCGAGGAGAAGACAGATGAAGACCCGAGTCGAACGACGAGAAGGAGCCGGGTTCGGGTGAGGAAGAAACTTGTCGTGCGCGAGCTCGAAGGCCTGCTCAACCGGGTCACCGCCTTCGCCTCGCTGTCGGGTGTGCCCCTCGATCTCGAGTTCGCCAAGGAAGCGCTGCGGGGGCTGGTTCACGGGTGGCGCGAATCGCGCCACCCGGGTGCTGACCCGCTGCCGCCGGAGGCGGCCATCAGTACCGTCGCCGGCTTCGCCGGCGCAAGCCGGGACGCTGTTTGCTTGCCACCCGACCGACCTCCGTGCCGCCGACCAACGGCAACCGAGGTGACTCCCGTCCGGGTTCGAGCGGCAGCGTTCACTCTGGAAATCTAACAGCCGCGCTCGCCCGGCGAGTGAGTCCCGCCCGGCCTCGTGCGGATGGCCGAAACTAGAGTAAATCGAGGAACTCTCTGGGGGTCATTCCCGCAGTCCTGATGTTGCCGCGTAGGACTCCGACGCTTACGTCCTGCCCTTTGTGGACGGGAATCACAACTGGCCGCAGCCAGTCTTCCCGGTCTATCTTCTGGTGGCTGCTTCCCCTCTTCCTCGGTAGTACTTTGCCTCCAACCGCCTTGAACACGCGAATCGCATCCTCAGCGCTGACGGGATGTAGTCGTTTGTTCGACACTAGGGAGCATCCAGACCGGGAATTCCAAGAAGTCGAGGTCGCGGCGAGTCCGCTTCCTCGGAGCTACAGCCACCGAGTGGCGCGTCGGCGCAACGCCCTTCTCATCGAGGAACCGCATCCAGGTACCCTTCTCGAGACAGTGTTCCACGACCAGACCGGCAGCTTCCTCCAACATCGCCACCGCCTCGTCGCGGCTGTTGCCTTGACTCGCTATATCAAGAGCCGGGATGGTCGCGACGAACACCGCGCCTTCCTTCTTCACCGAGACGGGCAGCTTGACGGTCCATACCGCTGCCGGTTCTCTGTGGGCCATTCGCTTGATCCTCCTAGGTTGTTGGGGCCGCCTGTACAAACAGTGTTAGGGCTACACTGATTCCAGACTGGATCAGTGTAGCGCACTCGTCTAGCTGTCTAGCGTCGGTGGCGCGAAGCTATGCGGCCCAACGAATCCATGTCAAGACCAGCCGTAGGCGACCACCACAGGCGGCGGCACGGTCCGAGCTGGCCGCAGGCTACTCTGCTAGGTAGCTCCGAAGAGTAAGCCCTGCTGTAGGCTACGCCGTCGCCATGGAACATGTGAGGCAGGACATCCGCGAGGCCTTCGAGAGTCTCCGGCAAGCGATGCTGGCCCGCCTCGGTGAGTTGGAAGCGAGCCTTGGCGGGCGCATCGATGCCATGCACGCAGAGCTCAACGGCCAGTTGGTGGCGATCAAGTGGTTGCTCGGATTCGTCCTCGCCACCGCCGTGCCGATGGCGCTCGCCCTTGTCCGCCTGGCGTTCTCGTCCTAGCGTCTAGCTAGTTCTCGTCCAGAAACGCGGTTTTCTGCGCTTCAGGAAGGGGGAATCGCAGGCTGGTTGAGAGTCTTCAGAGGCTGTTTCGGGGTGTAGCGGCGGTGCCCGGGGAGTGAATCGCCGGCGGTTGGCGGGTTTGG
>JAJEHN010000020.1 GCA_022823665.1 Thermoanaerobaculia bacterium | reverse complement strand
CGGCGGCCGCGGGGGGCGGCGGCCGGCGACCGCGGCGCGACGGTCGCGGTTCGGCGGCGGCTGCCGGTCGGGGCGCCTCCGCCGTAACTCCTCCACCTGCCGGGGCGGCCTCCTCCGCTTCGGCTTCCGCGACCGCGTCCGCCGCTTCGATCGTCAGGATCAGATCGCCTTCGCCGACCTGGCCGCCGAGTTCCACCGCGATCTCGACGACCCGGCCGGCCGCCGGCGACGGCACCTCCATCGACGCCTTGTCGCTCTCGAGCGTGATCAGGGACTGGTCGACCGAGACCTCGTCACCGACCCCCACCAGGACCTCCACGACATCGACGGAATCGAAGTCGCCGATGTCGGGGACGACGACGGAGAGGGTCTCGCTCACGCGGTGGCCGGGTTCGGTGCGTTCGGGTCGATGCCGTAGGCGGCGATCGCCCTGGACGGCGCCGCGGGATCGATCTCGCCGTTCTCGGCCAACGAGGCCAGAGCGGAGACCACGATGTGCCGGCGATCGACCTCGAAGAAGGCCCGCAACTGCTCCCGGGTGTCGCTTCGGCCGAAGCCGTCGGTTCCGAGCGTCCGGTACGGACCCGGGACGAAGGCGCGGATCTGGTCCGTGAAGACCTTCATGTAGTCGCTCGCGGCGACCGTCACGCCGCCGCGACCGGTCAGGCACTGGCGGACGTAGGACACCCTCTTCTCCTCTCCCGGATGGAGCCGGTTCCAGCGCTCCACCTCCAGCCCATCGCGCCGCAGCTCGTTGAAGCTGGTTGCCGACCAGACTTCGGCGGACACCTTCCAGTCCTCCTCCAGCATTTCGGCCGCGGCCTCCGCCTCGCGCAGGATCGCTCCCGAAGCCAGCAGGGTGGCCCGCTTCCGGTGGCGCGAACCGGGCCGGATCCGGTGCAGGCCGCGCCGGATGCCCTCTTCGGCGCCGGCCGGCATCCTGGGGTGCTCGTAGTTCTCGTTCAGCGTCGTCAGGTAGTAGAAGACCGGCTCCTCCTCGGCGTACATCCGCCGCAGGCCGTCCTGGAAGATCACCGCGAGCTCGTAGGCGTAGGTCGGGTCGTACGAGACGCAGTTCGGCACCGTCGAGGCGGTGAGATGACTGTGGCCGTCCTGGTGCTGAAGGCCCTCGCCGTTGAGTGTCGTCCGCCCCGACGTACCGCCGATCAGAAAGCCCCGCGCCTGCATGTCGGCCGCGGCCCAGATCAGGTCGCCGACCCGCTGGAAGCCGAACATCGAGTAGAAGATGAAGAAGGGAATCATGTGGAAGCCGTGGTTGGCGGCCGAAGTCCCCGCCGCCATCCAGGAGCAGAGGGAACCGGCCTCGTTGATCCCCTCCTGGAGGATCTGACCGTCGCGGGCCTCCCTGTAGGGCGCGATCTTGTGCGCGTCGACCGGTTCGTAGAGCTGGCCCGTCGGCGCGTAGATGCCGAGCTGCCGGAACATGCCCTCCATGCCGAAGGTGCGCGCCTCGTCGGCGACGATCGGCACCAGGCGGTTGCGGATCGCGGGATTCCGCGTCAGCAGAGTGAACAGGCGCACGAACGCCATCGTGGTCGAGAACTCGCGCCCGCGGCTCGACCGCAGCAGGGCATCGAAAGCGTCCAGATCGGGCACGTCGAGCGGCGTCGCGGCAAGGGTCCGCGCCGGCAGGTAGCCGCCCAGAGCCTCGCGGCGCTCCTTCAGGTAGCGGATCTCCGGACTGTCCTCCGGCGGCCGGTAGAACGGCGTCTCCTCCAGATCCTCGTCGGAGACCGGGATGTCCAGCCGGTCGCGGAAGCCCATCAGCGCCCGCAGCCCCATCTTCTTCTGCTGGTGGGTGATGTTCATCCCCTCGCCGGCCTCGCCCATGCCGTAGCCCTTGACCGTCTTGGCCAGGATGACCGTCGGCTGCCCCGTGTGCTTCACGGCCGCCGCGTAGGCCGCGTAGATCTTGTGCGGGTCGTGACCACCGCGGTTCAGCCGCCAGATGTCCTCGTCGGTGAGGTGGGCCACCATCGCCTTGAGTTCCGGGTACTTGCCGAAGAAGTGCTCGCGCACGAAGCCGCCGTCCTGGCTCGCCTTGTACGCCTGGTACTCGCCGTCGACCGCCTCCTCCATGCGCCGCCGGAGCAGGCCATGGCGATCGCGGGCGAGCAGCGGATCCCAGTACGAACCCCAGACCAGCTTGATCACGTTCCAGCCGGCGCCCCGGAACACCGCCTCGAGTTCCTGGATGATCTTGCCGTTGCCCCGGACCGGGCCGTCGAGCCGCTGCAGGTTGCAGTTGACCACGAAGATCAGGTTGTCGAGCTTCTCCCGGGTGGCCAGAGAGATCGAGCCCAGGGATTCCGGCTCGTCCATCTCGCCGTCGCCCATGAAGGCCCACACCTTGCGGCCCTCGGTGTCGACCAGGCCGCGGTTGTGCATGTACTTCATGAACCGTGCCTGGAAGATCGCCATCAGCGGTCCGAGCCCCATCGACACGGTCGGGTACTGCCAGAAGCCAGGCATCAGCCAGGGGTGCGGATAGGAGGAAAGCCCGCCCGGCTGTGACTCGCGGCGGAAACGGAGCAGTTCCTCCTCGCTCAGCCGGCCCTCCAGGAACGCGCGGGCGTAGATGCCCGGCGAGGAGTGGCCCTGGATCATGACCAGGTCGCCGCCCTGGTCCTCCGAAGGCGCGCGGAAGAAGTGGTTGAAGCCCACGTCGTAGAGGGTCGCGGCGGAAGCGAAGGACGCGATGTGTCCGCCCAGTCCCTCGTAGTCGTGGTTGGCGCGCACCACCATCGCCATCGCGTTCCAGCGGATGATGCTGCGGATCCGCCACTCGAGTTCAGCGTCGCCCGGCAGCGGTTCCTGCGCCCTGACCGGGATCGTGTTCAGGTAGGCGGTCGTCGCCTTGTACGGCAGGTAGGCGCCGGAGCGGCGAGCCTGGTCGACCAGGGCCTCGAGCAGGAAGTGGGCGCGCTCGGGCCCCTCGCGGTCCATGACCGCCTCCAGTGCCTCCAGCCACTCGGCGGTCTCCGCCGGATCGATGTCCTGGCGCGCCGCGTCCGCCCTGGGCCTGTTCGTGGGATCCATGTCCATCTCTTTGTCGCCCAAGGGCTTTCGGCGCATGCTCGGCGCGACCCCGGGGACGCCCGATTCTACCCGCCCAAGGCACCCCGGGCGGGTTCGGAACAACGGCGGGGAGCAGCGCCCGATTCCCCGACTGCTATGGTCCAGACGCTGGGTGTGGCTGGAACGACAGCCTGAGACCGCGTTGGATCGGCTCCGTCGCCGAGCCTGGACGCGGAAGCCTTCGAACCTGAAACGGTTGACACCGACGTAGGGAATGCAGCCATGACGATCGCCGACCGAATCCCGCAGAGCGCGGCTCCGCAGTTGAGCCGCGAGCCCCTCCCCAACTCGCGCAAGGTCTACGTCGAGGGCTCGGATCCGTCGATCCGCGTGCCGATGCGCGAGATCAGCCAGTCGCCGACGACCGCCGGCGCGGGTCCGTCCCCCGCGAGCGGCCTGACCGCCCTGGGGCCGAGAGAGGAGAATCCGCCGGTCGTTGTCTACGACACATCGGGGCCGTATACGGACCCGGCCGTCGAGATCGACGTTCGCCGCGGTCTGGAACCGATCCGCCGACCCTGGATCGAAGCACGCGCCGATGTCGAGGAACTCGACCACGTCTCCTCCAGCTACGGTCGCGAGCGTGCCGCGAACCCCCGGCTCGATCACGTCCGCTTCACCGCCGGCCGACGGCCGCTGCGAGCCCGAGCCGGCGCCCGCGTCACCCAGATGCACTACGCGAAGCGCGGCGAGATCACGCCCGAGATGGAGTACATCGCCATCCGCGAGAACCAGCGCCGCGAGCGGATCGCCGACGAGATCGCCGCCCAGCACGCCGGCGAGAGCTACGGCGCCGCGATCCCGCGGACGATCACGCCCGAGTTCGTGCGCTCCGAGGTCGCCCGAGGCCGCGCGATCATCCCCGCGAACATCAACCATCCCGAACTCGAGCCGATGGCGATCGGCCGCAACTTCCTGGTCAAGATCAACGCGAACATCGGCAACTCGGCCGTCACCTCGTCGATCGAGGAGGAGGTCGAGAAGATGGTCTGGGCGATCCGCTGGGGCTCCGACACGGTGATGGACCTCTCCACCGGTCGCAACATCCACGAGACCCGCGAGTGGATCCTGCGCAACTCGCCGGTGCCGATCGGCACCGTACCGATCTACCAGGCCCTGGAGAAGGTCGACGGCCGGCCCGAGGAGCTGACCTGGGAGATGTTCCGGGACACGCTGATCGAGCAGGCCGAACAGGGCGTCGACTACTTCACGATCCACGCCGGCGTCCTGCTCCGCTACGTGCCGCTGACCGCGAAGCGGCGTACCGGCATCGTCAGCCGCGGCGGCTCGATCATGGCCAAGTGGTGCCTCTCTCACCACAAGGAGAGCTTCCTCTACACCCACTGGGACGACATCTGCGAGATCATGGCCGCCTACGATGTCTCCTTCTCGATCGGTGACGGCCTCCGTCCGGGCTCGATCGAGGACGCGAACGACGAGGCCCAGTTCGCCGAACTCAGGACCCAGGGCGAACTGACCCGCCGCGCCTGGGAGTTCGACGTCCAGGTGATGAACGAGGGCCCCGGCCACGTGCCGATGCACATGATCAAGGAGAACATGGACAAGCAGCTCGAGTGGTGCGACGAAGCGCCCTTCTACACCCTCGGGCCGCTGACCACCGACATCGCCCCCGGCTACGACCACATCACCTCCGGCATCGGCGCCGCGATGATCGGCTGGTTCGGCACCGCGATGCTCTGCTACGTCACGCCGAAGGAGCACCTCGGCCTGCCCAACCGCGAGGACGTCCGCGAGGGCGTGATCACCTACAAGATCGCCGCCCACGCCGCCGACCTGGCGAAGGGCCACCCCGGCGCCCAGGCCCGCGACAACGCCGTCTCCAAGGCTCGCTTCGAGTTCCGCTGGGAGGACCAGTTCAACCTCTCGCTCGACCCGGAACGCGCCCGCGCCTTCCACGACGAGACCCTGCCCCAGGAAGGCGCCAAGGTCGCCCACTTCTGCTCCATGTGCGGTCCCAAGTTCTGCTCGATGGAGATCACGCAGCAGATCCGCGACTACGCCGCGGAGAAGGGGCTGGAAGACGCCGAGGCCCTGGAAGCGGGGTTGAAGGAGAAGGCCGGGGAGTTCAAGAAGGCCGGCGGCGAGGTGTACCTGCCGGCGAAGTAGGGGTCGTCGATTCCCGCGCTAACATGCGCCGCCGATGACGGAAAGCCGCCAGGAGAAGTTCTCGGGCACCAGGGAGGTCGCCGAGCGCCTCAGCTTCGACCTCGCGCCACTGCAGAGCTACCTCGAAGAACACGTAGAGGGGTTCTCGGGCGACCTCAACGTCCAGCAGTTCAAGGGCGGCCAGTCCTGTCCCACGTACCTGCTCGAAGCCGGGGGCAAGAGCTACGTGCTGCGCCGCAAGCCGCCGGGGAAGCTGCTGCCGTCGGCGCACGCCGTGGACCGGGAGTACCGGGTGATGACGGCGCTGCGTGACACGAACGTGCCGGTGCCGCGCACCTACTGCCTGTGCACCGACGAGTCGGTCGTCGGCACGATGTTCTTCGTGATGGAGCACGTGAAGGGCCGGATCCTCTGGGAGGCGCTGCTGCCCGGCATGGAGCCCGCAGAGCGGTTCGCGATCTACGACGCGATGAACCGGACGCTCGCTCGTCTTCACGCCGTCGACTACGAGGCTGTCGGGCTTGAGACCTACGGCAAGCCGGGCAACTACTTCGCGCGCCAGATCCACCGTTGGACGAAGCAGTACCTGGCCTCGGAGACCCGCGACATTCCGGCGATGAACGCGCTGATCGAGTGGCTGCCGGCGAACATCCCGGACGGCGACGAGACGACGATCGTCCACGGCGACTTCCGGCTCGACAACATGATCCTGCATCCCGAACGGGCCGAGGTGATCGCCATCCTCGACTGGGAACTCGGCACGCTCGGCCACCCGCTCGCCGACTTCAGCTACCACACGATGCAGTGGGAGATCCCGAAGGAGAAGGGCGGGCTCAAGGGGCGCGACCTGGAGGCTCTCGGCATCCCGGGCCTCGAGCAGTACCGCGACGCCTACTGCCGGCGGACCGGCCGCGACGGCATCGCGCACTGGAACTTCTACCTCGCCTACAACCTGTTCCGCAGCGCCGGCATCGCCCAGGGCATCGCCGGCCGGGTGCGCGACGGCACCGCTGCCAGCGCCCACGCGAAGGAGGTGGGCGAAGGAGTGCCGCGAACGGCCGGACTGGCCTGGGAAGTCGCGCAGCGAGCCTGAAGAACACTGGGTGCGCCGGCCCGCCGCACTCCACCCGAATGGACTGGACCACCATCCGCCTGCTGTACCTGAGCGAACTCAGGTCGGCCCTGCGCGAGCGCTCCGTTCTCATCAACGGGATCCTGATCCCGCTCCTGATGTACCCGCTGATGATGTGGGTCATGTTCTCGGGCATCCTCTTCGTCACGGCCCGCTTCGAGAGCTTCGCCTCGCGGATCGAGATCGCCGGTCTGCCGGCCGAGCACCGGGGCCTGCTCGAACGGCTCGAGGAGGACGAAGGACGGATCGAGATCACGGAGATCGAGGCGCCGCCCGCCGGTGCCGCCACCGCCTACCGCGAGGAAGTCGAGAACCGCTTGTTGGCCGGCGAGCTCGACGCCGCCCTGATCTTCGAAACCACCGGCGATCCTCCGGGCAACGCCGAGGTCTCGCTGCTGAGCAACGGCTCGAGCGACCAGTCGCAGACCGCCCGGGGCCGGCTGGAAAGGGCGCTCTCGGCGGAGCGCTCGGCGTGGCTCGACCGGATCGCGGAGGGGCACGGCCTCGACGGCGCCGAGTGGCAGGTCTTCGACGTGCGCTCGAACAACCTCGCCACCGGTCGCCAGATGGGGCAGTTCGTCATGGGGATGATGATTCCGCTCTTCTTCGTCATCATGATCGCGAACGGCTGCGTCTATCCGGCCATCGACTCGACCGCCGGCGAGCGCGAGCGGAACACCTGGGAGACCACGAGCACGCTCGCCACCCGGCGCATTCACATCGTGGCCGCGAAGTACCTCTACGTCGCCACGATGGGCATCGTCGCCGGAGCGCTCAACGCGGCCGCCATGGTCCTGTCCTTCCGCTCCTTCCTCGGACCGCTCCTCGCCCGAATCGGGGGTGGGGACGGAAGCGGCTTCGCCTTCGAGCTGCCTCTGTCGTCGCTGCCGGTGCTGCTCCTGACCGCCGTCCTGCTGGGGGCTCTCGTCGCCGCCGCGATGATGATCCTCGCCGCCTTCGCCCGCACCTTCAAGGAAGGCCAGTCCATGGTCACGCCGGTGATCCTGCTGGTCATCTTCCCGGTCCTGCTGCTGAACGACCCGAGCATGACGTTCACCCCGGCGCTCGCGGGCATTCCGGTCGTCAACGTCGTGCTGCTGCTCCGCCAGGCGATCGCCGGCAACGTGCTCTGGCTGCAGCTCGGAGTCACCGTGCTGGCGAACGCCGCCGCGATCGCGGCTTGCCTGTGGCTTGCCTCCCGCATCCTGCGGGTCGAGGAGATCGCGACCGGCTCCTTCGAGGGCAACCTGTTCCAGTTCCTGCGCCAGAAGCTTCGACCGGCCGGACGTAAAGCGTGAGCACAGTCCAGGTCGAGGTCCAGGATCTGACCAAGAGCTTCTTCGATCAGTCCCGGGGCGAGATCAAGGCGGTCCAGGAGGTGAACTTCGAGTGCCGCGGCGGCGAGATCCTCGGCCTGCTCGGCGCCAACGGAGCCGGCAAGACGACGACGCTCAGGATGATCTCGACCGTGCTGCAGCCGACGGCCGGAACCGCCCGCGTGCTCGGACACGACGTCGTCTCCGACCCGGTCGAAGTCCGCCGCAACCTCGGCTTCTACTCCGCCAGCACGGCGCTCTACCCGCGGCTCACGGCCCGCGAGACGTTGACCCTGTTCGCCCGCGTCAACAAGTACCCGGCCGAGCGTACGAAGAGCCGGGTCGAGGAGATGATCGAGCGGTTCGGCCTCGGCGACTACGCTGGCGCGCGGATCGAGAAGCTCTCGAGCGGCATGAAGCAGAAGGTGTCGATCGCGCGCACGGTCGTCCACGATCCGCCGGTGCTCATCTTCGACGAGCCGACCGTCGGACTCGACGTGCTGAACGCCCTCGACCTGCAGAAGGCGATCCAGGAGCTGCGCGAGGACGGCAAGGCGATCCTCTTCTCGACCCACATCATGAGCGAGGCGGAGCGCCTCTGCGACCGGATCGCGATCATCGACAAGGGGCGGATTCGCGCCACAGGCGACCTTGAAGGGCTGCGCGCGGCGACGTCGCAGCACTACCTCGAGGACATCTTCGTCCACTACGTCACCGGCAACGACACGACGGAGTAAGGCGGGTCGATGAACCGCCGCACCGTCACCGCACTGTTCGCGAACGACCTGCGCCAGCTCGCCCGGAATCCGCGGGTGCTCGTGTTCGCGGTCGCCCTGCCGCTCGTCCTGTGGCCGCTGATGTGGTTCCTGACCTCGCTGACCACGGAGCGCCGGCAGGAACGCATCGAGAGCCGCACCTACGCCTACTCCGTGGCCGACGAGGCGGCCAACGCCGCGGGCGCCGCCGATGCGCGGGCATGGCTCGACCGGGCCCTGGCGGTCGTCGGCGACGACGGCGGGGCCGACGGCGCCGGACCGGCCGGCGGTCCGGCGGTTCGCTTCGAGCGGCTCGAAGCCCCGGACGATGTACCGGCCGCGCTCGAGGAAGAGCAACTCCACGTTCACGTGGCCTGGGAGGCCGGAGACGGCGAAGATCTCTCGGACGACGACGAGAGCGCACCCCGCATCGTCCTCTCGCACCGCGCGGATCTCGACGCCTCGGACTCCGCCGAGGGGTTTCTGAGGCGGGCGCTCGAGCGCACCCGAACCGAAGTCCGGGAACAGCGGCTCGCGGCCGCCGGCTTCGAGTCGCCTCCCGAGGATCTGCTGCCGCTCGAACGGATCGAGACGGCAAGCGAGGAGCAGACCTCCGGTCTCTTTCTCGGGCGGCTCCTGACCGCGATCATCGTGATGATGATGCTCACGGGCGGCTCGATCGTCGCGACGGACGCGCTCGCCGGCGAAAAGGAACGCGGCACGCTGGAAACGCTGCTGACCACGGCCGCCAGCCGGGTCGAGATCGTCACCGCGAAGAACCTGTCGATCCTGGCCGTCGCCTTCGCGACCAGCGTGCTCAACATCGTGAACATCGTCGTCTGGATGCAGCTCGACCTGATCGCGGCGCCCGCCGGTCTGAAACTCGTGATTCCGGCCGGCGCCGGCCTGCTGCTGCTCCTGCTCTACGCCCCGGCGGCCGTCCTCCTCTCGAGCAGCCTGCTGCTGGTCTCGGGCCGGTCGAAGACGTACAAGGAAGCGCAGTTGCTGTTCGCTCCCGTGATGCTCATCGCCATGGCCGTGGCGGCGATTCCCGTCCTGCCGGGCGTCGAGCTGCGGAGCGCGATCGTCCTGCTGCCGATCGCGAACCTCGGTGTCGCGGCCCGGGAGATCCTGACCGGGCACTACGACTGGCCGCTCCTCGCCGCCGCCTGGACGGTCACCGCCGGCGCCGCGGCGCTGCTCGCCCGCGCCTCGGTGCGGACGCTGTCGGCCGAAAAGCTGATCACGGCCAGCGACACGGACGCCGCCGACCTCGCCGGCGGGCCCGCGCTCTTCCCGCGCCGCGTCGCGCGATGGTTCGCCGTCCTCTGGGCCCTGCTCCTGGTCTGGCAACTGAACGTCGGCGGCGGCATCGACAGCCGCCTGCTCATCGTGACCAACATGTCCATCTTCGGCGCCGCGGCGTGGCTGATGATCGCCCGCTACCGGCTGCCCGTGCGCGAGGCGCTGTCCCTGCGCAACCCTCCCCACGCGGCCTGGGTCGGCGTCCTGATCGGCGCCCCCGCGGGTCTCGTGCTGGCCGACGGCGTCGTTCGCCTCGCCAGCCTGACGATGCCGATTCCCGAAGAGTGGATCGAAGCGATGGCGGAGGCGTTCGGCGCCGACATCCCGGTCTGGCAGATGCTCGTCTTCTTCGCCATCCTGCCCGGCATCTTCGAGGAGATCGCCTTCCGCGGCGTCCTGCTCCACGGTCTGAAGAGCCGCCTCAAGCCCGTCCAGCTCGTGCTGGTCGCGGGCATCGCCTTCGGCTTCTTCCACGTCGACCTGTTCCGCATTCCGGGGACGTCCCTTCTCGGCGTCCTCCTCGTGATCGCCGTCCTCCGATCCGGTTCGATCTACCCCGCCATGGCCTGGCACGCCCTGCACAACGCCCTCGCCCTCGGCAGCGCCCGCATCGAACAGATCCGGCTCCCCGATCAGCCAACCTGGTGGCACTACGTACTGGCCGCCCTGGCGATCCTCGTCGCCTTCCGACTGATGCGCCAGAACTACCAACGGGCGAGTCATCCAGCCGGCAGCGGGCCGGAGGGAAGGGTCCCAGGGGGCTAGAGGCCAGCGACTGCCGGCGGCCGATTACGCCTCAGTTGACCCAGGGACCGCGGCGGACGCGGTCGTCGTCCTTCGGCTTCTTGCCGCCCGGAACGACGCGGAAACGGCGGCGGCCGCGATTCAGCTTCTGGCGGATGTACCAGCGTTCGAGCCGCAGCCGTGACTCGCGCATCAGACCGCGCGTGCGCCCGGGCCGGAGCAGCGCGAAGACCGTGCCGACCGCCGTGCAGATACCGATGAAGCCGGCGAGATCTCCGTAGCGCAGGAAGCCGACCCAGGCGAAAGCGATCTCGATCCAGATGAACCACCGCGCCTTGATCGGCAGCACGAAGAACAGCATGATGGTGGCATCGCGCCGGATCACCGCGAAGCCGGTGATCGCGATCGCCAGCAGCATCTGCTGGCCCTGCATGATGAGGAAGGCGTTCGGGCCGGCGCCGCCCACCAGCATCTGCACCAGACAGGCCGCCACCGCCGCCACGCCTGCCGACATCCAGAGCAGGTTCCAGAACCGCTGCCTGCCGAGAGCCCAGCGCACATCGTTCGCGAACAGGTAGAAGATCAGGAGGCCCACCAGGAACCAGATCGACGGCCCGCCCCAGCCCGCCGCCGGATAGGTCAGGAGCTGCCAGACCATCCCCTGCTGCCAGACGGAGCTCGACAGCCGCATCAGCTCCGGCACGAAGGCCAGCGTCGGGAAGAACTGCAGCGAGAAGGTGACGAACAGCGCCGCCACGAGCAGCAGCAGGTCGCGCGCGTGCGGCCCCGAGAGCCCGCCGAAGCTCATCCTGCGCGCGTAGGGACCTCCACCCATCGTCATGACGCAGGGATTGTAGCCACGGCAAGCGCGTACAATCGCCGGCCACCCGAGACGAAAGGGCGACGGCGATGGACCGAGAGGCAGCCTGGCAGACGGTGCAGGAGTTCGTGAAGGCTCCGGGATTGCAGAAACACATGCTGGCGGTCGAGGCCGCCATGCGCTGGTACGCCGGACAGCTCGGCGGCGACGCGGAGTCCTGGGGCCTCGCCGGACTCCTTCACGACTTCGACTGGGAGATCCACCCCACCCTCGAGCAGCACCCGGCGGACGGCGCCGCGATTCTCCGCGAGCGCGGCCTGGACGAGGACATCATCCGCACGATCCTCTCCCACAACACCGAGGGCACCGGCGTCGAGCGGGAGACCTCGCGCGATTACGCGCTGCTGGCCTGCGACGAGATCACCGGCCTGATCAGCGCCGCCGCGCTCATCCGCCCGAGCAAGGACGTGCGCGACGTGCCGCTCAAGTCCGTCCGCAAGCGCTGGAAGCAGCGAGCCTTCGCGGCCGGCGTCGACCGCGAGCACGTCGAAGAGGTCACGGCCGACTTCAGCCACGAGTGCTTCGACGGCGAACTCGAACTCTGGCAGCACGCCGGCAACGTGCTGGAGGCGATGCAGGGCATCGCCGCGGAGCTCGAGCTCGACGGCCGCCTGGCGAAGTGATCCTCCTGGCTCTGGGTGCGTTGCTCGCGGGGGCCGTGGCGACGCAGCAGCACACCGACCGACTCAACGTCCTCTGGATCGACATCGACGACCAGTCTCCCTGGTACTCGAGCTACGGTCACGACCTCGTCGACACGCCCAACATCGACGCGCTGGCTCGGCAGGGCGTGCTGTTCGAGCGGGCGTACGCGCCGACGCCGGTGTGCAGCCCGACCCGTTCCTCGCTGATCACGGGCAGCTACGCCATTCGGATCGGGGCGCACGACCATCGTTCGGGGCGGGTTCCCGGCTACCGGATCGATCTGCCGGAAGGGGTCGTAACGGTTCCCGAGCTGTTCCGGGCCGCTGGCTACGAGACCTACAACGCCAGCAAGGATGACTTCAACTTCACCTACGACCGCACGAAGCTCTACACGATCGGCGCCGAGGCGTCGGAGATCCCGTCCTGGAAGGGGCCGCAGGGAGGTGGACACTGGCGCGACGTGTCGGAAGGCAAGCCGTTCTTCGGGCACACGAAGGTGGCCGGCGGCAAGGCCGTCGCGAACATCGCCGAGGAACTGAAAGCGCTCGGTCTTCGGCCCGTGGATCCGGCCGACGTGCCGGTACCGGCGCAGTATCCCGACGTTCCCCAGGTGCGCCGGCACATCGCCGACCACTACAACTCGATCCTGCGCACCGACCACCAGGTAGGCGAGCTGGTGGCGCAGCTAGAGGCCGATGGACTCTGGGAAAACACCGTCCTGGTGCTCTTCTCCGACCACGGCTCGGACCTGCCCCGTAGCAAGGAGTTCTCCTACGACGAAGGCCTGCGGATACCGCTGATCGTCGTCGCGCCGGGACTTCCGGAGGTCGTGAAGCCGGGCACGCGACGGGCCGACCTGGTCAGCCTGATGGATATCGCCGCCACCTCGCTCGCGCTCGCCGGCCTCGACGTGCCGGGCTTCATGGACGCGCAGGACATCTTCGCTACGGACTACCGCCGCGACTACGTGTTCACCTCGGCCGACCGCATGTCGAACGTCATCGACCGGGTCCGATCCGTGGTGGGGCCGCGTTTCCACTACATCCGGAACTTCATGCTGGACAGGCCGCTCATCAACTGGGGCCATCGGGAGATGATCGACCTCGCCCGCGATCCGGATGACAGCAGCTTCCTGACGATCCGGCGACTGGCCGAGGAAGGCAAGCTGACGCCCGCCCAGGCCGCCCCCTACGGACAACGTGTCGCCGAAGAGCTCTACGATCTCGAGAACGACCCGGACGAAGTGGTCAACATGGCCGAAGATCCCGCCTACGCCGGCGTGCTGAACGAGATGCGCGAAGCGCTGGCAGGCTGGATCGAAGACACCGGCGACAAGGGCCGGCACGCCAGGTCCCAGGCGGCGATGGACGAGATCACGGAGCGCTTCGGCAGGGACTGGCTTCGAACCCCCGAGTTCCGCGATCTGCCGTAGGGAAGAACCGCCTAAGTCCTGGCCGGATAACGGCTCTCCACGTACTCCCCGACGATCCGGGTGAACTGCTCCGACAGTTCCGCGGCGGTGCCCCGCAACGTCGTGAACTGCCGGCCGTCGACGTAGACCGGACAGGTCGGCGCTTCGCCGGTGCCGGGCAACGAGATCCCGATATCCGCGGCCTTCGACTCGCCGGGGCCGTTGACGACGCAGCCCATCACGGCGAGCTTCAGTTCCTCGACGCCGTCGTAGCGGCGGCGCCACTCCGGCATGTTCGCGTCGATGAAGTCCTCGACCTGGAGCGCCAGTTCCTGGAAGGTGGTGCTCGTCGTGCGGCCGCAGCCGGGGCACGCCGTGACGCTGGGCGCGAAGGCGCGGAGCCCCAGGGCCTGCAGCAGTTCCCGGCAGGCGTGGACCTCCTCGCGGCGGTCGCCGCCGGGCCGCGGGGTCAGGGACGTGCGGATCGTGTCGCCGATGCCCTCCGCCAGCAGAACCGACATCGCCGACGACGACCACACCAGGCCCTTGAGCCCCATGCCGGCCTCGGTCAGGCCGAGGTGGAGCGGCTGCCGGGTGCGGCTCGCCAGGTTCCGATAGACCTCGATCAGGTCCCTGGGCGAAGAGACCTTGCAGGAGATGACGATCTGCTCCTCGGTCAGGCCGCAGTCGAGCGCCAGCTCCGTCGAACGGAGCGCCGACAGCACCATGCACTCGCCCACGATCTCCTCCGAGGTCTTGCCGAGGTCGCGTTCCGTGTTCTCCTCCATTTTCGACACCAGCAGATCCTGGTCGAGCGAGCCGCCATTGACGCCGATCCGCACCGGCTTGCCGAGCCTCCGGGCCACCTCGCAGATCGCCGCGAACTGCGGATCGCGCCGACCGCCGCGGCCGACGTTGCCCGGGTTGATCCGCAGCTTCGCCAGCGCCCGCGCACAGGCCGGGTGCCGCTCGAGCAGCACATGGCCGTTGTAGTGAAAGTCGCCTACCAGCGGCACGTCGCAGCCTTCGGCATCGAGCCTGGCGCGAATCTCCGGCACGGCGACCGCCGCCGCGTCGACGTTGACCGTGATCCGCACCAGCTCGGAGCCGGCCTCCGCCAGCGCCAGCGCCTGGGCACTCGTCGCTTCGATGTCCGCGGTGTCGGTGCTTGTCATCGACTGGACGACCACCGGCGCGCCGCCGCCGACGACCACCCCGCCGATGTCGACCGGGTGGGTCGTGCTGCGATGCGCTTCCGGCGCGGCGACGGTCACTGCAGCGGCAGGCTACAGCACCCAAGTAGCATGACTGCCCATGTCCGAGCGCCAGCGGCCAGACCGGGTTGACCCGCAGCGGCCTCTCGCAACAGGTCTCGCCACGACCGCGGGGCTCGCGAGCCTCGCCTTCGCTCAGCCGATCTACGATCTGCTCCGTCGCACGCCCGAGTTCTTCGCCATCCGGGGGCTTTCCATAGGAGATGTCGCGGCCCTGGCAATCCTGCTGGCCGTCGTTCCGGCTCTGGCGCTCTGGTTGCCGGCAGCAACCGTTCGCATCTTCCGTCCCGTCTGGACACCCAAAGCACTCGCCGCGGCTGCCGGTCTGCTGATCGGCGTCATTGCGCTGCAGGCGCTCCGCGGCCTTCCGGTGGTGCCTGCCATCGCCTTCGCCGTGATCGCAGGCATAGCCGCCGGCTGGGCCTACGTGAACCTTCGCGGCGCGCGCGCCTTCGCCCTGCTCCTGTCCGTGGCGACCGTCCTCGTCCCTGCACTTCTGCTTCTGGACGGCGACATCCGCCGCAGCGCGGCGCGCCCCGTGCGCTCGGTCGATATCGACCAGATGGACACCGGCGCCCGGGCGCCGATCGTGTTCGTGGTCCTCGACGAGTGGTCGCTGACCTCCATCCTGGACGCGACGGGCAACATCGACGGCGAGCGCCTCCCCAACCTGGCCCGACTAGCCGGCACAGCGACGTGGTACGCGAACGCCACGGCGGTCTCCGACGTCTCCGAACTCGCGGTGCCCGCGATGCTCTCCGGACTGCAGGCGGAACAGGGCCGGTTACCGACCGCCTCCGAGTACCCGGTCAACCTGTTCACGCTGCTGGCCCCCAGCCACGAGTTGTACGCAATGGAGCCGATCAGCTCGCTCTGCCCCACCGACGTCAACCGGCTGGCGGTGCCGCGTCCGGCGTTTCGCGAGCGCTTCGGTCTGCTCGTCTCCGACCTCGCCGTCGTCTGGCTCAACCTGACCCTGCCGGCAGCATGGACGAGCGGGCTGCCGCCCGTGACCCAGACCTGGAGTGGCTTCGGCCAGGACGGTCCCAGGGCGGCCGCGCCGCCACCAACGGACGAACCCGTGCCGCGGGCTCTGTTCCATCTGCGAACCACCGACCGGGCTGCCGAGTTCAGGCGTTTCATCGACGCCATCGGTCCAACGCGTGACCGGCCCGGCTTCTACTTCCTCCACTCCATGCTGCCGCACGTGCCATGGGAGTACCTGCCCTCCGGCCGCCGCTACCACGCGCCCCGGGGAAGCATGCACGGCCTGGAACGCGAACTCTGGACGACCGAGACCTGGCCGGTTCGGCACCATCAAAAGCGCTACCTGTTGCAGGTCGAGTTCGTCGACCGCCTGATCGGCGAGTTGATCGACCGGCTCGAGTCCGTCGGCCTGTTCGACGAGAGCCTGGTCGTCGTTACCGCGGATCACGGCGTCGCGTTCCGCCCGGGCCTGTCCCGTCGCCTGCTGGAGCCCGATGATCCGTCCGGCGGGCAGCCGCTCGACCTGGCGGCGGTGCCGCTCCTCGTCAAGGCGCCGTTCCAGCAAGAGGCGGCTATCGATCGCGGGCTTCTGTCGCTCGCCGACCTCACGCCGTTGATCCTCGAACTGGCCGGAGCGGACGCCCGGAGCGCCGCGCCGGACGAGCGCGGCCGGGACGGCCCGCTCGTGGTCGGCAAGTACACCGGTGCGATCGGCGTTCCGCCTGACCGAGAATCCTGGCGCCGCCGTCAGGTCGCCTTGCAGGCCGAACTGCTCGGCGACTCGAACGACCCGGCGGCCATCGGCGAAAGACCCGAACTTCACGGCCGCCGGGTTGCGGATCTGGCTCATCGCCCCGGCGAAACCAGCATCCGGCTCGAAGCGGCCTTCGTCTGGGATCACGTCGCAACCGATCAGGCTGTCCTGCCCGCCCTGGTGGAAGGAGTCTTCGAGAATCGCCCGCCGGTGTCCGATCGCACCGTGGCCGTGGCTCTCAACGGCACGCTGGCGGCCACGCTGAGGCCCCACCGAACCGCCGACGGAAGGAGTCGGATCGCGGCAACCCTGCCCGAGAGCCTGTTCCGTTCCGGGCTGAACCAGGTTGACGTGTTCCTCGTATCAGAGCCCGGACAGCCGCTGGAACTCGAGCATGTCGGTCGGCCGCCGCTATCCGTTTACGACCTTTCGTTCAGCGACAGCGGCCGGATCGAGGGCATCATGCGCCGATCCCGAAGCGCCCTGGATGTCGACTCCGAGCGGATCCCCCTCGAACCGCAGAAACCGGATGGCCTGATCGGCTTTCTGGATGGCGGGTACGAGATGAGAGACGGCATCCAGGGGTGGGCAATCGACATCGAAGAGCCCGGCAGCATCACCGAGATCGTCGCGTTCCTGGGCGGCAGGCAGTTCGGTATCGCCGCCACGAGTGTCGAGAGACCGGACGTGGTCGAACGCTTCGGCACGGAACACCTGCACAGCGGCTTCCTCCTGTCCGAAACGGGCGAGGCCGCGCCTGACCGGCGCTCTCGCTCGCGTAACGAGATTCGCGATGTCGTTCGTCGCGAGGGTCTGGTCGCCTACGCCGTTTCACGCCGGGGTGTGGCAACGCGCCTCCGGTTCTCATACCGGCCACTGCTGGAGGAACGAGACGCATGGGAAGTACTGCCCATCACCGACGGGCGCCACCTTCCCGTGCAGGCAACTGGCTCCGGCTTTGAGGGCGCCATCGACGTGGTGGTGAAGGAAGGACAGCGCACCGTGATCGAGGGCTGGGCCGCGGACCTGGAGCGCCACGAGCGCCCACGCCAGATCGCCATCTACCGGGACGGCGAGTTTCTCGCCAACCTCGGCATCAACAGAAACCGACCAGACGTCGTGGAGCGCCACGACGACCCCCGCCTGCTCCGAACCGGCTTTCGCGGCACAGTCGCCGGCGCACCCGATCCCGAGACCTTCGGGGAGCGGCACCGCGTCTTCGCCATCATGTTGCGGGGCGCCGCCGTGGAACTGCCACTCGCGACGTCCCGCTGACGCCTTCAGCCACCCCCGGTCAGCGCCTTGACCAGCCGATACAGGAACTCCTGGCCTTCGTGGAAGTGGTCGATCCGGATCCGCTCGTCCCGGCCGTGGGCGCGGACATCGTCCATGTCGCCGAAGATGCCGGAGACACCGTAGACCGGGATGCCGGCGTTCCGCAGGTAGACCGCGTCGGTGGCGCCGCTGGACATGACGGGCAGCACGGGCACGCCGGGCCACATCTCCTCCGTCACACGCTCGATCGCGCCGAGCACCTCGCCGGTCAGCGGCGAGGGCGGGCTCGGTGTCGCCTCCCGCCGCCGCTCCACTTCGACGCCGAACGGCGCGGCCAGCCGGCGCAGCGTCTCCTCCACCTCGTCCGGGTCGTGGTCGGGCAGGAGCCGGCAGTTCACGTTCGCCCGCGCCAGTTGCGGCAGCGCGTTCTCGGCGTGGCCGCCCTCGACCAGCGTGGCGACGCAGGTGGTGCGCAGCCGCGCGTTGTACGACGCCTGGCTCGACAGCACGGCCAGCGCCTCCGTGTCGTCCGGGTCGTCCACGATCCGCCGCATCGCCTCGCCGGTCTCGCCGCCGACGAGGTCGGCCGAACGCTCGAAGAACTCCTCGGTCACCTCGTTCAGCATGACCGGGAAGTCGAACTCGCGAACCGCCAGCAGCGCCGCGGACAGCTCGTAGATCGCGTTCTCGCGCACCGGCAGCGAGGAGTGGCCGCCCGGGTTCGTCGCCGCGAACCAGAAGGAGAGGTAGACCTTCTCCGCCCCCTGCACGTTGTTCGAGACCTTGCGGCCGTTCCGCTCCATGCCGCCCCCGCCCTCGTTCAGGGCGAAGGCGGCGTCGATCAGCTCCCGGTGCTTGGCGAGGAGGAACTCGACGCCGTTTCTGGTGCCGCTTTCCTCGTCGGCGGTCAAGGCGATCACGATGTCCCGCTCGGGGACGAAGCCCTCCCGGCGCCAGCGGATCAGGTTGGCGGTGTGGATCGCGCACTCGTCCTTGTCGTCCGCCGTGCCGCGGCCGTAGAAGTAGCCGTCCCGCTCCTGGAACACGAAGGGAGGAACGTCGGGGCTCCAGTCCTCGGGCAGGGCGTCGACCACGTCGATATGGGCCAGCAGCAGGATCGGCTCGGCGTCCGGGTTGCTGCCGCGGAGCCGCGCCACCAGGTTGCCCTTGGTGGGAAAGTCGGGCGGGACCAGGACGTGGACGTCCTCGGCCGGAAAGCCGGCGTCGAGCAGCGCGTCCGCCATCGCCTGGGCGGCCCTCGTGTTGTCGCCTCGCTCGGTGTCGGTCGTGTCGATCTCGATGAGCTGCTCGAGCAGGGCGCGAGCCAGGGCCATGTCCTCGGCCGGAGGCATCGTCCCCCCCGCCGTCGGGTTCTGGGCAGACGCGGAGGCGGCGGCAAGAACCAGCGCCACGGCCATGGCGAGGCTCGATGTCGGAAGCTTGCTGGTCATCCGCGCTAATCTACGCGCAATCCCCATCAAAGGAGATCGTCATGCGTCAGATTCGGCCGATCCTCACGGCCACCGCCGTCCTCTCGCTCGCCCTGTTCGGCTGCTCGCCCGGTGGGGACGACGCCGGCGGCGGCGACCCGGCGACCGGCGCGGCCGACGGGCCGAACCCACTCCGGGACGCCTACTTCGGCGACCTCCACGTCCATACCCGGTTCTCGTTCGACGCCTACCTCTTCCAGACCCGGACGAATCCGGACGACGCCTACCGCTTTGCCAAGGGCGAGGCGATCGTTCACCCGAGCGGCCACCAGCTCCAGCTCCAGAGCGGCGCCCTGGACTTCCAGGCCGTGACCGACCACGGCATGTACCTGGGCGTCATGCCGGAGATGGACAACCCCGAAAGCGCCCTCTACGACACGGCTCTCGGCGCCGACCTGCGTGAGCCGGCGCCCGTTGGCGGTTTCGCCCGCGCCATCCAGGGGCTCCGCAGCGGTGAGTTCGCCGAGCTGCCCGCGGAAGCCGTGGACCACGCCACGCGCACGGCGTGGCAGGCGATCATCGACGCCGCGGAGGCCCACAACGACCCGGGCAACTTCACGACCTTCATCGGCTACGAGTACACGACGTCGTCGGATGACCGCGGCAACCTGCACCGCAACGTCATCTTCAGGGGCAGCGACGTGCCGCCCAAGCCGTTCGCCACGACCGATTCGCGGAACCCCGAGGACCTCTGGCGCTGGCTCGACGGCCTGCGGGACGAGGGCATCGAGGGCCTCGCGATTCCGCACAACTCGAACGGCAGCAACGGCCACATGTTCAAGCTGGAGACGGTGGGCGGCGAACCTCTCGACGCCGCGTACGCCGACCTGAGGATGCGGAACGAGCCCCTGGTCGAGATGACGCAGGTCAAGGGCACGTCGGAAACCCACCCGCTCCTGTCGCCGAACGACGAGTGGGCCGAGTTCGAGATCTTCCCCTACCGGATCGCCACCACCCTCTACAGCGAACCCAAGGGCAGCTACGTCCGCGAGGCCTACGTAAACGGTCTCGTGATGCAGGAGACCCAGGGCTTCAACCCGTTCCGCTTCGGCATGATCGGCGCGACCGACACCCACAACTCGGGCGGCACGCCGGAGGAGGACAACTTCCACGGCAAGGTCGGCGTCGGCGACGGCACCGGCCAGGGTCGCGGCTCCGTGCCGCTCGACGAGCCGACCGAGGACGGTGAGAAGTACGCGCAGAACAGCTTCCAGTACTGGGGCGGCTCGGGGCTCGCCGGCGTCTGGGCCGAGGAGAACACCCGCGACTCGATCTACGACGCGTTCCGGCGCAAGGAGACCTTCGCAACCAGCGGCCCGCGGATGCGGGTCCGGTTCTTCGGCGGCTACCACTACACGGACGACCTGACCTCCGATCCGGAGATGATCGCCGCCGCCTACGACGGCGGCGTGCCGATGGGCGGCGACCTGGTGGCGGACGAGGGCAGGAGCCCGCGCTTCCTGGTCTGGGCGGCGCGGGACGCGGACAGCGCCCCGCTCCAGCGCCTGCAGATGGTCAAGGGCTGGGTCGAGGACGGCGAACCGCGCGAATCGGTCGTGGACATCGCCTGCGCCGACGGCGGCATCCCGTCGGGCGACCCGCTCCGCTGCCCCGACAACGGCGCCAGCGTCGATCTGTCCGACTGCAGCTACTCCCGGGATGTCGGCGCCGCCGAACTCTCGGCCCTGTGGACCGACCCGGACTTCGACGCCGCGAAGCACGCCGTCTACTACGTCCGCGTGCTCGAGAACCCGACCTGCCGCTGGTCGACGTGGGACGCGATCCGCGCCGGCGTCGAGCCGAATCCCGACATGCCGTCGACGATCCAGGAACGCGCCTGGTCGTCGCCGATCTGGTACGTGCCGGGCGGCTAGGGCCGTTCGACAGGCTAGGGCCGTTCTACAATGGCCGGCACATCGAACGAAGTCGGCCGGAAGGGGCTCGCATGAGCATCAAGGGAAGAACCCGCACTACCTTCATCCTCGTTCTCGCCATCGGCGCCGGCGGCGCCGGCGCGGCGGACGACATTCCCAGGACGCCGAACGGCAAACCGGACTTCTCCGGCAACTACGACATCAGCACGCTGACGCCCATCCAGCGCAATCCCGAACTGGGAGAGCGCCTTACCCTGACGGAAGCCGAAGCCAACGAGATCCGGCTCCGCGAGGCCCGGAACATCGAAACGAGGTCGCAGGCCAGCGATCCGAACCGGACGGCGCCGCCCGTGGGCGGCAGCGTAGGCGGCTACAACTACTTCTTCATGGATCGCGGAACGTCGGCGGTCAAGGTCGACGGCAAGTACCGCACATCGATCCTCACCGACCCGTCCGACGGCCGCTTCCCGCCTCTGACCGCGCGCGGCAAGGCGCGCCGGGAGGGGCTCTACGGCTTCTCCAAGAAGAACACCGGGCCGGCCTGGTGGCGCGACCGCGAGGTCGGCCCCTACGACGGCCCCGAGTCGCTGACGATCGCCGATCGCTGCGTCTTCTCGCTCGAGGCGACGATCCCGATCTACTCGAAGAGCTACAACAACATCAAGACGATCGTGCAGACCGACACGCACGTCGTGATCCTGATCGAGTGGATGCACTACGCCCGGGTCATCCCCATCAGCCCGTCCAGGGCGGAAGCCAGGCACCTGCCAGCCGAGATCCGCTCGCGGGCCGGCGACTCCGTCGCCTGGTGGGAGGGAGACACGCTCGTCATCGACACGACGAACTTCCTGGAAGAGAACTGGAACGCGACGACCCTGTTCGGCGAACCTTCGCCTCCAGCAGACCAGCACGTAGTCGAGCGCCTTTCCTTCCAGAGCCCGGACACCCTGCTCTACCAGTTCACGCTCGAGAGCGGCGACTGGGAGGCGCCCTACAGCGGCGAGTACACCTGGCCGGCCACGGACGACAAGTTGTACGAGTTCGCCTGCCACGAGGGCAACTACGCGACCGGCAACACCCTGCGGGGGGCGCGTTTCGAAGAGAGGCAGATGGCGGCCGAGGCGACCGGCGGGCCGTGAGCTTCCCAGGCGACCGAGACCGCACCGCTGTCCTCGCCTCTGCGTTCCTGGTCGCCGTTGTCGCGACCGCCGCGGTGGCGGACGAGATTCCCAGGACGTCGAGCGGCAAGCCCGACTTCTCGGGCAACTACGACATCAGCACCCTGACCCCGATCGAGCGGAGCCCCGAACTCGGTGAACGCCTCCACCTGACCGAGGAAGAGGCGGAGCGGATCCGGTCGCAGGAAGCGGCGAGGATCGATCTCACCGCCCGGGCCAGCGACCCGGACCGCGACGCGCCCGCGGCGGGCGGCAGCGTGGGCGGCTACAACTACTTCTACATGGACCGCGGCACCTCCGCGGTCAAGGTCGGCGGCAGGTACCGCACGTCCCTGATCGTCGATCCGCCGAACGGCCGCCTCCCGCCGCTGACCGAACGCGGCAAGGCCCGCCGGGAGGGCGTCTACGGGTTCTTCCTGCAGAACCAGGGCAAGGCCTGGTGGCGCAACCGCGAGGCCGGCCCCTATGACGACCCCGAGTCGCTGTCGATCGCCGACCGCTGCATCTTCTCGCTCGAGGGAACGATCCCGATCTACCCGAAGTTCTACAACAACCTGAAGACGGTCGTGCAGACTGACACCCACCTGATGATCCTGATCGAGTGGATGCACTATGCGCGGATCATCCCGATCAACCCGTCTCGCGAGGCAGCCCGCCACGCGCCGTCCGGGTACCGCTCGCGGGCCGGCGACTCCGTGGCCTGGTGGGAAGGCGACACGCTCGTCGTCGAGACGACGAACTTCCAGGAAGAGAACTGGGTGACCTTCGCCCTCTACGGCGATCCCTCGCCTCCCGCCGATCAGCGCGTCATCGAGCGGTTCTCGTTCCAGGACGAGAACACCGTCCTCTACCGGTTCACCGTCGAGAACGGCGACTGGGAAGCGCCCTACACCGTCGAGTACACCTGGCCGGCAACCGACGACAAGCTCTACGAGTACGCCTGTCACGAAGGGAACTACTCCCTGGGGAATACCCTGCGCGGCGCGCGCCTTGAAGAGAGGGAAGTCGCAGCGCAAACGGACAGGTAGTTTCGTCCGTACAAACAAACGGACCCACAACGAGGGGAGGCGTGTGTATGTCCGAGGTTCAGTGGAATCGTGAAGGCGGCCGCGGCTTGACCAGACCGCTCCTGCGGCGCCTTCTGATCGGCCTCTGCGGCATCGCTCTGGCGACGGCGCCGGCGGTCAGCCAATCAACCGTCCTGGACGCGATGAAAGCGGAACTCGACCGCTCGATGGAACTGCTCGGCGAGGAAGAGACGCCGCCGTACTTTCTGAGCTACGAGATCACGGAGAGCCGGAGCGTCTCCGTCGGCGCCTCGTTCGGTGCTCTCACCAACAGCGACGCGCAACGTGAGCGCCTTCTCGACATCGACCTCCGGGTCGGCGACTACTCGCTGGACAACACTCGACCCATCCGCGACGGCTTCAGTTCGTTCTCCTTCCTTCGCACCGGCCGAACCCGAATGCCGCTCGACGACGACCCGGCGGCGATCCGAAGCATCCTCTGGAGCGAGACCGACAAACAGTACAAGCGCGCGCTCGAGCAACTCACCCAGGTGCAGACGAACGTGCAGGTCAAGGTCGAGGCCGAAGACCAGTCCGACGACTTTTCCCGCGAAACCGCCTCCAGGGGCGTCGACGAGGCGCGGCCCGTCGAGTACGACCGCGCCGACTGGGAAGACAGGGTCAGGCGCTACTCGGCGCCGTTCGCCCTACACGGCGAGTTCCTGCGGGCCTCCGCCTCGCTGACTGCCGGCACGGACACCCGCTGGTTCGTCAACAGCGAAGGTTCCGAGATCCAGACTTCGGAGACCAGATACCGCCTCTTCGTCTCGGCGATGACCAAGGCCGACGACGGCATGGAATTGCCGCTCTACAAGAGCTACAGCTCCTTCACGCTCGACGGACTGCCCGACGACGAGACGGTCGAGGGCGATGTCCGCAAGATGGTCGAGATCCTGCTCGCCCTTCGGGAGGCACCGCTCGTGGAGCCGTACACCGGTCCCGCGATCCTCTCCGGTGAAGCCAGCGGCGTCTTCTTCCACGAGATCCTGGGCCACCGGCTCGAGGGACACCGCCTGAAGGAAGCCGACGACAGCCAGACCTTCCGCGATCAACTGAACCAGCGCGTCCTGCCGGAGACCTTCTCCGTGCACTTCGATCCGACGATCAGGACCTGGGGACCCTCCGATCTGGTCGGCAGCTATCGCTACGACAACCAGGGCGTTGCCGCTCGCCGGGTCACCGCGATCGACAAGGGCATCCTGAAGAACTTCCTCATGTCCCGCTCTCCCATCGAGGGTTTCCCCAACTCCAACGGCCACGGCCGCAAGCAACCCGGCCGCAAGCCGGTGTCCAGGCAGTCCAACCTGATCGTCGAAGTGGCCGACCCGTTGACGAGCGACGAGTTGGAAGCAAGGTTCATCGAGGCGATCGAGGCCGCGGACAAGCCGTTCGGACTCCGCATCGAGGAGATCCAGGGCGGCTTCACCTTCACGGGACGGTTCATTCCGAACTCGTTCAACGTGTCCCCGCTTCTCGTCTACCGCGTCTATCCCGACGGCCGTGAAGAACTGGTCCGGGGCGTCGACCTGATCGGCACGCCCCTTACCGCGTTCAGCCGCGTGATCGCGGCCGACGATCAGGTCGGGGTGTTCAACGGCTTCTGCGGCGCGGAGTCCGGCATGGTGCCGGTTTCAGCCGCGGCGCCTTCGATCCTGGTGTCGCAGATCGAAGTGCAGAAGAAGGAGAAATCCCAGGATCGACCACCCCTCCTGGACGCACCCGTGGGGGACATCTAGTCATGCGCATGTCAAGGCCAGACCGCACGTCGCCCGTTGCCACGACCACTCTCCTGTCCACGGTCGCGGCCCTGCTGCTCCTTCCGCTCGCCGCGGCGAACGCCCAGGAAGAAGCCGAACTCAGTGTGATCATGCAGGCAATGCGCGACGAGCTTGCGCGCAGCACCGAGCAACTCGAGCTGGAGGGGCTCGAAAAGCCCTACTTCCTCGCCTACACCGTGCGGGAAACCGAACAGTTGAACGCCGCCGGGAGCTTCGGAGCCCTGCTGTCGAGTTCAGAAGACAGGAGCAGACGACTGAGCGTCGAAGTGCGCGTTGGCGATCCGTCCTTCGACAACACGAACTTCGGCTCGATGTCCCTCTTCCCGTCGAGCTTCGCGATGGGGGGATTCCTGCCGCTGGAAAACGACTACCGGGAGATCAGGCGGCAGATCTGGCTCGCCACGGACCAGGCCTACAAGGCCGCGCTGGAGGCGCTTGCCGAGAAACGCGCCGTGCTCCAGAACGAAACGCGGGCCGAGGACATCGCCGACTTCTCGTCGGAGGAGCCGTTCACGTACTTCGACCAGGCCGATCCCGACGTTCCGCCCCGTACGGCACTCGAAGAGTTCGCGCGCGACCTTTCCGCGGCGTTCAGGGACCTGCCCGAGATCTTCAGTTCGGACGTCTCGGTCTCGGCCGGCAATCGCCGCACCTACTACCTGAACAGTGAGGGATCCTCCTTCATCCGCTCCGACCCCAGCGCATCGATCGTCGTCGAGGCGAGCACCCAGGCCACGGACGGAACCGTTCTGAACGAGTCCGTCGCGGCCCGCGGCCGGTCCTGGGACGACATCAGCGACCGGACCGATCTGGAATCGCGTGTTGCCGCCATGGGCGCCGATCTGACCGCCCGACGTGCTGCCGAAGGCCTCGATCGGTACAGCGGCCCAGTGCTCTTCGAAGGTCAGGCCGCAGCGGAGTTGTTCGCTCAGGTGCTCGTGCCCAGGCTGCTGGGCAACCGGGTACCCGATGCCGAAGCCAACTTCGCGCGGATGCTGCAGATGAGCCGCAACCCGTTCCTGGACCGGATCGGAGCGAGAGTGCTGCCGCGATTCCTCAACATCCACGACGATCCCGGTGCTGCCGGCGACGGCTTCCTCGGCGGCTACCCGGTCGACGACGACGGCGTCCAGGCCAGGTCGAAGGCTCTCGTGGAGAGAGGCGTCCTGAAGTCCCTGCTGACGTCGCGCAATCCGGTCCCGGGGATCGACAGGAGCACCGGCAACCGGCGCGGCGACGGTCCGGCGCCAAGCAACCTCATCGTGGCCTCGACGAACGGCATGAACCGTGAAGAACTCCACGCCGAGTTCATGCTGCTCGTCGAAGAACGGGGCGCCGACTACGGCGTCGTCGTCCGACGCCTCGCCAAGCCCGAGGCAGGGGACGGTCCCGCGTCCGGCATGAGCCTTCTGCGCGGGGGACCCCAGGCAGGTCCGGCGCTGGGCAACGCCAGCCTCGCCTACAGGGTCTTCCCGGACGGCAGGGAGGAACTGATTCCCAGGGCGGAACTGGTCGCCGTGACCGAAGCAGCGTTCCGCGACATCGTGGCCGTCTCCGATACGTCGACGGTGTACAGCTTCCCGCACTCACCCGCCGGCGGGTTGATCCCGTCCTTTCTGGCGGGCGCGTTCAGTGCATTCGGGCTGGGCGAAGTCGTATCGGTCTCGATCCCCGATCTGCTGTTCGAAGAGCTGAGTCTGCGCAAACCGTCCGGGAACGTCCCACACCTGCCGGTGGCGAACCACCCTTCCTTCGACCCCTAACGGCCAGGCGGCTCGCTCAATCCCCACAACGCGGCCGTCGCGAACTCCAGGCTGTTGCCGTCCGGGTCGCGAAAGTAGATCGATCGGCCCCTGCGGCCGCCCCAGTCGATCTCCTGCTCGATCTCGACGCCGCGGCTCTCCAGGTGCGCGCGCCAGACGTCGATCTCGTCCTCGGTCACACCGAACGCCAGGTGACCCGGGCCATGAGCGCCATGCAATCCGAGGCCCCGTGGCGTCAGTTCCGGGTCTGCGGTCGCCTCCGGGTTGAAGAGCAGGACCATCTGCTCACCGGAGCGGAAGAACACGTGCCTCCCTTCCAGCTTCGAATGGAGGGTCAATCCCAGCACCTCGGTGTAGAAGACCTCCGCCGCCTGGAGATCGCTCACATAGAGGGAGGCCTCGAGAATGTGGTCGAGTTGTCGCGGTCGCGTCGTGGGCGTCGTGCCCGCGGGCGCTTCTCCCATGCTCCTACTCCTTCCTGATCCCCCGTCCGGTGGCGCCCTCGGGCGGCCTGTCCGTGAGCAGCCCTGCCCTCTCCAGTTCGTCCACGCGTGACGCCGGAAACCCGAGCACTTCCATCAGCACCTCCCGGTTGTGCTCCCCCAGGCACGGGGCGCCGAGTCGGTACGTCGCGGGCGTCGCACTCAGGTGGATCGGCAGGCCAGGGTAGCGGCGACGGCCGACCTCGCGATGATCGACTTCGGCCCAGAAGCCGCGGGCTTCGAGGAACGCGTCTTCGGCCATGTCGCGGGCGTCGGCGACCGGCGCCGCGGTGACGCCGGCACGATGGAGTTGCGTGACCAGGTCTCTCCGCTCCCGTGCGTGAGTCCACGCACTCAGCAGCTCGTCGATCCGGTCTTCAGTGCCCTGCCGCTCCGCGAGCGACAGGGAGGCGAATGACGCGGGCAACCCGGCGAGCTTGCACAACGCCCGCCACTGCCGGTCGTCCTCGACGCTGATCGCGATCCAGCGGTCGTCGCCGAGGCACGGGTAGCAGCCCTGAGGCGCCCGGCGCGGATGGCGGTTGCCCCGCCTCGGCGCAGCCTCTCCCCGAAGCTGGGCGGCCAGAAGGCAGTCGCCGAAGGTCGTGGCGGTCGCCTCGACCATGGGCGTCTCGACCGTCCCGCCCGCCCGTTCAGGTGACTGCGAGTGTCGATAGAGCATGGCCAGGGTGCCGACCACCGTATGCAGCGCCGTCACCGGATCGGGCCAGGCGACCCCGGATCGGCACGGGGGCCCGCCCCAGTAGCCGATGTGCGACGTCAACCCCATCGACGCCTCGATCAGCGGACCGTAGGCCAGCCGGTCGCGGTAGGGCCCGGAACTGCCGAAACCCGGCATCGAGACCGCGATCACACGCGGGTTGATCTCGCGCAGCCGACCCGCGTCGAGCCCCAGTTTCGGCATCACCCGGGGGCTGAAATTGTCGCACACGACATCCGCGCGCTCGACCAGGCGCTCGAACAGCCGCTTCGCCTCAGGGTCGTTCAGTTCAAGGGTGAGCGAACGCTTGTTGCGGTTCAGCTTGTTGAACGCGGCGCTGCGATTGAACGGCCTCTCGCCGACCTCGTCTTCCGGGAACAGGTGGCTCAGCGGGCCGTCCCGGGCCGGCCGCGTCGCCGGACCGCGGGCCCAGGCCGCCTCGACCTTGATCACGTCGGCCCCGAGGTCGCCGAGGATGCGGGTGGCAAGCGGACCGGCCCAGACCCGGGTGAGGTCGAGGACGCGAACGCCCTGGAGCGGGCCGCCGGCCAGCTCCGGAGACTTCCAGCAAGCCAACTCGCGCGCCGCTTCGCGGCTGCGCGCTTGATGCCGGCCAGAAGGCCGGCGCACCCAGTCTTCCGAGCCGCCGACTGGCGGTGGCGGCCCCGTGATCGAGGAATCGATGGCCTGAGCCGATGCCGCGCCGTTCAGGAGGAACGGCCCGCGGGGGACGAGCGGGCCGCTGTCGCCGTCGATCGGCACGAAGAAACCGCGGGCTCGGAAGTGCGGGTCCTCGAGGACACCGAGCGTGTCGTGGATCGGACCGATAGGCACCCGTACGCGCTCCCCCAACTCGATGATCTCGGCGGCCGTATGCGCCATCAGCCACGGCTCGATCGCTCGGTCGAACTCCAGTCGGTTGTGCGCACGGTCGACGTCCTGGATGAAGCGTGAATCCTCGGCCACCCCGTCGAGGCCTGCGGCCAGGAGGAAGGGACGAACCATCTCCCAACTCGGCATCGCAAGGAACACGTACCCGTCCTTGCACCTGTAGACGCCGATCGGGTGCCATGGGCCGCCCTGCGTGTTGCCAACGCGGGGAAGCACATGTCCAGCCTGCGTCCACATCACCGTCGTGTACTGGTGCATCGCGGCGAGGCCTTCGACGTGGGACACGTCGACCGTCTGGCCGCGGCCGGTCCGGGTACGCGCCAGGAGCGCGGCCAGCCCGCCGATCGCCGCGTGCGCCCCCGCCTGACAGTGCGCGTGCAGGCCGGGCCGCACGATCGGCTCCCGATCCGCCCGGCCGTTGAGGAACGTGTGGCCGGACCAGGCATCGTCCGTGAACCCGTTCGACCGCGGCGGTCCCGCCTCGCCCCAGACCCCGCGCGCCGCAGAACCCAGGCCGAACGGTGACATCCGCAGCAGCACGGCCTGCGGCGCGTCGCTCTCTTCGATCAGTGGCTCGAGCTGCCCCGGCGCGGCGCTCTCGATCACGACATCGACTCCACCGTGCTCGATCAGCTCCAGGACCTGCGCCCGGCCCCTGTCGGTGCTCGGCCGCAGCAGCGCGGCGCGCTTGCCGACGTTCAGGTACGCGTACTCCGCTCCGACGCCGTTCCACTGCTCGCCGACCTGCCGCCACGAGTCGCCTTCGGGCGGCTCAAGCCGCAGTACGTCGGCGCCACAGGCCGCCAACAGCCGTCCCGCGTAGGCGCCGGCGGGCGAGCCGGCGACCTCGATCACGCGAAGGCTGGAGCACGGATGATCTGTCACGAAGCCGGCACGGTAGCAGCCATCCAGGACCGAGCCAGCCGTCGTATGCTCTCGCGCCGAACGCAGCAACCCTCAGGAGACTCACGCATGCCCATCCTCGACTTCAGCCTCACCGACCAGGTCGCACTCGTCACCGGCGCCTCGCGCGGCATCGGGGAGGCCATCGCCCGCGGCTTCGCCGAGCAGGGGGCGACCGTGATCCTCGCGTCGCGGAAGCAGGAAGGGCTCGACAAGGTAGCCGAGTCGATCGAGGCCGACGGCGGCAAGGCGGTGCCGATCGCCTGTCACGCCGGCAACGTGGAGCAGATCACCGCGCTGTTCGACCGCATCGAGAGCGAGTTCGGCCGGCTCGACGTTCTCGTCAACAACGCCGCCACGAACCCGTACTTCGGGCCGGCGATCGACATGCCGGAGTGGGCTTTCGACAAGACGCTCGAAGTGAACCTGAAGGGCTACTTCGTGCACATTCAGCAAGCGGCGCGGTTGATGAAGAAGCAGGGCTCGGGCAACGTGATCAGCGTCGCTTCGATCGCCGGCCTGCGCCCCGGACCGAACGAACTGACCTACGCGCTGACCAAGGCGGCGGTGCTGAACATGACTCGCGGCTGGGCCAAGGAACTCGGCCAGTTCGGCATCCGGGTCAACGCGATCGCGCCCGGCGTGGTCGAAACCTACTTCGCCAGCGTGCTCGTCGACTCCGAGGAGAAGCGGCAGGCCATCGCCAGCCGGACACCGGTCGGGAGGCACGCACAGCCGAACGAGATCGCGGGCGCCGCCGTGTTCCTGGCCTCGAAGATGGGCAGCTACGTCACGGGAGCGACGATCGTCATGGACGGCGGCTCGTCGGCCTGAACCGCCTCGAGCAGATAGCCGAGCAGATCGCCGTCGACGTAGTCGTTGTCGACCACGTTGACGAGGAAGTACGTGTCGTGGATCCCCTGGAGCAGGCGGCGTGACTCGCTGTCTTCTTCGTACACCGCCGCCCAGGAGGACAGCCACAGGTCGAAGGCCTCGTCCTTCCAGACCTCGAACGAACGCGGGTCGACGATCGTCGGCTGGCGGATCTCCTCACCGGGGAACACGCCCCAGGTCACCGCGTTGACCGTGTCGCAGTTGCTCCAGGCCGTACCGGACCGGTCGATCGCGTGGTACGTCAGGCTCGGCTTCCGGTCCAGTGCCGCCAGCAGCGGCGACACCTGCTCCGGCGCCACGAAGAACTCCAGGTACGCCTTCTGGTAGACGCGGCCTCCGGCGCCGCCCCAGCCGACCGCGGGATCGTCTGACGGGGCGCCGTTCACCCGCGGCTGCGAGTTGATCGTGAGCAGCCCCGCCAGGTTAAGCCGCACCAGGGCACTCTTCAGCGGTTCGCTCTCCAGCTCGAGCGGCCAGTCGTACCAGGGGATCCCGTCGACGTCACCGCGGCAGAACCCCGCGAACACCTCCCGCACCTGGTCGATCGAGCGCAGCTCGCGCCCCCACCGCTCACGGGCGACATCGGCCTTGACCGGGCGAAACGCGAGGTGATGGTCGCCGAGATCGCCGAACGCGGGAGAACCGGCATCGCCCCACCGCCCGTTCGGAAACTCGTCCCAGTCCTGGGTCCGGGCGAGGTAGCTCTTCGGCCGGTTGGCCCAGAAGATCGGGCGCACGTCCTCCTTCGGGCGCCGGACAGCCGTCGCGCTGCGCCAGGGGAGCACCCGCTCGACGCGGTCCGGCACGATGCCGAGCCGGTCGAGGATGACCTGTACCGAACGCTCGAGGTTCAGGGTGTAGAAGTGAAGGCCGGGCGCGCCGCCGTCGAGAAGGCGGCGACAGATGCCGGTCAACAGGTCCTGGCCGTACTCGCGCACGGACGCGTCGTGGAACCGCCGCGCCTCGATCTCGCGAACGATCTCGGGCGGCGCGCTGGCGCCGAAGCCGGTGATGCGCTGAAAGGACTGATAGCCGTTGATCGGCGCCAGTCCCGGAACGATCGGACAGTCGATGCCGCGTTCCCGGCAATCCTCCACGAAGCGGAAGTACAGCTCCGGTTCGTAGAACATCTGCGTGATCACGAAGTCGGCGCCGGTCGCCACCTTGGCAGCCAGGTGGTCGAGATCCCGCTCCCGGCTCGGGGCTTCCGGGTGGCCTTCCGGATAGCCGCCGACACAGATCCCGAAGTGATCTCCGTGCTCCTCGCGGATGAACCGCACGAGGTCCGAGGCATGCGAAAAGCCGTCGACGATCGGGGACCAGGCGCCGCGGCCGCGGGGCGGATCCCCACGCAGCGCCAGGATGTTGCCGATGCCGCGCTCGCGGCAGTCCTCGAGCACCGACGCGATCCGGCGCCGCGGCATGTTGGTGCAGGTCAGATGCATCATCGTCTCAAGGCCGAGAACGTTCTCGATCGTGTTCGCCAGTTCGAACGTCAGTTCGGCGGTGCTGCCGCCGGCGCCCCAGGTCACGTCGACGAACGCCGGCTCCAGCCGTCCCATGCGCTCGATGCGCGCGTAGAGGTTCTCGATCCCCGCCTCCGTCTTCGGAGGGAAAAACTCGAACGAGTAGAACGGCCGTCTCTCGGACGCCGCGGTGCGCAGCTTGTCGATCAGTTTCACGCCGGGTCGGATCCTACGCTGACCGCCGCCGCATGGGCAGTCAGAAGGGGACTGCGTCGTCCGCTTCGGCCCATTCGCTGGCGAGCCGCTCAGCCTGCTGCACCAGCCCGGGCGCCTTCAGCCTCTCGGCCATCGCCGCCAGTTCCGGGGCGGGTCCTCGCCACCGAAGCTCGTCGACGGAACCGCTGACCGGCGCATCGCGCACCAGCGTGGCGAGCTCGCGGAACAGCTCCGCGGCTTCGCGTTCCTCCCTGAGCGTCGCCGCCAGCCGATCCCGGCTGCGCACCTCGACCGCCCACTTCCACGGTTCGTCCGGAATCTCCTCCAGGTGGACATAGTGCGCCAGCACGGTGGCCGCCGACTTTGCGCCCCAACCCCGCAAGCCCGGGAATCCGTCCGCGCTGTCGCCGACCAGGGCGAGATAGTCGGGGATCGACTCCGGCTCCACTCCGAACTTGTCCCGGACCCCGTCGGCGTCCCAGCGCAGTCCGCGCCGCCGGTCGACCTGCACCACCCGACCTCCCCGGCCGGCGTCGACGCACTGGGCCAGGTCCTTGTCCGGCGTGCAGATGCGGACCTCGACCACCCGTTCATCCGCGGCCGCCATCGCGGCACCGCTGGCGAGCCCGTCGTCCGCCTCGTGCTCCACCATCGGCCAGACCGTGACCCCCAGCGCTTCCAGGGCGTCCTCGAGCACCGGGAACTGAGCCAGAAGCTCCGGCTCGATCCCTTCGCCGGTCTTGTAGCCGGGCCACATCTCGTTGCGGAACGACTCGATCACCTGGTCGGTCGCCACCGCCACGTGGGTCGCTCCATCGCGGAACATGCCGAGCACGGAGAAGACGACTCCACGCACCGCTCCCACCTCGAGCCCGTCCTCGTTGCGATAGCTCGGCGCGCCGAAGTGGTGGCGGAAGAGCTCGTAGGTGCCGTCGATCAGGTGGACGTACATGGCGGGCGCCGCATCCGGGTGACCCCGGCAAGCTACCATCAGCCGCCATGGCCCGATTCGCCGCCCTGTTCTGGACCGTCTGCACGGCCGCCGCCCAGCCCGCGGCGGCCGCCGTCCAACTGCCCGGCGATCCCCTCGCCGGCTCCGGCGACGTCGCGAGGACGCTGCTGCCGGCGTCCCAACTCCTGGCCGGTGAGTTCCCGACACTTGTGGACAACGCGGCCTTCGCCCTGCCGGAGAACGCCGCGCCGCCGCGCCACGAGATGCGAGGCACACTGCAGCTCTTCGGCGGCGGCGGAGCCTCCTGGACCGTCCACCACGACACCTACCTGCGGGCGGATGAGCCGCCGATCGTCTCAGCCCTCCGCCGAATCCCGCGGCTCGACGTCGTCCTGGTCCAGAGCGGCTCCCACCTGGTGCCCGCCAACCGCGCGCTCCGCTACACCGGCGACGCCTACTGGAACGTCATCGTCGGCCCGGGCCGGATCTGGAGCGAGAGCGGCGACGGCGGCAGGAGCCGGGCCTCGCTGCCGATCACCTTGGTCGAGCGCAACCAGAACTGCGCCTACCACGGCGTCGTGTCCTTCCTGTTCGACGGCGGCGCCACCTCGCCGGCGGCCTTCCAGGCCACCCAGGAAACCTGCAAGTACTTCAAGTTCGACCTCTGGGCCGCGAGTCCCACCCGCTTCACCTCCGGCGAGCCGCCGGACGCGGACGCCATGCTCGAGGCTTACGCCGCCGAGGTCGCGTCGCGGCTGCCTGTCCGGCCGATCGAACGGATCCGCGACGACTACCCGCGCGCCCAGGTCTACCCGCAGGCTTTCGGCGGCGGCTTCGACCGCGAACACCTCACCGCGTTCGGCGTCTCCTTCGGTGGAGTCCACTACCAGGGCCCGGTCCACACCCGCTACGGCGACTACCCGTATCCCGAGCAGATCCGGCTGCCGTCCTACTCCACCGCCAAGACCGCCGTCGCCGCCGTCGCGCTGATGCGGCTGGCGCAGCGGGACGGCTTCGAGGTGACCGAACTCGAGCTCCGGGACTACGTACCCAAGCCGCCCAGGGGCAGCTTCCGCGGGGTGACCTTCGAGCACGCCCTCGACATGGCGACCGGTCACTACTGGGACACGGGCGAACAGGACGACGAGAAGAACTCGACGACCGAGCTGAACTTCTTCGTGCCGGAGCACCGAAACCGCAAGCTGCGGGGCGCCCTGGCCTATCCGACGAAGGAGCCGCCCGGAAAGCGCTGGGTGTACCACACGACGGACGCCTTTCTGCTGTCCGTGGCCATGAGCGGGTACCTCGGCCAGAAGGCGGGCGCCTCGTCCAGGGAGCCCGCGGACCTGCTGGAGTTCCTGGCCGCCGAGGTTTACCGGCCGCTGGGTGTCTCCGCCGGGGCGCTCCAGTCGCTGCGCACGGACAACCGGGCCGATGGCTACGTCTTCGGCGGCTACGGCATGTTCTGGACCCCGGACGACATCCTGAAGATCGCCGACCTGCTGAACGCCAAGCGCGGCCGGATCGGCGACCGGCAGGTGCTCCACCCGGGCATGGTGGCCGCCGCGATGCAGGAAGACGGGGACGACCGCGGCCTGGACGCCGTCCACAACGGCCACCCGAACAAGTACAACAACTCCATCTGGTCGCGGCGAATCCAGGTGACCGACGGGACCGGCACGAAGCAGGTCTGGGTGCGGCAGATGCTCGGCTACGGCGGCATCGGCGTCCTCATGCTGCCGAACGGCGCCGTCTTCTACTACTTCGGCGACAAGGACCAGCACGATTGGCTGCGATCCGCGAGGGAGGCGTACAAGTTCCGATGACCAAAACCGACCCACCGGGATCGGCCGCGAGTTCCCGCGACGGAACCGGCCCGTTCGCCGGCCTCCGGATCGTCGAACTCGCGGAGGGCGTCGCCGGCCCGTACTGCGGCAAGCTGCTTGCCGACCTCGGCGCCGACGTGATCAAGGTCGAGCCGCCCGCGGGCGACGCCGCCCGCCGGGCAAACGGCGCCGACCCGGAAGGCTCGCCGCTCTTCCTCTACTGCAACACGAGCAAACGGGGAGTCGTCCTCGACCCGGACGACGAGGACGATCGCGGCGCCCTCGACCGCCTCCTCCGGACCGCCGACGCCCTGATCGTCGACCGCGAACCGCCGGCGGAGACGCCGCCGGACCTGATCGTCGCGGCGGTCACGCCCTACGGCCTTTCGGGACCCCGCTCGGGAGCGCCCGCTGGCGAACTCACGCTCACGCACGGCGGCGGACTGGTCAACCAGATGCCGGCCCGCTCCCGGGACATCGACCGCGCGCCGGTCGCCCTGGGCGGCCATCAGGCGGGCTACCACGCCGGGCTGGTGACCGCGTTGACGGTCGCCGCCCTCCTCTACGAACGCGGCCACGCCGGCGACGCCCGGGTCGACGTCTCCATGCAGGACGTGATGATCAGCCTGGTGGCGCCGCTTCTGGCCAGCGCCCGCTACCACGAAACGACCTGGTCGCGGGTGCCGGACCGCCCGCCGGCCATGGGAAGGCTGAAGACGAGCGACGGCTACGTCATCCTGAACGCCTTCGACGACCATCACTTCGAGCTCTTCCGCGAACTGATGGGCAATCCGGACTGGTGCCAGGGCGACGAGTGGAAGGACATGGCCTACCGCAGCCATCACCTGATGGAGATCGCTCCCCAGGTCGACGCCTGGGCCCTCGAACAGAAACGCGACGACCTGTACCACCGCGCCGCCAACCTGGGCATCCCGGTCGGACCGATCCACGACGCCGCGGACGTGATGGACTACCAGCAGTACGCCGCCCGCGACTACTTCGTCGAAGTGGACCACCCGAGCACCGGGGCGAAGCGCTACGCCGGCTGGCCGTACCGTATGGGCGCCTCCAGGCCGAAGGTGTCGCGTCCGGCGCCACAGCTCGGCGAACACTCGGGCGAGGTCCTCGCCGAAGTCGCCGCGGCCGGCAACGGCGCTCCGGTCGCCGCCAGCTCGGTCCCGACCGCCCCACCCGCGACCCACAAACTCCCGCTCGAGGGCATACGCGTCGCCGAGTTCGCCTGGGTGTGGGCCGGCCCCTACGCCGGCGTCCTGCTGTCCACCCTGGGCGCCGACGTGATCAAGGTCGAGGGGCCCAGGCGCCTCGACCTGACGCGCCGCTCCGTCGTCTGGCCCCGCGCCGAGGAGGCGCCGCAGAGGATCGGCGAGGACGCCGGCATGGCGTTCAACACGATGAACCTGAACAAGCGGTCGCTGGCCCTGGACCTGTCGCAGGCGGAAGGCCGCGAACTAGCTCTGCGCCTCGCCGCCGAGTGCGACGTGATCTACGACAACATGCGTCCCGGCGCCATGGTCAAGCTCGGCCTCGACCACGAGAACCTCCGCCGCGTAAACCCGGAGCTCATCGTGGCCTCCTCGTCGGGACGCGGCCACGGCGGCCCTGAAACCGAGTACCTGGGCTACGCGATGGTCCACCAGGGCGTGGCCGGCGGGGCCTGGATCTCCGGCTACCCGGACGATCACCCGACCCACAGCGGCGGCGACGTCGACCTGATGAACGCGATCACGCTCGCCTTCTCGATCGTCGCCGCGCTGCACCACCGGAGCCGTACCGGCGAAGGCCAGTTCATCGACTACTCGCAGTGCGAGGGCGTGAGCTCGATCCTCGGCGAAGTCCTCCTCGAGTACGAGATGACGGGAGAAATCCCGGAACGCGCCGGCAACTCGCACCGCCGTTCGGCGCCGCACGGCGTCTACCGCTGCTGGGGAATCGACCGCTGGCTCGCCATCGAGGTCCACAGCGACGAGGAGTTCGCCCGGTTCGCGGCGACGATAGGCCGGCCGGAACTGGCGGAAGACGATCGCTTCGCCACCGCGGCGGCCAGGAAACGGAACGAAGCCGCACTCGACGAGATCGTCGGCGCCTGGACCCGGGAACGGGACCGCGACTGGCTGGCCCGCGAACTCCTGCGGACCGGCGTCGCCGCCGCTCCGTCGCGCGATGCCCGCGACCTCTACGCCGACTCGCACCTGCGGGCCCGGGGCTCCTTCGCCACCGTCGAGCACCCGGACTGGGGAGACCTGGAACTCGTCGGGCCGCCGTTTCGTATCGCAGGTCGCGATCTGAGCCCCCGCCGGGCGCCCCTGCTCGGCGAGCACACCGACGTCGTCCTCGCCGATGTCCTCGGGCTCTCCGCCGACGAGATCGCCGCCTGCCGTGGCCGCGGCATCGTCGCCTGAGCCCGCTACACTCTGCCCTCACTCACTCACACCCCGGGAGGTCCTCAGTGACTCGACTCACCCGAACGTCGCTCAACGTCGCGACGGCGGCCGCGATTGCCGCTGCCCTGCTCTTCGCTCCACCGGTCCCCGCCTTCGCCCAGGACGGCGAGTCGGTGACGGTCGACATCCTAAGCAAGTACCGCGTCGCTCCCAACATCACCTACCTGACCGCCGACGGCTACGAGTCGAAGCTGGACGTGATGACTCCCCGCGGCCAGGGGCCGGTGCCCACCCTGATCTACATCCACGGCGGCGGCTGGGTCGGCGGCACGAAGGAAGTCAGCGTGCTGCGCCTCCTCCCCTACCTGGAGATGGGCTGGGCGGTCGTCAACGTCGAGTACCGCCTGGGCCGCAACGCCCTCGCCCCCGGCGCCGTGGAGGACTGCCGCTGCGCTCTGCGCTGGATCTACGAGAACGCCGAGGACTACAACATCGACACCTCCCGGCTGGTGGTGAGCGGCGCCTCCGCCGGCGGCCACCTGTCGCTTACGACGGGCATGCTGCCCGCCTCCGCCGGCCTGGACCGCCTCTGCCCCGGCCGCGACGCCGACCGTCCGGGCTGGGCCGCGGCGGACGAGTACGAGATGCCGGTCGCGGCGATCGTCAACTGGTTCGGGATCACCGATGTCGGCGACCTGCTCGAAGGCGTCAACGCGAAGAGCTACGCCGTCGCCTGGATGGGTTCGAAGTCCGACCGGATGGAACTCGCCAGGCGCGTGTCGCCGTTGACGTACGTCCGTTCCGGACTGCCGCCGATCCTGACGATCCACGGCGACGTGGACAACATCGTCCCGTACCAGCACGCCCTCGACCTGCACGCCAAGCTCGACGAGGCGGGCGTCACCAACAAGATCCACACCGTGCCCGGCAAGGGCCACGGCAACTTCACGCCCGACGAGCAGCAGGAGATCTTCCGGGTCATCCGTGCCTTCCTCGACGAGCACGTGACCGGCGGAGGCGGCGCGAGCACCGGCGCCGAGTGACGGTTTCCACCGGGTGCGACGGCGCGCCCGATCTCTGTACCCGCACCGCCGTCGACCTCGCCGGGCGACTGGCCCGTGGCGAGGTCTCGGCGGTCGAGGTGCTGGAAACCCACCTCGATTGGATCGAGGAGCGCAATCCCGAGCTCAACGCGATCTGCACCCTCGACCGCGACCACGCGCTCGAGCAGGCGCGGGCCGCCGACGCCCTGCGGCGCCGCGACCCGGAAGCCGCGGCCGCGAAGCCCCTTCTCGGCCTCCCGACCGCGGTCAAGGACCTGGTGCCGGCGAAGGGCATCCGCACGACCTTCGGATCGCCGATCTTCGCGGACAACATCCCCGACTTCGACGCCCTGATCGTCGAACGCATCCGCCATGCCGGCGCCGTCGTCCTCGGCAAGACGAACACGCCCGAGTTCGGCGCCGGCTCACAGACCTTCAACCCCGTCTTCGGCAAGACCCGCAACCCCTGGGATCCGAACCGCACCTGCGGCGGCTCGAGCGGCGGCGCGGCTGCCGCCCTCGCGAGCGGCATGCTGCCCATCGCCGACGGCAGCGACCTCGGCGGATCGCTCCGCAACCCGGCCAGTTTCTGCGGCGTCGTCGGCTTCCGGCCGACGCCGGGTCGCGTGCCGCGCGTGCCTCCCGAGCAGGGCTGGGACGATCTCGCCGTTCTCGGGCCGATGGGCCGCAACGTCGCCGACGCCGCGCTGCTGTTCTCCGTCATCGCCGGGCCGGACCCGCGGGATCCCATCTCGCTGGTCCGACCCCCGGAGCCCTTCCACCCGGTCGAACCACTCGACCTCCGCGGCGTCCGTCTCGCCTGGACCCCCGACCTCGGCCTCTACCCGGTCGAACGGGAGGTCGTTCAGGTCTGCGAAGGGGCCCTGCCCGTGTTCCGGGATCTGGGCGCCGAGGTCGAGGAGGCCGCGCCCGATCTATCCGGGGCCGAAGCCATCTTCCGCACCCTGCGCGCCAACCTGTTCGCCGACAAGCTGGGGCCGCTGTTCCCCGAGCGCCGTTCGCAGATGAAGGACACCGTGATCGAGGAGATCGAACGCGGACTCACCCTCACCGGGCCCGACATCGCGGCCGCCCAGGCGGAACGCACCCGCCTCCACTGCCGCGTGGTCGAGTTCTTCGAACGTTACGACGCGCTGCTCCTGCCGGCCGTGCAGGTCCTGCCCTTCGACGTCGACCGCCCCTACCCCACCGAAATCGAAGGCCAACCGATGAGGAGCTACACCGACTGGATGGCCTCCTGCTACTCGATCACCGTCACCGGCTGCCCGGCGATCTCCGTCCCCTGCGGAATCGGCCCATCGGGCCTGCCGGTCGGCCTGCAGATCGTCACTTCAAGAGGCAGCGACCGCCGAACGCTAGCCCTCGCGGCCACGTTCGAGGCGGCGAACTCGGCCTGACCTCTCGGGCTTCACTCTCAGCGCCAGACAACCCCGCAGCCGATCCGCCCTGCTAGCAGCCCGCTCTGGCCGCAAGCTCAGGCATGCTCCGACGGAGCTTCCTGGCCAGCAAGCTGGTCTCGCCGCAGAGCAGGCCTAGTGTGCTGGTGAAAGCTCCCTCGAGCTCCTCTGGCAGCTCCGAGTCCAAGTCCCAGGAGAAAGAGACTCGCCGGTCCCCAGTGTTGTAGAGCACCCATGCGCGAGGCAGAAAGGCACGTCTGCGCTCGTTCAACTCGCGCAGGCTCTCACGGCAGGCGCGCTCTTCATAGAGCATGTACGCGTAGCCGGGACCGCATTGCGGAAGGGGCCTCGGAAGTGCCTCGCCGGACCACAGATTCGCCAAGCCCTCATCCTCTTCGTCCGTCATGCGCCGACAGCTTGTAACGGCGCCGCCTATCTCCGTTAGCTCCACTCCGCCCGCTCCATCAATGGTCAGTGAGAGGGACTCCGTGTAGCGCTTGTACTCCAAGGTCAAGCTCAACTGCAGCAGTACGCCATGCTGTCGCCTCGCACTGACACCTAAGCCCGGCCCCAGACACTGCGGATCCACCCAGTGACAGCCAGTGAAGAGCAACGCAGTTCCCAGAGCGCCGAGCGCAGCTCTTCGCCAACGGTGTTCGCCTCCTCGACTAGCCGGTAGCGCCACACCAGAACACTACGCGACCGCCCAATGGCAGGAGAGCAGCTTCGTGGTCCCAAGAAGGGCGGCCCCAGAAAGGCCGCGAACACCATCCCCTAGACTCTAGGAATGACCTTTTCCGGGTGCAGGTTGCACTTGAAGATGCCCCGGATACTGCTGTGCCTCGGCCTCGCCGGCCTTGCCGCCGGCCCCCTCCGGGCCCAACCCGCCGCCCAGTGGCCGTCCACCGTCACCGGCACGCTCGTCGACGACCGCGGCGCTTCTGCCGCCGACATCGAGGTCGTTCTCCGACCGCATCCGAGCGCCTTCGAAGCAGACCTCTACGTTCTCGGCCACCCGGACGCATTGCCCGAAGCCGTTGACCGCGCCCGCTCCGACGAGGACGGGGTCTTCTCGCTCTCGGCGCCAGCGGCCGGGCCTTACCGGCTCGAGTTCGGGCGTTCGGCAGCCCCGGACGAACCAGGGAACGCCATGCCGCTCGTCCAGGGAGTCATCGTCCCGCTCAAGGGCGCCCGGATCGTGGAGACCGTCGACGTGCCCGACCGCCATCTCGTCGCCATTCGGGTACTGGACACCGACGATCGGCCGATCGCGGACGCCCTGGTCGTAGCGAACCCCGCCGACCTGATGTCGCCTCGCACCGCCGCTGCCTTCGGCCGGATGGTCCTCAACAGGACGTCGGAAAACTACTCGCCGCCGGCGGAGCAGCACGTCTTCCCCACCTACCACCCCTCCCCCTCTCGCACCGATGCAGAGGGAATCGCGCGGCTCGCCATGCCGACCGCGGACTGCACCGTCGTCGTCTCGGCGACCGGATTCGTCCTCGGCAAGGGCGAGACGAGAGCCGGCCGTGCCGCATTGCGCCTGGAGCCGGATCCCGGCGTTCGGCTGCCGGTCCGCGGTCCTACTGGTGCGCCGGTTCCCGGTGCGGTGATCCGCACCGCGAGCGCCCGCGACCGGATCGGGAATGCCGGCGGGTCCGCCGCCCGCAGAACCTTCGCCGCCACCCCCGTCGCGCTCGGCGGCTTCGACACGCCGCTGGTGATCACCGACGAGAACGGCGAAGCGGTCATCGGGAGAACATCCGGCGTGGAAGCCGGCCTGGAAGTCGAAGCAGCCGACGGCGCTTTCGCCCACGTTTCCCTTCCGGCCGCGCAACCGGCCGATTCGCCGGAACGCCAGCGAATCATCGACGTGAGACTCGAAGATCCCCTGCGGATTCCGGGCCGGATCGTCGACGTGGCGTCCGGCCTGCCAATCCACGGCGCCGCAATCTGGGCGCAGCTGTTTCCGGACCACAACGCGTTCAGCGACTACACCGGCGCATTCGACCTGAACATCCGCCCCGCTCCCCGAACAACGCGCCTGCAGGCGACGGCGGCCGGCTTCCTTCCCGAGCGAATCGACGTCCGCGCCGCGGACCTGCTCAACCGGGAGGAAGTTCGGATCGGATTGACTCCTTCGGCGCCCCTTCGGGGCCTGGTCACGGACGACGCCGGACAACCCGTTGCCGGCGCACGCATCCGGGCCGAACCGCGCGGCGCCGACGCCCCGTCCCCCTCCCCGCTCGCGTCCGGCCCGGCCACCTCCGGGCCGGACGGCGCCTTCCACGTGGAGGAGGCCCTGTACGGCTACGCCTACCGTCTGACCGCGCAGGCAACGGGCTACGCCAGTTCCGTCCTCGACGTGCCGCCTGTTGAGCCGGGTATGGCCGTCGACCCTGTTCATCTCGTGCTGACCAGGGGACGCCGAGTGGTCGGCTCGGTCGTCGACACCGACGGAAGCCCGGTGGCTCAGGCCGAGGTCTCGCTGCTCTGGCCGCTGGATCCGTCCGAGTTCCGGTCACTGTGGGACAGGCCCTCCACGGCGGCAACGACGAACGCCCAGGGCGCCTTCGTACTCCCGGGCACCGCCCCGGGCGAGTACGAAGTCGACGTCGGACACTCCAGGTATGCCCAGCGCCCGACGACGCGAGTCGCCGTGCCGGCCGGCGAATCGGACTTCGACATCGGCGACCTGACCCTGGTCGCCGGCGCCACGATCCACGGCATCGTCACCGGCCCCGATGGAAGACCGTTAGCCGGCGCCACGATCCGATCCATGAGTCAGCATGGCACTGGCGAGGCTCCGACCAGGACGGCGACTTCCGATGTCGACGGTCGTTTCCGCATCGAGGGTCTCTCGTCCGGTCTCGTGGACCTGGGGGTACGGGCATCGGGCTACCCGGTGCTCACCCGCGCGGGCGTACGCCCGAACAACGACGAGCCTGTCCTGTTCGAACTCGAGCCCGGAGCTTCCCTCAGCGGCCGGGTGCTGGACAGCGGTGGCAACGGGGCCGCCGGCATTCCCGTGTCCCTCAGTATCGAACATGACCTCTTCGGCGGCGTGGATTGGCAATTTTGGGACTATGAGGACACCGACCCGCAACGGACGACGAACGCCGAGGGCCGGTTCCGTTTCGAGGGCCTCATGGCCGGCACGTGGTCAGCAGGAGCGAGCAAGGGGACGGAGAGTGCGAAGCTCGACCGGATCGAGCTGGTGCCGGGCGCCGAGCGAGAAGTCGAACTGCTACTGCGGACGCGAGACCGATTGACGGTGATCGTCACGACGGATGCGGGAGAACCGGTGGCGCAGGCGTACATCAGGGTCCAGTCCCCCGGCGAGGTCCTGCCAGGCGGTTCCGGACGGACGGACGGCAGCGGGCAGGCGGAGATGGACATCGACCCGGGCCCGGCCACGGTCGAGGTCTCCCACCGGAAGCTCCGGGACGCGTCGCGGGAAGTCCAACTCGAGCCGGGCGACAACGAACTCAGGTTCGAGCTGCAGCCCGGCCTGGAGATCGGCGGCACGGTGCGTTCATACGACGGCGCCCCTCTGGCGCTGGCCACGGTCGAAGCCGATACCGAGTACTCCCGCGATGTCGAGGCGCACCGCGCGAACACCGTCTCCGACCAGAACGGTGACTTCCGCATCACCGGGCTCGAGTCACGCCGCTACATCCTCACGGCACGCGCATCCGGCCATGCCGACGGCGGCCCCAACGAGCCGATCGAGATCGGCGACACCGCCATCGAAGGCATCGAGATCGTGCTGGAACCGGAAACCGCGATCACCGGCGTCGTGACCGGGCTGTCGCCGTCCGATCTGGCCCAGGTAGAGATCAGCGCCTGGAAGGGGCCCCGTTACCGCGACGCCACGGCGGACTCCGAGGGGAACTTCTCGGTGCCGGGAATCGGCCCGGGGACCTGGGAGGTCACGGCGATCAAGGGCGAGTGGGAGCGCACCGTCGAACGGACCGTGACGATCGAACGGGGTGCGGCCGAGGTCTTCGTCGAACTGCCTTTCGAACGCGGCCTTCGCCTGTCCGGGCAGGTGGTCGAGGGCGGTGCGCCTCTCGGCGGCGCCAGACTGATCGTTGGCGATCACGAAACGCGGGCCGACCAGGAAGGCCGCTTCGCAATGGAAGGACTCGACCCCGGCCCACAAGAAGTGGTCGTCACCCGGCCGGACTACAGCGGCACGCAGTACCAGGCGATCGATCTGCAAACCGACCTGGAGGGCGTCCTTATCGAATACACGCCGGCCGCAGCCACCGTCACCGGCGTCGTCGTCGACGCCGGGACCGGCCAGCCGCTCGACTTCGCCTATCTGATGGCCGGCGACGCCGCCACGATCGCCGTCCTAGCGGCGGACGGGGACCGTGACGGCCCGCTCGTCGGCGTCAGTTCCACGCTAAGCCTGGACGCCGGCAGGTTCACACTGGAGCTGAGCGCGACAGCCGCCCATGTGTGGGTGACACGCGACGGGTACGAGAGTACTCGGATTCCCCTGAACATCGCGCCGGGCGAGCACGTCGAAGGGCTGGTGATCCGGCTGCAGCCGGCGCCGCCCTAAACACTCGGCTTCGCTCTGAACGCCAAGCAGTCCGGCGGTCGATCCGCCGGGCTAACAGCCCGCTCTGGCCGCAAGCTCAGGCATGCTCCTGGAGGGCGTCCGCATCGAGCTGGAAGCGGCTGCGGCGACGATCGCCGGCGTGGTCGTCAACGCCGCCACCGGCGAACCGATCTACCTTGCGCATCTGATCGCCGCGGACGCAGCCACGATCGACGCCATCGCGGCAGGTGAAGCCGACGAATCGTTCGTCGGTACCAGTTTCTCGTTCAGCCAACCTCAGGGCGAGTTCGAACTTGAGCTGCGCGCGAACGCCGACCATGTGCGGGTCACCCGCGACGGGTACGAGAGCACTCAGATTCCGCTGAACATCGCGCCGGGCGAGCACCGGGAGGATGTGGTGATTCGGCTACAACCGGCAGCGGCCGAATCACCAAACCAGTAGCGCCCGGCCCGAGCGCCCAAGAGCCACGGCGACACCTGAAGTCCACGCCCAGACCGGCCGAACTGACCGCACGCACCACCTGGAACACGCGGCCTCTAGAATCCGGGGATGTCCCGTCTCGCAAACAGATCGCGGCTGAGCTTGCTCGGTGCGCTGCTGTGCCTCGGCCTCACCACGGTCAACGCCGACCCCGTTCCTGCGCAGCCAGCCGACCGGCCACACACCGCGACCGGCACACTGGTCGACGAGCGCGGAGTGCCAGTCGCCGATGTCGAGGTCGTACTTCGGCCCTACCCGAGCGAGTACGAGGTCGGACTCCAGTTACTGGGTGCCGCCGACGCGCTGCCGGCGGTCGTCGACCGTACGGTTTCCGGATCGGACGGGTCGTACTCGCTGTCGGCCCTGGAGGTCGGGCCCTATCGGATCGAGGTCTGGCCCCAGGCGCAGGCAAACCAGCCCGCCGACACCGCGCCTCTTGTCCACGGCGCGCTGACGCCGCTCAAGGGGTTCCAGGTCGTCGAACCGATCGAAGTGCCGGACCGCCACCGTGTCGCGGTCCGCGTGCTGGATGCGGACGACCAGCCCGTCGAGGGCGCTCTGGTCATAGCGGATCCACACCCATGGAGATCGCCTGGCTACACCGGCGCGCTCCGCCAGAGGCGTAGCGATGCGCGCGAGGGGAAGCGCTCACGACTGCAGGCTCAGGAGATCTATCCCACCTATCATCGTCGCGCATCCCATACCGGCGCGGATGGGATCGCCCGCTTCCTGATGCCGACGGCGGACGCCAACGTCGCGGTCCATGCGAAGGACTTCAGCCTGGGGGAAGCCAGGACCCAGTCAGGCCGTGCCGTGTTCCACCTGGAGCGCTCCGCCGCTATCCGACTTCACGTCCGCGGCCCCGAGGGCCGACCGGAGCCGCGGGTTCTGGTCCGCGCCGCCAGCCAGCCGGGAAGCCGGCGGGCACCCCTGACCGTCACCGACGAGAACGGTGAGGCGGTGGTCGGTCCTGTCGGCGGCTCCGAAGCGATCTGGCACTTCGAGCGCGCGGACCACGCTTTCGCCGAGATCCCCGTACGCACGTCCGCCGCGACGGCGGAGAGCGTGCTGGAGGTGCGACTCGAAGCCTCCATTCGTGTTCCCGGTCGAGTAGTCGACACGGTCTCGGGCCTCTCGGTCCACGGCGCGGCGGTCTGGGTCCAGGGCTCCCCCGGTTTCGGCGACTCCAGCGGACCGACCGGCACATTCGACCTGAGCATGCCGCCCTCGCGGGAGCGGATGCAGCTTGTCGTAGCCGCCACGCACTATCGATCCGCGACCACCGATGTCTCAGCTTCCGAGGCGGAGAATCCTGAGGAAGTGAAGATCGGGCTCGAACCTTCGGTGCCAATTCACGGCCTGGTCACGGACAGTGAGGCCAGACCCGTAGCCGGGGCGAAGATCTGGGCCACGCCGCGCGCCGGCGGGTTCGTACCCGGCTACCCGATTGATCCCTCACCTACTGTTTCGGCCCCCGACGGCACCTTTCGCGTGGAAGAGACGGCCTACGGCTATACCTACCGGCTGACTGCGTACGCACCGGGCTACGCCTACGCTCTGGTCGATCTACCCCCCTTCGAATCGGACCAGGTCATCGAGCCGGTCGAACTCGTGCTCCAGAGGGGCCGGCGCGTCGTGGGCACGGTCGTCGATGACCAGGGGACTTTCGTGGCTGCGGCCCACGTCGCGTTGCTCTGGCCACTTGACGAGTCCGAGTTCCGGTCCACTTTCGACGCACCGGCGACGGCCACGACGACCGACGGGAACGGCGGGTTTGCGTTTCCCGCTGCCGCCCCGGGCAGCTACGAGATACGGATCACCCACCCCGAGTACGCGGAGCGCACGCCCTCGGACATCGAGGTTCCGGCAGGCGACTCGGACCTCGACCTCGGCGAGTTCAGTCTGCCGACCGGCCAGAGGATTCACGGCATCGTCGCCGGTTCGGACGGACAACCCGTCGCCGGCGTCGTTGTCAAGGCGCGAGGCCGCTACCAGGCCGGGCAATCCGCGGAGAGGGAGTCGACAACGGATGCCGACGGCCGCTTTCGGCTGGCCGGCCTCTCCTCAGACTTCGTCGATCTCGCGGTGCGGGCGTCCGGCTACCCGTTGCTCCTCCGGCCCGGCGTTCGCGCCAACAGCCAGGCGCCGGTCCGCATCGAACTTGTACCGGGAGCCTCTCTCCACGGCCGCGTCCTCGACAACGGCGGGAACGGCGTTGCCGGCGGACTCGTCAGACTCCGGATCGAGTTGGACTACCGTGCCGGAGGCGATCCGCGTGTCTGGGAGCGGGAGGAAATGTCCCCCCGCGCCTCGACGGACACCGAAGGCCGGTTCCGGTTCGACAACCTCGTACCAGGCACCTGGTCGGCCGACGCGCATCACCAACACGAAGCGGCGAAGGTCGAGGGAATCGAGTTGGCCGCGGGCGATCAGCACGAGATCGAGCTGATCCTGGGTACACCCGACGAGTTGACCGTCTTCGTCACGACGTTGCCCGGCGAACCCGTTGCCGACGCCGTGGTCCAGGTCCGACCCGAAGGCGAAGCCGGATTCCAGGGGTACGGCCGCACCGACGGCAGCGGACGGACAAGGGTCGACATCTCTCCCGGCACCGCCGACGTCAAGGTCGAACACGACCAACTCCGGGACGCGTTGCGCCAGGTGCAGCTCTCGCCTGGTCCCAACGAACTGCGCGTCGCACTTCATCCCGGCGCGGAGATCAGCGGATCGGTCCGATCCGGCGATGGCTCCCCCCTCCCTCTGGCAACCATCGAGGCAACAACGGAGTTCTCGCTCGATACGGAGTTCCACCGGGCGAACACGGTTGCCGACAGCAACGGTGCTTTCCGCGTCACGGGCCTCGAACCCGGCCGCTACACCATCACTGCGCGGTCACCCGGCTACGCGGACGGTGGACCGGCGCAACCGGTCGAGATCGCCGAGGCCTCCGTCGACGGCATCGAGATCGTGCTGGAACCGGGAGCCTCGATCGTCGGCGTCGTCACCGGGCTGACGCCGTCCGATCTGGCGCAGGTGGACATCAGGGCCTGGCAGGACATCCGCCGGCTCGAGGCGACGCCGGACGCCGCAGGGAACTTCGTCATCGAAGGCGTCGGGCCAGGAACGTGGAGGGTCACCGCGAGGAAGGGTGATCCAACTTCGGCCCGGAGCGTGGAGCGCTCCGCGACCATCGAGCAGGGGCTTGCCGAGGTCTTTGTGGAGCTGCCCTTCGAACGCGGCCTTCGCCTCGCCGGACAAGTGTTGGAGGGCGGCCGGCCTGTGCCCGGCGCCGTGCTGGCGGCCTCTGCTCCCGGCGAACCGAACGGCCAGTCCACCACGACCGATCACCAGGGCCGCTTCGCGCTCGAAGGGCTCACGCCCGGCCTGAACCAGTTGAGCATCGGCTCTGCTGACTTCAACTCCACCGAGTTCCGATCGATCGAACTGCAAGCGGATCTGGAGGGCGTCCGCATCGAACTCGAGCCGGCCCTGGCCACCCTCGCCGGCATCGTCGTCGACGACGAAACCGGCCGGCCGCTCGACTTCGCGCAGCTCATAGCCGCCGACGCGGTCACCATCGGCGTCCTCGCGAGCGGTGGCGAGCTCGGGTCCCTGGTCGCCAACGCCTCGGCTGTCTTTGCCGTCGACGGAGGCAGGTTCGAACTCGAACTGCGCACGAACGCCGAGCGGTTGCTGGTTTCCCGGCAGGGCTACGAAAGCACCGAGATTCCATTGAACGCCACTGCCGGTCAGCGACAGGAAGGACTGGTGATCCGGTTGCGGCGTGCAGCCGCCGACGCGCCGAACCAGTAGCCGCCGCGGTCGCCTCCGAGTAGCAGGCGCTCCGCTTTACCTCCGCTCGTACGTGTACAGCCTCCGCCCGCTGGCCGAGACCGTCTCCACGTTGCGGATCGCCGCGTACGGCTCCAATGCCGCTTCCCATGCCTCCGGCGTGTAGTCGGCGAAGCGATCGCCGCGCAACGTGAGCAAGTCGTCGACCCTCGGGTCGCCCTGAGGCACGAACTCGACCAGTCCGCGCGGAGCGAGGGAGACGAGCCACGCGGCAATTCGAGGCAACGGCACGTTGCGGCCGATGGCCAGGTGGTGTAGCACGGCCAACGCCACCAGGGCGTCAGCGCTCCGGGAGCGGCGCGCCAGCGAACGCCTCTCTGTCTGGGACCAGCCTTGGTCAGGCGACGGGTTGGCGAGGTCCTGGTAGAGGGGCAGGAATCGCAGGCGATCCGAACGCGCCCGGGCGCAGGCGCTCTCCAACGCGCCGAAGTCGGAATCGAAGCCGATCACGCTGCGAACGCCCTCCTCCAGGGCGATCGCGGCGAACTCGCCCGTGTTGCAGCCGAGATCCCAGAGTTGCTCCGGCGGTGCCTTGGCAATGAAAGAGCGAACCGATTCAGCCTTGCGCGAGGCTTCGCCCGTGTCGTAGCTCGTCAGCAGGGAGTAGTCGCTCCAGGTCGTGTCCGTGCCCTTGGGTTCGAGACCCTTGATCCAGCGCCGAAGCTGGGTCAGGAGACCCCTGTATGCGTTGCGAGGCAGCGGGCGTCTCTCCGTCCGTTTCGCCGCATCGCTGCGCGAGTCGGCTCGCCGTTCGAAGCGAAGCGGCAGCAGGACATGGGCCTGCATTCTCGGTGACAAGCGCTTCCGACGCGGCAGCAAAGCCGCCAGTTCGCGGCCCGGGACCCCCTCCTGCATTCCGCGATACCAGGCGTTGTGAGGCACACCGAGCTCCGAGGCCAGCAACAGGGGGTTCAGGAACTGTTCGCAGAACTGCGAATGGCCCTCCCAGTACTCGCCCTCGCGGTAGCGCCGCAGCGACAGCCAGTCGATGAACACCGGCTTGGCGCCCTTGAACTGCACGTTGTAGGCGCTCGCGTCGGAGAGCGAGATGCCCCTGTCGAGCAGCCGAATCTGTGTTTCCAGGTGGTGGAGTGCCGCTTCCTTGAGCAGCGAGAAGGGCCACTCGTACGGATAGGAGATGAAGGGCAACCGGGGATGCTCCAGGACCAACCCCCCGGGCGGTGGCAGGACGCCGGCCTCGACCGGATCCACCTCCTCCGCCGCCACCAGCCCCCCCTCGACGACCAATGCATCGACGAGACCGCACGCCCGCACATGGCGGTACTCCTCGACCGCTACCGGAGCGACGCTTCGGAAGATGCGGCCGTCCCGGCCCTCGATCACCTGCCCCGCCGGATCGCGGAAGGAGGAAGGCTCGGCCTGGGACTCGGTCGCAGCCCCAGCCCGCACTATTCGGACTCGGGCTCGTCGGTGCTGCCGAAGCCGAAGAAGGCCTGAATGCGCCGCCAGTAGAACTTGAAGGCGAGCGCCCCGGCCGCCACGCCGCCGATGACCGCCTGCAGGATCATGCTGCCCGACGCCGGATCAAGGTAGGCATGGGCCTCCCGCGGCACGCTCAATGCCAAACCAAGGGCAGTCACCAAGGCAACCAGGAGGCTGGTTCGATTCTTCGCCATTCGTCTCGCTCCCCGGGGACGCTGCCCGTCACCCCTGTGAACAGTGCGTGAAGACGAACAGATCCGGGGCGTTTCGTCAAGCGATCCGGACCCTTTCAACATCGGCCTGAGTCAACCCTTGCCCGCAGGCGACGCGCGGACCGAAGCCGACGGGAGATGCGAGCTGCGGACGGCGACTCGCAGACGCCGCACGTCGGTCAGCGTGGCCATCCGGCGATCCAGGGTCAGGACCTCGAGCCCGGCACGCGTGTAGTCGTCGGCGATCAGACGGTCGAAGAGGCCGGGACTCCCCGACACTTCCAGCGCCTCGAACACCGCGCGACCGTTGAGCGGCGAGAGAAGACCGCTGCGAAGCACCTCGAGCAGCCCGGTCCGGACGTCGGTCTTCGATACGCCGTAGTGGTGCTGAACCGCCACGTACGCCTCGCCGATCACCTGGTTCGAGGCAAAGATCTCGCTGCCTTCCTGCTCCACCAGTCGAATCAGCCCCGCTACGCAGTCCAGGAATTCCTCCCTGGGTTCACCGGTGAGCAGGCGCACCAGAATCGAGGTGTCAATCCCGAAGCGTCGGCTCATGCGACTGCGAGCGGAAGGCTTCGAGGTCGAACGCGCCCCGGCTCCGGTCCAGGCTGTCGCTCAGAGGTGCGAGGCGGTCGTGGCGGATTCGCTGCGGCCGCAGGCGGAAGCCATCGGAACCCTCGACCAGCTCCAGCCGGTCTCCAGGTCCCACTCCGAGTGCGTCGAGTACCCGGGCCGGAAACGTGACCTGACGCTTCGATGTGATCTTGACGATCATCCGCTCTCCTTACCGAACACCGTACTTTGGTAAGGCAAACGGCGTCAAGTCCCGTGGCCCGGACTGCCGCGCTGAGTCCAGGCCGTAGGATTGCCGCCCGCTCGGCGGAGAGCAAACGACACCGCCCAACAGAAAGGGAGATTCCCAGTGGACATCGCGAACAGGATCATGGTCGTCACCGGCGGCGCCTCCGGAATCGGCAAGGCTCTGGCCGAGGCGTTTCATCGCGAGGGGGCGCGGCACATCGTCGTTGCCGACCTGGACGAGACGGGAGCCAAGGAAGTCGCCGAGGCCATCGGCGGCACGGGCGTCGGACTGGACGTGGCCGACGAGGGCGCCGTGCGCGACCTGGTCGCGGCGACGCAGGCGAACATCGGCCCGATCGATCTCTTCATGTCGAACGCGGGCTACGTGACGATCGGCGGGCTCGAGGTGCCGAACAAGGAGATCAACGACATGTGGGACGTCCACGTGATGTCCCACGTCTACGCGGCCCGGGCCGTCCTGCCGTCGATGATCGAGCGCGGCGAGGGCTACATCATGAGCACCGCCTCGGCGGCCGGTCTCCTGACCCAGCTCGGATCGCTCGCCTACTCGCTGACCAAGCACGCGGCGGTGGCGCTGGCGGAGTGGATCGCCATCACTCATGGCCACCAGGGCATCCGCGTCTCGGTGCATTGTCCGCAGGCCGTGCGCACGAACATCGGCGCCAACAGCCCGAACCCGCAGCGCCGGGACGCGCTGTCCGTCGGCGTCGCTTCGGGAGACGGCGTGTTGACCTCCGAGCAGGCGGCCGACTTCTGCATCGAGGCGGTCCGCGCGGAGCGGTTCTGGGTGCTTCCCCACCCCGAGGTCGCCGAGTACGTCCGGCGCAAGGCGACCGACATCGACCGTTGGCTGCACGGAATGCGGCGGTTCCAGGGGCGGCTCTACGAAGGCAGGGAACTGCCCGGCGACTGGTTCACCGACTCCCAGGGCGACTGACGTGACTCCGTCCGACGATCCGGTCGTCGCGAGCCGGAAGGACGGCGTCACCGAGATCGTGCTGAACCGGCCCGCCCGCCGCAACGCCGTGACCGGGCCGCTGGCGAAGCGCCTGCAAGAAGAGATCGTCGCAGCGACCGAAGACGACGAAGTCGCCGTGCTGCTGATCCGCGGCGCCGGCGGGGCCTTCTGCTCCGGCCTCGACCTCGGCGAGTTCCGGGCCGACCCGCCGCCGGACTGGATGCCGGACTTCAGCGGCCTCTGGCTCGACGTCCATGCGGCCCTCTACGACTGTCCGAAGCCGATCGTCGTCGGCTTGGAGCGATTCGCGATCAACGCCGGCTCCGCGCTGGCGCTCGCGGCCGACCTGCTGGTCGCCGGCGAGCAGGCTTTCCTGCACGTCGGCGAGATTCAGATGGGCATGGCCGCGCCAATGAACATGGCCTGGCTGCGGCTGCGCCACCCGGAGAGCGTGGCCGCCCGGCTGGCGATCGTGGGTCGTCGCTACGCGGGACCGGAGCTTGCGGCTATGGGCGTCGCCTCCGAAGTCGTCCCCGACGACGCCGTGCTCGACCGTGCCCGGGAACTTTCCGCGACGATCGCCGGTTATCCCCCGAGCGGAGTCCGGGCAATCAAGTCCACCGTCATCCGGGGCCGGCCGGCCGCGTCCGGTCGCGAGTGGTTCGCGCAGCTTCGCGGCGGCTGAGAGTCACGGGACAAGCCGGGGCTCCGGACAAGCCGCGGGCAAGACGCCCGCGCTCGAAGGGACGGACAGCGGCCGGCCGGTCGCGGTAGGATAGGGGACTAATGACGGCCTTCTCATTAGACGACAAATACACGCTCACTGAAGGCCGCGTCGCAATCACCGGTGTCCAGGCTCTCGTCCGGCTACCGATGGACCAGCACCGCCGCGACCGGCAAGCCGGTCTGCGGGTTGGCGCCTTCATCAGCGGCTATCCCGGATCGCCGCTTGGGGAGTACGACAAGCAACTTCAGCGAGCGAACGGGCTGCTGGCGAAGCACGACGTGGTCTGCCAGCCGGCCATCAACGAGGAGACGGCGGCGACCGCGATCTACGGCGCCCAGCTCCTGGAACGTTTTCCGCACGAACGCTTCGACGGCGTCGTCGGCATCTGGTACGGCAAGACGCCCGGCGTCGACCGCACCGGCGACGCGTTCCGCCACGGCAACTTCATCGGCACCGGCAAGCACGGCGGCGCCCTGGTGCTGGCCGGCGACGACACCGCCTGCAAGAGCTCGACGATCCCCGGCGACAGCACGATCAGTCTCTTCGACCTCTCGATCCCGGTGCTCTATCCGGGCGACCCGGCCGAGGTGCTGGATTTCGGCCTGCACGGGATCGCCCTGTCGCGGTACGCCGGCCTGTGGACCGCCCTCAAGATCGTGACCAACGTCGCCGATGGCGGTGCCGTGATCGAACTGCCGCAGCCCCGGCCACCGGTGCTGCCCGACCTCGAAATCGGAGGCCGCCGCTTCGAGAAGCAGCTCGACATGCGGCTCCTGCCCCCCTACTCGATCGAGCTCGAACGGCAGATCTTCTCCGAGCGCACGGCGGCCGCCCTGGCGTACGTCCACGCGAACGGCCTCGACAGCATCCGTTGCGCCAGCCCCGGCGATCGCATCGGCCTGGTCGCGGCCGGAAAACCCTACCGCGACCTGCGTCTGGCGCTCGAGCTTCTCGGTCTGGACGAGGCCGCGCTCGATCGTCATGGCATCCGCGTGCTCAAACTCGGCTGCATCGCGCCCATCGAGCCGCGGCGCCTGCGCGAGTTCGCCCAGGGCCTCGAAGAGATCGTCGTCATCGAGGACAAGCGCGGCTTCGTCGAGACGCAGATCCGCCAGGTCCTCTACAACCTGCCCGACCGGCCCCTGGTCGGCGGCAAGGAGACGCCCGCCGGCGAGACGCTCTTCCCTATGCACGGGGAACTCGAAGGCCACGACATGGCGCGCATTCTCGGCGCCTACCTGGAACAGCGCCTGCCCGACGCCGTACCGGCCGAGAAGCTGGCGCAACTGCGGGCCGGCGCCGAGTCCGCCGAGCTGGCCACAAAGCTGCCGGCCGCGCTGCCGCGCATGCCCTATTTCTGCAGCGGCTGCCCCCACAACACCTCGACCCAGCTTCCCGAGGGGTCGGATATCGCCGGCGGCGGCATCGGTTGCCACGCGATGGCGATGTGGATGGACCGCGGCGTGAGCTGGTTGCCGCAGATGGGCGGCGAGGGCGCCTGCTGGATCGGTCTGGCGCCGTTCACCGAGCAGGAGCACGTGTTCCAGAACGTCGGCGACGGCACCTACGCCCACTCCGCCAGCAAGGCGATCGAGGCCTGCATCGCGGCCGACCTGCACATGACCTTCCGCATCCTCTACAACTCCGCCGTCGCCATGACGGGCGGTCAGGACGCGGTGGGGCTGCTCAGTTCGATGGGCGTCGCCAGGCAGCTTCAGCTCCAGGGCATGAAGCGGGTCGTCCTGGTGACCGAGGATCTGGAGCGCTTCCCCCACCGGGACGACAGCGGGGTCGAGATCCGGCACCGCCGCGACTACGACCAGGTGCTCAAGGAGTTACGGGCGATCAAGGGCCCGACGGCCGTGGTCTACGACCAGCAGTGCGCGGCCGAAAAACGGCGCGAGCGCAAGCGCGGCATCCAGGAGACGCCGAAGCAGCGGGTCTACATCAACCCCGCCGTCTGCGAGGGCTGCGGCGACTGCGCGGCGAAGTCGAATTGCCTGTCCGTCGCGCCGCTGGAGACCGAGTACGGCCGCAAGACGCAGATTCACCAGTCGTCCTGCAACCTGGACTACTCCTGCATCGAGGGTGACTGTCCCGCCTTCATGACCGTCGAACTGGGCGATGGCACGAAGCCGGTCCGGCGCGCCGCCGCGGCGCCGCTCGCCGAGGACGAGACGCCGGAACCCGTCCGTCAACTGCCGGACGACGCCACCTTCCGGGCGCTGCTCGTGGGCATCGGCGGCACCGGCGTGGTGACGGTCGACGCGATCCTCGTCACCGCGGCCCTGATGGAGGGCAGGTACGCGGTCCACCTCGACCAGACCGGTCTGGCCCAGAAAGGCGGCGCGGTCGTATCGAACCTGCTGCTCAGCCGCGGGCCGATCCCCCGCGCCAACAAGCTCGGCGACGGCGAAGCCGACCTGGCGCTCTCCTTCGACCTGCTGGCCACGATCGCTCCCGACAACCTGAAGCGGTTCGCGCAGGACACGACGGCCGTGGTTGGCAACACCGCCGGCATCAGCCCGGCGGCCGTGATCACGGACAGCGCGGCCCGGATGCCCCCGCTCGACGAGCTGCGCAAGCGTCTGGCGCTGTTCACCGACAGCGACCGCAGCTACTTCGTCGACGCCGAGGCCGCCACCGAGCGCCTGCTCGGCAACAGCGTCACCGGCAACATCTTCCTGGTCGGCGCCGCCTACCAGCAGGGCCTGTTGCCGCTCCAGGCGCGCTTCATCGAGCAGGCGCTGGTGGCGAACGGCGTTGCCGTCGAAGACAACATCCAGGCATTCCGCTACGGTCGGCTGTCCGTCGCCGATCCGGAGCGATTCCGGCGCGCCGCCGGACTCGCCGAGCCCGAGGCGCCGACCGCGGCGGCGGCGGCGGATGCCGCCCGCGAGCGCCTCGAGCGCTGGGCCCCGAAGCTCGGGCCGGAACTCGACCGCCTCCTCGCCGCCGCGCCGCGGGGAGGGTCGCTCGACCGCCTCCTGCCCGGCCGCGTCGCCGACCTGCTGCTCTACGGCGGCGGCTTCGCCGAGCGCTATCTCGGCTTCGTCGGCGAGGTCGCCGACGCCGAGGAGTCGAAGCTGCCGGGCCACACCGCCGTACGCGAAGCGGCGGCCCGCTACGGCTTCAAGCTGCTGGCGGTCAAGGACGAGTACGAAGTCGCCCGCCTGTGGATCCAGGACCCGACCTGGGACCAGGTCGCCCGCGACTACGACGGCTCGCTCAGCCGCCAGGTCCTGCTCCACCCGCCGACCCTTCGCCGCTTCGGCTGGAAGCGGAAGATCCGCCTGGGGGCCTGGTCGCGCTCGCTCTTCCGGCTGCTGTACGCGGCCCGCGGGCTGCGCGGCACGGCGCTCGACATCTTCGGGGCGACCAGGCACCGCCGCCTGGAGCGCGGCCTGTTCGACTGGTACCGCAGCCTGGTGCACGGGGCCCTCGAGCGGCTCGACTCGAACTCCGCGCCGACGGTCGTCGAGCTGGCCGAACTCCCCGACTCGATCCGCGGCTACGAGGGCGTCAAGGAACGCACGGTCGCCTCGGCCAGGTCGCGCGCGAGACAGCTCCAGCGCCAGCTCGACGAAGAGCCTGCCGGCTCCAGGGTCGCCTGAAGCGGCGCCCGCGCTAGGATCCCTCGCCGTGACGACCCAACGGATTACGTCAACGCTCTGCGTTCTGCCGGCTCTGCTCGTGGCCGTTGCCGCGCACCTTCCGGCCCAGACCGCACACCCGGTGCTGAGCGGCTTCGCGCCCATCGACGACTACATTCTCGAGGTCGACGGTCAGGCCGACTCCGATGCCCGGCTGTATCTCTCGCAGCGCGCCGCCGCGATGCTGATCCTGAGCGACGCCCTGGGCGAGCCGCTCCTGCTGTGGGCCCGCAGCATGGCCGTGGACCAGCTCCTGGGCTCCGATCTACTGGCTTCCGGGCCCGGCTACGACGTGGTTGCCGAACCGGACAAGTCCTACATCGGCGACGCCACACCGGACCAGACCACGATCGTCCTGCCCATCGAGGGCCGGGAGGTGAAGGTCCTGCCGCGGCCTCCCCTGGTCGGCGACCGCACCCTGGGCGAACTGCTCGAGCACTCACCCGGCTACCGCGCCGGCATGGACGCTTTCCAGCCGAACGCCGCCGCCATGGCCGCACTCCGCGACACCGAAGCGGCTCGAGTCAGAGTCTTCTTCGGCTCCTGGTGCGGAGTCTGCAAACAGGTGCTGCCGAACCTCCTCGAGGTCAACGCAGGCCTCGAAGGCACCCAGGTCACCTTCGAGTACTACGGGCTGGCTTCGCCTCCGGCCGGCTGGGAAGACCCTGAAGTCAAGAGCAACGAAGTGACGGGCCTGCCGATGGCGATCGTCTATCGCAACGGCCAGGAGGTCGGTCGCTTCGGCGGGGCGCAAGAGTTCGCCCAGCCTGCGCGGGTGCTGCAGGCCGTCCTCGCCGGGTCGCGGTAGGCCTGTCGACATGGTGCCGGTCTCTGACCGGCCCGTCTTGAGGCCGCCGGGAGCGGCGACCGGCGGGGCGCCGGCGCACCCAGAGGGCGAACGCTTTGCCGGGACTCGGCTTACTCCAGCGCCAACGCCACGAGGGCCGGGGTTTGTTCCCAGCGGCCGGCGCCGACGGTGAAGGCCACGTACTGCCGCCCTTCGTGGAGGTAGGTCATCGGCGTGCCGTGCGGGGTCGGTTCCACGCGGTGCTCCCAGAGCTTCGCGCCGTCCCGCCTGTCGTAGGCGCGGATGTGGCCGGCGTTGCCCATGAACGTCATGCGGCTCGGGTCGTAGTCCGCCTGGATGATGAAGATCAGGTCCTTCGTCAGCACCAGGCCGCCGTTCGAGAGGATGCCGTGGGAGGCGCTGCCCAGGTCGGGCAGGCCGAGGTGCGCGATCGCGGGATGATCCTTCGGACCCGGGCCGTGGGCGACCTGCCAGAGGTGCTCGCCGGTGTTCAGGTCGATCGCGGTGATCCGGCTGTACGGCGGCTTGACCAGGGGAAGACCGCGCGGCCCCTCGACGAGGCCGAGCGCGTCGACGTAGCGGAACTCGGAGCGGGCCGCGTCGGCCGGCTGCACGCCGAAGCTCATCACCTTGGTCATCGACGGCACGTAGAGGACGCCGGCCTCGGGATCGACCGCCGCGCCGCGCCAGTTCGCGCCGCCGGCGGCGGACGGCAGCGTCAGCACGCCGAGCTTGCCGCCTTCCCTGACCTCGAGCGGCGGCGTGAAGATCGGCCCCAGCACGTAGTCCCCGGCGATCTCGAGCGCCTCGGCGCGCAGTTCCGGCGTGAAGTCGATCAGGTCGTCCTCGGTCATGCCGAGCCGCTCGAAGGGCGCGGGCTTCGTCGGCATCGGCTGCGTCGCCGAGGTCCACTCGCCGGGCACCGCCGTCTGCGGCACCGGGATCTCGTCGATCGGCCACACGGGCTCGCCCGTCTCCCGGTCGAAGACGTAGGTGAGGCCCTGCTTGCTGACCAGGGCCACCGCCTCGATCTCGCGGCCATCGACGGTAATGTCGACCAGGTTCGGGGCCGAGGCCAGGTCGTAGTCCCAGAGACCGTGGCGGACCGCCTGGAAGTGCCACTTCCGTTCGCCGGTGCGGGCGTCGAGCGCCACCAGGCTCTCCGCAAACAGGTTGTCGCCGCGCCGGTGGCCGCCGTACCAGTCGTTCGTCGGCGTCGACACCGGCAGGTAGACCAAGCCGAGCTCATCGTCGCAACTCATCATCGTCCACACGTTCGTGTTTCCGGAGTACTCCCAGGAGCCGTCGAGCCAGGTCTCGTTGCCGAACTCGCCGGGCTGCGGAATCGTGTGGAAGATCCAGCGCATCTCCCCGGTCCGCACGTCGTAGCCGCGGACGTGGCCGGGCGGCATCTTCGGTCCGCGCGGGCCGTCCGAGATGACCGAGCCCAGCACGATGACGTCGGCGCAGACGACCGGCGGCGCCGAGTGGGTGTACTGGCGCTCGTTGATCTCGCGGCCCAGGCCGATGGCCGTGTTCACCATGCCGCCGTCGCCGAAGGCCGGGTCGGGCTGGCCGGTCGCCCGGTCGAGCGAGATCAGACGGCGGTGATGGGCCGCGTAGATCAGGCGTTCCGTGGGTTCGCCGTCGATCTCCCCGCGCCAGTACTCGAGCCCGCGCTGCTGGAAACCCGCGTTCGCCGGGCGGCCGGCGTCGTAGCTCCTCGGGTCGTAGACCCAGCGCGTCTCACCCGTGCCCGGGTCGATCGCCGCCACCTGGCTGAGGGAGGTCGTTATGTAGAGGGTGCCGTCGATGTACAGCGGCGTGCTCTTGTACATGCCGCCGCGAAACTCCGTATCGGCCTCCGTCTCGACCGATGTCCAGCGCCAGACTTCGCGCAGCCGGTCGACGTTGGACGGGTTGATCTGGTCGAGCGGCGAGTACTTGGTCGAGGCGCGGTCGGCGGCGTAGTGATGCCACTCGCCGATCGCGTCGCCGCCAGGGCCGGGCTCGGAGTCGCCGGCGCATCCGGAAGCCAGGATCAGCAGGAGAACCGCGCTCGGGGCTACCGCAGAACCGGAAGCCGGCCAGAGGGCCGGCGCACCGGCAGTCGACGAAGACGTGGAGGCACGATCGGTCCTGTTGAGCTGCATCCGGCGAGTCTACGTGCCCATCCTGTACGCTAAGCGGCCTTCAGAAGCAGGGCGTTAGAGGAGAACGAGACATGGCATGGGACTTCGAAACAGACGCTGAATTCCAGGACAAGCTGGACTGGATGGACGAGTTCGTCACGAACGAGATCGAACCGCTTCGATTCGTTCTCGGCAGTCCCTACGACCTGTCGTGCCCCAAGCGGCAGAAGCTGATCCCGCCGCTCCAGGAAGAGGTCAGGAAGCGCAAGCTCTGGGCCTGCCATCTCGGGCCCGACCTCGGCGGCCAGGGTTACGGCCAGGTCAAGCTGGCGCTGATGAACGAGATCCTCGGCCGCTCGCCGCACGCGCCGATCGTGTTCGGCTGCCAGGCGCCGGACTCGGGCAACGCGGAGATCATCGCCCACTACGGCACGGACGAGCAGAAGGCGCGCTACCTGCAGCCCTTGCTCGACAACAGGATGGTCTCGGCCTACTCGATGACGGAGCCGCACGGCGGTTCCGACCCGAAGGTGTTCACGACCCGGGCCGTCCTCGACGGCGACGAGTGGGTGATCAACGGTGAGAAGTGGTTCTCCTCGAACGCCCGCTACGCCTCCCTGCTGGTCGTCATGGTGGTCACCGACCCGGACGCCCCGCCCTACAACAGGATGTCGATGTTCCTGGTGCCCAAGGACACGCCGGGCGTCAAGATCATCCGCAACGTCGCCGTCGGCACCGGCAACGAGGACGGCTCCCACGGCTACGTCCGCTACACGGACGTGCGGGTGCCCAAGGACCACCTGCTCGGCCAGCGCGGCCAGGGCTTCGTGGTCGCCCAGACCCGCCTCGGCGGCGGCCGCATCCACCACGCGATGCGCACGATCGCCAAGGTGCGCACCGCCTTCGACCAGATGTGCGAGCGGGTGTTGTCCCGGGAAACGCAGGGAGAACTCCTTGCCCAGAAGCAGCTCGTCCAGGAGAAGATCGCCGACTCCTGGGCGCAGATCGAGCAGTTCCGGCTCTTCGTGCTCCAGACCGCCTGGAAGATCGACAAGTACAAGGACTACCGGATGGTCCGCAAGGACATCTCGGCCGTCAAGGCGGTCATGCCGAAGGTCTACCTGGACGTCTTCTCACGGGCGCTGATGATCCACGGCTCGCTCGGCGTCTCGAACGAGATGACCTTCTCGGCGGGCGTCGTCGACTCCTTCCACATGGCCCTTGCCGACGGACCCACGGAGGTCCACAAGATCACGGTGGCGAAGCAGATCCTGCGGGAGTACGCGGGCACGGACGATCTCTTCCCGACCACCCACCTGCTCAAGCTGCGGCAGGCGGCGTACGAGAAGTACGCCGAGGCGCTTGACCTGGAGGTCGCTGCCCTCTAGCCCCGAAACGCCTCGCAGGCTCGGAGTTTCGGCCCAGCCCGTCCTCATCCAGCAGCATGCACCGTAGGACCGCATAGCGTTCTACGGTGCAAGCTGCTAGATTGCGCTCGCCATGTTCAAGAACTTCATGTTTGCGATCGCGTACATTCTCGGCGCCGGTTGGTGGGCCAGTCAGGCCATGGTCGACGCGGCCGCCGGGTCCTGGTGGAACCTCCTTGCCTTCTTCGCCGTCCTGACCTTCTTCCTGGTCCGCGTCGGCTGCATGGGCGGCAGCGAGGAAGACGCCCAGAAGATGGGCAACGTCTTCTCGATCATCATCGCCGTGGCCTTGCTGGTCATCGCCGGGATGGGACTGGCCGGCGGCGACGGGAGCATCGCGAACGTGGTCTTCGCGCTCCTGTTCGCGGTCGTGGCCGGGCTCGGCCTGCGCGCGACCGCCGCCGCGCACGCCTAAGACTACGGAGAAACGCACATGCTCCTCGACCTCGCGAAGAACCGCCCGTACATGATCTTGGCGGCAGCCCTGCTGCTGCTCCTGCTCGCCGCATGCGGAGGCGGTAGCGCCGGCTCCGAGGACGACCACGCGGGCCACGACCACGCGGAAGGCGACATGGACCACGCCGAAGAAGCGGCCGACGACGGCGCGCCGCGCGTCTACTTCGTGGGACTGGAGAACCACGCCACGATCCCCAGCCTGATCAACCTGCAGTTCGCGGCCGAGAACTTCATCATCGAGCCCGTCGGCGACGGCGCGATCAACGAGGGGGCGGGCCACTACCACATCGCGATCGACGGAGAGTGTCTCGAGCCGGGCATCGTGATCCCGACCGCGGACCCGTGGATCCACTTCGGAGACGGCTCAGACTCGATCGAGATCGAACTCAGCCCCGGCGAGCACTACCTCTGCCTCCAGATCGGCGACGGGGAGCACCGGACGCTCGACGAGCCGGGCCTGTCGCAGTACATCATGGTGCACGTGGAGGAAGAGGCGGCGACCGAGTAGCCCCGCTACTCGAAGAAGAACGGGCTGGTCCAGGCGGCGCCGCCGTCTTCCTGGACCACGCGAAGGTAGAGATAGCCGCCAGTCTGAAACCCTGGCAGCGGCACGGTCAGGCTGCACTCCCGCTCACCTTCCCCGCATAGAGCCTCACCCGTCACGGCGCCCGCGCTGGCCGCGCCCTTGCGGCTGACCACCTCGATCCGCGCAATCTCCCCCGGTGCGACCGCGCGCACGACCAGCGTCGCCTCCGGCACGCCGGCGATCGGTCCCACCGTGCCCGCGGCGGCCGCGGCGGCGGGAATGTCGGCGCCGATCGGCCATCCCCCGTAGCTTGCACGGATCACGATCCGGGGGCCGTTCGTGGCATACGCGCGACGCGCGAGCAGCGCCTCGTAAATCCCCTCCCGGGTCACTTCGCCACTCAGGATCGCCGCGACGCCGCCGCTCGGCGACGCGAGGTGCCCGAGACCCGGATGCCCGTCGTGGCCGTCGCTCGAACCGACGAATCCGAGCCGGTAGCCGCGATCCAGAGTGTCGCGCACGAAGTTGCCGGCCAGCGCGTTCCGGACGACCATCCCCGGCGAGTCGGCAGCCTCGCTCGACCCATGGACGGACACGACCTCGGTGACGGGTTCGAGTCCGGCCGGCGGCGGCGAAGACCAGTCCGTGGCGATCGGAGCCCCGGCCGAATGGTGGGCGAAGGTCAGCGCCCGCACGTCCTCGAGGCCGGCCCATAGTTCGTGCGGCTCGTCGTGGCGCTCGTCGATCGCGCTGAGAAGCAGGCCGGCCGCGGCCTCGGCCGTCGGCTCGAAGAAGACGACGTGGCGATGGCCCTCGACCCAGTTGGTCCACTCGTAACCGGCCAGCGCGACGAAGCGCCCCGGTTCGTTGCGGGTCTCGGCCGCGTCCAGGGTCCGCCGCCAGATCGAGGGCTCACCGTCCATGAACCGCATGCCCCAGTGGTCGTGGTCGGTTACCGCCGCGGCGTCGAGGGCGGCCACCTCCCGCGCGTAGCGCAGCAGATCGTCCGGCGTCGCCGAGCCGTCGGAGAGTCCGGAGTGGTTCTGGAGATCGGCCCACAGGATGCGCCGGCCGGCCGGCGATACCAGCAGCGGATTGCTCTCCGCCTCGAACCCGAGCTCGACCGCGGCGCCCATGAACCGGCCGCGCACCCTGATCACGCCGCCGGCCTCCGCCGTGAGCCGAAGCGGAACGACGAGCCGGCCTCGATCCTCGACGGCGAGGGCCAGGGAGACGACCCGCTCCACTTCGGCCCCGGAATGCCGGCCAGAAGGCCGGCGCACCGACACGAGGCGTGCAGGGACATGGCCTGACACGGCCCTCGAGTCGACCAGGTCGACGCCGGCAGGCAGTCGCAGCTCCAGCGTCCCGGATGCCGCCGGCCAGCCGTTCCCCGCGCCGTCAACCAGCGCCGCCGTGAGCTCGACGCGATCGGCCGGCCGCGCGGTCGAGGGCACGTGGAGCAGCAACCGCGCCGGCGGCCCCGGCATCACATCCACCGCGGGCGACTCCGCGATCAGTTCCCGCACTCCGTCGCCGTCGCCGTCGACCGCGACCCAGAAGCGCGACTCACGCTCGGCGTACCGGTCGGCCAGCGCGCCCGCCGGGCCGGCTCCGTACGTGATCGCAACCTCTTCTCCTGCGGCAAGCGGCCGGCCGCCGACGCCGATCGCGAGCAACTGCTGATCCAGTGTTTCGGCCGAGAGCTCGACACCGGCGGCGGCCGTCTCGATCGTCGTGTAGCCCAGCGCCTCCGGGCGTTCCGTCTGCGGTGTGCTCCAGCCCCAGAAGGGGGACACCTGGAGGTGAACGGTTCCTCCGACCGTTACGCCCGCCGGCCCCGCCCTGTAGACGATCCGCCAGCTTCCCGGACTGCCCGCGACCGCCGGACCCCTCAGGGCCTCGACGGTGGCCGTCCCGCCGCCGTCGGCGGCCGAACGCGGACGCAGCAGGTCGGCGCGCAGTTCTTCGACTACGTCGAACCGGGGCGAACGATCAGGCCAGCCGCCGTCCAGGGACTCTTCCGGCGCGGGCGCGCACGCGGCCACAGGCAGAAGCAGGACCGCCACGACTCGCAAACAAAGCACCCCGGGATCCTCTCACGACCGGCGGCAACGGCTGTAGTCTGAACGCTGCCCAATGCCCTACAAGATCGCCTTCATCGGCACCCATGGCGTCGGCAAGACGACCCTGGCCTACGGACTCGCCGCGCGTCTGAAACGCCGCGACATCAACCTCGACGTCGTGGTCGAGGTGGCGCGCCGCTGCCCGCTACCGCTCAACGAGGGAACGACGCTGGAGGCCCAGTCGTGGATCCTCCACTCCCAGATCGCCGACGAACTGGCCGCTGAGTCCCGGTCGCCGGTCGTGATCTGCGACCGCAGCATCCTCGACAACTACGTCTACCTTCTGTTCGCCCGCGGCCGCCAGCCGGCGCTGGAGCCCCTGATCGAGTCCTGGTGCGCGACGTACGACCTGAACGTCTACGTTCCGATCCTGCGCGGCAGCGAGGCGCAACCCGACGGCGTCCGCGCTGTCGACCCGGCCTTCCGGCAGCAGATCGACGACCGGCTCTGGAACGAACTGGAGGACCGTCGCATCGGGGTCCTCGTACTCGATCCGGAGCGTCGGGAAAGCTGGCTCGACACGGTCGAGGAGGCGGTCGCGAACCAGCTCCGCATTCCCCAGCTCGACCTGCTCTGAGCCGCCCACGAGGCGCGTATACTCGCGGGCCGAACAACGAACCCCACCGTCGACCGATACGCACTGCAGCCGATCGAGAGGAGCCGCCATGTCCCGTCCCTTCCTGCGCACCGAACTCTGCGACATGCTCGGGATCGAGTATCCCGTGTTCTCCGCCGGCATGGGGCCCGTGGCGGGCGGCGCGGAACCGGTCGCCAAGGCGGACCTGGTCGCAGCCGTGTCCGAGGCCGGCGGCCTGGGCGTGATCGGAGGCGTCGCCTACAGCCCCGAAGACCTGCGGGCCGAGATCAACAAGGTGCGCGCGAAGACGGACAAGCCGTTCGGCGTCGACCTGCTACTGGCTTCGAACTTCCTGCACGTCAGGGGCGGCATCTTCTCGACGCCCGCGAAGAACGCGGGCAGCGAACCGGCGACGGCGCCGAGCCGCGACCTGGTGCCGCCGGAAACCCGCGACGCGCTCAGGAAGATGGCCGAGAACCTGGGTATCGAGTGGCTCGAGGCGCCGCCCCCGCCGCCGACCTGGGAAGTGCCCGAGGGCAAGAGCTACGCCGGCGCCCAGATGGAAGTCCTGCTGGAGGAGAAGGTACCGGTTTTCGCCTCCGGGCTCGGTTCCCCGGCGCCCTTCTCGAAGGCGCTCAAGGACGCCGGCATCAAGATCGTCTCCCTGGTCGGCAATGCCCGCGCCGCCCGGCGGGTCGCCGAAGGCGGCGCCGACATCGTCGTCGCCCAGGGCACCGAAGCCGGCGGCCACACCGGCAAGATCGGCACCCTGGCGCTTCTGCCCCAGGTCATGGACGCCGTGGCGCCGCTACCGGTCGTTGCGGCGGGCGGCGTCGCCGACGGCCGCGGACTGGCCGCGGTCATCGCCGCCGGCGCCATCGGCGCCTGGTGCGGCACCGCCTTTCTCGTCTCCGACGAGGCGAATCAGCCTGCTCTGCAGAAACAGCGCATCCTGGACGCCGGCACGGAGGACACGGTGGTCACCCGTCTCTACAGCGGCAAGACGATGCGCAACATCACGAACCCGCTGATCGAGTCGTGGGAAGCGAGCGGCATCCGGGCGCTGCCGATGGGGCTTCAGGGCGTTCTCACGCGCGACCTGCTGCACTCCATCAGCGCCGCCGGCAGGGACGATCTGCTGATGAACGCCGCAGGACAGACGTCGGGCATGCTGACGGAGACACGCCCGGCCAGCGAGATCCTGCACGAGATGGTCGCGGATGCTTCGCACCTCCTCGGTGCGCGGCTGTCGCAGCGGGTTCAGGTCCAGGTCGCCGTCTAGGACTGGGTGCGCCGGCGCCCCCGCCGGCATCCGCCGCAGGCGGAATCCGCAAGCCGTTCAAGGGCCGCTGCGGGCCCTCACCAGCGCCGCGCGTCCGGCTCGATCGCTTCGAGGTCGAAGCAGTGGTAACCGGCGGGGTGCCTCCAGAACCGCTCCCGGTAGGGATACATCCGTAGCGATGCCTGATCGGTGGGCGCATCGAGGCTGAACGTCGCGCAGAGCTCGTACGCCTTGTCCCCCGTAGCCCTGAACGTGTACGGCTCCCGGCTTTCCGGGTCGACGATCGACGCGATGTTGATGTCCCGCTCGCCACTGAGGGATTCAAGGCCCGCGGGCAGCGAGCCGTTCCGCTCCCAGTAGATGTCGACGCCCCGGACGATGTCCCGCAGGTTTCCTACGCGGGCGACATCCAACCCGCGCTCCCGCGCCTTCCCGGGCGAACCGACGGCAACCAGTCCCAGGACGACCGCCAGGAGGACAGCAACCGCCGACACGCCTGCGAAGACGGTCGGCAGCTTCGGCGCCTGACCGCATTCGGCCGCTTCCACGTCGTCCTGCCGAAGGTCCCAGAAGTAGTAGCCGAACACGCTGCCGGCAATCGCCGCCACGACGCCGACCTTTAGAAGAAACCGTACGGCCAGTTCACCGCCCAGACCGAAGAACACCAGGGCGATCAGGTCGCCGGCCAGCACGCCCGCGGCGACGAAGAGCGTCAGGTACGTGAGCCACTTCCTGATCCGCGACGAGCGCAAGTCCGGATCGCTGCGCAGCGTGCGTCGCACCATCCGTTGAATCAGCAGGAACGCCGGGAAGGAAATGACGAGGTACGCCAGCCCCCAGCGCAGCATCTCGGCGGAAGCTGCCGCCGGAAGAGTGAACGCCACATCGGCGAAGGCCCGGTTGATCAGAACGAACATCACGTTGCCGAAGCTGATCGCCGCCGTGTACAGCGCGGCGAAGAGGACCAGGTAGAGAAAAGCCTCCCGGGCGCCGAGATAGGGACGCGGCCGCGGGATCGGCGCCACGAAGTCCCGGTCCACCCAGGCGCCAAGCGCCTTGTCGACGTCGGCCCGCCGCCAGCTCGCATCGGCGAGCGCCTCCCGAATCTCGTCGCGGCTCGCGCCCCGCGACAACGCTTCTCGTACAAACCGGCTCAGTTCCTCATTCACGGTTTCTCCTCCGCGTTGTTGACGTTGTCAACATTACACTCGACCTCCCGAGACGTCAAGCAACCGTTCTAGTATCCCCGCCCATGACTTCTTCAGCCGTCCTCGACGCTCTCCGGTCCCTCGACACCCCCACCGTCTGCAACGCCCTCGAGGTCGTGGCGCCCAAGCGCCGCGGCCACGGCTACACCGTGGACCCGCTGGTCTGCGCGAAGCCTGGTCTGCCGCCTATCGTAGGCTTCGCTCGAACCGCCCGTATCCGCGCCCAGCACCCGAACGCGGCTGATCCGAAACAGGCGCGCCGCGCCTCCGTCGGCTACTACGAGTACCTGGCTTCGGGCGAAGGCCCGACGATCACCGTTATCCAGGACCTCGACGACGGCGCCCGCGGCTACGGCGCCTTCTGGGGCGAAGTGAACTCCAACATCCACCGCGGCCTCGGCTGCCTCGGCGTGATCACGGACGGCAGCATTCGCGACCTCGACGACGTCGCCGAGGGATTCCAGCTCCTCGCCGGCCGGGTCGGACCGTCACATGCGTTCGTCCACGTGGTCGACTACGGCCGTCCCGTAACCGTCGCCGGCATGGCCGTCTCGGACGGCGATCTGATCCACGCCGATCAGCACGGCGCGGTCGTCGTTCCGGCCGGCGTTGCCGACCAGGTTGCAGCGGCGGCCGACCTGATCGCCCGCCGCGAACGGGTCATCATCGACGCGGCCAAACAGCCGGACTTCGACTTCGAGAAGCTGAAGGCCGCCTGGGGCGACGCGGCGGAGATCCACTGAGGCGGCGACCGCTCAGGCCACTACGGGATCGATCGGCGTGACGATGCCGAGCGCGTCCTCGATCGCCTGTGCAGCCTCGAGGCACAGCCCCTCGCGGTAGCGGCCGCCGATCACTTCGACCACCTGGGGCAGGCCGTTGGCGACACCGGTCGGCACGCAGACGGCCGGGAGACCGAGCAGGTTGAGGGCGACCTCGAAGCGCATCTGGTCGAGCACGTCGCCGGGCTCCTGCAGGTCGTAGCCGATGACGAAGGGCGGCTGGGTAATGATCGGGCCGACCGTGATCGGGTAATCCTCCTGGAACTCCTGCCAGGCGCTGGCGACCGCGTGGCGCTGACCGTAGGAGGCCATGTACTCGACCGGCGATTCGACTTCGAAGAGATCGAGCGCGCGGTTCAGGAAGTCGAAAGCGTCCGGCGACATGATCTCTTCCAGCGCGGAGCGCGTGACGCTCAGTTCGTAGCCCAGCAGGACCTCCCAGGCGCGGCGGGCCTCAGCGGCCATCGGCGGCTCGACCTCCTCTACCGCGTAGCCCGCGGCTTCGAGCGCCTCTCCCGCGCCGCGGACGGCGGCGGCAACGTCGGGATGCGTCGTGCCGCCGCTCGGCTCCGGGACCAGGGCGACCTTCACCGGTGATGCCGGTGGATCCAGATCCAGCGGAACCGGGACTGAGAGCGGATCGCTACGGTGGTACTTGCCGAGCAACTCGTACGCCGTGCGCAGGTCGGCAACGCGGCGGGCCATCGGACCGTCGACCGCCATCAACTGACCGGACATGCTGCCGCCGGTGGCGCTGGCGATGCGGCCAAGCGTCGGTTTGAGCGACGCGATGCCATTGCACTGGGCCGGGATGCGGAGCGAACCGCCGATGTCATTGCCGAGCCCGAGACAGCTCATTCCGCTCGCAAGCGCCGAGCCTTCTCCGCCGCTCGAACCGCCGACGTTGCGGTCCGCGGCCCAGGGGTTCCTCGTCACGCCGTAGAGGTAGCTGTCGGTATGGACCCTGAGGCCGAGATCGGGCAGGTTCGTCCGGGTCAGCACGATGGCGCCGGCGTCCTTGAGGCGGCGGACGATCAGCGCGTCCTCTTCGGCGTTCTCTTCCGCGAGAGCCGGAACTCCGTTCGTGGTCGGCGTACCGGCAACGGCGATGTTGTCCTTGACCGAAATCGGCACACCGTGGAGCGGCCCGAGCTCGGCGCCCGCGGCGACCGCCTCGTCGGCGGCACTGGCGGCCGCGCGGGCCTCGTCGGCCAGTACGCGCACGACCGCATTGAGGTGACCGTTCACTGCGTCGACGCGCGCGAGGTGGGACTCGACGACCTCGAGACTCGAGACTTCCCCGCGCCGGATCGCGGCTGCCAGCTCGCCGGCGCTGGCTCGCCACAGATCGTCGGGCATAGGACCCGCGGCAACGTCGGCAGCGCTTTCCGAAGGGGCCGCCGCATCGCCATTGCAGCCGGCCAGGAGCCCGGCGGCGCCGGCCAGGGACAGTGCGTGAAGGACCCGGCGCCGCGAGACGCCGGCGATCTCCTGGGGCTCGAAGTCTTGTGTCGTCATCTTGCTGTCTCCCGTCACTCGACGCGCAGGTCATCCAGACCGAGCGTCTCGGTGAGTACCGGCTCGCCGTCCATGCCGCGGACTTCCAGCGTCACGGAGCGGGCAGTCCAGTCGATTGCGATGGCGCCGTAGTTCTCGGGCCGGTAGGTCGGACCCAACCGGTACGGCCCCGCCTCCTCCCCGCTGCTGGAGGGCGAGTTCAACGAACTCGCGGTGAGCTCCAGAAGCGGGTAGTCGAGAGCGTCGTCATGGCGATAGATGCCGGCCCGGTGCCGGTCGCCGGAGATCATCACCACGCCGTTCGCAGCGGTCTCCCGCATGAGGGCATAGAGGCGATCACGCTCGGCCGGCAGATGCCGCCACGCCTCGTACCCGTGGCCGTCGGCGATCACCTGGATCGACGACGCGAGGATGCGGAGATCCGCCTCCTCCTGGAGCACCTGACCGAGCCACGCCCACTGCTCCTCGCCGAGCATCGTCTTCGCGGGATCGGGATCCGGCAGGTAGCGCTCCCTGCCCGGCGCGCCGCGCTCGTCGGTCGGCCGCAGTTCGGAGCGGAAGTAGCGGGTGTCGAGCAGAATGAGCTGAACCCGCTGTCCCGGCGGACCGTAGGTCACCGCGTCGTACACGCCCGGCCGGGAAGCGCGCTCGGAGTCCGCCGGCACGTCCCAGAAGTCCTCGAAGATCCGCTGCGCCTCTTCGCGGCCGAAGAAGTCGGCGCCGCCGTCGTTCAGGCCGTAGTCGTGATCGTCCCAGGTGGCGGCGAGAGGCACCTCGGCGCGCAAGCGGGAGAAGCCGTCGGCCTCGGCCTGCATCGCGTAGGCGTCGCGCAACTCGCGCAGGTCCTCGGACTCGACGTCGCCGTAGACGTTGTCGCCGAGAAACACGAAGAGCCCGAAGTCGTCGTCGAGGATCGCGTCGAAGATCGGCTGCGGCAGGTCCTGCCTCAGGCAGGAGCCGACGCCGATCCGCTCGAGCGCCGGTTCGGCCGCCGCGGCTTCGGTTTCCGCGGACGGTTCAGCGGTCGGCGCGCCGCAGGCCAGAGCCAGCAGCGCAAGCGCCAGCAGCGCTTCAGTCCGGAGCTTCTCGACACACCCTCTCGATCGAGAACTCCGACGGATCGGGGAGTTTCCCGGCAACGACCATCTCATCGATCAACTTCTCCGTCTCGGTGACCCGGTCCCTTTCCCGATAGGCCTGGCGCGTCGCCCTCACCTGCGGGTGCTCGAGCATCGGACAGTATCCCAGCATCCGCTGCCTCACCTTTCCCCACTTCCGCCGCACGTAGATGTTCGGCTGGTAGGACTCGTCCCATTCGGGCGTCACGTAGTCCCGCAGGTCGAACGGCCTGCGGAGGCGCCACACCCCCGCGTCGTAGACGATGTTGGGATCGTCGCCGGCGCACAGATGCTCGTAGAACCACATCCCCTCGTAGTTCGCCTCGAGGTCGGCCAGGGAGAGAACGCCCGAAACGGCCCTGCCGAGAATCGTGATCTCATGCTGGAGGCCGCGACGAACCGCCCGATCCTCGGCTTCGGCGGGCTTCGCGCCCCGGAGGCTCGCCTTGTGATACCAGCGGTGGTAGTACCAGGCGGTTCCCAACAGATGCGTCAGCTTGTCCGTGCCGAGCCGCACGCCGTTGACTTCCACCGTCGGACTCGGCGGCATCCAGCGGCCCGTGTCGAACAACGGCGACGTTCCGCCGTAGAGGTACTTCTGCTCGAACTCCCGCATCTCCTCGGGTCCGGACGGCGACCGGCTGACCAGGGGCGAGTTCACCGACCAGGTCTCGAAGCCATCGAAGAACAGCATGCGGTGACGCTTGAAGAAGCGGAATCGCACGTTCTGACAGCGACGCTCCCTGCCGTCCCGGTTCAGCTCGGCGACCAGGCGCTCAAGTTCCAGGTTGACGCGGGCATTCAGCACCTCCGTCATGTCCTCGAGGTGGCGGCCCCAGGCGAAGAACTGGTCCGTCTCGAGGCCCTCGACCGCGCCGCCGCCGCCGAGTCCGAGCAGCAGCGCCACGAGCAGCGCGAACAGTCCAGAGCGGGTGGGCGCGGTGACCGGCGCGGCCGGCATCAGAATCCCCAGCCGATGCCGGCCGTGTAGACATAGCGATCGGCGCCTTCATGAGCGGAACTGATCCGCCGCAGGACGCCCAGGTTGAAGCTGATGCGAGGCAGCGCGAACTGCCCTTCGAAGCCCGCCAGCGTCTGCCGCGCCGGATCGAGCTCGGAGTCTCCCCAGGTGCGGACCAGGACGGCGCGAGCGCTCCAGCCGACGTAGACGTTGTTCAGGAAGGCGGAACGGGGCTTGTTCGCGGCGATCACCCGGGCGTAGCCGACGCCGAGCTGCCCTCCGGCCGAACCCGGCTCGACCTGCGCGACGAACCCGCGGTACTCGCAGAACGTGGAGCAGTCGTGGCTGGCCGGCATGCGCGCCAGGACGGCTCCACCGCCCGCCGAGAACTCGAGAGGAATCGAGTACCGGACCCGCGCGATGCCGAGCCAGCGAAGCGACGTCTCGTCGACATCCGCCCGCACCCGGTCCGCTACTTCGCCCGACGAGGGCTCGGCCGGCGAATCGTCGCCGACCTCCTGTGCCGCCGCGGGCGACGCCAGAAGACCGAGAACGAGGGCGCCCACCGCGAACGGGGTGTTGGGCATCGTCGACGGATCTCCTGCGGGGCCTCTGCCCCGCCATCCTACTTGCCCTGCTCGTCTAGACGGTTCTAGTTACCGAAGCGATAAGTCATCAGCGCCTTCAACCGCCGACCCTTCGGGTTCGCCGTCAGAGCGTCGAACGACTGCTCGAAGAAGACGAGAGGTGGATCCTCGTCGGTCAGGTTCATCGCCGACAGCGCGAGATCGAAACCGAGCCGCGGGAAGCGCCACAGGAACGTCAGGTCGAACGTGAGCCACTCGTCGATTGGCAGCAGTTCGGGCGGCGTCCACGCCACGTTGCTGTCCTCGTAGGACGAGATGTGGTTCGCCCAACCGATCAGACTGTAGTCGCCCCAGCGGTATCCAAGCGAGGCCCGTGTCTTCATCTCCGGCAGCGGCGGCGCGATCGGCGTATCGCGGTTCAACAGACCGACGACGTCCTTCCGCTCGCGGTAGACGACGCCGTCGCGTTCGAGCTGCTTCAGTTCGTAGCTCTGCGTGTACGTGCTGTCCACACCGAAGGAAAGCTCCCCCGGACCAGCGTCCATGTGCCCATGCAGGTGAAAGTCGAAGCCCGAGGTCTTGATGCCCGGCCAGTTGATCAGATCGATCCGCACCCTCTCGATGTCGCCGGGGTCGCAGGAACCGTCGGTCACCCCGCCGGGGCACACGACCCTCCCCATCACCGCGTTGAGCGCCGCCTGGTTGCCGCCGTAGCCCTCGGCGTAGAGCCGCACGACCTCCTGCTGCGGCAGCAGGGCGATCACATGGTCGAAGTCGTAGCTCCAGTAGTCCAGCGTGACGTCGATTCCGGGCGAGGCGAAGAGCACGAGGCCCAGGTTGTAGGTGAAGGCGTGCTCGGGCCTCAGCGACCGGCTGCCGAAGGCGTCGACCGCCTTGTAGACGCCGACCGTGTTCAGGTACTCCAGGGTCGTGCGAATCTCCTCGTTCAGATCGTCGACCGAAGGCGCGCGGAACGTGGTCTGGACCGAGGTGCGGAACGACAGCACGTGACCCTCGCCGGCAGAGAGCTGCCAGCGGCCCGAGAACTTCGGATCGAAGCTGTCGACCTCATCGTGGAGCTCGTAGTTGGCGGCGAACTGCATGTCGCCACGGAGCGCGTTGAGCGACAGCTCGCCGAACGCCCGGTGGACCGCCTGGGAGTCACCGTAGGGGTAGTAACCCGAGGTGAACGTGAAGGCGCCGGCGCGGGCCCCCCTCTGCCTGCCGGTTACCGGATCGACGCACGACCGGTCGCCCGGCACCACGCAGGGATTCAGTGCGTAGTTGCCTACCGCGTTCGGGATCGCGCTCACATCGAGATTGCGGTACTGGTAACCGAACGCGTAGTCGAGCTTCTGAGGCAGCCAGTTGCCCGACAGCGTGGCCTCCGCCACGACGAGTTCCGCCTCGTTCTCGACGTTCACCTGTTCATTGATCCAGTCGAGCATCGCCCGGTTGTTCTCCAGGCCCGAGACGTACATGGGATTCGGGCTGGTCTCCCATGGCGCGCCCGGCTGGGCGGAGAACTCGATCGCGTTGCCGAACGGGTTGTAGTACGTGCAGTCGCCGACGCCCGGCTGGGCCGAACCCGTGTTCCCGAGCCGCATCCCCGAAGGGCTCGTGTCGTCGGCCACCACGCCGACGCCGCAGTTCGGACCGCCGAAGCCGCGGAAGGCGAGGAACTTGCGGTACGCGTACTCCGCCGGATGGTTCATGTTGCCGGTCGCACGCGAGTAGTTCACCCCGACATCCAGGCTGGCCGCCTTGCCTCCGATCGACAGATCGTGGTCGATGTTCGCCGCGATCCGGGTCGTCTCCGTGCCCCGCCGCAGGCCGCGTCCGGGGCCCGCGTTACCGACCAGGCGGCCGTAGAAGTACCAGTCGTCCTGCAGGCAGTCTTCGCCGGAAGCGAAACCGCCCACTCCGTAGGAGCTGTCGCAGAACTCCATGCGCCCCGGGTGCTCGTTCGAGATCAACTGCAGGCCGTCCAGCAGGGACACCGGAGGGAAGGAAGGCGTGGTCACGTAGTTCGGAATGAGCGACTCCGCGTAGAGAGCCTCCACGTGGTATGTCGTGCCCTCGGCCAGCGGACCGTTCAGCTCGGCGAAGAACCGGTTCGTCTCGGTCGCCTCGATCAGGCTGTCCCACGGCTGGTACCGGAAGGCGCAGGTCCAGCCGCGGTCGTAGCCCCCGAGGCCATTGCACGCGGGATCGACGAAGTAGTCCGTGCCCGCGGCGCCGTTACGCGCGCGGGCGAGCTCCTCGACGAACGCGGAGGAACTCTCACCGCCGGTGAGATTCGGCCGCAGGAAGATGCCCGGATTGCCGGTGTTGGACCAACCCCAGAACCAGCCGGTGGCGCGGTCCTGGAGCGTGTACGCCCGCTCCCGGGCGCCGAGATGCGAGCGCTCCGTGCGCTCGAGGGAGAACACGAGATGATGCTCCGAGTTGCCCAGCTTGCCGCCCCAGATGGCGCCCGCCGAAGAGTCGCCGGCGCCGTCCATGGTCTCGTGCGAGAGCGAGACCTCGAAGCCGGTGAACTCGTCACGGGTGACGAAGTTGGCGACGCCGGCCACGGCGTCCGAGCCGTAGATCGCCGCCGCGCCCTCCTTCAGCACCTCTATGCGGTCGATGGCAAGCGAGGGGAAGGCGTTGACGTCGACGAAACGGCCGCCGAACAGCCTCGCGGGCAGCGGCACCTGACGCTTGCCGTTGAGCAGCACCAGGGTTCGCGACGCCCCAAGGCCCCGGAGGTTCACGTTGGCGACGTTCTCGGGAACCGCGGTCCCCTGGTCGTTGTACCAGCTGTTCGCCTCGCCGATGACGCCGGACGAGGCGGTGAGGCTCTTCATCAGGTCGACCGCCTGGAGCGAGCCCTGCTCCTTCTGCATCTCCCGGTTCAACACCTCGACGGCGAAGGGAAGGTCGACGGCCGGCTCCTCGATCGCCGAGCCGGTGACGACCACTACGTCGTGGGCGTGGAAGTCGAGGACGTCGTCCTCGTCGTCGTGGTCTTCGTCGTCGTGCTCCTCATCTTCCTGGGGCGGGGGCCTGTCGACTGGTGAAACCGGGGATGCTTCCGGTGCCGCGGCCTCGTCATCGTCGGCAGCAGCGAAGGCAGTTCCTCCAAGGGCCACAAGGAGGGCTATCAGCAGGATCAACAGGGACTTGGCGTGCATATCGCCTCCATACTCCGGGTTCCGGCAATGCGTGAGCGGCTCGTCGTCTGGCAAGCGTCGACCTACCAACCCGAACCGCGAGCTACGGGAGGGCCTGTGCGAACAATGATACTACCAACCGGGAGAAGCGTTCTCCACTAAGATCAACGCCCAACAGGAGGTCCAGATGTCCCGACGAGTCCGCCCAGTCCTGCCCGTGGCCGTCCTCGCGCTGACCCTGAGCGCGACCGGCCCATCCGCCGCCCACCACGCCTTCTCGGCCGAGTTCGACGCCAACCTGCCGATCAAGGTCGAGGGCACGATCACCAGGGTCGAGTGGATCAACCCCCACGCCTGGGTCCACGTCGAAACCACCCTGGAGAGCGGCGAGACGATGACCTGGGAACTCGAGGCCGGTACGCCGAACACGCTCGTGCGCCGCGGCCTGACCCGTACCCTGCTGAGGCCCGGCACGGAAGTCGTCGTCCGCGGTTACCAGAGCAAGGACCAGTTGTGCACGCCGAACTGCCGCGGCAGCGGCCGGGACATGAAGCTCCCCGACGGCCGCAGCCTCTTCATGGGCTCCTCCGGCACTGGCGCGCCCCGGGACGGCGCCGACCCGACCGAACAGTAGCTCAGCCGTCCCCGGCGGCCGGGCTCGATTCCTCGTTGTCGTCGAGCACCCCGAAGGAGGCAACAACCTCCAGGCCGATAAAGGCCACAGCCAGCAGGATGAAGAAGTCGAAATCAGTCACTGGTCCTGCTCCTCCTTCGCCGCCTCCAGAGCCTCCCGCGCAGCGTCGACGCGGTTCTGGCCGCCGTACCAGCTAGCCAGCCAGTCCTTGCCGTCTTCGGCCGTGCCCTGCGCTTCGCGGTGACGGGCGCCGCGGAGCATGAGGGTCATCGCGCGGTTGCCTTCGTGGCAGGCGTACTCGAGGACCGGATCGTCGCTCCGCCGCATTTCGATCGCGCTCGTCCAGGGAGCTTCGAAGGACTCGGGGTCGTCGACGGTGTACTCGTAGAGCAGCGAGTCGGGTCCGGTGCGCGTGAAGCGCTCGGTCAGGACCAGGTTCGGACCGGTGCCGCGGAACGCGGTGTGCTCGGTGTAGTTCCTGGTCGTCACGACGAACGTCTCGCCGTCCCAGACGCCCGAGGAGTCACCCTTCCAGAAGCGCATGCTCTCGTCCGCATGCTCCCGGCCGTCGGTCGGGATGACCCGGTGGTCGTTGATCATCTCGGTCATGACCGCGACGTATCCCGGTGACTGGAAGATCTCCATCATGTTGTTGTAGGCGCCGGGGGTCATCGGCGGGCCGGCGTTGAAGCCGACGATGCAGCGCTCGAAGCTGTTGCGCTCTTCCGGGCCGGCGGGCGGCTGGCCCCAGAGTGCGTAACGCTCGTTCACGCGGCGGATCGCTCCGTCCGTCATCTTCGGCAGCCGGCCGTTCGGGGGGTCGATGATCAGGGACGTGCGCATCGTGCCGGAGACCCTGTCGCCCAGGTCGAGCCAGAAGGAGTTGTAGCCGACGTCGACATCGCCCTGGCTGGGGTCGACGTCCTGTATGCCCGACGTTTCCCGCGCGGCGCGAGCCTCGCGGCGCCTCTGCTCCAGGGCCGCCGCCTCTTCGGCGGTCAGGGTCGCCTTGTCGCCGAACTCCGCCGGCCGCTCGAGCGGCGTGATCGAGCGGTAGTCCCAGGTCCCCTGCAGGTCGGGAACGCCCCAGGACGTGACGAGCTTCTCGTCCTCGGCGTACAGGGCCCCGGTGGCAACCAGGGCCGCGACGACCAGGACGACGGTGCTTGCGGACGGTCGGTGTTTCATGACTTCGACTCCTTTCACTCTGGCGTCGCCCCGCGGCGCAAATGACCGTAGGCCGCGTCCTCTCCCCCGAGCGGAATGCACTTGAACTCGAGCAGGCGCGCGTTCTCTTCAAGACGCCGGTAGAGCGGCATGCTGATCGTCCACGGCTCGGTGAACACGTTCGGGTCGGTGATCGTCGCCTCGTAGTGCATCGAGTCCGGTCCGGTGCGCGTGTACCGTTCGACGACCCTGAGCTCCTCGCTGTGGAAGTTGCCCGAGGCGTCGAACCAGGTGTCGGCGACCTGGTCCGTGACTTCGACCACCAGCGTGTCGCCCTCCCAGCGACCGAGCGAGTAGCCCATCCAGGAAGGCAGTTCCGCCCTCGTGCCCGGCCGGTCGAGACGCACCGCCCGGCTGTTGCCGCCCCACTCGTAGGCGAAGAAGACCGCCTTCGGCGTCTGCACGATCTGGAACGGCAGCGGCATGTACGTGGCCCGCGGGATTCCCGGCATGAAGCACTTCGCGGCGGGGTCCAGGTTCAACCAGTCCGCCCGGTTCGCGTTGCGCTGCTCGAGCGCCCCGTCCTGGTAGGGGATCCTCCCGCCCTCGACCACGCTCAGCCCGGCCGGAATGGCCCCCAGGGCTCCATACGCGGGCACCGGCGTTCGTCGTGCGGCGTGAGCCTCGAGGTCCCAGTGGGCGCTGTTCATCGCCTGCCAGATGCCGTTGAGATCCGGATCGCCGTCCGGCGTCTTCGGCGCCTCGTAGGCGCCCTCCTGCGACTGTACGGCGACGGCCGAGACAAGAAACAGCACCGCGGCCAGCAACGCGGTCGAACTGGGCTTTCTCATGATGGCGGACTATAGCGAAGGTGTCCGGCCGCGAATGCGGGCAGGCCTGCCCGCATTCGCGCTACGGCAGGCGAAAGACGAACAGCCCGTTGCCGCTGCGCGGATAGCGGATCTCCGGACTGACGGCCGCCGGCACGAAACGCGGACTGCCGCCGCCGAGGCCCGTGGACACCGCCACGTACTGGACGCCGTCGACCTCGTAGCTGACCGGAAAGCCCTGCACCGAAGTCGGCAGGCGCGTACCCCAGAGTTCGCGGCCCGTCGCCGTTTCCCAGGCCCGGAAGCGGCGGTCGATGTCGCCGGCGAAGACGACTCCCCCGCCCGTCGTCAGCGCGGCGGTCAGGAAGGCCGGGCGCTGCTCGATACTCCAGACCTGTTCCATCGTGTCGACGTCGTAGGCGGCGAGTTTGCCGAGACGCCCCTCCGTATCCGGCATGGCGAACCACTTGCGGTCCGCCCGCTGGCCGCCGCCGCCTTCCTCGAAGCGGTTCTCCGTGGCAGAGATCTCGAGGCAGCTCTGGCTCAGCGGAACGACCAGAAGGCCCTCCTCCGGGCTGTACGAGGATGCCTGCCAGTTGTGGCCGCCGGCCGTGCTGGGACACACCGACACCCACTCGCCGATCTCGGCCGAAGCGATGTCCTCCCGGTAGCGCACTTCGCCGGTCTCGCGGTCGATGTAGTCGAAGACGTTCTGGAACACCATCTCCCTGAGACTCACGAAGGAGCCGTCTGAACGGTCGATCTTCCACAGGATGCCGTGCTTGCCGGAGGTCAGGAGCAGCTTCCGGCCTCCGCGGTCGATCAGCACCTGCTCGAACGCCTCGTCCAGATCGAGCGCCTCCCCGGGGACGTACTGGTAGTAGAACGCGAGCGCACCATCCTCCGGCCGCAACGCCAGGGTCGAGTTCGTGTACAGCACTTCGTGGTCGATCGTGAGTCCCCGGCTGACCGGCACCCAGGGCTTGGCCTGCGCTACCGGCCAGTAGAGCAAGCGCAGTTTCGGGTCGTAGCTGCCCGGAATCCAGGAGTCGCCGCCTCCGCGCTGCATGAGCGGCAGATCGCCCCAGGTTTCGCCGCCCGGTTCCCCGGGCCGGGCGATGGTGTACGTACGCCACCGTTCCTCGCCCGTTTCCGCGTCGTGCGCGGTAATGAAGCAACTCTCCTCGTAGTAGCGGATGCAGCCGTTGATGCCGTTGATCACCAGACCGTCGACGACGATCGGACCGCTGGTGTTGGAGTAGCGCTTCGCCGGATCGGCGATCCGCGTCTCCCAGCGAGGCCGGCCGCTGCGCGCATCGAGCGCGAGCATGGCCGCGTCCTTGGTTGCGACGAAGACCTTGTCGCCCCAGATGGCGAGGTTGCGGAGCTGGTTGAATCCGCGCGCCAGATCGCCCTCCAGCGGACGCCGGTACTCCCAGATCAGCGTGCCGGTGTCGGCTTCCAGCGCCTGGATGATGTTGGCCGGGTTGGCCAGGTACATGACGCCGTCGTACACGAGCGGCGTCGGCTGGTTCACACCGTCCGCCATCGCCCACGACCACACCAGGCGCAGATCGCCCACGTTCCCGGTGTCGATCTGGTCGAGCGGGCTGTGACCCTGGCCGTCGTAGGTGCGTCGGAACATCAGCCAGTCGCCGGGGGCCGGGTCGAGAAGCATCTCCGCCGTGACCGGCTCGAAGTCCTCGATCTCGCGCTCGCCCGGAGGCCTGACGTACTCCGCCTCCACCGCTTCGGCCGGGGCGCGGACGTCGCGGTCCGCCACCGCGGCGGAGTCCGGCGCGGACGAGGCTGCCCCGTCCATGCCCAGATTGCCGAGTGCCGCGCCGAGACCGGCGCTGTCCGCCGTCAGCGCTTCGTCGCCGGCCGCGGCCCCGTTCTGTTGCAGCAGGAAGGCGGCGAGATCGTAGGTCTGCTGCGCCGTCAGTGAGTTCCGGTTCTCCGGCGGCATCGTGACCCGGATCGTGTCCGCGAGATTGACGACCGCGTCAAATCCCCAGGCGTCGAGAAAGTCCACGCCACGCAGGGGCGGCGCCTCGTCCGCGCCGGCCAGGCTCGACAGGTGGCATTCGATGCAGATCTCCTCGTAGAGCGCCTGGCCACGCTCTGCCTGCTCGGATGTGAACACCCGCATCTGCTCATCCTGCTGCCGCGCACCGACAGCAACGACGGCCGCCAGGAGCACCAGCCCCGGCAACAGCCCGCGTACACTTTGCGCCATGGCCCAGATACTAGTTGTCGGCGGCACCGGTCCTACCGGCCCGCCGATCGTCAACACCTTCCTCCACGCGGGACATGAAGTCTCCATCTTCCACTCCGGCCGGCACCCCGTCGACTTCGACGGTCCGGTGGAGCGGATCCTCGGCAACGCCCGCGACCGGGACGACATCCGCGCGAAGATCGCCTCGCGCGAGTGGGACGTCGCGGTGTGCATGTACGGCCGGCTACGTACGCTCGCCGAGGAGCTTGCGGGCAAGACGAGGCGTCTCGTGGGCATCACCGGCCAGCCGGTCTACAAGGGCTCGCAGCCGCCGACGCCCGAGGGCCGCATTCCACTGCCGATCCCGGAGTTCGCGCCCCGCCAGTACGACGCGAAGAACTACACCGGCAAGGTGGCGGCGGGCGAGGACCAGCTCTTCGAGCAGCACGGCCGCGGCGACTTCGAGGTCGTCATCCTCCGCTATCCCGGCGTCTACGGCCCGCGCACGCCGATGAACCACGAGTGGGCCGTGGTCAGGCGCATCCTGGATCGACGACCCTTCATGATCCTCCCCCACGACGGCGTGACCTACTTCCAGCGCGGCTACGCGGAGAACCTGGCCCGGCTCGTCTACCTCGCCGCCACGCGGCCCGAGGCCGCGGGAGAGGCCTTCAACGCCGGCGACGAACGGGTGATCAGTTGCCGCGCCGTGGCCGAGGTCATCATCGACGAACTCGACGCCGGGATGGAGCTGATCGGCGTGCCGGCGCCCTTCTGCCGCGGTGTCTTCCCGCTGGCCGAGAAGTCCAACCAGCTTCTCGACATGTCCAAGGCCCGGAACCTGCTCGGCTACCGCGACGTGGTCGACCCGGAGACCGCCACGCGCGCCACGGCCCGCCATCTCCGCGACCACCCGCCGGACGAGAAGGACCTGTACGCCGCCGGCACCGGCCGTTTCGACTACGAGCGGGAGGACCGGATCGTCGAGCGCTGGCGGCGGGCCGTATCGCTGATGAACGCGGACTGAGGGGCCGCTGATACCCTCGCAACCACCGTACGCACAGACGAAGGAGTCGTCGATGATCAGACGGACGATGATCGCCCTTGCCCTGGCTGCCGCCCTCGCCGGCGCGCCCGCTCTCGCGGCGGACGACTGGCAGACGCCGCGCACTCCCTGGGGTCACCCCGACCTTCAGGGGCTGTGGACGAACACCACGCTCACGCCCTTCGAACGGCCCGTCGAGATGGGCGACAAGGCCTTCCTCACCGAGGAAGAGGTCGCGCAGGCAGAGGCGGCCCGTCAGGCCATGATCCAGAACCGCGCGGACCAGCCCGCGCAGAAAGCGGAAGCCGGCCAGAACGTCGGCGCCTACAACCTGCACTGGCTGGAGCTGGGAACCAGGATCGTCGGCAGCCGGCGGACCTCCCTGGTCGTCGATCCTCCGACCGGCCGCGTCCCGGTGCGGCCCGAGGCGCAGCAGGTGCGCGCCGACAACCTGGTCAAGATGTTCGACTCGTACGAGTACATGAGCGTCTGGGACCGCTGCATCACGCGCGGCGTTCCCGGGCACCTGTTCCCGGCCGGCTACAACAACAACTACCGGATCGCCCAGACGCCGGACTACGTCGTCATCTACTCCGAGATGATCAACGATGTCCGCTTCATCCCCGTCGACGGCCGGGAGCGGATCCCGGAGGACCTCCACCTCTGGAACGGCGATTCCCGCGGCCACTGGGAGGGCGACACGCTCGTCGTCGAAACCAGGAACTTCTCGGACAAGGGCTGGATCGCGACCAGCGGCTCCCAGGGCCGGATCAAGGGCATACCGGTCAGCACGGAACTCGTCTCCGTGGAGCGCTTCACGCGCGTCGACGAGCACACGGTGGACTGGACGGTCACGATCGACGATCCGGTGAACTACACGGACACCTGGACGGTGAACATCCCGCTCTACTTCGATCCGGACAACGAGATGTTCGAGTACGCCTGCCACGAGGGGAACTGGGCGGTCACGAACACGCTGAGCGGCGCCCGCCACGAGGAGAAGACCGGCGGGACGAGCAGTCCGTGAGCTTCCCTGACGGTCGCTTTCCCGTTCCCGTCCGCGAGGACATGGCCACCGCGCTGCGCAGGTCGTGGGCCGACATCGGCCGCCCCGGCACCTGGTGGACCGGCCCCGAACGTGTCGCGATCGCCGCTCTCGCACGCGCCGAGCGAGTACAGCGCAACGAACCGCCGTGGAGCCGTGACCGCGGCGAGCCGAACGAGCCGCTGCCGGAGAAGGCAGTCGAGGCGGCGCGAAGGATCGGCGCGGATCCTGCCCACCTCGACCGCGAATGGGCGAACGGCGTGATTGCCGAGATCGGCGACTCGCACTACGTCGAACTCGCCTCGGTCGTCGTCACGACCGTTGCAGCCGACGCATTCTGCGAAGCGATGGGCATCGACCACGAGCCGCTGCCCGAAGCCGAGGCCGGCGAACCGACCTGCGAACGCCCGGACGGCATGGGCGACATCGGCGCCTGGGTCCCGGTCCAGGTCATCGACTGGAAGCGCGCCAACGTGGCGCGCGCCCTGAGCCTGGTGCCGGAAGGCGTGCGGACCTTCTTCCGCATGGTCGTCGCCATGTACTCGGGAGCGGCTACCGACTTCGAGAAGATGGTCTGGGACCACCGCCCGCTCGCCCGCCCCCAGGTCGAGCTGCTCGCGGCCAGGGTCTCGGCCCTCAACCAGTGCTTCTACTGAACGACCGCCCACACCATGCTGCTCCGGGCGAGCAGCGACGCAGTCGGAGCCGAAGTCGACCTGAGCGCGGCGGTTGAGGACGCCGCCGACGGCGGCGTGGAGGAAGGCGCCGTGTTGACCGCCTTCGCGGAAGCCGTCGTCCGGGCCACGAACGACCTGGAGGCGGCCCGCGCCCGGGCCCTCGAAACCCTCGGACCCGAGAAGTTCGTCGAGGCGGCCGCTACCGTCGGCATCTTCAACGGCCTCGTCCGGGTCGCCGACTCGACCGGCATTCCCAGCGACACAATGATGCTGGAGCGCACCGCCGACGTCCGCGGGGACCTCGGCTTCAACCGCTGGTCCGGCGCGAAGTCATCCGGCGTCGCTGAGGCGCCGGCGTAGCGACGCGCGGCCGTGCCGGGGCGCGGCCGTAGCGGGGCGGGCGCCCGCCGGCCAGGGTCCGGAGAGAGGGTCCCAGCGGACGCTCGCACGCTCTTGGTGAAGGCGAGGGTTGGTGCTCGCTTCGGTCGGCTTCGCTCCGCCAGGGTGTCGGTCACTGGGAGTCACACGGCGTCGCTCGCCTCCAGCCCGCTGGGACCCTCTCTCCGGACCCTGGCCGGCTGGAGGTCGTCGTACGCCGAACATTCTCTCGGCGAGGCTGTCGCGCGAAGAGGATCAGGATTCGTGACGGAGTCAGGAACAGCTGATGTTGTAGATCCGGGCTTCGTTGAGTGCGGCTAGGGGTTCGAGCAGGGGATAGGGCTCGTGGCGGCCGGCGCGGGCGTCGGCGATGAAAGGGCCCAGCCAGTTGCTGGGGTCTTCGTCGGAGCGGGTGCCGCCGAGCTGGACGGTTGGGCGGACGACGAGGAGGAGGCGGTCGAAGTCGGGGCAGTGGCGGTCGGCGATGCGTTCGAGCGTCCGGTAGGTCAGGACTTCGGTGTAGGGAAGGCCGGCGTAGGAGATGGCGAACCGGCCGGGGAAGAGGAAAGGCACGTCCATCGTGCCGCCGCCGATGACGAGGTCGCCGGGGCCGGTGTGGTCGCGCAGCCACTGCTGGCGTTCGCTCCGGAACTCGATGGTCCGAGCGTCTCGGCCTGACGACCAGAGAGTCACTTCGCGGACGAACGCGCCGCCGGCGCAGAGAACGAGGATCGCGGTGGGTAGCCAGGCGAAGCGACGTTCTCGCGGCAGGGCCCCGGCAAGCAGGGCGCCGAACACCGGGATGAGGGGAACGGTCGCCGGCAGCGCGAGCCGAACGCCGATCGGATCGAAGTTGGCCTGCGTGCTGCGCCAGACAAGGGCCACAAGGTACAGACCTGCCCAGAGGCACACGATCAGCGGCAGGTGGGAGGAGACCGGGGCCCGGGAGCGGCCCGGGTCCCTGGCCGCGCGAATCGCGAACGCGACGAGAACCCCGAGCACGACGGCGAGCAGCGCGGCGTCCGGCCAGTTGCCGAGCGCGGTCGAGCGCCAACCGCCGAGAACCGCGGTCGTCGCGTGGTTCAGGCTCTCTGGCAGCGTCGTCGCGGCGGACATCGCCGGCGGCAGTAAGTGTCCGCCGACAGCCTGATTGCGACCCAGGAGCCAGGCCATTGGCAGTAGCGCGCCGACCGCCAACACCACGACTGAGTAGCCCTGCCCGGATGCCCTCCTGGCGCCCCGGCGGGCGGCACCCGTGAACCACAAGGCAGCGGCACCGATCAGTGGCAGCGCCCAGAGGGAGTAGCGAATGCCGAAGGCCACGCCGGTGAGCAGACCCAGGGTGAACGGCAGCCGCAGGCCCCGCCAGGACGGCCGGCCGCGCTGGGCCGATGCTCCCGACACGTCGGCCCTTCGTCGTTCGAGCAGCCAATCAAGAAGAAGGAAGAACGTCAGAACGACAGCGACGGCGAGGCACTCGCTCAAGGCGGTTCGGCCGAGGTGGATGAGCGGCACGAACAGGAGCGCGGCGCCGAGTGCGATCACCCCGGCTGCCGAACCTCCGATCCGCTTCCCGAGCAGGTAGACCAACGCCAGGATCGCGGCGTAAGCCAGGGCGGAAACGACCAGCGCCGCATCCGCCGCGTCCATGCCGAACCTCGACACGAAGGCGATCGCCAGCGGATACCCGGGTGGTTGCGCCGTGAAGGCGGCCGGAAGGTCCAGATCGCCTGACAGGTAGAAGGGCTGGTTGAAGCCTCCGGTCGACTGCACAAGCCCGTCCCTGGCGGCTATCCGGCGCGCGACATCGACGTAGTTCATCGAGTCCGCGGTGAACGTTCGGACGCGAATCAGCGAGTTCGCGGCGAACAGGCCGCAGTAGGCGAGTGCGGCCACGGCGAGCAGCGCCGGTACTGCTCCACGCCGGACTTTCAACCCGCCGTGAACTCGGGAACCGGCAGTTCGCCGAGATGCTTGTGACACATCTCGCAGCTCGAGACACCTTTCGTCGCCGCCGCGGGATCGAGTTCGTCGTCCACCCACTGCAGGAAGGTGCGGTAGTTCTCGAACACGGTTCCGGAGTCCGAGCCGACGGCGCCGAGGTCGAAGTGGGGCGAGTCGATCTCGGCGGCGAAGGGACAGGCGTGGAAGCGGCCCTTGGTGGTCAGCACCGGGAAGCAGCGCACGCAGCGGTTGCCCATGCCGTGGTACTCCGACTCACGGTCGCGCGCGAACTCCTGGTCGGCGCCGGCGCCGGCGTGGAAGAGCACCTTGTAGCCCTGGAAGATGCGGTTCGGGTTCGCGCGCGCCCAGTCCTCGAGGCGCTCGCGGGCGTAGGGCGGCATCGGGTCGGCGTCCCGGCCGTGGTAGATCGAGTAGTTGAGCACCGCCTCGCTCTTCGGGTCGGACTCGAGGATCGAAATCAGCTTGTCCGCCTGGATGCCGTTCGAGAACACGGTGATGAGGCCCGTGAACCCCCGCTCGCGGACGTAGCGCATGGCGGCGACGATCTCCCGCGTGTGCAGCGTCGGCTCGCCGCCGTAGAACTTCAGGTTGCCGTCCGCGGCAAGCGTGCGCAGCGTCTGGTCGAGGACCTCGGGCGTGTAGCGCTCGTACCAGCCATCGGGCGAGCCGTTGATCGTGCACCAGGAGCAGGCCCGGTTGCAGAAGTTGCCCTCGTAGAGGTGGAGTTCCCGGAGTTCGCCGTCGGCCGCGGAGAAATGCTCCACCGGCTCATGGAACGTGATCGGGCCGATGTTCGGATCCCGGTGCGTGTCGTTGAGACCCCAGTCGTACGTGTTGTAGACGATCTCGTATCCGGCAACCTGCTCCAGGTCCAGACCCGCGTGCTCGGCCACGAAGCCGAGCACGCCGCTGCGGTACTCCTCACGCGTTCCCGCACCGGCGGCGAAGTCCTCGGCGTACATCCGGAAGATGCGGGAGACGTGGATCCGCTCCGCTTCGTGGTCCACGCGGCAGTTCCAGCGGTTCGCCAGGAACGCCTCGGTGGCCTGGCGCAGCGTGTCGCGGAGGCCGTCGCCCCGGTAGGCAGCCGGGCGAAACGCCGGGCAGCCGTTCGCGCCGCAGTTGATCGCGAAGTGGATGCGCGGCTCGGCGTAGTCCGACCGGAGAATCTGGTGCTCGATGTCGTCGAGGCTGACCGCTGAACCGCCGGCGACGTGCCGCCGCCGCTGGAAGAACCGGCCGTCGCGCGTCTTCCAGACGGACCGGATCGGGTACTCCTCCGCGATCGCGTGCAGGGTGAACGCGTTGTAGGCGTTGATCCAGTAGGCGAGGCCGTCCTCCTCGCGCAGGAACAGGTCCGGCCGGCTGTCAGGAGACGCCGCGCCCAGTCCCGCGACGAACTCCTTGAGCAGGGGCCGCCGCGCCGCGAGACGCTCGTAGTCGACCTTTCCGTCTTCGGCGACGACCTCGGCCAGCAGCCGGTCCCACGCGTCGTAGGAGAACGCCTCCATCAGCGCCCTCGGAACTACTCGTGCCCCCCGGAGCCGGTGCTGCCCGCCTCCGTCTTCTGCTCGTGGTACTCACGCTCGAGCAACCGCGCGCCGCGCAAGATGCCGCCCATCGCGTAGTTGCCCTCGTGACAGGCGTACTCGTAGTTCTGTTCGTCCGTCTGCGGCCAGATGAACTCGCCGCTGTACGGAGCCGTGTAGTCCGGGTCGTGAACCGTGAACTGGTAAAGGAGTTCGTCCTTGCTCTGGCGGGTAAACCGCTCGATCACCTTCAGGCCTTCGCGCGGGACGCGCGGCGAGGCGAGGAAGTTCGTCGTCTCGACGACCAGGGTGTCCCCTTCCCACCAGCCGATCGAGTCCCCGCCGAGCGAGCGCACGTCGGCCGGCGCATGCTCAGCGTTCAGGTGCACGACCTTCGCCCAGTGCATCCACTCCACCAGGATGACGACGTGATCCTCGGTCTGGGTGATCGTCTTCATGTTGTTGTAGAGGATCGGCCGAGCCGGCGTGGCGGCAGCACTGAGATACAGGCAGCGATCCAGCAGGGAGAGCGTCTCCGGACCGTCGTAGGGATCGTCGCCGGTCTCGATCCACCAGGCCGTCCCGGTGTTCTTGTAGGCGTAGGGATGCAGACCGGCCCGGCGCTCCTTTCCCGCTTCCGAAACCGGCGGCATGCGGCCGTTCGGCGGATCGGTCAGGATCGAGGTCTGAAACTGGCCGTCGATCGCATGGCGCGCGCTGCCGCTGTCGGTCCAGAAGGCGTTGTAGCCGCCGACCGCTCCCGCGGGACCGCCGGAACCGTCGCCTCCCGCCGGAGGCGCCGACCGGTTGGGATCACTCGCCGCGTTGGCCTGGGCCATCCGCGCCGCGGTCGCCGCCATGATGCGCTCCGCCTCCTCGACGCTCATGTACTTCTTGTCGCCGAAGCGTGCATCCCGTTCGAACGGCGTCGAACTCGCGATGTTGTAGCGACCCGTCAGGTCGGGCTTGCCACTCGCCGTGCGTGGAATGTCGTCGCCGGCCGCCATGGCAGGAGCCACGATCACCACCGCGGCGGCGACGATCACGATGAGGGCGAAGACGGCTCGTTCGGTGCGCATGAAGTGTCCTCCGCTAGGGTCTGCACGGACGTTTCGACGTGTCATCGAGCCTACCGCACCGGCCTGCTGGCGGCCCGTCCGCTGGTAGACTGCAGCCACCGCTCAGACCCAGCCGTCACATGGGGAGAAACAGGCGATGAGACGACCGACCCACCCCCGCCCGCATGCACTTGTGGCGCTCCTCCCGGCCGCCCTTCTGGTCTCGGCAACGGCCGCCGGCGCGGCGGACACGCCGACCTTCAGCCGCGACGTGGCGCCCATCCTGTTCGACAAGTGCGTGCAATGTCACCGCCCGAACCAGGCGGCGCCCATGTCCCTGCTCTCCTACCGGGAGGCGCGACCCTGGGCGCGCGGCATGGCGCGCGCGGTCGAGAACCGCGACATGCCGCCCTGGAGCGGCGAGTCGGAACACGTCGTGTTTCGCAACGACCTTTCCCTTACCGCCGAACAGATCGCCACGATCGTCGATTGGGCTTCGGGCGGCGCGCCCGAGGGCGACCCGGCCGACCTGCCGCCGAAACCCACCTTCGCCGAAGGCTGGACGCTGGGCGAACCGGACTACGTGCTGACGCTCGACCGGGTCGACGTGCCGGCCGAAGGCCCGGACCTCTTCCCCAAGCAGCGGATCGAACTGGGGCTGGATGAGGAACGCTGGGTGCAGGCGATCGAGTTCCTCCCCGGTGACCGCCGCGCCACTCACCACTTCCAGGCCACGTACACGACGCCGCGGCGCGAGAGCGGCGGCCCGATCGGCTCCGGCGAGAGGGTGAGCGAGGGCGCCGGCGGCAGTGGGGTGTTCGGGATCTGGACCGCGGGCATGCCGCCCTATGTTTTTCCCGAGGGCACCGGCCGCGTCCTGGGCCCGGGCACGACGATCACGATGGACTCCCACTACCACCCGTTCGGCGAAGCGACGTCCGACGTGACCCGCATCGGCATTCACTTCGGCGAAGGCGAACTGAAGCGGGAGGTGGCGACCGTCTCGGTGGCGAACACCGGCATCCGCATTCCGCCCGGCGCAGGTCACCACGCAGAGGAAGGGTTCTTCCAGCCGGACGACGACATGCAGATCCTCGCCTTCAGCCCCCACATGCACGTTCGGGGCAAGGCGATGACCTACCGCATCGTCCACGCCGACGGAACCAGCGAGACCCTGCTGGACGTTCCGAAGTACGACTACAACTGGCAGTGGCTCTACTACCCCACCGAGCCGATCGATCTGCCGGCCTCGAGCCGAATCGAGGTCACAGCGGTGTGGGACAACTCGGAGGACAACCCGGCCAACCCCCATCCGGCCCGCGAGATCATCTACCGCGGCGACGTGTTCAACGAGATGTTCGTCGGCTTCATGGAGATCGTCCGCAAGGACGGCGGCTATCACCGACCCAAAGAGAACGCGAAAAAGCTGGCGGAACTCATCTCCCGTCACCCCCAGGGCGCCTCCTTCCTGGCTGACGGGTTCCTGCCGATCGTCTTCTGGGCGCCGCACGAGGGTGAGGGCATCCTCTACCTGGCGTCCGGCCTGCAGATGTTCACGGTCACCCTCGACGACTTCGCCTGGTCCGGCGACCGCCTCCGGGTGACGACCCACTTCCCCACGCCGGAGGCATCGGCGATCACGACCGTGATCGACGGCGAACTCGATGTGCAGGGGGTGCTCCGGGGGACCATCACGATGGGCGCCGACACGGAACGCCCCTTCGAGATGAAGATGGTCGGCCAGCCCGCCGGCCGGGCGCCGTCGACCGAAGCCACCGGAGCCGCCGCCGGAGAGTGACGACCGGGCCATGATGAGACGGCGGTCTCCAGCGGCGCTACTGCCGATTGCGCTCCTTCTTGCCGTTGGCTGCGGTGGAACGAGCATGTCCCAGCTCAAGGCGCTGGTCCGCGCCAGCTTCCCAGGGGTCCCGCAGATGAGCGTCGAAGAGCTGGATCGACGCCTCAGGGACGAGAGGCCACCGCTGGTCATCGACGTCCGGGAGCCCTTCGAGTACGAAGTCAGCCACCTGCCCGGCGCGGTCCACGCGCAGGGTGAGGACATCGCCGGCCTGGTCGCCGGCACGGAACCGGGCCGGCCGATCGTCCTCTACTGCTCCGTCGGCTACCGGTCTTCCGCCGCCGTGGCCGACCTGATCCAGTTGAACGACCCGGAGATCGGAGGCCGGGTCTGGAACCTCGAAGGCTCGATCTTCGAGTGGGCCAACTCCGGCCGCGCCGTCTACCGCGGCGAGAAGCAGGTGGGCGAGGTTCATCCGTACGGCAAGCAGTGGAGCAAGCTGCTCGAACCTCAACTCCGGCCCTGACGGCCAGTCGGCGCCAGCAGCCCAACCCAAACCGGTTGGTTACCGTATAAGGCACTGCATGACTCGATCCGCCCTCCTGTCGCTCACGTTCGCCTTCGCCATCCTCTGGTGTGGAATCGTCACTCCGACGGCGGCGCAGGAAGCCGGGGAAGACGAAGCCCGGACGATGCCGGGGCAGACCTTCTCCGAGGAACTCACCGTCACCGCCCGCAAGCGCGAGGAGAACGTCCAGGACGTGCCGTTCTCCGTCGTCGCCCCGAGCGAGGACGTGCTGCGCAGCCGCGGCGCCGGCAACCTCGAGGAGATCGCGGCCAACGTCGCCGGCTTCACTGTTCAGAACCTCGGCCCCGGCCAGAGCCAGGTCGCGATGCGCGGCGTCGCCGCCGGCCAGATCGTCCGCGACCAGCCCGGGGTCAAGGAGCAGGTCGGCATCTACCTCGACGAGTCCGTCATCTCGCTTTCCCTGTTCACGCCGGACATCGACCTGTTCGACATGTCCCGCGTCGAGGTGCTGCGAGGACCGCAAGGCACGCTGTTCGGGTCGGGATCGCTCGCCGGCACGGTCCGCTACATCACGAACCAGCCCGAGATCGGAGTGTCCGACGGTTTCGGTGAGTTCTTCCTCAACTCGGTCGGCGGCGGCGGCATGGGCGGCGATGCGAAGGTCGCGGTCAACGTGCCGATGGGCGACACCTCGGCGATGCGGATCACGGCCTGGCACACGGCACTCGCCGGCTTCATGGACGCGGTGCAACCCGACCTGAGCGTCGACGAGGACGTGAACTCCGGAGCACGCACGGGCGCCCGCTGGGCCCTGCGCCTCGAGCCGTCGCAGAACGTGACAGTCACCCCGCGCCTCCTCTACCAGGAAGTCGAGATGGACGGCTGGAACCGGATCGACGACTTCAACATCCTCGCCAATCCATACACGACGACCCGGCCCGCGGTGGACCTCGGCGAGCGCCAGCTCTTCACCCAGTTCGAGGAACCAACGACCGACGAGTTCCTGCTCGCCGACCTGAAGGTCGTGGTCGATCTGCCCGACGGCTACTACTTCACCTCGATCACGTCGGCGACGGACCGCGACCTCCGCGTCGTCCGCGACTCGACCGCCCTGTATGCCAGCGTCGCCGGCCCCACGATCGGCCTTCCCGAAGCGGTCTACACCCTGGACGCGCCTCTGATCGACGCGACGACCGCGACCGGACTGACCCAGGAACTGCGGCTGGCAAGCGGCGACGAGTACACGCACTGGGTTCTGGGGGTCTTCCACAGCACGAGCGAACGTGACTACGGCCAGAGCCTGCCGGTCACCGGCTTCGAGTCGATGACCGGAATTCCCACCGCGGGCGCGTTCGGCGCCGCCACCGACGAGTTGTTCTACTCCGACCTGAGTTACGAGTTCGACCAGACGGCGGCCTTCTTCGAGATCACCTGGACCGCCAGCGAACGGCTCGACCTGACCGCCGGAGCACGCTGGTACGACTACGAGGAGACACGCAGCCAGGTCTTCGACGGTTTGTTCGCGGATCCGGGACCGACCGAAGGCGAAACCAGCGCCGACGGCATGGCGCCGCGTTTCATCGCCAGCTTCGAGGCGACCGAGAACACGCAACTCAACGCCCAGGTTTCGAAGGGCTTCCGCCTCGGCGGCATCAACGATCCGCTGAACGTGCCCGTCTGCACTCCGGAAGACCTCGCGACCTTCAGCGGCCGCGACTCCTGGGAGGACGAAGAACTCTGGAACGTCGAGATCGGGTCGAAGACCACGATCCTGGGCGGCCGCGGCACATTCAATGTCGCGGCCTTCACGATGGACATCTCGGACCTGCAGACAACCGTCACCGCCGGTTCCTGTTCGTCGCGCCTGATCTTCAACGTACCGAGCGCCCGCAGCACGGGACTGGAGCTCGAGCTGGCGGCTCAGCCCTCCGCGGCCTTCGACTTCGCGATCTCGGCCAGCTACGCGGACTCCGCACTCGGGTCGACCCTGACCTCGACCGCGGCCGACGGGACGACCAGCATCGTCTCCGGTATCGAGAAGGGAAACCGGCTGCCGACGGTGCCGAAGTTCCAGGCCGCCCTGGCCGCGACCTGGCGCTGGGAGGCGGGCGCCTGGGCCGGCTACCTCTCTTCCGCGTACCAGCACGTCGGCTCCCGCTTCACCCAGATCGGCGACCACGCCCCGGGCTTCGGCACGGTCGACCTGCTGGCTCTCTCCGCAACGAATCCTGTCGGCGGACCGCTGACGCAGACCGTCTTCCGCTTCGATCCCGAGCTGCCGGCCTACGACCTCCTGAACCTGCGACTCGGCTTCCTGAACGAGCGCTGGGACATCGCACTCTTCGTCAACAACGCGCTCGATGAGCGGGCCCTGCTGGCGCTCGACCAGGAGCGCGGCACGCGCGCCCGGGTCGGCTACCTGACGAACCAGCCGCGGACGATCGGCGTGAGCAGCCGGATCACCTTCTAGCCCGCTGGGTGCGCGGGTCTTCTGACCCGCTGCCGCCGCAGGCGGCCGAAGACACGCGCCGGCCGCCAGGCCGGCTCCGTTCTGGCGCGTCAGTGCGCATGCGGCTGCGCGGTGCTGGTGAGCATCCCCGTGGCCGCGAGCACCACCAGCGCGAAGGCGACCTCGAGGACGACAGTCAGCGGCACGGGTGCCGTGTGTGGATCGGGGCGGAAGTTCATCCGGAGGTGGTTCACGGCGCCGAGGAACAGGACGCACATGCTGCCGGCCATCTTGGCCAGCAGGATTCGCCCATACGCCTCGGTCCAGAGGGTGTGCCAGGCCGGCAGGTAGAGGATCGCCAGCACGACCCCGCTCAGCACGAGCAGCGTCGCGGCGGCGATCGCCAGCGGCCAGAAGGCGCCCAGCCAGAACCGGCGCATCGACGCCGCTTCCGCAACCGATGTCCCCGGGACCATCAGCGGAAGAACGAGGATGACGATCAACGTGCCTATCCAGAATCCGGCGCCCAGCACATGAACGCTCTGCGCGGTCCACGCGAGAGGGTTGCCGAACGCGTGGCCCGTCATGGGCAGCGTCGCCGCCAGCCCCAGGGCCCCGGCCCCGGAGATCGTCAGGCCGAGCGCGGGCAACCTCCAGGCCGCAAGGGAACCGAGCATCGCGACCGTCGCGGCCGCGACCTGCCAACGCCATCGAGCTCCCCAACGGCTCTCGAGCGCCACCGCTCGCAGATTGTCGAGCGCGAGAGCATCCCCCGCTCCCCAGACCTCGACCGACTGGAACACGGCGCGCAGCAGGAGCGCCGCCAACAGCAGCAGGGACGACAGGAGCGCAAGTCGAGCCAGTTCGACCCGCAGGTCCCGAACCGCCAGGTCGCGTGGACCCATCGCCTCCAGCAGGCGCATGCCGGTCGCGCCGCAAACCAGGAGCAGCGGCAGATAGACGGCCCAGCGGCCGGCCATCTCCCAACTCAGCGACGAACCCGCGTCCAGCGTCTCAGCGACCGCCGCGGTCGATCGTGAAGGTCCATTCGCCGGTCAGGACGTGACCGTCGTCGCCCGCGGTCTGCCACTTTGCGGAGTAAGCGCCGTCCGGCATCCGCCCCGAGACCCTGGCCATCAGGTCCTTCTCCCCCATCGTGTGAAGGCCCTCGACGTTCAGCGGACCGTTCGGACCCGTCAGTTCCAGCTTGCTCAGCGGCAGGTCCGGTTCCTGGTTGAACCAGACCCGGAGGGTACGCACCGGGCCGCTCAGCTTCGCGCCGTCCTCGGGGCTCGTGTTCGACACCTTCAGGTGGGCGAACGCGGCCGTGGCGAGGAGCAGCAGCAGGGCGACACTGCCGAACGTCCTGATGCCGCGGGAGCGGTCTCGGTCCTTCATCACTGGCATCTCCATGCGGTTGGAACGCCGGCGCCAGTGCCGGCGCGCGGGGCATCGAGCGTACCAGTCCGGTCCCGGCCAACGCGGCCGCGCTCCGGTGTAGAGTCGCGCCTTCACCCCCGATGAGCGACTCCCCTTCTCCGCGGAGCGATCCCTACACCGTCCGCGAAGGCGGCGCGGTCGAGCCGCCCTCGAACTGGCGCGGCCGGCTGCGCTATCTCGGTCCCAGCATCGTCATCTCGGGATCGATCGTCGGCTCGGGCGAGATCATCCTGACCTCGGGCCTGGGCGCCGCCGCCGGTTTCGTCATGCTCTGGTGGGTGCTCCTCTCGTGCTGGATCAAGTCCCTGATCCAGGCAGAGCTGAGCCGCTACATCCTGGTCTCGGGAGACACCTACGTCCGGGCAATGAACCGGCTGCCCGGCAAGATTCCGCTCGGCAGGGGATTGATCAGCTTTCCCGTCGTCATCGCCCTGATCGCCATCATCCCGGGGGTGATGGGGCTGGGCGGGATCATCGGCGGCGCCGGGCAGGCGCTGACGCTCCTGGTTCCCGAGGTGTCGTCGGTCTGGGCTGCCGGCCTGATCGCCGTGGTCACGATCGCGCTGCTGGTCACCGGCTCCTACAAGATCCTGGAGAACGCGATGCTGGCGCTGGTGATGATCTTCACCGCCGCCACCCTGGTATGCGCCTTCCTCATGCAGACCACGCAGTACGCGGTAACCCGTGCCGACCTGCTTTCGGGCCTCACGTTCAGCTTCCCGCCCGAGTACCTGGTCGCGGCGATCGCCGTCTACGGCTACACCGGGGTCAACGCGTCGGAGACCTCCGCCTACCAGTACTGGTGCGTCGAGAAGGGCTACCCGAACTTCATCGGCAAGAGCGACGCGCCCGGCTGGGAGGCCAGGGCCCGCGGCTGGATCAAGGTGCTCCAGGCCGACGTCTGGGTCACGCTGGCGCTCCTGACCTGCGCCACGCTGCCCTTCTACATCCTGGGCGCCGGCGTGCTCCGCGCCCGCGGCAAGGTGCCGGACGGCCTGGAGACGATCTCCATGCTGTCCGAGATGTTCACGGAGACACTCGGTCCCTGGTCGCTGTGGCTGTTCGGCATCGGCGCGTTCTGCATCCTGTTCTCGACCATGCTCTCCGCCGTGGGCGGCGCGGCCCGGTTCATTCCGGACTACGTCATGGAACTCGGCTACCTCAACCGGCAGAACCTGACCGCCCGCCGGAACTGGATCCGCGGCTACTGCCTGTTCATTCCGATCGTCGCGTTCGTCATCTACATGACGATTCCGAACCCGAGGCTCCTGGTCACGATCGGGGCCCTGACCCTGGCCATGCTGCTGCCGATCCAGAGCGGAGCGGTGCTCTGGTTCCAGAAGAATCGCATGGACCCGAGGATCCGTCCGGGCCGATGGATCCGGCTCGCGATCTGGGGCATCTTCCTGTTCGAACTCGGGATGGTCTGGTTCGTCGTCCGCTACGGGGTCTTCGGCTGATTTCTCGACCGGGGAGTGCAGACCGCGGACACACCAGGTCCAATGTCCTCAGTCACCTGCGTCGAACAGAAGAGCGATCCCTACACCGTCCGCGAGGGCGGCGCGGCTCCACCGCCCACGAGCTGGAGAAGGCGGCTTCGCCATCTCGGCCCGAGCGTCGTCATCTCCGGCGCGATCGTCGGTTCGGGCGAGATGATTCTCACCTCGGGTCTCGGCGCCGCGGCCGGCTTCGTCATGCTGTGGTGGGTGCTCCTCTCCTGCTGGATCAAGTCCCTGATCCAGGCGGAACTCGCCCGCTACACGCTGGTTTCGGGCGACACCTACGTGCGGGCGATGAACCGTCTCCCCTTCCGCATCCGGATCGGCCGCGGCCACGTCAGCTTCGCGGTCGCCATCACCCTGATCGCGCTGGTTCCCGCACTGCTGGGTATGGGCGGCATCATCGGCGGCGCCGGCCAGGCTCTGACCCTCCTGGTCCCGGCCGTGCCGTCGACCCTCGCCGCCGGACTGCTGGCCGTGATCACCATTACCGTCCTGACCACGGGCTCCTACCGGATCCTGGAGAACGTGATGCTTGCGCTGGTCATCATCTTCACCGGCGCCACGCTCGTCTGCGCGATCCTGATGCAGGGCACGGAGTTCGCCGTCACCCGGGCCGAACTCGCGTCCGGCTTCACGTTCAGCTTCCCGCCCGAGTTCATCGTCGCCGCCATGGCCGTCTACGGCTACTCGGGCGTCAACTCCGCGGAAACCTCCGCCTACCAGTACTGGTGCGTCGAAAAGGGCTACCCGAACTTCATCGGCAAGAGCGACGCGCCGGGTTGGGAAGCGCGCGCCCGGGGCTGGATCAAGGTCATGCAGACGGACGTCTGGGTCACGCTGGTCCTCCTGACCTGCGCGACGGTGCCCTTCTACCTGCTCGGCGCCGGCGTGCTGAAGAAACTCGGCGAGGAGCCCGACGGCCTGGAGACGATCTCCGTGCTCTCCGGGATGTTCACCCAGACCCTGGGCCCCTGGTCGCTGTGGCTGTTCGGCGCCGGCGCCTTCTGCATCCTGTTCTCGACGATGATCTCGTTCATCGCCGGCGAGGCCCGCTTCATCCCCGACTACATCATGGAGCTGGGCTACCTGAAGCGGCAGAACCTGGCCGCCCGCAGGTTCTGGATCCGCGGCTACTGCACGGTCGTCCCGATCTTCTGCTTCGCCGTCTACATGTGGATCCAGAACCCGCGACTGCTGATCACGATCGGCGCCTTGGTCGCCGGAATGCTGCTGCCGATTCAGAGCGGCGCCGTGCTCTGGCTGCAGAAGAAGCGGATGGATCCCAGGATCCGTCCGGGCCGGGGGATCCGCGCCGGAATCTGGGCCATCTTCCTGGTCGAGCTGGCCCTGGCCGGGCTCGTCATCCGCTACGTGGCACTCGAGCCACTTCTCAACTGAGGAGCAACGATGTCTCTACGACTGACCTTCAGCACCGCATGTCTTTGCGCCCTGACCCTGATCGCCGGGTGCGCTTCGCCCGATGCCGAGGTGGTGGAAACGGGCGCCGAAGCCGTCCGAACGATCGGTGAAAGCGCCAGCTTCCGCGGCATCAACGGAATTCTCTTCGGGCCGGACGGCGACCTCTACCTGACCTCCGTCGTGACCCCGGCACTCGCGCGAATCGACCCGGAGAGCGGCGAGATCCTGGACAACTGGGGTCTCGAGGAAGGCTCCAAGTCGCCCGACGACCTGGCCTTCGGCCCCGACGGGTCGGTCTACTGGACCGACATCAGCAACGGCGAAGTCGGCATGCGCACGCCGGAAGGCGAGACGCGCGTTGTCGCGTCGCCCGGGGTCGGAGTCAACCCGATCACCTTCTCCGACGATGGCCGGCTGTTCGTCTCCCAGTGCTTCATGGACACGAACCTGTTCGAGCTCGACCCGACCGGTGAGCAGGAGCCGCGACTCATCCGCGACGATCTCGGACCCGGCTGCGGCCTGAACGGCATGGACTGGGGTTCCGCCGACGGCAGGCTCTACGGTCCGCGCTGGTTCCGCGGCGAGGTCGTCCGCGTCGACGTCGACAGCGGCGAGTTGGAGACGGTCGCCAGCGGCTTCGAGGTACCAGCCGCCGTCAAGTTCAACAGCGAAGGCGTGCTCCACGTGCTCGACTCCCTACGGGGCGAGGTCGTACAGGTCGGCGACGACGGCGGCAAGGAGGTCGTGGCCCGCGTCCAGCCCGGCCTCGACAACTTCGCCTTCGACGCGGAAGACCGCCTCTTCATCTCGAGCTTCGCCGACGGCTTCATCGTCGAGGCCCTGTCGCCTGACGAGAACCGCACGGTGCTCGAGGGCGGACTGAACATGCCGGGCGGCCTGGCGCTCATCGGCAGCGGCGACGCGACCCGGCTCGTCGTCGCCGACTTCTTCGCCCTGCGCCAGCTCGATCCGGCAACCGGCGACGAACTCGGCGTCGTGCGTGACGTGATCGGCTTCTCGGACATTGGGACGTCGATGTCGGTCCATGCTGCGGACGGCGGGAAACTGATCCTGTCGAGCTGGTTCGACAACGCGGTGCGCCTCTGGGACCCGGCCGCCGACGCCCTGGTTGAGATCTTCGGCGAACTGGCCGCGCCCATCGATGCGATTCAGTTCGAGGGCGACATCGTCGCCAGCCAGTGGGGCGCGGGCAACGTAATCGCCTTCTCTCCCGAGAACCCCGAGGAGAAGCGGGTCCTAACGGAGGGTCTCTCGGGGCCGGCCGGCCTGACCTCTGCAGACGGTGCGCTGTACGTCAGCGACAACCTCGCGGGCACCGTGCTCCGCCTCGGCGACGGCGGCGTCGAGACGGTCGCCGAGGGCCTCGACCAGCCGGAAGGTCTGGCGGCCGCGAACGGTTCGCTCTACGTCGTCGAGGCCGGCGCCGGCCGCGTGGTCGCGATCGACCCGTCGACCGGCGAGGCGACAACGGTCGCCGACGGCCTCGACCTGCACGTTCCGCCCAGCGGCGCCTTCCCGAACACGATGCTGTTCAACGGCATCGCCACCGACGGTTCCACCGCCTGGGTCGCCGGCGACGCCGCCAACACCGTCTACGTCATCGACCTCGAGTAGGAGCCCGCGCCGTGCCCGCTGGGTGCGCGGGTCTTCTGACCCGCTGCCGCCGCAGGCGGCCAGGAAACCGCGCCGCGAAGCGGCGACCACATCCTCCGACCTCCTAGCCGTCCCCCAGCCCGTGGTCGCCATACGTCGCGGCCGGCCCCGTTCCACCCGGCCCCAGACGGCCGCCTTCGCCGAAGTGCCCCTTCCCGGGCACGTGATTCACTTCGACCCGGATGCCGTCCGGGTCCTCGACCAGGATCGAGTAGTAGCCCGGCGCGAAGCGATCGCCCTCCTCGGGACCGTGGATGATCTTCGCGTCCAGTTCGGCTTCGATGAACCGATGGATCGAGTCGACATCCTCGCGGCTCCGGGCCCGGAAACAGAGATGGTGGAGCCCGGGTCGGTGCTGGTCGAAGGGCCGGTCGCGCTTGTCCGGCGGAGCGGCGCGGACCAGGATGCCGGTCCGGCTGCCGATGCAGTAAAGCACGTCCTCACCGCGGATCAGGGTCTTCATCTCCAGGAAGTTGCAGAGCCTCTCCCAGAACGGCAGGCACCGCTCCGGATCCCGGACCGTCAACTGGATGTGCGCGATCCCGTTGACGCCGACGGTCTCCCTCACCCGTTCGGCCGGCCCGTCGCTCACGTCGCGCCCTGCTCCAGGTCGGATGGTTGCTGCCCGTCGAGTCTCACTGAACCTCGCTTCGCCGTCCTTCGCAGCCTTCGCCACAGCCCTCCCCAGCCCTTGGCCGTAAGGATCCCAGTAGCGAGTTCGACGCTACCAGCAAGCTCACGATGGCCCCCTCATGGAGGTCCCGGGCGGCCCGGCTTAGGCGCCGCACTCTTCGAGAGAGCACGGGCGCGCCGCGAGGCCACAACCAGCGCAACCGCGTACCGCTGCCTCGCTGCGATCTGAGGCTCTTCCCCCGAGGGCCTGGCGACGATGCGGAAGCAGCGCACGCGGCCTTCCACAGGCAACAGAGCCTGCTTGAAGCTGCTGCCGTACACTGCGAGCATCAACGAGCCATACCTCGGTCGGACCACCAACGCCAGATGACTGGCGCTCACGCCTGCTGCCGCTTGAGGCAGCGAGCGGCGAGCCAGCGGGAGCGGAAACGAAACATGATCACCGGCGAGCTGAAGTCCAAAGTCGACGCAATCTGGAACACCATGTGGTCCGGCGGCATCTCGAACCCGCTCTCGGTCATCGAGCAGCTCACCTACCTGCTCTTTGTTAAGGGGCTGGACGAGCTGCACACGCGCAAGGAGCACAAGGCCGCCCGCACCGGAAAGCCGATCGAGGAGCCGGTGTTCGCCGCCGATCAGGACGCTCTGCGCTGGTCGCGTTTCAAGGAGCTTGCGCCGGAGCAGATGTTCGAGACGGTGCGCGACGAGGTGTTCCCTTTCATCAAGTCGATGGGCCAAACGAAGGGCTCGGACGAGGGATCCACCTACACCCATCACATGAAAGACGCCCTCTTCATGATGCCCACGGCCCGGGTGCTGGCCAGCGTGGTCGACCAGCTCGACGCCATCGACATGGCCGACCGCGACACCAAGGGTGATCTCTACGAGTACATGCTCGGCAAGATCGCCACCGCCGGGCAGAACGGGCAGTTCCGCACGCCGCGCCACATCATCAAGCTGATGGTGGACATGACCGCGCCCACGCCGAACGACGTCATCTGCGATCCGGCGTGCGGTACCGCCGGTTTCCTCGTCGCGGCCTCAGAGCATCTCGTCGAGCACCACGGTGACCGAATCTACAACGACGCCCAGGCCCGCCGCCGGTTCAACGAGGGGACCTTTCACGGCTACGACTTCGACACCACCATGCTCCGCATCGGCAGCATGAACATGCTGCTGCACGGCATCGAGAATCCGGACATCCGCTACAGGGACTCGCTGGCCCAGACCGATGTGCCGGCAGCCGGGGACGACGCCGAGCGGTACTCCCTCGTCCTCGCCAACCCACCGTTTGCGGGCAGTCTCGACTACGAGTCCACTGCCAAGGACTTGCAGCAGGTCGTCAAGACGAAGAAGACCGAGCTGCTGTTCCTTGCCCTGTTCCTGCGCCTGCTCCAGACCGGCGGCCGCGCCGCCGTCATCGTGCCCGACGGCGTACTCTTCGGGTCGAGCAAGGCGCACAGGACCCTGCGCAGGATCCTGGTCGAGGAGCAGAAGCTCGACGGCATCGTCTCCATGCCCTCCGGCGTCTTCAAACCCTACGCCGGGGTCTCCACCGCCATCCTGCTCTTCACCAAGACCAACTCCGGAGGCACGGACGACGTCTGGTTCTACGACATGCAGGCAGACGGCTACTCGCTGGACGACAAGCGCACGCCGCAACCCGACAACAGCGACCTTGCCGACATCCTCGCCCGCTGGCGCAACGGCGAGGTGGAGCGCAAGCGGGTACGGACGGACCAGAGTTTCTTCGTGCCCAAGGTGGAGATCGCGGACAACGACTACGACCTCGCAATCAACCGCTACAAGGAAGTGGAGTATGAGGCGGTGGAGTACGACCCACCAAATGTCATCCTGGGGCGGCTCGCGGAACTGGAAGCCGAAATCGTGAGGGGGCGCGAGAAGTTAGAGGGGCTGTTGGGATGAAGTGGAACTTGATCTCAATGGGAGACATTGCTCTTCGCAGGGGTGGGTCCGTCGATCCCAAGAAGCACCAGGGCGAGGTGTTTGAGCTTTATAGCATCTCCGCGTTCGATACCGGTGCGCCAGAGGTAGTTACTGGATCTGCAATTGGCTCGTCAAAGAAGGCTGTCCAGCCGAACGACGTGATGATCTCGCGCATCGTTCCGCATATCCGTCGAGCGTGGGTTGTTGGGCCATCCGATGGACATCGTCAGATCGCATCGGGCGAATGGATAGTTTTCCGAGACGAGCGCATTTGGCCGAAGTACTTGCGGTGGGTCTTGGTCGGCGACGTTTTTCACTCGGCTTTCATGCGGACAGTGTCGGGCGTTGGTGGGTCGCTGCTCAGGGCCAGACCGGCCGAGGTGTTCAAGATCCAAATCCCTCTGCCGCCTCTCCCCGAGCAGAAGCGGATTGCGAGAATACTGGATGCGGTGGATGCCTTGCGGGCCAAACGCCGTGAGGCCCTCGCCCAGCTCGACACCCTCCTCCAATCCACCTTCCTCGACATGTTCGGCGACCCCGTCACCAATCCGATGGGGTGGCAAGAACGATCTCTGGGAAACCTGGCTCAGAGTGGTTTTCGCAACGGCCTCTCGCCTTCAACTAAAGGAACATTTGACGGCGAGGTTCTCACTCTGTCAGCGATCACTCGCGGTCGGTTCGACTTTGCTGCAAGGAAGAACGCCCATTTCGACAAGCAGCCCCCTCCTTCGCAGATGGTACGCACGGACACGTTTCTGATCTGCCGTGGAAACGGCAACAAGCAATTGGTCGGTGCTGGCGCGTACCCAGACCGGTCATCACCTAGAGTGTGCTTCCCTGATACGATGATCAGTGTAGTAGTGGATAGCGACGCCATACGGTCCGCTTACCTTGAGAACGTCTGGCGTAGCTGGCGAGTGCGGAGCCAGATTGAACGTGGAGCACGTACCACGAACGGCACACACAAGATAAACCAGCGGCTCATTTCATCCGTTGTGTTTCCGGTTCCGCCCAGAGACATACAGCTTCGATTCTCACGTATCGCTGAATCGGTAGAAGAACAGGCGGCCTCCCAGCGTGCACACTTGGCCGAACTCGACACGCTCTTCGCCTCCCTGCAATCCCGCGCCTTCCGGGGAGACCTCTGAACCGCCATGGAGGTCTCCGCCAACTTCGCGTTCCTGAAGCAGGAGTTTCCCCACGTAGCGGAAAGCGCGAGCTATGCGGAGCACCACGTCCACGGCGACCCCCGGGCCTCTTGCTTCCATGCGCGCCATGCGCTGGAGCGCCTGGTTAAACGTGTCTTCAGGGTCGAGAAGACCCTGAGCCCTCCGAAGGTCACGAACCTGGACGCGTACCTCGGCGAGCCCGCCTTCCGTGCGATCGTGCCTGAGGTCGTCTGGCGGAAGGCGGAGTACATCCGGCAGGCGGGCAACGTGGCGGTGCACGGCAACAGGACACCAGCGCCGGAGCAGGCGTTGAACGTCGTGCGGGAGCTGGCGCACGTCCTCTACTGGGCGGGTCGCACCTATCTGCGAAAGGGGGCGGAGAACCTGCACGGGAAGACCTTCGACGAGTCCCTTGTTCCCGCACTGGAATCGGGCGTCGCGCCGGCAAGCGTCGAAGAGCTAAACACCCTCAAGCGCCAACTGGACGCAGCCGACGACGCGCGCAAGGAGATCGAAGGTGAGTTGGAGGTGTTGCGTGAACGGCTCGCCGCCATCAAGGCGGAGAACGAGACCGTCCCCGAGACCCGTGACTGGAACGAGAGCACGACCCGCAGACTGATCATCGACCTGGCCCTGCAGCGTGCCGGCTGGCCGCTCGACCGGGAGCACGACCGCGAGTACGAAGTCACGGGCATGCCGAACACTTCGGGGCTCGGTTACGCCGACTACGTCCTGTGGGGGGATGACGGCAAGCCGCTGGCGGTGGTGGAGGCGAAGAGGACCACCGTCGATCCGGTGAAGGGTCGACAGCAGGCCAAGCTCTACGCGGACTGCCTGGAGGCCATGCACGGCCAGCGCCCGATCATCTTCTACACGAACGGGTACGAGACCTACCTGTGGGACGACCAGGCCTACGCGCCGCGGGCCGTCGCCGGCTTCTACAAGAAGGACGAGCTGGCGTCACTGCTCCATCGCCGAACACACCGCGAGCCGCTGGATGTGACGCGGGTAAAGAACGCCATCGTCGATCGGTACTACCAGAAGCGGGCCATCGGGAGCATCGGCGAGCATTTCGGACAGGCGCGGCGCAAGGCGCTGCTGGTGATGGCGACCGGCAGCGGCAAGACCCGCGCGGCGATCGCGCTGGTCGACCTGCTGCAGCGGGCGGGCTGGGTGAAGCGCGCGCTGTTTCTGGCGGACCGGATTTCGCTGGTGAACCAGGCGGTGGGGGCGTTCAAGGCTCACGTGCCGGAGTCGAGCCCGGTGAATCTGGTCACCGAGAAGGACAAGGCGGGCCGGGTCTACGTCTGCACCTATCCGACGATGATGGGACTGATCGACGAGACG